>NZ_JBNPUF010000024.1:0-1041 GCF_051168035.1 Bradyrhizobium sp. HKCCYLRH3059 | reverse complement strand
GCGTCGACTGCGAACCCTTCGCCGCCGATCAGGCGCTCCCGGATGCAGCGGCGCAAGACGGTCTCGAACACGCGACGGAAGAGATCGCTCTCACGGAAGCGGCCGTGCCTGTTCTTCGAGAACGTCGAGTGATCGGGGACGCCTCCATCTAGACCCAGCCGGCAAAACCAGCGGTATGCCAGATTGAGATGGACTTCATCGCAGAGGCGCCGTTCCGATCGGATGCCGAAGCAATAGCCGATCAAGAGCATCCTGATCATCAGCTCCGGATCGATCGAGGGCCGCCCGATGTTGCTGTAGAACGGCGCCAGCTCCCGCCGTAAGTCCTCAAGGTCGACGAACCTATCGATCGACCGCACGAGGTGGTCGGCTGGGATGTGCCTTTCCAGCGAGAACTCATAGAACAACGCAGCCTGTTCGACTTGCCGATGCCCCATCATGACCTTCAGTCCTGCCCACTAGACAGACTGAATCACCGATATCTCTGCGTCGCAACTGCTGACTTTTTCAACAGAATCGGCCAGTTGCGGACATCGCAGATTCTGTCTGGTATGAAGGAGAGCGCCGAGTTAAAGGCCGTTAAGAGGTAGTCGTGACCCCGTACATTCGAGCTGAGATTACGCGTTGGGTGAGCGACGATTTTCCGGGATTTGTGGAATGCCGATTCACCGACAGGTTCGGCACCGAATGGGTGATGGTCGACAAAGCGCCAATTTTTACAAATCTATCGCTACGGTCCGATAGCCAATTTCCGCAGCCGGCCCTCATTGCGTGTGAGGTTTTAGCGAAGCGCCAAGATGACGCTGGGCGCGAAATTATTGAAATCACCATCAAGACCCCGTGGGGCTTAGAGACCACGGATGGAACGACAAGCTTCCAACTATACGCTGACCAGCTATAGTTTGATGCTACTAGCACTTAGTTGGGCTTGTCTGCTCAGGGTCTTGGTCGTGTAAAAACGGCCTTGCGGACGTCCGTCCTGACCACGAGGACGCGGGCGTTTCTCAGGCTGTGATTGCCGCGATCAACGGCTTGACCCCG
>NZ_JBNPUF010000023.1:0-1637 GCF_051168035.1 Bradyrhizobium sp. HKCCYLRH3059 | reverse complement strand
TCACAGCCTGAGAAACGCCCGCGTCCTCGTGGTCAGGACGGACGTCCGCAAGGCCGTTTTTACACGACCAAGACCCACAGCGGACGCAATGACGGACTGCGGAGCAACGGATATTGTCCAGCCGAGGGCGGCCACCAGGGGAGCTAGATCGTGGATCTTTCGATTGTCGTTCACGATGCCGAGGAGGCCGTGCGGGTCTCAACGCTTGCAGAATTTGAAAGAGTAATCCGCATGGCTCGCGACGAAGCGCGAACGCTGGACAAGTTGAACATAATCTCCCTCCAGGCCCCAAACGGTAATGATCTTGCGTTGGTCGTGGGTGGCGACGAGACCGTCCTCGCTTTTCAGTTCGGTCACCACAATCCGCCGTACTATGTAAGTCGCGGCGATCAGTCCAGCACGCATCCGGTTATGACTTGCTACGTCGGGCTCGCTCATCACACGGAGTTTCCGCGCGAATATGTGATACCCTTTGAAAAGGGCCTAATTGCCGCTCAAGAGTTTGCTGAATCTGAGACGCTCCCGAAGTCGATAGAGTGGATGGAGACGTGATCGACTGTCCGCTTCTGGCTGATTCCGTTGAAAAAGTCGGCAGTAGTTTCGTCGTGAACGCCATCTGTTTCGAGGACGAATTGGCGCGTTGTGGTTCACGCGGGCGTCAGCGCGGGCATCGGGATCAGCTTGGCCATCTTACGAAGGTTCTGAGCGGCTGCAGCGAGGGTGAACTCGTCGCGTGCGCCGTTCGGCCCTCTTAGTCGCAGCCGATCTAGCTTGAGGATGCGCTTGAGATGCGCGAACAGCATCTCAATCTTCTTGCGGAGCCGGCGTGAAGTGCGGCCTTCCCATGAGCTTGCGATCTCGCGTGCCATGTCGCGAGCGCCCTCGTAGATCGAGCGCGGCACTTTTCGAGCCGGGGTGTTGGGGCAACACCTGCTTCTTAGAGAGCATGCTTGACAATCGCGCTTGCTCGCACGGTAGAGGACCGTCGTGTCGTTGTTCACCAGCGTCCCTGTAGTGGTGAGGGGTTTGCCAGCGGGACAGCGATAGACGTCCCTGGTATGGTCGTAGGTGAAGGCCTCACGCGAGAAGGTCCCGTCGGTGCGGGCCGACTTGTCGAAAACGGTCACGTGCGGCTCGATCCCGTGCTCGTAGACCAGCCACCCGAGCATCTCAGCGGAGCCATAGGCTCTGTCGCCGAGAAGCCGGCTTGGATAAAGATCGAACCTTTCGATTGAACGCTCAATCATGCGCTTGGCGGCCAATACTTCTGCCTGGCGGATCGCCGTGGTCGCTTCGACATCGACGATGATCGCATTCTCGACGTCGACCAGATAGTTCGTCGAGTAGGCGAAGAAGGCTTGGCCGCCGTGCGCTCCCGTCCAGCGCGCCGCCGGGTCGGAGGGCGATATAAACTTGGGCGTGACCTCCGTCGCGGCACCGAACGCGGCATCATCAAGAACGGCAAGATACTCGTCGATCGCTCGACCCGCAGCCTCCGGCGGAAGCCTCTTATCGCCTTCGATTCCCTTCTGCCGATTGGCATCCGCCTTGATCAGGCTCGCGTCGACTGCGAACCCTTCGCCGCCGATCAGGCGCTCCCGGATGCAGCGGCGCAAGACGGTCTCGAACACGCGACG
>NZ_JBNPUF010000022.1:0-1652 GCF_051168035.1 Bradyrhizobium sp. HKCCYLRH3059 | reverse complement strand
TCGAGCCGCGGCAGGCCGAGGAAACCGCAGGTCCCCTTGATCGTGTGCACCAGCCGGAAGATGTTATCGAGGATCTTGGCGTTGTTCGGCTCCTGCTCGAACCGTACCAATTGATTGTCGACGGTGTCCAGGCTCTCGCTGGTCTCCGTCAGGAACTCACGCAACAGATCGTCCATGAAACTGGCCTTCCAAGAATTGGCGCCGCGGTCACGGGCGACCGCTGATCCTGTCAGAGCGACGGCCGGTCCCGGCCTTCACCAGCAGCGCGGATCGATACCCGGCCCTCGCCGACTCGGCTGAACAGACTTTCGTCCACGCCATCGTTAGGTGGGGCTTTTATCCGTCCCGTTAATTTTATTGTCCGTGCTAATACGGACGTAGTACCGACCTCTCAGGCTGCGGCGAGCCCGGTCCCTTCCGCGGCCGGAATGTCAAGGCATCGCTTCGGCCGGCGCGACTGCGCGATCCTCTCGCTCGATCAGCGCCCTGATCTCCTTCAGCGCCTTGTACAGCGCTCCTTCCGTGACATGGCGATCCACCATCTCGGCTTGGCCGGCGGCTTCCGGAATCGCCCTGCGCAACTCGTTCATACAGGCGAGATAGGACGCGCGATAACGGATCGCGTCGTTCTTCAGGTACATCGTCTGGACGCAGAGATAGAGGCGCTTGGCCGGCGTATCGGCGGTCTCGGCGGTGACGGTGTCACGCTCGCGGAGAATGGGCGCGTCGCCTTCGACGATGAAGCGGGCGCGCGTATTCGAATTCACGATGACGCTGTCGCCGATCACGATGCGCTCGAAAGGCTTCAGCTCGACCCGCAGGGGCATGGCCCAGTCTCCTCTCAGAAGGCTCCTCTCGGGAGTCTCCTCTCGGGAGCGGCGTCGTCGGCAGGCTGCATTCGCGTCGACACGACGTTGCTCTCGTGCTCGCTGTCCGGCTGATCCGGCGCCGCAGCCGAGCGGCGTCAATTTGCGAATAGTCTAGAGCCGAAAACGGCGGGGCAAGCCCCGCCGCCTCCGATATTCGTGGGTGCCGCCCGCGCCTTAGCGCAGGAGCTGCAGCACGCTCGCCTGCGACTGGTTGGCGAGCGACAGCGCGGACACCGCGATCGACTGGCGGGTCGACAGCGCCTGGCTGTTGGCCGCTTCCTCGTTGGTGTCGGCCAGCGTCAGGTTCGACGAACCGGTCTGCAGCACGTTGATCAGGTTCTTGTTGAAGTCCTGACGAACCTGCACCACCGAGAGGTTCGAACCCAGCGTGGAGGCCTCGTTGCGCAGCGTGGAGCTCGCCGAGTTGAGGACGCCGATGACCTTGTTCGCCGAGTTGTTGTCGAGGAAGTCGGTGCCCGAGGTCAGGTTCGACAGGCCGAGACCAGCCGAGTTGAACGTGACACCGGTGATCGACAGCGTCGACTTGCCGGTTTCGTTGAAGGTCAGCTTCAGCGTGTCGCCGTTCAGCAGGTTGATGCCGTTGAACGAAGCGTCAGCCGCGGTCGTGTTGATCTGCGCCAGCACGTTGTTGTACTGGGAGACCAGGCTCGCGCGCTGCGTCTGCGCGGTCGCGTCCGCCACCGGAGCCGCCGCCGTCAGACCGTTGAAGGCCTGGCTGGATGCAGCCGACGTACCGCCGATCGCACCGATCGTGGCCGAAGC
>NZ_JBNPUF010000021.1:0-2500 GCF_051168035.1 Bradyrhizobium sp. HKCCYLRH3059 | reverse complement strand
GGGCCGCCTGGATCGCCAGATCCATGTGAGCTCCATTGGCGGGATTTCGCCGTCTTCGTTTCTCTTTCTTCGCGGACGAACACGCTGCCTGGGGCTGCGCGGTTGCTGCATTTGCCCTTGCGGGCAGGGTGGCGACGAGCTTCGAGCGTTAGGGCTTGTAGCTCAGTTGGTTAGAGCGCGCGCTTGATAAGCGTGAGGTCGGAAGTTCAAGTCTTCCCAGGCCCACCAGCCTTCGCGCCTGCCGGCGCTACGGCTCGGCAAGCCAGAAGATGCGCGAAGGCTGTCGCGCCGTAGCCCAATTGGGCGAAGGCGGACTGGTCAACGCGAGCTTCGGCTGATTATCGTCTCGACGATCACGCTCATTGCATTCGTCTTTCCGGTTATGGGGCCTTAGCTCAGCTGGGAGAGCGCGTGCTTTGCAAGCATGAGGTCGTCGGTTCGATCCCGACAGGCTCCACCAGCCTTCGCGCCATCCGGCGCTTCGGCTCGGCAAGCCATCTGATCGCGAAGGCTGTCGCGCCGGAGCTCGTAAGAGCGGAGGCGGACTTTGCGCCTGACCGACACACAATTCGTCCGCGAGACAACACTTCGCATCTTCTGGTCCTCACCGGGATTACAGAAGACTGCGTGTTATCTGACATCGTGAAGAGGAGATCGATCCGAGTTGGGTCGTGCAATGGAGCGTCACCGCGCAAGCGGTCCGCGCTTCGACTATGCACCGACACTTCACTATCTCCGGGTCATTTCGGCGCAGGCTGGAAGCTGTGAAGCATCCTGTCTGTTGTAAATGACTCTGTTGGCGACGCTTGACCGCATTGCCATCGGTTCGATCTTAAGAAGCAAGCTGGTCTTTCTAATCAGTGTCCTGCGGCTTCCAACGCTTGTCCCTCGGGGCAGGTGGGGAGCTGACAACATTCTGCCGAGTGTGTGGACATTGATAATGAGAGCAATCAAGTGCCTTAAGGGTGTTCGGTGGATGCCTTGGCGCTGAGAGGCGATGAAGGACGTGCTACGCTGCGATAAGCCGTGGGGAGCTGCGAAGAAGCTTTGATCCGCGGATTTCCGAATGGGGAAACCCACCTTCGATAGCCGGAACTCCAAGACCTCGGTCTTGGGGTTTGAATAGGAGACTAGGATGATCCCGAGCCGTGAGGTTTTGGATTTCCGGTTATCAAGAGAAGGTATGAGACTTCTGAATCCATAGGAGGTTTCAAGCGAACCCAGGGAACTGAAACATCTAAGTACCTGGAGGAAAGGACATCAACCGAGACTCCGCTAGTAGTGGCGAGCGAACGCGGACCAGGCCAGTCATGAATGTAAGCCAACCAGAACCTGTCAGGAAAGCAGGGCCTCAGAGGGTGATAGCCCCGTATGGGTAATGCGAACATTCATGCTCGAGTAAGGCGGGACACGTGCAATCCTGTCTGAACATGGGGGGACCACCCTCCAAGCCTAAGTACTCCTCAGCGACCGATAGTGAACCAGTACCGTGAGGGAAAGGTGAAAAGCACCCCGACGAGGGGAGTGAAATAGACCTGAAACCGGACACCTACAAACAGACGGAGCCCAAGATGCGTTCTGGGTGACGTCGTACCTTTTGTATTATGGGCCAGCGACTTAATTTAACGAGCAAGCTTAAGCCGATAGGCGTAGGCGTAGCGAAAGCGAGTCTGAACAGGGCGTCAAGTTCGTTGTATTAGACCCGAAACCTAGTGATCTAGCCATGAGCAGGTTGAAGGTGAGGTAACACTCACTGGAGGACCGAACGGGTGCCTGTTGAAAAAGGCTCCGATGACTTGTGGTTAGGGGTGAAAGGCCAATCAAACTGGGAAATAGCTGGTTCTCCGCGAAAGATATTTAGGTATCGCCTCGGACGAATACCTCAGGGGGTAGAGCACTGGATGGGCTAGGGGGACTTACCGTCTTACCAAACCCAACCAAACTCCGAATACCTGAGAGTACTATCCGGGAGTCACACGGCGGGTGCTAACGTCCGTCGTGGAGAGGGA
Source organism: Bradyrhizobium sp. HKCCYLRH3059 (assembly GCF_051168035.1). Taxonomy (NCBI): domain Bacteria; kingdom Pseudomonadati; phylum Pseudomonadota; class Alphaproteobacteria; order Hyphomicrobiales; family Nitrobacteraceae; genus Bradyrhizobium; species Bradyrhizobium sp. HKCCYLRH3059. Next base: position 491 of record NZ_JBNPUF010000021.1, on the reverse strand, counting down.
AACAACCCTGACCTACAGCTAAGGCCCCCAATTCGTGGCTAAGTGGGAAAGGATGTGGAAATCCCAAAACAACCAGGAGGTTGGCTTAGAAGCAGCCATCCTTTAAAGAAAGCGTAACAGCTCACTGGTCTAAATAAGGGTTTCTGCGCCGAAGATGTAACGGGGCTCAAGCCACGAGCCGAAGCTTAGGGTGTGCGCGCAAGCGTACGCGGTAGCGGAGCGTTCTGTAAGCCTGCGAAGGGTGACCCGTGAGGGCGCCTGGAGGTATCAGAAGTGCGAATGCTGGCATGAGTAACGACAAACACTGTGAAAGACAGTGTCGCCGAAAGTCCAAGGGTTCCTGCGTAAAGTTAATCTTCGCAGGGTTAGCCGGTCCCTAAGGCGAGGCCGAAAGGCGTAGTCGATGGGAATGCAGTGAATATTCTGCAGCCAGTGGATGGTGACGAATCCCGTGTGTTGTCCGACCTTACTGGATTGGTTGGGCTTCGAAG
>NZ_JBNPUF010000020.1:0-8296 GCF_051168035.1 Bradyrhizobium sp. HKCCYLRH3059 | reverse complement strand
GAACTTCGTCTGGCAAAAACTGATCGATCAGAACTTCGAGCACGCGACGCTACTGCCGCGCGGCCGCGATTGGCTGAACGGTCGCGAGAACGAGCCTGAGTGGACCTTCGTCTGGCAAAAACTGATCGATCAGAACTTCGAGCACGCGACGCTACTGCCGCGCGGCCGCGATTGGCTGGACGGTCGCGAGAACGAGCCCGAGTGGGCCTTCGTCTGGCAGAAACTGATCGACCAGAACTTCGAGCGTGCGACCCTGCTGCCGCGGGGCCGCGATTGGCTGACCGGTCGCGACGACGAGCCCGAGTGGGCTTTTGTCTGGCAAAAACTGGTCGATCAGAACTTCGAGCTTGCGACCCTGCTGCCGCGCGGCCGCGATTGGCTGGCCGGTCGCGACAACGAGCCTGAGTGGAACTTCGTCTGGCAGAAACTGATCGATCAGAACTTCGAGCGTGCGACCCTGCTGCCGCGCGGCCGCGATTGGCTGACCGGTCGCGACAATGAGCCCGAGTGGGCTTTTGTCTGGCAAAAACTGATCGATCAGAACTTCGAGCTTGCGACGCTGCTGCCGCGCGGCCGCAATTGGCTGATCGGTCGCGAGAGCCAGCCGGGTTCGCAGTTGGTTCGAAGGGGGGTGCGGCGCTAGAGGGCAAGCTCGTTCACGATCTGTCGAGCGCCTCGCGATGTCCGTTGATCGTCCTTGACGGGCGTTCCGGGATTCTGCTGATCGGCCGCATGGCGGCCCCCAAGACGCCGTTGAACCGGAGACGCGCCGGCTGCGGGACTACCCGGCCTTACGTTTGTGAGGCTTGTTCGCGGTGGAGAGGTACGCACAGAACATGTCGGCCATCGCATCGGCATAGGCCGATATCTCGGCCCGGCTTCGCGGTGTCTCCGAGAAGTGCTTGCCGACCTGACCGAGCGTCGTCTTGATCAGGTCGGCGGCCCGCGCGCGCTCGGTCTCTCCGGCACGAGGCAGCACCTCGCGCATGAAGGCGAGCATGGCGCGGCGGCCACTGGCCCTGGCCTGGCGTGCCTCGGGCGCGTCGCGATAGAGCGGGGCGGCGTCGTCGAGCGCGCCGCGTACGGCGGCCTCGTCGCACTCCGATTGCAGGAACGCGTGAACGAGCGCGCGCAATCGCGTCAGAGGCGGACGGCGCGTGTCCTCCAGAATGCCGTGCAGCAGTTTCGTCGTCTGCTGCCACTCGTCGCTCTGCAGCCTGAACAGGATCGCCGCCTTGTTCGGGAAGTACTGATAGAGCGAGCCGACGCTGACGCCGGCCTTCTCGGCGACACGGGCCGTGGTGAAACGTTGCGCGCCTTCCTTGGTCAAAACCTGAACAGCCGCCTGCAGAATGGCCGCGACGAGGTCGGCCGAGCGTGCCTGTTGCGGCAGTTTTCGCGGGGAAATCGGGGCTTTTCGAGCCGGGGCCATGGAGCGTTCCGAAATGCGATTAGCGAATGCGAATGATTATTCGTATTCTGACTTCGACGCAAACGACACGCATCGAGAACACGGAGAATATCAATGATCACCCTGACCACTCAGCCGGTGGCGCCGCTGCTGGATCGCCTGCTTGCCGAGGCGACGTTGCTGCGGCCGGAGACGAGCCCGATCTTCGCCGGCATGGCCGAACGGGGCGCGCAACTGATGCGCAGCAGGTCCGGTCATGTCGAGCTCTACACGCAGCTCAAGGACTTTCCGTTGCCCGTGTCGCGCGACACCGGCATGCTGCTCTACATGCTGGCGCGCGGCGTCGGTGCGCGATCGATCGTCGAATTCGGCACCTCGTTCGGCATCTCGACGCTGTTCCTCGCCGCGGCGCTGCGCGACAGTGGCGGCGGCCGGCTGATCACCACGGAGTTCGAGCCGTCCAAGGTCGCCCGTGCCCGTGCCAACCTCGCGGAGGGCGGCCTGGCCGATCTGGTCGAGATCCGCCAGGGCGACGCCCTGCAGACGCTGAGCGCCGATCTGCCGGAGACCATCGATCTCGTGCTGCTCGACGGCGCCAAGCCGCTGTATGGCGATATCCTGGCGCTGCTCGAGAGCCGGCTCAGCGCCGGCGCGTTCATCGTCGCTGACAATGCCGACCACAGCCCCGACTACCTCGCCTACGTCCGTTCGCCTGATAACGGCTATCTGTCGGTGCCGTTCGGCGACGAAGTCGAATTGTCGATGCGGATCGGGTGAGCGGCCGGCGACGAACGGCGGATGCCCGCCACCCTCATCGGCGAATGGGCCTGGAGTTGACGTTTGGCCGACGATTGTTCACGAGGAGAGCTTCGTCATCTGAGCAACCGTCCTCATGCCCCGCATCCTCCTGATCAATCCCAACAGTTCGGCCACGACCACCGCGATGATGGTGTCGATCGCGGCCGCCTGCTGCGCCGGCCGGGCCGAGGTCGTCGGCGCGACCGCGACGCGGGCGCCGGCCATGATCGTGGATGCCGAGGCGCTGGCCGCATCGGCGGCGGAAGTGGTCGATATCGGCCGCGCGCATCGCGATGCCTGCGACGGCATCATCGTCGCGGCGTTCGGCGATCCCGGCGCCGCGGAGCTTGGCAGCCAGTGCTCGCTGCCGGTGGCGGGCATCGGCGAGGCGTCGATGCGCGAGGCCGCAGAGGGCGGGCGGCGCTTCGGCGTTGCCACGGTGACGCCCGCGCTGGTCGCGAGCATCGCGGGCCTTGCAGACAGGCTGAACCTGTCGGCGCAGTTCACCGGGACGCGTCTGACGCAGGGCGACCCGGCCGCGCTCGCCGTCGATCCGGCGCGGCTTGCTGCCGCCCTGGCTGACGCCACGCGCGCCTGTATTGCCGAGGACGGCGCCGAGGCCGTGATCATCGGCGGCGGGCCGCTGGCGCAGGCCGCCGATCAGTTGCAGCGGCAATTCGCCGTGCCGATCATCAAGCCGATCGAGGCGGCGGTGGCTGTGTTGCTGTCGCGTCTGTCGGGCTGAGTGCCAGCAGCATTACGGCCGGTAGCTCGCCGCCGGATGCGGCGCCGCGAGCCGGGCGCGGCCGAACAGCTTTTCGCGCAGCGTTCCCGGCTGGTAGGCCTTCTTGTAGCGGCCGCGTCGGGTCAGCTCCGGCACCAGCATGTCCGCGACATCGGCAAAACTCTCCGGTGACAGCGCAAAGGCGAGGTTGAGGCCGTCGACGTCGGTCTGCTCGATCCAGCTCTCGATGAGATCGGCGACCTTCGCCGGTGAGCCGACGAACACCGGGCCGATACCGCCGATGCCGACATGCTCGGCAACCTCGCGCACGGTCCACACCCGGTCCGGATCGGCCCGCGTGACGTTGTCCATCGCACTGCGGCCGGCATCGTTGAGCACGTGGCGGACCTGCTGGTCGAGGTCGTAGGTCGAGAAGTCGACGCCGGTCCAGCCCGACATCAGGGTCAGCGACGCCTCGTGGTCGATGTAGCGGCGATAGTCGGCGAACTTCGCCTCGGCCGCCGCATCGGTTTCGCCGAGCACGACGGTGGCGATGCTGAAGATGACGATGTCGCTGCCCGCGCGACCCGCGTCGGCGGCGGCCTGGCGGATCGCGGCGACGCGCGGCGCGATGATCTTGGCGGACGGGCCGGACATGAACACGCATTCGGCATGCCGGCCGGCGAACACGCGGCCGCGCAGCGAGGTGCCGGCTTGATACAGCACCGGCGTTCGCTGCGGCGACGGCTCGCAGAGATGGATGGCGTCGAGCTGGTAGTTCTCGCCGCGATGGCTGACGCGGTGAACCTTCGTGGGATCGGTGAACACGCCGCTTGTCCGGTCGCGCTTGACGGCGTCGTCCTCCCAGCTACCTTCCCACAGTCTGTAGACGACCTCCATGTACTCGTCGGCGACGTCGTAGCGATCGTCATGCGCAGTCTGGCGCTCCCTGCCCATGCCGCGTGCGGCGCTGTCGAGATAGCCGGTGACGATGTTCCAGCCGATGCGGCCCTCGGTGAGATGATCGAGCGTCGACATCCGCCGCGCGAACGGGTAGGGCGGCTCATAGGACAAGGTGCAGGTGACGCCGAAGCCGAGATGGGAGGTCGCGGCGGCCATCGCCGAGATCAGCATCATCGGATCGTTCACCGGCACCTGGATGGCGTGGCGGAGCGCCGCGTCGGGGTTGCCGCCATAGACATCGTAGACGCCGAGCACGTCGGCGAGAAACAGTCCGTCGAAGCGGCCGCGCTCCAAGGTCTTGGCGAGGTCGAGCCAATAGGGCAGGCGATTGTAGTCGGAGGAACGGTCACGCGGATGCCGCCACAGGCCGGGCGACTGGTGCCCGACGCAGTTCATCGCAAACGCATTCAACCTGATGTCCGCAGCCATGATGTCCCTCGACGCTTCCTTGACACCCATCAGATGGCACGCTTCGGCTGACGTTTTCAATCGCACCCATGCGCACGGCCGCTTGCGGCGGGCGCAGGCTTGGCTATGGTCGGAAGCGATCGAGCGTGCCGCGAAGCAACGACGATGCGTGACGGGCCTTGGCCCGCAGGTGTGAGGACGACCGTGATGACGATCCGTGTGACGGCGCTGACCGCGGTCTTGCTGACGACGTCGGCCATGGCGTCCGCGCATGCGGAGGATTTCAAGGCGAGCTGCGCCACGTTGGCTCAGGGCTTCTCCGGCAGCGGCCGCATCGTCACGGCGGAATTCGTCGCTGCGGGCGGCGTGCAACTGGCGCCGCCCGCGCCTGCGGGCGCGACCGCACCTGCGCCGGATCACTGCCTGGTCCGGGGCAAGATCAACGAGCGTACCGGCATCGACGGCAAGCCCTATGCTGTCGGCTACGAGCTGCGATTGCCTGCGACGTGGAATGGCAAGGTCGTCTTTCAGGGCGGCGGCGGCGTCGACGGCGTGCTGCGCCCGGCGCTCGGCCTGCTCACCGGCACCACGCCGCCCAACGGACTCTCGAACGGCTATGCCGTGGCCTCGACCGACGCAGGCCATCTCGAGGAGCCGGGGCCGCTCGGGCCCTATCTGTTCGGCCTCGATCCGCAGGCGCGGCGCGACAAGGGCTACAGCTCGATTCCGCCGGTGGCTGCTGCCGCCAAGGCCGCGGCCGAGAAGCTGTACGGCAAGGCGCCGCGCCGGTCCTACTTCGCCGGCTGCTCCAACGGCGGCCGCCAGGCGATGGCGGTGACGCAGCGATTCCCGGAGCTGTTCGACGGCGTCATCGCCGGCGCGCCGGCCTATCGCGTGCCGCTGGCCGGCATCGATGTGATCGCGCAGGAGCAGGCGCTGCTGGCGATCGCGCCGCCCGGCCCGGACGGCAAGGCCGATGTCGGCAGCGCGCTGAGCGACGAGGACCTGAAGCTGGTGGCCGATGCCGTGACCGCGTCGTGCGATGGCGCCGACGGCGCCAAGGATGGCATGGTGCAGGACGTCATGGCCTGCCGCTTCGATCCGGCCGCGCTCGCCTGCAAGGAGGGCCAGAACTCGCAGTGCCTGCCTGTCCCCAAGCTGAAAGCCGTCAAGCTGATGTTCGACGGCAGCCGTAATTCCATGGGCGGATTGATCTATGCGCGCTGGCCGTATGATCCCGGCCTCGCCGCGCCCGGCTGGCGCGCCTGGAAGCTCGGTACGCCCAAGGCGAGTCCGCCCAATGCGCGCAACCTCACGCTCATTCCCGGCGGCGTCGCCTATGATTTCATGAGCCCGCCGGAGACGCCGGAGGATCTCGTCGCCTGGGTGCGCAACTTCGATCTCGACCGCGATCCGCGGAAGGTGATGAAGGGCGCCGGCGGCTTCGACGCCGGCATGGAATATGAGGCCGCGACCTCGACCGATCTCGACGCCTTCAAGGCGAAGGGCGGCAAGATGCTGTTCTATCACGGCACGGCCGATCCGATCTTCTCGGCGCTCGACACCGTCGACTATGTCGATCAGCTCAAGACCAAATACGGCGCCGATGCCGACGGTTTCGCACGGCTGTTCCTGGTTCCCGGCATGAACCATTGCGGCGGCGGACCCGCCACCGATCAGTTCGACCTGCTGACCGCGCTGGACCGATGGGTGGAGGGCACGGCCGCGGCGCCCGAGGCGATCCGGGCCACCGCGCGGCGCGCGCCCGATGTGCCATGGCCCGGGCGCACACGCGATCTCTGCGCGTTCCCGAAGGTGCTGACCTACAAGGGCAGCGGCAGCCTCGAGGATGCGGCGAATTTCGAGTGCCGCTGATGGGCAAGCCCGGCGCTCGCTGCCTTGCGGCGCGCACGATTGCTTGAGGACGGGTTGACGTTCGGCGTCCGCGTGCCGACTTGAACGACCGTCGAGCGGCCTGTGCTGCCCGGCGGTTCCCCCCTCAGGTCTCGAAGTTCCTCATGGTTGCCGTCAAGACGCGAGCCTTCTGCATCCTGCGCGAATTCGAACGGGCGCAGACCGAGCTGGTCGGCAAGGCTGTGGCGCTGAGCGACGGCAAGGCCGGAACAGTGGAGTACGTCCATCTTGACGAACTCCACGGTCTGCGCATCACCATCGGTGGCCATGACGGCCGCTGGCCGGTGTCGACCATCAAGTTCGCGCAGGCCTGAGTGGCATTGCCTCGTCCACTCAGGTCGCGCAACGACGTGCTGGACTGGCTCCGGACGCTGCGGCGAAAGCGCATGCTCGTTCTGCCCAACCGCGCGCATCAGCCGATGGGACCGGGGCGGGCAGAGACCGCCCCGGTCCACGCATCCCAGCCGTGCGAAGTCGGCGGCGCTGCGGCTAGCCTCGTTGCTCCCGGCGCGGCCGGCGGCTGCTGCTCTGCCGCCCGGACGACGTTGGTCATGGCCGATTCACTTATGTTGATGCGCGCGGCAGCTCCTGATCTAGAGTCGTCGATGCGCATCAATGAAACTGGATGCAATCCCGCATGGACGTAGAAGGTCAAAAGAAGCGGCGCCGGCGTGTCAAGCAGACGATGTCGTTGGGTGAGCGGTTGCTGGAGATGGCGCGCGAAGCGCGAGACAGGGCGAAACGTCTGCCCCCGGGCATCGAGCAGGCCAGGCAGCTGCGGCGCGCCCGCGAGGCCGAAGCGATCGTCGAGCTCGATCGCTTCCTGACGGCTCCCGCACGCAGCACGCCGCCGCGATCGCGTTGACGCCGTCTCGCGCCGGCCTCGGACGACGCGGCGCCGCGGAGGTCACCACGCGGCAGGTCACCAGGCAACAATGTCGACCAAGCAACAATGCCGCGGCTGCTCTTGCTGCATGCGGGCTCGAATTGATGCTGGCATCGCTGCAACGACGCGCTCGACAGGATCGACGTCCCAAGCGACCGTAACGTCCGTGCGTTGGGCAAGTCAGTCCAGAGACGCGAGCACGATGAACCAATTCCAAGCCCGCGCTGATTGAAGCATGTTTGGTTGGTGGCGAGGGCGCCCTCGTCGGGCTGGTGGTATTTCCGGAGCTTGCGGCAACAGGGCTGACCGATCCGGCCGGGACAGCCGAGCCATTCCCGGCCGCGTCACCGCCAGGCTTGCGGATATCGCCGATCGTCCCTCGCATCACTTCCGTGCTCGCGGTGGCGAGACCAATGCCAGTTCGCATTCGCGAATGTGTGCGACGCCGCGAACTTCGATCCCGGGCTCAGCGGCCCGTTCGGTCCGGAACCATTGGCGTTCCGCGCCGCGCCGCGATCGTCGCAGGCGGGGGAGGGGATCGCGACCCTCGAAATCGGCACCAGCAATCTCGACAGCGTCTGTCGACCAACCTTGTCCGGCGGAAGGATCTCGTCCTGATGCCCATGCCGCACTCGCATCGTGCGCTGGTGCAACCGAAGGCGAGCAATTCCTGACGCTGCGCGCGCCCGCCGCTCCAAAATGGAACAGAAACGGCGTGTGAGGAGGCCGAGCGTGGGCGGCGACAGCGCTATCCACATTTCTGCACAGCCGTCGCAAAAAGTTCTTGCGCAGGATGCGGCATCGCACTATCTCACCACCACGCCAGCCGGACATCACTGATGACTGAGGCCCCCGACTTTCGGGACCAACGTTGTTTTCTTTGATGTTTCTTCTTCCGACTGGCTCCTGAGTTTTTCTTCAGAAAGGCTCTTGACGGTCTCTCAAAATCAGCTATGTGAAGCGCCCCGGCAATCGGGACTTCCACGGTGAAGGAGACCAAAGAAGTTGATGCACTAATTAGTTCGAAGCGAACTAACAAGTGCGGGCTGTTTGACAAGTGAAGATGAAGAAAGAGAAACGTGGACGGCGGAGTCCTTGCGGGTCTCGGGATTGAAGGCTTCGGCTTTTGGTTCTGGGATCGGACGAGAAGACTTCGGCGGACAATGTTTCAAAGGTAACACCATGGTTTTCG
>NZ_JBNPUF010000019.1:0-11351 GCF_051168035.1 Bradyrhizobium sp. HKCCYLRH3059 | reverse complement strand
TTACCCCACCAACTAGCTAATCAGACGCGGGCCGATCTTTCGGCGATAAATCTTTCCCCGTAAGGGCTTATCCGGTATTAGCACAAGTTTCCCTGTGTTGTTCCGAACCAAAAGGTACGTTCCCACGCGTTACTCACCCGTCTGCCGCTGACGTATTGCTACGCCCGCTCGACTTGCATGTGTTAAGCCTGCCGCCAGCGTTCGCTCTGAGCCAGGATCAAACTCTCAAGTTGAACTTGAAGCTTTGAACCGGCTGATCACAACGTTTGACGAGGTCCCACCAATCGATCTCCGCGCTTCACAGCGCGAAAACCATGGTGTTACCTTTGAAACATTGTCCGCCGAAGTCTTCTCGTCCGATCCCAGAACCAAAAGCCGAAGCCCTCAATCCCGAGACCCGCAAGGACTCCGCCGTCCACGTTTCTCTTTCTTCATCTTCACTTGTCAAACAGCCCGGGACCTCGGTCCCACCCTCGGATGGAGGGGCGCCCAACATCTTCCGACGTCGATGAGCAACCGGGTTTTACCGGTTGTGCATCACTCAACAGAAGTGAGGAGCAATATTGGCGCGAATGCTCGCCTCGGTGTGTCCCGAAGCGGCGCCGCGCTCAGTGATCGGGTTTATAGGGGGGGCCGATCGGGGTGTCAACGCCCAATGTCAACAAATCGTCGCATCGAATCATTTTTTTCCGGACAGCAGGAGAACCCCGACTTCTTGCGGACTTCGTGCCCCACTTGGGCCACAATCCTGCGACGATTTGTTAAGCATCGACCTGGGTTGATTTGGGTCCAGCGGGGACTGCCATCGATTCAAGGATGATCCAGATCAAGGAAGTGGCGAGCCCTTCGCCTGATACGGCCGAGACGACATCGAGAGATCCTGAAGAACAATAGCGGTTTGCGGATTCCGGCTTTCCAGCCAGAGAGTCTCGAACCGTCAGAAGCGCGCCATCATTCCGAGCCGTTTGTCTTGGACGTTAAGCCAACCGGCAGCTGAGTGATCTCGGTGCTGACTTTGAATTTGGGGGACGAAGGTTGAACCATCGGACGTCACGCGGGGGGTATGGACGCGAGGTCGGCATGATCGATCTCGGTCATGAGCCGCCGCTATCGGTCGATGGCTCCGAGGCCGCGGTGATCGACCGCCGCCGCGTTTCCGTACAATGGTTCTCTGGTACGATTCTGACGGGTCTATGCGGCGCAGCCCTCATCGGCGGCGCCGTTTTCGCCTCGCTCGACGGCGAAATGACCTTCGCGCGCATGCCGGAGCGGATGGAGAGCGCGCTGCGCGGCGCCTTCGGTGCCAATGACCGCGTCGCCACCCTGCGCAAGAGCGACCGCCTGCCGCCGCCGAGCGAAGCGGCCGCGGCCCGCAATGTGGTGCGCATCTCGACCGTGACCCGCGCGGGATCGCGCGAGCTCATCCGGGTCCGTCCCTATGTCCGGATCTCGGGCAACCTGTCGATGACGACGAGCGATCTTTCCGCCAAGATCCCGCCGTTCAACGCCCAGCGCCTGCTGAGCGACACCGACAACGACAAGACAGGGTCCGGCGAGGATCCGAACAATCCCGAGGCCGTCGAGCCCGACGCCGAGGTCTCGTTCGTGACCAAGGATCTCGCCGCGGTGCTCCCCAAGGCGAAGATCGCAACCTCGGTGGCGCTCGACGAAATCGTCATGCGGGTCCGTGATGCGGCGAACTGGCGCGGCAACAATGGCGGCGTACGCTACGCCTCGCTTGCCAATGCCGCCGCCGACGCGGCCGGCGCGCAGGCCGTCCAAGGCGGCGACCTGAAACTGTCCTATGCCAATGACGGCACCTTGCCCGATCCTTACGCCGGCTTCGAGACCCGGGTGGTGCCGGAAAATGTCACCTTGCTCCCCAAGACCAAGGACCAGATCACCGGCGGCAATCCACTCGGCGAGCGCGTCCACCTGGTCAAGAAGGGCGATACCGTCGCCTCGATCCTGCGCGACCAGGGCGCGACGCCCGACGAAGCCAAGGCGATCGCCGCCCAGCTCGGCCCGCGCGGCCGTGACGGCGGCCTGAAGGAAGGCGAGAAACTGCGCATCCTGATGGCGCCATCCAGCCCTGCCCCCGGCGCCCGGCTACAGCCGTTCCGGGTCATCGTCGCCAACGACACCATGATCGAGGCGGTGGCCGCGCTGTCGGACCTCGGACGATACGTCGCCGTGGACGCGCAGAGCATGAACACGGTCACCGAGACCGCCGACAACACCAATGACGAGGAGGATGACGGCACCGGTGTCCGCCTCTATCAGAGCATTTACGAGACGGCGATGCGCAACAAGGTGCCCGCGCCGGTCATCGAGGACATGATCCGCATCTACTCCTACGACGTCGATTTCCAGCGCAAGGTGCAGCCTGGGGATTCGTTCGACGTCTTCTATGCCGGCGACGACGACGACAAGCCTGGCAACAACGACAAGACCGAGGTGCTGTTCACTTCGCTGACGGTCGGCGGCGAGACCAAGAAATACTACCGGTTCCAGACCCCCGACGATAGTGTCGTCGACTATTACGACGAGACCGGCAAGAGCGCGAAGAAGTTCCTGGTGCGCAAGCCGGTCAACAACGCGATCATGCGCTCCGGCTTTGGCGGCCGCCGCCATCCGATTCTCGGCTTCGTGAAGATGCACACCGGCGTCGACTGGGCCACCGCCTACGGCACCCCCATTTTCGCCTCCGGCAACGGCGTGCTCGAGAAGGTCGGCCAGGAAGGCGGCTACGGCAAATATATCCGCATCAAGCACAACAACGGATACGAGACCGCCTACGGCCACATGTCGGCGTTTGCCAAGGGCATGGAGCCCGGCAAGCGCGTGCGCCAGGGCCAGGTCATCGGTTTCGTCGGCTCGACCGGCATGTCGACCGGCCCGCACGTCCACTATGAGATCCTCGTCAACGGCCGCTTCGTCGACCCGATGCGCGTGAAGCTGCCGCGGGGCCGGTCGCTCGAGGGCCCGATCATGGCCAACTTCGAGAAGGAGCGCGACCGCGTCGACCAGATGATGACCAGCCGCGGCACCGGCGCCTCGCGCATCTCCGACGCCGGCCCGATCCAGGTCAGCCGGTGAGCGAGACCCCTCGCCCCCCCAAAGGCGCGTTCAACTGAAAACGGCCCGCGCTGATCTCTCAGCGCGGGCCGCTTCCGTTTCAGTTCGGCGAAACGCCGCTCAGTTCAGCTTGCGCTTCGGGATCGGCGCCTCGAACGTCGCGATCTCGGCAGTGTGCGGCACCTTGCCGTTGAAGGTCAGCACATTGCCTTCGGCCGAGATCGTCATGTGATCGCCGTCCTTCACGTCGCCGGCGAGGATCATCTCGGCGAGCGGATCCTGCACGCTGCGCTGGATCACCCGCTTCAACGGCCGCGCGCCGTAAGCCGGATCCCAGCCCTTGGCGGCGAGCCAGTCGCGCGCGTCGCCATCGAGCGACAGCGTGATCTTGCGCTCCTCCAGGAGCTTCTGGAGACGTCCGAACTGGATCTCGACGATCCGGCCCATCTCGCTCTTCTGCAGGCGGTGGAACAGGATGATCTCGTCGACGCGGTTGAGGAACTCGGGTCGGAAATGGCTCCGCACCGTGCCCATCACCAGCTCGCGCACCTCCGACGTATCCTCGCCCTCCGGCTGATTGACCAGGAACTCGGAGCCGAGATTGCTGGTCATGATGATCAGCGTGTTGCGGAAGTCGACGGTGCGGCCCTGGCCATCGGTCAGGCGGCCGTCGTCGAGCACCTGCAAGAGAACGTTGAACACGTCCGGATGCGCCTTCTCGATCTCGTCGAACAAGACGACCTGGTACGGCCGGCGCCGCACGGCCTCGGTCAGCGCCCCGCCCTCGTCATAGCCGACATAGCCGGGAGGCGCGCCGATCAGGCGCGACACCGAGTGCTTCTCCATGTACTCGGACATGTCGAGCCGGACCATCGCGGTCTCGTCGTTGAACAGATACTCGGCGAGCGCTTTCGTCAGCTCGGTCTTGCCGACACCGGTCGGCCCTAGGAACATGAACGAGCCCATCGGCCGGTGCGGGTCCTGCAGGCCGGCACGCGAGCGCCGCACGGCGGTCGCAACCGCATGCACGGCTTCGAACTGGCCGACGACGCGCTTGCCGAGCGAGTTCTCCATGCGCAGGAGCTTGTCCTTCTCGCCCTCGAGCATCTTGTCGACCGGCACGCCGGTCCAGCGCGAGACCACCTGCGCGATGTGGTTGGCGGTGACCGCCTCCTCCATCATCTCGCCGGCATTCTCCTTGGCCTCGATGTCGGCCAGCCGCTTCTCCAGCTCGGGGATGCGGCCATAGGCCAGCTCGCCCGCCTTCTGATACTCGCCGCAGCGCTGCGCGTTGGCGAGCTCGATGCGCAGACCGTCCAGCTCGCTCTTGAGCTTCTGCGCGTTCGACAGCTTGTCCTTCTCGGCGCTCCATTTCGACGTCAGCGCCGCCGACTTCTCCTCGAGATCGGCGAGCTCCTTCTCCAGCGCCTGCAGCCGCGTCTTGGAGCCGAGATCGCTCTCCTTCTTCAAGGCCTCCTGCTCGATCTTGAGCCGGATGATCTCGCGATCCAGCGAGTCCAGTTCCTCGGGCTTGCTGTCGACCTGCATCTTCAGCCGCGCCGCCGCCTCGTCCATCAGGTCGATGGCCTTGTCGGGCAGGAAGCGGTCGGTGATGTAGCGGTTCGACAGCGTGGCCGACGCCACCAGCGCAGAGTCGGTGATGCGCACGCCGTGATGCTGCTCGTATTTGTCCTTCAGGCCGCGCAGGATCGAGATGGTATCCTCGACCGTCGGCTCGGTGACGTAGACCGGCTGGAACCGCCGCGCCAAGGCCGCGTCCTTCTCGACGTGCTTCTGATACTCATCGAGCGTGGTCGCGCCGATGCAGTGCAGCTCGCCGCGGGCGAGCGCGGGCTTCAGCAGGTTCGACGCATCCATCGCGCCGTCGGCCTTGCCGGCACCGATCAGGGTGTGCATCTCGTCGATGAACAGCACGAAGCTGCCTTCGGCCGACGTGACCTCCTGCAGCACGGCCTTCAGCCGCTCCTCGAACTCGCCGCGATATTTCGCGCCGGCGATCAGCGCGCCCAGATCGAGCGACAAAAGCCGCTTGTCCTTCAGGCTCTCCGGCACGTCGCCATTGACGATGCGCAGCGCGAGGCCCTCGACGATCGCGGTCTTGCCGACGCCGGGCTCGCCGATCAGCACGGGGTTGTTCTTGGTCCGACGCGACAGAACCTGAATGGTGCGGCGGATCTCCTCGTCGCGGCCGATCACCGGATCGAGCTTGCCGTCACGCGCCGCCTGGGTCAGGTCGCGGGCATATTTCTTCAAGGCGTCATACGCATTCTCGGCGGTCGCCGAGTCGGCCGTGCGGCCCTTGCGCAAGGATTCGATCGCCGCATTGAGGTTCTGCGCGGTCACGCCGCCCTTGGCGAGGATGCCGCCAGCTTCGCTGTTCTTCTCCAGCGTCAGGCCAAGCAGCAGCCGCTCCACCGTGACGAAGCTGTCGCCGGCCTTCTCAGCCGCCTTTTCCGCCGCGTCGAAGGCGCGCGCCAACTCGGGCGACAGATAGATCTGCCCGGCGCCACTGCCCGAGACCTTCGGCAGCTTGCCCAGCGCATCCTCGGTCGCCTTCAAAATCGCACGCGAATTGCCGCCGGCGCGGTCGATGAGACCGCCAGCGAGTCCCTCGCCGTCGTCGAGCAGGACCTTCAGCAGATGCAGCGGCGAGAACTGCTGATGGCCGTCGCGCATCGCCAGCGACTGCGCCGATTGGATGAAGCCCCGCGCGCGCTCGGTATATTTTTCGATATTCATGATGTTTCCCTCAGCCTGCTGTGACGCCCCGAAGGCACGGCTTCAGCATCTTCATTGGGTTTCGGATCGCGCACGTTGACGTCCATCAACGCCGCAACCATTGACGTCGCCGGCTTGCGCCCGGCTTGAGTGGAAATGTGGGAAGGCGGTGCGAAAACGGAAGAGGCCGCTTCACAAATTCGTGTGCCCTGGCCGCGGCCAAGGGAATCTCCTATGAGGCGGCATGAGCCAGACCCCTCCCGCGCGCATCGCCGGCCTGTACCGCTATCCCGTCAAGGGCCTTACCCCGGAACCATTGCAGAGGGCGCCTTTGCGGGTCGGCCAGACCTTGCCGGCCGACCGCCGCTACGCGCTCGAGAACGGTCCCAGCGGGTTCGATCCCGCAGCTCCGGTCTGGAAACCGAAGACGGCGTATCTGATGCTGATGCGCAATGAGCGCCTCGCCGGCTTCAAGACCATCTTCGACGACGCGACCAACATCCTCACCATCCGCAAGGACGGCGCAATCGTCGCCCAAGGCGATCTCGAGAGCGCCGACGGCCGCGCCGCCATCGAGCGCTTCTTCGCAGGCGAGTTCGCCGCCGAGCTGCGCGGGCCGCCAAAGCTGCTGTTGGGCGGCGGCTACGCCTTTACGGATCTGGCGCGCAAGGTGGTCTCGATCATCAACCTCGCCTCCATCGCGGAGATCGAGACCTTGGTCGGCGCTCCCGTGCACCCGCTGCGCTTCCGCGCCAACGTCTACGTCACCGGCTGGCCGGCCTGGCACGAGACCTCGCTCATGGGCGAGACGCTGCGCATCGGCTCGGCGCGGCTCAAGGTCGTGAAGACCACCACCCGCTGCGCCGCCGTCAACGTCGACCCGGAAACGGCCGCCCGCGACCTCGACATCCCGCCCGCGCTGATGACCCGGCGCGGCAACAATGAATGCGGCATCTATGCCGAGGTGATCGAAGCCGGCGATATCGCCGTTGGCGACGAACTCGCCGTGGAGCAGCCGCGGCTGGTGTAGTTCGAGCGCTAGCTGCATCGGCGGCGCGCCCCCTCTCCCGCGTGCGGGGGAGGGCCGGGGTGGGGGCGCCCCACCCGAAAATCTTCGTGTGGAGAGACTTCCCCCACCCGCATCGCATCGAAGATGCGATGCGACCTCCCCCGCAAGCGGGGGAGGCGCACACCGAGCGAGCCTCGACGGCTCGATTCATCAGTTCGAGATTGGTTAGTTCGGCATCACGTAGGCGTACACCCGCCCCCGCGACACCGCGCTCTCGCGGACACGGTTGCCGTTGTTGCCGGAGATGACGATCGGGTTGCCCTGGGCATCGACGCCCGAGACCACGCCGACGTGGCCGCCGCCGCGGCGGCTCATCACCGCGATCGCGCCGACCTGCGGGCCGGAGACGCGCTGGCCATAGCTCGCGAACGAGCGCGCCATGTCGGAGCCGGTGCCGCGATGGCCGGTGCGCTCCAGCACCATGTTCATGAAACGGGCGCACCACAGGCTGCGCCGGCCGGTCGGATTGCCGCTGCCGATGAAGCTGCGCGCCGCGGAAACGACGCTGCTGCCGCCGCCGAAGCCGCCGGACGACGCCATGCCGTCGGACGCCGTTCCCGGCATCATGACGCTGGCCTGCGCGTCGGCAACGCCGCTCACCTGCACCCGCGCCACGCCGCGCTCCCAGCGCGACAGCCGGGCGACGGAACGCCGGTGGTGATGATGCCCTGCGTAGTGATGGCCGCCGTGGCTGCGGTGGGCATGATGCCCCGAGCCGTGATGCGGACGGGCCGATGCCGGTGTTGCGGTGACGGCGACGACTGCCGAGCACATGGTCAGCGCAACGACGTGAAGCGACCGGCGAAGGGTAGACACAACCATACTCAATCCTTCTGTTACTTCCCCCAGTACCCTGACTTGGCACCCCCTGGTCCTCAGCGCGGCCCCTCTGCAAGCCGCCAGCGGGGTCCGTAAAAAGTCGCGGTGTGACGAAACCATGACCTTCGGCGGCGAAAGACTGGCGACGAGAGGGTGATTCCGGGTCTATCTTGAGGCGAAAACAAGGCTACTGGCCCGGCCATTGTCGCGTGTCGCGCGACTCGTCAACATGCGGCACGTGACACGGGAGGAGCTGACGATGCCCCACGCAACGGCCAAAGACGGCGTTCGCCTCTATTTCGAAGAGGTCGGCGCCGGCACGCCGCTCATCTTCCTGCACGAGTTCGCCGCCGACCACACCAACTGGGAGCCGCAGTTGCGCTATTTCGCGCGCCGCCACCGCTGCATCGCCTACTCCGCGCGCGGCTACACGCCCTCGGAGGTGCCGGCCGCGCCCGACGTCTACAGCTACGTGCACTTCTACACCGACGCCCTGGCGTTGCTGGACCATCTCGGCATCGACAGCGCCCATTTCGTTGGCCTGTCGATGGGCTCGTACTCCGCGCTGCAGGTCGCGCTGAACGCGCCCGGCCGCATCCGCTCGATGGTGCTGGCCGGCGTCGGCTCGGGCTCCGACCTCACGCAGCTCGACGCCTTCCGTGCCCAGTGTCGCGCCACGGCCGAGCAGTTCGAGACCCTCGGCTCGGCCGAGACCGCCAAGGTCACCCGCGAGGCGCCCGGCCGCATTCCCTTCCTGGTCAAGGACCCGCGCGGCCACGCCGACTTCTATGCCGCACTCGCTCGCCACGACGCCAGGGGCTCGGCCAACACCATGCGCGGCTTTCAAGGCGCGAGGCCCTCGATCTACATCATGACGGATGCGATCCGCCGCGTCGCCACGCCCGCGCTGATCATTTGCGGCGACGAGGACGACGCCTGCATCGAGCCGAGCCTGTTCCTCAAGCAGCACCTGCCGGCGTCGGGACTGACGTTCTTCCCGAAGTCCGGCCATGTGCTGAATCTGGAGGAGCCGGCGTTGTTTAATGAGGCCGTGGAGCGCTTCATCACCCTGGTCGAGGCCGGCCGTTGGGGCCTGCGGGATCCAAGGTCGATGGTGTGATGACCTCCGGAAGCGCCTCTCCTTCGTGGCTGAATCACCGACGCCTCGCAGCCCTGCATTGTCGTCCCTGCGAACGCAGGGACCCATAACCACCGGCTTCAATGGGACGATGGCTGGTAGTTGTGCCTCACCGATAGATTCCGCGGTATGGGTCCCTGCGTTCGCAGGGACGACAGCGGAGATTGTGGCACGGACCAACCCGGCCGTGACGACATGGGTCAGTCGGAGGCGTCAACGCATCCGGAAACGGCGACACCGCCCCCTACTCCCCGATGATCTTGATCAGCACGCGCTTGCGCCGTCCGCCGTCGAACTCGCCGTAGAAGATCTGCTCCCACGGGCCGAAATCGAGCTTGCCATTGGTGATCGCGACTACGACCTCGCGCCCCATGATCTGGCGCTTCATGTGGGCGTCGGCATTGTCCTCGCCGGTCCGGTTGTGCCGATAGCCCGCGACCGGCTCGTGCGGCGCCAGCTTCTCTAGCCACTGCTCGTAGTCGAAATGCAGCCCGCTCTCGTCGTCGTTGATGAACACCGACGCGGTGATGTGCATCGCGTTGACCAGCACCAGCCCTTCGCGCACCCCGCTCTCCTTCAGCGCCGCCTCGACATCATCCGTGATGTTGATGAAGGCGCGACGGCCCGGTGTCTGGAACCAAAGTTCCTTGCGGAACGATCTCATCGGAACAATCCAATCTTCCTGACCATGGAGCATGCGGCACGACGGTGTCCGACGTGGAGTGTGGCGTAGCTCACAGCGTGCGGTTCCGGCTGCGCCCAGACTGGACCCGATGGAGTGCATACTGCAAGCCACAACGGCACGGTCTCGCTTCGTCCTACAATCCAAGATTGAACCGAACGTTGCTCGGACAGACTTAACTGCATTGCCGATCTCATTTCGACGATGACAACGAACAGCGTGGCGGCTCGCCGTTCGGCGACGACCGTGCAGACCTGATCGGGCTGCAGCCGCTCAATCTCATCGCACGAGAAGCTCGACTTCTGCAGGCAAGGCGCCGATCGCAGCGAGTCGCCATTCAGAGGAGAGAGACAATGAGTCTGCTGCGTATCAATCTCTTTGGCGGTCTTGAAATCAGACGCGTCTCCGGCGAGCAGGTCGTCATCCCAAGCCGCAAGGCGGCAACGCTCCTGGGCTATCTCGCCCTCACCTCTCCGCACGGCATTTCACGCAGCAAGCTTGCCGCCCTCCTGTGGGAAGGCCGCTTCGGCGACAACGCGCGCGCAAACCTGCGCCAGGCGCTGTTGACGCTGCGCCGGGTGCTGCCGCAATGCACCGAGGTGATCTCGGCGGAACGCGACGACATCCGCATCCATCCGAACGCCGTCACGACCGACGTGCAGGAATTCGAGGTGCTGCTGCAGCTCGGCGATCTGGAAACCATGGCCCGCGCCGCCGCGCTGTTCCGGGGCGAGTTGCTCGACGGCATCAGCTCGACGTCCTGCGCGTTCGAGGCATGGCTCTCCGCCGAGCGTCAACGACTGAAGACGCGGGCGATCCGGGCGATCGCGGGCCTGCTGGACGTCGGCGGCCGGGAACATGTGGAGATCGCCACGACGTTCTCATTGCGTGTGCTGGCCGCAGATCCGCTGCAGGAGGACGTCCACCGCACCTTGATGCGCTGCTACGCGCAGCAGGGCCGCCGTGCCGACGCCCTGCGTCAATATGACTTCTGCCGCACCGTGCTGCGAAAGCAGGTCGGCGCCACGCCGGAGAGCGAAACCGAGAGCCTGCAGCGCGAAATCAGGCGCATGCTACGCGTCTGACGATCCGCGTGACCTTGCTCCATGCGTTCCACACATGATCGACTTTGACGGCACTTTCACGCCCCGCTTGACACTTGCATCACGGCCACGCGCGCAACATCGCCCTCGATCGACGTCGCGCAGCAACTACGCCTGATGAGGTCAAGCGGCGCGCCGCTCGAAGATCAAACAACGAGCGAGGAGGCTCAACATGAGTGGCATGCAGCAGTCGACTGAGGACTATGGTCAATTGAATCCCGAAGGGATCTTCGGCTCCGTTCTCGGCAGGTTCGCCGGACAGGCGATCGGACGCCTGATCGGCGGCAAGACCGGCCGCGACTTTGGCGGCGCCATCGGCGGAATCGCGGGCGGGTTCGCGCCGTTCTCGGTCGGCCCCGGCACCGAGCAACCGTCGGAGATGGAGTTGCAGGGCTTCTGGAGCGTGCTCAAGAAGATCGGACAGGGCGTCCAGACCGGGCTCAACGTCGGGCACAACCTCGGCATCTTCAGCGCCGGCCCCCAGGCCGCAGCCGCCGCGCAGCCGACCGACATGGAGCTGCAGGGCTTCTGGAGCGTGCTCAAGAAGATCGGACAGGGCGTCCAGACCGGCCTCGACGTCGGCCACAACCTCGGCATCTTCAGCGCCGGCCCGCAGGCCGCAACCGCTGCGACGCAGCCGACCGAGATGGAGCTGCAGGGCTTCTGGAGCGTGCTCAAGAAGATCGGTCAGGGCGTCCAGACCGGCCTCAACGTCGGCCACAA
>NZ_JBNPUF010000018.1:0-27364 GCF_051168035.1 Bradyrhizobium sp. HKCCYLRH3059 | reverse complement strand
CTGATGGAGCACGGCATCATGAAGGCCGTCGACGAAACCCAGATCGGAAAGACTGCCGCCGAACTCGCCGCAACGGCGTAACCGCCACCGGTGCTCCGGCCCTTCATCTCCAAGGGCCGGATCACCTCCGCAACCGATCATCGAGGAAAGCCAGATGAGCGTCACCGAGAAACAAAGCGTCGCCGAGATCAAGGCGCGCAACAAGGAACTGATCGCCGAGGTCCTGAAGGTCTATCCGGAAAAGACCGCCAAGCGCCGCGCCAAGCATCTCAACGTGCATGAGAACGGCAAGTCGGATTGCGGCGTCAAGTCGAACATCAAGTCGATCCCCGGCGTCATGACCATCCGCGGTTGCGCCTACGCCGGCTCGAAGGGCGTGGTGTGGGGCCCAATCAAGGACATGATCCACATCAGCCATGGCCCGGTCGGCTGCGGCCAGTACTCCTGGGCGGCGCGCCGCAACTACTACATCGGGACGACCGGCATCGACACCTTCGTGACGATGCAGTTCACCTCCGACTTCCAGGAGAAGGACATCGTCTTCGGCGGTGACAAGAAGCTCGCCAAGATCATGGACGAGATCCAGGAGCTGTTCCCGCTGAACAACGGCATCACCGTGCAGTCGGAATGCCCGATCGGCCTGATCGGCGACGACATCGAGGCCGTCTCCAAGGTCAAGTCGAAGGAGTATGACGGCAAGACCATCGTCCCCGTGCGTTGCGAAGGCTTCCGCGGCGTCTCCCAGTCCTTGGGTCACCATATCGCCAACGACGCGATCCGGGACTGGGTGTTCGACAAGCTCCCGGCCGATGCCGCGCCGCGCTTCGAGCCGTCGGCCTACGACGTCGCGATCATCGGCGACTACAACATCGGTGGCGACGCCTGGTCGTCCCGCATCCTGCTCGAGGAGATGGGCCTGCGCGTGATCGCCCAGTGGTCGGGCGACGGCTCGCTGGCAGAGCTCGAGGCGACGCCGAAGGCGAAGCTCAACGTGCTGCATTGCTACCGCTCGATGAACTACATCTCGCGCCACATGGAAGAGAAGTACGGTATTCCGTGGTGCGAATACAACTTCTTCGGACCGAGCAAGATCGCCGAATCGCTGCGTAAGATCGCCAGCTATTTCGACGACAAGATCAAGGAAGGTGCCGAGCGAGTCATCGCCAAGTACCAGCCCCTGATGGACGCCGTGATCGCCAAGTACCGGCCGCGCCTCGAAGGCAAGACCGTGATGCTGTTCGTCGGCGGTCTGCGTCCGCGCCACGTGATCGGCGCCTACGAGGATCTCGGCATGGAGGTCGTCGGCACAGGCTATGAGTTCGGCCACAACGACGACTATCAGCGCACCGCTCAGCACTACGTCAAGGACGGCACGCTGATCTACGACGACGTCACCGGCTACGAGTTCGAGAAGTTCGTCGAGAAGGTCCAGCCGGACCTGGTCGGCTCGGGCATCAAGGAAAAGTACGTGTTCCAGAAGATGGGCGTACCGTTCCGCCAGATGCATTCCTGGGACTACTCGGGTCCCTACCATGGCTATGACGGGTTCGCGATCTTCGCCCGCGACATGGACATGGCCATCAACTCGCCGGTCTGGAAGATGGCCAAGGCGCCCTGGAAGCAGGCGCCCAAGCCGTTGCTTCAGGCAGCCGAGTAAGCACCACCGCCCACGGCCTGGCTCTCCTTCGGCGGAGAGCCAGTGCTCCCTGATCGACACAGGAACATAGAGAGGGTTATCCCATGACGCAGAGTGCCGAACATGTGCTCGATCACTTCGAGCTTTTCCGTGGTCCCGAATACCAGCAGATGCTGGCGAACAAGAAGAAGATGTTCGAGAATCCGCGCGATCCCGCCGAGGTCGAGCGCATCCGCGAATGGGCCAAGACACCCGAATATCGCGAGAAGAATTTCGCCCGCGAGGCGCTGACCGTCAACCCGGCGAAGGCTTGCCAGCCGCTCGGCGCCGTGTTCGTTGCCGTCGGCTTCGAAAAGACGCTGCCGTTCGTGCACGGCTCGCAGGGCTGCGTTGCCTACTATCGCAGCCATCTGTCGCGCCACTTCAAGGAGCCGAGCTCCTGCGTGTCGTCGTCGATGACCGAGGACGCAGCCGTCTTCGGCGGCCTCAACAACATGATCGACGGCCTCGCCAACGCCTACAACATGTACAAGCCGTCGATGATCGCGGTCTCCACCACCTGCATGGCGGAAGTCATCGGCGACGACCTCAACGCCTTCATCAAGACCTCCAAGGAGAAGGGCTCGGTTCCCGCCGAGTTCGATGTGCCTTTCGCCCATACGCCTGCCTTCGTCGGCAGCCATGTCACCGGCTACGACAATGCAATGAAGGGCATTCTCGAGCACTTCTGGGACGGCAAGGCCGGCACCGCGCCGAAGCTGGAGCGCGTTCCCAACGAGAAGATCAACTTCATCGGCGGTTTCGATGGCTACACCGTCGGCAACATCAAGGAAGTGAAGCACATCTTCGAGGCGATGGGGATCGAGTACACGATCCTCGGCGACAATTCGAACGTGTTCGACACGCCGACCGACGGCGAGTTCCGTATGTATGATGGCGGCACCACGCTGGAGGACGCGGCCAACGCGATTCACGCCAAGGCGACGATCTCGATGCAGCACTTCTGCACCGAGAAGACCCTGCCGTTCATCAAGAACCACGGCCAGGAGGTCGTCTCCTTCAACCATCCGGTCGGCGTGATCGGCACCGACGCCTTCGTGATGGCGCTGTCACGCATCACCGGCAAGGAGATTCCGGAGCAGCTCGCGCTCGAGCGCGGCCGCCTGGTCGACGCGATCGCCGACTCCAGCGCCCACATCCACGGCAAGAAGTTCGCGATCTACGGCGATCCGGACCTCTGCCTCGGCCTCGCCGCGTTCCTGCTCGAGCTCGGCGCCGAGCCGACCCACGTGCTCGCCACCAACGGCAACAAGGATTGGGCCGAGAAGGTGCAGGCCGTGTTCGACTCGTCGCCGTTCGGAAAGAACTGCCACGTGTATCCCGGCAAGGACCTGTGGCACATGCGCTCGCTGCTGTTCACCGAGCCGGTCGATTTCCTGATCGGCAACACCTACGGCAAGTATCTGGAGCGCGACACCGGCACGCCGCTGATCCGCATCGGCTTTCCGATCTTCGATCGTCACCACAAGCACCGCTATCCGGTGTGGGGCTATCAAGGCGGCCTGAACGTGCTGGTCACGATCCTCGATAAGATCTTCGACGAGATCGATCGCAACACCAACGTGCCGGCCAAGTCGGACTACAGCTTCGATATCATCCGCTAGGACACGGCGCGCGGCGGTCCGTTAAGGGCCGCCGCGTCTCGATCTGGACGACGAGGCTCATGGGGAAGGCACTGAAAGCCTGAGCCTCCTCGGCCAAAAGACGCGCAGAAGGTCCGCCAACAGGAGAAGCCAATGAGCTCGCTGTCTGCCACGATCCAGAACGTCTTCAACGAGCCGGGTTGCGGCAAGAACGCCAACAAGTCCGAGGCCGAGCGCAAGAAGGGCTGCACCAAGCAGCTACAGCCGGGCGGTGCGGCGGGCGGGTGCGCGTTCGATGGCGCCAAGGTCGCCTTGCAGCCGCTGACCGACGTCGCGCACCTCGTGCACGGACCGATCGCCTGCGAGGGGAATTCCTGGGACAACCGTGGTGCGGCCTCGTCTGGCTCGCAGATCTGGCGCACCGGTTTCACCACCGACATCAACGAGACCGACGTCGTGTTCGGCGGCGAGAAGCGGCTGTACAAGGCGATCAAGGAAATCATCGAGAAGTACGATCCGCTGGCGGTCTTCGTCTACCAGACCTGCGTGCCCGCCATGACCGGCGACGACATCAATGCCGTCTGCAAGGCGGCCTCGGCCAAATTTGGCAAGCCCTGTATCCCCGTCAACTCGCCCGGCTTCGTCGGCCCGAAGAATCTCGGCAACAAGCTCGCCGGCGAGGCGCTGCTCGACCACGTCATCGGCACCGTCGAGCCGGAGGTCACAACGCCCTACGACCTCAACATCATCGGCGAATACAATCTCTCCGGCGAGCTCTGGCAGGTGAAGCCGCTGTTCGACGAACTCGGCATCCGCATCTCCGCCTGCATCTCCGGCGACGGCCGCTACAAGGACGTCGCCTCGTCGCACCGCGCCCGCGCCGCGATGATGGTGTGCTCCAAGGCGATGATCAACGTCGCCCGCAAGATGGAGGAACGCTACGGCATTCCGTTCTTCGAGGGATCGTTCTACGGCATCCAGGACTCCTCGGACTCGCTGCGCGAGATCGCGCGCCTCCTGGTCGAGCGCGGCGCGCCGGCCGATCTGCTGGACCGCACCGAGGCGGTGATCGCGCGCGAGGAGGCCAAGGCCTGGGCGGCGATCGAGCCGTTCAAGAAGCGGCTCACCGGCAAGAAGGTGCTGCTGATCACCGGCGGCGTGAAGTCGTGGTCAGTCGTAGCGGCGCTGCAGGAGGCCGGCATGGAGCTGGTCGGCACCTCCGTCAAGAAGTCCACCAAGGAGGACAAGGAGCGCATCAAGGAGCTGATGGGCCAGGACGCGCACATGATCGACGATATGGCGCCGCGCGAAATGTACAAGATGCTCAAGGACGCCAAGGCCGACATCATGCTCTCGGGCGGCAAGTCGCAATTCGTGGCGCTGAAGGCGGCGATGCCCTGGCTCGACATCAACCAGGAGCGCTCCCACGCCTTTATGGGCTATATCGGGATGGTGAAGCTGGTCGCGGAGATCGACAAGGCGATCTACAACCCGATGTGGGAGCAGCTGCGCAAGCGGGCGCCCTGGGAGCAGGCCGACAGCAACTGGCAGGCCAGGGCGATTGCCCAGGTCAATGCAGAAGCGGCGGCGCTGGCGGCCGATCCGGTCGCCGCGGAAGCCGCGCGACGCGCCAAGAAGATCTGCCACTGCAAGTCGGTCGATCTCGGCACCATCGAGGACGCGATCAAGGCCCATGGCCTCGCCGATGTCGCCGGCGTTCGCGAGCACACCAACGCCTCGGGCGGCTGCGGCGCCTGCGCCGGGCGGGTCGAGGACATCCTGGCGACGTTCAAGGCGCCGGCCGAGCTGCTGCAGGCGGCGGAGTAGGGCGGCGCTCATGGCCAAGGTCACCATTGGAAAGAAGGCCTGCGCGGTCAATCCGCTCAAGATGAGCCAGCCGATCGGCGGCTCGTTCGCCTTCCTCGGCCTGCGCGGCGCGATGCCGCTGCTGCATGGTTCGCAGGGCTGCACCTCGTTCGGCCTGACCTTGTTCGTGCGCCACTTCAAGGAAGCGGTGCCGATGCAGACGACGGCGATGAGCGAGGTCGCCACCGTGCTCGGCGGCTATGAGAATGTCGAGCAGGCGATCCTCAACATCTACAAGCGACAAAAGCCGGAGATCATCGGCATCTGCTCGACCGGCGTCACCGAGACCAAGGGCGACGACGTCGACGGCTACATCAGGCTGATCCGCGAGAAACATCCAGATCTCGCGAATTATCCGCTGGTCTACGTCTCGACGCCGGACTTCAAGGACGCGTTCCAGGACGGTTGGGACAAGACCGTCGCCAAGATGGTCGAGGTGCTCGTCGACAAGCCGACCTCGACCCGTCGCGACCCGGCGCGGGTCAACGTGCTGCCGGGCTGCCATCTGACGCCGGGGGATATCGAGGAGCTGCGCACCATCATCGAGGATTTCGGTCTGGAGCCATCGTTCCTGCCGGATATCGGCGGCTCGCTCGACGGCCACATCCCCGACGAGTTCACGCCGACAACGATCGGCGGCATCGGCCTGGAAGAGATTGCGACCATGGGCAGCGCGTCCTGGACGATCGCGATCGGGGCGCAAATGAAGCGAGCGGCGGAAGCGATGCAGGCCAGGACCGGCGTGCCGTATCGGCTGTTCGAGCGGCTCTGCGGGCTGCTGCCGAACGACGAGTTCATGACGTTCCTCAGCAAGATCTCGGGACGCCCGGTGCCGGTGAAATATCGACGGCAGCGCGGCCAGCTCGCGGACGCGATGCTGGATGCGCATTTCCACATTGGCGGCCGCAAGCTCGCTGTTGGCGCCGAGCCGGATCTGCTGTTCGACGTCGCGAGCATGCTGCACGACATGGGCGCGCATGTGTCGGTGGCGGTCACCACGACGCAGTCGCCGGTGCTCGAGCGGATGCCCTGCGATGAAGTGCTGATCGGCGATCTCGAGGATCTCGAAAACCTGGCAAAGGAGCGCGACTGCGGCTTGATGCTCACGCATTCGCACGGCCGCCAGGCCGCCGCCCGCCTCAAGATCCCGTTCTACCGGATCGGCTTTCCGATGTTCGACCGGCTCGGGGCAGGGCATCTCCTGACGGTCGGCTATCGCGGCACGCGCGATCTGATCTTTGCGCTCGCCAATCTGATCATCGCCGATCGCGAGGACAACCATCAGCCGACGCCCGACACCTGGCTCGATCCCTGGAAGGACCTCGAACAGGCATCGATCGACACCGCCGTCGTGGCGCCACTGCATTGACGTTTCAGGAGAAAGGACCGACGACATGAAAGTCGCATTCGCTACCCAGGATCTGAAGCGCGTCGACGCCCATTTCGGCTGGGCCAAGAACATCGCGATCTACGATCTCGATCCCGAGGGCTACCGCTTCATCGAGAAGGTCGAGTTCGACGGCGATCTCAAGGAGGATGGCAACGAGGACAAGCTGGCGCCGAAGATCGAGGCGATCAAGGATTGCGCGATCCTCTATGTCGCCGCGATCGGCGGCTCCGGCGCAGCGCGCGTCGTCGCCAACAACATCCATCCGATGAAGGTCACCCAGCCCGAGGAGATCACCGATCTGCTCGGCAAGCTGCAGGCGGTGCTCAAGGGCACGCCGCCGCCCTGGCTGCGCAAGGCGCTGGCCAAGGGCCAGGAACGCGCGCTCGATTTCGAGGAATGAGGAAACCACCATGTCCGATACCGCGGTAGCCGTCGAAACCATCCCCGCCGAGCAGCGGCCCTTCGTCAAGGAGCTGATCAAGGTGTGGCGCGCCCAGGACACCCATGGCGCATGGGAAGGCAAGAAGGACATCGACCTGCTCGAGCCCTACATCCTGGACAAGGAGAAGCGGCGGGCGTTGCCGATCATCGGCGATCCCGATCCGGAGACGATCTGGCGGCTGGAGCTGTTCTTCAATGCGGTCGCACTGTCGATCGAGAAGGCCACCGGCGTCATGATCTCGCCGATGCTGAAGATGAGTCACGAGGGCTTCGGCCGCATGGTGCTGATCGGCGGCCGGCTGATCGTCGTCAACAAGCAGCTGCGCGACGTCCACCGCTTCGGCTTCGACAATCTCGGCAAGCTGGCCGACGAAGGCGACAAGTTCGTCAAGGCCGGCGTCGAGATGATCGAGAAGTTCAAGGACGTCGCGAACTACTGAACGGCGAGGATGAGAGAGATGAGCGACCTGGATACCCTGAAGGCCGAGATCAAGAAGCTGTCGGCACGCGCCATGGATGCCAAGATGAACCTGCACGACCTGTCGGAGGAACTGCCCATCAACTGGGACCAGATCCTGCCGACGGCGCAGAAGGCGCATGACGCGTTCGCCGAGCTGGAGAAGAAGCGGGCCGAGCTGAAGAAGCTCGAAACCGCGTAAGCCCGATTTGAGGATCCGTCATCATGTCCAACGCAACCCGTGACGGTCGCGACTGGCGGCCGGACTATCTGGTCGCCATCGATCCGGCCAAGTGCATCGGCTGCGGCCGCTGCTACAAGGTGTGTGGCCGCGAGGTCATGACCCTGAAGGGCATCAACGACGAGGGCGAGTTCGTCGAGCTCGACGACGACGAGGATGACGAGGTCGAGAAGAAGATCATGGTCATGAACGACACCGGCGCTTGCATCGGCTGCGGCGCCTGCGCCCGGGTCTGCCCGACCAACTGCCAGACCCATTCGCCGGCGGCCTGAGATTGTCGAGCGTGCTGCCATGATGCGGATGGAGGCGAAATTCACGATCGGCCAGGTGACTCGGCACCGCGTCTACGATCTGCGCGGCGTCGTGTTCGATGTCGACCTGTCGTTCTCCGAGGAAGAGGGCTGGCGCGCCATCACCATGGACGCCAGGCTCGACAAGGAGCAGCCATTCTACTATCTGCTCGCCGAATGCGGCGAGAGCAGCTACATCGCCTATGTGCCTGAGCAGAACTTGGTGGCGGACGCTTCCGGGGAGCCGGTGAAGCATCCCGATATCGGCGAACTGTTCGATGTCGACGATGAGGGCAGCTATCGCTACCGCGGGCGGATCTTTCAGTAGATCTTGCCACTGCCGTCATTGCGAGGAGCCGCAGGCGACGAAGCAATCCAGAGTCGTCGTGCGGCCCTGGATCGCGTCGCTGCGTTCGCGATGACGGAGACTTGTGTTGGCCACGATCTATCCGCTCGTCATTCCGGGGCGCGCGCTTCGCGCGCCCCGGAATGACGGTCGAGAGATGAGGGCCAGGCCGAAAGCGGGGACTTTTACTCGATCCCCTGTTCCCTGGCCTTCCACATCGCCGCGATCCGGAAGCGCTCGTTGATCGCGGCGGGGTTGGCGAGGATCTCGGCCTGGGCGGCGGCGAACGCGCTCTCGACGATCGCTGCCTCGTCCTTGGTCAAAGTGATGCGGCCGGCCATGTGAGTCGCGTCGGGCGCGGCCTCCCAGATCTTGCGCCGGTTCGGATGCAGCTTGACCTCGACCAGCTCGAACGCCTCGAGCTCGCCTTCGAGGCAGATGGCGAGGCCAATCACCTCGACCTTGCGGCCGTCCTGCGTGGTCTTGACCAGAGTCTTTGCCATGCTCGTGCTCCCGTCGTTGAAATCACGCCGCGACCGGCGTGTCGTCGAGCTGGCTCCATTCCGCCCAAGCGCCGTCGTAGACGGCGGCGTTCGGAACGCCGAGCCGGTAGAGCGCCAACGCCAGCATGCAGGAGGTGATGCCCGAGGCGCAGGTGGTAACGATCGGCTTGTTCAGATCGACGCCCGCGGCCGTAAAGCGTGCGGTGAGCGCGTCGGGCGCCAGCAGCACGCCGGAGTCCGGATCGACCAGATCGGCCCAGGGCAGGTTGATGGCACCTGGAATGTGGCCCTGGCGCTTGAAGGTGAACACGTCTGCCTGCGTGCCGTCGAACTTGCCGGGCCCGCGCGCATCGATGAGTTGGCCGCCGGCCTGCAGCAGGCGACGCACGTCGGCCGAGGTCGCGACCAGGCCGGGCTGGAAGCTGGCCGTGAAGCTCGCCGGCACCGGGCGCACCGGCGTCATCTCCGCCGGCCTCTTCTCCTTGGTCCATTTGCCGAAGCCGCCGTCGAGCAGGGCGACGTTGTCGTGCCCGAATACGCGGAACATCCACCACACGCGGCCCGCGGCCGAGCCGCCATAGTGACGGTCGTAGACGACGACGCGATCGGCATTGCTGATGCCGAGCAGCCCGACCTTGTGGGCGAAATCGCCCGCTGACGGCAGCATGTGCGGCAGCGGGTTGGACTTGTCGGCGACCTGGTCGATATCGAAATGCACTGAGCCCGGCAGGTGCCGGCCGCGGTATTGCGTACGGCCGTCCAGGTTGGTGCTCGGATGGTGCCAGGTGCAGTCGAGGATCTTGGTGGCGGGATCGGAAAGATGTTGTGCCAGCCAGTCGGAGCTGACCAGGGTGCTCGAGGGATCCGTGCTCATGCATGCGCTCGCGATTTGAAGAGCCAACAGGATGACTGACGCGCTTGCGGGCGTCAGAGCGTCTTCGGCATCGGATAGCCCGGGCGTGGATGGGTGTCGTAGTATTCCGGACGCTCCGGCCAGCCGCCTTCGGCGACGATCTTGAAGGTCGCGACCGTGACCGGCGCGCCGGGCGAGCACGACACTTCGGTGAACTTGATTTCGCGCTCGCCTGGGCCGGCGGAGAAATCGGCGACGGTAGTACCGTCCGCCTTGCGCGCCCGCGCAAAGCCGGGCGTGCCGACGGTGGCCGCCGGCACGGACGTCGCGACGAAGTTCGGCTGCTCGAGGCCATCCACCGCGGCGCCGAAGGCGGGCGAGCCGAACGTGAAGGTCGCGAGCACGCCGCTGCGGTCGACCGGCTTGTCCGCGGTGATCGGACGCGCCACCGAGTAGACCGTCAGCGTGCCGCCCTCCATTGCCGCCTTGATGTCGTCGAGCGAGCTCTCGACGAATTCCAGTGCCACGTTCATGTCGATCTCCTTACAAAGAGGCGCCTTTGCAGGAGAAATTTTCAAGTTCTGTGCCAGTCTATCGCAGCAGCAAAGAAGGCGAGGCGGACAGGCGGAGTTGCGCGAATCTTGCAACGCGGCTCGCAAGCGAGCCGACCGTCGCTCCTGCTGCGCCGAAGCGGCCGTGTCGGAGATGCGCCAGACATCGATGAGGCCCGACATGACGACCGACGTCGCCTACGCCATCTGCAGCTTCAACGACATTCCGAGCCGCCGCGCCATGGGCTTCCAGCTCATGATCGTCGCGGAGGACGGCAGCCACCGCCCGTGGCCGATCTTCGTGATCCGCTGGGGCAAGCAGGTGTTCGGCTATCTGAACATGTGCCCGCACGACAAGGTCAATCTCGACTGGGAGCGCAATCAGTTCCTGGACGGCAACGGCCTTCGCATCCTCTGCGGCAAGCACGGCTCGCTGTTCGAGATCGGTACCGGGCTCTGCGTCGATGGCCCGTGCAGGGGCGAGAGCCTGACGCCGGTCGCGCTGAGCGTGCTGGATGGCGACATCTGCGTGACCGGCGTGACCCTGGTCGAGGATGACGAGGAAGAGGGTGAGACCGGCCTGCAGTGTGAGGAAGGCTGAGGCGGCGATCGCGGTGAAGTCCCGACGGAAACTGCCGGGACTTCATCTTGAATTTGAAGAAACGAACGGTCTCAGACTGGCCGGTTCTCGTTGCGGTTCTTGACCGGCTCCATCCTGGCCAGTGCATCCGCGTAGGGCACGAGATCGTAGTTCTCGCTGAAGTCCTTGGCGGCGTCGAGCACGTAGTCGAGCTTGCCGGCGGTATCGAGCTTCTTGATGTCGTTCTTGTCGATCGACAGCAGCTCCAGCATCTCCTTCCAGACCGTGGATTCGTCGCAAGGCAGCACGTAGAAGGTGATGTCGTCGATCTTGATGCGGTACTTCGCCAGCAGATCGATGTTGTTGCAGAACATGAGGTACTTGCCGTCCGGCGTCAGCAGGCCCTTGAGCACCTCGGCCGCGGTCTCGAGATAGGCCAGCGAGTGGATGTAGCCGGCGAGCACCGGGATCGTTGATGCACCGTCTTGCGCGATCGTCAGCACCTGCTCGATCGAGAAGTCCGGCGGACGCTTCTCGTCCGCAACCTGGGTCTGGAACTTCAGCGCGATATCGCCGCGGAAGCCGAACCGTCCCGGCTTGGTGGTCGGCGCCTTGAGAACGGCGTTCAGCAGCCGCCCTTCCTTGTCGAGCTGCGCGAGCGCGGTGGTCTCGATCGCAACCGTCTTCTCCAATGTCGTCATCAGCAATCCCCTCGCATGTCCTTGTCAGCCGTTCGCCGCACGGCGCGGTCGAAAGGGACGTGATGCAAATTGTCTGCCGGTGTGTGTGGCGGCTTGATTTGCTTGGTTCTTTTGCCTCTCGCGCCAGTGATTGTCGGGTTTGCGCCCCGACATCGCGCCGACTCCCGCGCGACACGGCGTGAACAGCGCCTGTCGGAAAGCCGACACGCGTCGGAAACGCCACAGCGACAGCATGAAAAGCTGAGGTCTTTCAGGCGATTGCTGCATGGCATGAGACTTGCCAATTCCGTTCACAACAGCCGAATGGGAAAGGCGAGACGATGATGATCAACCTGACCGACAGCGCCATCAATGCGGTCCGCAACGCGATCACGACCTCCGACAAGCCGGTCGACGGCCTCAGGATCATGGTCGAAGCCGGCGGCTGCGCCGGGCTCAAATACAACATGGGCCTCGTCAGCGGCAGCGAGCCGGAGGACACCGTGATCGAGCGCGAGGGCGTGCGCGTGCTCGTCGATCACAAGAGCCTCGAATATCTCGAAGGCACGACGATCGATTTCGTCATCGCGCTCGAGGGCTCCGGCTTCACCTTCGAGAACCCGAATGCCAAGTCGAGCTGCGGCTGCGGCAAGTCGTTCGCTTGAGTCTTCGCTCGATCATCCAACACGCGAGAAGTGAAACCATGCTGGTCGAATCCCAGGGCATCGTCGAAGCGCCGTCGCAGATGAGCGAGCGCGAGCGGATCATCCGGGCCGTGATCGAGGAGGTCCGTCCGAACCTCAAGCGCGACGGCGGCGATTGCGAGCTCGTCGAGATTGACGGCA
Organism: Bradyrhizobium sp. HKCCYLRH3059; assembly: GCF_051168035.1. Classification (NCBI taxonomy): domain Bacteria; kingdom Pseudomonadati; phylum Pseudomonadota; class Alphaproteobacteria; order Hyphomicrobiales; family Nitrobacteraceae; genus Bradyrhizobium; species Bradyrhizobium sp. HKCCYLRH3059. Next base: position 15,042 of record NZ_JBNPUF010000018.1, on the reverse strand, counting down.
ACAAGATCATGGTCAAGCTCGCCGGCGCCTGCATCTTCTGCAAGCTCGCCAGCGCGACGCTGGAGGGCATCCAGGCGCGCATGATCGAGAAGCTCGGCGAATTCGTCCGCCTCGTTCCGGTGGCCGGCGCAGCCAAGGCGCGGCATTAAGGAGCGGCCTTGCGTCCGGTCTATCTCGACAACAACGCGACGACACGAGCCGATCCGGAGGTCGTCGCGGCGATGTTGCCGTTCTTTACGGACCAGTTCGGCAATGCTTCATCCTCGCATGCCTTCGGCAGCGAGGTCGCCGGGGCCGTGAGGCAGGCGCGCAAGAGCCTGCAGGCGCTGCTGGGCGCCGCCTTCGACCACGAGATCGTCTTTACCTCCGGTGGGACGGAATCCGACAACACCGCGCTGCTGTCGGCGCTTGAGACGCAGGACGGTCGCGACGAGATCGTCACGACGGCGGTGGAGCATCCCGCAATCCTGTCGCTCGTCGAGTATCTCAGCAGCAAGCGCGGCCTCACGGTGCATCTGATCGGCGTCGATGCGGCCGGCCGGCTCGATCTCGAGGCTTACAAGCGCGCGCTCGGCCCGCGCACGGCGATCGCCTCGGTGATGTGGGCCAACAACGAAACCGGCACGCTGTTTCCGGTGTCCGATCTGGCCAGGCTCGCGCATGAGGCCGGCGCGCTGTTCCACACCGACGCCGTGCAGGCGGTCGGCAAGATCGCGATCGATCTGAAATCCGCTGGCGTCGACATGCTGTCGTTGTCCGGCCACAAGCTGCACGGCCCCAAGGGCATCGGTGCGCTTTATGTTCGGAAGGGCACACCGTTCGCGCCGCTGCTGCGCGGCGGCCCGCAGGAGCGCCGCCGGCGCGGCGGCACCGAGAACGTGCCGGGCATCATCGGGCTCGGCAAGGCGGCCGAGCTGGCGGCAAAGCATCTCGCGGACGAGCAGGGCCGCGTCCGCGCGCTGCGCGACCGGCTGGAGCAGGGCATCCTCCAGAGCGTCGGCCATTGCGTCGTGCTCGGCGACCTCGCTGCGCGGCTGCCGAACACCTCCAACATCGCCTTCCAGCATCTCGAGGGCGAGCCGATCGTCATGCGGCTGAACCAAGCCGGTATCGCCGCCTCGCTCGGCTCGGCCTGCGCCTCCGGCTCGATGGAGCCGTCGCACGTGCTCCGCGCGATGAACGTGCCGCCGGACCTGCTGCGCGGGGCTGTCCGGTTCTCGCTGTCGCGCGACACCACGGACGACGACATCGATCGCATGCTGCAGATCCTGCCCGACATCGTCGGCCGGCTGCGCGAGACCTCGCCGGCCTGTCTGCAGCATCGTCAATCGCCCTCGACGGACGCCCTTCGCCCTACGGAGCTCACGCAATGAAAGTCATGATCCGCCGCTCGCCGGAAACGGGCTTGTCGATCTACGTCCCCAAAAAGGATCTCGAGGAGCCCATCGTCGAGTCGGAGCACGAGTCCTTGTGGGGCGGCTGGATCCGCATCGCCAACGGATGGGTCCTCGAACTGCCGCAGATGGCCGCCGACACGCGGCTGCCGATCACGATCAACGCGCGCAAGCGCGGTGGCGAAGGGGACGAGTGATGAATGCGCCGCTTCCTCATATCGACATCGTCAAGCAGGCCGATGCCGAGGCCCTGCTCAAGGACGTCGTCGCCGGACTGAAGGCCGGCAAGGTCGTCCCGTTCCTCGGTCCCGCCGTGTCGGAGCAGTCCGGCGCCACGGTGCCGATGAATCCCGAAGCGCTGGCTGCGTTCTTCGGCACCAAGGTGGCGCTGCCGCGCCGAGCCAAGGGCAATGCGTGGGCTTCAGCCCAGCACATCGAGAGCACGCGCCACCGCTCGACGGTGACGGCGTTGATGGCCGAAGCCTTTGCCGCGCCCGTTGCACCGACACCGCTGCAGCAGCATCTGGCGTCGCTGCCGCTGCCGATGATCGTCGACAGTTGGTATGACGGCGCAATGCGAACCGCGCTCGCCGGGCGCGGCGATTGGGGCGAGGTGCAGGGCATCACGCGGGCCGGAATCGGCGAGGACCGCTGGTATCGCTTCTACGACGCCGCGGGCGCCGAGAGCGATCGCGAGAAGGCCGCAAGCTGGACTACGCTGCTCTACAAGCCGCATGGCGGGATCACGCCGGCCAGGAACTTCCTGATCACCGACGCCGACTATGTCGAGGTGCTGACCGACATCGATATCCAGACACCGATACCCGACACGGTCAAGGACCGGCGCACCGACCGCACCTTCCTGTTCATCGGCTGCCGCTTCAACGACCAGTTGCTGCGCACCTATGGCCGCCAGGTCATCAAGCGCTCCGGCGCCGATCACTACGTCCTGGTCGAGCCCGACTCATTGTCGAAGAACGAGCTGAAGTTCTTCATCGCCGAGCGGTTGACGCCGATCGCGATTCCGCTGGCCCGCGCGAGCGAGATCATCATCGGCGGCTGAGCGAGACCACGACACCGGAAATCGAACAGCGTGGCCGCAAGCTGCGCTGTTTTGCCGTTCGTCCTGTGTCCCAATTCGAGTCTGTAACGTTTCTAACAACGTCCGAAACGAGAGCCTTTCGCATGTTGGCAAGGCGACAGGCGCGATGATTTGGCTAAGGCGTTGATAGTCTGACGAAATGATCTTGTCCGCGGCGTGGCACGCGAGTTGCTGAACCCTAGCCCAAGGCGGTTTGCGGCTCGCCAGCAACGTTAAGGAGCGGACATGGACGCGTCAGTGCAGCACGAACAGGCGACGATACCGGACGGCGACAAGCTGAGCTCGGTGATGCAGACCATCGCGGAACACAAGGGTTGCGGCACCTCGGGCGGCAGCGGCAAGGCGAGCTGTGGCTCGGGCGCCGGCGAGAACGACCTGCCGCCGGAGATCTGGGAGAAGGTGAAGAACCATCCCTGCTACAGCGAGGAGGCGCATCATCACTACGCGCGCATGCACGTCGCCGTCGCGCCCGCCTGCAACATCCAGTGCAACTACTGCAACCGAAAATATGACTGCGCCAACGAGTCGCGTCCGGGCGTCGTCAGCGAAAAGCTGTCGCCCGAGCAAGCCGCCAAGAAGGTGCTCGCCGTTGCCTCGACCATTCCGCAGATGACCGTGCTGGGCATTGCCGGCCCTGGCGATCCGCTCGCCAATCCCGAGAAGACGTTCAAGACCTTCGAGCTGATCGCGCGCACCGCCCCCGACATCAAGCTCTGCCTGTCGACCAACGGTCTCGCGCTGCCCGACCACGTCGACACCATCGCCGGCTTCAACGTCGACCACGTCACGATTACCATCAACATGGTCGATCCCGAGATCGGCGCCAAGATCTATCCCTGGGTTTTCTGGAAGCACAAGCGCTACACCGGCGTCGAGGCGGCCAAGCTGCTCACCGACCGCCAGTTGCAGGGCCTGGAGATGCTGACCGAGCGCGGCATCCTCTGCAAGGTCAACTCGGTGATGATCCCAGGGGTCAACGACAAGCACCTCGTCGAGGTCAACAAGGCGGTGAAGTCGCGCGGCGCGTTCCTGCACAACATCATGCCGCTGATCTCGTCGCCGGAGCACGGCACCGTGTTCGGTTTGACCGGCCAGCGCGGTCCGACCGCGCAGGAGCTGAAGGCGCTGCAGGACGAGTGCGAAGGCGAGATGAACATGATGCGGCATTGCCGCCAGTGCCGCGCGGACGCCGTGGGCCTGCTCGGTGAGGATCGCTCGGCCGAATTCACCACCGACAAGATCATGGCGATGGAGGTGAACTACGATATCGACAGTCGCAAGGCCTATCAGGAGGCGGTCGAGCAGGAGCGTGTCGCCAAGGTCGTGGCGAAGCAGGAGGAGCTCGCCTCGCTCGCCGGCCAGTCGAGCGACATCAAGCTCTTGATCGCGGTCGCGACCAAGGGCTCGGGCCTGATCAACGAACATTTCGGCCACGCCAAGGAGTTCCAGGTCTACGAGCTCTCCACCGCCGGTGCCAAGTTCGTCGGTCACCGCCGTGTCGACCTGTACTGCCAGGGCGGCTATGGCGACGAGGACAGCCTGGAGACCGTCATCCGCGCCATCAACGACTGCCATGCGGTGTTCGTGGCCAAGATCGGCGGCTGCCCGAAGAGCGACCTGCTGGCCGCGGGCATCGAGCCGGTCGATCAGTTCGCGCACGAGTTCATCGAAAAGTCCGCGATCGCCTGGTTCAAGGACTACCTCGACAAGGTGAACAGCGGCGAAATCCAGCACGTCGTGCGCGGTGACGCCGAAATTCGCCAGGGCGCCCTGATTTCGGCGGCGTGACACCAGACCCCGGCGACGCTGTTGCGTCGCCGGGCCCCTTCGACAGGAGCCTTTGATGACCTTGAAGATCATTGCCTCGCAGTGCACGAGCTGCTCGGCCTGTGAACCCGAATGTCCGAACGTGGCGATCTCGGAGAAGAACGGCACCTTCGTGATCGATCCGAAGAAGTGCACAGAATGCATCGGCCATTTCGACGAGCCGCAATGCGCGGCGGTCTGCCCGGTCGACAACACCTGCGTGATCGACAATTCGTTCCCGCGCTACCAGCCGCCGGCTTGAGGGAGACCGAGATGAACTTCACCCTCACGCCTGCCGCGCAAAAATTCATGCGAATGATGCTGCGAACCGACGGTACCGCGGGCTCCGGCTTCCGTCTCGCGGTGTCGCCCGGCGGCTGCTCCGGCCTTGCGGCCGATATCAGCGTGCTCGCCACGCCGCAGCCCGGTGATGCCGTGGTCGAGCGCGACGGTGTCAGGCTGTTTCTGCCGGCGGAAAGCCGCTTGCTGCTCGACGGTGTGACCATCGACTTCGCGGATACTGCGACGCAGACCGGCCTCGTGTTTCACGATCCGAAGCAGGTTTCGTGCTCGACCCACGCCTTGAAGGCGCTGGAGCACTAGGACAGCCCGCCATGCCCACCGATGCCCGGCCCAGCTCTCAGACCGCCATCGAGGACGCGTTGCTCGCCGACGCGCTGCTCGGCGGCGGCCTGCCGGAGGAAGCCGAGTATCATCTGTGGCAGGCGGGCCAGAGCTATCATCTCGACGAGGTCGCGGAGACGCACCTGAAAGAGGCGGAAGCGCTGGCGCCTGGGCATGCAGCGGTCCTGATCGGCTTCTACCGGTTCTATTTCTACAAGGGACGGCTCGCCGACGCGCTGCGCATCGCCAAGCGATGCCTCGCCAAGGCGGCCGCCGAAAACTGCTTGCCGCCGCACTGGCGCGACGTTCGCGCCGGTCATGCCGAGTTCGGCAGCTATGACAACATGCTGCCGCGCTTCTTCATGTTCACCTTGAAGGGATACGCCTATTTGCAGATGCGCCTCGGCAATCTCGTCGAGGGACGGCTCGCGGTGCAAAAGCTGCTCGAGCTCGATCCCAGCGATAAGATCGGCGCACGCGTCCTGCTCGAGGTGGTCGACCGGGTGGAGCTCGACGATGAATGACGACATCGACGAGGCCATCGACTGGCAGGGCAACGACATCAGCTGTAAGGGCTGCGAGCACGCGCAGCTCAACGCATCCGGCGGCTGTCGCCTTCGGCACGCCTGCGTGCACGACCGCTACGCCCGCCGCATCGACCGCTTCTTCAACTGGAATCCGGCGCTCGCCAACGGCTACGTCAAGCATCCGCATTTCGAGGTGCGGGCTATCGCGGCGAAGCATGCCAGCCCGTTCTTTCTGCCTCCGCTGCTCGACGATCCCGAGGAGACGGTGCGCTGGAACGCCGCGCGGCGGTTGCCGAAGCGGCTGGTGCTCCGGCTGCGCCATGATCCGCATCGCGAGGTCCGCATTCGAATCGCGACCGTGCTCGATCCGGAAGACCTGATGCCGATGATGATGGACGACGACTATTACGTCCGCCTGGTCGTGGCGCGCCGTATCGTGCCGTCCGTGCTTGGCCGCATGATGGGGGACCCGGAGGCCGAGGTACGCCGCGTCGTCGCGCGGCGCATCCCCAGCGACTGGCTGCTCGGCATGATCAGTGACCCAGATCCACGGGTGCGGCTCGAGATCGCCGAGCGCCTCGCGCCGGATCTCCTCACCGCGATGCGCAAGGACGCCGACTGGCGGGTGCGTCACGAGGTTGCGAGCCGGATCGCGCTCAGTGAACTCGCGGAGCTTGCGCGCGACGAGGACCCGCTGGTGCAGGAGATGGCGCGCGACCGGCTCGCGAACCGCTTCGGAGCTGCCATGGAGAAACCGGCATGAGCAACATCGTTCGTGACAGCGAGGTCGTGGAGTTGTCGGCGCCGCCGTACTTCACGTTCGGCGAGAAGGTCAAGGCCAAGCGCACGATCCGCAACGACGGCACCTACGCAGGCAAGGAAATCGGCGAGATCCTCGCGAAGAAGGGCGAGATCGGCTACGTCGTCTCGATCGGAACCTTCCTGCAGCAGTTCTACATCTACGGCGTCGAGTTTCTCGAAAGCGGGAACCGCGTCGGCATGAAACGCAAGGAGCTCGAATCCACCGTGCCCCGCGGGGAGACCGAGGACGAGCTGCCACTGCCGGGAGCATACAGATCATGATCGAGCCACGCCTGCCGAAATATCAATGGGGCCAGCGTGTCAAGGCGCTGATCGACCTCGTCAATGACGGCTCGTTCCCGAACGCGCCGGCCGAAGCCAAGCTGGTCGGAGTCGGCGATATGGGTGAGATCGTCCAGGTCGGCACCCACACCGAGGCGAACATGCCGATCTATCTCGTCGAGTTCGGCGAGCAGCTCGTCGTGGGCTGTCTCGAAGAGGAGATCGTCCCGGTTGAGGTGCGATGATCCACGATGGCTGCAACCGCGCTCAAGCCCAGCTTTGTCCTGCCCGCGCATCCCAACGAGTTGGATCGCAAGCGGATCGCGCGCGCGCTGAAGTCACGCAAGCGCTACCGCTATGTCGAGCCGACGGTGTCGCCGGTCGACGAGGGTTATCACGTCCGCAGTCCTTGCTGCTCGCGCAACATCGACAAGGACGGCGGGGTGATCGACGTCGCGCTGCTGCGCCATGATCCCGCGAATGCGATGTGGAAGCTGTTCTGGAGAGATCACGCGCAGGGGACGTGGGAGCTGCACAGTCTGCATCGGCGGTTGACCGCGGCGGTCGACGAGCTGAACGCGGACCCTGAGCGGATCTTCTGGCAGTAGAGCGAAGAGGACGGGTGACGTGGCATTGGCCGAACAGGAATTGAATGAGATCGCGCAGGTCCTCGAGCGACCCGACGCCGGCAGCGCGGCCTTCGGCGAGCTGCGCCGCCGCTTTCCAAGGCTGGTACTGACACGTTGTGACGCGTCCGATGTCACGGAAGCGCCGTTCCGCAGCTATCCGGCATTCGACCTGCATCTGCTCGACGCCAGCGACCACTGCGCGGGTGTGACCGATGACCTTGCCAAAGCCACCGGCCTGATCCTGGCCAAGCGGAGCTGAGCATGACCAAGCCCTATCTGGTGCATGACGCCGATCGGCAGGAGCAGGATGAAGCGGAGCTTACGCCGGTCGAGGCGAGCTTCATTCCGCTCTCTGATCCCGACATTACCACGGCGGAGATTGCCGCCGTGGACGCGGCGCTGCGCTCGCCGCGGCTGTCCTGCGGTCCGCTGGTCGAGGAGTTCGAGGCGGCATTCGCAAGCTATCTCGGGCGCAGATACGCCATTGCCGTCCCGAGCGGAACGCTTGGCCTGGTCCTGGTCCTGAAAGCGATGGGCATCGGATCGGGCGACGAGGTGATCACGTCGTCGTATTCGTTCCGCGAGATCGCGCATGCCATCAGCATTGTCGGCGCCAAGCCGGTGTTTGCGGATATAGATTACTACTCGGGCACGCTGGCGCCGAGCAAGATCGAGGCGCGCATCACGGAGCGGACAAAGGCGATCCTGGCCGGCAACACCAACGGCCATCCGGCCAAATGGTCGGAGCTGCAGGCGATCGCGAAGACCCGCAATCTGCCTGTCATCGAGGATTCGACCGAGGCCATCGGCTCGAAATATAAGGGGGCGCTGGTCGGTACATTCGGTGCGGCCGCGGTGTTCGATTTCTCGCAGCCTTTCGCGCTCACCTGTGGTGAGGGTGGCATGGTCGTCACCGACGACGTCGACATCGCTGTGGCCGTGCGTCGGCACCGTTCGCACCGGCTCGACGAGCGCGCATCGGTCGTGGTCAGCAGCAGCGCGTCGCACCAGGCGGTGATGAGCGACGTGACCGCCGCGCTCGGGTTGGCGCAATTGCGGCGGATCGACGAGATCCTCGAGCGGCGCAAGCTGATCGAGCAGATCTATTACAGCGAGGTGCAGTCGTTCGAGGGCATCAAGGACCCCTATGTCGGGCCCGATGTCACCGAGGTGAACTGGTTTCTCTACCAGGTGCATCTGGGCACGCGGTTCTCGAAGTCGAGCCGGGATTCGATCGTCGAGGATCTCAGGGTCGAACAGGTCGAGGCCGTGGCCTATTCGAATCCCCTGCATCTGCAGCGGCATTATTTCGACATGGGCTATCGCCGAGGCGATTATCTCGTGACCGAGAAGGTCGCCGATCGTGTGGTGGCCCTGCCGTTCCACGTTCATCTCACCACGGATCAGATCGCCTTCATCGTCGCGACCATGAAGGACGCCTCGGTCAATGTCGGGGCGGGCGCCGCGATCTACTGAGAAGTTCTAAGTTCAAACCGAAAAGGAGAATCCAAGTGGCGACATTGACGGTAATGCCCTCCGGCAAGACGATCGAGGTGGGCGAGGGCACCACCATTCTGGCAGCGCTGCTCGGCGCCGAGGTCGAGATCCCGCACAAATGCGAGGGCCAGGCAAAGTGCGGTTCCTGCCACATCTTCCTGCAGGAGGGACGCAAGGGCGTGTCGAAGGTCACCAAGCTGGAGAACGAGAAGCTCGACACCATCGTCGGCGTCGGCTCGAAGTCGCGGCTCGCCTGTCAGGCGACCATTCTTGGCACCGAGAACGTCAAGATCGAACTCCTGGGCTTCGGCTCGGGCCTGTAACAGGAGGATCACATGGACAAATTGACGCTTCATGTCCGCTTTGCCAATGATGGCACGGTCGCCGAGATCAGCGAGCGGCCGGTCGAGCTGACGCCGCAGCAGTGGTTCGACAAGCTCAGCGAGGCCATCGGCATGAAGGCCTATCAGACCTTCGCCGGCGGCCGCGGCGTGTTCAAGGTGGCTCGTGAGCAGATCGAGGCCCTGAAGACCGCGGCTGTTTCGTGACGCGGTTGGCAGCATGAGCACCGATGCGGGACAGGCGTGCCGATTCTTCGTCTCCTACACGGGCGTCAAGCTGCCGCTGCGGCTGGTGACTGCGATTGCGCCGGAGCAGCTGTCGAACCGCAACACGTTCATCCGCGGCTATTTCGATGCCGCGGGCGTGCTGACCGGATTCGAAAAGATCGTCTATGGCGAGATCGAGCTCACGCACAGCTACAGCTACCATGCCAGCGGGGCGTTGAGCCGGGCCGAGATCGTCATGCTCGACGAGGATCCGGTGACGCTGAATTTTGACGAGACCGGCGCGCCCATCGCCGGTCAGGATGCGTCGGTGAAGGAGGCCTCGTGACTGTCGCCAAGCTGATCGAGGCTCTTGCCAGCATGCCGAAGGACGCTATCGTGCTGATGGACAGCGGCGGCGGATTGTCGCGTGTCGATGCGCTTCAGCTTGTGGACGAGCAGGGCCCGGGCGCTCCGGCCGAGGTGATCCTGCAGCCGAGCTTGGATGAGTAGAGGGCGGACTGGTCGGATGGCGGACGCTGGGACTTCAGAGACCGGAACTCCGGACGCAGGGCCGGTCGCGACCCCCTATGAGCGGATCGGCGGAGCGGTTGTCGTGGACCGTCTCGTCGAATCCTTCTACCACCGAATGGATACGCTGCCGGAGGCCAAGGGCATCCGCGACATGCACGGCCGCAATCTCGGGCCGATCAAGCACATCCTGAAGCGCTATCTCTCCGAATGGCTGGGCGGCCCCAAGCTTTATTCGCCCGAGAAGGGCCATCCGCGGCTGCGCCAGCGTCACATGGGCTTTGCCATCGGCAATGCCGAGCGCGACGCCTGGCTGCTGTGCATGCGCGGCGCGCTCGAGGAGACTGTCAGCGACGTCAAGGCCCGTCAGGATGTCGACGCCGCCATGACCAAGCTCGCCGACTGGATGCGCAACCACGCCGGCAACCCGCACGATGCTCGGGCCGCGCGGCCGTGAGCCTGCGGTGACGTCATCGCGAGGAGACGAAGGCGACGAAGCAATCCAGAGTCGCCCGCGTTACCCTGGCTTGCTTCGCTGCGCTCGCAATGACGGAGAGGGCGTGACACGTAGGCTGGACCAAGCGAAACGCGCCCACCGGCGGTCTCGCCTGCAAGATGGACCAGAAAAAGATGGACCAGAAAGGTGGGCACGGCGATCTTCCGACGGTGCAATTCACTGCCGTCCGTGGCGCCTTTGCCGACCTTACGCAATCCAGCTAATACAACGGCACGCCGAAGAAGGTCTCGTCGTCGCCGCCCCAGGCGCGGTGCAGCGCCAGGGCGTTCTGCCATTGCATCATCTCGACCTCGCTGGCATTGCGATGCGTGATTCTGCCGTCCGGCACCTCGGCAAGCAGAAAAGGCTTGCCGTTGCGGATGAAGCGGTTGAGATCCTTGGTGTCGTTGGGGCGCACGACGCAACGTGGCCGCTCGTCGATCAGGATGGTGGTCGGCAGCATCGCGGTGCTCTCACTCCATCGGATTGTCAATCGGCCAGCGGTCCCATGTCGTCGTCGGCTTTCTTCTTCTTTTTCTTGTCGGTCTTGGCGAGCGCATAGGCGCCGGCGTTCTTCAGCGTGATCGGCGGCTGCCCGACGACATATTGCGAGATCCACGCCAGGGTCCGGTCATGTGCCAGCGCAGCTGCAGATTCATCATAGGTCTCGCCGTCACCGTCGAACGCATGCGCGGCATTCGGATAGGAGAACGCGCTGACCTCGGGATGATAGGCGCGGAACATGGTCACCTCCGCGAACGGCACGACGATGTCGGCCTCGCCGAAATGGAGCAGCGTCGGAATCTTGCGCTTGGCGCCGGCCGCGTTGACGACACCGGTCGCGTAGTAGCTCACTGCGCAGGCCACGCCGGAGACGCGGTTGGCCGCGTCATAGGCGAGACCGCCCCCGGCGCCGAAGCCGACCACCGCCACCTTGCCGCAGTCCTTGACGCTGTCGACCGTTGACTGGATCTCGGCGAGCAGCGGTGCTGCCGGATCCGGCACGCTCTCGGCCGGCTCGCCCTCCGTTGCCGCTTCGATCGCGGTGGGAGGCGACAGCTCCGGCGCGATCACGACATAGCCGCTCGCGGCGAAAGTATCGGCGACCTTGCGTAGTTTGCCGGCAGCGTCGGCGCCGTCCGGCAGGACGACGATCGCCCCCTTTGGCGCGTCGGCGGGATCGGCACGAAACGCCTGAAAGGTATGGCCGTCGCTGGCGGTCAGCTTGATCGTGCTCGCCGTAGGCATGTGATGCTCCTGCTTCCGTTGCGCGGTTGGCGCGCGTTACAACAAACCCAGCTCCAGGGCGGTCTCTTCGGACATGCGCGACTTGTCCCATGGCGGCTCGAAGACAAGGGTGACCTTGACCGACACCACACCGTCGACGGCCTGTACGGCGTCCTCCACCATTCGGACGATCTCGCTTGCGACCGGACAGCCGGGCGCCGTCAGGGTCATGTCGATCTCGACCGCGCCGCCGCCCTCGTGCGCGATTCGATAGACCAGCCCGAGATCGTAGACGTTCACCGGAATCTCCGGGTCATAGACCGTTCGCAACGCTGCAATCACGCTCTCGGCTGCACTCTGGGAGCCGGTCGCTACGGCGTTCTGCGCCGGGGAAGGAGGGGGCGGGGCGTGCATGGTCATCATGCGTTGGTTCCTCTCATGATCCTGGTTCGCACCGGGGGATGGTCGTTGGAATTCGAGTCATGTTTCGCTCATGCATGGCGTCGCCTCATTCCGAACCGAGCCCCTCGGCCAGCGCGGCGACGACCGGCCATCCGACGGCGCCGGTGGGATCGAGTCGCCGCAGCGCCGCGAGCATTTCGGCTGCTCCGTCGGAATCAGTCTTGCGCAGATGGATGAAGGCTAGGGCCTTCAGCGTGTAGAGCGCGAAGCGGCCGGCGCCATCCGGCAGCGGATCATGCGGCGTCCAGTGCCGCCAATCCCGTGGCCAGCCGGCCTGGCGCGCCGCTTCCGCAAGGCCCAGCTCGGCGACCGCCTCTGCCTCGTCGAGATGGCCTTGATAGGTGTGAATCTTGTACAGACAGAAGTAGGTCGGAAGCTGCTGCGGAGCGGCCGCCAGCGCCTGGCGAAACAGCCGATCCGCCTGCGCGTGGTCGCGGCGATACGCCGCCACGCCCTGTTGCAAAAGCGCATCGATCTCTTGCGGCAGATCGCCGAAGTTGATCGTGTCGGGTTCGCTGACGAGTTCGAGCATCTGCATTGACCTCGATCAAATCACTGCAAGACGCGGACCGTTTTCGCGCGGGTGCAGCAGCGCCGGAGCCGGTACGAGGCGGGCGGAAGAGCGGGCCGATGTTGGATTTTGCACGTCGCCTCTTCGCTCCGCCGCGGCCGATGTCGCAAAGACGACGCAACGCTTGGCGAATTGGCGTGGACGCGTCGTCAGATGCCGGCGAGACGGCGATTGCGGCGAGCAAATCACTGGTTCGGAGCTTGCATGAGGCCTTCATCAATCCAGCGGGAGTGGCAGCGATGGCGATGGCAGCAACGGACATCGAGCGTCTGATCAAGGAGGCGTTCCCGGATGCCGTCGTCGTGATCGAGGATCTGGCGGGCGATGGCGACCATTATTCGGCGCGCGTCACCTCACAGGCTTTCGCCGGGAAGAGCCGGGTGCAACAGCATCAGATGGTCTATTCGGCTCTCAAGGGCCAGATGGGCGGCGTGCTGCATGCGCTGGCGCTCGAGACGTCATTGCCGAAATGATCGTTGCGGCCGGGCTGATCGGTCGCATTCAGGGAAAGGATCCAGTCTATGTCGACATCCGAACGCATTCAGAAGCTGATCGACAGCAATGACATCGTGCTGTTCATGAAGGGCGTGCCGGCGGCGCCGCAATGCGGCTTCTCCGCCGCGGTGGCACAGATCCTGGCCAAGCTCGACGTGGCCTACGAGAGCGTCAACGTGCTCGCCGATCCCTTCATCCGCGAGGGCATCAAGGAGTTCTCCAACTGGCCGACCATTCCGCAGCTCTATGTGAAGGGCGAATTCGTCGGCGGCTGCGACATCGTGCGCGAGATGTTCCAGGCCGGTGAGCTCGCGACCCTGCTCGCCGACAAGGGCATCAAGGCGTCTGCGTCATGAGCGATGCCGATGTCGCCGAGGCGGATGACGCATTCGAGATTCCGCAGCTCTACAAACATCACGCCTTCGTCTGCCTGACGCAGCGCCCGCCCGGGCATCCGCGCGGCAGCTGCGGCGCGCTCGGCGTGCAGCCGCTGTGGGACCGGCTGACCAAGACCATCGAGGCGCAGCGGTTGACGGATATCGGCGTCACCGCCGCCGGCTGCTTCGGCTTCTGCAGCGCCGGACCGATGATGGTGGTCTATCCGGACGGCGTCTGGTATCGACCGACCAAGCCGGAGGATATCGACGAGATCGTCGAATCCCACTTCAAGCAGGGCAAGCGTGTCGATCGCCTGGTCATGGTGTTGAAGCGCTGAGCTTGCAGAATGGAGCCGCTCAACGCGGCTCCGGACAAGGTGTCGACCCATCCGGACGCGTGCAGCCCTGGACATCCTCCAGACCGTCGCCCTGCCGAAGCAGCAAGATGACGGGTTCACGATCGAAGCCGGCGCAGCACCGGCCGCCGGCTTCGATCAATGGCCGGCGGATCAGCAGCGGATCCTCGAGCATCAGGTCGATGGCCGCGACGGCTTCGATCGTCTCTGGCTCGATCTCTCCCGATCTCACGCGCGGCGAGGCCGGATTGAACCAGGCCCAGACGGGGGTCCCGGCGAAATATGTGCGCAGCCTCTCGCCCGTCCAGGGTTCGGTCAAGAGGTTCCTGGCGATGACATCGTGGCCTGCTCGCGTCAGCATCAGCTTCTGCCGGGCGTTGGTGCCGCAGCCCGGCTTCTCGTAGAAGACGACGGTCGTCACGTCAGGCGCCGCCGAGCTGGACCAGCTGCGCGCCGCCGGCGCGGCCGAGAATGGTGTCGACCTTCTTGCGCACCGCCTCGATCGTGAGCGGCTTGACCACGGCGCCATGCGCGCCGGCCTTGAGACCTTCGATCGCGATCGCCTCGTCGGCCTTGGCGGTCACGATCAGAATGCGCACGCCCTTGAACTTCGCCAGGATCTCGCGGACGAGCTCGGGGCCGCGTTGCTTCAGGAAGGAAACCCCGAGCAGCACCACGTTCGGTGCCAGCCAGTCGACGCCCTTCTCGTACGCCTCCTCCGGCGTCGCCAATTCGTGGGTCTCGATTTCATCGTGCAACATGAACTGCAGGGCCGCGCGCGTGATCTCGTCGTCGTCGATCACGAACACGCGCCGCTGGTCCACTGCCTTGGCCGTCTCCACTCCGATCTGCATTGCATCCTCCTCAACGTTGTCAGCGTCTGTGCCGCAGGGCTGCAGAGGGGATCTAGCAAATCTCGTTCCGGGCACCGCCCGGCTGAAAAGCTACCGCTGTTGTGTCGTTTCGGACAGCGCCGCGCGTCGTCGCATCTTGCGAAGCATTCCGATGTCGGGTTTGCAACAACTCGCAATCGCGCCCGGATTGCTCCGCATCTCCTTTAAAACATGATCGTTTTGGCCCTGTGCGCGTGCTGGCACAGCCGTTGCAAAACCGGGTTCAGGCAATGGTTGAGGGCTGAGTGCACGCCGACGCTCCGGACGAGCGATGCTCTCCTTCCCAACAACCCGTCTGCCGGTTCGGACACACAGAGGACGCGGTCACGCCTCGCGAGCAGCGCGGGCGCGACATTGGCAATCGGTTGATGGAGAGCAGAATGTCATCACTTCGACAAATCGCATTCTACGGCAAGGGCGGCATCGG
>NZ_JBNPUF010000017.1:0-58345 GCF_051168035.1 Bradyrhizobium sp. HKCCYLRH3059 | reverse complement strand
CCGCTACGACCGCCCGGATGGGCACATCAAACCGCCCGAACGAACTCAGATCTGGATAAAACTTGGGGGCAAGGTCATCCCAATTTAAGGGGAGATTCTAACTCAAATCGAGGGACAGCTGAAGGGGCGGTAGGGCGAATGATGGTCAGCGATGAGAGGCGATGGCAGGCGAGAGTGCACGAAGCGATAATGTGCTGACTCAACAGCGTTTATTTGCGCTGTTGATGATCGTCGGCGATGAGGGGCAATGGTCGGCGAAGACGGCCCTGGCGCGCTCGGAGAGATTCGAACTCCCGACCCTCGGAATCGAAATCCGATGCTCTATCCAGCTGAGCTACGAGCGCGCGATGCGGGCCAAATCTCCCGCGTCACCGGGATACCAGACTTGGATGGCCAAGGCCAGCCTCCGCAGGACATGAACGGTCGTTCGCCGAAGCTGGCGGGGCGTCCATGGATGGCGTCAGAAGCAGGGATGCCGGCGTCGGTCCTGGCCGATATAGGCCGCCGAGCTCTGGTAGCAGTGGTTGGTGGAAGGACCGTCATAGAACGCAAAGCTACCGGGCAGCGGGCCGGGGCCATAATTGTGCAGGAAGCTGATGGCGTAGGGCAGCCCGTAGTGGTGGCGATGATGCCGATGATGGCTGCGCGCCTCGGACGTGGCCGGCACCAGGGCGGCAATTGACACGATCAAGGCGGCGGCGAGGGATGCGAGCTTGCTCATGACTTTTCTTCTCCGGAAAACGACGTCAAGGCCGGCCGTCTGGCTGATAGCCTAACGCGGAAGTGGCGGAAAGGGTGCGCAAAAGGCGATAACCCGTCAAAATTTTGGCCTTTTCCGCGTGCTTAAGAAGATCATGACAAGGTCCGGCAAGTGCCGTCGTGCATTGGGCCCGAGGCGTTGTCGCGACAGCGCCAGAAAAGACCGGGTTTGCCGTCCGATCCATGAATCGCCTGATCCCAAGCGTCGTGCTCCTGCTGGTCGCCGCTAGCCCGGCGCGTGCGGATTTGCACATTACGCGTGACCATGGTGGCTACATCGAAGAGTACAAGGCCAAGTACAGGCACGTCAGGGAAACGCGTCAGCGCGTCATCATCGACGGCATCTGCAATTCCGCCTGCACGCTCGTCTTCGGCTTCGTGCCGCTCAACAGGATCTGCGTCACGCCGAGGGCCAGCCTCGGCTTCCACCAGGCCTATTACGACAAGGCATTCACGTTCGGCATCAAGGTCACCAGCGTGGAGGGGACGTCCGAGCTGATGTCCTATTACCCCGATTCGGTGAAGGACTGGATCCGGCGCAACGGCGGGCTCACCACCGAGATGAAGCGGATCAAGAACGGCATCGAGCTCTGGAAGATCGTCGACCCCTGTCCCGACGTCTGGTGACGGCACCGCCCGCACTGAATCTCTGTCCAAGCAGACCTCTGCCGGCAATCCGGTCGCAAGCCGGCCCGGCGTCCGCGCGGCATTGCCGGTCGCTGCGTCGCGCGGCGGATGCCAGGTCCCGGCTCCCAACCGCACGGCGACAAACGAAACAATCCAGCGCCAGATCGTCCCCACTACCGGGCACTGGATTGTTTCGCCAAGACCATCAGCGAAGGTGACGAGTCGCCTTCGGTCCCGAGCCAGGCAGAATCAGCGCTTGGCCTTCTTCGTCTTCTTGGCCGCTTTCTTGGTGGCCTTCTTGGCCGTCTTCTTCGCAGCTTTCTTGGCCGCCTTCTTCACGGTCTTCTTGGCGGACTTCTTGGTCGCGACCTTCTTGGCCTTGGCGGCGGCCCGCTTGGGTGCAGCCTTCTTGGAGGTCTTTTTCGCGGTCTTCTTGGCCGCTCGTCGGGCCTTAGGTGCCGTCGTGATCACCGGATCCTTCGGCGCCTCGGCGGGCATGCTGGTCTCGGTCACGGTCGGATCAGAGAGTGGAGTGTCGTCCATATCGGGTCCCCCGATTTGTTGGAAACCCTGCGACGATAGCTGGATTCTCTGTGCTGTCAAAGCGCACCCCAACTAATCACTTGTGCGCAAGCTCGCGTAGGCTGCCAGCGCGCGCTCCCGCCCGGGCTTGTGATCCACGATCGGCGCCGGGTAGGTGCGGCCGAGTTCAACCCCGGCCTCGGCGAGCTCGAGCGGCTTCGCCGCCCAGGGCTGGTGGATCAGCGTGGCCGGCAGGCGCGCCAGCTCCGGCACCCAGCGGCGGACATAGGTCCCGCGAGAATCGAATTTTTCGCCCTGCAGCACGGGATTGAAGACGCGGAAGTAGGGCGCGGCGTCGGCGCCCGATCCCGCAACCCATTGCCAACTTGCCGGATTGCTGCCCGGGTCGGCGTCGACCAGCGTGTCCCAGAACCACTGTTCGCCGAGCCGCCAGTCGATCAGAAGGTGCTTCACGAGCAGCGAGGCGACCACCATACGGACGCGGTTGTGCATGCTCCCGGTATGCCAGAGCTCGCGCATCCCGGCATCGACGATCGGATAACCGGTTCGCCCGCGCTGCCAGGCCTGCAGCGCTGAATGATCCTGCGCCCAGGGAAAGGCATCGAAGGCCGGCTGCAGATTGCGGGTTGCGAGGTCGGGATTGTTGTAGAGCAGGTGGCGGCTGAACTCGCGCCAGCCGAGCTCACTCAGGAACTTGTCGATGCCGGCGGCGGAAGCTGGACGCGCGGCGGCGGCAAATCGCGCCGCATGCCAGACCTGGCGCGGGCTGATCTCGCCGAAGCGCAGATGCGGCGACAGGCGGGAGGTCGCCTCGATGTCGGGCCGGTCGCGATCGGCGGCATAGGTCTGCACGGCCGTTTCGAGAAAGCTGGCGAGGCGCGCCTGTGCCGCGCGCTCGCCGGCTTGCCATGACGCCCGCAGGCCGCCGGCCCAGTCGGGCTTGCGCGGCTCGAGCGCGAGCTCACCGATCGGCAAGCTTGCGCCGCCGGGGGCGTGCGACAGCCGGGCCGGCCGCGGCAGCGGCTTCGGCGGATCACCCAGAGTGAGCACACGCTTCCAGAACGGTGTGAACACGCGCGGGCCGCGCCCATCCTTGCCGCGCAACTCGGCCGGATCGACCAGAAGGTCATCGGGAAACACGCGTGAAGAGACGCCGATCTCGGCGAGTGCTGCTTCGACGCCGGCAGCCACGGCGCGGGGGCCGGCCTGCGCGACATCGTTCCAATACACCGCGCTGGCCCTGGTTTGGCGCGCCAGCTCGCCGAGCACCTTGGCCGCGGAGCCGCGCCGGATCACGAGCTCGGCGCCGAGCGCATGTAGTTCGGCCTGGAGTGCACGCAACGATTGCGCGAGCCACCAGCGCGCCGCGCCGCCGAGCGGACGCAACCCAGGGCTTTCCTGATCGTGGACGTAACTACAAACGATCCGAGTGCCCGACTTCGCTGCTTCATGCAACGCGGGGTGGTCAGACAGCCGCAGGCTCTCGCGAAACCATACGATGATGGGGGAGGAGGACATGATCGGGGTATCTTATTGCCGTCTTTATCGAGAGTTCCGGTATTCTACGCTCCGGAAAATAACCGCTTTGAAACCAACTACGGGCAGTTTGAGATTCAGTTGCAGTTCCCCTGGAAGGTTTATCTCGTGTCCGTCAAATTGAAGCTCGGCACCAAGGCGCTGATCGGCGCCGTTGTCGTGATCGCCCTGAACACAGCTCTCGTGGTCGGCGCGGCGTACTGGTCGCTGTCCTCCGATTTCACGGATCGTGCCAAACGCGACATCGAAGGCAATCTGCGCACCTTCGCGCTGACGTTCACCGAAACGTTCGGCGACGCGAAAGTCAGCGTGCAGAACGGCGTCGTTACGCGCATCGAGATTCCGGCGATTCCCGAGATCAAGGATCACGCGATCGTCGATCGCGCGGTGTCCTATGTCGGCGGCAGCGCCACGCTGTTCGTGGTTGATGACAGCGGCCAGTTCGTCCGCCGCTCGACCAATGTGAAGAAGGAGAATGGCGACCGCGCCGTGGGCACCCAGCTTGCCGCGGATCATCCGGCGCAGGCGCTGCTGCGGCGCGGCGAGGCCTACAAGGGCCCCGCGACGCTGTTCGGCAAGTCGTTCATGACCGCTTATTTTCCTGTCACCAATCCGGCTGGAAAGGTGATCGGCATTCTCTATGTCGGCGTGCCCATGGCCGAGCTCGACGCCATGCTGTCGCAGGCGATGCGGACCATGGTCGTCGCCGCTGCGATCGCCGCGCTGCTGGTGCTTGGCTTGACCATGCTGGCGGTTCGCCGCGTCACCAAGCCTCTCGCCGCGGTGACCGACGCGCTCACCGCCATCGCCGAGGGCCGCGAGGACGTTGCGATCAAGTCCGATGACCGCAGCGACGAGATCGGTGAAATCGCCCGCAGCCTTGTCGTGTTCCGCAGTGCCGCGAGCGAGCGGCGCCGAATGCGCGAGGAGCAGACCGCTGCGGCCGCAGCGGCTGTCGAGCAGCGCAAGGCCGAGCTGCAGCGTTTCGTCGATTCGTTCCAGGCCAGCATCGGCGGCATCATCGAGAACGTCTTGACCTCGTCGGGCGAGTTCGAGCGCGAGGCGCGCCAGCTCACCCAGACGGCGCGGACCACCGCCGACCTGTCCGGCCACTCGGCCGGCGCGTCGGAGACCGCATCCGAGCACGTCCGCACTGCGGCTGCTGCCTCGGACGAGCTGTCCGGCTCGATCGCCGAGATCATCCGCCGCGTGCAGGAGTCCAACGCCATCGCCGCCGAGGCGGTCAACCAGGCGACCGCGACCGACCAGCGCATCAAGGAGCTGTCCGACGCCGGCAACCGCATCGGCGACGTCGTCAAGCTGATCACCTCGATCGCCGAGCAGACCAACCTGCTGGCGCTCAACGCCACCATCGAGGCCGCCCGTGCTGGCGATGCCGGCCGCGGCTTCGCGGTGGTCGCTCAGGAGGTCAAGACCCTGGCCGGCCAGACCGCCAAGGCGACGGAGGAGATCTCCAGCCAGATCGCCAACATGCAGACCGTGACCCAGGAATCGGTCGACGCCATCAAGGCAATCGGCTCGACCATCGAGCGCATCAACGGGATCGCCGCCTCGATCTCCGCCGCCGTCGAACAGCAGCGCGCCGCTACGCAGAACATCACCCAGAGCGTCCGCTCGGCCGCAACCGGCACCGCAGAGGTCGTCGAGAACATCCGCAGCGCGGCGCGCGGGGCAGGCGAGACCGGCGAAAGCTCCAACCGGATGTTCGCCTCGGCCCAGGCGCTGTCCGGCGAGAGCCTGCGGCTGAAGGCCGAGGTGCAGAAGTTCCTCGACGGCATGCGCGCGGCCTGACACGGCTGCTCACCCGTAGAGCAATCGTGGCAGGATGGTCACGATGCCCGGAAACAGCGTGAGCAGAAGCACGAAGCCGATCATGATGAGGAGGTAGGGGGCGGTCACGCGCGCGATGTAGCCGAGACCGTCCTCCGTCAGGCCCTGGATCACGAACAGTGCCCGGGACGACAACAGAGATCTGCGCAAGCGTCTCAAGACATGACCTCGCATTCCCGCGGCATGAGCAGCCCGAGTTCTGCGGCCTGTTTACCCTCTGCAAAACGAGAGGGCGCAGGGAATGCCGGGTGAAGGCCTCACCCATGGCCCGCCTGCGAAAAAAATGCAGGCGGCAGGTACCACAGGCAAAGCCGATCAACCGGCATTCCCTGCGCGATGTCTTCACGCTTATACGCAGTCTCCCTGGTGCGCCGGGCGTGTTGGCCACCATGATCCGCGCGGCGCGCTAGCGCCGTCGCGAACGTGACACCAGCTTCGGGGTGTCAGGACGCTGCGACTTCACGTCCGCGATCATGCCGGTCGTCTGCGCGAAACGCGCGTCCGGCATGGTTCGCGGCCACCGCATCCCGCACCGACGTTCGTGACGACGCGTACGTCCCTCTGCATGGGGCAGGACGACGCGGATCATACACGATTTACGAGAAAACGAAAGAGAAAAATTCGGCCTTTTCGAAATTGGCCGGACGACCTCCCGGCGGCGGTCAGGTGTGATTGCTGTCTCCGCGGCCAGGCTCGATCTTCTGATCCGGTCTCTGCAGGGCCGCATACACGGCGCCCAGCACGACGCTATACGCCTCGACCATCGCCAGCGAAAACAGCGCCGGGCCGGCGCCCAGGCCGAGCGACGTTGCGAACGGTCCAAGGCCGATGGCGGGAAACAACCCGATTCCGAGCAGCAACCAGCCGGCGAGCCCGAGCAGGAAGCCTTTGGCGACACCGCTGCCGCCGGGCAGGCGGTGGAAGAAGCGCCCGAACAGCAGGCCGATCAGGAAGGCTCCGTTGAGCTGCGAGAGCAACCACAGCGGCGCCCCATCATGCATCGCTCCGGCGAACAGGGGCGAGAGCGTGTCGAGAAGCGCCGTGGCGGGATCGAACTGCGGCAACAGGTGAAGCCGGCTCTTGAGCTCCATCAGGCCGATATGCGCCAGCGTCCCGCAGCCCGATGCGACCGCCGATGTCCATATCCAGCGATAGCTGCGTATCGTTGTCATCTCCTCAATTCGCCATGGCTCTGCAGTGATCCGTTGATCTTGCTCAAGCACGAAAGCTCGCCGCGCGCTTAGTTTGCGCAAACTCATCGGTGCCACGTCAAGGAGTTCTGCCATGCGATTAGATCCACGCGCGCTGGTCTTCGCGGCCGCAATCGTGACCGTCACCGCCGCACCGGGCGTTGCCCAGCCGGGCGCGGGCGGACCAGGGTGGGGCCCCGGGATGATGATGGGGCCGGGGATGATGGGCGGTCGGGGCTTCGGCTTCCTGTGCAATCCCCGCATGGCCGGATTTGCCGAATGGCGGATGTCGCAGATCGAGGCCGCCATCAAGCCGAACGACACGCAGCGGGCGCGGCTCGATGATCTCAAGGCGGCATCGGCCAAGGCCGCGGAGCTGATCACGAAGGACTGCCCGGCGACGCCGCCGGTCAAGGCGACCGACCGCCTCGCACTGGCGGAGCAGCGCCTCGACACGATGCAGCAGGCGATCAAGATCGTCCGCCCGGCGTTTCAGGCGCTGTACGACTCGCTCGATGACAAGCAGAAGGCGGCCATGGACGCCAGCGGTCCGCGTAACTGGGGCTGGCATCACTGGCATTGGCCGTGGAGCGACGAGTAGCCGAGACCTGGCGCGGCAGTGGCCGCGCGTCTCGCCTTCCCGGCCGCGCGGCCGTCGACCATCGGTGTCGTCCGGGCGGGCTGGGCGCACTGAGCAGGACGGCATTTGACCGTTCACGGCCCTCGTGTTCCGGCGCGGCATGGCGTAAAGCAGCCGGATCGAAACGAGGTTTCCCGTCACTTGTCCTTTCCCACGACGAATCCGCCGCTCGCCCGCGCCCTGGCCGAGCGCAATTATGAGACTCCGACGCCCGTACAGCTCGCCGTGCTTGCACATGACGCCGTCGACCGTGACCTGTTGGTTTCGGCGCAGACCGGCTCGGGCAAGACCGTGGCCTATGGGCTGGCGCTTGCGAAGAACCTGCTCGGCGAGGCCGAGCGGTTTGCGCGGGCGACCGCGCCGCTGGCGCTGATCGTGGCGCCGACGCGCGAGCTTGCCTTGCAGGTGCAGCGCGAGCTCGCATGGCTCTATCAGCACGCCGGCGCGCGCGTCGTCTCCTGCGTCGGCGGCATGGATCCGCGCCGCGAGCAGCGCGAGCTCGAGGCGGGCGCCCATATCGTGGTCGGCACGCCCGGGCGGCTGTGCGACCATCTCCGGCGCGGGCGTCTCGACATCTCGGAATTGAAGGCCGTGGTCCTCGACGAGGCCGACGAGATGCTCAATCTCGGCTTTCGCGAGGACCTCGAGTTCATTCTCGAGACCACGCCGGAAACGCGCCGGACCCTGCTGTTCTCGGCGACCTTCCCGCGCGGCATCGTGGCGCTGGCGAAGCAGTATCAGGACGACGCGTTCCGGATCGAGGTCGAGGGCGACGAAGGCGGGCATGCCGACATCGAGTACCGCGCCATCCGCATCGCCGCCGACGATGTCGAGCACGCGGTCGTCAACGTGCTGCGCTTCTACGAGTCGCCGAGCGCGATCGTATTCTGCAACACCCGCGAGAAGGTGCGCCATCTGCAGGCGGCGTTGCTGGAACGCGGCTTTTCCGTCGTCGCGCTGTCGGGTGAGCTGACCCAGAACGAGCGGACCACGGCGCTGCAGTCGCTGCGCGACGGGCGCGCGCGGGTGTGCGTGGCAACCGACGTCGCAGCACGCGGCATCGATCTCGCCAAGCTCGACCTCGTGGTCCATGCCGAGCTGCCGAACGATCCCGAGGTGATGCAGCATCGCTCGGGCCGCACCGGCCGCGCCGGCCGCAAGGGCGTCAGCGTGCTGCTGGTGCCGCCGGCGCGGCGGCGGCGGGCGGAAACGCTGCTGAACCTCGCCGGCATCGAGGCCGCGTGGGGCGCGGCGCCGCAGGCTGATGAGATCCGCAAGCTCGATCAGGAGCGCATGCTGCACGACCAGGTGTTCACCGAGGAGACGACGGCGGAGGATCTGGCGCTCGCGCAGGCGCTGCTGGCGGAGCGGTCGGCCGAGGACATCGCCGCCGCATTGGCGCGGCTCTATCGCGCGCGGCTGCCGTCGCCCGAGGACATTCTGGATCCGGGCCAGGATCGCGGCCGTGCGCGGGAGGATCGCGGTCGCGACACCGCCAGGCCGGCGCGCGGCGAGGAGCGGCCGCCGTCGCCCCGAACGAAGACAGGAAAGCCGTCGGCGCGCCACGGCATGGGCGAGCCGAGCGTCTGGTTCCGGGCGGCGATCGGGCGCAGGAAGAATGCGGAAGCGCGCTGGCTGCTGCCGATGATCTGCCGCCGCGGCGGCATCGACAAGCACGACATCGGCGCCATCAAGATCCAGGACACGACGACCGAGTTCGAGATCGCCGCGCGCGTCGCCGATGCTTTCACTGCGAACATCCGCCGTCCCGACAAGGAGGACAATATCCGGATCGAGCCGCTGGCGGGCGTGCCCTCGGGGCAGGCGTCGCCGGACAAGCCGCGCGCCGACAAGCGGCCGCCGCGGCGCGAGGCGGACGAGACGGCCTACCATCCGTTGCAGCGCGATGAGCCGCGCGGGGGCAGGGACGCCAAGCCGCGTGGCAAGCCGCATCGCGAGGGGCCGGCGAAACCTGGCCAACAGCTGGCGTTCGCGAACAAAAAGCAGCATCGCGACAAGTCCAGCCACGGCGGACAGACGTATTCAGACAGACCCTCGCGGGCGAAGGCGCCGGGTGGAAAGAAGGCCAAGGCCAAGCGCCGCGGCTGATCGGCCCGGCCCGGGCGGGGGCTGCCGTCGCTCCGCGTCATCGGCAGGTGAACCACCAGGGAGGAGCCGCGCATGAGCCGGTACGCCGTTCTGTATTTCGCGACACTGGCCGTGCTGCTCGGCTTCGACATCCCGTTCCTGAGCATCGTCGCCAGGGGCTTCTTCCAGTCGCAGGTCGGCGAGATGCTGGGCGAGATCCGCCCCGTGCCGGCGGTGCTGTTCTATCTGCTCTATGTCGTGGGGGTGTTGATCTTCGTCAGCGGGACGGCCGATGCGACGTGGCGCTCGACCTTGCTCTACGGCGCACTGTTCGGGCTGTTCTGCTACGCGACCTTCGAGCTGACGTCGCTGGCGATGCTCAAGCAGTGGACCTGGGCGGTCGTGGCGGTCGACATCGGCTGGGGCGTGTTCGTCACTGCGGTGTCGGCGACGCTCGGGCTGCTGATCGCGGACTGGGCGACGCCACGGGGCTAGCACGTTCCTGGGCCTGGAAGGCTGGCGACAGGAGCCGTCGCCCGTGGCATAGTGAGCCTATAACTCACGCGATGGGCCTTGCGATGGCGGTACGAAACGTCGTTCTGACGGACGATCAGGAAAAGATCATCCAAGGTCTGGTGGAGTCCGGCCGGTACCAGAACGCGACTGAGGTGCTGCGCGATGGGCTGCGTTTGATCGAGCAGCGCGAGGCCGAAGATGCTGCACGGCTGAACGGCCTGCGTGAGGCCGCGCAGGCCGGTTTTTCTGCGCTCGATCGCGGCGAGTTCAAGGAGTTCACCAGCATGGACGAGCTTGAAGCCTATCTCAACGGCCTCTCGGACAGGCTTATCAGCCGCGCCGATTGATCGCCGCGCCCGCACGGGAGCATCTGACGATGGAGGAGACGTGGAGAGTTCGTCTCAGTGCCGTCGCAGAGCTCGACTTCGCGAATATCCTGAAATGGACGGTAGAGAACTTCGGTCGCCGTCAGGCCGAAGTGTACCGGGACACGCTGCTGCGCGCGATCGGAGAACTAGCGTATGGTCCCGATGTTGCGGGATCCAGGGCTCGAGATGAGATCATGCACGGCGTTCGCACACTTCATGTCGCACGACACGGCCGCGCTGGGCGCCATCTGCTGCTCTACCGCGTGGGTGGCCGTGGGATCATCGAGATCGGCCGCATCCTGCATGACCGTATGGACCTGCGGCGGCATTCGCCCTTCCCATCCGAGAAGGGCGAATGAACTTGGCCGCTCGAGCACTCACTTCGGCTGCGGCACCACACGCAGATACGGCTTCGGCGCCTTCCAGCCATTCGGATAGATCGTCTTGGCCTCGTCGTCGGACACCGAGCCGGCGATGATGACGTCCTCACCCTGCTTCCAGTCGGCGGGGGTGGCAACGCGGTGCTTGGAGGTGAGCTGCAGCGAGTCGATGACGCGGAGAATTTCCTGGAAGTTGCGCCCAGTGGTCATCGGGTAGACCAGGATCAGCTTGATCTTCTTGTCGGGCCCGATGATGAAGACGTTGCGGACGGTCTGGTTGTCGGCCGCGCTGCGCTTGGACGGATCCCCGGAGATCGCCGCCGGCAGCATGTCGTAGAGCTTGGAGACGTTGTAGTCGGTGTCGCCGATCATCGGGTAGTTCGGCGCGGCACCCTGCGTCTCGCGAATGTCCTCGGACCACTTGGCGTGGTTCTCCACCGGGTCGACCGACAGGCCCATCAGCTTGACGCCGC
This sequence comes from Bradyrhizobium sp. HKCCYLRH3059, assembly GCF_051168035.1. Lineage (NCBI taxonomy): Bacteria > Pseudomonadati > Pseudomonadota > Alphaproteobacteria > Hyphomicrobiales > Nitrobacteraceae > Bradyrhizobium > Bradyrhizobium sp. HKCCYLRH3059. The sequence continues at coordinate 47,374 of NZ_JBNPUF010000017.1, read as the reverse complement.
GCTTGTCGAACTCCGGTTTCAGCCGCGCCAGCGCGCCGAGCTCGGTGGTGCAGACCGGGGTGAAATCCTTCGGATGCGAGAACAAGAGGGCCCAGCTGTCGCCGATCCAGTCGTGGAATTTGATCTTGCCTTCGGTGGTTTGCGCCTCGAAGTCCGGGGCAGTGGAGCCGATCTGGAGAGCCATGGCAGTCCTCAATTCATTGCAGTGGCGGAAATAAATTCTTCTAAACACTATAGGAAATACTGCTCCTCAAGGGAACTGTCTCACGAGAAAGAGAAAAAGATTTCTCTGGAACTCACGGAGCCAACAACTTCTTTTGAGTTCCCGGGCTGCGACGAAACATCCGTGAGACGACCGGTTGCCCAGATTTCGCCATCTGGCGGTCGCAACACGCCGCCCCCTGACGGCCCTCGGCATTGAACCGTGATCGAGGTCACTGCGGCAAATCGGCAACCGATACAAAAACCCACAGCAGCGTTTCGAACCGTTAACCACTCGTTCAGACGCGCGCCGACAAGGTGGGTCAACACAGCAACTGAGAAGAGAACATGGCTACCTCTGCACCAAAAACCATCGGCATCGATGGTCTCGAACCGTCCTCCTGTGAGACCGCGGCTTTCGCGCTCGGCATCGTGCGCGACGGCGTGATCACCGGTGAGGGTCCGACCACCGCGGGACGCGTGCATTTCTCCCGGGTGCTCGATGCCGACGACGTCGCCTGGTGCGTGCGCATCCTCACCGCCGCTGCGGTGAACGATGCCCCGGTGAGCCGTGCCGAAGCCGAGGCCCTGTTCGCGATCGACCAGGCCGCGACCGAACGCAACGATAACGGCCGGTTCGAGGACCTGCTCGCCAAGGCGATTGCGCATCACACCGCCTCCGCATCCGGCCTGCCGGTGCCGCCGCGCAGCGTCGCGCTGGCCGCCGAGACCGACATCGCGAGCTGGGCGCCGGCCAATGCGCGCGGCGTCCGCACCGACGTGCTGGAATGGGTCGCCAAGCAGATGCGCGGCAAGCGCCAGGGCAACCGCGTCCTGAGAGCCATGGTCGCGACGCTCGTCGGCGTCACCGTGCTGCCGCTGGCGCAACTGCCGTCGATGATCGACATCGGGATGTAAGCGCAGCACGCCTCATCCACGAGACCGAGTTCGAGGAGCGCGATGACATCATCGCGCTCTTTTCTTTTCGGCGTATGCGTGGCGTGCGTCGGCTCCTGTAGGCGCAGACCCGCTGCTTGACGAGGCGGACCGGTGGCATTGAAATACTCCGCTGGCGCCGGTGCACCTGCCGTGATTGCGCAGATCGGGGGATATCGTGGAGATCGTGATCCGAAGCCTCGAAGCTTGGCTTTTTGGCTTCGTATGTGCGCTGCCCTACATCTGGAACAGGCGTTACGTTCCGCGGGTGCTCCTGAGCGCGTTCGCGCCGATCCTGTTCCAACTATGGCTGTTGTGGAATCTCAAGGGAGCCTGGTTCGCGGTCGCGCGGGACTTCGCGTTCTCTGGCGATCTTGTGCTGGAAATCTTAGGAGGGATTTGCGCCGCACAGGTGAGGCTTATTCTGGCGCGCTGGGGCTTACAGACCTCGAACGATCGAGGTCTCATCGATCGTTTGCGGAGTTTGCACTCGGTGGTGCTAATGTTGCTGTCGCTCGCTGCTGCTGCCCTGGCGACATACCTCATGCTCGAGTGGACATCCGGGTTCGAATGGCAGCCCTACATCGCGATCGTGATTGCGATCATGTCTGTCGCCATTTGTCTGGCGTGGCTCTATCGGCTCAACACGATCGCGTTTGTCTGGACCGAGGCCGCGGGCGGCTATCTCGGCAGCTTTGTCGCGGCCGTGCATCGCGAATGGGACATCATCACGGCAACTGCGAGTCGCCAGCACTATGATTATGCAATCGAGATGCTCATGATTCCGGAGTACTTCCTATTTGCTGCGGCCGGCGCGCTCGCAGCGGGACTGATGATCGGCTTCTCGTTCGTTGCGCTCAGACTGCAGCGCATGCGGACCACGATAGCTGTCCGTGCGTCTGGCTAGACGAGTGTTTCCTTAGAACCGACGGTGGTTGCTGGGTTGAGCTCTCGCCGTCTCCACGGCTGTCATGCTCCGCGAAGGCGGAGCATCCAGTAGTCCGCGGCAGAAGATATTGAACCGAGACGTCACGGCGTACTGGATCGTCCGCCTTCGCGGACGATGACAGCGGGGGTCTGCACGTCCATATCAATATGGCCAGGACTTTGGAAACGGTCGTCTAGTGCCAATGCGAATTTGCAAGGCGGAAGGAGCCTTTGACCTAGCAAACAAGAATGCCCCGCTTTCACGGGGCACTAAGTCTTTTGGTCTTGGACGGGCGTCGCAACGCCTGACTACTTCGCCGCCGCCTTCTGCTTCGGCGCTTCCTCGTCCAGGCCCACGGTGCGGCCGGGGAAGCCGGCGACGTCGAAATAGCGCTGGGTGCCGACGCGCTGCAGCTTCAGCACGGTCCGCAGGCCGCCGGCGGCCGGGTCCGACTTGATGACGTCCGACGTCGCCTTGGGCGTTGTGCCGTTCGGCATCGCCTCGGTCATGATGCGGCCGATCAGCTTGCCCTTCGGGGCGACCTTGAGGTCGAGCAGCTTCGCCGCGGTGATGCCGACATCGGCATTGCTGACGGGCAGGGGATCGACGAAGCCGGCCTTGAAGTCGGGTCCGATGGCCGCCATGAAGTTGTAGGTGTCGCCGCGGCCGAACGAGCCATGCATGCCCTGGCCCTGGCGCAGCACGGTGTCGGCGACCTCGACCTGGCAGTTGGACGGCTGGTCGCAGTCCGGCGCGACGTAGGAGCGGAAATTGACCACGATCGCCGGGTGCGGCGTCACCGCCTTGCCCTGCAGGTTGATCCGCGACAGCGGCAGCGTGCCGGGAATCTCGCCGAGCTTGTCGTCGACGAAGATGCCGGAGACGTAGTCCTGCGCCAGCAGCGCCTTGACGGTGCGGCGGGCGAGCTTCCTGTCGTTGTTGGGCAGATAGATCAGGTCGGAGCCGCCATTGGTGGCGACGACGAGGTCGGGCTTGGCAGGATCCTTGCCGAGCACGCCGTTGCCGGCCTTCGGGTGCTTGCCCTCAGATACGGCCGCGTTCTTGTCGTTGGGATCGAACAGCGGCAGATCGAGCGCCTTGGCGAGGTCGATCGCCAGGAAGCCCATCGGCAGGAAATCCTTCGGCGTGTCGTCGTAGCCGACCTTGGCCGACGGGCTCGTCTTGCTCTCCTTGGAGATGGTCGAGAAGCCGTGGTCGGCCTGGACCATGATGTTGGTCGAGGCGGCAAGCCCGAGATCGTCGAGCGCCTTGCGCAGCGCCGCCAGATTGTCGTCGGCATTCCTGATGCCGGCCATCGAGGTCGGGCCGTTGATGCCCGGCGTGATGGTGTTGAGGCTGTCGCCGTGATTGTGCTGGCTGCCGTCCGGGTCGCGCGACCAGAACACCAGAACGAACGGCTTGTTGCGGGCCTTGAACATCGGCAGTACCGCCTTGGTGGCGACGTCGACCATGTAGGCCTGCTGCGCGACGTTGGCCGAGGTCGTGCCCGGCGTCTTGGCGTCGCCCGCCTTTCCGTTGTCGCCGCGCGACGGCGTCGCCAGCGGCAGGCCGGCCTTGGTCATGGCGTCCTTGACCTCGTCGGTCACCGGCACGCCATTCTTGTTGCCGGTGGAGTCGTCGATCACGATCGAGGAGGTCGCGCCGGGCTTGCAAGGGCAGCCGGTGTGGTCGAACAGATAGGTCGGGCCGAGCTTGCCGATCGCGGCGGTCGAATAACCGGCCTTGCGGGCAAGCTTCAGGATCGTGTCCTCGTTGAGGTAGTCGCCGTTGAAATGCTCGTCGATGTCGCCGAGCACGGCGTCGTTCTCGATGAAGGGCACGACGGTATCGCCGGCCGGCGCCGAGGTGTAGCCCGTGAAGATCGTGTTCGAGAATGTGCCGGTGTCGCCGAGATAGTGGCCGGTCGCCATGGCCGAGCCGTTGGCCATCGTGAAGGTCGGAAACAGCGAGTGCGAATTCTTGAAGTTGACGCCCTTGTCGCGGACGGCGGCCATGGCCGGGGCGGTCTCCGGCGTCACCTTGAGCGCACGCAGGCCGTCGGGAATGAACAGGATGAGATTATGGGGGGTGGCGTTCTGCGCAAATGCGGCTCCGGACGACAGCAAGGTCAGTCCGGCGCACAGCAGCACGAGCGGGCGGCGCATTGAAAACTCCTGAAGGCATTCGGCGGAATCGCGGCGTCTCGCCGCAGGGAAGAGCTTTAGTTTTGCCGGGTGACAGTTTTGTTACAAGAGGCTCGGAGGCCGCCGGCAGCGCTCAGGACAGGATTTCTTGCGGCGGGCTCGTCGGTGGCAGGAACTAGGGTATGGCTTTCTGGTTGTCGGCTCACAATCAACAGGAGCACACCATGCCTGCCGACAAAGACCTCAACGAGCTCTTCCTCGATACCCTCAAGGACATCTACTACGCCGAGAAGCAGATCCTGAAGACGCTGCCGAAAATGGCCAAGGCGGCGCAGTCGGAGAAGCTGGCGGCGGCGTTCGAGAAGCACCACGACGAGACCGAAGGCCAGATCGAGCGGCTCGAGCAGATTTTCGAGCTGATCGGCAAGCCCGCCCGCGGCAAGAAGTGCGATGCGATCGAGGGCATCATCGACGAGGGCAAGGAGATCATGGACGAGTACAAGGGGACACAGGCGCTCGACGCCGGCCTTCTTGCTGCAGCGCAGGCGGTCGAGCACTACGAGATGTCGCGCTATGGCACCCTGAAGGCCTGGGCCCTCAAGCTCAACCTGCCGAAAGCCGCCAAGCTGCTCGACCAGACGCTGAATGAAGAGCGGAAGACCGACGAGACGCTGACCAAGATCGCTGAGACCGCGGTCAACTACGAAGCTGCGGCCTGATCGTCAGGTCGATCGTGACCACAACGCCGCCGCCGGCGTGCCACCAGCGCCGGCGGCGTCGTCACGAGTCGCACCTTTGGAGGCTGGTTGGAGCCTGCCAAGGTGCCGACCTCGATGTTCTCCTGCCGGTTGCGTCTTTCCCTGCGTTCTGACGAAGCAGGGGCTGCAGGTCGGTCGCTGCCTATCGGATGGTCCCGATCCCGGCCAGGATGAGGTCGATGCCGGCAAGAAACTGCTCGCGGTCGTCGTGCTCGCGCAGGTCCGTCGCCACGCGATGGGCGAACGGGTACTCCGCGGAATCGAGCTGCGCCCATTGCGCGGCGACCGATCCGAGGAACGCCGCGCGGTCTGTCTCGCGCGGCAGCAGGCGGGCGTTCGCGGCGTTCTGCCCGGCCACGCCGAGGATGTAGTTCACGAGCGCAGACGCGGCATCGAACAGGGCTCTTTCGGGGACACCGAGCGTCTGGAGCCGTCCGCCGACGCTTTCGACGATCTGCAGCATCGCGGGCCGCCACGGTTCACGGAAAAGCTGGGCGCCGACCCACGGGTGGGCGTCGATCGCATCGAACACCCCGAGCGCAACGGCACGGATTGCCTGTCGCGGCTCGGCATCGCCGCCGACACCGGTCATGACGCGGGCAATGACGTCATCGGTGGCCGCTGCGAGCAAGTCGCTCTTGTTGGCGACGTGCCAGTAGATCGCCCCGCTCCCGGTTGCCAGCCGAGCCGCGAGCGCGCGGAAGGTCAGAGCGCTTTCGCCGCCGGCGTCCAGGATCTCGATCGCCGCCTCGACGATCTTCTCCTTCGAGAGCGCGTCCGCGCGCCGTTCCGTCCGTATTGATCTGGTCGCCATGACCATCATCTTGACATGATTGGAACGTTGTTCCAATCAACTTTCATGGAACGGTGTTCCAGGCCGGTTGAAAGGCAGATGATGACGACACCCGTCACGATCGTCGGTGCGGGCCTCGGTGGCCTCACGCTCGCACGCGTCCTCCATGTCCACGGCGTCCCGGCGACGATCTATGAGGCGGAGCCGTCCGCGGAAGCTCGGACGCAAGGCGGCCAGCTCGATATTCACGAGCACGACGGACAACGTGCCCTCGCAGACGCCGGCCTCATCGACGCGTTCCGTGCGATCATCCATGACGGTGGCGCGGCTTCGCGCGTGCTCGACCCGCATGGCACGGTGCTGCTCGCACAGGCCGATGACGGTCGACGCCCTGAGGTGTTGCGGGGTGATCTGCGGCGGATTCTTCTCGAGTCCTTGCCAGCTGAGACGATCCAGTGGGGCAAGAAGCTGACCGGCGTCGTGCGCCTCGGCGACCACAGGCATGAACTGAGATTCGCGGACGGGTCGAGCGTGGTCACGAGCCTCCTGGTCGGCGCCGACGGCGCCTGGTCGAAGGTTCGGCCGCTGTTGTCGGCCGCCAAGCCGGAATATGTCGGCACGACGTTCATTGAGACCTACCTGCATGACGCCGACGAGCGGCACACCGCGGCGGCCGAGGCGGTCGGCGGCGGCGCATTGTTCGCGCTCGCTCCGGGACAGGGGATCTTCGCCCACCGTGAGACGCGAAGCGTTCTTCACGCCTACGTCGCGCTGAACCGCTCCGCCGCGTGGATCGCGGGCATCGACTTCACGGACGCTGCCGCTGCGACCGCCCGGATCGCGGCCGAGTTCGACGGATGGGCGCCCGCGCTCACCGCGCTGATCACCGACGGCGAAACCCCGCCGGTCCCGCGTATGATCCACACGCTTCCGAACGATCATCGATGGGACCGTGTGCCCGGAGTGACGCTTCTCGGTGATGCCGCGCACCTGGCGCCGCCGGCGGGCGAGGGCGCGAACCTGGCGATGTTCGACGGCGCCGAGCTCGGCAAGGCAATTGCCGCCCACCCCGGCGACATCGAAGCGGCACTCACCGTCTACGAAGAGGCGTTATTCCCGCGCAGCGAATCGGCGGCCGCGGGCGCGCACATGATCCTCAAACTCTGCCTCGGCGACAGCGCGCCATTCGGGCTCGTCGACTTCTTCAACGGAGCCCTGGAGCGGTAGGGGCTCCCACACTCATCAACGTGCCCATCGCGAATCAATCGATGTCAGATCGCTGCCGCCAGCGCCGCGATCAGCGCCGGCGGCGTTGCGACGAGTCCGATCTTGAGAAACTGCCAGGCGGTCACCTCGATCTTCTCGCGCCGCAACGCCGTCAGCCAAAGGATGGTGGCAAGCGAGCCTGTGACCGAGATGTTCGGGCCGAGATCGACCCCGATCAGGATGGCCCGGATGACCTCATGCGGCAGGTGGTCGCTGGCGGCGACGGAGCCCGCAACCAAGCCGACCGGCAGGTTGTTGGCGATGTTGTCGGCCACTGCGGTGATCAGGCCCGCGGCCCACGCCGTGCCGTGCGGCGACGACGTCACGCCCTGGTGCAACCAGGCGCTGAGCTGTCCGATCGCGCCGGCGCGGCTTAGACCCTCCACCATCACGAACAGGCCGCCGACCAGTGGCAGCACACCCCATGAGATGCCGCGGATCACCGGCCAAGGCGATTGCCGGCTGACCAGCAGGATCGCGGTCGCCGTGACGACGCCACAGACGAAGGTCGGCAGGCCGAGTTGCACGTCGAGCGCCGAGGCAGTCAGAAGCACCGCTGCGATGGCGCCGATCCCGAACGCGGCGAGCCGGCCCTCGCGGCTCAGGTGCGGTTTCTCGACATCGGTGCGCAGCGTTTCCTCACGGAGCGCGCGGCGCTGGGTCAGCCACAGCGCGACATAGGTCAGGGCGATCGCGACCATCGAGGGCAGGGTGAACTGGCGCAGCCATTCGGTGAGATGCGGCATGCGTTCGCCGAACACGACCAGATTGGCCGGATTGGAGATCGGCAGCACGAAGCTCGCGGCATTGGCGATGAAGGCGCAGACGTACAGATAGGGCAGCGGCGAGGCGCCGGCGGCGCGGGTGGCGGCATAGACGGCCGGCGTCAGCACGATCGCGGTCGCATCGTTGGAGAGCAGCACGGTGACCAGGGTGCCGACCGCATAGACCAGCAGGAACAGGAGCTGCGGCGAGCCGCGCGCATGCTCCACCGCATAGGCCGCCAGATAGTCGAACAGGCCCTCGCGGCGCGCCAGCTCGGCAATCAGCATCATGCCGATCAGGAACAGATAGACGTCGACGCCCTTGCGGATGCCGGTGAGCGCTTCAGCGACAGGCAGCAGGCCGAGCGCGACCAGCAGGATCGCGCCGGCGACGGCCCACACGGCCTCGGGCAGCCGGAAGGGGCGGATGATGACGCCAGCGGTGGCGGGAATGATGATGGCGTAGGCGAGCCAGGTATCGTGCAGGGACATGATCAGGGATCGATAGAGCAAATCATTCGGCGGGGATAGCGGGCGAGGGCGCCGCATTCGGGTGCGCGGCCTCTGCTCCACCGGTCTCGGGAAGCAGCAGCCAGCATACGATCACGGCGAGCGCGGCCGCCGCGCCGAGCACCAGGAATGCGGCGCTGTAGCCGCCATGGACGACGACCAGGCCCGCCAGCGCGGTCGACAGCGCCGCGCCAATGCTCTGCGCTGTGATCACAGCGCCCTGCGCGATGTTGAAGCGTCCGGTGCCGCGCATCAGGTCCGCGACGATCACCGGCATGATCGCGCCGAAGATGCCGGCGCCGACGCCGTCCAGCAGCTGCACGCCGACCAGCCACGCCTTGTCGTCCGATAGCGTATAGAGCACCGCGCGCAGCGGCAGGATCAGCAGCGCCGCCAGGAAGAACCGCTTGTGGCCCCAGCGGTCGGCGCGGGCGCCGACCAGCAGCGCCATCGGTACCATCACGAGCTGGGCCGCGGCGATGCAGGCCGACATCAGGCTGGTGCCGAGATTCTTGTCCTGCAGCGCCAGCTTCTGGCCGACCAGCGGCAGCATGGCGGCGTTGGCGAGGTGAAACAGCGCGACGCAGACCGCGAAGATCAGCAGCGGACGGCAGGTCAGGAGAATGCTGAGGCCCGAGGGCTGCTCGCCCCGCTTCGGGCGATTGCCCTCCGCCTGATGCGCCAGTCCGCGCGCGACGTCATGGTCGATGGCGCGCTCGGGGATGGCGAGCACGCTGATGAGGCTGCCGGCCGACGTCACCGCCATCAGATAGAACACCGCCGACGGTCCGAGCGCGTAGGCGGCAGCGCCGGCGATGACGGCGCCGACCGTGTTGCCGGCATGGTTGAAGGTCTCGTTGCGGCCGACCCGCGCGGTGAAGGCTTTGGCGCCGACGATCCCGAGCGACACCGCCGCGATCGCCGGCGCGAAGATCACGCCGGCGGCATTGGCGATGCTCTGCGAGATCGCGACCGGCCAGAAGCTGGTCATGAGAGGTAACAGCAGCGAAGCGGCCGTGACGACGATCGCGGCTGATATCATGACCAGCCGTTTTGCCCTGGTGGCGTCGACCAGCGCGCCCGCGGGCGTCTGCGCGACGATGCCCGCGATCGTCGCGAGCGACATCACGACGCCGATCGAGGCCTCGTCCCATTTCTGCTCGGTCAGGAGATAGATCGCGAGATAAGGGCCGAGCCCGTCACGCACATCGGCCAGGAAGAAATTGGTGGCGTCGAGTGCATGGCCGGCGCGGGCCAGGTCCTTGCCGCTATCGAAGTCCGCCATGCCGCCTCGTTGCGCGTGATCCATCGCAACAGCGGTGTACGCCATTTGGTTCCGCAGGGCCCTCGGTGTGACCCACTCCGTCCACGTGGCATTCCGGGGCGCGGAGCGCGCACTACTCAGCGCGGCAGCGGCGCCTTTTCGGCCATTGCCTTGCGCAGGATGCGCGACAGCGACTCCACCGAATAGGGCTTCTTGATCAGCTCGAAGCCGTGATGGGCATTCTCCGCGAGCACGTGGCTGTAGCCGGATGTCAGCACCACCGGCAGGCCGGGATAGCGGTCGCGGATGATGCCGGCAAGCTCCAGGCCGTTGATGCCGGGCATGATGACGTCGGAGAACACGAGGTCGACCGCGAATTCGTCGTTCGCCAGGATTGCCAGCGCATCGGCGGCATTGGCGACGCGGCGCGTCACATAGCCGAGATCCTCGAGCAGCTCGGTCGAGAACTGCCCCACCTCGTCATTGTCCTCGACCACGAGCACGCGGTAGCCGCGCCCGATGGTCGCCGGCTCGATGCGCGCGGAGCCGGCTTCCGTGCCGGATTGCGGAGCCGTGGCCTGCGGCAGATAGATCGTGAAGGTCGCGCCGTCGCCGATGCGGCTGTCGACCGCGATGTCGCCTTCGGACTGCTTGGCGAAGCCGAACGCCTGGCTGAGGCCGAGACCCGTGCCCTTGCCGACCTCCTTGGTGGTGAAGAAGGGTTCGAAGATTGCGTTGAGATGTTGAGGCGCGATGCCGCCCCCCGTGTCGGCGACCGAAATCGCGATGAAGGCACCGGGCCGGGTGCTCTGGCCACGCAAGGCCGGGATGCTCTCGGTCCGCTGCACGCCGATCTTCAGATGTCCTTCACCGTTCATGGCGTCGCGCGCATTGACGGCGAGATTGATGAGCGCGTTCTGGAATTGCGCGACGTCGGCGAGGGTGAACAGCCCGCTGTCCGTGACCGCGAGCTCGATCTGGATGCGGCTGCCGACGAGAGGACGGATCAGTTGCACGACGCTCTCGACCTGCTCGCCAACATTGAACACCTGCGGCGTCAAGGGTTGTCGCCGCGCGAAGGCCAGGAGCTGCGCGGTCAGCTTCGAGGCGCGCTCCACCGTCTCCGAGATCGCATCGACATAGCGCCGGCGCCGCTCCTCGGGAAGATCGCGGCGGCGCAGGAAGTCGGTGGCCGAGCGGATGATGGTGAGCAGGTTGTTGAAGTCGTGTGCGACGCCGCCGGTGAGCTGGCCGATCGCCTCCATCTTCTGCGACTGCCGCAACAGCTCCTCACCCTGGATGCGCTCGGTCACGTCGATCGCCTCGGCGACCGCGCCGGTCACGACATCATGCTGGTCGAACAGCGGCCGCATCGAAAGCTCGAAATGCCGCTGGCCGCTGGCGAAGTCGAGCCGCATCTCGGTCCGAAAGCTCTCGCCGGCGAGCACGCGGGCGAACGCCTTGCGCAGCATCTCGGTCACGCCCGGCGTATGGGTGAACCAGGGCGCATCCCAGAGCGGCTGGCCGATGACGTTCACTTCACCGGCGCGCATGCCGGCGACCGCGATGCGGTTGGCATGCATCACGCGGCCCTCGACGTCGAGGATGGCCTGATACTGATTGCTGGTGTCGAAGATCGCGCGCATGCGCGCTTCATTGGCCTCGAGCTGGGCGGTGCGCTCCCTGATCCGCTCTTCGAGGGTCTCGTTGATGCGGCGCAGCTCGATCTCGGCCTGCTTGGCGGCCGTGACGTCGTGAGCGACGCCGATGAAACCGACATGTTTGCCGTTCGCATCCCAGCGCGGCTGCGATTCCGATCGCAGCCAGCGCCATTCCCCGTCGGCGCGCCGGTAGCGTGCCTCGAGGAAGAACGGCTTCAGCGAGCGCTCTCCCGACTGCTGCTGCTCGAGGATACGCGGAAGGTCCTCGGGATGCAGCACCTTGCGCCAGTCGAAGGCCAGCGCCTCGTCAGGCGGCATGCCGAGGAAATCGATATAGGCGCGATTGACGAAGGAGCGGGTGCGGTCGAGCTTCGTCACCCAGATCGGCACCGGCGCGCTGTCGGCGATCAGCCGGAAGCGTTCCTCGCTCTCGCGCAGCTTGGCTTGCGCCAGCATCTGGTCGGTGACATCGATATGCGCGCCGACCAGACGGATCGCGCGGCCGTTCCAGTCACGCTCGATGCGGGCGATGACGCGGACCCAGCGGATCTCGCCGTCGCTGGGACGGATGATGCGGTATTCGGTGGTGTAGTCCTCCTGCTTACTCTTGACTGCAGCAATGAAGTCCTGCTCGGCCTTGACGCGGTCGTCGGGATGCACGCGTCTGACCCAGTCTTCGTGAGTCTCGTGGACAGCCTCCGGCGGCAGGCCGTGAATGATCAGGTATTCGGGGGAGCGGCGGTTGCGGTAGCCTTCGCGCAGGTCGACCTCGACGCCGCCGACCCGGGCGATCCGCTGGATGCGCGCGAGCTCCGCCTCGCGTTCCTGCAGCGCGCGATAGGCCTCATCGCGATCGCGCGCAATCTCCTCGATATGCTGGCGCAGCGCATCGGCGGCAGCCTCCGGCCTCACTTCGTCTCTGGGCGCATCCGCGCTGTTCATGCTGACCTGCACTGATGTGGCGAGCAGTCGCCCGAGCATTCCATCGCGGGTGTTCGGAAGCGTGGCGACATTGGGACCAAGGAAAGCAAACTGACCAGAGATTATGGCGGGCAAACGCCGGCATGACGTGAACGTGAGGGCAGATAAAAAGTTCCGTGCTCCCGGAACGGACTGTTACTGTCGTGCGTCGTCAGGCCCTGAACACCGCAACACGAAGGTCCACGCTGTGAAGCTCTTCGTCTGTCAGGCCTGCAAGAACATCCTGTATTTCGAGAATCGCAGCTGCGGGCGCTGCGGCCACCGGCTCGCCTTCATGCCGGAGCGCCAGATCCTGTCGGCGATCGAGCCGGCGGAGGAGGGCTTTCGGACGCTCGCCGACCACGGGACGGGGCGCTTCTTCTGCGCCAATGCCGAGCACGACGCCTGCAACTGGCTGCTCGAGATCGGCGAGACTTCGGGCTTCTGCCGCGCCTGCCGGCACAACGGTACGATTCCCAATCTGTCTGATCCCGCGCAACTCGCCGGATGGCGAGAGCTGGAGGTGGCCAAGCACCGGCTGTTCTATTCGCTGATCCGCTGGAAACTCCCTGTGAAGACACGGATCGAGGATCCCGGGCACGGGTTGATCTTCAACTTCCTTGCCGATGACCCCGCCGGTCAGCAGAAGGTCCTGACCGGCCACGACAACGGCCTCATCACCATCGCTCTGGCCGAGGCCGACGATTTCGAGCGCGAGCGGCGCCGGCTCGAAATGGGCGAGCCGTACCGGACCTTGCTCGGTCATTTTCGCCACGAGGTCGGGCACTACTTCTGGGACGTGCTGGTGCGCGATGCCGGCAGGCTCGAGGAATGCCGGGCCATGTTCGGCGACGATACCCAGGACTACGGCGCGGCGCTGAGGCGGCATTACGATCAGGGGCCGCCGGTGGACTGGCAGGACAATTTCGTTTCGGCCTACGCCACCACACATCCGTGGGAGGATTTTGCCGAGACCTGGGCGCACTACCTCCACATCGTCGATACGCTGGAGATGGCCTCCGAGTTCGGTATCGAGATCGATCCGCCCGCCGACCAGATCGGCGGGCTGACGGCGCGCGTCACCTTCGATCCGTACGTCGCGGAGGACTTCGACACCATCGTCAACGCTTGGCTGCCGTTCACCTTTGCGATGAACAGCGTCGCGCGAGCGATGGGCGCGCGGGATCTCTATCCTTTCATCCTGACGCCGCCGGTCATCGGCAAGCTGGGCTTCATCCACCGCCTGGTGCGGCAGGGTGCACAGCAAGAGTCTGTCGCTCTGGCTCCCGAAAAGCCACAGGCCGAGCCGCAGCAGGAAGAGATCGGGGCGGCGTGATCCGCCTTGACTCCTGAGAACATAAAGTGAACATGAAGGCGTGACCGGAGCGAGGACCGTCATCGCGCATGCAGCCCAGATCGCAATCCAAGACCAATGCTCAAGCCGCGGACAGCGAAGACCTCGCGCTGGAGGCCGCCGTGGACGAGGCCATCGCTGCCTGCGAAGGCGATCCGCGGGCGGCCATTCGTGCCCTGATCGTTGCGAACGATTTCCTCGAGACCGAGGTCGGCGAGCTGATGAAGGCGGTGTCGCACGCCTATGCCCGCGGACGTTTCCACAGCTATTCCGGCTGACGGCAGGGGACACGGCTGGCATGCCTCGCCGGACGGCAGGGGCGGAACGAGAGGCGGGTTGCGCGCGGGCGATTTTGGTATAGACGAACCGGTCAAGCTCGCGGTGTTACGCCTGTGCCACGAGCGGGGAGCCCGCCCAAAGGTATCAAGCAAGAAATGTTCAAAACCATTCTGATCGCGAACCGCGGCGAGATCGCCTGCCGGGTCATCAAGACCGCCCGCCGCATGGGAATCCGAACCGTTGCGGTCTATTCGGAAGCCGACCGCGATGCGCTTCATGTCGAGATGGCCGATGACGCCGTGCTGATCGGCCCGCCCGCCGCCGCCGAGAGCTATCTCCTGATCGACCGCATCGTCGAGGCCTGCCGCAAGACCGGCGCCGAGGCGGTGCATCCGGGCTACGGCTTCCTGTCCGAGCGCGAGGCTTTCCCGCGGGCATTGGCCGAGGCCGGCATCGTCTTCATCGGCCCCAATCCCGGCGCCATAGCCGCCATGGGCGACAAGATCGAATCCAAGAAGGCGGCCGCCAAGGCCAAGGTCTCGACCGTGCCCGGCTTCCTCGGCGTCATCGAGGACGACAAGCACGCCGTGCGCATCGCCGACGAGATCGGCTACCCCGTGATGATCAAGGCCTCCGCCGGCGGCGGCGGCAAGGGCATGCGCATCGCGCGTTCGACTGCCGAGGTCGCCGAGGGTTTCAATCTCGCCAAGGCCGAGGCCAAGGCTTCGTTCGGCGACGATCGCGTCTTCATCGAGAAGTTCATCGTCGATCCCCGCCACATCGAGATCCAGGTGCTCGGCGACAAGCATGGCAACGTGATCTATCTCGGCGAGCGCGAATGCTCGATCCAGCGCCGCAACCAGAAGGTCATCGAGGAGGCGCCGTCGCCGCTGCTCGATGAGGAGACGCGGCGCAAGATGGGCGAGCAGGCGGTCGCGCTTGCCAAGGCCGTGAACTACGACTCCGCCGGCACCGTCGAGTTCGTCGCCGGCCAGGACAAGAGCTTCTACTTCCTCGAGATGAACACCCGCCTGCAGGTCGAGCATCCCGTGACCGAGCTCGTCACCGGTATCGATCTCGTCGAGCAGATGATCCGCGTCGCCGCCGGCGAGAAGCTTTCGCTTGCGCAGAAGGACGTGACGCTGACCGGCTGGGCGGTGGAATCGCGCGTCTATGCGGAAGATCCGTTCCGCAGCTTCCTGCCGTCGATCGGCCGCCTCGTGAAGTATCGCCCGCCGGCCGAGAGCAAGGCTGACGGCATCACCGTGCGCAACGACACCGGCGTGCAGGAGGGCGGCGAGATCTCGATCTACTACGATCCGATGATCGCCAAGCTCGTCACCCATGCGGAGTCGCGGGCTGCCGCGATCGAGGCGCAGTCGACCGCGCTCGATGCGTTCTATGTCGATGGCATCCGCCACAACATCCCGTTCCTGTCGGCGCTGATGAACCATCCGCGCTGGCGCGAGGGCCGGCTGTCGACCGGCTTCATCGCCGAGGAGTTTCCCAAGGGCTTTGCCGCGCGTGCGCCGGAAGGCGAGATCGCGCGCCGGCTGGCGGCGGTGGGTGCTGCGATCGACCACGTGCTCGGCGAGCGCAAGCGGCAGATCTCGCAGCAGATGATCGGCCGGCCGGTGAAGCGCCAGGGCCGCCGCGCGGTGTGGCTCGGGCGTGACGAGATCCTGCTCGACATCACCAGGGAGAACGGCGCGATCACGGTCCGCTTCGTCGGGGCCGACGGCAAGGTCGGTCCGGCGCATCAGTTGGTGTCGGACTGGAAACCGGGCGATGCGGTCTGGCACGGCACCATCGATGGCGCGGCCATCGCAGTTCAGACGCGCCTCATTGCGAACGGTGTGCGGCTCGCGCATCAGGGCGTCGAAGCGCCGGTCTACGTCTACACGGAAGCCGAGGCGACCGCGGCGCGGCTGATGCCGGTCGTCACCGCAGGTGATAGCGGCAAGAAGCTCCTGTGCCCGATGCCCGGCCTCGTGGTCTCGATCGCCGTGACCGAAGGGCAGGAGGTCAAGGCCGGCGAGACGCTCGCCGTGGTCGAAGCCATGAAGATGCAAAACGTGCTGCGCGCCGAGCAGGACGGTACGGTGAAGAAGATCCACGCGACAGCCGGCGCTACGCTCGCGGTGGACGCGCTGATCCTGGAGTTTGCGTAAGCTCAGAAGTCGACGTCGTTGCGAACGAAGCGACTTTGTCCGCCGAAGCCTGTAGGCGAAGGCGGAAGCAATCCGGGGCTCGGGAGACGACTCCGGATTGCCTGGTCGCGGAGCCTGTCATCGGGCCGCGCTTTGTGCGGACCCGTTGGCTCCTCGCAATGACGGGAGAGAGGAGGCGAGGATGACTTTCCGTGCACGTCGAGAGGCGCTCCGTGCGATCCTCGCCGGCGATCGCTGCATCCATCCGGGATCGGTATACGACGCGATTTCGATCCGGATCGCCGAGGACCTCGGCTTCGAGCTCGGCATGTTCGGCGGCTCGGCTGCTTCGCTCGCCGTGCTCGGCGACCCCGACATCGCGCTGATCACGCTGACGGAGTTGGCCGAGCAGATGCGGCGAATGTCGCGCGCTGCCGCGCTGCCGGTGCTGGTCGATGCCGATCATGGCTACGGCAACGCGATGAACGTGCGCCGCACGGTGCAGGAACTGGAAGCGGCCGGTGCCGCGGGTCTCACCATCGAGGATACCCTGCTGCCGCAGGCTTTCGGCGAAGCGAAGCCGCAACTGATCTCGCTTGCCGAAGGGGTCGGCAAGGTGAAGGCCGCGCTCGATCGCCGCGACGATCCCGCGCTGGCCATCCTGGGACGGACGGGCGCCGTTTCCATCACCTCGCTCGACGACGCGATCGCGCGAGCCAGGGCGTATGAGGCCTGCGGCGTCGACGGCCTGTTCTTCACCGGCATTACCGCGCGCGACCAACTCGATGCGGTCGCGGCGGCGACGACGCTGCCGATCGTGCTCGGCGGCGCGCCGGAGGAGATGTCCGATCTCGGCTATCTCGCCTCGCGCCGTGTCCGCGTCGCGCTACAGGGCCATGCGCCGATCGCCGCGGCGACGCAGGCGGTGTATGAGACGCTGAAGGCGCTCCGCGACGGCGCCTCGCCGAAGCAGCTCAAGGGGCTGCCGTCGGCGGAGCTGACGGCACGCGTGATGCGCGAGGCGGATGTGAAGAAGCGCCTGCGCGATTTTCTGGGGCTCGGATCATGATCGATCGCGCCATCGTCCACGTCTTGGTGCGCGGCCGCGTCCAGGGAGTGGGTTATCGTGCCTGGGTCGAGGACCAGGCCATCCTGAACGGCCTCGAAGGCTGGGTCCGCAACCGCACCGATGGCAGTGTCGAGGCGTTGTTCGCGGGTCCCTCGGACGACGTTGCCGCCGTGTTGGCAGCCTGCCGCGAGGGACCGCCAGCAGCGCATGTCGATGCCGTGATGGAAAACCCGGCGACGGCCGATCAGCTCAAACCGCGCCGGCCGGGCGAGGCGTTCTCCGTGTTGCCGACGCTCTAACGACACGGCGCGCGAGCCCGCCGCTCACCCCGCCGAGATCACCAGCGCCTGGATGCGGCCCTCGATCGGTCCGTTGCCGAACCGGCGCGCCAGCGCGTCCGCGGTCGCCTGCGTCACGGCGGCGAGGCCGGGCGTGCCGCGTGCTTCGATCTCGCCGCGCATCGGTGTGCCCTGGCAAAATGCCGTGGCCGGGTCCTGAGGCGACGCCGCGCGGCTGCGATGCGTCACCGTCTCGATCGCGATGTCGGTGAAGCCCGCTGCGGTCAGATCGGCCTCGATCCGCCCGGCATCGAAATAGCCGTGCGGAGTCCGGGTGAAGAACTGCGGCGGGCTTTCGGGGAAGACCTGCTGCAACGTCTCGTGAACGACGTGAGGGATTTCATTCTCCTCGATCCGATCCCAGACGTTGAAGACGAAACGTCCGCCGGGCCTGAGCACGCGGCGGGCCTCCGCATAGCCCTTGACGCGATCGGGGAAGAACATCGCGCCGAACTGACATGCGACGGCATCGAAGCTCGCGTCGGCAAAGGGCAGGGCCAGCGCATCGGCTTGATGAAATGCGATGCGGTCCGCAGCGGCGAGATGGGTCTTCGCCTGCGCGAGCATCGGCTCGTTGAGGTCGGTGGCGGTGATCCGGACCTCCGGCGGCAGTTGAGCATGCAGGGCCCGCGTAACCACGCCGGTGCCCGCCGCCGTCTCCAGCACGTCGCGCGGCAGGTACGCCGCGATGCGCCGCGCGAGGTCCAGCGCATAGGGCACGAAGATCAAGGGGACCATCAGTTGATCGTAGATCTGTGGGATCGATCCAGTGAACGCCTTGTCGGATGCCGTCATGGCTTGCTCCTGTTGCAGAGGGGGCAGGCGGGGAACCGGGCGGGTCGGCAGGCGCAAAATGTGCGCCGTAACATCCGTCGGGCCAGCTCCCAGCCCGGTTCAAAGCCGGGTCTCTTGACATTCATCCTCGCCCGTCAGATATTTCTGTTATGACAGAAATTACAGGTCATCGAAAACTTCCGCCCGCCGTCGAGCGTTTCATCCTCAACTGGGGCGATATGGGCGACCGGTGGGGCGTGAACCGCTCGGTGAGCCAGATTCACGGGCTGCTGTACCTCGCCGAGAAGCCGATGACGGCGGAGGACATCGCCGACACGCTCGGCATGGCCCGCTCCAATGTCTCGAACTCGCTGAAGGAGCTGCTCGCCTGGGGCTTGATCCGGCGCGTGCCGATCCTCGGCGACCGCCGCGATCATTTCGAGGCCGAGACCGACATCTGGGAGGTCGCACAGCGGATCGCGGCCGGCCGCAAGGAGCGCGAGATCGATCCCGCGATCGCTGCGCTGCGCGCCTGCGTCGCGGAAGCGACCGGCGATCCCGCGATCAGCACGGTCGCAGCCAGGCGGCTGAAAGACATGCTGGCGTTCACCGAGCTGGTCGACCGCTGGTACGTGCAGATGCTGAAGGTGCCGCGGCCGCGTCTCGTCGCGCTGATCAAGCTCGGCGAGAAGATCGCAAATCTGCTGCCGTCGGGAAGATCAAGGTCGTAGATGAGCGGAGGGCGTCATGGTGACCATGGGACATCTCGGACTTTCAACGCCCTCCAACGCCCGGCTTCATGACGATCACAGGTTTCGTGCGCTGTTGTCCGCCGAGGATTGGGGACGGCTGCCGGTATCGATCTGGCGCCGCTTCTCCAAGAAACTCGCCGACGGCGCGACCGTCGTCTATGTCGGCGAGGTCGATCAGGCCGAGATCAGTCGTGCCGGCTTCTGGTTCGCGCATCTGGCGCGGCTGATCGGCGGGCCGCTGCCGACGCACGCAGACATCGGTGTGCCGATGATCGTCGCGGTGACGGAGGACGCGGCGAGAGGCGGCCAGATCTGGACGCGCATCTGCGGACGCCCGCATGGCTTCCCTCAGGTGATCCATTCCGCCAAGCGCTTCGCCGGTCCGACGGGGCTCGAGGAATATCTCGGCTGGGGCCTTAGCATGAGCCTGCGCGTCGGCGTCGCCGATGGCGCGCTTCATTTTTATAGCGCCGGCTACACGTTCGACTTCGCGGGCCGGCGCTGGGCGCTGCCGGCATGGCTCACGCCCGGCGACCTCACCGTCACCCATTCCGATCTCGGCAGCGGCGTCTTTCGCTTCTCGCTCGAGATCATCCATCCGCGCTTCGGGCGCATCATCCGCCAGAGCGCCGTATTCCGGGAGTCCGCACCATGACGCCGCTGCTCTGGTCCCTGATTGCGCTTCAGATCGTGATGGGCGTGTTCGACACCGTCTATCACCATGAGTTCACCGAGCGCCTGGCCTGGCGCCCGTCACAGCGGGGCGAGCTCAAGCTGCACGGCGTCCGCAATATGCTCTATGCGCTGCTGTTCGCCGTCATCGGCTGGTGCGAGGTGCATGGATTGTTCGCAATCCTCGTGCTCGCGGTGCTCGTGGCCGAGATCGGCATCACCTTGACCGATTTCGTCGAGGAGGATCTGACGCGCAAGCTGCCGCCGAGCGAACGCGTGAATCACACGCTGCTCGCCATCAACTACGGCGCGATCCTCATGCTGCTGGTGCCGCTGCTGATCGGCTGGGCGATGCAGCCCTCGGCGATCGTGCCGGCCTTTGCCGGCTTGCTGAGCTGGATTGCGGCTGCCGCCGCGGTTGGCGCTGCCCTGTGCGGCCTGCGCGACTTCACCGCGGCACGGCGCCTTGCGCGGATGTCGCAGCCGGATGCGGCCGGGCTGGTCGCGGCGCTGCCGCCGGCGCAGACCATCCTCATCACCGGCGCGACCGGTTTCATCGGCGCGCGGCTGACGGCCGGTCTCACCGCGGCCGGCCATCACGTCGTCGCCCTGGTCCGCGACCCGGCCAAGGCCGCCATGTTGCCGGCGCCGCTGACCTTGATCACCAGTCTCGATCAGCTCGCGTCCGACACCCGTATCGACGCGATCGTCAATCTTGCCGGTGAACCGATCGGCAATGCGCCGTGGACCGCGGCCAGGCGCGCGACGATCCTGCAGTCCTGGCTGGCTACGACGGAAGCCGTCTTATCCCTGATTGCGCGGCTCGACCGTAAGCCGAAGGTCTTGGTCAACGGTTCGGCGATCGGCTGGTACGGCCTGTGGCAGGACCAGCCGCTGACCGAATCCGCCAAGTCGCATGGCTGCTTCAGCCATGAGCTCTGCGACGCCTGGGAGCAAGCGGCTCGCGGTGCCGAAGCGCACGGCGTCCGCGTCGCACTGCTGAGGATCGGGCTCGTGGTCGGCCGCGACGGCGGCTTCCTGGCGCGGATGCTGACGCCGTTCGAATTCGGCCTCGGCGGGCCATTCGGCTCCGGTCTGCAATGGATGTCCTGGATCGAGCGCGACGATCTCGTTCGGCTGATCGCGCATGTGATCGCGACCGAGGCCATCACCGGGCCGGTCAATGCGACGGCGCCGCTGCCGGTGCGCAATCTCGCCTTCACCGCCGAACTCGCGCGCTGCCTGCGGCGTCCGGCGCTGCTGCGCGTCCCCGCCGGCCTGCTGCGCCGGATCGGCGGCGACTTCGCCGAGGAGCTTTTGCTCGGCGGCCAGCGCGTGGTGCCGAACAAGGCGCTGTCGAGCGGCTTCGTGTTCCGGCATCAGAGCCTGCGTAGCGCGCTCGAAGCCATCCTGTGAGCGGTCGAAAAAAGCGTCACGGTTGCTCGGCGCGTGCCATCGTCGCCGATGGCAGCTCGCCGAACGTGGCGCGGTAGTAGCGGGCGAAGTGTCCCGCATTGGCAAAGTTGCAGGCGGTGGCGGCCGCTGCCACCGTGACGTCGGGATCGCCGGAGCGCAGCATCTCGCGGGCGCGCCGCAGGCGCACCGATTTGGCAAAGGCCATCGGCGAATAGCCGCGCACGCGCTCGAACAGACGGAAGATCGAGCGGGCGCTGACGCCGGCTTCGCGCGCCAGGTGCTCGATCGTGATCGGCTCGCGCCAGTTCGCCTCGATGTAGTCCTCGAGCCGCTTGACCAGGCCGAAATCCGGCATCGGGGAGGGATCCAGGAGCGTGTCGCGGAAACGATGACGGCTGGCGCAGAGGAAGGCGACATGCACCGCATCCTCCAGCTCGCGATAGACCGCGGCGGGGAACGCCGCATCCTGCTCGTTGAGCTGGGTCGTCAGGAAATCCAGCAGCCGCATCAGGTTGCGGGCCTGCGGATCGGCGGCCGGAATGGCAGGGTCGATCGTAAAGTCGGCGCGCGGCTGCACGCCGACCAGCGCCGTCAGGCGCCGTCGCAGCGCCTGCGGATCGAGCCGCAGAGTCAGTCGCCGATGGCCACCCTGGCACGCCATCTGCCATGGCACGCCGGCCGGCGCGACTGCGAACTGATGCTCATTGACGTCGGTCGCCTCGCCGCGGGCGCAACTGACCGCGCGTCCCTTCAGGGCGATCTGCACTCTCATGAAATCGGCGGCGCGATGGTCGCAGACCATGTCGCAGGTCGTGGTGCCGAACGCGAGGCCGATGGTCTCGAGCTCGATCAGGTTGACGATCGCCTCGAAGCGCTCGGCGTTCCTGAAGTCGACGCGCTCGGCGCCGAGCCGGCGCCCCGCGAGGTCGCGCAGCACGTCGGCGTTCGAGGTTCGGATCAGCGCGTGGCGATGCAATGGTTCGAGGCCGGTCGCGCCGGTCGAGGCCGGGCTCGGCTTTGCTGGGGCGCTGACGAGGTCAGCTGCGGTCAAGAGACGGTTCAAGCCGCTGCTCCTGAACTCCGATTATTAATCCATGCTACATCAGGCTCCGCGGGCGTCAATTACTTCGAGATCGCGGCGCTTCGGAATGCTGCGGCCAGTGTGCGCAAGGCCGCGCGCTTGGCCGCATCGCCCGCCTTCGCATGCAGCATCACCTTGGAGCGGCCGAGCTTGGGCAGGCCGAGATCCGTTCCGACATCGATCAGTCCGCTGGGTGCGATCCGGCGGGCCAGCGGCGCAATCGCAAGACCGGCCCGCGCGGCGGCCGCAACGGCCGTCACTCCGCCGCCGACGAACGTCTCGCTGAAGCTGATTCGGGCGCGCTCGAGCGCGCGGACCGCGATGCTGCGCACGCCACAGGGCGGCGCGAGCGTGGCGAGCGGCAGCGTGCCGGCCGCCGGCAGACGAAATCTGGGAGCTGCGAACCAGCCGAACTCGTCCGTGATCAACGCCTCGCCACCGCGGCGGCTCGCCTCCTGGCGGACGATCACGGCGTCGAGCTTGCCGGCATCGTAGCGGTCGAGCAGGTCGCGCGAGAAGCCGATGCTGACCGACAGGACGAGGTCCGCCATGGCAGCATGCAACTGCTCGAGCATCGGCACCAGCTCGGGGCCGGCGACGTGATCGCTGATCCCCAGCGACAACAGCGGCCGGGCACGAGGAGCGCCGGTCAGCGCGAGGTCATGTGCGGCAACCAGCGCGCGGGCGTTCTCGGCGAAGGCCGCGCCGTCGGCGGTGAGCCGGACCGCGCGCGGCGAGCGTTCGACCAGCCGCTTTCCGAGCAGCGCTTCCAGGCGCTGCAGCTTCAGGCTGACCGCAGCCTGCGTGGTGCCGAGCGTCTCGGCCGCCCGGGTGAAGCTGTGCAGCTCGCTCACCAGCAGAAAGGCGCGGACGGTCGCGATGTCGAGCGTGGCTGTCATATGCGATCGTTATCATTGATATCCATCCCGATAAGATACCAAAATGACAGGCGCGCGGCTAGTTTTGCTGTCGAGGCGCAGTCACGCGCTGGATACCGGGAGCCAACCATGCCGTTGATCAACATCGTCTATGCCAGCCAGCGCCGCTCGCCGTCGCTGAAAAAGGCCATCGCGGACGCCGTCACCGAATTGACGGCGCGGATCCTGCGCAAGGATCCCAAGGTCACCGCCGTCATCGTCTCGGAAGCGGATGCCGCGGACTGGTTCGCCGGCGGCGCCTCGCTGGCGGAGCAGGGGCTTGCCAGCTACTGGATCGACGTTCACGTCAGCGAGGGCACCAACACCAAGGACGAGAAGGCCGCCTATCTGGCCGCGGTGTTCGCGCGCATGGCCGAGCTGATCGGCCCGCTGCATCACGAGACCTACCTTCATGTCGACGAGGTCAAGGCGGATGCCTACGGCTTCGGTGGCTTGAGCCAGGAGCGCCGCTATGTCGCGGCGAAGCTCGACGTGCCGCCGCAACAGGGCGCCGCGTGAGCTCATGCCGTCTCCGGCTGCGCGACGCTGACGGCGCCGAAGACGCTCTCGAACGCCTGCCGGAACGCGATGTCGACATCGGCGAGCGTCACCGGCAGGCCGAGATCAACCAGGCTGGTGACGCCGTAGCGCGGATCGGTCACGCCGCAGGGCACGATGGCCTGAAAGTGCGACAGGTCCGGCTCGACATTGATGGCGATGCCGTGAAAGGTGACCCAGCGCTTCAGCCGCACGCCGATCGCGGCGATCTTGTCCTCATGGCCCTCGCCCTTGTCGGGCCGTTTGACCCAGACGCCGACGCGATCCTCGCGCCGCTCGCCGCGCACGTTGAAGGCATCGAGGGTGCGGATGATGGTCTCCTCGAGCGCCGCGACATAGGCTCGCACATCCGGCCGGCGCCGCTTGAGGTCGAGCATGACATAGGCCACCCGCTGGCCGGGCCCATGATAGGTGACCTGGCCGCCGCGCCCGGTCGGCACCAGCGGAAAGCGCGGATCGCGCAGGTCTTCGGCCTTGCCCGACGTACCGGAGGTGTAGACCGGCGGGTGCTCGAGCAGCCAGACCATCTCCGCGGCCTCGTGAGCGGCGATCGCGGCCGCCCGCGCCTCCATGAACTCGGTGGCCTGGGCGTAGTCGATCAGCGAATCGGAGATGCGCCACGCCACGGCGTTGCCGGGGGGCCCAGCAAAGGTGGTCAGATCGAGTGTTTCGCGGCTGTTAACCATTGGCTAACCACAACATGGTGATGTCTGGGCAACGAAAATCCAGTCGTGACTTCGGTGGTCCTGCAGTGTCAACCCTCGATAAAGTGACAGTCGACCTGATGGTCGTTCTCGGCACCTGCTCCATGCCCATCCACCAGGTTCTGCGCCTGTCCCGCGGCGCCATCATCGAGCTGGACGCCACCGAGGCCGACGACGTCAAGGTGCTCGCCAACAATCTGCCGATCGCAAATGGGGTGGTGCTGGTCGACCGCAACCGCATCGCGGTCGAGGTCAAGCAGATGCTGCCGCGCTCGCCGACGCCGACGTCGCGATAGCGCGCCCCGGCCAAGCCAAAACCGTCCACAATCCGGTATTTTAGGGCAGGGCGGGCCTTGTCCCCCCGACATCGATTTGATACACGGGCGCCACTGATCCGGTGCCGCCCTTCCTCTGGCTCCGGCTTCTTCTTCGCGCTCGTGGCGGAATTGGTAGACGCGCTGCCTTGAGGTGGCAGTGGGTAACACCGTGGGGGTTCGAGTCCCTCCGAGCGCACCATCCCTCTCTCCCCAAAACTTCAAATCTGTTTGCGGTTTGTTCCGGCCTCGCGCCTTTCGTTCGGGCGATGGGCTGCGGTCCCGCGGCGCGATGGCGTCCGAGTTGTGCCGGTCGTTCCGCCCTCGAGAATGAGAGGGCGCGGGGAATGCCGGGCGCTGGCCGCACCCATGGCCCGCCTGCGAAAAAAATGCAGGCGGCAGGAACCACAGGTTCAGCCGAGACATCCCGGCATTCCCCGCGCGATGGTTTTCACGCTTATGTCGCGATCTCCCCGGTGTCCGGCTCTTTAGCCACCGTCGCCCTCGGGATCATCGCCCGACGACTTGGCGCCAGCATCGGGGCGCCAGGACCACGCGTCTTCACGTCCGCAAACCTGCCGTTCGTCGGCGAGCCCGTGAGCCCGCTGCAGCACGCCTGCGGCCACCGCATCCCCAGACCCCACGTCTCGTGACGATCGCGAAGCGCCCCTCTCGGCGGGTCCAGGATGGCGATACACAAACACGTATTCGGAAAAATAGCAACAAGATTATTTTCTTCAGAAGGTCTGGACGGGGCCAAATCAGCTTGATGACGCTGACGGAGTCCGTCGCGCCGTGCACCCCGACTCCGCCGCACGTGACGCTGCCATGGGACGGCAAAGCGACGCCGAAGGCGACGCGTGCCACCATTGGCGCCAGTGGGGCGGGCGGTGGGCACGGCTCGTGCGAGATCGTGCACGACACCATCGTTGTTGGCGCGCCTTTGCCCGCCCTGCGGCGCCTGCGTGGCGTCATCGCTCAACCATGATCACCAGATGAGCGGGGGCGTGCCGCGATGCGTTCGCCGAACTAAACGATGCCGCCGTTCGGTCCGGGTTGTTCAAGGCGTCATCTCGAGAGCGACGGCTTCCCTCGCTGTGGCGACCGCGAGGACGCCGGGCGGCCACGAGACCGCACAGCAGAAGCGCGCCTCGTTCATCATGGCGATAACGATCCTTCCGCCCGCAGGTCATGGAATTCCGGTAAGTCGCTGAAAGGGCGCGATAATCGGCGTTCAACCCCGATCCCCTGCGCCTACTACCTTCCGCCTATGAGAGCCGGGCGGAGCTGATGCTGTAATCGCCCCGTTGCTTGCAGCGCGACTGCTCATCTTGGGGCTGGCGCACGCGCCATACGACCACAACAAAGACATAAGCGGAGGGAACTGATGAACTTCACAAGCAGGAGATTCTTGGCTGGCATCTCGACGGTTGCCTTCCTTGTCGCCGGCACGTTAGGCGTCCGCGCCAACGACTCGGCGCTGAAGGCCGCCAGCGAGCCCGGCGCCTGGGCGATGGCCGGGCATGACTACGGCAACACCCGGTTCAGCCCGCTCAAGGAGATCAACACCGAGAACGCCAGCAAGCTGTCGCTGGTCTATTCGTTCTCGCTGGCCTCGCTACGCTCGAACGAGGCCTCGCCGATCGTGATCGGCAACACGCTCTACGTCTCGACGTCGTGGGGGCCGAAATACGTCTATGCGCTGGATGCCGCGACCGGCGCGCGCAAATGGACCTATGAGCCGGACATTCCGGACGATACGCTGCAATATGCCTGCTGCGACGTGAACAGCCGCGGCATCTCCTACGCCGACGGCAAGCTGTTCGTCGGCCGGCTCGACGGCAAGCTGACCGCGCTCGATGCCGCCACCGGCAAGGAGCTGTGGACGTCCAAGGTGGTGGACTACAAGCAGGGCTCGGTGATCACCTCGCCGCCGCTGGTCGTGCGCGACAAGGTCATCACCGGATTCGGCGGCGGCGAGTACGGCGTGCGCGGCTCGCTGCAGGCCTACGACATCAACTCCGGCAAGATGGTCTGGCAGACCTATACCGTGCCTGCGCCCGGCGAGCCCGGCAGCGAGACCTGGAAGGGTGACACCGGCCTGCATGGTGGCGGCGCGGCCTGGCTGGTCGGCTCCTACGATCCGAAGAGCGACACGGTCTATTGGGGCACCAGCAATCCAGGTCCCTGGAACACCGCCGTGCGCTCGACCGGCAATGGCGATTTCGGCAAGCTGACCAATCTGTATACGGCATCCACGCTGGCGCTCGATCCGAACACCGGCAAGATCAAGTGGCACATCCAGACCACGCCTGCCGATGCCTGGGACTATGACGGCGTCAACGAGGCTATTCTCGCCGATCTCAAGGTTGGCGGTGCGGCTGTCCCGACGCTGATGAAGGCCGATCGCAATGGCTTCTTCTTCGTGGCCAACCGCGAGACCGGCAAGGTGATCTCGGCCGAGAAATACGTCTTCGCCAACTGGGCGCAGAAATGGGACACCTCGACGTTGCGCGCGGTCGAGGATCCGGACAAACGGCCGGGCCCCGGACATCCCGTCAAGGACGTCTGCCCGAACCTGATCGGCGGCAAGAACTGGCAGCCGATGTCGTACAATCCGGACACCGGCCTGGTCTACATCCCGGCGAACAATGTCTGCATGGACTGGTCGGTCAGCGACGTCTCGTACAAGCGCGGCGTGTTCTATCTCGGTGCGGAATTCCCGACCAAGGAAGGCCCCGGCGGGTTTCTCGGTGAGCTCATCGCCTGGGATCCCGTGAACAACAAGAAGGTCTGGTCGATCCAGGAAGACCTTCCGTTCAACGGCGGCACGCTGAGCACCGCCGGCGGCTTGGTGTTCTCCGGCAATCTTCACGGCGACTTCCGCGCCATCGACGCCAAGACCGGCAAGATTCTGTGGAAGAAGAATCTCGGCTCCGGCATCGGCGCCGGTCCGGTGACCTATTCGGTCGACGGCAAGCAGTACGTCGCCGTCGTCGTCGGCCGCACCGCCTCGATCCCGGCGTTCCTGGGCGAGATCGGCAAGAAGATGACAAACGCTGCTCCCGAGGGCGGCGCCCTGTTCGTGTTCGCGGTCCAATAACCGCAACGCTCGCGACGGCTGCGCGTGGCCCCGGCCGCGGGGACACGCGCGGCGTTCAGCCAATCCGCTTCAAGCGGACGAAGACGGCCGGCCGCGAGACCGAGCCGTACAAACAGATAAACAAGACCTGAGGGATCGAGGATGCGCCTGAATCGCCGTCAGACTGGCTCGAATTGGCGGGCCGCCGCCGAACTGGCAGCAAGCGCGACGGCTCTCGTCGCCTTGGTGGCCTCCACCGTGCTGGCCGCGTCGGCGGCGAGCCTGGCCAACGAGGCGGAGCCGCTGCGGCTTTGTGCGGATCCGACCAATCTTCCGTTTTCGAGCGACAATCCAACGCAGCCGGGATTCTATCTCGAGGTTGGCCAGGCGCTGTCGCGTGAGCTCGGCCGCCCCGTGACGTATGATTGGTACAAATCCTATTTCGGCAAGCGAACCGTGCGCGTGACGCTGCTGGGCAAGCAGTGCGACGCGATGATCGGCCTGCCGCTGTCAGCGGACTTCATGGGACCGGCCGTGATCTTCTCGAAGAAGATCGCGACCGAGACCTACGCGCTCGTCAGCCGCGGAACGTTGGTGGTCCATGGCATCGACGACCTTCGAGGCAAGCGCGTCGCGGTGCAATACCAGACCACGCCGCAAAATCTGCTGGCCCAGCGCGACGACATCGAGAAGGTGACGGTGCTGACACCGGACGAAGGCTTGGCGGCGCTGGCCCACGGCAAGGCCGACATCGCCTTCATCTGGGGGCCGGTTGCAGGCTGGCTGAACAAGACGATCTACCAGAGCAGCTTCCGGATCCAGCCGGTCGAGGGCGACGGTCTGTCCTGGGATGCCGCGATCGGCCTTGCCAAAAGCTCCACGCAATTGCGCGATCAGATCGACGCCGCGCTGCCGCAGCTCGCACCGCGGATCGCCGAGCTGGCGGTCAAATACGGGCTGCCGGGCGAGCCGTCGATCAGGCTCGGCGCCGTGCCGCGCCCGATCAGGCTGGCGTCGACGACTGACCCTGCTCAGCTTCTCCGCCAGCCGGTCGCCGAGGCCGCCGTGATGAGGGTTTCGGACTCGACTGCGAGCGAGTCGAAGACCGAGGCGGTGACGCTGGGCAAAGAGATCTTCAACGGCACCTGCGCGCATTGTCACGGACCCGACGCCGTGCAGGCGGAACGGCGCATCGACCTGCGACGGCTGCGGACCCGCTACGGCGAGGACATGCGCGACAAATTTTGGACCACCGTGCATGAAGGCCGTCCCTCCAAGGGCATGCCCGCCTGGAAGGAGGTCTTTACCGACGACCAGTTCGAGAGCATCTATACGTTCCTGCTGACCGTGCAGTCGTCAGAAACGGCAAATTGAAGGAGGGGCACCGGCCGACACGATCTGCCGGATCCACCCGGCACGTGCTGGCGGCGAGTGAAGGTCGGACATGACGCGCTTTCTGATCATCGACGATCATCCGCTGTTTCGCGAAGCTCTCGGCAATGCGGTGCGTCTGGCGCATCCCGACGCCGAGATCTTCGAGGCGCTGTCGATTGCCGATGCGCTCACCACCCTCGCAATGAAACCCGACATCGACCTGGCGCTGCTCGACCTGACGCTGCCCGATGCCATGGGCTTCTCGGGATTCCAGCGGCTTCGCGCCGCGTATCCGCGGCTTCCAGTCGCGATCGTCTCGAGTGAAGAGGACCAGAACGTCGTGCGCGAGGCGCTTTCGCTCGGCGCGGCCGGCTATCTGCCGAAGTCGACCTCGAAGCGTGAGCTGACGTCCGCGATCGAGCGCGTGCTCAGCGGCTCGATCTCGGTTCCGAAAGACTTCGTGCCCGTCGTCGAGCGCCACGGGAAGGGGTCATCTCGCGCGCTGCAGGCGCGTCTCGAGGAGCTGACGCCACAACAGCTTCGCGTCCTCGACCTGATCAGGCGTGGCTATCAGAACCGGGAAATCGCCAGCGAGCTTCAGCTTGCGGAGTCGACCGTCAAGGCGCACATCACCGAGATCCTGAGAAAACTCCGTCTGTTCAGCCGCAACAAGGCCGTCATCGAGATCGGCAAGATCGCGCTGAACGTGCCGGCCGACCGGCAGGGATCGCGCACCGCTTCGGGTCGAAAGCACCCGTAGCGAATTGTTGCGCCGCACGACTCCACGGCCACCGCAGGCGTGGCGACGTCGATGGCGTCGTGGTCGTTGATTGATGCCAACCAACGCGGTATCGCTGATGCTCCGGTTCTGACGTTCCTTCGAAGACGCAGCCCGCACGCTGGTTGAATGTCGGATCCGCGACACTGAATGATCCGGATCTTCGATCCGGCCGGGGGAGGCAGGCACGTGGCTCGATTGCTCATCGTCGAGGACCATCCGCTGTTTCGGGAGGCGCTGGAGAGCGCGATCCGCGCCGCTCTGGCTGATGCCGAGATGTGCGAGGCGACGTCCGTCGACATGGCCGTCGGGCTTCTTTCATCTCCGCCGAGATTCGACCTGATCCTGCTCGACCTCTCGACACCCGGAACGACCGGACTCTCCGGCGTCATCCGCATCCGCAAGACCGCGCCGCGCACACCGATCCTGGTGGTTTCCGCGCATCGGGACCCGGACCTCGTCGCCCATGTTCTCGCGCTGGGTGTCTCCGGCTACATCTCGAAGTCGACTTCGAAGCAGCAACTTGCCGACGCGATCAAGGCCGTGCTGCGGGGCGAGGTCCATGTTGAAGGCGGCTCCCTCTGCGCCAGTGCGCGCCGTGGCCGACTTCCTGCTCAGGACCTCCTGAAGCGTCTTCACGAGCTGACGCCGCAGCAACTGCGCGTGCTCGACCTGATCCGCCGCGGACTGCAGAACAAGCAGATCGCCTATGAGCTCGGGATCTGCGAGACGACGGTGAAGGTCCACGTCTCGGAGATCCTGCGCAAGCTTCGCGTCATGAGCAGGACCAAGGCCATCATCGAGATGGAAAAGATCGACTTCGTGA
Organism: Bradyrhizobium sp. HKCCYLRH3059; assembly: GCF_051168035.1. NCBI lineage: Bacteria > Pseudomonadati > Pseudomonadota > Alphaproteobacteria > Hyphomicrobiales > Nitrobacteraceae > Bradyrhizobium > Bradyrhizobium sp. HKCCYLRH3059. The sequence continues at coordinate 16,751 of NZ_JBNPUF010000017.1, read as the reverse complement.
ACCTCATCGGCGAGCCGCGCACGCCGGCTCGGGCAAACGGCGCTGAGGCGCTCAAGACAGCAAGAACGACAACAGCGCGCGAAGCTCCGCAGGCCTGACCGGCTTGGTCAAGATCTCGAGCCCGTATTGGCTTGCTTCCCTGGCTGCGTCTTCGGAATAGTCGGCCGTCACGATCATGGCCGCAACATCTCGGCCGAGGAATTGCCTGATGTCCCGGATGGCGGCAAGCCCGCTCTCGTCGCCATCCAGGTGGAGATCCGCGATGATCGTCTCGGGGACCGCCCCGAGCGCACTCAAACGCTGCAAAGCGTCATTCAGCGACGCCGTCGCCACGACGTCGCAGCCCCATTTTTCCAACAGACTGACCATGGCCTCGGCGGTGGCCAGGTCGTTTTCGATCAGCAGGATCTTGGCGCCTTCGAGCCCGCCATAGTCGTGGTCGACGTGATCCGCAGGATGCGGATCCGGCAGTACGGCTGCCGGGTCGGCGCGGTCGAGCTCGAGCTTGAATGTGGACCCATGTCCAACCCGCGAAGCCAGCCCGACCTCATGGTCCAATGCCTTGGCGAAGCGGCGGACGATCGACAGGCCCAGCCCGAAGCCGGCTTGATCCTCGGCGCTCGGCTGACCGCGCTGGAATTCGAGAAAGATCGCTTCTTGTTGCGGTTTGGGAATGCCCGGGCCGGTGTCGTGGACCTCGATGCGAACCCGGCCTGCTCCCGGCCCCGGCCGGCATCCCATGACGACGCCGCCTCGCCGCGTGTAGCGCAGAGAGTTGGCGAGGAGGTTCTGCAAGATGCGCCGCAGCATCATGGCATCCGAGACCACGGCGATCGAGCACGGACAAATGCGCAGGGACAACCCGCGTTTGGCCGCGATCGGGGCGAATTCGCGTTCGAGCGGCTCGAACAGGGTCGAAAGCAGAACGGGCCTGACATCGGGGCGCAGGGCTCCGGCATCGAGCTTGGCAATCTCCAGCAGGGATCGCAGCAGATCCTCGAGCATGGCCAGCGAATGGTCGACCTGGCCGACCATGGCCGTTCCGCGATCGGACGAGACTTCGTCCGCCAAGGTCGAGAGCGTGAGCCGCGCGGCGTTGAGCGGCTGAAGCAGATCATGCGTAACGGAGATGAGAACCGAGGATTTCAGGGAGCTGGCCGCTTCAGCCTGCTGCTTGGCCCGAAAGAGGTCCTTGTTGGCGGTTTCGATCGAACGCAGCGCATCACGCAGCTGGCGCGTCCGCTCGCGCACCTGCTGATCGAGCGCGATCGCCGTTTCGAACAGCGAGAACGCATTGAACTGCTGGTCCATCGAGCGTTCGACCCGGGACATCAGCGCGGCGTTGATCTTCCTGAGCTTGGCCGCCTCGCGCTGCAGGTCTTCCGGAGACCCCGCGGCGGTCATGGCTGCGCCGCTCCACGTTTGCCGATCGCGACCCCGGTCAGCGTCTGATTGACGTGCATTGAACCGTACTGCTCGCCATAGGTATGGAATCCGACGATCCGGTTGTCGCGATAGAGATCGGACATTTCCCGCGCAAACTGATGCTGCTCTGCGTCAAGACGCCTGAGGATGCACTCGAAACCGATGAAGATCGAGACCTCGCCGATCTCGTCGCGGACCTCGGCCAGCATCTCGCGGGCGGCCGCCACGGAGTTGCGTGACCTCGCCGCCGTCAGCACCATTCCTTCGTCGATCGCGCAGAAGAACCGGAGCGAGCCGTCAGGGCTGACGCGCTGAATCGAGCGCGCGAAATAGGAGCCTCCCACGCGCACCAGGACCGGATGGGCCGCAAACAGGAACGGGTCGAGCTCGGAATCGGCTATTCCGATCGCGCGACAATATTCCTCCGCCGCCGGCTCGGCATTGAGCTGCTTGACGATACGCTGCTCGAGATCGGCCTCCGTCACCACCATCTTGGTCGAGGTCGGCTCGAAATTGTCGCATTTGAACAGCCGGAACGGCAATGACGTCCCGATCAGGATCAGCACGGCCATGTCCGTGTGGGCCTTGCCGTCGTGAAAGACCCAGGTGCGCTCGAACCGCAGACCGTCGCCGGCCGACCCGCCAACCAGGGGAATATTGTCGAGCGAGGCGTAGATCGCCGACATGATCGCCTCTTCGCGCTGGCACATGCCGTCGATCAGGACGAGCCCGAATACGCCGTCGTCGTCGCGACCACCGTGCCGCGAGAGGTCCTGCCTCATCTGGTTGCCGAGGCGACGTCCTTCATCGACGCGAAAGCCCGACAACCCGAAGATGGGCTGTGCGAATACCGTGAAATCCTCGGCGGCAAATCCGAGAGCGACGACGCTGTTGTCGTCCCAGCCATCGGGCGACAGCTCTCCGGCCGTCGTACAGCCGTATACGGGGACGTCCGCAAGACGGGTCGTCACCTCCACCATGAACTCGTTTGGATCGTAGTGGGGCGACAGGAAGATCAGCACCATCGCCAACCCCTCGGCCGGCAACTGGCCGCAGATGTCGGCCGCCGCAGCGGCCTCCGTCGCAGCCTTGGACTTTGCAGCAGTCACGCCAGACGGACGCGGGGGCCGAGGATCGGCGTCTCCCATCGGGCACCTCCCAGAACGACACTTTGGTTTGTTGGCGATCGTTCGTTTTTTTAGAAGATTAAGCCAATTGAGCAGCAACGGCAACCGCGCGGCTTGATCCAGGACAAGGACTTGGGCCGGGCTGTCGTCCGATCATCTGCGCGGATCTGCTCACCGGCATGGCCCGGGGGCTGGCCCGCGCCCGCTCCGGATCGAATAGGGAAAGATTTCGCATGCTCCGCCGCATCGCTCTTGTCGCCGTTCTCGCCAGCCTGGCACCGAGCGCCCGCGCGCTCGACGGAAATCCGGTCGCCGGGAAGAGCATCTTCCAGCGCATCTGCCAGAACTGCCACTCTGCCGAGATCGGCGTCAACAAGGTCGGCCCGAGCCTCTGGAACATCGTTGGACGGCAGCCAGCGGCTGTGCCGGACTACGCCTATTCGGAGAGCATGAAAAAGAACAATGCGCCTTGGACCGCGACGGCACTGGATGCCTATATCGCCGATCCTCGCGGGAACGTTCACGGCGTCAAGATGTATTTCAAAGGATTGGCGGACGCGAAGGAGCGGGCCGACGTCGTCGCCTATCTGTCGACTCTGAAATAGCGTAGCCGGGGAAGCTGGCGACTTTGCCGACGCTGCAGGCCGCGCCGTTGGAAAAGAGCCGCTCACCGATTACGACTGGCATCGTTGGCGCGCTGGCCCAGGGCATCATCGCTATGAGCGGGTTGGGTGTCGGGCCGGCGTTTCTGCAAGCGGTTGTGAGGCTGCGGGTACCAGGCATGTCACGATGAGCTTGGATCACCCTTCTTTCGAAGCGAAAGCTTCAGGGCGACGCCCCCAATTCTCGAATCCTCGATCCACAGTCGGCCATCATAGAGGCTGGTCAGGTCGCGGGCGATCGCCAGACCGAGCCCAGTGCCGGGCTTCGCGTCGTCAAGTCTCGTGCCCACGTCGAACACGCGCATTCGATGCTCGACTGGAATGCCGGGCCCGTCGTCCTCAACCGTGATCAAGACGGTGCTGTCGAGATCCTCGATCGAAATCACGACGCGGTCACGTGCCCATTTAGCCGCATTGTCGAGCAGGTTGCCGATGAGTTCGGTCAGATCGTTGGTGTCGCAGGCAACGACGACGTCGGCTGCTCCTTCGACTTCGAATCGCCGGTCGTGCCCTGGGCTGAATCGCGAATAGGTATTGATGACGCTCCTCAAGACGTCTGCGACGACCGCAAACGCACCTGCATTCGCGATCGTGGAGGCCTTTGCGCGCGCCGTCTGGTAGTCGATGAGCAGCGCCATTCGCGAGCACTGCTCCGACAGAATCTGAGCGTGGATCTCCTGACCGGACGCTTTCAGCCGTGCTGCCTCCTCGTCGAGAATTGCCAGAGGTGTCTTCAGCGCGTGTGCAAAACTTCCTGCGAGTACGCGAGCGCGATCGACCATGTTGAGATTTGCCGCAATCATTCCGTTCAGCTCGGTGACGAGCGGCATGATTTCCTCCGGCAGGTCCTCAGGCAGCCTTGAGGTCTTGCCGCTACGCACGTCCACGATGGCGCGACTCATGCGCTGGAGCGGCCGCAGGCCGTAAGCGACCTGAGCGTAGGCGGTGCCAACCATGGCGAGGGCCATGATACCAAGCGTCGCTATCAGCGTCAGATTGAGGTGCTGCATCTCGTCACTAATCAGTCGCTCGTCTGCACCGACACGGATTTCGACGGGTTGCCCGAGGCGAGACGGCTCGCTGATGTTTCGGACCATGCGCATCGGCCCGGTCGGTCCCTCCACACTAAGCGCCGTGGAGGAGGGCAGGGAACCCTCGCGACTCTGGTCGGGCGTGAATGAAAGGAAAAGGTCATCCTGCAACGACGGCGAGCGCGCGCTTTCGCCGTTCTGCAGGATGACCTGCCAATACATTCCGGACCGGGCAGGGGAGAAACGCGGATCGCTCAGATCGCGGGCGATGAACAGCCGCTGCGTGGCGTCGAGTTCCACGAGATCGGCGAGCTCGCGGGCGTGATCCAGCAGGTCATGATCGAAGTGGGCCTCGACGACACGGCGAATGACGATCGAGAGCCCGAGCCCGCTGGCGAACAAGACGATGGAAATCCAGATCGCGGCGACCGCGAGCATCCGGGCTCGGAAGTTGCGGCTGAACATTGCTCTACCCGAAGCGATATCCCATGCCTCTGACGGTGCGAATGCAGTCACGCCCCAGCTTTCTCCTGAGCCGGGCAATGTAGACTTCGACCGTATTGGAGTCGCGATGGTCGCTGCTCGGATAGATGTGCTCCAGCAGCTCGGTCTGCGACACGATATGATCGGCGCGGCGCATGAGGAGTTCGAGAACGCGCAACTCGAGTGCAGTCAGGTCGACGATCTCCCCGTCCTTCTTGACCAGGCCGGCCGCCGCGTTGAATTCGATCTGCCGGAGGCGGAGCACGGCGTCCGGTCTGCTGGAGACCCGACGGAGCAGCGATTTGACCCGCGCGACGAGCTCCTGCGCCTTGAAGGGCTTTTCGAGATAGTCGTCCGCGCCCGCGTTCAGGCCGTTGACACGCTCGACCCAGCCGCTGCGGGCGGACAGGATCAGCACCGGCAGCGTGTGCCCGGTATGACGCCAGCGTTGCAGCACGTCGAGGCCCGAAATGCACGGCAGTCCGAGGTCGAGCACCGCGGCATCATAGGGCTGGCTGTTGCCCAGCATCCAGCCCTGCTTGCCATCGGTGGCGAGATCCGCCTCGAAACCGGCATCGGCCAGGCTTTCCCTGATGCGCTCCGCGTAGATGGGCTCGTCCTCTATGAGCAGAATGCGCATTGCCATTCCTCCGGTTGCCGAACGGGTTCCGACGATGCGGACACGCTGATCGGGCCTCGAACGCTATGGATTGATCCCGAGCTCTCTGGCTGCGTCAGCGATGCGCGTGCGCTCCGGGACGTCCTCCGCAAAGACCGACAATGCGCGTTGCAGCGACTGTTTCGCCGCCTCGACATCGCCCAGTACCACCCGCGAGCGGATCAACTTGATCCAGCCTTCTGCATCGCGCGGTGATTGCTCGAGTCGGCTCGCAAGGCCATCCACCATGCCCCGGATCATGAGGTTGCGGTCCTGTGTGGACATGCTTTCCGCCTTGCGAATGTCCTCGGCGCGGGGGCCGCGCGGCTCCGCCGGCTCGGTCGCGGAGGTCTTGCCGGAGCGCAGGAGTTCCTGCATGCGCTCGGCGGACAGGTTCGGTCGGGCAGGCGATGGCGAGCCGTCATCCTCTCCGAGCTCGCGACGAAGCGCGCCGAGCCGCTGCTTGAGATCGGGCAGCCACGGCTCGTTCGGATCGGCCTCCGATACGATCGCCGTCCAGTCGGCCATCGCACCCCGTTTGTCTCCCTCCTGTTCTTTCACGACGCCGATGAAGAAGCGGGCGCGCGCGTCCTTGGGATCCAGTTTGAGTGCTTCGTCGAAGTCCGCGCGGGCTGCGGACGTGACGGTGCCGTCCGCGGCCCGCACCAGCGCTTCGCCGCGTGCGCTGCGGTATTCTGCCGAGCCTGGCCGCAGCTCCATTGCGCGCGCATAGGCCTGTGCCGCCTCTGCAAAGCGCTCGATGTTGAACAGCGACCAGCCCAGCAGCCGCCATCCGTCGGCATCCTTGGGATTCCGCTCCAGTCTGGTCTGGACACGCTGGATCATCTCTTCGACCGGCGGCAGTCCGCTGCTCTGCTGCGGTCGGTCGCGACCGTCCTGGCCGGTCATCTGCTCCAGCGAGGCAATGGCCTGGGTGCCGGCGTCGGATCGCGCCTCGCCAACCGACCTCGCCGTGGTGCTGCTGGCGGTCTGGCCCGGTCCGGCCGCGGGGACATCCGGATTTCCGACGACCGCATACAGACCGACGGAGCCGAACACCACCGTCAGCGTGACGACACTGAGCGCAAATTTTCGTTCGGAGCTGGTGAGGGAGGGCGCCGATGGCTGTTCGGCGGCGGCTGCGGCGAGAATGCGCCGCTTGATCTCGCTGGCCGCGTTCTCGCCATCCGACTTGTCGATCAGGCCGCGTGCGGTTTCGTTCTCGATCTCGCGGAGCTGGTCGTGGTGGACGGCAAGTCCCTGAGCCGAAGCCAACCGTCTCCGCTCGTAGCTGCGGATGAATGGCGTCGATATGAGCACGGCGGCCACGGAAATCATCGCCGTCAGGATCAGCCACAGCATCATGAAAGGCTCCGTCGATCGAGGATCGCCTCGATGGCTTCGAGTTCGTCGGCGTTGAGCGGAGCGACGTGCTCCGCCTCGGGCGCACTCGCATTGGCTGCCGCCCGGCGCACGTAGCGGCCGAAGCCGACGATGGCCGTGAGCAGGGCGAGCAGGGGACCGATCCACAGCGCGATGGTATTCCACTGCAAGGGAGGCTTGAGCAGGACGAAGTTGCCGTAGCGTGCGACCAGGAAGTCCACCGCCTGCCGGTCGCTGTCGCCGGCCTGCAGGCGATCGCGCAGCAGCACCCTCAGATCATGCGCCAATGGAGCGTTCGAGTCGTCAATGCTCTGATTTTGACAAACGACGCAGCGCAGCTCCTGGCCCAGCGCGCGCGCGCGCGCCTCCAGTCCCTCGTCGCGCAACATTTCGTCGGGAAGCACCGCACGAGATGGCGACCATGTCGCCGTCAGCACGAGCGAGCTGACGAGCAGCGCTTCGGCCGCGCGCTTGATCCGCCGGCAGTTCATGACTCGCTCCTGAGTGCCTTCAGCAGAGGTTCGAAATCGTCACGCCATACATCTTCGGTCAGCGGGCCGGGATAGCGGAAGCGGATGCGGCCGGCCCGATCGATCACGAAGGTTTCGGGAACGCCGGTCACGCCAAGATCGATGCCGGCCCGGCCGGACTCATCGGAGCCGACACGGGCATAGGGACTGCCATGCTTGGCAAGCCAACGTTTGCCGTCGTTCCGATCGTCCTTCCAGTTCAGCCCATAGATCGGGATCGCGGAGCTCTCTGCGAGCTTGAGCAGCATGGGATGCTCGACGCGGCATCCGGGGCACCAGGATGCGAAAACGTTGAGCAGGACCACGTCGCCCTGCAGGTCGGTATTGGCAAGACCGCCGCTCTTGCCGTCGAGCGACGCGAGCTGGAAACGCGGCGTCGGCTTGTCGATCAGGGTCGAGGGCATTCGCTGCGGATCGTTGGTCAGGCTGAAAGCCAGTCCAGCGGCCAGTGCGGCGAAAGCCACGAGAGGTATGAGATAGGGGAGGCGCGGCATATCTCGTCCTATTCAGCAGGAACGGCAGTCGGTACGGCCCGCATCGCCCGTCGCGGAGCACCGACACGAAATCTCCGGTCGGCCAGCGAGATGAAGCCGCCGAAAGCCATCATCAGTGCGCCGATCCAGACCAGCGGCACCAGAGGGTGATAGTAGCAGCGCACCGCCCACGCGCCCTTGTCGTCGGGATCACCGAGCGTCACGTAGACGTTCCAGATCAGGTTGGTTCGAATGCCGGCGGCGGTCGTCTGCTGCTGTCTGACGGGATAGAAGCGGCGCTCGCTGGAAAGCTGCGTGAACGGCTTGCCGTTCCGCGTGATGTCGAACGTGCCACGCTCGGCTTCGTAGTTGGGGCCTGGAAATTTTCCGATCGAGCGCAGCTTGATGTCGTAGCCCGCGAGCTGCAGGCTCTGGCCCGGCCGCAGCATCTGCACCTTCTCGCTGGCCCACGCGGTCATCCCGGTAATGCCTGCGACGGTGACGCCCATTCCCGCATGGGCCAGCACCAGGCCGTAGACCGCGAGCGGGGTGGTGCGCGCGAGGTTGAGCGAGGTCGCCAAGGGAGTCGTCATGCCGAGGCGGACGCGATGAGCCAGCACCATCAGCGAGCCGATCACGAGCCAGACGGCGATGCCGAAGAAGAACGCAACCAGGAAACGCTGTCCGAACGTCGCGACGAGGATCGCGACGGCAATGAATGCCGCAAGTCCCCCGGCCAGGCGGAGTCGTTGCAGGGCCGCAACGAGGAGATCGCGCTTCCATTTCAGAACCGGGCCGATCACCATGGCAAGCAGCAGCGGAACCATGATCGGAACGAACGTCAAGTTGTAGTAGGGAGGACCGACGGAGATCTTGTCGTTTCCGAGCATGTCGACGAGGAGCGGGTAGAACGTGCCGAGAAACACGGTGGCCACGGCTGCCGTGAGCAGCACATTGTTGAGGACGAGGCCGCTCTCGCGGCTGACGGCTGCGAACAGCGCACCGTGCTTCAGGCTTGGGGCCCTGATCGCATACAGCGTCAACGCCCCGCCGGTCGCCACCAGGATGAGCGCCAGGATGAATGCGCCACGCGACGGGTCCTGTGCGAAGGCATGAACGCTGGTGAGCACGCCGGACCTCACCAGGAAAGTCCCGATCAGGCTCAATGAGAAGGTCACGATCCCCAGCAGGATCGTCCAGCTCTGGAGGGCGCTCCGTCGTTCGACCACCAGGGCGGAATGCAGGAGCGCAGTCCCCGCAAGCCACGGCATGAAGGAGGCGTTCTCGACGGGGTCCCAGAACCACCAGCCGCCCCAGCCGAGCGTGTAGTACGCCCATGCGCTGCCCAGCGTGATTCCAATCGTGAGAAAGCACCAGGCCGCGAGCACCCACGGTCGGACCCAGCGGGCCCAGCTGGCATCGACCTTTCCCTCGATCAGCGCGGCGACCGAGAACGAGAACGCCATCGAGAAGCCGACGTAACCCAGATACAGAAACGGTGGATGAAAGGCGAGGCCAGGATCCTGCAAAATCGGATTCAGTCCGTTGCCTTCGAGGGGAGCATCGACCAGCCGCGCGAACGGATTCGACGTCGAGACGATGAACGCCAGAAAGCCGAGGCCGATCATGCCGTGCACGCCGAGAACGTTGCTCTGCAGCCGCTCCGGAAGGTTCGTTCCGAACAATGCAACTGCCGCGCCGAACAAGGAGAGGATCAGGACCCACAGCAGCATGGATCCCTCATGGTTTCCCCAGACTCCGGAGACCTTGTAGAGCAGCGGCTTCAGCGTGTGCGAATTCGCTGCGACGACCTGGACTGAAAAGTCGGAGTGGACGAACAGCGACGTCAGGCATGCGAATGCGATCGCGACGAACAGAAACTGAGTCAAGGCAGCGTGACGAACGAAGCCGGCGATCATCGCGGATTGGCGGCGCAGCGCTGCGAACGGAACGATCGACTGCACCAGCGATACGAGGAGCGCGAGAATGAGCGCAAACGATCCGACCTCCGCTGTCATGTGGTATCTCCGACTGCAGCGGATATTCCTGCAGCTAACTATCAAGTGTCTGTGATGCGCCGACAATCAATGCGCCGAATGAGGCATCATTCGTACGGAATGATGATGATCCATCGACGTGCATCGTAGTGTAACTGCAACTCATTCGCACTCACGGCCGGAGAACGGTATCATCGGGGCGTCTTGGTACTTAGTGTTATATTCGTTGAGATATAGCGTGCGAATCATCTGCCGCGCCGTCGAGCAGCGAACGCGACGTCGACCGCATGATAGGCAGGGTGGCGAAACGAAATCGTCCGCTATTCCAGAAGCTTGGCGATATCGCCGTGACCGCTGGCAGCGGCGATGTCGGTGGCACGTTCGCGGCGCTTGTTCCTCAACTGCTTTTCGGCACCGGCGGCGAGAAGGCTGTGCGCAATGCCGATATTCCCCTCATGGGCCGCCATCATCAGCGCGCTCATGCCCTGGCCGTTGCGCATGTTCGGGTCGGCCTTGCGCCTGAGAAGCTCACTGACGACATCCGCAAGCCCGGCGCGCGCGGCGAGGATGAGAGCGGTATTTCCGCCTCTTGTCGCGCGTTTCGGGTCGGCCCCATGGTCCAACAGAAGCAGCGAGGCCGCGGCGCTGCGGCCCTCGATGGCATTCAGCAACGGCGTCTTGTCGTCGGTGTCCGCGCGGTTGACGTCCGCACCTGCGCGGATCAGTTGTCCGATCGCGTGCGTATTGCCATTGCCGGCCGCGTGCCAGAGTGCGGTGCGGCCCTGCCCATCGGCGGCGTTGAGGTCGGATCTCTGAACGAGTTGCCGATCGAGCGGGCCATTTGGGCACGACGCGACCGCGATCATGAGTGGGGTCCGGCCGTCTGCCAACGCGGGCAGACTGCCGGAGGCGCCGTCGAGGAGCGCGGCGATAGCGGCGCCGTTGCAGCGGCTGAGCGCCATCAGTAGTGCGGTCGCGCCATCTGCACGCGCTGCAGACGGGTCGGCCGCCTTGGTCAGCAGCAGTCTGATGATGTCTCCATGATCCTTGTCCGCTGCCAGCATCAATGGCGTGTCGCCGCGCCGGTTGCTGGTGTTCGGATTGGCTCCCGAGGCGAGCAGGAGCTCCACCAGCCGAAGATGCCCGGCGGCCGCGGCGATCGCCAGAGGCGTATCGCCGTCCTCGTTGACCGCGTTGACGTCAGCCTTCGCAGCGATGAGCTGGCGCATCGGATCGAACTGGCCCCGCAGGGCGGCGTCGATGATGGCCGGATGGCCGTTTCGCATGGCGGCCTGCGCATCGAGCGTTGGGGGCGGCCTGCGCGCAGCTTCGCGCGCCGGCTCCCCGGCGCGCGGGCGCGCATTTCGGTTGACCATGTCGGCCAGCAACTGCTCGGCGGGCTGATAGCCGGCCGCCGCCGACTTGCGTAGCCAGTCCCGCGCCCGGTCGGGATCGGCCGGCGTTCCGCGGCCCGCAAGCCACATCGCTGCGACATTATACTGCGCCTTGACGTGTCCCTTCCTTGCGCTTGCCTCCATCCATTTGAACGCCAGCGTGTCGTCTGCTCTGGTGCCGAGACCGGCGCGGTAAAGTGATGCAAGCCGGTACTGCGCCTCCGGATTGCCGGCGCTGGCGGCGCGCTCGAGCAGCTTCAGTGCGTCCTCGGGATGTCCGGCGCGGATCGCGGCATCGGCCGCCTGGCTCGCGGATGCTTCCGAGCTCACGCCGGCCGGCGTTTCGCCGGCCGGGGCGACCGACGGCACGGTCGAGCCGACGAGACAGATCAGGGGGATGATGACGTGAGAGGACTTAAGCCGTGCCATATTTCGTCTCGACCTCGATACCCATGCTCTTCAGGAATGCGGTGGGCAGAATGCCGCCCACGCACACGATGACGGCATCGTTTCGGATCGTGCTCGTGCTGCCATTGGCATCGATCTCGACGTCGTCACCGCCGATCCGTTTGACTGACGAATTGTAGATGACGCGGAGCCGGCCCGATTGGGCGGCTGCTTCCGTCCGTTGACGGTTCTTCAGCTTGGCGCGACCGAACGACTCGCTGCGATGCGACAGGGTCACCGTCGTTCCAGGCTCATCGGCGATGGAGCATGCGGCTTCCAATGCAGCGTCGCCGCCGCCGACGACGAGCACGTGCTGGCCGCGATACTGCTCGGGGTCGACCAGTCGATAGACGACCTTGGTCTGCTCTTCGCCTGGAGCCTCCAGCTTGCGCGGCGTTCCGCGGCGCCCGATCGCCAGGAGCACGGCATGCGTTCTGTAGCTGCCGCGGTTCGTCCTGACGTCGAAGCCTTCTCCGACTCGGGTGACGGCCTCGACGCGCTCGCCGACGTTCACCTTGAGGCGGGACTTGCGCACGATGCTCATGAAGAAGGCGATCAACTGCTCCTTGCTGAGCTCTCTGAAGTTGAACTTGCCCGCGAGCGGCAGCGTGAAAGGTGCCGTCATCACCAGCTTGCCGCGGGGAAAGTGCGCGACGGTGCCGCCGAGCGAGTCCTGCTCGAGCGTGACGAAGCGCAGCCGATGCTGCAGGCAGGCGAGACTGGCGGAGAGACCGGCCGGACCGCAGCCGACGACCACCACGTCGAGCATATCGGACTTGCCGATGTTCTTGACCTTGCGGACGGAGTCGATCGCCTGGCGTCCCTGCTCGATGGCGTTGCGGACCAGCCCCATCCCGCCGAGCTCCCCGGCGATGAAAATGCCGGGCACGTTGGTCTGGAACGCTTCATCCACGTTCGGAATGTCGATGCCGCGCGTTTCGGTGCCGAACACCAGCGTGATGGCGTTCACGGGGCACACCGCCTTGCAGGCGCCGTGTCCGATGCAATGCGAAGGCTCGACCAGCGACGCCTTGCCGCCGATCAGGCCGAGAATGTCGCCCTCCGGACACGCCCTGACGCATGAGCCACAGCCGATGCACAAGGCAGGATCGATGATCGGATGGAGCGATGCCGGCTCGAGAAGACCGGCGTCCTTGGCGGCCGAGAGCTTCGCGACGCTCTTTATTTCCTTCCGCTTGCGCACGGCCATGTAAGTGGCCCAGACGCCGAGCATTGGCGCGGCGTAGACAATCAGGAGATCGATCGCCATGTCGTCTCTCTCTTTCTTACGAACTAACAGCGGAAGATAGAGAGTCGCCGACCGCGAACTCCGCGTGAAAAGGTCGGATGCGGTGCTAGATGCAAATTCCTCTCAAGAGATGCCGACATAGAAATTCCAGAATGATCTGACGTCTTGGAGACCAGGATTGGATCATTCGTTGAACAGATGCCGTCGGCGGAAATATGGCTCGCACTGATTTCGGACTAATGACGTCGGTGTCGGAAGACGGAGAGGGTTGTTGCAAGTGGTTATCACTAAGTTCTCTCTCGACTGAGATCCGGGGCTCCGCGAACGGGTCTGGCTTCCGCCGATCCGGCATTCGGGATTCACAGGAAACGTCGAGGTCATGAGCAGAGCAGCGGTCGCTCGCGCGAGCGGCAATCCTCTTCGAGGAACCATTCCGGTCGTCATCACGGTCATCGTCCTCGGAGCGATTGCCGTCGGGTGGCTGCAGAAGGAGGAGGAGTATATTACGCCGGGCTCCGGCACCGGATACTGGCTCGGGATCTACGGCAGCGTCGCCATGCTGTCGCTGCTGGCCTATTCGATGCGTAAGCGCTTCAAGTCGCTGCGCGGCATCGGCTCGGTGCCGTTCTGGTTCAGGACCCACATGCTGCTCGGCGTCATTGGTCCCGTGCTCATCCTATTCCATGCGAATTTCCAACTGGGGGCGCTCAACAGCAACGTGGCATTCTTCACCATGCTGATCGTGGCGATCAGCGGCGTGATCGGCCGTTACATCTATGGCAAGATCCATATGGGCCTCCATGGCGGGAGAGCGCGTGTCAAGGAGCTGCTCGCCGAGGCCGAGGCAATGCGAACGGAGCTCGGTGAGGAGATGCAGGCCGTCTCGTTCGTGTCGCGGGAGCTGGCTGCCTTCAGCAAGGGGCTCGACAACAAGGTGCCGCGAACTGCGCTGGGCAGCCTGCGGACCGGCGCGGTCATCGCAGCGCGGACGAGACGGCTGCGCGCCAATGTGGTTGCGGAAGCGCGCCGGCTCATTCGCGCCGAAGCCAAGCGCGCGCGATGGTCGTGGTCCGAGCGACGGCGTCGCGAGAAGCGAATCGAGGAGGTGGTGCGGCGTTACGCCGCCGCAGTGCGCAAGGCCGCTGAGCTGACGTTCTTCGAACGATTGTTTTCGCTGTGGCATGTGCTTCATCTGCCGCTGTTTTTTCTCATGCTGCTGGCGGGCGTCGTTCATGTCTGGGCCGTCCATCACTATTGACGGAGTTGCGTGATGCGGTGGCGTGTTGCGGTCGTTGTCGCCGTCCTGGCCGGCGTTGCCATGCTGTCGGCCGGAGTTCGAGCACAGACGTTGCTGGAAAAGCTGGTCATGCCCGGCCCGCTGGCCGAGAAGCATGCCAAGCTCGAGAGCGAATGCGGAAAGTGCCACGAAGCCTATACCCGGAAGGCACAGTCGGGCCTCTGCCTCGATTGCCACAAGGAGATTGCCGTCGATCGCAGGCAGCGTGAGCGCCTGCACGGACGTGACCAGGCGGCGCTGAGCCAGGAGTGCAGGCAGTGTCACACCGACCACAAGGGGCGTGGAACCGACATCGTCCAACTCGACAAGGAAACCTTCAACCACGACATGACGAACTACCGGCTGGTCGATGCGCACAAGACCGTGCCTTGTGCGGGATGTCACGTCGCGAAGGTGAAGTTCCGCAACACGCCCTCGACCTGCTTCGAGTGTCACAAGGCGCTCGATCCGCATCGCGGCCGGCTTGGTGAACGCTGCGAGAACTGCCACACGGCGGTGAAATGGCGCGCGACCAAGGAGTTCGACCACACGAAGACCCGGTTTCCCCTCGTGGGCGCCCACAAGTCGGTCGCTTGTGCGACGTGCCACTCCGGCGAGCAATACAAGGATCTGCAGACGTCGTGCGGCTCATGCCACCGTCTTCAGGACGTCCATGGCGGCCGCTTCGGCGACAAGTGCGAGACGTGTCACGATCAGGAGAAATGGAAGACGGTCCGCTTCAATCACGACAAGACCCGCTTCCCGCTGCGAAATGCGCATGCCAAGGTGAAGTGTGAGAGCTGCCATACGGGTGATCTCTATCGGGACAAGCTCGCGACGTCATGCGTGTCCTGTCACCGCAAGCAGGATCCGCATCAGGGCAAGCTCGGCGAACGCTGCGAGACGTGCCATAGCGATGCGGGCTGGCGGAAGAAGCTCTCCTTCGATCACGAGATTACGCGTTTTCCGTTGATAGGTCTGCACAAGTCGGTGCCTTGCGAGGAGTGCCACCGGACGCCGACCTACAAGAATACGCCGATGGCCTGCGAGAGCTGCCACAAGGATTTCCACCAGGGGAAACTCGGAGGGCGGTGCGCCAGCTGTCACAATCCGAATGGGTGGCGGCTTTGGCGTTTCGATCACGCGCGGCAGACACGATTCCCGCTGGTCGGTGTCCACCAGAAGATCACGTGCGAGGCCTGTCACAAGGCCAAGTCGCCGCCGGATCTGAAGTTGCCGATGGATTGCTTCAGCTGTCATCGCAGCTCGGACGTGCACAATGGCACCTTCGGTCAGACGTGCGAGCGCTGCCATGTCGCAACGGGATGGCGCAACGTTCAGATCAGGAACTGATTCGAACGGCTGCGTTGGCCGCACACGGCGTCTGAGATGGTGTCGAGCTGACATCGGCTCGCAGCGGCTATCAGTTCGCATGCAGATCAATGGCTTGCGTGATGAGCTTGCGGGACCATTGCGCGCGCGCGACGTCAGAAACCTTAACCTCCATTCAGCTTGAGTTCAGCTTGGCCCAGTTTTGGGCCAGCTTTGCGCGTCTCTGGAAGCCCTGTCGTAGGCGTAGCGAAGGCTGCGTGATCTGGCCGATGACTCCGTCGTCGCCCGATCGATGCAGCGCTCGATCAAGGGAGCACGGAGCGTTCCGAGTATTCGGTGGCTGGGGAAGACGTGCCGCCGGGCCGTAGGGGAAATCCGCAAGGGTGTCTTGGATTTGTCGGGGCGACCGCCGAGCAGCGGACGCTCAACGGTCTCGGCTGGATTGGGGTCGGCCGGTCTCCGTCGGATGTCCGGCTGGCGATCGAGTCGAGAGTGAAGAGCGGAGTTGGAGTTGAGCAGCTGCTACAGCAAGCTGGGGCTGGTGGCGCGAGCCTCGCACCGTATGGTGCAGTGGCTGCTCGCCTGTATGCTGCTCGCTCTCGTGTTGGCAGGGCATGCCGCCGCGCAGAGCTCATTCGACCATGTCTCGACAGGTTTTCCGCTGACCGGAAGCCATGTCGGGGTGGAGTGCTCGTCCTGTCACGTCGGCGGGCGGTTCAAGGGCACGCAGACGCAGTGCGCCAGTTGCCACAACGGCGCGCAGACGGCGGGCATGTCGGTCAACCACCCGATGTCCACGAGGCGATGCGAGAGCTGCCACCAGACCTCGACATGGAAGGACGTTCGGGCGATCGATCATACCCAGGCGAAGGCGTCATGTACGACCTGCCATAACGGCGTGATGGCACGGGGCAAGTCGAAGGATCACATCACGACGGCGGCGCCATGCGATGTGTGCCACAGGTCGACGGCGAGCTTTCGCATCAGAATGAAGATGGACCACGCCGGCATCGTCGCCGGTTGCGCCAACTGTCACAACGGGACGACGGCGCGCGGCAAGTCCAGCAACCATCTCCAGACCAATCTGCCGTGCGAGTCCTGTCACACCAGCACGGCGAGCTTCGGCGGCGCGGCGTTCAAGCACGCCGCGACCGACACCAACTGCGCGACCTGCCACAACAGCAAGACCGCGCAGGGCATGACGACACCGCCGCACATCCCGACCGGGACGCTGCAGTGCTCGAACTGCCACAGCAACACCGCGGCGAGCTTCACGACCTACAC
>NZ_JBNPUF010000016.1:0-74174 GCF_051168035.1 Bradyrhizobium sp. HKCCYLRH3059 | reverse complement strand
CGATTTTGAAGTGTCAACCATCTCCCCGAACACCCGTCAGCTATGTCCCCGGGCTGAACAGAAGCGAAGCAATCCAGAGTCGCGCGCTGAGCCCTGGATTGCTTCGGCGCAAGGGCGCCTCGCAATGACGTGGAGAGACATAAGATCACCTTCTCGCGGCGCATCGGCGCCCGAGCTTTGCTGTTCGTTTGCCCCCTTGAATACAGAGGGCGCAGGGAAGACCGGGAGCTCGCCGCCCCCATGGCCCCCGTGCGAAAGAAATGCACGGGGCAGGAACCACAGGTTCGGCTGGGACATCCCGGCCTTCCCTGCGCGATGGCTTTACGGCTTACTCCGTGCTCTCCCCAGGGACCGGCTGTCTTGCCCCTGTCATCAGCGCCATCGTCGGCGCGAACTTGATCTCAGCACCGGGAGATCAGGACCACACGGCTTGATCGTGCGCATCAAACCGTTCGTCGGCACGATCGCTCGCGCTGCGGTTCGATACGCCCATCGCATCCCGCACCCCACGTTCGTGACGACCGCGATACGCCCCTCAGATCGAGGCGGGACGAGCGGAGTGAACATCAAATTCTGAAAAATGGAAACAAGAATATTTTTGCCGATGGGACTGGACACGAGTGATCCAGCTGAACTGGCTGACGAAATCAGTCCATCGGCGCACATAGAATTGACAGCTCGACAGGCCATGAGAGGAGAGCGCGCGCCGCGAATCCAACAAAACTGAGCGGCCGATTTGCCCGACGGGCGGGCGGGGATTTTCGCCGTCGCTGCGTCGCAACGACCGCAACAAACTCGGCCCCTGATCTCGCCATATCCTGCGATCGGGCAATGAAGACGTGATCCCGATAGGGGGAGACCAGATCGCGATCGAGCTGAACGTGATCAAGAACTCGGCATCGATAACGTCTCCAGCTCCTCGATGCC
Source organism: Bradyrhizobium sp. HKCCYLRH3059 (assembly GCF_051168035.1). Classification (NCBI taxonomy): domain Bacteria; kingdom Pseudomonadati; phylum Pseudomonadota; class Alphaproteobacteria; order Hyphomicrobiales; family Nitrobacteraceae; genus Bradyrhizobium; species Bradyrhizobium sp. HKCCYLRH3059. Next base: position 73,247 of record NZ_JBNPUF010000016.1, on the reverse strand, counting down.
GATGGGAGGCTTGCTTCGCCACGCCATGATGAAAGCGCGCTTGGCCAAGCTGTCCTGAACACGAGCGATCTGCATCCGCTCTCTGGCAATCCGCGCCCGCAGCAGGGGATCGCGAGTTCCGGAGGCGGCGAGGCATTTGTTGATCACCCAACCGAACGGCTCGATGCCGGCGCGCCGCAGGTCCTCCTGGAGAGCGGCGGCCTCCGAAACGGGCGTCGTTTCCGGCAGGGTCACCAGGATGATCTGCGTGTAGGTGGAATCCTGCAACCGCATCAGCGGCGTGATCACCCGGCCGGCACCGCCCGGCTCCAATTGGCTCGTCAACTGGCGATGATAGGCCCCGGTCGCATCGAGTAGGAGCAGGGTATGACCGGTCGGCGCCGTATCGAGCACCACAAAGGCGCTCCGAGCCTCCGCAACCACGTGCGAGAAGGCATGGAAAACGGCGACTTCCTCCGTGCAGGGCGAAGCCAGGTCCTCAAGCAGGAGCGCCTTGCCCTGCTCATCCAGGTCGCGGCCGCGGCTCGCTAGTATTTTCGCGACATAGCGCTCCGTCTCGCGCCGAGGATCGATCCGGTCCACCGTCAGCCCTGGGCTCGCGGCGTCAACGACATCCGTGACGTGGGCCGCTGGATCGGTCGTGCTGAGGTGGACGGCATGCCCGCGCCTCGCGAGGCCGACAGCGATGGCAGCCGCAATCGTCGTCTTCCCGACGCCGCCCTTACCCATGACCATGATGAGGCCGCGATTGCGGTGAGCGATGTCATCGACCAGACGGTCGAGTCCCTGCACGTCAACCGGCACTCCAACTTGTTCGCCAGTCGACGTCTCAAGCCGTGGACCGGACGACGACAACACTGCCCTGAGCGCCGCGAGACCCACAATGTCGAACCCAACCAGTGGGATTTCGTCCCGCGGCAGCTTACGCAGCGAGTCCGGCATCGAGGCGAGAGCCTCATCCTGATCCCGCTCGAGTGAACTTGCGACCGCGTCAGTAGGGTCAGTGGCGTGAAAGCGTCCGTTCACGGCGAGCGTCTGATTGGTGAGATTGAGCCCATCAAGTTCGCTCGACGTTCGCGCCGCCTCCCGGATTGCGCTCCGGTCGGCGCGGGTCACCAGGACCACGGTCGTCCGCCTCGGATCGCTCAGCGCCTGAAGCGCTTGTCGAAAACGATCCTCCTGCATCTTCAAACCGGAATGCGGGCCGAGGCAGGAGGCGCCGCGGCTGTTGTCCTTCAGAAAACCGGTCCAAGCCTTCGGCAGGCTCAGGAGCCGCAGGGTGTGGCCGGTCGGGGCCGTATCGAAGATGATATGGTCGTAACCCGCTCTGTCTCCGTCGAGCAATCCGACGAACTCGTCGAATGCGGCAATCTCGGTGGTGCATGCGCCGGAAAGCTGCTCGCGTATGGTCGATCTCTCCTGATCGGTCACCGTGGGCTCGAGCTGTTCAAGCACGCGAGCTCGGTAGCTCTCGGCTGCGGTCTCAGGGTCGATATTCATCGCGAAGAGCCCTGCCGCGTTCGGCACCGGCACTGGACTGTCAGTTAGTTCAACTTCCAACATCTCGTCGAGGTTCGACGCAGGATCGGTGCTGACCAGAAGGACACGCAACCCACGGTCCGCGAGACTGATGGCGGTCGCACAAGCGAGCGACGTCTTGCCCACACCGCCCTTGCCAGTGAAAAAGAGAAATGGCGTCGGAGCGTTCAGCGCACGCAATCGAAGCATTCAAATCCCTTCCAAGTGATTGTGTGCGACATTGCCGACCCGGGAGCCAATACGATTTTTGTCGCCGACGTTCGTTCGATCCTGTGCATAACCCTGGAATGCCCGACTGACTTTGACGTCCTTTCGGGTGACCAGTCATCCTCCCCGCCTGGATCGGCTGCTGCAGACCAATCGACTGGTAGAGCCTCGGCCGGATTCCTTAATTGCGATAAGTCAACAATCGTGCCGCGGAGCGCAACAGTCGTCGGCATTGCGGCAGCTGCTGTCTGCGATTCCACGACGTGGAAGACCGGCGGCCCGGCCCCGGATGCAGCCCCAAGCCTTCCAGCGTAAGCCACGAGAAGCGAAATTGCCGTGGCTGGCGAGCAGGTCGAATGTTCACGTCTCGGCTCCAAGTTTGTCACGCAGGTCCGTCGCTCACGTTGCGTTCAGAACGGCGCGCCCATGATCTGCACGCGCCGGCGGGATCGCCGGTGGCGCGTTCAGCAGGAAGGGACTCCAAAGCAGCCCCCTCTCGTTGACTTCCGATGGAACCCGACGCCTTCAGAAATGTTGCTCCGCAGTTCCATGCAGCAAAGCGAGAATAAGTTGAATCGCCGTCAGTTCATTCAATCTGCGGCTGCGATCCCGGTCGCCGCATCCTTGACGCGGAGCGCATCAGCCGCGCCGCCTGCGGCGCAGCCGTTCAATGCGGCCTATGTGCGCGACCTCGCGCGCAATCTCGCCGCCAAGCCCTACGCTGCGCCGGATGACAAGCTGCCGGACGCGCTGGCGAAGCTGAACTACGACGCCTACCGCTCGATTCGGTTCTTGCCGGACCATGCGCTGTGGCGCAGTGAGAACCTGCCGTTCCAGGCGCAGTTCTTCCATCGCGGCTCGATCTACAAGGACCGGGTCGAGATCTATGAGGTTGCGGACGGCAAAGCCAGCCCCGTGGCCTATCGACCCGAGGACTTTGCATTCGGTCAGCAAGTCCCGGCCTTCCCGGCGGCCGATCTCGGCTTTGCCGGCTTCCGCGTCCACGCGCCGATGAACCGGCCGGACTACTACGACGAGGTCTGTGTGTTCCTCGGCGCGAGCTATTTTCGCGCCGTCGCCAAGGGTGAGATTTACGGACTGTCGGCGCGCGGGCTCTCGATCGACACCGGCGAGGCCAAGGGCGAGGAGTTTCCGGTGTTCAAGGCGTTCTGGCTGGAGAAGCCGACGCAAGGCGCCACCGCAATGGTGGTGCATGCGCTGCTCGACAGCAAGAGCGCGACGGGCTCCTACCGGTTCACGATCCGCCCTGGCGAGACCACCGTATTCGACGTCGAGGCATCGCTGTATCCGCGCGTCGAGATCGCTCACGCCGGACTGGCGCCGATGACCAGCATGTTCTTCTTCGGACCCAACGACCGCAACGACGTCGACGATTTCCGCCCCGCCGTGCACGATTCCGACGGGCTTGCGATGTTCAACGGCAAGGGCGAGCAGTTGTGGCGCCCCCTCAGCAATCCGCGCGACCTGCAGGTCAGCGTATTCAACGACCTCAATCCGCGCGGCTTCGGCCTGATGCAGCGGGAACGGACATACACCGCCTATCAGGATCTCGAATCGCATTTCGAACGGCGGCCGAGCCTGTGGATCGAGCCGATCGGCGACTGGGGTGACGGCGCGGTGGTGCTGTTCGAGATCCCCACCAACCAGGAAATCCACGACAACATCGCCGCCTTCTGGCGGCCGAAGACGCCGCTCGCGGCCAAGGGCGAGCACAACATGACCTATCGCCTGCACTGGGGGCCCGATGTGCCGAAGCCGAATACGCTGGCGCGCTTCACGCGCACTGGCGTGGCCACCCGCGGCGAAGGCCGGCTGTTCGTTCTCGAGCTCCAAGGCGACGCCTTGAAGAGCCTCGATCCGAACATCGTCAAGGGCGTGGTCAGCGCGGCGAAATCCGAGGTGACGAACATCGTCGCGCAGCCGAACCCGGAGACGCAAGGTTGGCGGCTCAGCTTCCAATGCGCGGTCGGCGATGCGCCGGTCGAGCTCAGGGCCGAACTGGTTGCCAACGACAAGCCCGTATCCGAAACCTGGGTCTATCGATGGACGCCATGACCGCAGCGCAGCCGCGTCCGACCTATGAGGCTAGCGACGCGAGCTTTCTCCCGGCCGAGGCGCCGCTCGCGATGGTGCCGTCGCCACTCAATCATGCCGCGCCCGGCCGACGTGCCATCACGAGCGGCGGCCGCATCGCATTCCGGCGCGCTCTCATCTTCGCCGGCACCGCGGCGCTGACGCTGGCGGGCTGCTACAAGATGTACGAGGTCGTCGAGGTCGGTGGCGTGACCGTGCTGGAAGGCATGGTACTCGTGCTGTTCTCGATCCTGCTCGCGTGGATCGCCTTTGCCTTCGTTTGCGCGCTGGCCGGCTTCTGCGCCCTGCTGGGGCGGCGGCGCGATACGATCGCGATCGACATCGACGGTCCCCTGCCCTCTTTGTCCGGCCGCACAGCCATGCTGCTGCCGACCTACAATGAGGATCCGGACGCGGTGATGGTGCGGCTGCGCGCCATGATCGAATCGGTCGCCGGGACGGGACAGGCCGAGCGCTTCGACTGGTTTCTGCTCAGCGACACCACCGATCCCGACATCTGGATCGGCGAAGAGGCTGCGTTCGTCGATCTGCGCCAATCCTGCGGCACAGATCGGGTGTTCTACCGCCACCGGGCCGACAATGTCGCCCGCAAGTCCGGCAACATCGCCGACTGGGTGCAGCGCTTCGGCGCGGCCTACGACTATATGATCATTCTTGATGCCGACAGCCTGATGAGCGGCGCGACCGTGGTCCGGCTGGCCCATGCCATGGAGAACGCGCCGCAGGCGGCGCTGATCCAGACCCTGCCCGTGATCGTCAACGGCACCAGCCTGTTCGCGCGGCTGCAGCAGTTCGCGAGCCGGCTGTACGGCCCGATGATCGCGGCCGGCAATGCGTGGTGGTATGGCGCGGAAGGCAATTACTGGGGCCACAATGCGATCATCCGGGTCGCGGCCTTCGCGCAAGACGCGGCGCTGCCCGAGCTCCCCGGGCGCAAGCCGTTCGGCGGACATATCCTGAGCCACGATTTCATCGAAGCCGCCCTGATGCGCCGCGCCGGCTGGGGAATCTACATGACGGTCGATCTCGACGGCAGCTTCGAGGAGGTGCCGCCGTCGCTGATCGATCACGCCGCGCGCGACCGGCGCTGGTGCCAGGGCAATCTGCAGCATCTCGCCGTGCTGCCGGCGCGCGGCCTGCACTGGGTGTCGCGGCTGCATCTGCTGATCGGCATCGGCGCCTATGTCACCGCGCCGTTGTGGTTTGCCTTTCTCGTGCTCGGCATCCTCATCTCGCTGCAGGCCAACTTCGTCAGGCCCGAATATTTCCCCAAGGGCTTTGCGCTGTTTCCGACCTGGCCGGCTCAGGACCCGGTGCTCGCCGCCCAGGTCTTCGCGGCGACGCTCGGCCTGCTCATGGTGCCGAAGCTGCTCGCCTGCCTCTTCACGTTGTTCACGCCGACGCGACGCCGAGGCTTTGGCGGCGGGTTGCGCCTCTGCGTCGCCGTGCTGGCGGAAACGCTGCTCGCGGCCCTGATCGCGCCTTCGATGATGATCTTCCAGTCGATCGCCGTGATCGAAATCCTGATGGGGCGCGACGCCGGCTGGCAGGTGCAGCGCCGCAGCGACGGCGGGGTGAGCCCGCAGGAGATCCTTCGCAAATTCGCGCTGCCGACGGTATGCGGCCTGGTCATGGCGGCGAGCGCCTATGCCGTCTCCGTCCCCCTGCTGGCCTGGATGTCGCCGGTCATCGCCGGCCTCGTGCTGTCGATTCCGATCGGTCTGCTCACGGGCGGCCGCAGCACCGGCGCCCGCCTGTTCACGACGCCCGAGGATCGCGCTCCGCCGCCGGTGCTGTTCCGCGCCAAGCAGCTTGCGGAGAATCTGCGGCCGGATCGCCGGGCGGCGCTGGTCGAACTGCGCCAGAACGCCGGTCTCTGCCGCCAGCACGTTGCGTCCCTGCCGCCGCCTCGGCGTCGCGAGCCGGGCGACATCGACGTCGACCTCGCCACCGCCAAAGCGCGGATCGCGGGGGCCGGCTCGTTCACGCAGGCGATCCGCTTCCTGTCGCGCCGTGAGATCCTGGCCGTGCTCAGGGATGGCGCGACGCTGGAGCAGCTCGTCGCACTTCCCGCATGAGCGCCTGGACGACCTGCCCTATTTGGTCAGATGCGCCGATGCGATCGCCTGCTGGAACAGCGCGGTAAGCGCTGCGCCGATGCTGCCGCTCGAATCGACCTCGTAGTAGTAGCCCGGGCTGGCGCACGATTTCATGATGCCGCTGATCGAATCCCGCCATGGCGCGATATAGGTCGTGTACCAGCTGTTGTTGGTGATCGCGAGATAGGTGGTGTAGAGCACGGCGATCTTGATGCCACGAGCCTTCAACGCATCGCAGGTCGTCGTGTTCAGCGGTTCCTGGCAGCGGCCGCCCGAGAGAACTGTCTTGCTGCAGGTGGTCGGATAGGAATAGTCGGCGACGCCATCGGAGACGAAGAACAGCCATTTCTGCGGGCTGGTCGACGAGCCATCGCCCTGGGTCGGGATGACGCCGTTCATCGCGGACATCGCACCGTCGAAATCGCTGCACATGTCGTTGTTGTAGCCGCTGTAGGGGATCGTCATCAGGTCGAGCGAACCGACCGACGATTTCACCGAGGACATGCTCGAGGACAGGCTGGCGATGGTCGTCAGGCCGAGCGAGCCGCAGTCGCTGCCCAGGCTGTACACCGCCATGCGGTACTGGTTGCTGACGACCTGGCTGGCGGTCGCCGTGTCCGTGAGCGACTGCGTCGCGCTCCGGACGACGTCGATGCGCATCGTCACGCCCTTCTTCTTGGCGATGGAATAATAACTGTTGGTCTGCAGCGTCTTCTTCGAGCTGGACGTATAGGTGTCGTGGCAGGCGAAGGCGCACTTGTCGGACGTCGCATTCTGCAGCGTCGTCATGTCGGCCGTGGTCGCGCCGAGACCCTGCGACGGCGAGTTGTCGAGCAGAACGTAAAAGTCCATGTAGGTCGGGAACGAGGCCGAAGCCGACGACGAGGCCGAGACCGTCATGGTCGGGTAGCCGAACATGTGCATGAAGGCCGTCTTGACCACCACGGTGGCGCTGCCGGTCACGGTCCGCGCGGTGACGCTATCGCTGATATCGATGTTCAGCGAGTCCGCCGCCAGATTGTGCGCCGACATCTGGCCGTTGAACATGTTGGTCGCCGCCGTCTTGGCGTCCGACGCGGCGCCGCGCATGGCGGTGTAGCCGGTCGCGGCCAGCATCGCGGCGTCCATCGAAGCCGACAGCTTCGCCTTGGCGCGCACGGCCATCGAATAGTCGATCGCCGAGCCGACGAAGGCGAGGATCGGGAGCAAAGCAAGCGCGAAGATGATCGCGATGTTGCCGCTCTGGTCGCGACGGAACCGCGACAATAGCCTGAGGTATCTATTTCCGGCCAGCACGGCCACACTCCAACGAACACGGTGATGTTGCCGGGAATGTTGCGGATCAAGCGTTGCATTGGAATTGATGGAATTGCCGAGAATTGGTTACGTTGCGTTTCCGATTGTCGTAAGCGGCCTTTCTGCGGTGCCGTTGCACCACTCGGAGCGACATGACCGCCATGCGGACGCTTTTTTTTGCGGGCCCCGGCATCGAATGCCGGACGGATCTCATCGGCCCGCCGCCCCTGATCGGCGCGGCACCCCTCCTCTGGTACCCCGATTGCAAAGCGGCGGCACCGATTGCATAGTCCGCGCGGTTTGCAGCGCCGGGGCGCGCTGATTCTCTGGGGGAGTTGGGGACGACGATGGCGGATGCCGATCTTGATGCCGTGATCCGGCAACTGGCCAAGCAGCAGAACAAGGCCATTCTGGCAGCGGCGAAGAAGCGCAAGGACCGCTTCAACGGCATGGCCGTCAAGGCCAAGGACAAGGACGCCAAGGAGCGCTTCAAGCTGCTCGCCCGCGAGGCGGTCGAGCAGGCCAATGCCGCCGCCCGACGGCTCCTGATCTCCGCCGACAACGTCGCCGACAGCTACGCTCGCGCGATGCGCCAGGCCGCCGCCGCGGAGCTGCCCAGGAAGCCGGAGACCAAGCAGCCGGAGAAGAAGGCCGACGGTGCGGCGGCCAAGCCGCAAGGCGGCAAACAGGCTGGCAAGGCTGCCAGGAGGGATCCTGCGAGGCCCGCGCCGAAGAAGGCCGCCCGGAAGGCCTGAGCCGGCCATCGAGCGCGGGACGCCGCGCCACTCCGGAAAATTCCGCGCTCGATAGCAACCATCGCCGCGCCCTTCGACTTGCCTCCGCAACATTCTGTCCGGAGGACCGTATGAAGGCGCTGGTTTGGCATGGCAAAGAGGACATTCGCTGCGACACCGTCAGCGATCCCGAGATCGAGCATGACAGGGATGCCATCATCAAGGTGACGAGCTGCGCGATCTGCGGCTCCGACCTGCATCTGTTCCACAACTACATCCCGGCGATGATGCCCGGCGATATCATGGGCCACGAGACCATGGGCGAGGTCGTCGAGGTCGGTTCCGGCGTCAACGGCAAGCTCAAGAAGGGCGACCGCATCGTCGTTCCCTTCACCATCATCTGCGGCGAATGCGAGCAGTGCCGGCGCGGCAATTTCTCGGTTTGTGAGACCACCAACCGCAACAAGCATCTTGCCGAGAAGGTGTTCGGACACACCACTGCGGGCCTGTTCGGCTACACGCATCTCACCGGCGGCTATCCGGGAGGCCAGGCCGAATACCTGCGCGTGCCGTTCGCCGACGCCACGCACATCAAGGTTCCCGACGGCATGACGGACGAGCAGGCGCTGTTTCTCAGCGACATCTTCCCGACCGGATGGCAGGCGGCCGCGCAATGCGACATCGAGCCGGACGATACGGTCGCTGTGTGGGGCTGCGGCCCGGTGGGACAGATGGCGATCCGCAGCGCCATCCTGCTCGGCGCCTCCCAGGTGATTGCGATCGACCGCATTCCGGAGCGGCTGGCGATGGCCGAGGCCGGCGGCGCCATCCCCCTCAATTTCGACAAGGAGAGCGTGGTCGGGCGGCTGAACGAGCTGACCGACAACAAGGGCCCGGAGAAGTGCATCGATTGCGTCGGCTTCGAGAGCCACGTCACCCTTGCGCAGCCCGACAGCGTGATCGATCGCGCCAAGCAGATGTTCATGCTCGAGAACGACCGGCCGCACGTGCTGCGCGAGATCATCTATGTCTGCCGTCCCGGCGGCATCGTCTCGATCCCCGGCGTCTACAGCGGGCTGTCCGACATGGTGCCAATGGGCGCGCTGATGAACAAGGGCCTGACGATCCGCACTGGCCAGACCCACGTCAACCGCTGGACGGACGACCTCGTGCAGCGCATCGAGGATGGCCAGATCGACCCGTCCTTCGTCATCACCCACACCGTGCCGCTCGCGCAGGGACCTGAGATGTACCGCGCCTTCCGCGACAAGCAGGACAGCTGCGTCAAGGTCGTGCTGAAGCCATAAGGGATCGCATCGCATGTTTCATTTCTCGAATCTCGTGAGATCCAAGGGCGACCCCAAGATCATCTCGACCGGCCCCAGCTCGCTGACGCCGGCCGATCGTCTGGCCCGCGGGCTCGGCTGGTTCAGCATCGTGCTCGGCACGCTGGAGCTGCTGGCGCCGCACCGCGTCACGCATGCGCTCGGCATGGAGGGCCGCGAGGGACTGGTGCGGGCCTATGGCGTGCGCGAGCTGTTCGCCGGCGTGCTCACGCTGTCGGTGGAGAAGCGGGCCGGCCTGCTGAGCCGCGTCGCCGGCGACGGGCTGGACATGCTGACGCTGGCCGGTGAGCTCAGGCCGAGCAATCCGCGCGCGGGCAGCGTGCTGGCGGCGCTGGTCATGGTCGGAGGCATCACGGCGCTGGACTACATGTGCGCCCAGGACGTCAAGAGGCAGCACGATCCGCGACGCGGCCGCAAGCGCCTCTATAGCGACCGCAGCGGCTTTCCCAGGGGCATCGCGGCCGTGAAGGGCGCGGCGCTGCCGCGGCCGTCGCGCAGCACCGCCGCGACCTAGCCGGCCTGTGACAAAGCGTCCTGAAGCTACGGCTTCAGGACGACAGAGAACAGGCGAAAGCCCGCGACCTTCGGAAACGCCTCCGCGGCCTCCGGCGAGACCAGGGCCACCACGGCCGCGCTCACCTCGCCATTGTTCAACCGGGTGATCGCGGTGGCCTGCCCTTCCAGCAGCAGCACCTCCGTCGCACCGGCCGCATTCATGGCCGCGGTGATCTTCGCGTTGGACTTGGCGTAGCGCTCGTCGATCGCGATCACCTTGCCGCTGAGATCGCCCAATCCGCGCACGGTGGGACGCGCCAGCAGCACCGCGACGAGATGACTGTCGGCGGGCCCCTCTGGGACACGCAGCGCGGTCATCCGCTCGGCCAGCTCGGCCGCCACCGTCACCGCAGCCACCATGACGTCGCTCTGGACCTTGGCCGGATTCGGCATATCCGTCGTGACGGAGGGGGTCTTGATCACCGGCGCGGGCGCGCCGTCAGCCGGCGCGACCGGATCGGGCCGCGGCGTGCGCGCCGGCGCCGCGAGCGGCTTTTCGATCGGCTTGTCAATCGCCTTTTCAATCGTCTTGGCGGTGGCGATTGGCGACTTGACCCGGCGCTTTGCGGCGCGGGCGTGCTTGTGCTGCAGAGTCGCGCGGCGCGCGACCGCGGCTGCAGGCTTGTGGATCGTGTCGGCAGGCTCCAATGATTGCGGCGACTGGTCGGCGACGGGACCGTCCACGCAGGGCCTTCCGCTCAGATCGACGCAAGGCGAGGCCACCTGCGGCGTCACCTGGTGGCTGCAGCCGGCCAGGGCCAAGGTTGAAACGACGGCCAACGCGCCGAGACAAAGCGCTCTCACTTTTCCGCTCCTGACGACTCTCCCGCGCACGAGACGCGCCTCTGCTCCGGCCTGCTATTTCAACGGCCATCCGTTAAACTCAGGCTTAAGCGCCGGTCCCGGCACGCGGACTCAGTGAGGCGTGGTTAATGTCGCGCGCACAAGGCGGCGACATTGGCCGGCCTCGACCGCGAGAACCCGGCATTCCCTCAGCGGATATCAAATAGGCTTCACGCCGCCGCGGGGGGCGTGCACGAATTCCGTTGATCGGATCACCGCGCGCCGCCATGTTGCGGCAGGTTCGTCGCGACGCCCCGCGTTCCCTGCGCCCGCCGCGGCGGAACGAAGCGCCGCCGCAGATGTTTCTCGAACTTGCGAAGGATGCTCCATGGCCAAGACAGACCCCGCAGCCGGCAAGCCGATCGCCAATGCCGCGCTCGCCAACATTCCGCGGCTGATCACGGCCTATTATGCGCTGAAGCCCGACCCGCACGAGCCGACCCAGCGCGTCGCTTTCGGCACGTCGGGGCATCGCGGCTCGTCGTTGAAGACCGGCTTCAACGAGAACCACATTCTCGCCACCAGCCAGGCGCTCTGCGACTACCGCCGCCAGCAGGGCCTCGACGGCCCCCTCTTCGTCGGCATCGACACCCACGCGCTGGCCGAGCCGGCGCTTGCCAGCGCGCTCGAAGTGTTCGGCGCCAATGGCGTCGAGGTGATGGTCGACAAGGACGGCGGCTACACACCGACGCCGGTGATCTCGCACGCCATCATCTCCTACAACAAGGGCCGCACGGCGCATCTCGCCGACGGCGTCGTCATCACGCCGTCGCACAATCCGCCGGAGGATGGCGGCTACAAATACAATCCGCCGCATGGCGGCCCCGCCGACACGGATGCGACGGCCGAGATCGAGCGGCAGGCCAATGTGTATCTGGCCAACGACCTCGATGGCGTATCGCGCATCAGCTACAGCCAGGCCAAGCAGCGCGGCTCGTTGCACGCTTACGACTACATCACGCCCTACGTCGCCGATCTCGCCAACACCGTCGATCTCGACGCCGTCAAGGCGGCCGGGATCAAGATCGGCATCGATCCGCTCGGCGGCGCGGCGATAGCCTATTGGGCGCCGATCATCGAGCGCTACGGCCTCAATGCTGAAATCGTCAACGACGTCGTCGATCCCACCTTCCGCTTCATGACCGCTGACTGGGACGGCAAGATCCGCATGGACTGCTCCTCGCCCTACGCGATGGCGAGCCTGATCGGCATGCGCGAGCGCTTCGACGTCGCGTTTGCCAACGACACCGACGCCGACCGCCATGGCATCGTCACCCGCTCGGGCGGGCTGATGAATCCCAACCACTATCTGGCGACGGCGATCTCCTACCTGTTCGCTCACCGGCCCGGTTGGCGAAGCGATGCCGCGATCGGCAAGACCATCGTGTCGAGCTCGATGATCGACCGCGTCGCGCGCAAGCTCGGCCGCAAGCTCGTCGAAACCCCCGTCGGCTTCAAATGGTTCGTCGAGGGCCTCGGCTCCGGCAGCTTCGGCTTCGCCGGCGAGGAGAGCGCAGGCGCCTCGTTCCTGAAGCGCGACGGCACGGCGTGGACCACCGACAAGGACGGCCTGATCCTCGGGCTGCTCGCGGCCGAGATCATGGCCAGGCGCGGCCGTGACCCGAGCGAGCTCTACAAGGAGCTGACGGCCGAGCTCGGCGCGCCGGTCTATGAGCGCATCGACGTGCCGGCGAGCCCGCCGGCAAAGGCGGCGCTGAAGGCGCTGACGCCGGAAATGCTGAACCTGAAGGAGCTCGCCGGCGATTCCGTCCGCATGGTGCGTACGAAGGCTCCGGGCAACGGCCAGTCGTTCGGCGGCATCAAGGTCGAGACCGACTACGGCTGGTTTGCGGCGCGTCCCTCCGGCACCGAGGACGTCAACAAGCTCTATGCCGAGAGTTTTCGCGACGCCGAGCATCTCAAGCGGATCCAGAGCGAGGCCCAGGCGGCGCTGGCGAAGGTGGGATGAAAGGGCGAGTAGCGAATAGGGTTCTCGCCGTTTCCCATTCGCTGTTCGCCCCTGCCCCCTGCCCCCTTCCCTCCCGCCCCCCGCATCGGATATCGATGGCTGGACAACGACCTGACAGCCATCGGTGAGACCGGATGCGAAGCTCTTCGACTGCCTTGCGCGTCACCTTCAGCGCGCTCGCAACCTCGTTCACGCTGGTTGTCAGCGCCGCGGCGCAAATGGCGCCGGAGGCGGCCGCACCACGTCCGAAGCCGGCGCCATCGATGCGCGCCGCGGCCTGCCATAACGGCCAGAGCTTCGACCGGTTTCTCGCCGAGCTGAAGCAACGCGCCATTGCCGAAGGCGTGTCGCAGCGCGCGATCGCGGCCGCCTCGCCGTACCTCACCTACAACCAGGGCATCGTCAATCGCGACCGCGGCCAGCGGGTGTTCGGCCAACTGTTCACCGAGTTCGCCGGCCGGATGGCCGCGCCCTACCGGATGCAGAACGGCCAGCAGCACATCCGGATGCATGCGGCAGCGTTCGCACGCGCCGAGAAGGAGTACGGGGTGCCGCCGGCGGTCATCGCCGCGTTCTGGGGCCTGGAGAGCGATTTCGGCGCCAACATGGGCAATTTGCCGGTGCTGCCGTCGCTGGTGTCGCTGGCCTATGATTGCCGCCGCAGCGAGCGCTTCCAGAATGAGACCATCGCCGCGCTGAAGGTCATCGACCGCGGCGATCTCGCGCCGGAGGAGATGATCGGCTCATGGGCCGGCGAGCTCGGTCAGACGCAGTTCCTGCCGACCCACTACGTCACCTATGCCGTCGACTATGACGGCGATGGCCGCCGCGACCTCCTGCGCAGCGCGCCCGACGTGATCGGCTCGACCGCGAACTACATCGCGACCGGACTGAAATGGCGCCGCGGCGAGCCGTGGCTGGAGGAGATCCGCGTGCCCCAGGCGTTTCCGTGGGAGCAGGCCGATCTCACCGTCAAGGCGCCGCGCAGCAAATGGGCCGGCCTCGGCGTGACCTATGCCGACGGCCGGCCGCTGCCAAACGATGCGCTCGAAGCCTCGGTGCTGCTGCCGATGGGCCGCAACGGCCCGGCGTTCCTGGCCTATGCCAATTTCGCCGCCTACACCGAGTGGAACAATTCGCTGATCTATTCGACCACCGCGGCCTATCTCGCCACCCGCATCGCCGGCGCGGCGCCGATGCGCAAAGCCAGCGGCCCGGTCGCGCAACTGCCGTTCAACGAGATCAAGGAGCTGCAGCAGCTCCTGGTGAAGGCCGGTTTCGACGTCGGCAAGGTCGATGGCGTGCTGGGGCAGCAGAGCCGCATCGCGGTCAAAACGATGCAGGTGCGGCTCGGGCTGCCGGCCGATTCCTGGCCAACGGCGGAACTGCTCGTACGCATGCGCGGCACGCCGCGGGCGCAGGCGGCGCCGGCTTCAGCGACAGCGACACGGTAGGTGAGCCGACATCATCGCGCGGCGCTCCTCGTCTCTCAATTGCAGATGACTTATTGTCCGACTTCATGCGACCGTGTCGTCCGCTCTTCGCTATTCCAATTTATCACCTCGGAATTGGACGGCCAGATGATCGCTCAGGACAAAAGCGCGAGCAGACGGGCAATTGAAGCCCGATTTGGCTTGTAGCGCCGATCTTCATCCTGACCCTGTTCGGCCACCCAGGCTCGTCGTTCTCCACGACCTCGATCCGGCATTTCGGCCACGGCTTGGGGAAATCCTCCAGGGGACGCGTCCACAATCGCCGTGACCTCAGCGTGAACGACTGGAATGCACGGCGACCGCAAAAACCAGAAAGATGCAGTTGCATTCTCTTGGACGCCGCCCCATCTCCGAGGGCGCGCGCTTTCGTCGCGACGTCTCCTGCCAAAAGAGAGCATCATGTCCTTTTACGATTCGACCGTGCCGGCCTACCTCCAGATCCTCGGCAGCCTGTCCGGCCTGCTCAGCAAGGCCGAGGCCCATTGCGAAGCCAAAAAGATCGCCCCCGAGGTGCTGCTCGGCGCACGGCTGTATCCGGACATGCTGCCGCTCTCCAAGCAGATCCAGCTCGCCTGCGACTTCGCCGCCAAGGGCTGCGCGCGGCTTTCCCATAGCGAGGTCCCGAGCACGCCCGACACCGAGACGACGTTCGCCGAGCTTCGCCAGCGGCTTGCCAGAACCATCGATTACCTGAAGACGTTCCAGCCGGCGCAGTTCGAAGGGGCCGATAGCCGCGACGTCACCTTTCCAAGCGGGCCCAACACCACGCTGACCCTGAAGGGGCAGGACTTCGTCAACCGCGTCTCGTTTCCGAACTTCTATTTCCACGCCGCGATCGCCCACGGCATCCTCCGCCACAACGGCGTCGAAATCGGCAAGCGGGACTTCCTGGGCGTCGCCTGATCCCTTTCGTCTATTGCGACAGGCTATCCAACGGATGGCCCGTTGCGGCCGCTCCATCGCGCGGCACGTCTGCGCCGGACGGATACCTCGCGGCATTGCGCTGTTCGCGGCAATGCACAACTGACCACGATCCCCTCCCCTCTCCTGGAAAGATCCCGATGAGTGCATCCAAACTGTTCGCGCCATATCAGCTCGGTCCGGTCACCCTCGCCAATCGCGTCGTGATGGCGCCGTTGACCCGCAACCGCGCGGTGGACGGCCTCGCCCCGGGTCCGCTGACGGCCGAATATTACAGCCAGCGCGCCTCCGCCGGCCTCCTGATCTCCGAGGCCAGCCAGGTCTCGCAGCAGGGCCAGGGCTACCAGGACACGCCTGGCATCTATTCCAAGGAGCAGATCGCCGGCTGGCGCAAGGTGACCGACGCGGTGCATGCCAAGGGCGGGCGCATCTTCATCCAGCTCTGGCATGTCGGCCGTATCTCACATGTCTCGCTGCAGCCGAATGGCGGTGCGCCGGTCGCGCCCTCGGCGATCGCGGCCAAGACCAAGACCTTCGTCGGCGGTGCGTTCACCGACGTCTCGACGCCACGTGCGCTCGAACTCGCGGAAATTCCCGGCATCGTCGCGGCGTTCAAGCAGGCCGCGCTGAATGCGATCGAGGCCGGCTTCGACGGCGTCGAGATCCATGGCGCCAACGGCTATCTGCTCGACCAGTTCGCCAAGGACGGCGCCAACAAGCGCACCGACGCCTATGGCGGGTCGATCGAGAACCGCGCAAAGCTGATGCTCGAGGTTGCCAAGGCCGTGTCGGAGGCGATCGGCGCCGACAGGACCGGCATTCGGCTATCTCCGGTGACGCCGGCCAACGACATCTCGGATTCCAATCCGCAGGCGCTGTTCGACTACATCGTCGACCGGCTCGCGGCGCTGAATCTGGTCTACATCCACGTGATCGAGGGGGCGACCGGCGGCCCGCGCGACGTGGCGCCGTTCGACTACGCGTCGCTGCGCAAGCGCTTCAAGGGCACCTACATCGCCAACAACGGCTATGACCTCGCGCTCGCGAACAAACAGCTCGATGCCAACGCGGCCGACCTGATCGCCTTCGGCCGGCCGTTCATCGCCAACCCGGATCTGGTCGAGCGGCTCAAGGTCAGCGCGCCGCTCAACGAGCTCGACCGCGCCACCCTCTATGGCGGCGGCGAGAAGGGCTACACTGACTATCCGACGCTGAAAGCGGCGCAAGCGGCGGAGTAGTCGCCATCACGTAGGGTTGGTAAAGCAGCCGCCCGCAGGGCGGCCGCGTGCCCACCATGCCTCCGCGAGAGCGGAGGGAGCGGTGGGCACGGCGCACGAGAGGCCGCGCCTGTCGCAACATCTCGCTTCGCGCCTTTGCCCACCCTGCGCTTCTGCGATCCGGCACATCCCCACCTACATCATGCTGCCGGGCAGGAAGCACCGCACATCGATGCGCAGGCCCGTATTCAGCTCGCGATAATACACGGGCCATACCATCGTCCGGCCGGCGCGATTGGGCTCGGTCACCACGGCCTCTTCCGGAACGACCCACCATTGGCCTTCAATGCGAACACGGTAGCGGCCATCCTTCGTGTCCCAATCCGTGTCCGAGAGCGCGGTGCCATCCGCATCCGAGCAGCACGGCCCCTTGCCCGAACGCAGACTCTCGAACCAGCCCTTGAGCGGAGAATTGGCGTAACGCCCATCGAGATCGCGCGCCGCCGCATCGCCAAGCAGCAGAGAATGCGTCCCCAGACTGCCAGCGAGAAGCACGACAGAGATTGTCGCTCGTATCCAAGGAGGCACGTGGGGCCGGTGAACGGCATCCATCGATGACGTGATGATCGATACAAGGCTTGAAGATCTACGGCTCATGTGCGCCACCTCGCTGCTCGATACGATGCGCAATAGCTGGTCGGGTTCTGTGGCGGAAGTTCGTAGTTGGCGGAAACCGGTAGCAACTAATCGCGATGCTTCGCAAATTCCACAGGCGCGCAGCGATCTCGTTCACGAGGTCAGCGGGATAATTGCCCAAAATCCATCGTGAGCAGACTCATCGACGATTCATACCGGCTGCGTAGGGTGGGCAAAGCAGCCGCCCGCAGGGCGGTCACGTGCCCGCCGTGCATCCGCGCAAGCGGAAGGAATGGTGGGCACGGCGCGCGGTGGAGTTGAGCTCGCGGCATGCAGTATCGCACGCGCGCCTTTGCCCACCCTACGGCAGCGGAGGCACGTCACGCTTTTAGTCAAGCAAGAAAAAGGCCGGGATTTCTCCCGGCCTTCCTGCCACGGTGGGGGCTGCCGTGGCGCGGCGCGGATGCGCCTATGGTCGTCAGGATGCGAAGCTCAGAACTTCGCCCGGATGCCGGCATAGGCCGCGAGCGGCATCCCCGGAACCATGCTGCGCGGATCGTTAAGCGCGAACGCGGTTCCGCCACCGGCGGTGTTGAAGCCGGCGGGGTCGAACACGGTACCTGCCGAGTAATAGCGCTGATTGAACAGGTTCTGGATCAGGCCGAACACCTCGACGTTCTTGGTCACCTGATAAGATGTGTTGACGTTCACGACCCAGTAGGCCGGGACCTTCGGGTAGACGTTGGTCTCGTCGTGCAGCAGGTACTGGCTGCCGACATAGTTGACGCTCGCCCCGACCTTCCAGGCGTCGGTCACGGCATATTCTGCGCCGAGCTTCAGGCGGTGCGCCGGAATGCCGGGAATGTGGTTGCCGGAGACGACGCCGACCGGCACCCGCAGGAACGGATCGTTGACGTCGAAGGCGCTGCGGAAGGTGGCGTCGATGAAGGTGTAGTTGGCGTAGGCGGTCCACCGGTTCCAGGCCAGGTCGACCTTGGCCTCGACACCCTGGCGCAGCGTGGTGCCGGCGTTCTTGAAATAGCCGCGCACCGGGTTGGCCGGGTCGACGACTTGGATGATGTCGTCGGAATTCTCGGTACGAAACAGGCTGAGGCCCCAGCGCAGCCGCCAGCCATCATCGACCGCCACCGATTTGATCGGGGCCTTGCGGTAGGCCGGCAGGTCGGCGGCGTAGGCCGAGCGGCCGCCGGAAATCTCGCCGCGCAGGCCGCCTTCGACGGTGCGGGACACCACCTGCTTGAGCGGCGGATCGGCGATCAGGAAGTTGTCGATCAGGCAGGGATTGGCCGGATCGGAGCAGCCGAGCTCGAGCGGCGTCGGCGCGCGGTTGGCTTCTGAATAGCCCGCGTAGGCGGTCATGTCAGGCGTGATCTTGTAGGTCAGGCCGACCACCGGGTTGAAGCGCTGGAAATTGTTGTTGCTGTTCAGCAGCGGCGCGAAGCCGGTCTGGTCGCGCAGGTTGATCTGCGCCCAGTTGAAACGGCCGCCGGCCGTCAGCGCCAGCTGCGAGGTGATGTCGAAGGTGTTGGTCGCATAGATGCCGAGATAGGTGTTCTTGGCATTCAGATTGACGGGAGCAAGGCCCGCGTTGGGCTGGTCGATGTAGACGCCGAGGCCGGTGACGAACAGGTTGTTGTCGATGGTGCCGAGCTCGGATGTGGCCTGGAAGTTGGTATTGCCGTGATCGACGCTGGCGCCGACGACGAAATGGTTGTCATGGCCGAAGAGCTGCGTCGTTGAGGTCGCCTGCAGCGAGCCGCCATAGCTGTCGGTCTTGACGGTATTGCGGTCGATCTGACCGAGCGCCGCATCGCCCGCCAGCGTATTGGCGGTCGGACCGTTGCGGTTCATCTGGAACTCGGTGCCGGCGGCATCGCTGAGACAGAATTCTCCGGGGAACGCGCCCGCGGGGTCGCAGGCCGCAACCTCGGTGCTATTGCCATCGACGCGCGCGGATTTGTAGTTGCGGTAATAGCCGTTGGCCTGGATCGACAGCGTGTCGGTCGGCGTCCACTTTGCGCTGGCCTGCACCATCTGCATCTGCAGATGCAGCGACTGCGGCCAGGTATAGACGCTGGACCAGCGCTGGTTCAGCATCTCGATCGGTGTCGCGGCGACCGAGCCGAGCTTGTTGTCGGCACCGGTGAAGGAGAGATGGAATTCGGTATTGTCGCCGCGCGCGCCGAAATCGGCATACATGCGCCGGATCTGCGAGGCCGACGAGTAGTCGCGCCAGCCGCGGTCATAGGCGCCTTCCGCCGCGATATAGGCCGAGTAGGTGCCGTTGTTCCAGCCGTATTGAGCGCCCGACTGGATCCGGCCGAACGAGCCGCCGAACAACTGCGCTTCCCCGCCCTGGTAGTTGAAGCCGTTCTTCATCTCGATCGACAGCGCACCGCCGGTGGCGTTGAGGCCGAACAGCGGATTGTTCGGCATCAGGGTCATGCGTGCGATCGCCATTTCCGGGATCAGGTCCCAGTTCACGACGTCGCCGAAGGCCTCATTGATGCGGGTGCCGTTCTGGTAGACGGCGATGCCCTGCGGCGTCCCGAGCACCGGCGAGGCAGTCTGACCGCGATAATTCAAGTCGCGCTGGAACGCGTTCCCGGTCTGGTCGCTGAGGGAGACCCCGGGCACCGATTGCAGGATGCTGTCGAGCAGCGTCGGCGCGCGGCTGTGGTCGAGCTCCCGCGCCCCGATGGTTTCGACATTGGAAGGAATCTTGTCCTTCGCGATCTCGCTGCCCTGAACGGGCGAGACGCCGACCACCTCGATGGTCTGCAGGGTTTGCTGCGCGAACGCAGCCGCAGGCAGCAACGCACAGGTCGCGAGAAGCGCGCTCTTCAGCGCCGACAGTCTGGTCAAGACGTCCCCCAGTTTCTTGTCGACCGGTTCCGGCAACAGCCCACGCCCCTGAGCCTTTACCCGCACCAGAACTGGCCGATTTACCCGTCTACGAACGTTAACATTCGTAAACAGCCCTCCAGTTCGTCGCAACGGGCAATATTCTTCGGCCCCTAGGGACAATCTTCCCGGATCCGGAAAGTGGCGATCGATTCGCCGAGCTATCTCCCAGCCTCGGCCGCACTGTTGCACCCGATCCTGGTTTGCAAGGGAACTCACATGGTAGAGAAAGCATCGGCGCCGTCGGCGCCATAAGGGCAAGACCTTCATCGGATGTATCGCGTTCTGCTCGTCGATGACCACCCGGTCGTGATCACGGCCTGCCGCTGGCTGCTGAACGAAGCCGGTATCCGCGCGCTGTCCGAGGCACACGATGCCGACAGCGGGTACGACGCCTATGTTCGTGACCGGCCGGACGTCGCGATCGTCGATCTGCGCCTGCACGGGCAGGAGCTCGGCGGCATCAATCTGATCGAACGCATGCGGTCGCACGATCCCCGCGCCCGGATCCTGGTCTTCAGCATGCATGCCGATCCGCGCATCGTCCGCTCGGCGATCGACGCCGGCGCCAGCGGCTATCTGCTGAAGGACGCGCCGCCGCACGAGCTGCCCAAGGCGTTGGAGCAGGTTCGAGCCGGCGGCACCTATCTCGATCCGCAGCTCGCCACCCGCATCGCCCTGCTCCGCGCCAACCCGGACGGCATGGCGGCCCCTGCGCTGACCCCGCGCGAGCGCCAGGCCCTTGCGCTGCTGGCCCAGGCGAAATCCTATCAGGCGATCGCCGACCATCTCGGCATCAGCTACAAGACCGTCATCAACCTGACCTACCGGCTGCGTCAGAAGCTCGGGGCCCGCAGCCTCCCCGACCTGGTTCGTCTCGCAGTGGAAATGTCCCGCCCAAGCATGTGAGGGCCAATCGCCTTCCTGCCGGCGCGCCACGAGCATCCGCCTGAAAGACGAGGGCCTGCGACGGTCTCCCGTCACAGGCCCTCGAGCTCATGTCTATGTCGCGTCGGTCCAGTGCGGACCGATGTCTCACTTCAGCAGCTTGGCCACCGACTTCAGCTCTTTCGAGTCGAGCGTGCCGTCACCGTCCGGATCAGCCGCCTTGAAGCGGCCTTCCACCAGCGCGAGATACTCGTCCTTGGTCAGCGTGCCGTCCTTGTCGGGATCAGCGGCCTTGAGATCCTTGGCCGAAACGCGGCCGCGCAGCTCCTTGGCGTCGAGCGTGCCGTCGTGGTCGCGATCGAGACGATCGAACAGAGCGCCGGCGGCGGTGCGGACCTCGTTCATGTCGGCGGTGCCGTCCTTGTCGGGGTCGATCGAGGTCAGCAGCTTGGAAGGGGCCGGTGCACTGACAGCGATCGTCGACGTGCCGACGATCGCGGCCATGCCGACGGCAGCGGCCGTCATCATCAGTTTCCAATTCATCGAATTGATCCTTTGTCTCCGCCGTCCAAGGGGCGGCGATGAAGGGCACGAAAACAACGTATGCGAGCGTCGGCGGTTTCACCGGCAACGCGCCATACATCGCTTTGACCTATGGGAGGCCTTGTCATTTCGCAAGTGCAAGAACGCGACGCCCGGGAAATTCCCGCAAGAGCGTCGGGACTAGAACCTCGGTCCGTGCAGAAAATATCTCCCCGGACGGTCACGACGCGGACCGCTATCGTGGTCGAAGACACCTCCTCCTGCCTCGGCCTGGGCATTGGCGACGTGGCGTCCGCGCTTCGCGACATGCCTTGCGGTTCTGGCACCGCTCCCCGATGACCCCTGTCGGACTTGCCCAACCTGACCTCTCTTGCCGGCCTGGGTTTGATTCCACCAGGCTTCCAGCTGGTCCCGCAGCGGCTCCTCCGCGAAGGCGCGTCCATCCGGCAGCAGCGTGGACAGAAGCAGTGTGAGCACCAGTCCGAGCCGCATCGGCCGAGCGGACAAGCGGCGACGATGACCGGGTGTGTGAAGCACGGGCGTGTCCATTCTCTGGCTGATCCGGCGATCAGCAATGCATGCTGCAACACATGTTTTCCTCGCTCTATGACCTCAATGTGTTTGCAGCACGCCACATTCATCACCGCGTTGAGATTCACTCGCGAAATGGCCGCCATATTGTCCCGGTCAAAATGTCCCGTTCGACTTGCCAAAACATCCCTATTCCTCGTCGAAACAGCAAGGGCCGGAGCAATTGCGGCATTCGACGACTGATCGTTTCCCGATCGCGTCATCTTTCAGCCGACAGGCCCGCATGTTTTCGCCCCGCCGACTCGTTAGCTCATCAGTTGAAGGGAGCGCGGGGACATGCAGCCGAACGGCATCGCCAGGAGTACAAAAAGACGATCGCGATTGTACATGGCTGCCGGTGCTCTCGTGCTCGCGCCGTTCGGTGCAGCGGCAGAGGAGATCCAGGGCAATGACCCCGCCTCGCCCGGACATTTCCAGGTCGAACAGCGCTTCGGCTATCTGACAACCTTCAATCCGCAACAGAACGGCGGACGCCGCGTGCCGCAGCGTGCGGTCACCGGCGAGACCGAGATCGGCTACTCGCCGACCGAATGGTACGAGATCGCGTTGACCTCGCCCTACGCCTTTGCCCGCACCAATGTGCCGATGGCGCTGGGCAACGTGATGGACAATGGCGTGCCCGGCTATTCATTCCAGTCCGGCGGCGTCACCATTCGCCAGACCTTCATCCAGGGCGACCGGCTCGAGCGCACCGTCTTCCTCGGCCTGGTGTCACGCACCATCCTGGCGCCGCAGGGCGGCCTGACGCCGGACCTGTGGGTCGCCAACAAGGCCGGCGCCGGCCAGCCCGGCGCGCCGCGCTTCGTGCAGGAGGCGACGCCGCGGGTGGCGCAGATGTTCACGCCAATCATCGGCGTCAACCTGCCCAACGACTATCAGCTCATCTTCAACGCCAACATGACCTTCGGCATCGACGGCGCCGGCTCGGCCTTCGAGCCCTCGGTGCGCTTCGTCAAGCGATTGAGCGACCGCTGGACCGTCGGCATCGAGCATTTCTCCAATCTCGGACCGTTCGGCTACGTCCTGCCCTGGAATCAGCAGATGCAGACGCTCTATGCCGTCGCCGACACCCGCTTCAAGGGCTTCGAGTTCAGCTTCGGCGTCGGCTATGGCCTGACCAACGCCTCGCGCGGCCTCGCGATCAAGACCAGCATCGGCAAGGATTTCTGAGCCGCAGCCCCCGCCATCCCATGCTCAATGATAAGAAAAGGACACTCGTCATGCGTCGCCTCGTCTCTGCCTGTACGCTGCTCATGCTGGCCGGCTCTGCCGCATCCGCCGACGACGGCCCGCGCTTTCTCAACCGCACCGGCCAGACGATCGTGAAGATGTATCTTGCCGCTGCCGGCACCAAGAACTGGGGCACCGACCAGTGCAAGAACGACGACGAGGGCATGGTCGACCACAACGAGCGCATGACCTTGGTCGGCGTGAAGTCAGGCCGCTACGACATCAAGCTGTCCGAGCAAGGCGGCCGCACCTGCATCGCCAAGAACGTCGAGCTCAAGGAAGGCGCGCAGTTCGTCGTGCGCGATACCGATCTGACCGGGTGCTCGAAATAGGCGACGCGCGCAGGACGCGGCGCTCAACGCTGTCGCAGACGCAGCGGAACGTTGAGCGCTTCCTGCGCCTGCCGCATCACGGGGGGAAAGCGCGGGAACGGCGCGGCGCGTTCCACACTCGACAGCGCCGCGCGATCGAGCGCGGGCGAGCCGGAGCTGCCGACAAGGCGCCGTGACAGAAGTCGACCGTTACGGTCGATCACGACCGTCACGGTCGCCGTGCCACTGGCGCCGTTGCCGTCGGATGGATAGCTCGCGGCGCGGGCGATGCTCGCGCGCACCTGGCTGTTCCAGTCGGCCTGGCCCTCGCGCGCGCCTTGGCTGTCCTCCCCTGCATTGGGCGCCAACGCGACGCGCGACGGTCGGCTGGCCGGTGCCGCTGGCTTCGGCGGCGCGGGCTTCCGCTCGGCCATCTCCTTGGCCTCTTTCTTCTCGGCCGGCTTGCGTTCGACGCGCTCGGGAATGGGAGCTGGCTTCGCCTCCGGCGGCTTCGCCTCGATCGGCTTCGGCGCTGGCGGCGGCGGCAGCACGATGTCGTCGGCGCGCGGCGGCTCGGGCGCCAGCGCGACCTGCGGCAATGGCTCCGGACTCGCGATCACCTCGGGCACCGGCTCGGGCTGCGCCAACACCTGCGGCTCGGGCGGCTGCGGCACCGGCTCGGCCACGGCTTCGCGCGCGACGGCCTCCTCCTTGGCCGGCTCCGGCTTTGGCGGCTCCGCGGGCGGCGTCGGATCGGCCGGCGGCGCCTCCTGGATCGCCGGCGCAGGCTCGCTCACGACCGCCGGCGTGAACACGACGTCGAACGCTTCTGCCTGCGCGCGGCCCTGCGGCGCCGGGCGCAGCAGCCAATAGCCGGCGGCAAACCCGACATGCAGCGCCGCGACCACGATCGCAGCGATCGTCCACAGCGTCCGCTCGCGGCGAGCCTCGTCATTGTCGAACGGCTCGAGCGTCAGCACGCTCACGGCGCACTCCGGTCTTCGAGCGCGACAAGCGCCACCTTGGTGTAGCCGGCGCGGCGCAGGGTGTTCATCAGCGCCATCACCTCGCCATAGGGCAGCGTCTGGTCGGCGCGCAGCAGCACGCGCTGGCCACGATCGGACTTGGTGGCGGCATCGAGCGAGGCGGCGATGTCGGACTGGGCGACGCTCTGGTCGCCGACGGCGAGCGAGCGGTCGGCCTTGAAGGTCACGAAGACCGGCGTCTCCGCGCGCGGCTGTGGCTCCGCCGATATCGCCGGCAGGTTGACCGGGATGTCGACGGTGGCGAGCGGCGCCGCCACCATGAAGATGATCAGCAGCACCAGCATGACATCGATGAACGGCGTCACGTTGATGTCGTGCGTCTCCTCGAACTCGTCGGTGCGCCGGGCTAGCTTGACGGCCATGGCTCACTCCGCCGGATTGGCGATCGACAGCAGCGGCGCGTCGACCGCGCGGATGGCGCTGCGCCGCGCCTCCGTGGGCCCGGCGTGCTGACGATCGAGATCACGGCTGAGCAGCCGCATCACCGCGACCGACGCATCGGCGATGACGGCGCGATAGCCGCCGGTGGCGCGCGCGAACAGGTTGTAGATCACGACCGCGGGAATCGCGGCTGCGAGGCCGAACGCGGTGGCGAGCAGCGCCTCGGCAATGCCCGGCGCGACCACCGCGAGGTTGGTGGTGTGGGCATGCGAGATGCCGATGAAGCTGTTCATGATGCCCCAGACCGTGCCGAACAGGCCGACGAACGGCCCGACGGCGCCGACGGTGGCGAGAATGCCGATGCCGCGGCCGATCCGCGCCACCGCCGCGGCCTCGATCCGCTCGAACTGCCAGGAGACGCGCTCCTTGATGCCATCGGCGGGGAGGCCACGCGACTTGTCAATTTCGTCATCGGCGACGGCCAGCAGCCGTCCGACCACACCGTCGTCGGCGGAAATGCGTCCCGTCGCATCCGACAGCGCGCGCGCGGCCAGCGCGATGCCGAGCGCGCTGCGCGAGGTGCGCAGTGCCGCGCGGAGCTGGATCGTCTTCACCACCAGAACGGTCCAGGTTGCGACCGAAGCCAGCGCCAGCCCGATCATCACCGACTTCACGACGATGTCGGCCTGCATGAACATGGTCCAGGGCGACAACGCCTCCGGCAGCGTGCTCGCGATATTGGCGATGTGCGCCTGATCCATGGCCGTACTCCCTCGGTGGCCCCGTGGTTGGTGATCACGATCCCGGCGTGGATCGCATGGGGCCATGCCGGATCGTGTCGAGGCCTTGTTGTTTCGTGTCGTTGGGGCAAAGTCACGGCGAAGATCGCGACAATCCCGATCGTCAAAGAGTGCCGCCTGTCCCCACCGGCTTCAAGGCACTTGCTGCGTGGAAGTTGTCCCATGCGGACCGGGAATAATTCCCGAATGGAACGGGAAGCCCCTCACCTCTGGGCCAAAAGAAAAGGCCGGGATTGCTCCCGGCCTTCGTGATGGGATCGCCCGGTCGAGCCGGGCGATGACTTCAGAGCGTTGGCTCACTTCGCCTCGGCGCGCTTCGGCGGGGTGGCCGGCCACGACTTGATCAGGGTGTCGTAGTCGATCGTCTCGCCCTTCGGCTTCTCGTTCGCGAGCTTGCGCTGCGGAGCGATGTTGCCGTCCTTGGCCGACTTGTTGAACCAGAACTCGGCCGATTCCTTCTTGTTCAGTTTCGGACCGCACTCGCCCTGGACCTTGGACTTCTCCAGACGCTCGAGGACGGAGTCCTGAGCGGCCGCGAGCGCGTCCATCGCCTGCTGCGGGGTCTTCGCACCGGACGACGCATCGCCGATGTTCTGCCACCACAACTGCGCCAGCTTCGGATAGTCGGGCACGTTGTTGCCGGTCGGGGTCCACTGCACGCGCGCGGGCGAGCGGTAGAACTCGATCAGGCCGCCGAGCTTCGGCGCACGCTCGGTGAACGACTTGTCCCAGATGTCGGATTCACGGATGAAGGTGAGGCCGACATGGCTCTTCTTCAGCGACACCGTCTTGGAGACGATGAACTGCAGGTACAGCCAGGCGGCCTTGCGGCGATCCGGCGGGGTCGACTTCAAGAGCGTCGCAGAACCGGCATCCTGGTAGCCGAGCTTCATGCCCTCCTTCCAGTACGCGCCATGCGGCGACGGGGCCATGCGCCACTTCGGCGTGCCGTCCGCATTCACGACCGGCAGGCCGGGCTTCACCATGTCGGCGGTGAAGGCGGTGTACCAGAAGATCTGCTGAGCGACGTTGCCCTGCGCCGGGACCGGACCGGCCTCGGAGAAGGTCATGCCCTGCGCCTGCGGCGGCGCATACTTCTTCATCCAGTCGAGATACTTCGCGATCGAGTAGACGGCCGCCGGGCCGTTGGTGTCACCGCCGCGCTCGATCGACGAGCCGACCGGACGGCAGCCTTCCATGCGGATGCCCCATTCGTCGACCGGCAGGCCGTTCGGGATGCCCTTGTCGCCGTTGCCGGCCATCGACAGCCAGGCGTCGGTGAAGCGCCAGCCGAGCGAGGGATCCTTCTTGCCATAGTCCATGTGGCCATAGACCTTGACGCCGTTGATCTCCTTGATGTCGTTGGTGAAGAACTCGGCGATGTCCTCATAGGCCGACCAGTTCACGGGCACGCCGAGGTCGTAGCCATACTTGGCCTTGAACTTGGCCTTGTAGTCCGGATTGGTGAACCAGTCGTAGCGGAACCAATACAGGTTCGCGAACTGCTGGTCGGGCAGCTGATAGAGCTTGCCGTCCGGCGCGGTCGTGAACGACTTGCCGATGAAGTCGTTGACGTCGAGCATCGGATCGGTGACGTCCTTGCCTTCGCCCTTCATGTAGTCCGACAGCGCGATCGTCTGGCCGTAACGGAAGTGGGTGCCGATCAGGTCGGAGTCGTTGATCCAGCCGTCATAGACGTTCTTGCCGGACTGCATCTGGGTCTGCAGCTTCTCGACGACGTCACCTTCCTGGATAATGTCGTGCTTGAGCTTGATGCCGGTGATTTCGCTGAACGCCTTGGCGAGAGTCTTCGACTCGTATTCGTGAGTCGTGATGGTCTCGGAGACGACGTTGATCTCCATGCCCTTGAAGGGCTCGGCGGCCTTCGCGAACCACTCGAGCTCCTTCTTCTGCTCTTCCTTCGACAGCGTCGAAGGCTGGAATTCGCTGTCGATCCACTTCTGGATCGTGGCGTCGTCCGCACGTGCCGGCACGGACAGCGTCATAGTGGCGGCGAACAGCGCAGCAGCGCTGGTCATCGCGAGATAGCTCGCCTTGGTCAGGTGATGCTTCCTAGGTTTCAAGTGTCGCATGCTTTCCTCCTTGAGCGACAGACGTATCCAGGTCCGGGTTGCCCCCGGATCTGCCCCTTTTCACCTGCGTCAGACGGTGCGGAAGATCGCAACGGCTGATGCAAGCGAAATTGCGGTCGCGAGCCACAGGCTCGAAACCTCAAACCCTTCCTCGCCGATCGGCAAGGTCGCAATCGTGTCGGTGCCGACCAGACCGATCCATACGAGATGAATGACGGCGGCCGAGATCAGCGAGATGAACAGCCGGTCGCCGCGCGTGGTCGGGATGCGCAGCACGCCGACCCGCTCGGCCTCCGGGTAGCGCGCGGCGAGCACGATCATGACGCCGAGCGTGCATGCGAGCGCAGCAAAGAAGATCGCGGTCGGCAAGGTCCATGCCATCCATGCGATGCTGTTCATGGCTATCGGCTCCAGGCGGTAATGGGCCCCCTCCCCCGCTTGCGGGGGAGGGTTGGGGTGGGGGCGCCGCGCGTCGGAGCGCCCGAGAGGAGAGATGCCCCCACCCGTATCGCATCTGACGATGCGATACGGCCTCCCCCGCAAGCGGGGGAGGCGGAACGGAGGCCGTGGCAACAAGCGTGCGTCATCACACCCGTCCCAGCGCGAAGCCGCGCGCGATGTAGTTGCGGACGAACCAGATGACGAGCGCCCCGGGGATGATCGTGAGCACGCCGGCAGCCGCGAGCAGACCCCAATCCATGCCGGACGCCGAGACGGTGCGCGTCATCACCGCCGAGATCGGCTTGGCGTCGACGGAGGTCAGCGTGCGCGCGAGCAGCAGTTCGACCCAGGAGAACATGAAGCAGAAGAAGGCGGCGACGCCGATGCCGCTCGCGATCAGCGGCACCAGGATCTTCACGAAGAAGCGCGGAAACGAGTAGCCGTCGAGGAACGCCGTCTCGTCGATCTCGCGCGGCACCGACGACACGAAGCCTTCGAGGATCCAGACCGCGAGCGGGATATTGAAGATGCAATGCGCCAGCGCCACCGCCCAGGGCGTATCGAACAGGCCGATCGCCGAATACAGATTGAAGAACGGCAGCGCGTAGACCGCAGCCGGCGCCATGCGGTTCGACAGCAGCCAGAAGAACAGGTGCTTGTCGCCAAGGAAGCGGTACCGCGAGAATGCATAGGCCGCCGGCAGCGCCACGAGGATCGAGATCACCGTGTTGATGATCACGTATTTCAGCGAGTTGATGTAGCCGGAATACCAGCTCTCGTCGGTGAAGATGCGCATGTAGTTGGCCAGCGTCGGCTGATGCGGCCACAAGTTCATCGTGGTGACGATCTCGTTGTTGGTCTTGAAGCTCATGTTGACGAGCCAGTAGATCGGCAACAGCAGGAAGACCAGGAATAGCGAGATGATGATCCGACGGCCCGGAATGGTGTTCATCACGCGCCCCCTTTCACCGGCCGCCGCTCGGCGCCGGCATTGGTCATGATGGTGTAGAACACCCAGCAGACGATCAGGATGATCAGATTGTAGACCAGCGACAGGGCAGCCGCCTTGCCGAGATCGAACTGGCCGAGCGCGATCTTGACGAGCTCGATCGAGATGAAGGTCGTCGAATTGCCCGGCCCGCCGCCTGTGACGACGAACGGCTCGGTGTAGATCATGAAGCTGTCCATGAAGCGCAGCAGCACGGCGATCAGCAGCACGCGATGCATCTTGGGCAGCTGGATCGCGGTGAACACCGCCCAGCGCGAGGCGCCGTCGATCTGCGCAGCCTGGTAATAGGCGTCGGGGATCGACTTCAGGCCGGCATAGCACAGCAGCGCTACCAGGCTGGTCCAGTGCCAGACGTCCATCAAGATGACCGTAAACCAGGCGTCGGCGTCGTTCGAGACGTAATTGTAGTCCAGGCCGATGGCGTTGAGCGTGTAGCCGAGCAGGCCGATGTCGGAGCGGCCGAAGATCTGCCAGATCGTGCCGACCACGTTCCACGGAATCAGAAGTGGCAGCGCCAGCACGACGAGGCAGAACGCCACGGTCCATCCGCCCCGCGGCATCGACAGCGCCACGACGATTCCGAGCGGAACCTCGATGGCCAGGATCGCGAGCGAGAAGATCAGGTTACGCCCGAGCGAGGCGAGAAAGCGCCCGCCGAGATCGGTCGAGGGATCGAGCAGCTCCTTGAACCAGCCGACGCCATTCCAGAAGAACTGGTTGTTGCCGAACGTGTCCTGCATCGAATAGTTCACCACCGTCATCAGCGGCAGGACAGCGGAGAACGCCACCAGCAGGAACACCGGCAGCACCAGGAACCAGGCCTTGTTGTTGATGGTCTTGTCCATCACTCAGGCTCCCTCGACGAGACGGCTGTCGGCATAGACGTGGACATAGGCTGGATCGAACTTCAGCCCGATCGCCGAGCCCTGCGGCGAGAAGCCGGCCGGCAGGCGCGCGGCGAACTTGACGTCGCCGACGCGAACGCGGGCGAAACGGATGCGGCCGAGATCGTCGACGCGTTCGATATTGGCGTCGAGCAGGCCCGGTCCGGGTTGAGCGACATCGACGAATTCCGGGCGGACGCCGATCTCGATCTTGGCGCCGGCCGGCAGCGCGTCGTAGCTGCGCGACAGCGTCAGGGTGTGGCCATCGATGCGGGCCTCGCGTCCCTTCACCTCGGCGGAGAGGATGTTCATGCCGGGCGAGCCGATGAAGTAGCCGACGAAGGTATGCGCCGGCTTGTCGAACAATTCCGCGGGCGTGCCGCTCTGCACCACGCGGCCGTCATGCATGACGACGACGGTGTCGGCGAAGGTCAGCGCCTCGGTCTGGTCGTGGGTGACGTAGATCATCGTCAGGTCGAGCTCGCGATGCAGCGCCTTCAGCTTGGAGCGCAGCTGCCATTTCAGCTCGGGATCGATCACGGTCAGCGGCTCGTCGAACAACACGGCGGCGACGTCGGAGCGCACCAGGCCGCGGCCGAGCGAGATCTTCTGCTTGGCGTCGGCGGTGAGCCGCGTCGCCTTGCGATGGAGGTCCGGCGTCAGGTCCAAGAGCCGCGCGATCTCGGCGACGCGCTTGTCGATCTCCGCTTTCGGCACGCCGCGGTTCTTGAGCGGAAAGGCGAGGTTCTCGCCGACCGTCATCGTGTCGTAGATCACCGGAAACTGGAACACCTGCGCGATGTTGCGCTCGCGGGTCGAGGCTTTGGTGATGTCGGTGCCGTCGAACAGGATCTTGCCGTGCGAAGGCGTCAGAATGCCGGAGATCAAGTTGAGCAGCGTGGTCTTGCCGCAGCCGGACGGGCCGAGCAGCGCATAGGCGCCGCCCTGGCGCCAGGTCATCGTCACCGGCTTCAGCGCGTAGCTCTCGATATCGCCGCTGTTGCCGTTGTAGGCGTGGGCGAGATCGACGAGGTCAATGCGGGCCATGCGGCATCTCCCTCAGATCGCCGGCGCGGCGACCAGGCGGTCGCCAGCGTCGAACACGAACACATTGGACGGATCGAGCACCGCGTCGAGGATCTCGCCGGGCTCGTATTCATGGACGCCGTGCAGCACGGAGACCCAGTTCATGCCGTCGCGCGTCAGATGCACGAAGCTCTCCGATCCCGTGATCTCGGTGACCGAGACGATCGCAGGAAAGGCATGGCGGCCGTGGCTGCCATCGCCTTTGCCAAGCCCGAGCTGATGCGGGCGGAAGCCCACGCGATAGGCGCCATCGGGCAGATCAGCATAGAGGCCTACCGCCGGCGCCTTGACCCCGCCGGCGTACTCCACGCTCTCGCCGCGCTTCTGGATCTCGACCGTATTCATCGGCGGGTCCGAGAACACCTGGCCGACACGCAAGGTGTCGGGTCGGCGATACACGGCCGCAGTATCGCCGGCCTGCAGCGCCTGCCCTTCCCACATGCAGATGGTGCGGCCGCCGAGCAGCAGCGCCTCCGACGGCTCGGTGGTGGCGTAGACGAAGATTGCGCCGGATGCCTCGAAGATGCGCGGCAGCTCGGTGCGCAGCTCCTCGCGCAGCTTGTAGTCGAGATTGGCGAGCGGCTCGTCCAGCAGCACGAGGTCCGCACCCTTCACCAGGGCGCGCGCGATCGCGGTGCGCTGCTGCTGGCCGCCGGAGAGCTGCAGCGGCGTACGCTTCAGATAGGGCTCGAGCCGGAGCAGCCGGGCTGCTTCCGCCACGCGCTTCTCGATCTCCTGGCGCGACTTGCCTTGCACGCGCAACGGCGAAGCGATGTTCTCATAGACCGAGAGCGAGGGATAGTTGATGAACTGCTGATAGACCATCGCGACCGAGCGCTGCCGCACGTCGGCGCCGGTGACGTCCTTGCCGTCGACCAGCACCCGCCCCGTGGTCGGCCGGTCGAGGCCGGCGAGCAGCCGCATGATCGAGGTCTTGCCGGACAGCGTCGGCCCGAGCAGCACGCTCAGCGTACCGCGCTGCAACGTCAGCGAGACGTCGCGAATGGTGGTCACGCCGTCGACAATTCGGGAGACGTGATCGAGCGTCACGCTCATGCGCGCCCTCCCGCCTCACGCGCCGGCACGGCGGAGCGCTCGCGATTGGCTGTGATCCACGCATCGAGCGCGGCGATCTCAGCCGCCGACATCCGCAACCCCAGCTTCGATCGCCGCCACACGATGTCCTCGGCCGTCAACGCCCACTCGTTCGTCATCAGGTACCTGACTTCACGCTCCGTCAAGGTGCCACCGAAATCCTGGCCGAGATCGGCCAAAGATGTCGCACCGGCGAGCATGGCCGCAGCCCGCGTGCCATAGGCATGGGCGATCCGCTTCGCATGTGCATCCGACAGGAACGGATAGGTCTTGCGGAGATCCGCAATCAACGGCCCGACGGCCGAAACCTTCATGTCGCCGCCGGGCAGCGACGCCTTGCCGGTCCATCCCTCCTCCGCCTTGCCCCCTTTCACATAGGGCGCGAGACGCTCCAGCGCCTCTTCCGACAGGCGCCGGTAGGTGGTGATCTTGCCGCCATAGATCGACAGCAGCGGCAAGCCGCCGGGCGTATCGAGCTCGAACACGTAGTCGCGGGTCGCCGCCTTGGCCTCGGAGGCGCCGTCGTCATAGAGCGGCCGCACGCCGGAATAGCTCCACACAACGTCGGCCGGCGTCACCGGCTTGGCGAGATATTCCCCGAGCGCGGCGCAGAGATAGGCGATCTCCTCGTCGGTCGCCTTCACCTTGGCCGGATCACCCTGATAGTCGCGATCGGTGGTGCCGATCAGCGTGAAATCCTGCTGATAGGGAATGGCGAAGATGATACGGCCGTCGGCGTTCTGGAAGATGTAGGCGCGATCGTGATCGTAGAGCTTGCGCACCACGATGTGCGAGCCCTGCACCAGCCGCACCTTGGCCTTGGCATTGACGCCGGCGCCGGTCGCCAGCACCTGCTCGACCCAGGGACCGGCGGCATTGACCAGCGCGCGCGCCTTGATGGTCTCGCGCTCGCCGGTCTGCGTGTTATCGGTCGTGACCAGCCAATGGCCGCCATCCTGACGGATCTCGGTCGCGCGCGCGCGGGTGCGGATGACGGCGCCGCGATCGGCAGCATCCCGCGCGGTCAGCACGACCAGACGCGCATCGTCGACGAAGCAGTCGGAATATTCGAAGCCCTTGCTGTAGCGCCCGGGGATCAAGGGGCGGCCGACCTCGTCGCTGCGCAGGTTCACCGACCGCGTCGGCGGCAGCAGCTTGCGGCCGCCGAGATGGTCATAGAGGAACAGGCCGAGGCGCAGCAGCCAGGCCGGGCGCAGCCCCGAATGATGCGGCAGCACGAAGCGCAGCGGACGGATGATGTGGGGCGCGATCTGCCACAGGACTTCGCGCTCGATCAGCGCCTCGCGGACCAGCCGGAACTCGTAATATTCGAGATAGCGCAGGCCGCCATGCACGAGCTTGGTCGACCAGGACGAGGTTCCGCTCGCCAGATCATTCATTTCACAAAGGAAAACGGAATTTCCGCGTCCGGCCGCATCGCGCGCGATGCCGCAACCGTTCACGCCGCCTCCGATAATGGCGAGGTCGTAGATCCGCTCCAACAGACGCATCCCCCGGCAATCGCCTTGACTGCGGCGATTTCACTTTCGGTTTCGAGTTAAACACAAACGAAAGTGAAAGCAAATCGAAATTCGCATGTTGGGCCGCGGTTGGGCAAAACCTGCCCAAACCGGGATCAAGGAGCCTGCGAGAGTGGCGGAAAGTCAGGCGCGGCGGAGCACGGCGGACCCCGCCGTTTCGGTTGCCTCTGCGGCGTCGTCGACCTCGTCGGCGGACATCGCCGAGACCACCTCGATGCCGCGGCTATGGCAGAGGCTGGCCAGTCCGTCCGGCAGCGGCCGGTCGGTGACGAAGGTCTGGATCTGGCTGAGATGGGCGATGCGCACCGGCGCGCTGCGGTGGAGCTTGGTGGAATCGGCCACCAGCATCACGCTGCGGGCATTGGCGATGATCGCCTGCGCCACCTGGACTTCGCGATAGTCGAAGTCGAGCAGCGCGCCCTCCTCGTCGATCGCGGATGCGCCGATGATCGCATAGTCGACCTTGAACTGGCCGATCAGCTGCGTCGCGGTCGATCCGATCACGCCGCCGTCTGAGCGCCGCACCGTGCCGCCGGCCACGATCACCTCGATGCGCGGATGCGGATAAAGCAGCATCGCGACGTTGAGATTGTTGGTGATGACGAGCAGGTCCTGGTGCGACGACAGCGCGCTCGCCACCTCCTCCGTCGTGGTGCCGATATTGATGAACAGCGAGGAGCCGTTCGGAATCCGCGCGGCTGCGACCGCACCGATCGCCTTCTTCTCGTCGGCAGCGACGAAGCGCCGCGCCTCGTAGGCGAGATTCTCGACGCCGGAGGCGATGATGGCCCCGCCATGGATGCGCGTCAGCGCGCGCTGCTCGCACAGATCGTTGAGGTCCTTGCGGATGGTCTGGGCCGAGACTTCGAAGCGGCGCGCGAGATCCTCCACCATGACGCGGCCGGAGGCGCGCGCGATGTTGAGGATGTCGGTCTGACGTTGAGAGAGGACGGCCATGGCAAGCTTTCAGGGACAAGCTGCACCATGGTGATGCTGATCGAGTCAAGCGTCAATCGGCAAGCACTGGGCGCATCGCAGCAATCGCCTGAAACGTCGCGCGCGGTCTGGTCCGGCCGACGTCCACCGCGTGCGCCCGTCTGCTCAGGCGGCTGCGCTCAGCTCGCCGGTCACGAGCCGAATCGCGGCGCGTTCGGCTTCGCGGGCATTGCGAAACACCTGGCCCTCGAGGGCATTGAAGCGATGGGACGCCGCGAAGAAGCGGAAGCCGCCGCGGTCGCGGACGACGATCCCCGCCGCCTGGGAGCTGACCTCGATGATGTAGGTGTCGGACATTGCGCAATCCCGTCGTTCATTCCGGGGCGTATAACCGAGCTCCATGACGAATGTTCCGTGCAGGGAGCCACCGGCCATTCCGATGTGAATGCCAACAGGAAATTGTGTGGATGTTATGTTGGCTGCGCTGCACGCACTCACGCCGTGACCCCTTGCCGAATCAGTGCGGATCATCCGGCACGAGCGTCACCTTGCGCAGCGACGCATCGGCTCCGCCGAGACGGTGTTGATGCTGACCAAGCAACTGATAGATCGTGCGCAGATCCCTCAACACCTCGACGTGATGTTCACGAAACGCGCTGAGCTGATTCTCGTAGACGCAAATCCTGCGCTCGGCGTGGAGAAGCCGCTGCTGCAGCTTCTTCAGGACCTGCAAGGTCAGTTTCTCGTCAACGTCCGACATGGACTTCCTCCCACCCTGTTCGCGCAACACGCCCCCGCCGTTTCCTCTGTGCCGGCAATTTTTTCCGGCTGGCATTTTTTGCCTTGTGGATCGAAAACGAACTGCCGTCAGCGCTGCTCGTCCGAATGTGTCACTCGAAGCACGCAATACGGCAGAGACGCGGCAACGCGCAGCCAAGCAACCAGAACTTGCAATTATCGTAAAGACGCTCGCCCTGTGGACAAGGCGCATCTCGCGCGAGAGTGATCGCGGCAGACGCCGAGCGCGCATGCTCGGCCTTCGCGTCTCCGTCCCGCCCGGCCCAAACAAACGCGTATCGCCGGATCGCGGTTCCTTATGCCGAGCGAGCGACATATGCGGCGGATTAACAGAGGTTACTTGCGCCGACAGACCGCGAATGTGATCAGGCTGTGACGGAGCCGTCGCGCCGGATCGGCTGCGGCCGGCCATCGTCGTCGATCGACACGTAGGTGAAGTTGCCGTCGGTGACGAGGATCGGCTGCTCCTCCTTCCGGCGCAGCACCCAGGCTTCGAGACGCACCGTCATCGAGGTGCGGCCGACGCGGACGAGATGCGCATAGACCGAAACGAGATCGCCGACATACACCGCCTTGCGGAAGTTCATCGCCTCGATCGCGACCGTCACCGTGCGCGACTTCGCGACCTTGGCGGCGTACACGCCGCCGCCGACGTCCATCTGGCTGAGCAGCCAGCCGCCGAAGATGTCGCCATTGGCATTGGTGTCGGCCGGCATCGCCAGGGTGCGGATGCAGAGATCGCCGCGGGGCTCGGTCGGCGCGGACAGCGCGGCATGGACGGTCGCTTCGGTCACGTCGGGTGGTCTCCAATTGCAGCAGCGTTCAAGAGGCGCAAGTCCGTCAGTCCGGCCTCGCCATTTCGAACATCGCCTCCTGCATGATCTCGAAATAGTCGCCGCGACGCCCGGCACGGACGATCGGATGCGCCAGCGCCGTCTGGTAGACGCCATCCTTGATCAGCGTCTTGTCGATATGCACGCCGACCACCTCGCCGAGCGTCAGCCAGGCCTGCGCCTTGGCACCGTCGGCGCCCTGCAGCTGGATGATCTGCGTCACCTTGCACTCGAACGCGACAGGGCTTTCGCCGACGCGCGGCACGTTGACGAACTTGCAAGCTACCGGCGTCACGCCCGCAAGCTTGAACTCGTCGACCTCGCGCGCGACATGCGCGGCGGTCGCATTCATCTGCGTCGCCAGGCCGCGCGTCACCAGGTTCCAGACGAACTCGCCGGTGTCCTGGATGTTGGCGACCGAGTCCTTCCACTGCGTCGAGGAGAAGCCGATGATCGGCGGCGTGTAGTTGAAGGCGTTGAAAAAGCTGTACGGCGCAAGGTTGACGTGACCGTCCGGATCACGCGACGAGATCCAGCCGATCGGACGCGGCGCGACGATGGCGTTGAAGGGATCGTGGCGCAGGCCGTGGCCGTTCTTCGGTTCGTAGAAATGCAGATCCCGTTCGGTCACGCCGTCGTCCCTTCCGTCATTGCGGGGAGCGCAAGCGACGAAGCTTCGCTCGAATGACGGCGAACTTAGCTTGCAGCGCGCCTGGAACCAAGGCCTGACAGCACGAAATCGATCATCTCGTCGATCGTCGGGCCCGGCTTGGTCGCGCATTGCGCGATCATCTGCGGATGGAAGAAGCGCATCATCGCGGTCGTCGCACATTTTGCCGCCAGCGGCAGATCGGTGACCGCGAATTCGCCGGACGCCGCGCCCTGCCCGATCACCCGGCCGATGATTTCGGTGATCAGCAGCATGTGCGCCTCGCAGACGTCCCAGCTCTCCTCCATCGCCACCGCGACCATCTCGTGCAGCTTGCTGTCGCCGACATAGCGCTCGGTGTTCATGCGATGGATCGTGCCGAGCAGCTCGCGCAGCCGCGGCGCCGCCGGGCCGGGCCGCTCCGCGATCATGATGGCGGCCGCCTCGACCTGGGCCATCAGCGTGTGGGCGACCCCCCGGTGGATCGCCTTCTTGGAGTCGAAGAACCGGTAGACATTCGCCGGGCTCATACGGAGCTCCTTGGCGATGTCGGCGACGGTCGTCTTCTGGTAGCCGATCTGTCGAAACAGGCGCTCAGCAACGACGAGAATGCGCTCGTGCGTATCGGATTCGATATGGTCGGAAACCAGGGTCATCATGCCTGCGATCTTGTTGGTCCTTCATTCGGCGGCCTCGGCCAGAGGAAGCGCGGGCCTCGGCACGTCAGTGTGCTGCGCTGCGGAATGATCCGCGTCTTTCGCTCCGCGCTCGTCGAGACTCTTGCGGAACCATAGGGCATACAATCCAGGCAAGTACAGCAGCGTCAGGAAGGTTGCAACGAACAACCCGCCCATGATGGTGATCGCCATCGGGCCCCAGAACGCCGAGCGCGACAGCGGGATCATGGCGAGGATCGCGGCGAGCGCGGTCAGCACCACAGGGCGGGCACGGCGCACCGTGGCCTCGATGATCGCCTCCTTGCGGGTCAGGCCATGGGCAACGTCGGTCTCGATCTGATCGACCAGGATCACCGCGTTGCGCATGATCATGCCGGCGAGCGCGATCAGGCCGAGCAGCGCCACGAAGCCGAACGGCGCGTTGGCGACATTGAGCCCGAGCGAGGCGCCGACGATGCCGAGCGGCGCGGTCAGGAACACCAGGATCAGCCGTGAGAAGCTCTGCAGCTGGATCATCAGCAGGGTCAGCATCACGATGACCATCAGCGGAAACAGCACGAAGATCGAGGCATTGCCCTTGGCGGATTCCTCGAACGCACCGCCGGCCTCGATCCGGTAGGCGGGCGCGAGGTGGTTGCGGATATCCTGCAGCTTCGGCGAGATCTGGTTGGTGACATCCGGCGCCTGGACGCCATCCGCCACGTCGGCGCGCACCGTGATCGCCATGTCGCGGTTGCGACGCCACAGGATCGGCTCCTCGTGGGAATACTCGATCTTGGCGATCTGCTGCAGCGGCACGGCCACGCCGTTCTTCGAGGTGATGGTGAGGTCGCCGACATGGGCGAGATCCAGCCGTTCGGACGGCGCCGCACGGGCGACGACGCCGACCTTCTCGATGCCGTCACGGATGGTCGTGACCTGCACGCCGGAGATCAGCATCGCCAGCGACTGCGACACGTCCTGCGGGGTCAGGCCGAGCGCGCGGGCACGATCCTGGTCGACGACCAGCTTGAGGTAGGGCGACTGCTCGTTCCAGTCGAGCTGCGGATCCCTGACATTCGGGTTCTGGCGCATGACGTCGCGCACCTGATGGGCGATCTCGCGTACCTTCGCCGCATCCGGGCCAATGACGCGGAACTGGACCGGGAAGCCGACCGGCGGACCGAAATTGAAGCGATCGACGCGGACGCGCGCTTCGTTCAGCTCGCCATTCGCAGCCGCGGTCTCGATCTTGGCCTTGATGCGCTCGCGCGCGGCGACGTCCTTGGCGACGATCACGATCTCGGCGAAGGCCTCGTTCGGAAGTTGCGGGTTGAGGCCGAGCCAGAACCGCGGCGAGCCCTGCCCGACATAGGCGGTGTAGGTCTCGATGTCCTTGTCGTCCTTGAGCAGCTTCTCTGCTGATTTGGCAGCCTTCTCGGTGACACCGAATGCGGTGCCCTCCGGCAGCCGCAACTGCAGGAACAGCTCGGGGCGTTCCGACAGCGGGAAGAACTGCTGCTGGACGTGGCCGAAGGCCACGATCGATGCCGCGAACACGCCGACCGTCGCAGCGACTGTGGTGATGCGGTGATCGACGCACCAGCGGATCACGCGGCGCAGGCCGCGATACATGCGCGTATCGTAGATCGCGTGCTCATCATGGTCGTGATGAACCTTGATGTCGGGCAGCAGCTTGACGCCGATATAGGGCGTGAAGATCACCGCGACGAACCACGACGCGACCAGCGCGATGGCGACGATCCAGAAGATGCTGCCGGCATATTCGCCGACCGCCGAATTGGCAAAGCCGATCGGCAGGAAGCCGGCGGCCGTGACCAGGGTGCCGGTCAGCATCGGGAACGCGGTGGATTCCCAGGCAAACGACGCGGCGCGCATCCGGTCCCAGCCCTGCTCCATCTTCACCACCATCATCTCGACCGCGATGATGGCATCGTCGACCAGCAGGCCGAGCGCGATGATGAGGGCGCCGAGCGAGATGCGGTGCAGGTTGAGCCCCATGATGTTCATGACGATGAAGACGAGTCCGAGCACCAGCGGCACCGACAGCGCCACCACGATGCCGGTGCGCCATCCCAGCGCCAGGAACGACACGAACAGCACGATCACCAGCGCCTCGACGAACGAGTGCACGAACTCGCTGACGGCGTGCTCGACCACCTTGGGCTGGTCTGCGATCTGCTCGATCTCGATGCCCTGCGGCACCGCCTTCATGAAATCGTCGGCGGCGGCGTGCACCTCCTTGCCGAGCTCCAGGATGTTGGCCTCCTTGGCCGTGACCACGCCGATGCCGAGCGCGGGCTTGCCCTCCTGCCGCACCTTGAAGCTCGGCGGATCGACGTAGCCGTGGGTGACGGTCGCGATGTCGCCGAGCCGGAACACGCGTCCGTTGCTTTCGACCGGCGTCTCCGCCACCGCCTTGGCGCCGTCGAGCGCGCCGGTGACGCGCAGCGGCACGCGCTGCGACGAGGTCTCGACCGTGCCGGCCGGGGTCACATTGTTCTGCTTGGCCAACGAATCGAACAGGGCCTGCGGTGTGACGCCGAGCGTGGCGAGCTTGGCATGGCTGAACTCGACATAGATGCGCTCGTCCTGGGTGCCGTAGAGATTGACCTTGGTGACGCCGGTGACCTTGAGCAGGCGCTGGCGCAGGCCTTCGGCGGTCTTCTTCAATTGCGCATAATCGGCGCCGTCGCCGGTCATCATGAACAAGATGGAATCGACGTCGGAGAACTCGTCATTGACGAACGGCCCGACGATGCCCGACGGCAGCGACGACTGCACGTCGTCGAGCTTCTTGCGGATCAGGTAGAACAGATGCGGCACCTCTGCCGGCGGCGTCGAATCGCGGAAGGTCACCTGCATCGCGGTGAAGGCCGGCTTCGAATAGGTCTGCACCTTCTCGAAGTAAGGCAGCTCCTGCAGCTTCTTCTCGATGGGGTCGGCGACCTGGCTCTGCATCTCGGCCGCCGTCGCGCCCGGCCACATCACCGAGACGTTGACGACCTTGACGGTGAAGAACGGATCTTCGGCACGGCCGAGCTTCTGATAGGAGAAGAAGCCGGCGACGCCGAGCGCGATGATCAGGAACAGCACCAGCGGCGGATGATTGACCGCCCAGGCCGACAGGTTGAACCGCTTCATGGGTGCTCTCCGATGATCCGATATCGCTATTCCAGGCCATTCTCAGTGATCGTCATTGCGAGCGAAGCGACTTGTCCGCCATAGCCCGAAGGGCGACGGTGGAAGCAATCCAGGAATCCTTCCGTGGAAACAGTCTGGATTGCTTCGTCGCTTCGCTCCTCGCAATGACAACCATTACTTTCGTCATTCCGGGGCGATGCGAAGCATCGAACCCGGAATCTCGAGGTTCCGGGTTCGCACTGCGTGCGCCCGGAACGACAGGAGAACTAGAACGTCAGCGCTGACACGACCCGCACCTTCTGGGCGGGATCGATCTTCTGCACGCCGAGCGCCACGACCTTGTCGCCCTCGTCGACGCCTGACGTGACGAGCACATCCTTGCTGTCATAGGCCTTCACCTTCACCGGCTTCAGCGTCACCTCGCCCTTGTCGTTGACGACATAGAGCGACGGATCGCGGCCCTCGCTGAACAGCGCCGACAGCGGCAGCCGCGCGACGCGCGTGGTGGCGGGATCGGCGAGCGTCAAGGTCGCGGTCATACCGAGCGAGACGGCTTCGCCGGCGTCCGGCAGCGAGAACTTGGCGAGATAGGTGCGCGTCGCGGAATCGGCGGTGGGCGCGATCTCGCGCAGCTTCGCCGCATATTTCTTGTCGGCTTCCGACCACAGCGTGACGTAGGCGCTACCGGTCTTGGCGCGTTCGAGCAGGGTCTCCGGGATCGCGACCACCGCCTCCTTCTCTGCGAAACGCGCGACACGGATCGCCGCCTGGCCGGCGGCAACGACCACGCCTGGCTCGATCATGCTCGCGGTGACGACACCGCGCGCGTCCGCAACCAGCGTCGCGTAGGACAGCGAGTTGCGGGTCAGTTCGACCGAGCGTTCGGCACGGTTGAGCCGTGCCCTCGCCTCGTCGGCGGACGCCCTGGCCTGGTCCATCTGAGCATCGGTGGTCCAGCCCTTGGCCCGCAGCTCCTTGGCTCGGGTCTCGGCGGCGGACGCCTGCGCAAGCACGCCGGTGGCGGCGCGGAATTCGGCTTCGGCCTGCTCGGCCTGGAGCTTCAGGTCGACCTCGTCGAGCGTGGCGAGCGGCTGGCCGACATCGACGGTCTGGCCGACCTCGACCAGGCGCTTGGCGACCTTGCCGGCGACGCGGAAGCCGATATCGGCCTCGATGCGCGGCCTGATGGTGCCGACGAAGCTGCGTTCAGGCGTCTCGGCCTCGTAATGCACGGGGGCGACCAGCACCGGCCGGATCGGCTCGGCTTTCTGGGCGACGGTTTCATTGCACCCGGCCAGGGCGACGGCCATGGTGGCCAGCGCAAGACCAGTCAACAGCTTGGTATAGCTCGCGAAAATCAGGCGGATCAACATGGGGCACCCTCGCTGCAGTTGCGAGGAAGTGTCGAATGTTGAGTGACGATTGTCAATATTCGTCAGTGATCATGACTTCGTGAACATCTGGACATGTTGCCGCAGGTGCTCATTGGCGCGGCAGGCAGGCTCTGAACTGCGTCAATGCCCATCCCCGCCGTCCTTTCGGGGCCGTGCCGGACAACGGTCG
Organism: Bradyrhizobium sp. HKCCYLRH3059; assembly: GCF_051168035.1. Lineage (NCBI taxonomy): Bacteria > Pseudomonadati > Pseudomonadota > Alphaproteobacteria > Hyphomicrobiales > Nitrobacteraceae > Bradyrhizobium > Bradyrhizobium sp. HKCCYLRH3059. Next base: position 30,813 of record NZ_JBNPUF010000016.1, on the reverse strand, counting down.
AAAGCCGAATGCCGATCACAGCATGCACGTGGGACTCACTCCGCCGGCGCCTGGTCCGCGAATTCGACCCTGCTCTCATGGCCGCCGAAGAACACGAGCAGCCCGGCGATCAGCGGCAACACCGACAGCGCGAGCAGGCCGTGGGTGGTGGAGCCGGTGGTGTCCTTGATCCAGCCGACCAGATAGGGACCGCCGAAGCCGGCGAGATTGCCGATCGAGTTGATCAGCGCGATGGCGCCGGCCGCGGCCGTGCCCGACAGCCACGCCGTGGGCAAGGTCCAGAACACGCCGAAGACGCAGAACACGCCGATCGCGGCGACCGTCAGCGCGACCATGGTGAGCGTGGGATCGCCGATCACGCTCGAGGCGGCCAGCGCGACAGCGATCAGGATCAGCGGCGCGCCGACATGGATCACGCGCTCGCGCGTCGCATCGGAATGCCGCGCCCACAGGATCATCGCGACGGTGCCGAACGCATAGGGGATCGCGGTGACGAAGCCGGTCTGCACATTGCTCAGTCCGAACGCCTTGACGATCTGCGGCAGCCAGAACTGCATGCCGTAGAGCGCGCCGACGAAGCCGAAATAGATCAGGCTGAGCACGATCACCTTGGGCGACGACAGCGCCTCACCGAGCGTCATGTGTCCGGCGGCCTGCTTCGCCGCCGTTTCGGCCTCGAGCCTTGCCGCGAGCCAGGCCTTCTGCTCCGCCGACAGCCAGGCCGCGTGCTCCGGCCGGTCGGTCAAATAGAACCAGGTGACGACGCCGAGGATGATGGACGGAATTCCCTCGATGATGAACAGCCACTGCCAGCCCTGCAGCCCCATCAGGCCGTGCATGCCGAGCAGCAGGCCGGAGACGGGCGCGCCGATCACGGTCGAAATCGGCACGGCAACCGCGAAGGCGGCGAGGAAGCGCGCACGATACTGCGCGGGATACCAGTGAGTGAGATAGAGGATGATGCCGGGAAAGAATCCGGCCTCGGCGACGCCGAGCAGGAAGCGCAGCGTGTAGAAGCTCCAGGGGCCCGAGACCACGGCCATCAGCGCCGAGATGATCCCCCAGGTCACCATGATGCGGGCGATCCAGCGGCTGGCGCCGAACTTCTCCAGCGCGAGATTGCTCGGCACCTCGAAGATGAAATAGCCGATGAAGAAGATGCCCGCGCCCCAGGCGAACACCAGCGGCGAGAATTTCAGCTCCGCGTTCATGGTCAGCGCGGCGAAGCCGAGATTGACGCGATCCAGATAGGAGAAGAAATAGGCCAGCACCAGAAAGGGAATCAGCCGCCAGGAGATCGCGCGGATGGTCGCGGCCTCGATGTCGGAGCGGCCAGGTGCGGCCGGAGTGGTGGCGGACGGACTCATCGATCTCCTCCCGGGAGCTTTCTGGACATTGATAGTTGAAGGCGGTGTTGAGCATCGGTCGTGGCAAGTCAATCGGAAAACCTGACATCCCACAGCCCGTCGGCGCATCGCGGGGGCGCGGCGCGCGCATGACGCCGCTATCCTCCTGGTGGCCGCCGCGCGCCGGCAAGCGCCGCCGCGCCGCGATGGCGTTTGCGACGGCACTGATCATGATCGCGCTCGGGCTCGCACTGCGCTTCGCCGGTCTCGGCCTCGGAGCGCCCGCCTTCATCGTCAAGTATGGCGGCTCCCTCCTCTGGGCGACGATGGTTTACATGCTGCTCGTCGCGCTGCTGCCGCGGATGTCACCGTGGCAGATCGGCGGGCTGGCGCTCGCCGTCACCGTGATCGTCGAGGCCAGCCGTCTGGTCCACACGCCGTGGCTCGACGGCTTCCGCCTGACGCTTGCAGGTGCGCTGCTGCTCGGCCGCATCTTCTCGCTCTGGAACATCGTCGTCTATGCCGCCGGCATACTGCTCGGCATCGCCGTCGATCGCGCGGCGATGCGCCGCGCATTGCCGTAGGTGCGCCGGCAGGAAAGGACGATGCGCATCACTTGAACGGCAGGTCGACCCGCAGCGTCGAGACGCTCAATTCGGCCCGGCCGCAACGCGGCTGAAGAAGGCGTCGAGCTCCTCGGCCAGAACGGCCGGCTGTTCTTCCGGAATGTAGTGGCCGCAGCAGGCGATGGTGATGCCTTCGACATGGTGGGCAAACTCCCTGAGCGGCGCCGCCATGTCCACGATCGAGCCCTGGTCGGAGCCGATGGCCAGCAGCGGCGGCTTCAGCCTGCCCCTGGCATTCAGCTCCCGGTTCTGGCGCGCCGACAGCGCAGCAGAACGATAATAGGCCAGCCCGGCGCGCAGGCCGCCGGCCTTGGTCAGCACGCGGCCATACTCATCGAGGTCGCTCTCCAGGAACGTCTGGGGATTGGCCGCCTTTCGACGCAGGAACCAACTGAGATAGTCGCGTTCGCGCCCTTGGATCAGAAACTCCGGAAGCTCAGCGAGACCATGAAACGCAAAGTGCCAAGTCCGCCACGCGCGTTCCGGCGCGAATGGCAGTGCGTCGGGCAAGGTAACGCCGGGAATGCCGGCATCGAGCAGGGCCAGGCTGCGCAGTTCAGCCTCGAACAGCAGCGCATAGGGATAGGCCACCCATGCGCCGATGTCGTGGGCCGCGAGATGATAGCGCGTGGCGCCGAGCCGTTGCAGCAGTCGATGCACCGCCGTGGCCAGGGTCTGCGTATCATAGCCGTCCGCCGGCCGGTCCGAGTCGCCCTGCCCCGGGAGGTCCACCGCGATCACCCGATAGCGCGGCGCGAGCAGCGGCATGACCCTGCGCCAGGCGAACCAGCTCTCGGGAAAGCCGGCGAGCAGCACGACGATCTCGCCATCAGGCCGGCCACCGCTGACATAGTGCAGCCGGGTGCCGTCGATGGTCTCGAACCGATGCTCGAAGCCGGGCAGCGACGCTTCCGCCCGAGACAGCGGCTCCGCCGCGACGACCCGCGAGGCGTCGGCTTCGGCTGTCACGTTCGACTGATGACGCATGATGTTTCTCCTTTATAGAACGATTGTTTCCTATTTAAACGAAAGCTCAACCGAGCAGGGCATCGGCCTGGCTCGCGACAGCCATCATCTCGCTCTTGCCGCGCCCGGTCTTGCCGACCACGCGCAAGCCCTGGATCATGCAGAACAGAGCGCCGGCGACGACGTCGGCATCGAGCCCCGGCCGGATGGATCCATCGGCTTGCCCGAGCCTGATCAAGTCGCGCAACAGCGCCTCGACGCGGCGCAGTGCGCCCCGGACCTTCGCCACGGACTCGGCGTCGAGGCTGGCGAGCTCCGCCGCGCTGGTGACGACCATGCAACCGCGCCGGCCCTCGCCGTCACTGGCGGACTCGGCATAGAACTGCAGCAAGGCCCGCAGCTTGTCGCGGCCGCTGTGCTGCGCATCGAGACGTTCGCGCACCTGTCGGTCACGCCGCGCGATGTAGTAATCGAGTGTCGCGAGGAAGATCGCGCGCTTGTCCTGGAACGCCTTGTAGAGACTTCCCGTCGCGAGCTTCATCGCGACGCGTAGCTCGGCCAGCGATGCCGCGTGGTAGCCGCGCTCGCTGAAGACCACCAGCGCCCTGCTCAAGGCGGTATCCATGTCAAACTCGCGCGGCCGGCCAGGCCCACGGCGCTCGACGGCATCCTTCGGAGACTTCATCATGGCCGGATAATAGGAAACAATCATTCCCAATTCAAGCGAAAACGGACCCGTTGCTCCCGGCCTCAATCTCCAAGCTGAAACTTCTGGAACCGGTGCAGCTCATCCTCGATCACCCGCTTCAGCGCCTTGCGCCGCTCGCCACGCGCGGCCTTGCCCTGGCCGACCCAGCTCCATTTCTGCATCAGGAGCTTGCCGTTCTGGCGGTCGGTCTTGAGGTCGAGCGCGGCGACGATCTCGTCGCCGACCAGGACGGGCAGCGCGAAATAGCCGAACAGGCGCTTGTCCTTCGGGACATAGGCCTCGAAGCGATGATCGTAGTCGAAGATCGCCTGCGTCCGCTTGCGCTGGATGATCAGCGGATCGAACGGCGACAGAATGTGCACGCGCGCCGGATCGATCTCGATCGGCGCTGCCAATGCAGCAGGCGTGATCCAGTGCTCCTGCTTGCCGGCGCCCTCCGCCGTCACCGGCAGCAGCTCGCCGCGCCGGACCCTGGCATCGATGACCCGGCGCACCGCGGCCTTGCTTGGCGCATTGAGATGGCAGAGCGAATCGAGGCTGACGACGCCTTGGGCGCGCAGGCCGCGGTCGAGCAGATAGGTTGCGATCTCGCGATCATTGGCGCCCTTCGGCAGCCGTTCCCAGCCGAAATGCCGGGTGGTGAGGTCGTAGGTCTTGAGCATGCCGTCGCGGCCCGACACCGTCAGCACGCCCTCGTAGAAGCCGAGCTGCAGCGCGCGCTTCGACGGCTTGCGGCTGGCCCAGGCGTGGTCCTTCTCGCGCAGAACGTCGTCGTCGATGTCGCGGATCGTCAGCGCGCCGCCTTGGCGGATCAGCCGCATGACCTTGCGCGTATCCTCAGGCTTCACGGTCGTGAGCCAGCGATGGCCCTCGCGGCGGTGGCGGCGCATCGCCGGGACGAAGTAGCGGAAGTCCTGCACCGGAATATAGGACAGCGCGTGGGCCCAATATTCGAAGACGGTCTTGTCGGTGCTCTGCGCCTGCCTGAGATCGGCGCGGCGATAGGCGGGAATGCGGCTGAACAGGATGTGGTGATGGCAGCGCTCGATGACGTTGATGGTGTCGATCTGCACATAGCCGAGATGGGCTATGGCGGCGGCGACCGCCTCGGGGCCCGCGCCGAACGGCGCCTCGGCATCGAGCCGCTGCGCGCGCAGCCAGATGCGGCGCGCCTGCGGCTTGGGGAGCGGGATGGGCGTGGAAACGGCGGGCATGCCGCGCAATGGTGCGAGATTCGCGCCCGCTCCCGCAACGGCAAATCAGGCCGGCGAGATCCCCTAGCGGAACCTCAAGGCTTGGACTTGTCCGGAATGCTGCCGGTGGCGATCTCGGCCTTGCAGCTGGCGCGGCCGGGATCCGGCGCACGGCACTTGTAGATGCGGCCGGTCAGGCGGTCGACCAGCCAGGCCGTATCCTCGGAGGGACTTTCCAGGCCGACATAGCGGTTGCCGACCGCAGTGATCAGCGTCGACAGCAGGATCGATGCCGCTATGATGCCAGCTCCGATCAGCGTCGACATGGAACCCACTGATCCCGTCTGATCCTGACTGCTTGCCCGATGGGGCTGATAGTCGCGCCTGTGCGATGGGTTGAACACGGCTTTGCTTTTCTGTTCGCGTTTCTTTGACTACGAATCCACTCGCCGTTCGCGTCCCTCAGGTTTGCGATTTTTTCCCGGCGAGCGCTATCCGGTAGAACCGCATCTGGCCGATTTGTTGTTCGCGGACCGGCCACCTGCCGATCGCTTTGCGGCAGCGCGCGGCGCATCCCGCGGACCACTCGCTTCGCCCCTCAAGCGCCGCCCGGTCCGGCAACGTGACGTCGATCACATTTGATGCTTTGAACCCGTTCTATCGTTCACGCATCCAATGGCCATAGGGCATGACGACCCGAGGATAACGACGATGACCCCATATTTTGGACGCTTTGCAGTTCAGGCGGCGGCGTTCTCCGCCATGCTGGCGATCGGTGCAGGCACCGCGCTCGCCGGCGAGGCCGTATCGGCCGACAAGATCCTCAACGCGCTGAAGCCGAAGGCCGTGACGCGCGGCATTTCGGTCGGACCGCAGGCGACTCCGCAGGCCGACGCGGCAGCGCAGGCGAAGCAAGCGGCCTTCATCGACAGCATGCGCAACCGCAAGACCCGCTCGCTGTCGCTCGGCGAGCGCGAGCAGATTGCCGAGATCGCGGCCACCAAGCCCAAGATCGATCTCGAGATCCAGTTCGACTACAACTCGGCCGAGATCAGCAAGGCCTCGATGCCGGCCGTGCAGGAGCTCGGCAAGGCGCTGTCCGATCCGAACCTGAAGGGCTCGACCTTCGTGGTCGCCGGCCATACCGACGGCATCGGCAGCGACGGCTTCAACCAGGATCTCTCCGAGCGCCGTGCCGACACCATCAAGCGCTATCTGGTCGAGAAGTTCGCCCTCCCCGGCCAGGACCTCGTCACGGTCGGCTATGGCAAGACCAAGCTCAAGGACGCGGCCAACCCGGCCGATCCGCTCAACCGGCGGGTCCAGGTCGTCAACATGGACACCAAAACCGCGGCGAAGTGAGCGCTCCGCCGCGCATCGCCCCGCCTGCCCACGGTCCCTGGCGGGCGGGGCGCTTTTTGTCCGGCTTCAGATCCAGCTCTGGAACAGCATCAACCGGGTGAAGGTCTGCATCGTCGTGCCGATGAAGGCGGCGCTGACCGGCAGCATCGCGACGAAGCCCAGGATCGCGACGGCGACATAGCTCAACAGCACCCAGCGCGGCCAGCGGGTCAGCACATGGACGAGCGCGAGGCTCGCCAGCGTCGCCGACGGCAGGTAGTAGTAGATGAAGCTCAGCGCGCGCGGCAGCAGCGCCCATGGCAGATAGCAGCCGAGATAGAACGCCAGGATCAGGAACGCCGTCGCGCTGCGCGTCGCGATGAAATCCCGGACGCAGATCGCGATCGCCGCAAGCGCCGGCCACAGCACCAGCGGATTGCCGAGCAGCACCACCGCGGCGATGTCGGTGTCGCTCGTCTTGTCGAACAGGAACCAGACCGGACGGACCAGCAGCGGCCAGGTCGGCCACGCGCTCATATAGGTGTGGCCGGCGATCGCCGTGGTGACGCTGTCGTCAAAGATGCGCCGCTGCGCCTCGAAGATGCCCACGACGGACAGGCCGTGCAGCGGGACGAAGGTCGCGAGATAGCAGACGGTGGGCATCGCGACGAGGCACAGCACGATCTGCGGCCAGCTCAGTTGCGGCCATTGCTCGGGCCGATACCAGTCGGTCGGCTCGCCATCACCGAACGAGGTCTGCCAATGCTGCAACAGCTTGATGAGACCGACGATGAGAAGCGCCGTCAGCAGCGGAAACAGCCCGCTCCATTTGCAGGCGATCGCAAGGCCGAACAGCGCGCCCGCCAGCGCGAACACGACCTGCGGCCGGCGCTGCCGGAACGAAAACAGAAAGGCCGCGATCCCGAGCAGGCTGAAGGCGAGCGCGCCGATGTCGAGCATCGCGATGCGCGCCTGCACGAACAGCATCTGGTTGAAGGCCGCGAGCAGCGCCGCCGCAATGGCAGGCCATTGCGCCGCGAACAGCGCCAGGCCGCATAGATAGATCGCGGCCACGGCGAGCCCGCCGAGCACGGTACCGGGATAGCGCCATGCGAAGGCGTTATCGCCGAACGTCCTGATCGACAGCGCAATCAGCTCCTTGGCGAGCGGCGGATGCATCGGGTTGAGCTGCGGCGTCGCCGGCGCCAGTCCCAGCATCTGCCGCGCCGCCGGCACGTAATGCACCTCGTCGAAGACGAATTTCGGCGGCGAGGCGAGCCCGATCATCAGCACGACGTGCGCGATCGCGAAGATCAGCAATGCCGTCATCACACAGCGGCGGACCGACAGAGCGCCATCCTGCGCAACCTCGCCGTCCTCTTCGTCGTCATCGCGGCGAGCAGCAGATACCTTCATGGGCCTCCGCGTTGAACTGATCTCACGGTGGCGGCAACTAACCACCGAACGGTCATCGAGGCAAACTTGTGCCTATTTTACAACAACCCCGCGCGCCGTCTTCGGCTAGATTGGGCAAGGAACAATCTTCGGTGTGGATATGAATCAGCGTCGCCGAGCCTGTGTCGCTGCAATCTCGGCCGCCGCCCTGCTGGGCTTGGCGGGCGGGGCAAGCGCCGACGGCCGCATCGGCGAGGCCGTGCTGGTGCAGAAGGACGTGCTGCGCGTGGCAGGCGCGTCGAGCAGTCCGATCAATGTCGGCGACGGCGTCGTGCGCAACGAGACGGTGCGCACCGGCAATGACAGCGCCGCGCGGCTCGTCATGATCGACAGCACCAATCTCTCGCTCGGCGCCAACGCCACCCTGACGCTCGACCGCACCGTCTTCAACGACGAGACCAGCTATCGCGATATCGCGATCCGGCTCGGCACCGGCGCGTTCCGCTTCGTCACCGGCCATTCCGAGAAAACCGCCTACAAGATCAACACGCCGCTCGCGACCATCGGCGTGCGCGGCACCATCCTCGACATCCGCTCGCAGCGCGGCCAGACCATGGTCGTGCTGCAGGAAGGCGCTTCGCGGGTCTGCACCCTCACCTTCCAATGCCTCGAGCTGACGCAGCCGGGCGACACCGCGATCATCACCGCGACCGGCAACGGCCGAAGCGCGATCAAGAAGACCAGCAATCCGTCCTGGAGTTTTGCCGCGACCTGCGCGTCGACATCCGGCCTTTGCACGGTCACCGATCTCGCCAGCAATGCGCCGCCGCGGGACTTCACCGGCATCCTGTGCGGGCGATGACGATGAGAACGCACCGCGGTCAGCTTGCTCTCCTGATGACCGCCATCGCCGGCGGGCTGCTCGCGCTTGCGCTGCAAGCCGCGCCGGCCGCCGCGCAGAGCAGTTGCGGGGTGGACAATTTCGCGGCGGCGCCGTGCCCCAGCCCGTCGCCGTCGCCGACCTCCTCGCCCACCGCGACGCCGACGCCGTCGGCCACGCCGACATCGACCTCAAGTCCGACACCGACGCCCTCTCCCTCGATCTCGCCGACCCCGTCGCCGTCGCCCACCGGCGCGGGAAACAGCGCGAACGCGATCAACGGCCTCGCCGACCAGCGCTTCAACCAGATGATCACCAACCGCGTGCTCGGGCTGGTGCTGCTCGGCGTCAACGAGCAGGTCAACTGCAACGACTGCATTAGCGCATTCGGCTCGGCCGGCTCGTTCTCGGCCGGCATCCATGGCCGCAAGCAGCTCACAAACAATCTGGCGCTGCTCGCGGGCCTCGCCTACACGCACTACGACGAGAACGGCTACCACGTGACGTCGGCGCCGATCGGCGCCTTCGCACTGCGCTACGACTTCGTCGACTGGGGCTCGTCGCGGCCGTTCTTCGACGTCGGCACGATCCTGACGCCCTATGAGCGCGTGCGCTACGGCCGGAGCTATGCAACGAGCCTCGGCAACGTCACGGTGGACGGCACCACCACGGCATCGAACTACGCGGTCTACGGCCGCGCCGGCTGGATCAGCCGGCTCTCGCCGCGCGACGAGCTCGCGGCATCGGTCGAGCTGTGGCAGTTGTGGCAGCACGTCGCCGGCTATCGCGATCCCGCGGTGGCCTTCAACCCGTTCGATGCGACGATCGCCGGCGGCACCGACCGCACCAGCCTGGTCAAGGTCGGTGGCCAGTGGACCCACCTGTTCGGCACGAGCATCGAGGCCAACATCAATGGCGGCTACGTCCAGTCGTTCGCGACCAGCTCCGGCATCGTCGCCACCGTCACCGGCAACGGCACGGTGACGCCGACCATGGGCAACCAGGGCTGGTTCGAATATGGCGGCCGGCTCGGCTTCCGCCTGCCGCAGGGCTGGATCGCCGATCTGTTCGTCAACGGCACGCTCGGCCCGCAGCCGGTCGGCAACACCATCCACGGCGGCATCGGCCTGCGCGTCCATTATTAGCGGCTGGCGCTGGCCCCTGGCGGGTGCACCAGGGCCGGCTGTTCGCCGACATCCTGCGAGTCGGGCTGCCGAGCGCGCTCAACGCGGTCATGGTCAATCTCACCGTCATCCTGGTGACCGCGCTCTACGCATTGGTGTGCAGCCGCGTTCTCTCGCCCCGGATCTGGCGTTCGCCTCGTTAGCGCGACATCCACCGGCGGGCGCAATCCGACCGCTTGCAACTCACAAGCCGTCACCGCCAAATACAGGCAATTCGCGCGACTGCTACCAATGAGTGGTGCGAACGGGCACCTGTCGATGATCCGGCAAACGGCCTGATAACCTTCCGCTTCCGCTACTCCGCTGCCGGTTTCCTTTACGGAACCGGATTCAGCATGCGGTAACGTCTGACCGCCACTTCCTTTGCAGCAGGGGCTCGCATCCGCCGGCATCGAGCCTCGGACAGCCATCAGCAGGAAGCGTCGCACATGACCGCATCGATTTCGTCGAAGACTCTTCGCGATCTGGCATGGAGATTTGGCCGCGCGAAGGACGGCCAGATCAGCATGATCTTCGCCATCACCATCATCCCGATCCTGGTGTCGGTCGGCGCCGCGGTCGATTTCGCCAAGTCGAGCGACACCAGGGCGCAGTTGCAGAAGTCGGTCGACGCCGCGGTCCTCGCCGGCGTGACCCAGGCGAGCGCGCAGCAGGTGTCGACCGCGAGCGCGGTGTTCTCGGGCAGCTTCAGAGGCCGGTTCGGCACCGGCACAACGGCGACCTTCACGCCCAACAGCGACGGCTCGCTGTCGGGCACTGCGACGACCTCGGTGAAGACCTCGTTCCTCAACGTGATGGGCACGACGTCGCTCGGCGTGACGGCGTCCGCAACGGCCAAGGCCGGCGCGCAGACCACGTCGCCCGTCTGCATCCTGCTGGTCAGCACCATCAACGCGCAATCATTGCTGGTGAATTCCGGGGCCCAGCTCAATGCGCCGAGCTGCGAGATCCACGTGCTGTCGACGCAGAGCCCGGCCGCGATGTTCAACGCCACGCTCAACGTCAAGCGCATCTGCATCAAGGGCACCAACATCACCAAGAACGGCGGCGTCACTCCGCCGGCCGAGACTGGCTGCGCGGCGATCTCCGACCCATTTGCCGGCAAGCTGCCCGCCGTCACGGTGGGCGCGTGCACCACCAACAACAAAGTCTATGATCCCGGCTCGGTCACCCTCAATCCCGGCGTCTATTGCGGCGCGACCAATTTCAACGGCTCCGGCACGCTGACGCTCAATCCGGGCCTCTACATCATCAAGGGCGGCGCGATGACCTTCAACTCGGGGTGGACGGTCACCGGCAGCGGCGTCACCTTCTACCTCGTCGACCAGAACGCGACGCTCACCTTCAACGGCAACGTCAATGCGACGCTGTCGGCGCCGACCAGCGGCACCTACGCCAATATCCTGATGTACGAGCCGAGCGGCCTGTCGACGACGAACCTGCCGATCAACGGCACCAGCAGCTCGTCCTACACCGGCCTGATGTATCTGCCGAGCCGCAACGTCACCATCAACTCGGTCTCGACCATGAGCAGCAACAGCGTCACGATGGTGTTCAACACGCTGATCCTGAACCAGACCAACTGGGCGATCGCGCCCGGCGCACTGTCGATGTCGGCGGCCAGTGGTCCGGCCGGCACGGCGTTCCTGTCGAGGTAGGTGCCATAGCTGAGCCAATTCTCGTGAGTGCTGTTTCAGTAGCTTGTCGCAGGGACTGACGACCCGGCTACACGAAAAGATATCAGCTCCTCTTTTAGGAGATGAAACGGAGCTGCATCCCGCCACCGATACTGCTTCCCTCTCCGCGTTCTTCACGGCAGAGGGAACGCGGTGTCGCTGGCGGCTGCAGCGTCGTTTCAGCACTGCAAGGGCTTCACCAGCTCACCAGAGCCGCTCGAGCCCTGCGTCTCGGCCGCCGCCTCTGCCGACTCCCCAAGCGGCCGCGAGCCCGCCCACTCACGCCTTCGTCGCCACTCTCTCCCCTTGACACCCTCTCCCGTTTCAGATGATGTTACGTTATAACATTGCATAAAGAGGCCGCATGCCCGCCCGCCGGCACCGACCCTTTCCCCTGAAGAGGCTGTTCGATCTCGATGCGCAAACTCCCCGTCACGGTCTTGTCCGGCTTCCTCGGGGCTGGGAAGACCACTTTGGTCAGCCACATCCTGAACAACCGCCAGGCTCGGAAGCTGGCGCCGCGCCAACGAGGCGGCCTGATCAGCATTCATCCGAACAACGGCTCGGGTGCAACGACCAGCGAGACACACGCGCGACAGTCGCCCCTGCTTCGCGTGTGAGAGGGAAGGCGGTATAGCCGCTCCCTGCCCGGCGGAGCCGTCGCGAGACGGCTCCGCCATTTCCTTGATGGCTACGACTTCGATTCGGCAGGATCGCGGTGCACCGGGTCGATCCACAGCACCGTCTCGGGCTTCTCGACCGGCTCGATGTCGATGTTGATCGCGACCGCCTCGCCGTCGCTGCGCACCAGCACGCATTCGAGCACTTCGTCCGGGCTCGCATTGATCTCCTGGTGCGGCACATAGGGCGGCACGAAGATGAAATCGCCGGGACCGGCCTCCGCGGTGAACTGCAGCCGATCGCCCCAGCGCATCCGCGCCTTGCCTTTCACGACGTAGATCACGCTCTCGAGATGGCCGTGATGATGCGCCCCGGTCTTGGCGTCAGGCCTGATCGTGACCGTGCCCGCCCACAATTTCTGCGCTCCGACGCGCGCGAAGTTGATCGCCGCCTTGCGGTCCATGCCCGGCGTCGACGGCACGTTGGAATCGAGCTGATTGCCCGGAATGACGCGGACGCCGTCGTGCTTCCAGCGCTCGTCGCCGTGATCGTGGGAATGGCCGTGCGCGTGATCGTGAGAGCCTGACATGATTTCTTCTCGGGATTTCGTCGGTTCGAGGGAACCAACCGTTCTTAGCCGAAATGCCGCAGCGAAGCTATTCGCAGTTCCGCGCGAACCTTTCTGCATTGCGTGCGTTGGATCGGTGGAGTTCACACGAACAACGGAGGACGAAATCATGGGTGCCACCACCGACAAGATCAAGGGCGTCGCCAACGAGACCATCGGCAAGGCCAAGCAGGGCATCGGCGAAGCCACCGGCTCCGAGCGCCTGCAGGGCGAGGGTGCCGTGCAGGAGATCAAGGGCAAGGGCCAGCAGGCGCTGGGCGATGCCAAGCAGGCGACCAAGGACGCGGTGAACACTGCCGCCGGCGCCGCCAACAAGAACCTCTGAGCAGGATCGGCGCGACCGCTGAGGTAGCGCGATGAAGCTCAATAGAAACTAAAAGGATCGGCTCCTCGTGGGCCGATCCTTTCGTTTTATATCACGTCCGAGAAATAGCTCATGCTTACGTCCGTCATCGCAAGCGAAGCGACGCGATCCAGAGTCCCCGACCGGACACTGGATTGCTTCGTCGCCTGCGGCTCCTCGCAATGACGGCGGTGAGAGCCTTTGCATCAACTCGGCTCGTGATGAGAGCGGGCGAAGGCAGCGTCTCTACTTCACGCCGAGCAGTTCGACGTCGAACATCAGCGTCGCGTTCGGCGGAATCACGCCGCCGGCGCCGCGGGCGCCGTAGCCCAGCTCGGGCGGAATGATCAGGGTACGCTTGCCGCCGACCTTCATGGTGGCGACGCCCTCGTCCCAGCCGGCGATCACGCGCTTCATGCCGATCGGGAATTCGAACGGCTCGTTGCGATCCACCGACGAGTCGAATTTCTTGCCCTTCTGGCCGTTCTCATAGAGCCAGCCCGTATAATGCATCACGCAGGTCTGACCGCGCGTCGGCGTGGCGCCGGTGCCTTCCTTGGTGTCGATGATCTGCAGTCCGGAGGGAGTGGTCATGGTCTTTCCTGTGGGTTTGGCGGAACTGGTCTGTGCCGAGACCGCGCGGGAGCCCAGCAAGACACCGGCCGCGGCCGATGCCGCCGCCATCAGCGCAACTCTTCTGTTCATCGGACGCCGCATGCTCCAGACCGCCTCTGCTCGTTCACGGGAGCCGCGGTTTAGCTCATGCGGGAGCGGCTGACCAGCCCGGCACCTGTTTCCGAAAAAAATAATCCTCTTGCCAATAATCGGAAATCATGATTATCTCCGCGCATCCCGCCTCATTGCGGAGGGGCGTTGCGCGCGATCGTCACGACACGCGAGGCGGGGAGCGATGGCCGCGATGAAGCCGCAGCGCATTTTCGGATGCGCGGACGAACGGCAGCTCGCGGACGTGAAGTCGCAGCGTCCTGATACCCCGATGCTGGTATCACGCGCAGTGCGCGCAAGCGCATTGTCGCAATGGTGGCCAACAAGCCCGGCGCACCAGGGAGACTGCGTATAAGCGTGAAGACCGTCGCGCAGGGAATGCCGGTTGAATCGGCTTTGCCTGTGGTACCTGCCGCCTGCATTTTTTTCGCAGGCGGGCCATGGGTGAGGCCTTCACCCGGCATTCCCTGCGCCCTCTGCCTTTCGAGAGGGACGAACTGATCGCAGACCTCGGGCGTCCGTGCCGCGAGAACGAGACCATGTGTCGATCGTTGTTTGAGCCGTGTATCCGCCCCCGTCCACCGCCGTCGTCCCGGACAAGCCGTGACGCGCGCCGCGTGTCGCGGCGCCGATCCGGACCCATACGCCGCGGCGGACGTGACGTGCGAAGAACTAACGGCTGGCCTGCCTCAAACCACTGCCTGGGGTCATGGGTCCCGGCGCAAGGCCGGGACGACAGTGGTGTGTGTGGATGCAGCTTGCGTAGCCACCATCGTCATTGCGAGGAGCGAAGCGACGAAGCAATCCAGAGTGACAGCCACGGCTCTGGATCGCGTCGCTGCGCTCGCGATGACGAATGGCGCCGCCTCAATACCCCAGCGCGCAGCCGTCCTTGCGCGGGTCGGAGCCGCCGGTGAGCGTGCCCTTGTCCCAGTCGATCCAGATCGCCTGACCGCCGCCGAGCGGCGACACCACCTTGGTGGTCTTGTGGCCGATCTTCTGCAAGCCCTCGACCACCTCGGCCGGCACGCCGTCCTCGAGCTGATAGACGCCCTCGTAATGCAGACCCCTGGCCATATCGATCGCTTCCTGCACGTCGCAGCCGTAGTCGAGGATGTTGGTCAGAACGTGGGTCTGGCCGACCGGCTGATACTGGCCGCCCATGACGCCGAACGACATCTGGGCGCGGCCCGCCTTGGTGGCGAGCGCCGGAATGATCGTGTGCAGCGGACGCTTGCCCGGGCCGATGCAGTTCGGATGGCCCGGCTGGATGCGGAAGCCGCCGGCGCGGTTCTGCAGCAGCACGCCGGTCTCGTTGGAGACGATCGCCGAGCCGAACGAATGCGCGATCGAGTTGATGAAGGAGCAGACGTTGCGGTCGCGGTCGACGACCGTGATGTAGACGGTCTCCGGATTCATCGGCGGCGCGACGTTCGGCAGGTCGAGCAGCTTGTCGAGGCTGATCTGCGAGATGTACTCGTCGGCGAACTCCTTGGCGAGGATGCTCGCGACCTCGGTCGTCATGTGCGCGGGATCGCCGATGTGCTGCTCGCGCATCATGTAGGCGATACGGGCGGCCTCGGCCTCGAGGTGGAAGCGCTCGACGCTGAGCGGATCGATGCGCGTGAGGTCGAAGCGCGAGAGGATGTTGAGCATCACCAGCATGGTGATGCCCGGACCGTTGGGCGGGCACTGCCAGACGTCGTAATCCTTGTAGGTGGTGCCGATCGGCGAGGTCACCTCGGTCTGGTGGTTGGCGAAATCCTCCAAGGTGTGCAGGCCGCCGATGCCGCGCAGGGTCTGCACCATGTCCTCGGCGACGGCACCGGTGTAGAAGCCCTTCGCCCCCTCCTTGGCGATGACGCGCAGGGTCTGCGCCAGCTCCGGCTGGCGGATCACGTCACCGACCGCTGCCGCCTTGCCATGCGGCAGAAAGTAGCGCGCGGTGTTGGTGCCGTTCTTGAGCTTCTCGAACTGGTTGTTCCAGTCGAACGCGACACGCGGCGCCACCACATAGCCGTCCTCCGCGGCGCGGATCGCGGGCTGCAGCAGCCGGTCGAGCCCGAGCCGGCCGTGGTCGCGCAGGATGCGGTCCCAGGCATCGATCGCGCCGGGGACGGACACCGCATGGGCCGAGGTCAGGGGGACCGAATGGATCTTGCGCTCGAGGTACCAGTCCACGGTCGCGGCGGCGGGCGCCCGACCCGAGCCGTTATAGGCCATGATCCGGCTTTCGCCCCTGGGCTGTACCAAGGCGAAGCAGTCGCCGCCGATGCCGGTCGATTGCGGCTCGATCACGCCGAGCAGGGCGCAGGCTGCCACCGCGGCGTCGGCCGCGGTGCCCCCGGCCCGCAGCACCTCGATCCCGGCCAGCGCCGCCTGCGGGTGCGATGTCGCGATCATTCCGTTCTGGGCGTGGACCGTCGACCTGCCTGGGAAGTGGAAGCTTCTCATCGTTGCTCGCTGCGTGATCGTGTGGTGGTTGGAATACCAGTGCTGGCCGGCTACATCGCACATTCCTTCCAGGCTCGGCAATGCCCGGGGATACCAGCTTTTCTATGGTCAGCTCTGCTGGTAAACGGCCGCATGCCCCTCGCCGTCGCCGCCTTCTATCAGTTCGTCACCCTGCCGGATTTTCGCGACCTGCGCGCGCCGCTCCACGCCTTTTGCGCCGAGCGCGGCATCAGGGGCAGCGTCCTGCTGGCCGAGGAGGGCATCAACGGCACCGTGGCCGGGACCGAGCCGGCAATTGCCGCCCTGGTAGGCGCATTTCGCGACGGAACGCTGTTCGCCGGCCGGCTGGACAATCTGGAGCTGAAATACTCGCGCGCCACGGCCATGCCGTTCCGGCGCCTCAAGGTGCGGCTGAAGCGGGAGATCGTGACGCTCGGCGATCCCGCCGCCGATCCGACCCGGCAGGTCGGGACCTATGTCAGTCCCGCCGATTGGAACGCGCTGATCGCCGCGCCGGATACCGTCGTGCTCGACACCCGGAATGCGTTCGAGGTGGCGATGGGGACGTTCGAAGGCGCGGTCGATCCAGGCCTGCAGAGCTTCGGGCAGTTCAAGGATTTTGCAGAACGCGCACTCGATCCTGCCAGGCACAAGCGGATCGCGATGTTCTGCACCGGCGGCATCCGCTGCGAGAAGGCGAGCGCGCTGCTGCTGGCGCGCGGCTTTTCCGAGGTCTACCACCTCAAGGGGGGCATCCTGAAGTATCTCGAGGAGATCCCGGAATCCGAGAGCCGCTGGCGCGGCGGCTGTTTCGTGTTCGACGACCGGGTGGCGCTCGGTCACGGGCTGCGGGAGCACAGCAAGGCCACCATCAAGGCCGTTCCGGAGGGCGCACGCGATGAGCAGTTCTGAGCCATCCAACGCGGAGCTCGGCGAGCGGATCGACACGCTGGAGATGCGCCTCACCTTCCAGGACGACACGATCGAGACGCTGAACCAGACCATCACTGCGCAGTGGCGCGAGATCGACGCGCTGAAGCGGCGGATCGCCCTGCTGGTCGAGCGGCTCGAGGACGCGCAAGGCAACGCCGAGGGGCCGCGCAATGAGCCTCCGCCGCACTACTGAGCGGGCGGCGATCTCAGGCCGGGACGGTCGCCGGCGCCTTGCCGGCGGGCAGATCGATCACCTCGCCGGCCATGATCAGACGGTCGCGGCCGGCGTCCTTGGCGGCATAGAGCGCGCGGTCGGCCGCCTCGATCAGCGAGGCCGGGCCGGCGGAGCGCTCGAAGCCCGGCCGGCACACCGCGCCGCCGATGCTGGCGGTGACGATGCCCACCGGGTTGTGATCGTGGACGATGCGGGCCTCGTGCAGTGCCCGCCTGATCCGCTCGCCGAGCCTGGCGCAGCCCCCGGCATCGGTGTTCGGCAGCAGGACGGCGAACTCCTCGCCGCCGTAGCGGGCCGCCAGATCCGAGCTGCGCTGCGCCTCGTCGGCCAGAATGCCGGCCACGGTGTGCAGGCATTCGTCGCCGGCCGGGTGGCCATAGGCGTCGTTGAAGGCCTTGAAGTGGTCGATGTCGATCATCAGCAGCGCCAGCGAAGCCTTGTCGCGGTAGGCCCTGCCCCACTCCTCCAGCAGCCGCTCGTCGAACCGGCGGCGGTTGGCGAGCCCGGTGAGGCCGTCCTCGATGGCCAGCGTCTCGAGCCGGCCCTGCAGCGTCTTCTGCTGCGTCACGTCGCGGGTGACGGCGACGAAGCCGTCGAGCGCGCCATCCGGCTGACGGGTGGCGCGGATCGTGGTCTCGACCCAGATCTCAGATTTGTCGCGGCGACGCATGCGATAGGTGGCGCGCGCCTCGTCGACGGCGCCCCTCCTGAGCTGATCGAGGATCTCCTGCAGTTGCGGGCGATCGAGCGGATGCACACCGGACAGCGCGCGCTTGCCCAGGAGCTGCGACGGGTGCCAGCCCAGCACGCGCATGGTCGACGGCGAAACGTAGCCGATGCAGTCGTCCAGCTCGATCCGCGTCACGATGTCGCTGGAGCCTTCGGCGAGCAACCTGAAGTTCTCCTCCTTTGCCGCCAGCGCCGCGGCGAGCTGCTGCCGCTGCAGCAACTGCTTCGCGAGGAAGATGCCGATCGCTATGACCAGCGCAACCAGACAGACCAGCACCGTCAGCCGGACCAGCGCGTCACGCGTCCATTCCGCCAGGACCTCCGCCTCGGTGCGCGTCACGAGAATGAGGAACGGATAGCGCTGCGCGTGCTGATAGAACCCGATGCGTTCGGACGGTTCGCCGAGCCGCCGGAAATGCAACGGCCCCGACGCCGGATGATAGGGTATCGCTTCAGGTATGGGGCGCCCAAGCGTCTGCGGGTCCGGTTCCGCATTGTCGGCGAGGACGGCTCCGTCACGGCTCATCAGGCTGATCGTGCCCTGACGACCGACGGCAAACTGACGGTAGAACTGAGCAAAATAGGCAACGTCGATGGTTGCCAGCACGACGCCGCCGAACCGGCCATCCGCGTGATTCCAGCGCCGCGACAGGGTGATGACCCATTGACCGCCGGCCCTGCTCTGCACCGGACGACCGATCAGCAGCGAGCGATCGGCCGAAATCCTGTGGTGTGCGAAGTAGTCGCGATCGGCATTGTTGTAGTTGGTGAGCGTGACGTCCTCGGTGGTGGCAAGCCAGTCGCCGTTTTCGCCATAGGCGAAGATGCCCCGGATGCGGCCGAGATTGGCCTTCCTCGTCTTCAGAATCGTCTGCAGTCGGGCGATCGCACCGGGCTTGCCGTCATCGGTCTCGAGCGCGGCGACGACGCCGCGCAACAGCGAATCCGCAAGCTCGAAGGTATCCTCGACGTGCTGGGTGAGCGAGTGAGCGAGGTTGCCGAGATCGGTTTCGGCATTGCGTACCTCCGCCTGTCGGGAAGTCCATTCGCCCCATACGCTGTAAGCGAGAATCGTGACCGACACGAGCGCAAGCACGCCAGCCGCCCACATTGGCAGGCGGCTTCGATCAACTCTGGTCGCACCAATGTCCATTCCGCGGGACTCTCCGGACGCCGCGAGAGTCCCATGGACATCTTATTTAACTCTGAAATGCGATTGGTCCGAGGGCGTCCGCACCGACCCGTAAGACTACGGCCGCTCCCGTACTACTACGGACAAACAACGGCGGCGCCACGCTCGAGGCGGGCGTTTAGCCTGTTAGTTCAGCGAACGAACACCGATCGCACCTTTTCCCAAAGCGATGGCGAATGGTCCAGGTCGACGTCATCGCCCTTCACGCGGGTCGTCGAGGGCTGCTGCAGGCTCACCGGATCCGATGCCGGAAACGTGTCCATCAGTCCCTTGTCGAGCTGCGTTGCAGTCGCACGGTCGAGACGCGCAGCTTCGCGCGGATCAACCGCGTGCTTGTCGTGCGGCGCGGGATTGAATTTCTCAGCCATGATCGATCTCCCTGTGGAACGACAACGCAGGGGCGACGGACGTGTTCCCCTCGATGTGACGTCCCGCAACTGTGGGGACGATCGCATCTCCGGCGACTCCCGAGCCGATATGACCTTGGCCGGAACCGCGTGGGCATGTATCACGGACGGTAAACTGTTCCCGAAGGTTGCGGAGCCCGAGCGTGAGTGAGACTGCCGTGAACAAGCCTTTCATCGACGTGCTGGCCGGTCGGCGCCAGAGCGTGCCTCCGGTGTGGATGATGCGGCAGGCCGGCCGCTATTTGCCGGAGTACCGCGAGGTCCGCGCCAAGGCCGGCGGCTTTCTCGACCTCTGCTTCAATCCCGAGCTCGCGGCTGAAGTGACGCTGCAGCCGATCCGGCGCTTCGGCTTCGATGCGGCGATCATCTTTTCCGACATTCTGGTGATCCCGCATGCGCTCGGCCGCGGCGTCCGCTTCGAGGTCGGCGAGGGCCCGCGGCTCGACCCGCTCGATACGCCGGACAAGATCGCGACGCTGTCGGCGAAGGCAGATTTGTCGAAGCTGCAAGCGGTGTTCGAGGCGCTGCGCCGGGTGCGGGCCGAGCTGCCACCGAGCACCGCCCTGATCGGCTTTTGCGGCGCCCCGTGGACGGTCGCGACCTACATGGTCGCGGGCCAAGGCACGCCCGACCAAGCACCGGCGCGGCTGCTGGCCTATCGCCATCCCGAGGCGTTCGGCACGATCATCGACGCGCTGGTCGACAGCTCGATCGGCTATCTCTTGAAGCAGCTGGAGGCAGGAGCCGACGCGCTGCAGATCTTCGACACCTGGGCCGGGGTGCTGTCGCCGCGCGAGTTCGCGCGCTGGTCCGTCGCGCCGACGCGACGCATCGTCGAGGGCGTGCGCAAGGCGCGGCCGGATGCGAAGATCATCGGCTTTCCGCGCGGCGCCGGTGCATTGCTGCCGGGCTACGTCGCCGAGACCGGAATCGATGCCGTCAGCATCGACTGGACGGCGGAGCCGGGCCTCGTGCGCGAGCGGGTGCAGAGCAAGGTCGCGGTGCAGGGCAATCTCGATCCGCTGGCGCTGCTCACTGGGGGCGCGGCGCTCGACCAGGCGGTCGATGACGTGCTGGCGAGCTATTCCGGTGGAAGGCACATCTTCAACCTCGGCCACGGCATCCTGCCGGAGACGCCGATCGCCCATGTGGAGCAGATGCTGGCGCGGGTGCGCGCCTACAAGGGATGACTTGCTAGCGCGGCCGACTGCGCTCGATCAGCTCGGCCGCGCCGTTGGCGAGAAGCTCGAGCCCGACCGCGCGGCCGAGCTCGCGCGGACGATCCGCCGGCGCAGAGCGCTGTGCTTCAATGAAGCGGCCGCCGTCCTCGTCGAGCACCGAGGCGGTCAGCGTCAGCTGTCCGCCGTCGATGGTCGAAAATCCTGCGATCGGCGAGTTGCAGTGGCCGTTGAGCACCCACAGCACCTCGCGCTCTGCGTCGGCGCAGGTCCGCGCCGCTGCATCGTCGATCGTCGCCAGGATGCGCCGCGTCTCCCAATCGGAGGCAGGGCACTCGACGGCGACGATGCCCTGCCCGACCGCCGGCAGCATGTCGGCGACGGGGAAGTCGTACGAGGCGCGATCAGAAAGACCGACCCGCTCCAGCCCGGAGCGCGCCATGATCAGCGCATCGGCCGGTCCCACGGCGCCGCCATCCGGCAGCCGCTGCAGCTCGCCATTGTCGAGCTTGCGGATGCGGGTGTCGGCCGCGCCGCGGAAATGGATCAGCTCGGCGTGCGGAAACAGCCGCCGCGCATAGGCGGCCCGGCGCACGGCATTGGTGCCGATCTTGAAGCCCCGGCCGCCATCGTTGCGGAATTGGTCCAGCGACAGCCCGCGCCGCAGCACCAGCACGTCGCCCGGCGGATCGCGCGACAGCAGCGCGGCAACCACCAGGCCGGGGGTTTCCTCATTGCCCGGCATGTCCTTCAGCGAGTGCATCGCTGCATGCAGCCGGCCGTCCAGCATGGCACGGCGGATCTCGGCCACGAACGCGCCACCCTTGCCGCCGTGGGTGAGCAGCTTGCTGGTCTGGTCGGAATCGCCCGTCGTCTCGAACTTGACGATCTCGATGTCGAGCGACGGAATCGCCGCCTGCAGCCGACGGGCGATCTCCTCCGTCTGCGCCAAGGCCATCGTGCTCTTGCGGGTGCCGATCCGGAAACGTGTCACGAACTCATTCCTGCGTCAGCGCGCGTCCTGCAAGATCATGTCGGAGGCCTTCTCCGCGATCATGATGACCGGCGCGTTGGTGTTGCCCGAAACCAGATCCGGCATGATCGAGGCATCGACCACGCGCAGGCCGTCGACGCCGCGCACCCGCAGGCGTTGATCGACCACGGCGGCAGCATCGGTCCCCATCCGGCAGGTCGAGGTCGGATGGTAGATCGTGCTGCCGGTCTGCCGGCAATAGGCCAGGATGTCGTCATCGCTCACGATCTTGGACCCGGGATAGGCTTCATCCGAGACATACGGCTTCAGCGCCGGTGCCGCCAGGATTTTCCGCAGGATCCGGAGGCCCTCGATGTTGGCCCGCCGGTCGGTTTCACTGGCGAGATAATTGATGCGGATTTCCGGCGGCACCGTTGGATCCGCGCTCCTGATCCGCAGCGAACCGCGACTTTCGGGCCTGAGCTGGCAGACCGAGGCGGTGAAGCCGGAGAAGGTGTGCAACTTCTCGCCCATCTTGTCGGTCGAGAACGGGATGAAGTGGATCTGGATGTCCGGACTCACGAGCCGCGGATCGGTCTTGAAGAACGCGCCGGCCGTACCCGCAGCGATCGTGAGCGGACCGTTGCGGAAGGCCGCATAGCGTACGCCAGCCAGCACCTTGCGCACCGGATTGTTGACGATGTCGTTGAGTGTGATGCGCTGGCTGCAGCGCATCACGATGCGGACCTGCAGATGGTCCTGCAGGTCACTCCCGACACCGGGCGCATCAAGAACCACGTCGAGGCCGTGCTGCTTCAGCAGCTCGGCCGGACCGACCCCGGACAGCTGCAGCAGTTGCGGCGAGTTGTAGGCGCCGCTCGACACCAGGATCTCCTTGCGGGCGCGGGCCGTCCGCATTCGGCCGCGCTGGCTGAACGTGACGCCGCGGGCCCGGCGCCCCTCGAACAAAATCCGCTGGGCCAGCGCGTCGGTCTCGACGTGGAGGTTGCTGCGGCCGAGCGCCGGCCGCAGGTAGGAGGCCGCGCTGCTGGCGCGGCGGCCGCGACGGGTCGTCGTCTGGAAGAACCCCGCCCCCTCCTGGCTCGCACCATTGAAGTCGCCATTGAAGGGCAACCCGGCCTCGACCGCCGCTTTCACGAAGGCTTCAGACAACGGGTCCTCGTGCCGCCAGTCGGACACCGGCAGCGGGCCGTCGACGCCGTGGTAGTCATTGGCGCCGCGGGACTGATTTTCCGCCCGCTTGAAATAGGGCAGCACGTCGTCATAGCCCCAGCCGACATTGCCGCGCTGGCGCCAGCGGTCGTAATCCTCGTGCTGGCCGCGCACGTAGAGCAGGCCGTTGATCGAGCTGGAGCCACCGAGCACCTTGCCGCGCGGCTGGAACACGGAGCGGCCGTCGAGTCCGGGCTCCGGCTCGGTCTGGTACATCCAGTTGACGGTCTTTTCCTTGAATAGCTTGCCGTAGCCGAGCGGGACGTGGATCCAGATGTTGGTGTCCTTTGGACCCGCCTCGAGCAGCAGCACCGTGTGCTTGCCGTCGCTGCTGAGCCTGTTGGCGAGAACGCAGCCGGCCGAGCCGGCACCGACCACGACGTAGTCGAACTCACTGTCCGCCTCACGCAACACCACGCTGCCTTCCATCGCTTCCCCACCGGCCTTGTTGTTCTTTCATCCTCGATGATACCAAAAAGCAAGGACATGCAAGCGGCAAATCAGCAGGTCTGGTCGGCCATCTCAGTCATTGCGGCCTCAACAGGCGCGCGGCGTGCCGCGCGATCATCATTTCCTCATTGGTGTGGACCACGCGCACGCGCACCCGCGATCGATCCGAAGATATCAAGGAATGGTTCGCGCGATTGCGGTCCTCGTCCAGCGCGATCCCGAGCCATTCGAAGCCTTGGCAGACGCGCTGGCGAATGTGCCATGCATGCTCGCCGATACCGCCGCAGAACACGACCGCGTCGATGCCCGAGAGGACCGCGGCCATGGCGCCGAGCTCGCGCCTGATGCGGTCGACGAAGTAGTCGATCGCCTGCCGCGCCTCCGGCGTGCCGGCGGCCTCCAATTCGCGCATGTCCTGCGACAATCCCGACAATCCTTTGAGGCCCGAATGATTGTAGAGGAGATCGGTGACCGCCTCAGCCGTCATGCGCTTCTCCTGAAGCAGATAGAGAACGACGCCAGGATCGAGCTGACCGCAGCGCGTGCCCATCGGCAGGCCGTCGAGTGCCGTGAAGCCCATCGACGAACCGATGCTTTGTCCATCCCGGATCGCACACATCGAGGCGCCGTTGCCGAGATGCATCACGACCACCCGGCCCTTCTCGTCGAGCGGAGCGATCTCCTTCAATCGCGAAACGACGTATTCATAGGATAGGCCGTGAAAGCCGTAGCGGCGGATGCCTTGGTCGTAGAACTCACGCGGCAAGGCATAGGTATCATTGACCCAGGGGTGCGAACGATGGAACGCCGTGTCGAAACATGCGACCTGCACGGCGCCAGGAAAGGCGCGATGGGCGGCGCGGACACCGGAGAGATTGTGAGGCTGGTGCAACGGCGCCAGCGGAATGAGCTTCTGCAGGTCATTCAGAACATCGTCATTGACGACGATCGGCTGCGTGAAAGCGAGCCCGCCATGAACGACGCGATGACCGACGGCGTCGACTTCGGTGCGCCCGATGGCGCGCTGCAGTACCTCGAGCACGACGCCGAGAGCCGCCTCGTGATCGGTGGCGCTCGCTGCATCGAGGCGTTCATCGGCCAGCGGAGCGCCCCTCAGCTTCGCTTCGAGATGCGGCGCGGCACTGCCAAGCCCTTCGATCTGGCCATACACGGTCTCCACAAGGTCGGCATCTTCCTCGAACAAGGCGAACTTGATCGAGGATGAGCCGGAGTTGAGGATCAGGATGTGTTGCATCGGTGATGCCGCCTCGTGACGAATGATGAACTGATAAACTGCAGAAAATACGAATTATTTCCATGACGATCCGAAGACGAACAAAACGCTAGGTTGTATTCTGGCGCCGAGATGACCGTCGGACCCGCGGGAGGGCCACTGCGTGAATATGCCTCGACATCTCCTGCCGACCACCGTGGTCGGAAGCTACCCGCAGCCGGATTGGCTGGTTGATCGCGCAATGCTCTCGAAGTCCGTTCCCCGCATTCGCATGCAGGGCATGTGGCGCATTCCCCGGCCGCTGCTCGACGACGCTCAGGACGATGCGACCATCGTCGCGATCCACGACATGGAACAGGCGGGGATCGACATCGTATCGGATGGCGAGATCCGGCGCGAAAGCTACTCCAATCGGTTCGCGACCGCGCTCGACGGCGTCGATGCCGACAATCCCGCCATCATCATCTCGCCGTCCGGGATCAAGACGCCAGTGCCGCGCGTCGCCGGTCCGATCACGCGGACGCACCCGGTCGAGCTGCGCGACATGGAGTTCCTCCGCCGTAACACCAAGCGTGCCGCCAAGATCACGCTGCCCGGGCCGTTCACATTGAGCCAGCAGGCCCAGGACGATTTCTACGGCGACGACGAGGCACTCGCCATGGCTTTCGCCGAGGTCGTCAATGCCGAGGCCCGCGACCTGCAACGCGCCGGCGCCGACGTCATCCAGCTCGACGAGCCCTGGGTCCGCAACAATCCGCAGGCGGCGCGGCGCTATGCCGTCAAAGCGATCAACCGGGCTCTGGATCATATTACGGTGCCCACCATCGTTCACGTCTGCTTCGGTTATGCCGCCATCGTGCCGGGCTCCAGCAAACCGAGCGGATATGCGTTCCTGGCCGAGCTTGCCGATTGCCACGCCGCGCAGATCGCTATCGAGGCGGCGCAGCCGCGGCTCGACCTCGGCGTTCTCAGGGATCTCTCGACCAAGACCATCGTGCTAGGCGTCCTCGATCTCGGCAATCCCGAGGTCGAGCCGGTCGCGGTCGTCGCCGAGCGCATCCGCAACGGCCTCAAAGTGGTGGCGCCGGAGCGGCTGGTCGTGGCGCCGGACTGTGGCATGAAATATCTGCCGCGTGCGACCGCTTTCGGGAAATTGAAGGCGATGTGCGCGGCGGCGGCGCGGGTGCGCGAGGAGCTCGCCTGAAAGCCCAATGTGGCAGATGCGGCGCATGTCAGGCGCGACCGCTCCACGATGGCGCCACCCTGCAAACCCATTTCCGGAATAAGGCAGGCGGTGAGCGCCGGGGGTCGGCTGGCCCGATTTCGTCGCGAGGGAGGCTCCGATGGCCGTCTGCATCACGTCGAGGAACGTCGCCGCCGCGATCGGCATGCTTGCTGGCGCAGCGGCGAGCGGGACCGCGATGGCCGACCCGCTCGACGACATCATGGGCGGCCTGATGCGCGACGCGCGCAGCTCGTTTGCGCGGATGGTGCCGATCGGGCTCGTACCGACCATGCCATCGCTCCAGCCGCCTCCCATCCAGCAGCCAACGGCACTGCCACCATCCTCTCGGCCCGCGCTCCCGCCCCAGGCTCAGGCCGTCAAGCCGCAGGCGGTAGCGAAACCATTGCGCCCCCGACCGCCGCTCAGTCCCGCCGCGGCGACGTTGGCGGCTGCCGATGCTGCCGAGACGGTCGCCGACGCCAATCTCGATGCGGCGCTGGCGGCCAACGAGAAGGCCATTTCCGACCGCGACGTGGCGGAGGCGCTGGCGAAGGCCAATCCCACCGCAGCCAACATCGCGGCGGCCAAGGCCGCGGCCGAGGCGGCGTACACCGCCGAAGCGAACCTCACCGACGCGCTGTTGGCCGACAAGGAGACCGATGCACGTCTGAAGGCCGCACGCGCCGCCGTCGCAGCGCAGCAGAGCGGCCGGAAGTCCTCAGGCAAGCCGCCGTCGGCGACGCCGGTCAGCCTCGCCGACAAGTAGCCGGCAGCGCACTCACAGCGCGTCGGCCCGTTCCAGCGTGTCGATCGTGACCACGCCGTGGGCGCGGGAAACGCAGGCGCAGAGCTTGCGGCTGTCGTGCTTCTGCTCGGCGCTGAAGAACACGTCGCGATGATCGATCTCGCCCTCGACTTCGACCACGTCGACCGCGCAGACGCCGCACTCGCCGCGCCGGCAATCCGCCATGACCTCGTGGCCGGCGGCATTCAGCACGTCGAGCATCGAGCGGTCGCGCGGCACAACGATCTCCTCGCCGCTGTCGCGCAGCCGGACCTTGAACGGCTCGGTCGACAGCCGGCCGCTCGATCCGAACGTTTCATAGCTGAGATCGGCCGGCACGCGGCCGCACGCCGCCCACGCGCTGCGCGCGGCATCCAGCATCCGCATCGGTCCGCAGAACAGCACGGCTGCTCCGGACGGCAGACTCGAAAAAAGATCGGACAGGTCCAGCCGCTGCGACTGGTCCGCGGCATACACCGTGAGACGGTCGCCGAGCAGCGCCGCGAGCTCATCGACATAGGCCGCATCACCGCGCGATCGCACCGCATAGTGCAGCGAGACGTTCGGCGTCTTGCGCAGCAACGCGTGCGCTGCTCCGACCAGCGGCGTGATGCCGATGCCGCCGGCGACCAGACAATAATGCGGACGCTGCCAATCGACCTGCAGCAGCGAGGTCGGGCTCGCCACATCCAGCCGGGCGCCGGGCTGCAGCGACCACAGATAGCGCGACCCGCCGCGGGAATCCTCGGCGAAGCGCACGGCGATCCGGTAGCCACGCGGGTCCGCCTCGCCGACCAGCGAATAGGAGCGGACATCGGGCTGGCCGGCGGCGAGGACGCCGACCTTGATGTGGCTGCCGACCGGATAGGGCGCGCAGACATAGCCGTCGGGCCGCAGGATGAATTCGCGGATGCCCGGCGCAAGGTCGCGTGTCGAGACCAGGGTCGCAGGCGACCAATTGTCCTGGAAACGCATGATCGCCTCCTCAGCCGTTGATCTGCGTCTTGATCAGCACCGCCGCAGGCACCAGGTCCATCGGACCACGCGCCTTCACGGCGAGCCGCAGGTTGCGGGCCGCCAGCCGGGCATGCTCGCGCATGATGCTCTCGGCGCGGGCGCCCTCGCGGTTCTCGATCGCATCGATGACGATGCGGTGATGCTCCTGCGCGACCACCAGGATGTGACGCGCCTCCGGCAGCGCCGATTGCGCCATCACGAAGCCGCTCGGCGAGGCGAACGGCAGCGCGCTGGCGCGGTCGACCTGGCGGATCACCGGCGGGCTGCGCGACAGTTCGGCCAGCAGGGCATGAAAGCGCGCGTTCAGCGCCACATAGGCCGAGAACGCGTCGAACGAGAGCTCGGCCGGCGCGATCAGCTCGTCGATCTGGGCGAGGCACTCGCGCATCGGCTCGGTGTCGCGCACGGACACGCCGCGCTCGGCGGCGAGCCGCGCCGCCAGTCCTTCCATCGTGCCGCGCACCTCGATGGAGTCGAGCACGTCGCGCTCGGAGAACGATTTCACCATGAAGCCGCCGGACGGAATGGCCTCCAGCAGCCCCTCCTCCTCGAGCCGCACCAACGCCATGCGCACCGGCGTGCGCGAGACGCCGGCGGCCTCCACCGCCTGCAGCTCGGAGATGCGCTCGCCGGGGCGCAAGCCGCCGGTGAGGATCAGGTCGCGCAAGGTGAGCTGCGCACGTACGGTCTGCGAGATCGAACGCTCGCTGTCACGCTCGGCCATTCCATTCTACTCCGCGGCTTCACGCAGCGGCGTTTCGCGCGCGATCATCCGATCGATGATCCGCCGTGCCCACATTGCGCCTGCATCGATGTTGAGGTTGTAGAACACGCGTCCCGGATTCTCGTCCATCGCGCGCTGCTGCGCTTCCAGGATCAGCTCGTCTTCGCGGAAGATGCCCGACACGCCCTCGCGGATCTCCGTCGTCAGCCGCTGCTCGGGGAGCTGGTAGTTGCGGGCGAACGCCCAGAAATAGTGGCAGGTCTTGTCGGTCTCCGGCGTGATGGTGTTGAGCACCATGCCGTTGACGCCCTGCGAGCGGTCGCCCTCCGGCGCGCCCGTGCCGGCCGGTGCGACGCCGACGTCGATCGTCACCGTGCACGGCGCTTCGAAGCGGATGATCTGCCAGCGGTCCACCAGACCGGGCTTGCCGAGCTGCTTCGCCCAGAACGGCGGCGGCTCGATGCCGCGCATCCAGCGCGTCACGGTCGCGGTGCGCTCGCCATGGGTGACGTCGAACGGCGCTTCCGCCACCGCGTCGTTGCCGATCGACGAGCCGTGCACGAAGGTCTCGTGCGTGAGGTCCATCAGATTGTCGACCACCAGCCGGTAGTCGCATTTGACGTGGATGGTCTTGCCATCGCCGGCCCAGGCCGGATCGTGATTCCAGTGCATGTCGGGAATGGCAGCCGGATCGGCCAGCGCCGGATCGCCCATCCACAGCCAGATGAACCGATGCCGCTCGACCGCCGGATAGGCACGTACGCAGGCCGAGGGGTTGATGGTCTCCTGCGACGGCATGAAGGTGCAGCGGCCCTGCGGGCTGAATTTCAAGCCGTGATAGCCGCAAACGACGGTGTCGCCTTCCAGCCGGCCCTTGGACAGCGGCACCAGCCGGTGCCAGCAGGCATCTTCGAGCGCGGCGATGGTGCCGTCGGCCTTGCGGAACATCACGACGTGCTTGCCGCAGATCGTCCGCGGCAGCAGGGCCTGCTTGACCTCGGCGTCCCAGGCCGCGGCGTACCAGGCATTCATCGGAAAAGAAGCGGCCATGGCGTGTCCTCGTGGCGGTATACTTCTAGCTGGTCATTGTATACATCAAACGAGGGAGGAGGCGCAAGTTCCGCCTTCTCCCGGCGGAAAACCGCCAATCCTGTATACAATAGCCGCACGACGGTTCCGCTCCAAGGAACAAGGCTGACAGACAATCCCTTCTGATTCAAGCACTTGCGCTGATTCCGCTAGGCACTCCGAAAAGACTCACCCGCTCGGTAACGGCCCCAGAGATCCGCCGGATCAGCCCCCT
Organism: Bradyrhizobium sp. HKCCYLRH3059; assembly: GCF_051168035.1. Taxonomy (NCBI): domain Bacteria; kingdom Pseudomonadati; phylum Pseudomonadota; class Alphaproteobacteria; order Hyphomicrobiales; family Nitrobacteraceae; genus Bradyrhizobium; species Bradyrhizobium sp. HKCCYLRH3059. The sequence goes on along the minus strand of NZ_JBNPUF010000016.1, from coordinate 1,108 downwards.
CGGCGAGAGCTGTTCCGTTCGGAGCGCGGCACCGGCGACGCAGGGGCCGATGATCACAGCCCCTCGCCCCGCAGCCACGCGGCGCCGCGCGCATAGAGCGCTTCGACCTCCGGCCCCTTCAGCCCGGGCATGTCGCGCTTCACCGTGTAGCCGATGCGCGTCTGCAGATAGGCGAGATGCCGATACCCCACGGGAAATTGCTCCAGCAGCGCGCGATCCAGCGCCGGCACCGCGCCCGGCGTCACCGGGTCCATGCGATCCTTCTCGTAGATCGGCTGGCGCAGCACGATGCCCCATTTGCCCGCGCGCTTCTCGAGGAAGTCGTAGAAGCGGCCGGTGCAGAGCACGTCGCACACGACGCCTTCGACCTCGGCCCGCTGTGAGATCGTCATCTTGGTCTGGGAGATCGCGCGATGGCCGGCGAGATCGACCGAGATGCCGCCGAGAAAGTGCAGGATGTTGACACCCTTGGCCCAGGCCGCCTTGCTGATCTCGATGAACTCGTCACCGGTGCCCTGCGTCCACGTCGCCATCATCCGCCCATCCGGATGCCACACCGTGCGGAAACGCTCCCAATCACCGGCATCGCGCCAGATCGCCCAGTTCTGCAACAGTTCGCGGATCTGACGGTCGTCCTCGATCTCGGTGGCGGTCTTGGTCATGTGCATTTCCTCCGTGTTGCGCGGCTGCTGAATACATGGATCGGAGCAGCGCTGCAAAACTCACATTGCTGGTGATGAAGTCCAAAACGCGCCAAGCATTCGATGTCGTCCCGGGCAAGTCCGACAACGCGGAGCGTTGGCGGACGCCGACCCGGGATCCATACGCCGCGGCGGATGTGGCTGGGCGAGAATGGTCGACCATCGTGCCTCGCACATCTCCCTGGGGTTATGGATCCCGGATCGGCGCGCGCGTCGCGCGCTTGTCCGGGACGACAGTTGAGTAGATGTCGACACCTTCGACCTCATCACGGAGGCGAACTGATAAGCATCTTTCATCCCGCGGCACGTCGTGCCCGGGTGATGCAGCATTCGTGTCCCTCTGAACAACGAGAGGGCGCGAGGAAGGCCGGACCTCGGCTGAGGCCCGTGGCCCGCCTGCTCAAAAG
>NZ_JBNPUF010000015.1:0-75388 GCF_051168035.1 Bradyrhizobium sp. HKCCYLRH3059 | reverse complement strand
CCTCTTCAACGAAGCGCCTCATCGATTCCCCCAAAAGAATCACTGGAGAATCATAACAGCCGCGCAGCGTTTTCACATAGCCAGGGTCAAAAGCAGTCGAGCCGCCGACGACTGCGCCACGTCCGCGGCGTTCTGGCTAGCAGACATTCTCGATCTGGGCGCGATCATCGCCGGAGGCCGAGACCAAGGTTACCGTGGGGTGGAGAGGTTCACTCGCCGAATGCGACAATCGAAAGCCGCCGGAGGATGCCGGCGGCTTGATGTCGATGGGAGGCATGTGCGACGGCAATCGCGCCGCACCTGTCTTCTCTGGCGCTAACCGCCGCTTACTCCGCCGCCTCCTTGCGCGGCGGATCGAGGGCGCCGGAGTCGTGGATCTCGGCGACCTGGTGGTCGCTGAAGCCCAGCACCTGGCGCAGGATCTCGTCGGTGTGCTCGCCGAGCAGCGGCGAGCGCGTGACGTCGGCCGGGCTGTCCGACAGCTTGATCGGGTTGCCGACCGAGAGATACTTGCCGCGGGTCGGGTGGTCGACCTCGACCAGGGTGCCGGTCTTGCGCAGCGACTCGTCCTCGGCGATCTCCTTCATCGACAGGATCGGGCCGCAGGGGATGTCGAACTCGTTCAAGATGTCCATGGCCTCGAACTTGGTCTTGGTCATGGTCCACTGCTCGATCCGGCCGAAGATCTCGTTCAGGCGCGGCAGGCGGGCAGCGGGCTTGGCGTAGTTCGGGTCGGTCTTCCAGGTCGGCTCGCCGATCACGTCGCAGATCTTCTCCCAGACCGGAGCCTGGGTGATGAAGTAGATGTAGGCGTTCGGGTCGGTTTCCCAGCCCTTGCACTTCAGGATGCGACCGGGCTGGCCGCCGCCGGAATCATTGCCGGCGCGCGGCACGGCGTCGCCGAACGGCACGCCCTCGCCGAACTGGCTGTATTCCTTCAGCGGGCCGTGCTCGAGGCGCTGCTGGTCGCGCAGCTTGACGCGGCAGAGGTTCAAGACGCCGTCCTGCATCGCGGCGGTGACGCGCTGGCCACGGCCGGTGTGGGTGCGCTGATAGAGCGCGGTGACGATGCCGAGGGCGAGGTGCAGGCCGGTGCCGGAATCGCCGATCTGCGCGCCGGTCACGAGCGGCAGGCCGTCACGGAAGCCGGTGGTCGAGGCGGCGCCGCCGGTGCACTGCGCGACGTTCTCATAGACCTTGCAGTCTTCGTAGGGACCAGGGCCGAAGCCCTTGATCGAGGCGACGATCATCTTCGGGTTGATCGCCTGGATCTTCTCCCAGGGGAAGCCCATGCGATCGAGCACGCCGGGGCCGAAATTCTCGACCAGCACGTCGCACTTCTTGATCAGCTCGGTCAGAACCTCCTTGCCCTTGGGGTTCTTGGTGTCGAGCGTGATCGACCGCTTGTTGTGGTTCAGCATCGTGAAATAGAGGCTGTCCACGTTGGGAATGTCCTGAAGCTGGCCGCGGGTGATGTCACCCACGCCCGGCCGCTCGACCTTGATCACGTCGGCCCCGAACCAGGCCAGCAGCTGCGTGCAGGTCGGTCCGGACTGGACGTGGGTGAAATCGAGAATGCGAACGCCCTCGAGCGCTTTGGTCATGTCTTGCTCTCCGTAACGATTGGTCATCCCGCGACAGCGGGCATCTGATGTCCTTGCGGGTGGCCTTTACTTCTTCTTCGTCAGCACGCTCTGCGGATTGAGGTTGCCGATACGGCCGCTCTCGGATCCCGCGGTAGGATCGATCACGGCGTTGATCAAGGTCGGCTTGCCGGAATCCATCGCTTCGTTGACGGCGCGCTTCAGCTCGTCTGGCGAGGTCGCGTTGACGCCAACGCCGCCGAAGGCCTCCATCATCTTGTCATAGCGCGCGCCCTTGACGAACACGGTGGTCGCCGGGTCGTCGCCCGCCGAGTTCTGGTCGGTGCCGCGATAGATGCCGTCGTTGTTGAAGATAACGACGCAGATCGGAAGATTGTAGCGACAGATCGTCTCGACCTCCATGCCGGAGAAGCCGAAGGCGCTATCGCCCTCGATCGCCAGCACCGGCTTACCGGTCTCGACGGCGGCGGCGATCGCCGAGCCCATGCCGATGCCCATCACGCCCCAGGTGCCGACGTCGAGCCGCTTGCGCGGCTGGTACATGTCGATGACGCCGCGGGCGAGGTCGAGCGTGTTGGCGCCCTCGTTGACCAGGATCGCGTCGGGACGCTCCTTGATGATGGTGCGGAGCACGCCGAGCGCGCCGTGGTAGTCCATCGGCGAGTTGTTGTTCATCAGCCGCGGCGCCATCTTGGCGACGTTGTCCTCGCGCTTCTTCTGCACCGCGCTCAGCCACTCGACCGAAGCCTTGGGCCAGTTGCTGCCCATCGCCTCGCTGAAAGCCGTGACGACCGAGCCGATGTCGCCGACCACGGGGGCCGCGATCTCGACGTTGGAATCCATCTCCTTCGGCTCGATGTCGACCTGGATGAACTTCTTCGGCTGTTCGCCCCAGCTCTTGCCCTTGCCGTGCGACAACAGCCAGTTGAGGCGGGCGCCGATCAGCATGACGATGTCGGAGTCCTTCAGCACGGTCGAGCGCGCCGCGCCGGCGCACTGCGGATGCAGGTCGGGCAGCAGGCCTTTGGCCATGCTCATCGGCAGGAACGGCACGCCGCTCTTCTCGACGAAGGTCTTGATCGCCTCGTCGGCCTGCGCGTAAGCCGCGCCCTTGCCGAGGATGATCAGCGGGCGTTTCGCGTTCTTCAACAGATCGAGCGCGCGCTTCACCGAGTCGGGCGAGGGGATCTGCGCCGGGGCCGGATCGATCACCTTGACCAGCGAGGCCGCGCCGGCTTGCGCGTTCATCACCTGGCCGAACAGCTTTGCCGGCAGGTCGAGATAGACGCCGCCCGGACGGCCCGAGACGGCGGCGCGGATCGCGCGGGCGAAGCCGATGCCGATGTCCTGCGCGTGCAGCACGCGGAACGCCGCCTTGCACAGCGGCTTGGCGATCGCGAGCTGATCCATCTCTTCATAGTCGCCCTGCTGCAGGTCGACGATCTCGCGCTCCGAGGAGCCCGAGACCAGGATCATCGGGAAGCAGTTCGTCGTCGCATGCGCGAGCGCAGTGAGGCCGTTGAGAAAGCCGGGAGCGGAGACGGTGAGGCAGACGCCCGGCTTCTTGGTGAGGAAGCCGGCGATCGCGGCGGCGTAGCCGGCGTTCTGCTCGTGACGGAAGGAGAGCACGCGGATGCCTTCAGCCTGCGCCATGCGACCGAGATCGGTGATCGGAATGCCCGGCACGTTGTAGATCGTGTCGATCCCGTTCAGCTTCATCGCGTCGATGACGAGATGAAAACCGTCCGTGAGCTCCTCGTGCGTGTCCGGTGCCTCGGTCTTAACAGCAGTCTGCGCCATGCGCCTCTCTCCCTGGTCGTCTACGAAGGCGCTTTGCGGCGTCTTCTTCTGTTTGAACCTGTCAGCTGAATAGTTCCTGGCCGTGCGTTTCGACATAGGTCGCAAGGCCCAGCGTATGATCACGGGCGCGCTTTTCGGCGAGCTCGGTGTTGCGTTCTTCCAGCGCCTCGATGATCGCGAGATGCTCGGGCAGGGAGGCCGCGATACGATCGGTGCGCCCGATCGTGAGCTGGCGATAGCCGCGCACGTGCAGCAGGATGTCGTTGGTCATGTCGACCAGCACCGGCGACTCCGACAGCGAGATCAGCGCCTGATGAAACGCGATGTTCGCCTTCGAATATTCCTCGACGTGCTCCTGCGGCGGGCGGTCCTTGCCGAAGTCCTTGAAGTAGTCGCGCAGCGCCGAGATGTCCTTCTTGCGCGCGATCGTCGTGATCAGCCGCGCCGCCATGCTCTCAAGCGCCGCCCAGGCGCGGATCATGTCGACGATCTCGCTCTTGGTCCGGCGCACCACGACGATGCCACGGCGCGGCACGGTCTTCACGAAGCCGTCCTGCTCCAGCATCGCGATCGCTTCGCGAATGGGCGTGCGGCTGACACCGAGGCGCTCGGAGAGAGCGCGCTCGTCGAGCATGACAGGCTCGGGCGAGGCGTAGATGTCCATCTTCAGAATGGCTTCTTTCAAGGCCTCATATGCCTTATTCTTGAAGCTCGTCTCCGGGGCGATGCGAGCGATCGCGATGTCGGCCTCGGCCATGATGGGCAATGCCTTGTTCGTTTTTTCTGTAGACAAGACCGTCTCCTCTCCTTGGGAGATGCTTGTTTACAGCATTTTGCGTTCAAGTTTTTTGGCATACCAGATGCCAGGATGTCAAGCTGCGAGCTTTTTCAGCGTGTCCACATCTTCGTTGCGCTTGACAAAGTTTGCGTCTGGCATACCAAATGCCATAAACGACCAGCAATCTCCAGGAGGAAGCCCCGATGTCTGACGCCATCCCGAATGCCAAGGCCACGATCCGAGACGTTCTCGATCGTGTGAAGGCGGATAAACGCACCAGCCTCACCGCGCCCGAAGGCAAGATCGTGTGCGACGCCTACGGCATTCCGGTGCCGAAGGAGGGCCTGGCGAAGTCCGCGGCCGAAGCGGCCAAGCTCGCGGGCGACATGGGTTTTCCGGTCGTGATGAAGATCGTCTCGCCGGACATTCTGCATAAGACGGAAGCCGGCGGCGTCATTGTCGGCGTCAAGACTGCCGACGATGCGAAGACAGCGTATGAGACCATTCTCGCGAATGCGAAGAAGTACAAGGCCGACGCCAAGATCGAAGGCATCCAGGTGCAGCAGATGCTGACCGGCGGTACCGAGGTGATCGTCGGTTCGATCACCGACGGTTCGTTCGGCAAGCTGGTGGCCTTCGGCCTCGGCGGCGTGCTGGTCGAGGTGCTGAAGGATGTGACATTCCGCCTCGCCCCCGCGACCAAGGACGATGCCCTGTCGATGCTCGACGGCATCCAAGCCCACGAAATGTTGAAGGGCGTGCGCGGCGGCGATGCCGTGAGCCGCGAGGCGCTGGCGGACGTCATCGTCAAGGTGTCGAAGCTGGTCAGCGATTTCCCTGAAATCGTCGAGCTCGACCTCAATCCGGTGTTCGCGACCAAGACCGGCGCGATTGCGGCCGACGTCCGCATCGTCGTCGATTTCGACTACAAGCCCCGTCCGGCGCCGCGCTCGAACGAGGAAATCGTCACCGCGATGAACCGCATCATGAAGCCGCAGGCGGTCGCCGTGATCGGCGCCTCCGCCGAGGACGGCAAGATCGGCAACTCGGTGATGAAGAACCTGATCAACGGCGGCTACAAGGGCCAGATCTACCCGATCCACCCGAAGGCCTCCGAGATCCTCGGCTACAAGGCCTACAAGAGCGTCAAGGACGTGCCCGGCGTGATCGACACCGCGGTGTTCGCGATCCCCGCCAAGTTCGTCGCCGGCGCGCTGACCGAATGCGGCGAGAAGCAGATCCCGGGCGCGGTGCTGATTCCGTCGGGCTTTGCCGAAGCCAATGAACCGGAGCTGCAGGCCGAGATCGTCGAGATCGGCAAGAAGTACAATGTCCGCCTGATGGGGCCGAACATCTACGGCTTCTACTACACGCCGGCCAATCTCTGCGCGACCTTCTGCACCGCCTACGACGTCAAGGGCCACGCGGCGCTGTCGTCGCAGTCGGGTGGCATCGGCATGGCCATCATCGGTTTTTCGCGCTCGGCGAAAATGGGTGTGTCGGCCATCGTGGGCCTCGGCAACAAGTCGGATATCGACGAGGACGATCTGCTCGCCTTCTTCGAGCAGGACCCGAACACCAACCTGATCGCGCAGCACTGCGAGGACCTCAAGGACGGCCGTGCCTTTGCGGAAGCCGCCAAGCGCGTCTCCAAGAAGAAGCCGGTCATCGTGCTCAAGGCCGGCCGCACGTCTGCTGGCGCCAAGGCCGCCTCGTCGCACACCGGCGCGCTCGCCGGCAACGACAAGATCTATGAGGACGTGCTGAAGCAGTCCGGCGTCATCCGCGCCCGCTCGCTGCGCCAGCTGCTCGAGTTTGCCCGTGGCGTGCCGGTGCTGCCGACGCCGAAGGGTGAGAACGTCCTCATCATCACCGGCGCCGGCGGCTCGGGCGTGCTGCTCTCCGACGCCGTCGTCGACAACGGCCTGTCGCTGATGACCATGCCGGCCGACCTCGATGCCGCCTTCCGCAAGTTCATCCCGCCGTTCGGTGCCGCCGGCAACCCGGTCGACATCACCGGCGGCGAGCCGCCGATCACCTATGTGAACACGGTCAAGCTCGGCCTGTCGGACGAGCGCATCCACGCGCTGATCCTCGGCTACTGGCACACGATCGTGACCCCGCCGATGGTGTTCGCGCGCAACATGGTCGAGGTGAAGAAGGAGATGGAGGCCAAGGGCTTCGTCAAGCCGATCGTCGCCTCGCTCGCCGGCGACGTCGAGGTCGAGGAGGCCGCCGAATATCTCTACCAGAACGGCATCCCGGCCTATGCCTATTCGACCGAGCTGCCGGTCGAGGTGCTCGGCGCCAAGTACAAGTGGGCGCGCGGCGCGGGCCTGCTCTAAGTCAAATCGATGCGAATGCCGCTCCGGCGTCTCGCCGGGGCGGCACTTTCTTTGATAGCGTGACGAAGCAAGATCCGTCCGTCCGGCAACGGCGCCGCCTGTGAGGGCGGTGCAGAGAGGCGCCACGTGATCCGTCGCAAGACGATCGAGCCACGCGCGGATGCTGCGGCCGAACCCCGCGACGGCGGCGTGCAATCCGTCGGCCGCGCGCTCCAGATCCTGGAGATTCTCGCCGAAGACGACGAAGGCTATCGCCTCAGCGATCTCGCCGTCCGTGCCGGGCTTTCGACCTCGACCGTTCATCGCCTGCTGACCACGCTCGAGAAGCGCCGCTTCGTCCAGTTCGACCGCATGGAATCGAAATGGCACGTCGGCGCGCAGAGCTTTGCCGTCGGCGCGACCTTCACGCGTCGGCGCAATTTCGTCGCGCTGGCGATTCCCTATCTGCGAAGGCTGCGCGACCAGTCGCGCGAGACCGCCAATCTCGCCGTCGTCGACGATGAATCGCTGATGGTGCTGCTGCGGCTGGACAGCCGCGAGATCATGCGCTCGCTGACCAAGGTCGGGGGCCGCCTCGCCATGGTCGCCTCCGGCATGGGCAAGGCGGTGCTCGCGACCTATTCCGATGACGACGTCAACGGCATCATCCACCGCCAGGGCATGCCGCGCCTGACCGAGAAATCGATCATCCGCGCCAGCGACCTGTTCCGCGAGCTCGAGACCATCCGCCGCCAGGGCTACGCCGTCGACGACGAAGAGGCACGCCTCGGCCTGCGCTGCATCGCCGCCGTCGTCCACGATTCCTGCCGCGAGCCGGTGGCGGCGATCTCGGTGTCGGGCCTGGCGAGCCGGCTGACCGAGGATCGGGTGCCGGTGGTCGGGGGAATGGTGCGGGATATCGCAGGGGAGCTGACGGCGGCGCTCCGGGGCGTGGCGCAGCCTGACTAGCTTTGGCGTTCGGAACTACGCCGAATATAGCGGGGACCACGAGATAAATAGCTCGGTCGAGTGGGGGGACCTTAGAGGTCACCCCCATTTTCTATCCGACAGGAGAAATCTATCTACACTTTTGGCTGCAATTGCAGAACGGGAAGAGGTTGAGAGCCTAATGCTTCCTTGCAACACAATCTAAGGGGGAGTGCAAACTTTTTCACCATTTGCTCAAACGACTTGCCGAAATGGACGATCATTTGAACATAACAGGAACGAAATGTCAACCGAAAATCCGAAATCTAGTGTCAAACTTCGGAAGTCATAGGCCGGGGTCAACAGGATAAGCTAAAATCTGCGACCAACCACTATGATGCTAGCTTGTCCCGCAGTTACAACTTCCTTCATCGACTAGATTCCTCTTTATAGGCGTGAGTTGATTGCGTGAGGCGCTTACCCGCCGACTTGTTGCCCTCGAACCCGATCGGCACGGTCGTTCCCCCGCGTATGCTCAAGACGTGAGCAGGTCGCTAGCCTATTTGGGCTTGCGGGGGCCGCGACGTCGCGCAACGATCCTGCCGCAATAGGCCAGCACGTTCAGCGAGTTCACCGCATGACCAAACTCACGCGCTTCTCGGTCGGCCCCCTGCACACCATGACGCGGCGGCTCGCCGACGTCGCATCGGGTCGCGCCGCACCCGATCTCGTCATCACCGGCGCCCGCGTGCTGTCGACCTATTCGGAGCGCATTCTCCCGAACCGCGAGCTGTGGATCACCGGCGGGCGCGTCGCGGCGGTGAAGCCGGCCGGGGCGCACAAGGCGATACCGAGCGGGTTCGCGATCCATGACGCGGCCGGCGGCATCATCGCGCCCGGCCTCGTCGATCCGCACATCCACATCGAATCCTCGATGGTGACGGCCTGCGCCTATGCGGAGGCCGCGCTGCTCAACGGCACCACGACGATCTTCTGCGACAGCCACGAGATCGGCAACGTCATGGACGTCGCCGGCGTTGAGGCGATGCTGGAGGATGCGCGGCAGGCGCCGCTGTCGATCTTCCTCACCGTGCCCTCGACCGTGCCGGCGACCTCGGCGGCGCTGGAGACGGCGGGCGGCGATCTCACGCCGGACAAGATCGCCGGCCTGTTCGATCGCTGGCCGGAGGCGGTCGCGCTCGGCGAGAAGATGGATTTCGTGCCGGTCTGCATGGGCGACGAGCGCAGCCATGCGATCCTCGCCGCGGCCCTGCAGCGCGGGCGGCCGGTGTCGGGCCATGTCTATGGCCGCGAGTTCGTCGCCGCCTATGCGGCGAGCGGCGTCACCGACACCCATGAGGCGATCGACCGCGACATCGCCGATGATCTGCTCGATGCCGGCGTCTGGATCTTTCTGCGCGGGGGTCCGCCGACGACGCCGTGGCACAGCCTGCCGCAGGCGATCCGCACCGTCACCGAGCTCGGCGCCTCGCACAAGCGCACGGCCGTCTGCACCGACGATCGCGATGCCGACGATCTCATGCTGTTCGGCCTCGACTGGGTGGTGCGCGAGGCGGTGAAGGCCGGGATGTCGCCGGAGCAGGCGTGGTCGATGGGCTCGCTGCACGGCGCGACGCGCTTTGCGATGGACGGCGAGATCGGCGGACTCGGCGGCGGCCGCCGCGCCGATCTGGTGCTGCTCGACGACGGCCTGAAGCCGCAATCGACCTGGTATGGCGGCGAGCTGGTGGTGGACAAAGGCAAGATCACGCCGCGTCTCGATCAGGCGCTGTCGCAGCGCTATCAGTACCCGAAGGCCGCCTATGCCACGGTGAAGCTGCCAAGACAGATGACGCTGACGCCGGAGCTGCCCACCAAGGCCTGCACCGTCAATGCGATCAAGACGGCGCTGCCCGGCATCACGCTGATCCACGACAAGGTCGCGATCGAGCCGGCCAACGATTGGGAGACGCTGTTTGCGCGCTACGGTCTCTGCTTCGTCGCCGTGATCGAGCGCCACGGCAAGTCGGCCGGCAATGTCGCGCACGGGCTCTTGAAGGACTTCGGCCTCAAGCGCGGCGCCGTCGCCTCCAGCGTCGGCCATGACAGCCACAACATCATCGTCGCCGGCACCAACGAGGCCGACATGCAGGCCGCCGTCGCCGCGATCGGCGCGCAGCAGGGCGGCGTCTGTGTCGTGGCCGACGGCAAGGTGCAGGCGATGGTTCCATTGCCGATCGCCGGCCTGTTGTCGGACAAGCGCGTCACCGAGGTCGCCGAGGAGGTGAAGCTGCTCAAGAAGGAATGGGCGGAAGCCGGCTGCACCATTCCCTACATGGGCTTCAATTTGATTCCTCTATCGGTCATTCCGGAAATTCGTATCACGGACAAGGGCCTCGTGCTGGTGCCGCAGATGGAGCTTGCGCCGCTGTTCGAATAGCACCATCGAACCGTCATGCTGTTAGGACATGTCAGCTGTTTGTCGTCCTAACTAACTGAGGCCACCCGTGTTTTGCCGAGCGTGCCGCATCGTGGGAAAAATCGACGACTGAATTGAGATCGCAGCCGTTAGCAGCGATCCTCGCGCATCAACCAAAAGAGGAAGCGCGAGATGGCGAAGATGCGGGCGATCGATGCTGCGGTGCGAATCTTGGAGAAGGAAGGCGTCACCTGCGCCTTCGGCGTTCCCGGCGCCGCGATCAATCCGCTGTATTCCGCGCTGCAACGGCGCGGCTCGATCCGGCACATTCTCGCCCGCCACGTCGAGGGCGCCTCGCACATGGCCGAGGGATACACCCGCGCCAAGGCCGGCAACATCGGCGTGTGCATCGGCACCTCGGGCCCGGCCGGCACCGACATGATCACCGGGCTCTATTCGGCGATCGCAGACTCCATTCCAATCCTCTGCATCACCGGCCAGGCGCCGCGCGCGCGGCTCCACAAGGAGGATTTCCAGGCCGTCGACATCGAGCAGATCGCCAAGCCCGTGACCAAGTGGGCGGTGACGGTGCGCGAGCCCGGCCTCGTCCCGCGGGTGTTCAGCCAGGCGTTCCACATCATGCGCTCCGGCCGTCCGGGCCCGGTGCTGATCGACCTGCCGCTCGACGTGCAGCTCGCCGAGATCGAGTTCGACGACGAGACCTACACGCCGCTGCCGGTCTACAAGCCCGCGGCGAGCCGCAAGCAGATCGAGAAGGCGCTGGAGATGCTCAATGCCGCGGAGCGGCCGCTGATCGTCGCCGGCGGCGGCATCATCAACGCCGATGCCAGCGAACTCCTCGTGACGTTCGCCGAAACCGTGAACGTTCCTGTCGTGCCGACCCTGATGGGCTGGGGCGCCATTCCCGACGATCATGTGCTGATGGCCGGCATGGTCGGCCTGCAGACCAGCCATCGCTATGGCAACGCCAATTTCCTGGAGTCCGATTTCGTGCTCGGCATCGGCAACCGCTGGGCCAACCGCCACACCGGATCGATCGAGACCTACACCAAGGGTCGCAGCTTCGTGCATGTCGACATTGAGCCGACCCAGATCGGCCGCGTGTTCAATCCCGATCTCGGCATCGTCTCGGACGCCAAGGCGGCGCTCGAGCTGTTCATCACCGTCGCGCGCGAGTGGCGCAAGGCGGGCAGATTGCGCGAGCGGCAGGCGTGGCCGGCGGCGTGCCAGGATCGCAAGCGCACGATGCTCCGGCGCAGCGATTTCGACCAGGTGCCGATCAAGCCGCAGCGCGTCTATCACGAGATGAACAAGGCGTTCGGCCGCGACACCTGCTATGTCAGCGTCATCGGCCTGTCGCAGATCGGCGGCGCGCAGTTCCTCAGCGTCAACCACCCGCGCCACTGGATCAATGCGGGGCAGGCGGGGCCGCTCGGCTGGACCCTGCCGGCCGCGCTCGGCGTCCGCGCCGCCGATCCCAGGCGCGAGATCGTCGCGCTCTCCGGCGACTACGACTTCCAGTTCCTGATCGAGGAGCTCGCGGTCGGCGCGCAGTTCAACCTGCCTTACATCCACGTCGTCGTGAACAACGCCTATCTCGGCCTCATACGCCAGGCGCAACGCGGCTTCTCGATGGACTATCAGGTGCAGCTCTCGTTCGAGAACATCAACGCGCCGGAGGTCGGCGGCTATGGCGTCGACCACGTCGCGGTCGCGCAGGGCCTCGGCTGCAAGGCGATCCGCGTCACCGACCCGCGCCAGGCGCAGGCTGCGTTCGCGACCGCGCGCGAATGGATGGCGGAATACCAGGTGCCTGTCGTGGTCGAGTTCGTGCTCGAACGCGTCACCAACATCGCGATGGGTACCGAGATCGACAACGTCGTGGAGTTCGAAGAGGTGCTCGATCTGCCGGTCGACGAGACGCCGGCCGAGCCGGCGCGCACCTTGCAGCCGGCCTGACCGCAGCCATCGCACTCAGTCGAGGACCCATGACATGCCGCGCTTTGCCGCCAACCTCACGATGCTGTTCAACGAGCTGCCGTTCCTCGACCGCTTCGCCGCCGCCAAGGCGGCCGGCTTCGGCGGCGTCGAATACCTGTTCCCGTATGATTTCGACAAGGCCGAGCTGCGCGAGCAGCTCGCGCGTCACGGGCTGACGCAGGTGCTGCACAATCTGCCCGCCGGCAATTGGGCCGCGGGCGAGCGCGGCATCGCGATCCTGCCGGATCGTGTCGATGAATTCCGCGACGGGGTGCGTCGCGCGATCGAGTATGCGAAGGCGCTGGATTGCCGCCAGCTCAACTGCCTCGTCGGCATCGCGCCCGAAGATGCCGATCCGCGCGAGCTCAACCAGGTGCTGGTCCGCAACCTGCGCTTCGCCGCGACCGCGCTGAAGGCGCAGGGGATCAAGCTGCTGATCGAGCCGATCAACACGCTCGACATTCCCGGCTTTGTCCTCAACCGCACGGCACAAGCGCTTCAGCTGATCTCGGAGGTCGAGTCCGACAATCTGTTCGTCCAGTACGACATCTACCACATGCAGATCATGGAGGGCGATCTCGCCCGCACGATGCAGAAGCATCTCGCCCGCATCGCCCACATCCAGCTCGCCGACAATCCCGGCCGGCACGAGCCCGGCACCGGCGAGATCAACTACGCCTTCCTGTTCCGCCACCTCGATGCGATCGGCTATCGCGGCTGGATCGGCTGCGAGTACAAGCCGCAGGCGACGACGGTGGACGGGCTGGGCTGGCTGACCGATCGCACGATCGTTCCCGTGAGCTGAGTTTTCGGCTCACACGATTGCGCCACATGGCGCCGGTTGCACGGTCACCGAAATGTGCTCCGCCGTCATTCCGGGGCAGCCGCGCAGCGGCTGAGCCCGGAGTCCATACCCACGGATGGCAAATACAGGACGAGCTGAGGCCACACGCGGCTCGCGCCATCGTAGACCGTTGTGGTCGGATTCCCGGCTCGCGCTAACGCGCGCCCGCGATGCCGGTGGGGAGGCAAAGTGCGCTTTTGACGTTGGCCTGGTCGCTGCGCGATCTCGCGTTGCAGGTTCTCCCGCCGAGCATCGTGCGTTCCCTCTCCCCGTTCGTCACGGTGGCGCGACGAGCTTCGCTCGCGCTGAGAGGGCCGGGGAGCAGTCACACGGGACGTGTGTCGCAGATGGCCACAGACATTCGTACCGAGCCGGCGCGGCCGATCTCGATCGTTGCTACCCGATGGCTGTACCTAGGCAAGGGCTGCAACTTTTATGGAGGAGGCTGGTCCAGAGGGTCTCGTTCGATGAAGTCTCGCGGGACACAGAATGAGTGACCACTGTAGCGAGCTCCATCTGTGTCGACGATAGTCGTACCGAATCCAAGCCAGTAGTAGCCATGGCTGTCAATTTCATTGACCGCGCAGGATTGGCCGATAAAGCCGCGCATTTCCGCTTGCTCGCTGGCGGGAAGGTCATGCACCAGCCAATCAGGCAGGCCAAGCAGCCTGACACGGTCCCCAACCTGAATGTCGTTCGACACCTTGGCAAGCTCCCGACTGCGGCTCACTTTTTCTGGTTTCCGGTTTTCGTCCGTGTCGATGCCAGTTTCGAGGGCATCACTTATGATTTGGTCGCGTGGTAGGCCCGGGTGCACCGGATCATCTTCTTACCGAGTGGGCAGTCCAGTATGCTTGACCCTCGCGAGGTTGCGGCCACGCCATCGCTACGGACGAAGAAGTGCTTGGTCCTCCGCAAAAGACTCCAGAAGAGACCGAAATCGTTTTCGGATCTCGTCCGCCTGATAGAGATATTTGCGGCTGAATTCTAAGGACAGGACACCCCATTGCGCCCCAGTCGCGTCCGCAATCGTGCAGCCGGGGTTCTTGTTCGTGAGCTTATCGCAGGCAAATATCAGAGGGCCTTCGGTCGTGTCCTTGAAGTAGAGCTCTTGGTCGGCAGCCTCACATAGACGGTAACCGGATTCGACCGCCCGGAATACGCCCGGTCCCTTGTCGGCGCACCAGCGATTCCACTCAAGCTGTCGTGCGGACAAATCCAGCTCTTTCTGCCAGCCGTGGATCGTCGCGTTCAATTGATCTCCAAGTCCGCCGTAATAGGGAGGTTTCAGGAACTTGTTGGCGTTGTCCGCTGTCCTTGGCACCAGTCCAGGAAGCAGGACACGAATCTCGAAGATCGTATTCTTGGTCGGCTCGACATCTGGCCTGCTCAAATCGACCAGATAATTGCGTGGGATCTTGTAGATCTTGCTGCCAAACGCGATCGGAATTGGTGTGCTCTCGAGAGATGGATACTCTCGAAACAGTTCGTCATCAGATGCGTGTCCATTGACCATCTCTTCGACGGACTCGTGCTTCTCGAATAGCGGATCACGATCGGTTGCGTGACCAAAAGACGTGCAACCGAAGAAGGAGTATGCGATCAGCGCGGTCGTAAGGACCAAGCGGACAATCCGCCTCGTCGAGTCGGGAGTTTTTGCGCCGGGGGAGATGCTGGCTGCGCCATATTGCCTTTGTCCAACCTCAGCCATGGCCCCGGTCCACTTGTCGTATCTGGCAACCCTCGCTCCGGTTGCAGTATCTCGCTTGATCTACTGTAAGCACCGCAAGCGCTGAACTTTCGGTTAATAGAAAGGTCCCCGAGGATGCAAAAGCCTCGGCGACAATGACCTCACCTGACGAAACAGTTATTTGCATTCGACCGTCGCTCCGCGGCAGACGACGAGTGCTGGAAACCCATCCGAGGTCACTGATGTCATCTGTTGCGACCGTGTTTGCGCAATCCTTCTTCCACGGCACGCGCGCCGATCTGCGGCCGGGCGACCTGATCGCTGTCGGGTATCCGTCCAACTTCACCGAGGCGCAGCCGATGTCCTGGGTCTACTTCACGGCGACGCTGGATGCGGCGATCTGGGGCGCCGAGTTGGCTACCGGTGACGGACGGGGACGGATCTACGTCGTCGAGCCCACAGGTCCGTTCGTTGACGACCCGAACCTGACGGACAAGAAGTTCCCGGGAAATCCGACGCGGTCTCATCGATCCCGCGCGCCTCTGCGCGTCATTGCCGAGGTCGTTCATTGGCAGGGGCACGCGCCGGATGTGGTGAGGCAGATGAAGGAGGGCGTTGCGCGCGCAATGACCGAAGGGCCGGGCATCATCGACTGAACGGCGCGGCGGCATCGCACTGCCGTCGATCCGTCGCGCCCGATGGCTGTTTGCGGATGCTGCGACGCGCTCGCCACGCGGCGCCCTCCGTCCAGAACATCGAAAAAGTCCGGTGGCAAGGTGCGTTCGAACTGGTGTCGACGCACGAAATCTCCTCCTCATGAGCCGAGCCTATCGCCGAGAGGCGAGGGTTGGACTTGGCGTCCATGATTGATCGGGGGCGCCGCTCGGCAGCGTCGCTCGCCTTTCGGCGACGGCATGGTTGAAGAGTTCGAGGACCAAGCCGAATGCCGCCAAGTCCTCTGGTTCGATGGCTCCATCGTCATAGCCCTTGAGTGTCTCGGCGATGATCCCGTCGACCTCTCGTTGCCAGCTCAGCAGATCGTGTTCCGAGCCGGCATTGCGCACCTCCGAAACCACCGCAAGAATGCGGTTGCGGCCGCTGGTGTCGTCCTCCAGTTCATCCCGGTTCAGATAGCGGCGCAGCCATTCGGCGGCCGAACCGATGCCGGAAAGTACGAGCAAGGCGAACCAGAAATAATCGCTGTACTTGTCCAGAAAGGTTCGCTCCGTGCCGTTGATCACCGCCGCGGCGCCTCGATGTACGGAAGGCTCGGTCTCCTTCTCGGTATCGGGCTTCGTGATGTGCGAAGCGCCGGCGAGGCCTTGCGTGATCGTGTCGCGGACCGCGAAAAGCTGCCGGTAGAAGGCCGCCGCCTTGGCTTCTGAAAGCTCCTTCTTGGCCAGGATCAGGTGATTGACGCTGATCGTGTCGACCTTGTCCTCCGGCCAGGCCGGTTTCGCGTTGAAGACGCTGGCTGGAATTTCCTCGGCCTCGTAGCGCGGATGCTTCAGGGCAATGGCCTCCGATGCTTCGATCGGAAGAAACGTCGGAGCTCCGCGGGCTCGGGAGGTCGCGGTGATGGCGTCCACCGTGATCTTGCTGTCGAGCGGACCGACGGCGAGATACGCATCGAGGGTGGGGTCTTGCGCAAGCTTCTCGATCTCGTCTGTCCCGAATTGCGCCGTGGCAACCCTATCGGGTTGCACGCCGGACCCCTCCAGAATGGTCTGGAGCACAGCGACGTTTGCTCCGGTCCTCCCGATGATGCCGACCTTGTGACCTGCCAGATGGGCGATATCTCCGATCTTGCCGCCGGCCTTCTGCTTGGGCTCGCTGCCGCGTCGCCCGGAGGGCGACCACAGCACGACATAGTTCTTGCGCAGGACCGCCAGCGTTTGCGCGTCGGGCGGCATGCCGAGGTCACCGCGGCCGACCGCCAGATCGGTTCTGTCGGCGGCCAGCAGGGCCAGGGATTCAGCCGCTCCGCCGGTCGTGATCGGGGAGAGCCGGACGGTCCTGCTTTCCTCACCGAAGGCGTCGGCCATCGCCTGGACCACCTTGTGGTCGTCGCTCGCCGCCGGTCCGACGGCGATCCGGAGAGTCTCGGGTTGCAAGACGTAGAACAGGCCGGCCGCAGCGGCGCCAAAGGCGACAAATCCCAAGGCCAACACGATCAGCAGCCTTCGTTGACGGCGGTCGTGAGCACTCCTGACCACATCGGACGATGACATCAGCGGACCCCTTGAGAAAACGCGTGTCGGCTCCAAGCGCACTGGAACTTGGGCGAACCGGTGTCAACCCGGAATGTTCCGTCGGCTGGCGAGAGTTGATGAAAGCAAGCCTTGGTGGGTCGCTTGGGGTCAAAAGGGGCCCTGAGGCACTCCGGCGCCTACTTCCGATCGGGCCCGAGAGCGGACATTCTCAGCGCCACTCCGGAAGGTCCGGAAAGGGCCAAATTCGGTCATTGTGCACGCTGCATCAAAGCGGCATACGCCGATGTTGGGAAGGGCGCCCCGTATTCCCGCTTAAAGTTCGCATCGGTTATATTAGCTCGCACGTGCCTGAGAGCTGCGACAAACGGCGATATAATTTCCTGCCGCGCACCGGCGAATTTGAACACAGTCGGCTCCGGGACTAAGGCGCTGCGCTTGTGATCCGGCCAGAGATTTATCTTCAGGACAGCCTGCGAGGATTGAGCCGCAGCTTGCAGGCACAGATCGCACTCAGATGCGCCTATTAGAAGGCGGATTCTATCGTCTAGGAAGCCATCATACAAAACGCGAATCGCATCACAAAATGCTTCGAAGAAAGGAAAAACGCGCGTTGTGAAGTCGGCCTCGAATTTTTGCGAGCCCGAGGAGAACCGCAGCACCATTCCCCCACGGATCGGAGGTAACATTTCCACTTGAAGGTCATCTACCATCGGACTTTTCTCAGGTAGGCAATACGGACACCGCGACCCCGTGGCGAATCCTGCCATCCATCATGGCCAATGGCAAATGACCGCTGTGGGTCATGAGCGGATGTCACGTGTTGAATCCGATGTAGGCGATTAGTCCCTCAACGGACGTGGGAAGCAGCCCTTGTTCCTCGGAACGGCTAAGCGTCGCTTTGCCTTCTCTCGCCCGGCTCCTTCGCACATCCAAAACGGCAGCGGCTTGGGCGCGCAGCCAACCCCGCACCAGCTCCGTGCCGGCCGGCGCGTCTTGTTGGCGGGTGACAATTACTCTTCTCTCCTCGTCCACACCAAGTGTGAGGCGATGTCCGGCGGCGGTGAACGCAAATCCCTCACTGCGATCGACCCACCAATGCTCCAGACAATTGCGAGCCTCTCCCGCGCTCCGAAAGACGGAGACGTCGCCAGCCGTGGCCTCGTCGCGGCTCTCATTCACAATCACAATGTCTGCAAGCCAGTCGTTCGTCATTACGACAATAGTGCCAGCCATCATTGATGTCGGCAATGGGTCAAACGCGCCCTCCACGCGCCCGACCGCTTGCTTCCGATTCGACCCTAACAACGGACCTGCCCCGCAGACGGGAAGGTCCGACATGGTCCGAAGCAGACATGGCAGCTTCACGAGGTGAGCCCGTAATATCGCCGACAAAACGCAAGCTGCCGTTGAGGCGTAAAGCCGTCAAAATCACCGGCGCGTTTACAGTCCTCTAGCAATTCAAGACGCGGCTCGGCTTCAGAGTCGGGATTTGAATCCGAGAACTCTTGGGTGGCCTCGAGCCCGGCCACTGCGGGATCGCCTCGTCATGGTGACCCGGCGCAGCATCATCCGTGGGCATTGGCTACCGTGGCTGGCCGCGTCCACCTTCGACATCGGTGGTGCAGGGCCGATACAGCGCTTGGAGTTGCCGGCCGCGGAGGTAGATCGCGCGCGCGGTCATGCCGCCGTGCCGCGTAATCCATTGCCTGACCGCGGGTGGGTAACGATCATAGAGCATCTGCGTGGCTTCAGGGTTGGGAATAGCCTTCCCATCGGGCCCAGGATTGTCGGCGACCCTGAAGCCGAATACGGCTCTTGGGGTCACGCAGATGCTGTCGTGGGGAATGTACGCCAGCACGAGCGTGCAGGCGCCGGCGCAGATCCCGTCGATGATGACGGACGCGCCGAAGTCGCGTAAAACCTTGAACCTGTCGATGTAGTTTCCGATCCGCCCGCCCTGATCAAAAACAATGCGCACGGCGGCATGACTCGGTTGCATGCTCCCAAGCATGAACGCTGCGACCAGCGTCACCCTCACCAGCTTCATCTGTCCATCATCCGATCGATCGAACTCCATCGCCTTGCGCAATAACGGCTGCCGGTTCCACTTTGGTCAAGAGCTGTCTGCCGACCATTCCACGATTTGCTCCGATGTGGCCTCCAGCGCGGACATCGCCGCCATCGACCGGGAAGGTCGTGACGGGCCAGAAGCGATCCGAAGGACAAGGGTTGCACGCGCTCGTCGGGCAAATCAGTCTGGGCACTTTGTGCGCACGTGGTTGAAACGCGCGCCGTCAGGGCTACGACACGCCGCATCGGACGAATCGAATTCGTCCACGAAATCAAGCTGATCTCGCGCACATCGCTGCGAAGCCAAGAAATCGCTTTCCATTTTTCAGAAATCGTGCATGATGTGCGCATCCTGCCTCGATGAGAGGGACGTTGCGCGCGATCGTCACGACACGTGGGGCAGGGATGCGGTGGCCGTGAGGTGTCGCAGCATGTGCTTGCGCATGCGGACGAACGACACATCACGGACGCGAAGTCGTGTGGTCCTGGCCTCCCGGTGCCGAGGTCAAGCGCGCGACGAGAGCTTAGCTCTCGCGCGAGCGACGGGGTCAATCAGCCGGTCCCCGAGGAGAGCGCGAAAGAAGCGTTAAGACCGCCGCGCAGGGAATGCCGGTTGATCGGCTTTGCCTGTGGTACCTGCCGCCTGCATTTTTTTCAGCAGGCGGGCCATGGGTGAGGCCTTCACCCGGCATTCCCTGCGCCCTCTCGATGTCATCGGAGGGCGATCGATCGCAGGACTCGGGCGTGATCCGCCGCGAGAGTGCGAACCTGCGCGCGGTTGTTTGAAACGTGGATAGCAACTGAGCAATCTCTCCATCATCTCCGACGATGGTGAAGAGTTCGAGGCTTGGTTCCCTTGGCATGATGGTTCCCTTGGCATGATGAAGTTTCGGCCATTTGGAACCGGAACTGCAGGCGATCCCTTGGTGTTGAACGGCATCTCGAAAGCACTGGAGGAGAGACAATGATGAGAACCCGTCTTGCCGTTTCGCTGATCGCCACCTCGCTGCTGGCGTCGACCGCTGCGTTCGCCCAGTCCACGACCGTCGAAGGTGCCGCCAATGGTGCTGCGGCCGGCGGCGCCGTTGCCGGTCCGGTCGGCGCCATGGTTGGTGGCACGGTCGGCGCCGCCGTCGGTGCGGGCCTGGAGATTCCGAACGCGGTCATCAACTCGATCGAGGCCGAGCGCGCGCCGTCGGTGGTCGTCCATGAGCGTGTCGTGGTCGGCGAGCCGCTGCCCGCCACCGTCGAACTGCGTCCGGTACCGCGCTACACCGAGTATCGCTATGCCGTCGTGAACGATCGCCGCGTGATCGTCGATCCGCGCACCCGCCGCGTCATCAAGATCATCGAGTGATCTGACATTCTGACAGGCAGGGGCCTCGTCGCATCAGCGGCGGGGCCTCTTGTCATGCGGTTTGCGTGCGGATCTGTCGGATGAGCCAGTCGATGGCCGCGGACAGGCCGAATCCGATGCAGGCGGTCGCGGCGTCGACGACGAAGTCTTCCAGCCGTGCGTGACGCCCTGGCGCCAGGAACTGCGCGAGTTCGAGTGCACCGATCAGGATCACCGCAATCCCGGTGGTCAGCAGCCGATGACTGCGATAGGCGAGGCCGAACGCAAGGCCGATCAGGATGAAGGCGAGGGCGTGTTCGCCGTCCTGTCCAAGCTGCGAATGGGGCCTATAGCTGGGCGGACCCAGCGTTGCGAAGGCAACGGCTGCGGCGAGCAGCCAGGCCGAGAGGCGGATCGCGATCTTCATGGACGCTGCTTAGCACGTTCCGGGCCACGAACCGGGGTCACGGTCGCTTGAGGCACCGGTTTAGTTAACGTGGCTCGGAAGCCGGAACATGGCCTTCTCATCGTACCGCGAACAGCTTTCGTCCGGCGCCTCAGATCGGCTGCCGGACTCCCAGACCCTGCATGAAGCGCTCGCGGATCTGTGCCGGATCGCGCCTGGTGGCGCCCGTACCGGGCTTGTCGTCGATCTTCGCCGCAATCAGCACTGGACCGGGCGCCTCGAACGCAACATCGATCAAGCGTTCGAAATCCTCTTCGTCTACAGCCCAATGGCTGGCGCCAATGCCGCAACCGGCGGCAATGGCGACAATGTCGGCCTGCCGGGCCGAGGTCGGCTGGCTGCCGGTGATCTGGTAGATGCCGTTGTCCATGACGATGATGGCCAAATTTTTCGGCGCCAGCGTCGCAATCGTGGTCAGGCAGCCGAGCTGCATCAGCAGCGAGCCGTCGCCCTCGAGCGCGAACACCCGGCGCTGCGGCTGCGCCAGGGCGACGCCGAGCGCGATCGGGCAGGCAAGCCCCATGCTGCCGAGCATGTAGAAATTCTGCGGCCGCGGGCCCGCCGCCCACAGATCGAAATTGGTGTTGCCGATGCCGCCGATGACAGCTTCCTCGTGCTTGAGTTTCGCGACCAGCCGGCAGGTGAGGTCGGTGCGGTTCATGACCTTGGTGTTGCTGATGGTCGCGCTCATGCGAACACCTTTCCGCCGGTCAGCAGCGGCGACAGGATGAGCGCCACCGGCGCCTGTGTCGCCACCGCCTGCTTGATCGAGCGGTCCATGATGAATTCGAGCTCGTCGAGGCGCGTCATGGTGTGATGCTCCATCGCCAGCGCATCGAGCACGGGGCGCATGGTCCGGCACACCAGCGACTGGCCGTAGTTGAATTCGCCGAGCGTGCCGCGCTCGGACACGATCATGATCAGCGGGATCTGGCAGGGCACGACCAGCGAGGCCAGCACGTTGGGCAAGGTCGCGAAGCCCGATGTCTGCATCAGGAGCGCGCCGCGCCGCCCGCCCATCCAGGCGCCTGCGAGAATGCCGACCGCTTCCTCCTCGCGCGCCGTCGCAAACGTCGTGAAGAACGGATCGTCGTGCAGGCTGTGGATCAGCGGCGTCAGGACGCGGTCGGGAACGTAGGGGATGAGGTCGACGGCGTTGCGCTTGAAGGTCTGCAGCACGATCTCGTGCCAATTCGGCACGGTGCTTGCGGATCGCGCCGCATCGGCATCGGCGGCCATTGCTGTTCCTCCGGTCGTCCCTGATGGGGGCGCTGTTGGCGCTGAGCTTGACGGCACCGGGACGATTGTCAACATGCCGGCCCGGCCGGTCAGGCATCCGCCTTTCAAGTCCGACATCAAGAACCAAGACACCAGGAGGTCGCCTGTTCATGGCCGCGAATTCCAAGCGCGTGTTCTACGTCAAATATCTGGCGCACCCGATCTTCAGCGAGCTGCTCGCCGCACGCCCCGACGTCCGGCTCGACCGGCTGGAGAACGAGAGCTCCGAGGCCGAGACGGCGCCGATCCTCGCGGCGGCTCACGCCTACCAGATCGGGGCGGCCCGCGACGAACTCGCGCCGCGCTTCCATGTCGATGCAGACCTGCTGCGCCGCGCCCCAAACCTCCTCGTCGTGTCGAGCAACGGGGCCGGATACGACCCGGTCGACGTCGACGCCTGCACCGGGGCCGGCGTCCTCGTCGTGAACCAGTCCGGCGGCAACGCGCATTCGGTGGCCGAGCACACGCTCGGCATGATGCTGACCCTGTCGAAGCGCATCATCCAGTCCGACCGCCGGCTGCGCCGGGAGCGCGACGTCAACCGCAACGATCTGATCGGCAACGAGGTGCAGGGGCGGACGATCGGCATCGTCGGGCTTGGCCATGTCGGCCGCCGGGTTGCCGAGCTGTGCCGCGGCCTCCTCGGCATGACGGTGCTGGCCTATGACCCGTATCTCTCGCCGGAGGAGATCGCGGCACGCGGCGCGGAGAAGGTGGAACTCGATGACCTGATGCGGCGCTCTGATTTCGTCTCGATCAACTGCCCGCTGACGAGGGAGAGCCGGGGCATGATCGGTGCCCGCGAGTTCGCACTGATGCAGCCGAGCGCCTATTTCGTCACCACCGCCCGCGGCTTCGTCCATGACGAGGAGGCGCTGTTCACCGCCCTCAGCGAAAAGCGCATCGCCGGCGCCGGCCTCGACGTCTGGGCCAAGGAGCCGCCGCCGCCGGACCATCCGCTGCTCCAATTCGACAACGTGCTGGCGAGTCCCCATACGGCCGGCGTGACTCGCGAGGCGCGGCAGAACATGGGCCGGATCGCCGCCGAGCAACTGCTCGCCGCGCTCGACGGCGGGCGGCCGCCGCGCCTCATCAACCCCGAGGCCTGGCCGCGCTACAGCGCCCGTTTCCGCGAGGCATTCGGAGTGACACCCGCCTAGCCGGGAGAGAGGAATTGCGAGGAGAAGATTTCATGCGTCGCAAGCCGCGAGGTGGCAACAAATCTTCTCTCCCGGGCGGCTTCCGCGAAGCGGACATTGCTATTTTCCGAGCTGTCTCGACAGCACGATGGAGGCTGATCATTTTTCCTGTGGCGCCATGAGCTTAGGCCACGTTTTTCGCTCGGCGCGGAAGGGAAGTTGGTCCGATGCGCAGGCTGAACGCGATCCTGAAGTCGACCCACGGCCGCGTCCGTCGCGCCGTCTCGCAGTTCGTCGCAATCGCCGCGGCGAGCCTGCCTTCGGTCGGCGCCTGAGCGCCGGTTCCACGAGCTGCGTCAAATATTTGCATCGACCGCTTGATATCGGTCAACAGCGAGCTGGGAAGCGCGGTAACATCACCTCCGAGCACTCCGTGAGAGACGGGAGGTTGCATGTCGCGCTATGTCATCCATTTCATGAAGGACGTGCTGGGCGAGAACGGCCGCCAGTGCGAGATTTGCCAGAGCACGCTGGAGGTTGAGGCCGAGAGCGAAGGCGAAGCCGCAGAGATCGCAAAGTCCCGGTTCTGCGAACAGCAGGAGCTGCGCGACTGGTCGCTGCATGCCGACCGCATCGAGGTGAAGGCGGCCGACTTTCCCTCCTGACCTTGCGGCTCAGCGGCGCAGCCCAGCCGGCGCGTCGCTGGCCCCGGGGCCCAGCGAGCGCTGCACCATCACGGTGTCGCACCAGCGGCCGTAACGGTAGGCGACGCCCGGAAGCAGCCCCACCCTGGCGAACCCGAAGCGCTCATGAATGCCGAGCGAGGCGACGTTGTCGGCGTCGATATAGCCGATCATCTGGCGATATCCGGCCGCTGCGGAAGCATCGATCAGCGCCTGCATCAGCAGCCGGCCGACACCACGGCCGAGATGCTCATGGTGGACATAGATCGAATGCTTGACCGCGAACCGATAGGCTGGCCGCTTCCTGAACAGGACGACATAGGCATAGCCCACGACCTCGCCGCGGAATGTCGCGACCAGATGTGGCAGCCGATGATTGCGCAGATTCTTGCGCCGCTGCTTGAGATCGTCCGGCTCGGGCGCCCCGGAACCGGCGGCGCTGTCCTCGACCCCGCGGCGGACGTGCCGCCGGTAGATCGAGAGCATGGCCTCGACATCTTCGTCGCGTGACGGCCTGACGAGGACCGGCGGCTCGGTCTCGCGAGCCGTGATCGCGCTGTCCATGGTTCGAATTACTCTGCGCAGACATAGGTATGGAGCCGGATCCGGCCGGACTCGTCGAGCTCCTTGTACAGCCCCTGGATCTCGACGTCGAAACCGGGATAGGCGTTGAACGCCCGCTCGAACATCTTGAGGTAATCGATCATCGGCTGGGCGCGTTCGGACAGCCGTTCGCCCGGAACGATGGTGGCGATGCCCGGCGGATAGACCACGAACGGCGTCGTCGCGATGCGCCCGGCGATCTGGTCGATCGGCAGGTAGTCGACCTCGTTTCGCATCAACGCACGCGCCGCCTCGCGCGGCGACATCGCGATCTCGGGCAAGTGCTGCGGCTGGAACTGCTTCGCCTGCAGCGCGCTCACCTCGGCCTCGCGGTAGAAGCGGTGCATCTCGGCGCAGAGGTCGCGCAGCCGCAGCATGCCGTAACGCGCAAAGCGCTTGCGGGTGAACTCCGGAATGGCGTCCTCCAGCAGCACGTTGTCGTCGTGGAGCCGCTTGAAGGCGACCAGACCGCTGATCAGGGTTCCGGCCTTGCTCGCCTCGACCCCCGGCGTCAGCAGGAAGAGCAACGAGTTGAGGTCGTTCTTCTCCGCCACGATGCGGTTCTCGCGCAGATATTGCGCGACGATCGGAGCCGGGATGCCGTGATCGGCATAGCCGCCGGTGGTGCGATCGAAGCCGGGGGTGAGCAGGGTCAGCTTGTTGGGGTCGGTCATGGTGAAGCCAGCGGCGAGATCCGGAAAGCCGTGCCATGCCGCCCCGGGCGCGAGCTGCCACAGCGCGGCATCGGTCGAGAGCTGGTCGGTCGAGAGCGCCTCCCAGGCCACGTCGTGGCTAGCCCCGGGATTGGCCGCATCGGGGATCGATACGCGATCCGGAACGAATGGCTCGAAGAACCAGCGCCGCGCCGGATCCTTCTCCTTCTCCTCGAATTCGCGGCGCATCGCCCGGATCTTCTTGCGCAACTCGATGCCGAGCCGGATCGTGTCGTCCCACAGCACCTCACCGGAGCGGCCCTTCATCATCTGTGCGCCGACGTCCAGCGAGGCGAACAGCGGGTAGAACGGCGATGTCGAGGCGTGCTGCATGAAGCTTTCGTTGAAGCGGCGATGCTCGATCCGCCGCCGCTGCCCCTTGATGTGGCGGTCCTTGACGTGGATCTGCGATGCCTGGGAGAAGCTCGCGAGCTGCTTGTGGGTCGATTGCGTGGCGATGATGCCGGGAGCGTCGGGCCCGAGATCGCCGAGGCCCATGGCGAAGCGGCCGGCGTAGAGCGGGTGGAATTTCATGAAGCCCGCCCAGGCCTCGTCGAACATGATGTAGTCGCAGAGGTGCCCGATCCGCTTCAGGATCATCTCGGCGCTGTGGATCGTGCCGTCATAGGTGCACTGCTCGACCACCGCGACGCGGAACGGGCGCGGCTTGCGCCAGGCGTCAGGATCCTTGACCAGCGGGTTGTCGCGGATCTGTTGCCGGAGGTGCTCCTCATCGAGCAGATCCCAGCGCATCGGGCCGATCAGGCCCCAGGGGTTGCGAACCGTTGGGACGTAGATCGGGACTCCGCCGGAGATCAGCAGCGCGCCGTGATGGGCGGCCTTGTGGTTGTTGCGGTCGAACAGCACGAGGTCGCCGTCGGTGACCAGGGCCCCGAGCACGACCTTGTTGGAGGTCGAGGTACCGTTGAGGACGAAATAGGTCTTCTCGGCGCCAAAGATCTGCGCCGCTTCCTTCTGCGCGCGCAGCGCCGGCCCCTCATGGGTCAGGAGATCGCCGAGATCGAGCACGGAATTGTCGAGGTCGTCCCGGAACACGGCCTCGCCGAGATGCTCGACGAAGACCCGGCCGATCGGGCTGCGGCTATAGAACACGCCGCCATTGTGCCCGGGGCAGGTCCAGAGCTGGTTGCCTTCCTCGGCGTAGTCGACGAGCGCGCCGAAGAATGGCGTCTTCAGTGTCTCGGCATATTGCTTCAGCCGGCTGACCAGGTTCTTGGCGATGAAGGCGGGCGTCTCCTCCGACAGGAAGACATAGCCGTCGATGAAGTCGAGCACCTCGACCGGCAGATCCTCGAACCGCTTGCGGCGGATCAGGAGGATGATCGGGAAGTCCAGTCCGCGACGGCGCATCAGGTTGATCAGCGACGCCGTCTTGCCTTCCAGGCCCTTCTTGCCCCAATCGACGACCATGCAGCCGATCGCGGCATCCGTCTGCACGGCGATCTCGGCGTCCTCCAGCTTGCGGGCGCGCACCACCTCGAAGCCCGAGCGCTGGATCTCCTCGATGATCTGGTTGAAGCGGACGCCCGCAAGGTCGTCGGTCTCGAAGACGGGCGCGGCGAACAGGAAGGTGAAACGGCGGAAGTATTCCATGAGAGTCTTTCGGGCTGCGTGGGCAGCCACCTGTCGTCACGTTCGATGACGGTTCGATGACAATAGGGCGCCTCACGGAGCTTGTCTCGGCCGCCTCGCAGTGGCAATCGTCCTGAACCCGAGTGATGCTGAAAGGATCCGTGGTGCTTCCCGAATGGATCAGCCTTGATTGTGTGGCCCCGTCCGAGCTCCATCGGCAGGCGGCGCTGGAACGCCAGGCCCAGTTGACCAAGCCGATTGGCGCCCTTGGGCGATTGGAGCAGGTGGCGGTCGAGCTGGCGGCGCTGCAGGCGTTGGAGCGGCCGGGGGCCGATAGGGTCCCGGTGGTGCTGTTCGCGGGGGACCATGGCATCGCGGCACGGGGCGTGTCGGCGTATCCGCCGGAAGTGACGGTGCAGATGCTGCACAACTTCGCGGCCGGTGGCGCGGCGATCTCGGTGCTGGTGCGCAGCCTGGGCTGTCCGCTCGAGGTGGTCGATGTCGGTACGCTGGCGGATGAGCCGGTGCCCGGTGTCGTCGTCGACAAGCCGCGGCGCGGCACGCGCGACTTCAGCACCGGGGCGGCGCTGACGCCGGAGGAGGTCGCGTTCGCGGCCGACGCCGGACGGCGCGCGGTGGCGCGGCAGGCCGATCACGCGCCGCAGCTCGTGATCTTCGGCGAGATGGGGATCGGCAACACGACGTCGGCGGCAGCCATCGCCGCCGCGCTGCTGTCATGCGCGCCCGCGGACATCGTCGGCAGTGGCACCGGGCTCGACGCCGCCGGGCGGGCGAGGAAGGCTGCGGTGATTGCCGATGCGTTGGGGCGACACGGGCTCACGGCGGGAGCGGCCGTCGCGGACGTCCTGGCTGCCGTCGGCGGCTTCGAGATCATTGCGATGGCCGGCGCGATCGTCGCCGCCGCGCAGCGGCGCTGGCCGGTGCTGGTCGACGGCTTCATCGTCTCGGTCGCGGCGCTGGTCGCCGTCCGCCTCAATCCCTCCTGCCGTCCGTGGCTGCTGTTCTCGCATCGCTCGGCCGAGCGCGGCCACGCCATCGTGCTCGACGCGCTCGGTGCCCGTCCGCTGATCGACCTCGATCTGCGGCTCGGCGAGGCCTCGGGCGCCGCCACTGCGCTGCCGATCATCCGATTGGCCTGCGCGCTCCACGGGGGCATGGCCACCTTTGCGGAGGCCGCCGTCTCGGGAGCCAAGTCCTGATGCGGATCGATCTGCTGCGGCACGGGACGACAGGACGGGACGGCCATCTCGACGGCCGCACCGACCCGCCGCTCAGCGAGCCCGGCTGGGATCAATTCCGGCGGCAGACGCGGAGTCGGATCTGGCGCAGCGTCGTCAGCTCGCCGTTGGCGCGCGCACGTGCGGCAGCGGAGGATTATGCCCGGCTGACCGGCTGCGCGCTGGACATCGACGCGGATTGGAGCGAGCTCGATTTCGGCCTCTGGGACGGGCGGACGCATCGCGACATCGCCGCGGAGCCCGGAGGCGAAGCCTTGCTCGACACCTTCCATGCCGATGCTGAGGTCCGGGCGCCGGGCGGTGAGAGCTGGTCCGATTTGCAGGCGCGAGTGGCGCGCGCAACACATCGTATCCTTACCCGGCCCGAGCCTGCGCCGGTTCTGGTGGTTGCGCATGGCGGCGCCATGCGCGCAGCGCTCTCGCATCTGCTCGGCTGGCCGCTGCGCCAGCTGTGGAGCCTGCGCATCCGGCCCGGCACGCGGATCACGCTCGAAGCCGGGCAGGGCGGTGATGGTGTATCTTGGGGCGAAATCGTCGAGATCATCCAGCCATGAGTCTGCGTGAATTCTGGATCGCATTGCAGTTCCTGACACGGCTGCCGACACCGCGGGTCGCTGAGTCGCGACCGGACGATCTTGCACGGGCGTCGGTCTGGTTTCCGGCAGCCGGACTGGTGATTGGCGCCTGTCTGGCGCTGGTCGCCCGCCTTTTTCATGATGCCGATCCCTGGATCGTCGCGCTGACCGTGCTGGTCGCCTGGATCGGGATCACCGGCGCGCTGCATCTCGATGGGCTCGGCGACGTCGCCGACGCGTTCGGCGCCTCGCATGGCAGGCCGGAACGCTTCATCGCCGTGCTGGGCGATCCCCATGCCGGCAGCTTTGCCGTCGTCGCGATCAGCTTGCAGATCGCCGCCAAGCTGGTGCTGATCGCCGAGCTGGCGACGGGCCCGACGGCCTGGGCGCTGGTGCTGATCCCGGCCTGGGCACGCTGGGGGACTTTGATCTGCAATAAGACCCTGCTGTCGTTGAAGCCAGGGCTGGGGGCGAGCATCTCGAACAGCGTCGGCTGGAACGTCATCGTCGCCTGGGGCGGCGCGCTCGCGATCGGCGCGCTGGCCGGTGCGGTGCCGACGCTGATCGCGATCGCTCTGGTTCCGGGAATCGCGTTCTATTGGCAATGGCGGCTCGGCGGCATCACCGGCGATTGCCATGGCGCCAGCATCGAGGTCACGGAAACGCTGCTGCTTGCCGCCTGCGTTCTCGGCTAGGACGCGCTGCCGAGCGCCTGCGCCAGCCGCTGCCAGCCTGTCTCATGGCCCGGCAGGCCGAAGCGCAGCCAGCTTGTTTGAGCCGGAAAACGCCGGACATGGATGCCATGGCGGGCGAGCCGCTCGGCCAATGCGGCAGCATCCGTGCTCTCGACCAGTCTGAACAGCGGCGTTCCTCCAAGAGCCCTGGACGTAGGGGGGCCGTGAATCCTGCAGCCGGACGTGGTCAGCATCGTATCGAGGCGTTGTCCGTCTGACATCAGCCGCACGCGTGCCTCCTGCAGCCATCGGTCGTCAGCGAGAGCAAGCGAGCCAACCGCGAGCGCAGGTCCAGACACGGCCCATGGCCCCAACGCCCGGCGCAGTTGATCGGCCAGGTCCTGGCACGTGACGGCAAAACCGAGTCTCAATCCGGCCAGACCGTAAGCCTTTCCGAACGATCGCAACACCAGCGTGGCTGGCGGCAAATTCGGTATCAGGCTTGCCTCAACGGGACAGAAATCAGCAAAGGCTTCGTCCACCACGAGCAAACCGTTGCGACGGGCGAGAAACACGCCCAGCAAGTGGAGTGTGGCGCGTGGCATCAATCGCCCCGTGGGATTGTTCGGGTTGACCACAATGGCGACGTCTGCTTCGGCCAGTGCTTCGACCTTGTCGACCAGACGCACCTGGTGGCCGCAGCTGCGCCAGCAGAGCTCATGTTCTTCGTAGGTGGGCGCCAGCACGGCAACCGAACTTGGAGCGCGAAGACGCGGCAGGATCTGGAGCAGCGCCTGGGTGCCTGCGGCTGCAACGATCGATGCGGGTGTCCGCACGCCGTAGCGTGCGGCAGCAGCGGACAACAGCGCCTGCTCGTCGAGCTTGCTGGGCAACATTGCCCAGCTCTCAGCCGGGATCGCCGGCACGGGATAGGGGATCGGGTTGATTCCGGTCGACAGATCGATCCACGGCTGTGGCGCATCCGGATAGCGACGGCTGATCGCAGCGAGATCGCCGCCGTGAAGGATCGCTTCCGGCTCGTCCGCGCGCATGCTAGTCGCTCTGTCGTCCATCTCTTTCCTTTACATGTCTTTCCTTCAGCGGAGATCGATGTTCGTCTCTCTCGCGCTCACGGCGCTCCTCGTCGAGGCGGCGGTCGGTTATCCCCAGGTCCTGGTGCAGCGGATCGGTCATCCCGTGATGTGGGTGGGCGCGCTGATAGCATGGGGGGACCGCCGCTGGAACAGGGCAGCAGACGGCTTTGCCGCACGACGCGCGCGCGGCATTGCGCTCGTGTGCCTGCTCGTCGCGGGGATGATGGCCACCGGTCTCGCCGCAACATGGGTCATGCAGGCGCTCGTCGGCGAACCGGTCGCAACCATCATCCTTGGTGTGGCGGCAAGCAGCCTGCTGGCCCAGCGCAGTCTCGACACGCATGTCGCCGCGGTTGCAGAGGGACTGGGGCAGGAGGGGCTCGAGGGTGGCCGC
This sequence comes from Bradyrhizobium sp. HKCCYLRH3059, assembly GCF_051168035.1. Lineage (NCBI taxonomy): Bacteria > Pseudomonadati > Pseudomonadota > Alphaproteobacteria > Hyphomicrobiales > Nitrobacteraceae > Bradyrhizobium > Bradyrhizobium sp. HKCCYLRH3059. The sequence goes on along the minus strand of NZ_JBNPUF010000015.1, from coordinate 44,911 downwards.
CGAGCCGTCTCGATGATCGTCGGCCGCGATCCCGAGCGGCTGGATGAGGCCGGCGTCGCGCGGGCCGCGGTCGAGAGCCTGGCAGAAAACTTCTCCGATGGCGTCGTCGCACCCGTGTTCTGGCTCGTCGTCGGCGGGCTGCCGGGCATCCTGATCTACAAGGCTCTCAACACCGCCGACAGTATGATCGGTCATCTCTCGGACCGTCACCGCGCGTTCGGCTGGGCGGCGGCGCGGCTCGACGATCTCGTCAATCTTCCGGCCTCGCGCCTGTCCGCGCTGTGGATCGCAGCCGCCGCGGCCTGCATCCCGAGCGCCTCGGCTTCGGCCGCGGTGCGAGCCGTCGCACGCGATGCATCGAAGCACCGTTCGCCCAACGCCGGCTGGCCCGAAGCGGCGATGGCCGGTGCGCTCGGACTGCGCCTGGCGGGGCCGCGCGTCTATCACGGTCATCTCGTCACCGATGCCTGGATGGGCGACGGGCGCGCCGATCTCGACGCGTCCGACATCCGGCAGGCCTTGCGGCTGTATCGGCTGGCCTGTTTGGTTCAAGCCCTGGTCGTCGCAGGACTCGTCCTGGTCAGGATCCTGTAGCCGCCACGGGCGGCGCGGGCTTGCTCGCCAATGCCAGGATGCGGTCAACGTCGACGTAGCGCTCGAGATGCGCCGCGAGTGCATCCAACGTCGTGTCCACATCGATCTCATAGGAGAGGCCGCTGGTCGTCGCGCCGAGGCCGCGCAGCCAATGGCTGCGCAGGCCGTCGTCGGCGAACAGGCCATGCACGTAGCAGCCGGCTACCAGGCCATCAGGCGCGATGGCGCCATCGCGCCGGCCATCGGAGAAGGTGAGGAAGGAGCGCTGTGTCGCCCGTCCCTCCGTGCGGCCGATGTGCATCTCGTAGCCGCGGAACGAGAGCTTATCGTGCGTCAGCGTGCCCTGGACCTCGCGTAACGCCTTGTCATCGGTCAGTGTCGTTTCGACGTCGAGCAGGCCAAGTCCCGCGACGGAACCAGCTGCACCCTCGTGCCCATCCGGATCGCTGATCACGCGCCCCAGCATCTGATAGCCGCCGCAGATGCCGAGCACGCGGCCGTCGCGGCGAAGATGCGCGCGGAGATCAATGTCCCAGCCGACTTCACGCAAGGCGGCGAGATCGGCGATCGTCGCCTTCGAGCCCGGCAGGATCACCATCGATGCGTCGCCGGGGATCGGCGTGCCAGGCCGCAAGAACTGCAGATCGATTCCATCTTCCAGCCGCAACGGATCGAACTCGTCGAAATTGGAGATGCGCGGATAGGCGAGGATGACGACCTTCGGTCGCTGTCCTCCCGATGATCCGCGTTCAGCCAGGCCAAGCGCGTCCTCCGCCGGCAGGCGGCGCGCATCCGGAAAATGTGGAATGAGCCCGAGCGATGTCCACCCCGTCCGCTGCGCGATCTCGTTCATGCCCGACGCAAACAATGCGGGGTCGCCGCGAAACTTGTTGACGAGGAAACCCGCCACGCGCGCGGCATCGTCCGGCGGGATCACCGTCTTGGTGCCGACCAGGCTCGCAATCACGCCGCCCCGATCGATATCGCCGATCAGCACCACCGGAATCTGCGTCGCCTGCGCAAAGCCCATGTTGGCGATGTCGCCGCCGCGCAGGTTGATCTCGGAGGCGGAGCCTGCGCCTTCGACCAGCACGATGTCGGCATCCGCCGCGAGCTGATGGAAGCTGTCGAGCACGGCCGCCATCAGTTGCGGCTTCATCGCCTGATAGGCCGACGCCTTGGCGGTGCCGATGACGCGGCCCTGCACCACGACCTGCGACCCGATCTCGCTTTGTGGCTTCAGCAGCACCGGGTTCATGTGCACCGTCATCGGCCGCCGCGCCGCGCGCGCCTGCAGCGCCTGGGCACGGCCGATCTCGCCGCCATCAGCGGTGACGGCGGCGTTGTTCGACATGTTCTGCGGCTTGAACGGCGCCACCTTGAGGCCGCGCAATGTCAGCGCGCGCGCGAGCCCCGCGACGATCAGCGATTTGCCGACGTCGGAGCCGGTGCCCTGGAACATGATGGCCCGCGCGCTCATGAACTCAGTACTCGATGCCTTCCTGCGCCCTCACGCCGGCCGCGAAATGATGCTTCACGAGGTTCATCTCGGTGACGAGATCGGCGGCCTCGATTAGCTCCGGCTTGGCGTTGCGGCCGGTGACGACGACGTGCAGATCGGGACGGCGCCCTGCGAGCGTGGCGACGACGTCTGCGATATCAAGGTGATCGTAGCGCAGCGCGATGTTGAGCTCATCGAGGACGAGCAGCCGGATCGACGGATCCGCCATCAGCTCCTTAGCCTTCGCCCAGGCGCGCTCGGCCGCGGCGACGTCGCGCGCACGATCCTGCGTCTCCCACGTAAAGCCTTCCCCGAGCGTGTGCCACGACACCTGATCGCCGAACTTCTCGATCGCCTTGCGCTCGCCTGTTTCCCACGCACCTTTGCCGAACTGCACGACGCCGATGCGAAAGCCGCGGCCGAGTGCGCGCAGCATCAGGCCCCACGCCGCCGTCGATTTGCCCTTGCCCTTGCCGGTGTGAACGATCAGCAGGCCCTTCTCCACGGTCTTGGAGGCGACCTCGGCATCCTGCACCGCCTTGCGGTTCTCCATCTTCGCCTTGTGGCGTGAATCGTCGGCGCTTCCGGTCATCGGCATTTTCTCCTGGTCACTTCAACGTCAGCGGCAGTCCCGCCGCCATCAGGATCACGCGATCCGCTAAGGCCGCGATGTCCTGGTTCAGTCGCCCCTGGGCATCGCGAAAGGCGCGCGCGAGCGCGTTGTCCGGCACGATGCCCAATCCGACTTCGTTGGACACGGCCACGATCGGGCCATGCGCGTTCCTGAGCGCGTCGATCAGCTCGGCACATCTGGCCGGCACGTTCATGTCGGCGAGCATCACGTTGCTGAGCCAGAGCGTCAGGCAATCGATCAGCATCGGTACGCCCGATTCTCCGCTTGCCCGGACGAGGCCCGCGAGATCATGCGCCGTCTCCAGCGTCTGCCATCCCTTGGCGCGGCGCGCCTTGTGCTGGGCGATCCGGTCGGTCATTTCGGCGTCGAAGGCCTGCGCGGTCGCAACATAGGTCCAAGGCGCGGGAAGGGCGGTGACGAGGGCCTCGGCATGGCGGCTCTTGCCCGAGCGCGCACCGCCGAGCACCAGCGTCAGGCGCGGCAGGGCGGGATGCGGCGGGGCGGGGACCATGGGGACGATTCCGATTGACGGGCTTTGGTGCGACCCGTATCTAACAGATGACGGTTCTCCGAAAGGAGAGATTTAGGGAACACGGTGCGGGTTCTTGACCCAAGGCCGTGGCTGCCCCCGCAACTGTAATCGGCGAGTGTGAGGCCAAGACACCACTGGGAAACCGGGAAGGTGGCCCCATGCAGCGACCCGAAAGCCAGGAGACCTGCCGTCGAGATTGCTGTTGGCCGACCCGTCGCGCGGGGAGTCGCGATGCTGGTTCTGATCCCGCCGGGATGGGTGGGATGCCGTCGGATGCAGCGCATCGTCCGGTCCTCTGGGGAGCCGGCAAGCGACGGAGACGGCCATGAAGTTGACCCGTACCACGACCTTTGCAGCCGCGAGCCTGGTGCTGCTCGCCACCGATCCCGCCTTCGCGCATCACATGATGGGGGGCAAGCTGCCGCAGACGTTTGCGCAGGGGATGCTGTCCGGCCTCGGCCATCCTGTCATCGGAATCGACCATCTGGCGGCGATCGTGGGCGCGGGCATCGTTGCAGCGCTTCTGGGCCGCGGCTTCGCGCCGGTGCTCGCCTTCACCACCGCGATGATCGCGGGCGTCGGCCTTCATGTGGCCAAGGCCAACATCCCGGCTGCCGAGCTGCTGGTCGGCCTGACCACCGTCGTGGTTGGGCTGGTGGTGGTGATGCGTGGCCGTTTCGGTGTGCTGCCCGTCGCCGGCCTGTTCGCCGTGACCGGTCTCGTCCATGGATATGCGCTGGGCGAATCGATCGTCGGGGCCGAGAATACCCCGCTCGGGGCCTATCTCGTCGGTCTGCTCGTGATCCAGACCATCATCGCCGCCGGCGCGTTCCTCGGCACCAGGCTGCTGTCGGCAAAGGCCAAGACGGCTGCGCCGCTGGCGCTGCGGCTCGCGGGCGCTGCCATCGTGCTGGTGGGTGGGGTCGCCGCGGCGACGGCGGCCGGCGTGATCGGCTGATTGATGACCGCATCCGAGACTGGTGAGACGACGCTGTTCGTCTGCGTCACTTGCCGTTCGCAGGGGACGGAACCTACGCCGCCTGATCAGCCGCGGGCCGGAGCCCGTTTGCTCGCCGCGATCGAGACGTTGCCGACCGCGCAGCGCGCCGGTGTCACCGTTGTCGGTGTCGAGTGTCTGTCGAACTGCAATCGTGCGTGCACGGTTGCGGTGACGGCGCCGGGCAAATGGACCTATGTGCTCGGCGCGCTCGATCCGGATCTGCATGCGCGGGATGTGCTGACATTTGCGCAACTGCATCAGCGCCATGACGCCGGTCTGCCGGCCTGGCGCGAGCGTCCCGAATACATTCGCAAGAACACCGTCGCCCGCGTGCCTGCGCTGTCAGCGCCACGCTGAAAACGAGAGATCGCATCGCCATGACGAAGTCGTTCGCCAAGACGCCTTGCACCATCGTCACCGGTTTCCTCGGCGCCGGCAAGACCACGCTGGTGCGCAACCTGATCGAGACCGCGAACGGTCGCCGGCTCGCCATCATCGTCAACGAGTTCGGCGATGTCGGCATCGACGGCGACATCCTGAAGGGGTGCGGCGTGCCGGATTGTCCGGAGGATCGCATCGTCGAGCTGTCGAACGGCTGCCTGTGCTGCACCGTTGCCGATGATTTCGTCCCCGCGCTCAGGAGCCTGCTGGATCAGAAGGAGCCGCCTGAGCATATCGTGATCGAGACCTCGGGGCTGGCGCTGCCGAAGCCGCTGGTGCAGGCCTTCAACTGGCCCGAGATCGCGACGCGCGTCACCGTCGACGGCGTCGTTGCGGTCGTCGATGGTCCGGCGGTGGTCGCGGGACGCTTCGCCGATGATCCCGAAGCGCTCGCCGCGCAGCGCGCCACCGATGCGTCGCTCGATCACGACAATCCGCTGGAGGAGGTCTACGAGGACCAGCTGTTGTGCGCCGATCTCGTCGTGATGAACAAGAGCGACCTGATGAGCGAGGAGCAGCGCAAGGATGTCGCCGCCGAGATCGCGGCGAAGGTGCAGCGTGCCGTCAAGGTGATCGCGACGGAGCACGGCAGGCTGTCGGCTTCGGTGCTGCTCGGACTCGGTGCCGCCGCGGAGGACGATCTCGCGGCCCGGCCGTCGCATCACGACAACGAGGCCGAGCACGATCACGACGATTTCGAGAGTTTCGTGCTCGACGTTCCGGCGCAGGCTTCGCCCGATGCGCTCGTCGACCGCATCGCGGCCGCCGTCGACGCACATGATGTGTTGCGGGTGAAAGGGTTCGTGGAAGTCGCCGGCAAGCCGCTGCGCCTCCTGGTGCAGGCCGTCGGCAGCCGCATCCAGCATCAGTTCGAGCGCCCGTGGCGCTCGGGCGAATCGCGGCAGGGGCGGCTGGTGATCATCGGCGAGCGCGGCCTCGATGCCGCCGCCATCCAGAGCCTGATCACAGGATAGGCGTCACCGATGCACCTGCTGGCGACAACGGGCGCGGATCTCGACGACCTCGAACAGGCCGTGGATCTTGCACAGTCGCCGGCCGAGATCGTCGTGCTGTCGTTCTCGGACACCGACCTGTCGGCGCTGGCCGAAGCCTGGACCGTGTCGTCGGATGACCTGCCGAGCCTGCGCCTCGCCAGCTTGAAACGGCTGAAGCATCCGATGTCGGTCGATCTCTATGTCGACCGCGTCGTGCTGGGCGCGCGCGCCGTCGTCGTGCGCTGTCTCGGCGGGCTCGACTATTGGCGCTACGGGCTGGAGCGCATCGCATCGGTCTGCCGCAGCCGCCACATCCTGTTCGCGGCACTGCCGGGTGACGATCGCGCCGACGACAGGCTTGCTGAGCTCTCGACCTTGCCGCAGGACGCGACCTCGCGTCTCTACGGTTATCTGCACGAGGGCGGGGTCGGCAATGCGCGCGAGGCCCTGCGCTATCTCGCGACGCTGCTCGGGCGCGACGCGCAGTTTGCCGAACCGATCGCGATCGGTTCGATCGTCGGCTTCATGCCCGATCGCGGAGCCGTCGGCATCGATGATCTCTGCAGCCATGATGATGCGCGGCCGAGCGCGCTGATCGTGTTCTACCGTGCGAGCCTGCTCGCTGCCGATACGGCCGGGATTGCTGAGCTGATGCGGGCGATCGAAGCCAAAGGGCTGGCGGCAGTCGCGGTCGCGGTGACCAGCCTGAAGGATCCCAATATTGGGGATGCACTGGCGCGACTCGTCCAGCGCCGGCGTCCTGCGATCATTTTGAACGCCACCGCGTTCTCGGCGCTGCGCGACGACGGCACCACGGTGCTCGACGTGGCCGATGCACCAGTTCTGCAAATCATCCAGGCGCAGAGCACGGAAGAGGCCTGGGCCTCGTCGGTGCGCGGACTGTCGCCGACGGACCTTGCGATGAATGTCGTGCTACCGGAGCTCGACGGCCGGCTGTTGGCGCGCCCGATTGCGTTCAAGGGCGAGGCGCCGGCGGATGAGCGTCTGCAGTTCAGCGCGATGCGCTATGTGCCTCAACAGGACCGCATTGCTTACGTCGCGCAACTGGCGGCGCGATGGGCGCAATTGCGGGGGCTGCCGGCCAGCGAGCGGCGCGTGGCGCTGGTACTCTCCGATTATCCGTCGCGCGGCGGGCGTTGCGGCTACGCCGTCGGTCTCGACACCAGCGCAAGCGCAGCCGCCATTGCGCGGTTGTTGGCGGAGGCGGGGTACGATATCGGCCGTGTAGCGCCGACTGCGGACGATATCGAAACGCTGCTGCGGGACGAGGCAGATCAGCTCGTGGTGCCGCTCGCGGCCTATCGGTGTGCTCTGGCGCCGTTGCCGGACGATCTGCAGCGTGCGCTACATGACATCTGGGGAGAGGCGGAAGCGGACCCGGCGTTCCGGGATGGCGCCTTCCATTTTCCGGTGCTGCGTGCGGGAAAACTCCTGATCTTGTTGCAACCGGATCGTGGCAGTCGCGCCGATCGCAAGTCCGGTTATCACGACACCAGCGTGCCGCCGCGGCACGCCTATGTCGCGCTCTATGCATATCTGCGAGAGGCCGAGCGGATCGATGCGCTGATCCATCTTGGTGCGCATGGCACGCTGGAATGGCTGCCGGGCAAGGCGCTGGCGCTGTCAAATGCGTGCTGGCCCGAGGCCGTACTGGGCCCGCTGCCGGTGATCTACCCCTTCATCGTCAACAATCCCGGCGAAGCGATGCAGGCCAAGCGGCGGTTGTCGGCACTGACGCTCGGGCATCTGACGCCGCCGCTGTCGCAGGCCGGTCTGCACGGATCCCTGCTGGAGCTGGAGGGGCTGGTCGAGGAATATGCCGAGGCGGATGGCCTCGACAAACGCCGCCTGAAACTGCTCGAGGAGGAGATCGTCGCGCGGGCCTGGCAGGGCGGCCTGGCCGCCGATTGCGGGCTCGACCGTGCCATGACCGGACGCGAGGCGATCGCGCAGCTCGACGCGCAGCTCTGCGACATCAAGGAGCTCGCGGTGCGCGACCGCCTGCACGTGTTTGGGGAGGCGCCCGACACGGCGGCGACCGCCCTGCTGGCCGATGCGATCACGGCGGCGATGGGGCAGGCGGTGACGGTCGATCGCGCCGACATCGCCGCACGGATCGCCGCGAGCGCTGCGGCCGAGCGCAGCGCGTTGCTCGCCGCGCTCGATGGCCGGCGCGTTGCTGCCGGTCCCGCCGGAGCGCCGAGCCGCGGCCGTCTCGACGTGCTGCCCACGGGCCGCAATCTGACCGCGATCGATCCGCGCGCGATCCCGACCCGGACCGCGGCCCTGGTCGGCGTACGCGCGGCTGATGAGGTGATCCGGCGCTATTTGCAGGATCATGGCGACTACCCGCGCGCGCTCATGCTCGATCTCTGGGCGTCCGCATCGCTGCGCACGGGCGGCGACGATCTGGCCCAGGCCTTGGCTTATCTCGGCGCGCGGCCGCGCTGGGACCTCAACTCCAATCGGGTCACCGGCGTCGACGTGCTGCCGTTGGCGATGCTCGACCGCCCGCGCATCGATGCGACGCTGCGGATCTCGGGGCTGTTCCGCGACCTGTTCGAAGCGCAGATCGCGCTGTTTGATCTCGCCGTGCAGAAGGTGGCGTCACTCGACGAGGACGATGCCGACAATCCGCTGGCCGCGGCACGGCGGCGCGGCGAGAGCCTGGCGCGCGTGTTCGGCGGCGCACCCGGCAGCTACGGCGCCGTTGCCGCCGACCTCGCGCTCGGGATGGACTGGACGAGCCGGTCGCAGCTCGGCGAAGCGTATCTTGAGAGCACCGCTTACAGTTTCGGCGGAGCGCATGACGGCGTGTCGGCCTCCGACACGTTCCGCGCCCGCGTCCGTAGCGCCGATGCCCTCGTGCATCCGCAGGACGATCGTGAGCGCGACCTCCTCGATGGCGAGGAGGTGGCCGATTTCGCCGGAGGCTTCGCAGCCGCTGCAGCGTCGCTCGGCGCGTCGCCCGTACTGCTGCATCTCGACACCAGCCGTCCGGAGGCGCCCGCGGCGCGGAGCTTCAGCGAGGAGATTGCCCGCGTGGTGCGCGGCCGTCTCACCAATCCGCGCTGGATCTCGGGAATGCTCGCGCATGGCTATCGCGGCGTCGCCGAGATCGCGCAGGGCGTCGACGCGCTCTACGCCTTTGCGGCTACCTCCGACACCGTTGCCGAGCACCTGTTCGATCTGGCGCATGGCGCGCTGCTGCGTGACGAGGCCGTGCTGGACGGCATGACCGCACGCAATCCCGCGGCCGTCGCCGCGATCGTGGCGCGATTCGAAGACGCGCTGCGTCGGCAGCTGTGGGTGCCACGCCGAAATGCCGTCGCCGATGAGCTTGCGCATGCCCGCACGCGCCTGACGCAAGCGGAGAGCGCGTCATGACCGCCTCGGTCGAGATCAAGGGCTGGTGCCCGGGCGCGCGGCGGCCGATGCCGAGCGGCGACGGCCTCATCGTTCGTGTCCGGCCGCATGGCGGCGCGTTGCCGGTGTCGGCGCTGCGTGAGCTTGCCGAGGCCGCTCGGCGCTACGGCAACGGCCAGATCGACCTCACGCGCCGCGCCAATCTGCAAATACGCGGCGTATCGTCCGAGACGCTCGCGCCGCTGTGGGAGCTGATGGCATCGCTCGGCCTGCTCGATGACAGCGCCGAGCTCGAGGCCATCCGCAACATCGTCGTCAACCCGCTGGCGGGACTCGACCCGGCCGAATGGGTCGACATGCGCCCCGTCGCCGCCGAGCTGGAGACGCTGCTGGCCTCGGATCAGGCGCTCCATGCGCTGCCGCCCAAGTTCGGCTTTGCGCTGGACGGTGGCGGCAGGCTGCCGCTGACCGGGCTCGCCGCGGACGTTCGTCTCGTCGCCTGTGGTGGTACTGAGGCGAGGCGGATCGCCGTCGGCATTGCCGGTTCAAACGACTATGTGTGGCTGGGAACGGCAGCCGTGACCGACGCGGCGTCGACGGCCGTTCACCTCGCGCGGCTGGTGCTGCAACACAGCCCGACGCGACGTTCCGCGACGTTGCCGCCGCAAGCGAGCGCTGCCATCCGCGCCGAACTGGGCCTCGATGTTTCAAACGCCGTCGCGACGGCGTCGGCAACCATTTCGCAGCGACGTTGCGGCGTCATCGCTCTGACGGATCAAACCTGCGCCGTCGGTCTCGGCGTGCCGTTCGGCCGCATTGATAGCGGCACGCTGGCGCGGCTTGCGGCCATGCTTGCGGCACACGATGTCGCCGAGGTCCGCTTGTCACCATGGCGCGCGCTGTATGTCGCCGCGGGTGCCGTGATCGCGGAGCAACTGGCGGCGGATGCCGCCCGGCTCGGTCTGGTCGTCGACGATGCCGATCCACTGATGCGCATCGACGCCTGCTCGGGCGTCGGCTGCTGTCCATCGACCGGACTGGCGACGCGACAGCATGCCGGCCTGCTCGCGGATGCGATGGCTCGGACCGGATTCAACGGCACGCTGCACGTCTCCGGCTGCGCCAAGGGCTGCGCACGCTCGGCAGCCGCGGACGTCGTGCTGGTCGGCGAGGGCGAAGGTTATCACGTCGTCCGCAACGGCACGGTGAAGAGCGAGCCCTGCGGCATGCTCGATCCCACCGAGATCGACGTCGACGGGCTGTTCGAAACGAAAGAAAAGGCCGATGTCTGAGCTGCGCGACTACATCAAGGACGGCGCGGAGATCTATCGCCGCTCGTTCGCGACCATCCGCGCCGAGGCCGATCTGTCGCGCTTCCGCGGACTGGAAGAGAAGATCGCCGTGCGTATCATCCATGCCTGCGGCATGGTCGAGATCACCTCCGACATCGCGATGTCCGAACACTTCGCCACCGCGGCGCGGGAGGCGCTCGATCGTGGCGCGCCGATCCTGTGCGATGCCAAGATGGTGGCGCAGGGGATCACGCGGGCGCGGTTGCCGGCGAGGAACGAGATCATCTGCACGCTCGATGCGCACGAGGTGCCGGCGCTCGCCGCGCAGCTCGGCACGACCCGATCCGCAGCAGCGCTGGAGCTGTGGCGGCCGCATCTCGGCGGCGCCCTGGTGGCGATCGGCAATGCGCCGACGTCGTTGTTTCATCTGCTCGACATGCTCGATCAGGGCGCGCCGCGACCGGCGGCGGTGATCGGAACGGCTGTGGGGTTCGTGGGAGCCCGCGAGTCCAAGGAGGCGCTCGCGGCCGATGGTCGGGTACCGTATCTGATCGTCAAGGGCCGCAAGGGCGGCAGCGCCATGGCGGTTGCTGCGGTGAATGCGATCGCGAGCGACGTCGAATGAGCCTGCTCGACACCATCGCGGGCTCGGCCGATCCGGGTACGCTGTACGGCATCGGCGTCGGTCCGGGCGACGTTCGCTATCTGACCTTGCGCGCCGCTGGTCTGGTTCGGTCCGTCGACGTGGTGGCGTTCTTTGCCAAGCGCGGGATGGAAGGCAACGCGCGACGGATCGTGGCGCCGTTGATGGAATCCGGCCGCCACGAGCTGCGGCTCGAATATCCGGTCACGGAGGAATTGCCCGTCGCCGACTTGTCCTATCAGTCCCAGATCGCCGATTTCTACCGGCGCGCGTCGGAGAGCATCACCGCGCATCTGGCGGCGGGGCGATCGGTCGGTCTGCTGTCCGAAGGCGACCCGTTCTTCTACGGCTCGTTCATGCATATGTGGCGGCGGCTCGAGCGCGATCATCCGGTCGAGGTCGTCCCGGGCGTCACCGGCATGTCCGGCTGCTGGACCAAGGCCAATGTTCCCATCACCTGGGGCGACGATGTCCTGTCCGTGCTGCCGGGCACGCTGGGCGAGGACGTCCTGCATGACCGGCTGACGCGTTGCGAGGCCGCCGTCATCATGAAGGTCGGGCGCAACCTTGCTAAAGTGAAGCGCGCGATCATCAGCGCCGGATTGCTCGATCGCGCGCTCTATGTCGAGCGCGGTACGATGGAAGCGCAGCGTGTCGCGCCGCTGGCCGAGGTGGAACTGGACCGCGGCCCCTATTTCTCGATGATCCTGATCCCCGGACAAGGGCGTCGGCTATGACGGGTACGCTGACGATCGTGGGCGTCGGCCCGGGGCGGGCCGAACTGATCACGCCGGCCGCCGCGGCCGCCATCGCAGGCGCGACCGATCTGATCGGCTATGGACCGTATCTCGACAGGGTGACGACGACGAGTCCGGGTCAAATCCGGCACGCCAGTGACAATCGCGTCGAGCTCGACCGCGCCCGCCACGCACTCGGGCTCGCAAGCGACGGCAAGCAGGTCGCGGTGGTGTCGGGCGGTGATCCCGGCGTGTTCGCGATGGCCGCGGCGGTGTTCGAAGCGGTCGAGGCGGGACCGGCGGCGTGGCGTGACCTCGACATCCGCGTCGAGCCTGGTGTCACCGCGATGCTGGCGGCGGCGGCCGAGGTCGGGGCGCCGCTCGGTGGCGACTTCTGCGCGATCTCGCTGTCCGACAATCTCAAGAGCTGGACGACCATCCGCCGCCGCCTCGAGGCGGCTGCCGCCGCCGACTTCGTCATCGCGCTGTATAATCCGCTGTCCAAGGCGCGACCTCATCAGCTGGGCGAGGCGTTCGCGCTGTTGCGGCGGATCAAGCCGGAGTCGACCGTCGTCGTCATGGTGCGGGCCGCCGGCAGTGGTGATGTCCGACGGATCATCACCACCTTGGGCGAGGTCGATCCCGGCAAGGCGGACATGCGAACGCTCGTGCTGATCGGATCGACCGCCACGCGCCTGATCGCGCGCGAGGGAAAGGCGCCGTTTGTCTATACGCTGCGCCGCGAGGTCGAGGGCGGCGCATGAGCCAGTCGTGCCTCCAGCCATTGCAACGCGGCTCGCGCGCCGTCCAGCGCGACGCCCTGCGGCTTGTCGGGTCGGGCGATCATCACCACGGGAATCGCGAGCCGCCGCGCGGCTGCGATTTTCGGATAGGTCGCGGCGCCTCCGGAGTTCTTCGACACCACGAAGGCGATGCGCTCCTGGATCAGAAAGGCTTCCTCTGTCGCCTCGTCGAACGGCCCGCGATCGTGGACGAAGCGAATGTCGGGCGGCAACGCGACGTCGCCAGGCGGATCGATGGTTCGCGCGACGTAGTGATGCTGCGGGGCTGCTGCGAAGGCTGCGAGCTCCAGGCGCCCAAGACTGAGGAACACACACGCCGGATCTGCTCCGAGCGCGGAAGCCGCGTCGTCGGCACTGCTGACCTCGATCCAGCGGTCGCCGGCCTGACGTTGCCATGCCGCGCGCCGGATCGACGCCAGCGGCACCGACAGCGCATGGCAGGCTGCAACCGCATGTCGCGAGATCTGGTCGGCGTAGGGATGCGTGGCATCGACGACGGCGTCAATTGCATGATCGCGCAGCCAGGCTTCGAGTCCGGCGATGCCGCCGAAGCCGCCGATGCGCGTCGGCAGCGGCTGCGGTTTGGGCGAAGCGGTGCGGCCGGCGAGCGAGAGCGTCGCTGCGAACCGGTCGTCGCCGGCGAGCAGCTTCGCCAGCTCCGAAGCCTCGGTCGTCCCGCCGAGAATGAGGATGCGCATGCGGGGCAGGGTCCATGGTGAACTCGGCCGCAACTTGCAACGCGCAGCGCTGGCTGTCCATCGTCGGGATTGGCGAGGATGGTGTTGACGGTCTCTCGACGTCTGCACGACGTCTCATCGCGCAGGCGGCGCTCGTGGTCGGCGGCGCGCGCCATCTCGAGCTTGCGGCGCCGTTGATTGCGGGGGAACGGCTGGCGTGGCCCAGCCCGCTGAAGCTCGCGTTCGACCAGATCGCGGCGCGACGGGGAGAGCCCGTCGTCGTTCTCGCAAGCGGCGATCCTTTCAACTACGGCGTCGGCAAGCAGCTGATGCAGCGTTTCGCGTCCGCCGAGATGCTTTGCGTCCCGCAGCCCTCGGCCTTCAGCCTCGCGGCGGCACGGCTCGGCTGGCCGCTGCAGGATGTGGCGCAGGTGACGCTGCACGGCCGCCCGCTCGAAGGGATCATCCGCCATCTCGCGCCGGCGGCGCGCATTCTGGCCCTGGCCTGGGACGGTTCCACTGCCGCACGGCTCGCCGCGCTGCTGACCTCACGCCGCATGGGACGCTCGCGCCTGACGGTGCTGGAAGCGATCGGCGGCGCGCACGAACGGGTGCGCAGCGCGTCGGCCGACGCGTTCGATCTCTCTGATATTCATCCGCTGACGACGATCGCGATCGATGTCGAAGCGGAGGTTGATGCGCCCGTGATCCCGCTGACCGCCGGTCTTGCCGATGACCTGTTCGAGCATGACGGCCAGTTGACCAAGCGCGAGGTCCGCGCCGTGACGTTGTCGGCCCTGGCGCCGCGTCCGGGCGAGCTGTTGTGGGACGTCGGGCTGGGCTCGGGTTCGGTGGCAATCGAGTGGCTGCTGCGTCATGGCTCGTTGCGCGCAATCGGCATCGAGGCGCGCCAGGACCGGGCCGACCGGGCGATGCGCAACGCGCTGGCGCTCGGCACTCCCGAGCTGACACTGGTGACGGGGCGCGCGCCAGCGGTGCTGGCGGATCTCGAAACGCCGGATGCGGTCTTCATCGGCGGCGGCATCTCGGAAGCGGGGGTGTTCGAAGCCGTCTGGTCGCGGCTGAAACCCGGCGGCCGCCTCGTCGCCAACGTGGTGTCGCTCGAAGGCGAGACGCGGCTCAGCGCGTTGTTCGGCCAGCATGGCGGTGAACTGATCCGCATCGCCGTTTCGCGCATCGAGCCGGTTGGCCGCATGCATGGCTGGCGGCAGGCCATGCCGATCACGCAGTGGCGGGTGACGAAGCCATGATCGCGCTCGGGATTGGTTGCCGGCGTGCCGCCGACGTCGCAGATATCGAGGCGATCATCGCGCATGCGCTCTCGCTTGCGCGCCTCGCGCCCGCAGACGTGTCGGTGCTCGCCACTGCGACTGACAAGGCCAGTGAGCCTGGCGTGATCTGCGCCGCGCAGCGGCTTGGCCGTCCGCTCGTCGCCATCGCCTCTGCTGACATGGCGGCTGTTGCCGATCGCGCGATCACGCGGAGCGATCGCGTCAGGTGCTTGAAGGGTGTACCTTCGGTTGCCGAGACGGCGGCGCTCGCTGCCGCCGGCGTGAATGCCCGGCTGATCCTCGTGCGCGTCGCAAACGCCGTAGCGACCTGCGCGGTGGCGGAGGGCGACGGCGCCATTGTTGCGGAGCCTGCCTCATGACGGTGCATTTCGTTGGCGCGGGTCCAGGCGCGCCGGACCTGATCACCTTGCGCGGCCGCGACCTGATCGCGCGCTGCCCGGTTTGTCTCTATGCGGGCTCGCTGGTCCCTCGGGCGCTGCTCGATCATTGTCCACCTGGCGCGCGTATCGTCGACACGGCACCGATGTCGCTCGACGAAATCGTCGCCGAAATCGAGCGCGCCACGCTCGCTGGCGAAGATGTGGCGCGACTGCATTCCGGCGATCTCTCGATCTGGAGCGCGCTCGGCGAGCAATTGCGGCGCCTCGATGCATTGCGGATCCCCTACACGATCACACCGGGCGTACCGTCGTTCGCGGCGGCTGCCGCCGCGCTTGGCCGCGAACTGACCTTGCCGGGCCTCGCCCAATCGGTGGTGCTCACGCGGACGTCCGGCCGCGCGTCGGCCATGCCGGAGACGGAGCAGCTCTCGCTGTTCGCGCAGTCGCGCGCCACGCTCGCCATCCATCTCTCGATCCACGTTCTCGATAAAGTCGTTGACGAGCTGCGGCCGCATTACGGCGACGACTGTCCGGTGGCGATCGTCTATCGCGCGAGCTGGCCGGATCAGTTGGTCCTGACCGGCACGCTGGCGACGATCGTCGGACAAGCCGCGGCTTCCGCCGTGGAGCGGACCGCGCTGATCCTCGTGGGCCGCGCGCTCGCAGCCGAGGATTTTCGCGACAGCGCGCTGTACGATACCGGCTATCAGCGGCGCTTCCGCGGGAGGGGCGAATGAGCCGGTCCCTGACTTTGTCCCACCAGCCGGCCGTCACGGTCGAACACGGCGACGTCGAGGGCCATGTCGTTGTCGCCCAGCGCACGCCGCGCCGTCTTCCAGGCGGCGAGCGCGACGGCCTCGCCGGCGGGAAATCCGACCCGCTCGGCCTCCTGCAGCACCTGCAGCGCGGTGTTGGCCGTGCGTGCGCTCGTGACCAGCGTGGCCGGCGCCCCCGCGTCATGCAGCGTGTTCGCGAGCCAGCCGAGATCGACCTCGCCGGCGCGCGAATGCAGGTCGAGCAGGCCCTGGCCGAGCTTGGTCATCTTGGCGAAGCCGCCGGCCACGGTGACGCGGGCGACCGGATGCCGGCGCAGATATTTCAACATGCCGCCGGCGAAATCGCCCATGTCGATCAGCGCCGTCTCCGGCAGGCCATGGAGCTGCTGCACGGCCTTCTCGGACGTGCTTCCCGTCGCGCCAGCGATGTGCGGCAGGCCAGCCGCGCGCGCGACGTCGATACCGCGATAGATGGAGTGGATCCAGGCAGCACAACTGAACGGCACCACGATTCCCGTGGTGCCGAGGATCGACAGGCCGCCGACAATGCCGAGCCGCGGGTTCAGCGTCTTCCTGGCGAGCTCCTCGCCGCCGGGAATGGAGATCTCGACGGCCACATCGCGCGCCGCGCCGAGCGCGGCAGCGGCCTCATTGATCGCCGCCGCGATCATCTCGCGCGGCACCGGATTGATCGCAGGTTCTCCCGGCGGCAGCGGCAATCCCGGTCGCGTCACTGTGCCGACGCCGGGGCCGGCGCGGAACGTCACGCCGGAATTGTCTGCACCGCGCCGCAAAGTCGCTTTGACCAGCGCACCGTGCGTGACATCGGGATCGTCGCCGGCGTCCTTGACGACGCCCGCGGTTGCCTTGGTGCCGTCGGTCTCATGCATCGCGATCGCAAAGCCGACGCGACGCCCGCCGGGCAAGGCGATCTCGACCATGGCAGGACAGTTGCCCGTGATCAGCAGCTCGTAGGCGGCGCGCGCCGCAGCCGTGGCGCAGCTGCCGGTCGTCCAGCCACGCTTCAGCGGTTGGTTCGGCGGATCCGCAGTTTCCTTCATGTCCGTTCGCATAGCACATTTTGCCATGCCTCGGCGGCGTTGCGGCCATGACCATGGTGGCGCCCAACGGAATCATCGTCGCCGCGCCGCGTTCCGGCGCCGGCAAGACGACGGTCACGCTCGGGCTCTTGCGTGCGCTCAGCCGGCGCGGCGCGCGCGTGCAACCCTTCAAATGCGGCCCGGACTATATCGATCTCGCCTATCACACGGCCGCTGCAGGACGGACGAGCTACAATCTCGACGGCTGGGCGATGTCGGCGCGGCAACTGCTCGGGCTTGCCTGCAGCGTTGCCGCCGATGCCGATATCGCCATCGTCGAGGGCGTCATGGGCCTCTTCGATGGTGCGTCACATCCCGGGCGCGCGGGCAGCGGCTCGGCCGCCGATCTCGCAGCCCTGACCGGCTGGCCGGTCGTGCTCGTTCTCGATGTCAGCGGGCAGACCGAGACGGCCGCCGCCGTCGCGCTCGGCTGCGCGCGTTTTCGCGACGACGTTCGCGTGGCCGGGGTGATCCTCAATCGGGTCGCGAGCGAGCGCCACCGAGCGCTCATCGAGCCGGCGTTCGCGGCTATCGGAATCAAGGTCCTCGGCGCTCTGGCGCGGGACGCGCAATTGACCTTGCCGGAACGTCATCTCGGCCTGGTCCAGGCCCAGGAGATCACGGCCATCGAGGCCCATCTCGAGCGTCTCGCGGCCAGCGTGTCCGGATCGGTCGATCTCGACGCGCTGCTCGCTCTCGCGAACCCGATCCGCGCGCCCGATCTGGCGGCGCAGACATCCAGCCTCGGCCTCAAACCGCCCGGACAGCGCATCGCGTTCGCAGCAGATGCCGCCTTCTCGTTCAGCTATCCGCACCTCCTCCGGCACTGGCGCGCTCAGGCCGCGGAGACCATTCCGTTCTCGCCGTTGAACGACGAGGCTCCCGATCCCGCAGCCGACGCGGTCTGGCTGCCAGGCGGCTATCCCGAATTGCACGCGGGACGGTTGGCCTCGGCGCGGTCGTTCCTCGATGCGTTGCGCGCGATGGCGTTACGCGGCGTGCCGATCCACGGTGAGTGCGGCGGCTACATGACGCTGGGGACAGGACTCGAGGATGCTCACGGTGTCCGGCATGCGATGGCCGGGCTGCTGTCGCTGGAAACGTCGTTCGCGCGCCGCCGCCTGCATCTCGGCTATCGTCAAGCGACGCTCTTGGCCGACTGCAGTCTCGGCGGAAGAGGGGCCGTCGTTCACGGTCACGAATTCCACTATGCAACCATCCTGAGCGAGGCAGACGATCCGCTGATCGCGTGCCGCGATGCGTCGGGCGGCGTTGTCGCCGAGCACGGCGCCCGGCGCGGGTCGGTGACCGGATCGTTCCTGCACGTCCTGAGCGGGGAGGGCGCATGAGCGAGCTAGGCCGAAGCCCTCCGCAGTTCGACGCGACATTCCGGCAGCGCTTTGCCGAGCTGGTGCGCTGGCGTCGCGACGTCCGCCGTTTCCGCGCCGATCCGGTCTCCCCAGAGCTGATCGAACAGTTGCTCGCGCTCGCGTCCCATGCGCCATCCGTCGGCTTCTGCCAGCCCTGGCGGTTCGTGCTCGTCGAGAGCCCTGAGCGCCGCGCGACGGTCATCGAGAACTTCCAGCACGCGAACCAGGCCGCGCTCGCCGGCTATGATGGTGAGCGCCGCGCGCTCTATGCAAGCCTCAAGCTGGAAGGCTTGACGCAGGCGCCGGTCCATCTCGCTGTCTGTGCCGACGAGGGCGCTGCCACCGGTCATCGTCTCGGCCGCGCCACGATGCCGGAAACGCTCCGCTACTCGGTGGTGGCGGCGATCCAGACGTTCTGGCTGGCAGCGCGCGCGGAAGGTCTCGGCGTCGGCTGGGTGTCGATCCTGGACCCGGCGGCTGTCTGTCGTGAACTCGAGTTGCCGTCCGACTGGAGCCTGATTGCGTATCTCTGCGTCGGCTGGCCGCAGGAGGAGCATGACGATCCCGAGTTGGAACGTCACGGCTGGGAAACGCGGCTCGACCAGACCGTGGTCAAGCCGCTCAAGCGCTAGTCACGATGCGAGCGCCAACGCCGGTGCGTCAACCGTCATCGGCTCGCCGACAGCGTCCGCGGCGCGCATGAGCTGAAACCGTGTGCCGTGCAGGTTGAGGGTCAGTGGAATGCCGCGGAAATCGTCGTGAAAGGCGCGGATGCGGCGCGCCATGTCGGCCGGATCGATGTCGACGGGCATGTCGCACATGGCGGCGTACATCTGCCGGGTGCTCTTCGCGCCGCTCCAACCGGTGCCGAGTGCCGGCAGCGGGCCGGCATGGCAGGCGAGGTCGCGCGACATCCGCCAGAACAGATAGGCGAGCCGCACGAACGTCATCTGCTCCAAGCCGCGGACATCCACGCCTTGCGGGATGTCGAACGTCTCGACACCGACGATCGCGCCGCAGTCGACCCGGGTCTCCATCGCATGGGCCGTCGCGCCGAAGCGCGTCGCACCGTCGTACATCGCGAAATGGGCCGGTGCCCAGCCGGGATAATCCGGCGGGCCCGGATGAAAATTGTAGGCGCCGTGGCCGAGCGCCTGAAGGATGGCGGCGGGCACGATGACGCCGGTCGTGAAGGCAAGCAGGCGGGATCTGCCGAGCACGTCGCGCTCGATGGCTTCGATGTCCTGCAGGCTGACCGCGAAACGGAATGCGAGGGCAGGGTTGTGCGCCCGCAGGAGCTCCGACAATGCGAGCTGCTGGTCGCGGCTGCCGGTGAGAAGGATGATGGTGTCGAACATGATTTGTCCTGGCTGGCGTCAGTGGCGATGGGCGTTGAAGCTGGCGGGCCGGCGCGTCGCTTCCGAGGCGGCGGTGGCGGCGAACAGATCGGCCGGCAGTTCCTGACCGGGGATGATCTCGAGCACCATGTTGTCAGCCAGCAAAGCGGCCTCCCTCGCGATGCGAACCTCCGGCGGCCACGAGCACAGCGAAAGCTCGAGGCGGCCAAAGCCGCCGCAATCGGCGACGAAGGCGCTCGTCAGCCTCTCGATGCTGTCAGCCGTTGCGCGTGCGCTACTGCGTTCGACGTCGCGCAGGATGACCGTGATGCCCCGGTCGGACTTCACTCTCGAGCGCACCACGAGCAGCGACTCCAGCGCGCCGACGCGCCCAGCCCGCCGCGGCGACCGCGCCACCTCGGCGAAGTCCGGGTCGGGACCAAGATCAGCCTTGGTCGGCTTCAGATTGTGCACGATCGTCGCGTTGCGGACCCCGGCTTCCCCTGCAACGGCATGAAAGCTGCGGGGAAGCCAGACCGTGTCGAGCGCGATCTGAGACGTTACCGCACTCCAGGCCTGGTCGATCAGATAGCCGCCCCAGACATCGGGGTATGACGAGGCGATCTCGCGCCAGGTCGTCAGCATTGTCTCGGCCGCCTTGGAGCGACCGAAATAGAGGGTGCGCGGCGACATCTCCCAGCCGTTCCACTTATGGACGGCGAAGTCGCAGCCCGTCAGATGAGGAAGGTCCGGGGCGGCTTGAAACATCACGTCGGCCTCGACGTACAACAGCGGCTCGCGGTGACGCTGCCACATCCGCGCGATGAAGTCGGCCTTGTCGGCAGCGCTCAGACGCTCGCCGGGGCGTCGATCGATCGCCTCGATGTCGAATGGGAGCCCGAACCGCTGCAGCGAGCGTCTGAGATGATAGACGTGCAGGTCGCCGACCGTCGTTGGATGGCAGGACACGACACGCATCGCAGGTGCGGGTGCCGCCTCCGGAGCAGGCCAGTCGCGGCCGCCCCACCACAATTCATGCGGACCGTCGGCTGAGGTGCCGACGGTACCGAACGCGGTCAACTTGGATTTCAGGAAATCGAACGCAGGATTTTCGCCGAAGGGGATGACCACGGCGTCATACGTTGTCAGCGAGCCATGCAGCAGTTCGGCACCCGCGCCCGTCGGCGGGTCGAGCAGGACGACCGTACGGCCACGGCCAAGCGACGGACGGTCGCCGCAGTGAATCGGCGGCCCGAACGTCCGCGACAGCCATTGGAGACGACGACCTTGCTGCTGACCGAGCTTGACGCCGAGAGCGCGCAGGGCTTGCACCGGGTCGTCGTCAATGGTCTTCGGGTCTTGTCGCGTCATGCCGGGTCCTCCTGCACAATCAAACGGACCACGTCAGCCAATCAGGCGCGTCGATCGCGCATGTGCTTGCGCCGATGACTTGCGATGATGCGCGTAGGACGAGGCTCTCGACACGGAAAACGCGAACTTCGTTTCGCAATGTTGCCGGGCGCGCCGCTCGAATCCCCAACGGTTGAATCGACATCGTGATTGCAGAAGCGGAAGTACGAGCATTCGCGTCCGGTCTGATCAAGTTAACCAGCACTGACGTGAGCGATTGGGCGCGCAAAAGCGATCGCTGTGCGGATCCCGCGCTTCACGCTGATACGTTGAACGCAACTCCGCTCCGGAGAGTCTGTATCGATCGAAACATTCAGCAACATTCGGTGACGCTATGGACATCGATGGACATCCAGGCATGTGTCGATGGCGCGCGACGCATCACGTCGTTCGCTCCATTTTGTCGCGTCATCAGCAACTACAACGTACGAACGCGACAGATCAGGCGCGTCATGTCGCAAAAATCGTCACGCGATTCAAAAATCGCGTCTGCGGCAACTGACAGAGTCGAAAAATGAGATAATTTCGTCGAGGTGATTCGGAAAAAATTGCCGGGCGAGATGATCGTTTCGCAAGAATTCCGGACCTTGCGCGAGCGCGGATTTGGCGTGCGCGGTACGCATCCACGGATGCTGTTAGTAAGCGTTGCAGCTCGCGTTTTCTGCTGAATTCGTCTTCCGGAATGAAACTCCCGCCATGCCGAACATCGGCCTTTCCTTCTCAACGACCGTCGAGCGCTCGATCCGCGTGCGGCAGAATTTGCCTGTCCCTAGGCAAAACATTCCACCTAACTATCTGAAAAGTCACAAAAAATCTTCGCCTGCTTCTCTCGATCGCAGCGTTCAACGATCGGAAGCCGTCTGCGAATTGCGTAGTCGGCATTGCGGGTTGGAGATTCGGAAATGAGCTACGCGCTGGACGTCTGGGCCCCGGCCGATGGCGTATCTTCGAAGGAGCCGGAGGCGCCGGACGTTGCGACGCTGCTGTCGAGCGAGTCGGCCAGCACCGTTCCCGACTCCGCGCCGCCAGGCGAGGCTGCGATCTTTGACGAGGACAAGGATCTGCTCGACCGGCTGGCCACCGGAGAGGAACTCGCATTTCGTCTCCTCGTCGAGCGCCACATCGACCGCGCCTATGCGATTGCGTTGCGCATCGTCGGCAATGCTGCCGATGCAGAGGACGTCGTGCAGGATACGATGTTGAAGGTCTGGACGCACCGCGGGCGGTGGCAGCACGGCCGCGCCAAATTCTCGACCTGGCTCTATCGCGTCGTCAGCAACCGCTGTATCGACATCCGGCGCAAGCCGCGGACCGAGAATGTCGATGTGGTGCCCGAGGTTGCGGACGGCAAGCCGGATGCAGTGAGCGTCATCGAGCGTGCGGAGCTCAGCGACCTCCTGGAAGGAGCGATGCAGCGGCTTCCGGAACAGCAACGGATCGCTGTGATCCTGTCGTATCACGAGAACATGAGCAACGGCGAGATCGCCGAGGTGATGGACACGACAGTGGCCGCCGTGGAGTCGCTGTTGAAACGGGGACGCCAGCATCTGCGCGACATGCTGCGGCGTCACGAGCGCGACATTCGCGGCGCCTTCACGGATTGCTAACCATAAAAATCCCGTCGCGGGAGAATTCCCGCCTGATTCCCGCAGGCGCTTCCGTTTGATCGGTCAGACGGGGCCGATCCGCACCGTCAGTCCTTCCACGATGCGGCGTGCTTTGCCGATCACTCAGGAGTCCTCACCGTGCCCGCAATTTCCACCAACATCGCCGCCAACTCCGCCGTCCGCTACCTGAACATCAACTCCAACCAGGAGACGAGCTCGCTCTCCAAGCTGTCGAGCGGTTCGCGCATCACGTCAGCCTCGGACGACGCGGCCGGTCTCGCCATTTCGACGCGTATCTCGTCGGACATCACCACGCTGCAGCAGGCTGCGACCAACACGGCGCAGGCGACGTCGATCCTGCAGACCGCGGATGGTGGCGCATCCAACATCAGCGACATCCTGGCGCGCATGAAGTCGCTGGCCTCCGAGTCCGCATCGGGCACCACGGTCGGAACCAGCCGCACCTACATCCAGTCGGAATTCTCGCAGCTCACCAGTGAAATCTCGTCGATCGCGACCGGAACGCGCTATAGCGGCCAGAGCCTGCTCGACGGCACCAGCACCTTCTCGTCGGGCGTCTCGGTCCTGGTCGGCTCGTCCGCGTCCGACACCATCAACATCACGCTGTCGGATCTCACCGCGAGCACGCTCGGCGTCTCGTCGCTCGACGTCAGCACCCAGACCGGCGCGACCGCAGCCTTGACCGCTCTCGACACCGCGATCGACACCGTGTCGAAGGCCCGCGCCGACATCGGCGCGCAGGAGTCGCGCTTCAACTTCTCGGCCGACTCGATCTCCACGCAGACGCAGAACCTGCAATCGGCCAATTCCGCGATCAAGGACGTCGACATCGCGTCCGAGCAGGCGAAGCTGTCGTCGGCGCAGGTGAAGACCCAGGCCGCGGTGTCGGCGGAAGCCGCCGCCAACCAGATCCCGCAGTACCTCCTGAAGCTGCTGGGCTGAGCCGTGATCTGCCGGGCCGGCGCCTCGCCGGTCCGGCTTTTTCCTTGGAGGACGACGACGGATGACGGTGAGCAGCGCAACCTCGAGCACGAGCAGCACGACGTCGTCTTCTTCATCATCGTCGACGAGCTCGAGCAGCTCGCTCACGACGTCGGGCACGAGCACGACGAGCACAATCGACTGGACCGCGCTGATCGAGTCCGCCGTCAATGCCAAGCTCACCCAGGCGACCCAGATCTCGACCAAGATCACGGCCAATGAGGCCAAGATCACGGCGTATCAGACGCTGCAGACCACGCTGAAGACGCTGTCATCGGGATTGTCGTCACTGGCGACGTCGATGGTGAACTCGCTTGCGACCAACGCCTTCGCCACGCGGGCCGCCACCATCAGCGCGACCGGCGACGTCAGCGCCTCATCGGCTCTGTCGATGTCGGTGAGCAACGGAGCCGCGACCGGCAGCCACACGCTGACGATCAGCCAGGTCGCCACGGCTCACAAGGTGACCGGTACGACGCAGTCGAGCCAGACCGCGGCACTCGGCTATTCCGGTACGTTCTCGCTCGGCCTGTCCGGGGGCAGCACGGCCGACATCACCATCACCAGCGGCATGTCGCTGCAGGATGTCGTCGACGCGATCAATGCCCAGAGCTCCACGACCAATGTCGAGGCGTCGATCGTCCAGGTATCGAGCGGGTCCTATCAGCTGGTGTTGACGGGGACCCAGGATGCCGCGGACATCACCTATGCAAGCTCGTCCGGGGACGACGTCCTCAACAAGCTCGGGGTGACCGACAGCTCGGGAGCCTTCGCGACGGTGCTGCAGACCGCGCAGGCAGCGGAATTCACGCTCGATGGGATCAGCCTGACGCGCGATACCAACGACATCACCGACGTTCTCAGTGGCGTCACCTTCGACCTGCTGCAGGCGACCCCGTCCGGAACGACGCTGACCGTCACGATCGGGACGGACACGAGCCAGATCTCGTCGGCATTGCAGACATTCGTTACCGACTACAATGCATTCCGCGATGCCGTGATCGCGCAGCAGACCACCAATTCAGACGGGACGGCGTCCTCGAGCTCCGTCCTGTTCGGCGACGGCACCATGCGCGACATCATGAATTCGCTTCAGGCCGTGCTCGGAACCTCGGTCGGCGGGTTGACGATGGCCGACCTTGGCCTGTCGTTCAACGAGAAGAACGAGCTCGAACTCGATACCAGCACGCTGTCGACGATCCTCAGCACCAATCTGAGCGGCGTGACGACGTTGTTGTCGGCGCAGACCAAGACCTCGTCGAGCCAGCTCAGCGTGGTCAATACCGGGTCGTCGCCGCAGTCGTTCACCCTTGATCTGGCGGTGGATTCGTCGGGAAATCTTTCGGCGGCGTCCGTCGGTGGCGACAGCTCCCTGTTCACGGTGAGCGGCAACACGATCGTGGGCAATTCCGGGACGATCTATGCCGGGATGGCCTTCACCTATGCCGGCTCGACGTCGCAATCGATCACCGTGACCTCCACACAGGGGCTCGCGACCCAGATCTACCAGATCGCCAAGACCGCATCATCCAGCACGGGATCGCTGCAGACGCTGATCGATAATCTGACCTCGCAGGACGACACGATGCAGGCCAAGGTCGATGACATCAAGAGCTCGGCCTCCACGTTCCAGACGCAGCTTACGGCGCAGTACGCCAAATATCAGGCTGCGATCGAGAGCGCCAACAACACGCTCACTTATCTGAAAGCCCTTCTCAACGCGAGTTCGAGTAACTGATGACCCAGAATTCGATGGCGCAATTCGCAAGTCAGGCCTATCGCGGCGCTGCGGTGGCCGTTCCGCCGCTGCGGGCCGTCATCATGCTGCTCAACGGAGCGATGATGAGCTTGCAGAAGTCGCTGCAGGCGCAGGAGGCTCGCCGCTTCGAGGAGGGGCACATCCATGTGACCCGGGCGACGGCCATTCTGCGCGGATTGAGCCTTCACCTCGATCCGACGCGCGGCGGGCCGGTCGCCGACCAGCTGTTCGGAACCTACAACGCCCTGATCGTGGCCGCGCTGCGGGCCTACGGTCGACCTCACATGCGCGAGAATTTCCAGCGGATCACCGAAAGTCTGCTGGAACTGCGGGAGGCGTGGGAGGCTGTCGAGGCGGCAACCCGGGGAAAGCGAGCGGCCGGTGATTCGGCCAACCCTCGGTAGCTCTGGCGAATCAGGCCCCTGCCGCACCGCGGAAATCTTGGGAAACGGATCAGAAACGGGCTGCATTGTCTCCCGTTTCGGTATCCAGTGCGGCCTCGCGTGCATACGGCTCCCGAAAAGTACGGAGTTTTCCGTGTCCGGTTGCGGTCGATCGCCACAATTGCCGATATCAATTTCGTTCGCGGGCTGAATGCTTTATGACCAAGCTGGAAGCGCTGGATTGGGCGGACGATGGACGTCAGGGAATTCGAGGATCTGATCGGCAGGCTGGGTGAGGACATCTCGCGCTGGCCAGCGGAGCAGCGTCAGTCAGCTGCTGACCTGCTGGCATCCTCTCCCGAAGCCGATCGATTGCTGTCCGAGGCACGTCTTGTTCGTGAGGCGCTGTCGTCGCCGCCGGCGCGTGCACCCGCGGGCTTGACGTCGCGCATCCTTGCTGCGGCCCATCGCCTGACCCAAGAGGAAGCGGCAACCGCCCCGGCCGACGCCCACCAGCCTGGCTGAGCCCTAGCCAGGGCCGAGCTTGGGCGGCTACGCTTTGGCCGGTTGGACTTCGGCGCTGGAAGCGCAACACCATCGCATCAGTCATCTCGCTCAATCTGTCGAGCTCTCTTGCGCGCGAATCCGGGCGCCCGAGTGCGGCGACGGCGAACCGTCGCGCCGATGCAGATCGGAGCCTCGCACCAGGCGATTTTTGCCCACTCAGCGCAACCGCGCGGCGGCAAATTCTGCCGTCGGATCAACTAATTCGACCGACTAATTGTGCGCCTGGAATCGGCGTTCCGGCCGTTTGATCAGCAAACGCCTTCACGACCGCGTGGTCGTGCTGTGTCCCGCCGTCGTTCGCGGCGCGAGCCGGAGTTCTGCCATGACCGTTTCTGCCGCGAGTTCGTCGACTGCGACCACCTCATCGACCTCATCATCCAGCGACACATCTCGTACGACACTCAGCTCGACCGACTTTCTTCAGCTCCTGGTGAGCGAACTCCAGAACCAGGATCCGCTCAATGCGACCAGCGTGACCGACTTCATCAACCAGATGACGTCCTACGCCAACTACACCTCGCAGCAGTCGCTCAACAGCAGCATGACCTCGCTGGCCGGCTCGTTCTCGAGCCTGGTGACGCTGAATTCGGTGAACTACATCGGTCACACCGTCGAGGCCAAGAGTGACACCGCCGTTCTCTCGAACGGCTCGGCGACGTTCGGCTATTCGCTGTCGTCGGCGGCATCGAACGTTTCGATCTCGATCAAGGATTCCTCCGGAAGCACGGTCTGGACCGGCACCGGGACCGGCAACAAGGGCGCCAATTCGATCACCTGGGACGGCACCGATTCCAGCGGCAATCAGCTCAGCGACGGCGGCCAGTACACGATCTCCGTGACGGCGACGGACTCCGCGGGCACCTCGGTCCTCAACTACACGACGGTCACCGGGACCGTAACCGGCATCGACACCTCGACCAGCACGCCCTCGCTCACCGTCGGCGGCGTTCCTGTCAGCGCCAGCAACATCATCGGCGTCACCTCCTGACGGCATTACCCGGAGTACAATCATGAGTCTTTCTGGAGCCCTGTCATCGGCGATCTCGGCGCTCAATGCGCAGAGTTCGTCGCTCGCCATGATCAGCGACAACATCTCCAACGCCGATACGACCGGATACAAGACCACCTCCGGCCTGTTCGAGCAGCTGGTGACGGCATCGAGCAGTTCGAAAGCCTATTCCTCGGGGGGCGTCTCGGTCTCCGGCCGTGCCAACATCACGCAGCAGGGGCTGCTGGCCGCCACCACCAACGCGACCGACGTCGCAATCCAGGGCTCGGGTTTCTTCGTCGCGACCAACTCGACTTCGGCCGGAGGCGAGACTTTCTACACCCGCAACGGCGCGTTCACCACCGACAATGCCGGCTATCTCGAGAACGACGGCTACTATCTCGAAGGCTGGCGCACCGATGCAACCGGCAACGTGGTCGGCAACGGCCTCGAGCCGGTCAATACGAAGGTGGCGCTGACGAATGGTGGGGCGACGACCAAGACGTCGCTTGCGGCCAACCTGCCGGCCGATGCCGCGAGCGGAGACACCTTCAGCAGCTCGATGACCGTGTACGATTCGCTGGGGCAATCGCACGCGCTCAACGTCACCTGGACCAAGGGGGCGACGGCGAACGAATGGACCGCCGATTTCGCGCCGGCGACGGCGTCGGACGGCACCGTGACGAGCGGCACCTATACGATCGATTTCAACTCTGACGGCTCGCTGAACACGGTGTCCTCGACCAATCTCGGTATCACCTGGAACAACGGCGCCGCGGCGAGCTCGATCGCGCTCAGCTTCGGCACCACCGGCGGCGGCACCGACGGCCTGACGCAGTTGTCGTCCGGCAGCACGACGCCGAGCGTCTCCAATTTCAGCGCCAATTCCGATGGCATCTCGTTTGGCACGCTGAGCAGCATTTCGGTCGGCAAGAATGGCCTCGTCGAGGCGACCTATTCCAACGGACAGACGGTTCCGATCTACAAGCTCGCGGTGGCGACCTTCGCCGATCCCAATGGTCTCGTGGCGCATAGCAGCGGCATGTACACGTCGACGGCGACGTCGGGCAATGCGACCCTGCAGGCGTCCGGCGAGAATGGTGCAGGAACCATCTACGGCAGTGAGCTGGAATCGAGCACGACCGACACCACGGGCCAGTTCAGCAACATGATCTCGGCTCAGCAGGCCTATTCGGCGGCATCGCAGGTGATCTCGGCCGTCAACAAGATGTACGACACGCTGATTTCGTCGATGAGGTGATCATGGCCGACCTGAAGAGGGAGCGGCTCGGCGAGGGCGAGGCTCTGCTGAAGAGGCTGCGGCGGCTGAGACTGCGCGCTGCGACCGCCGGCAAGGACGACCGCGCGCAACTGCTGGCCTTGATCGACGATATCGAAACGGTCCGACGAAAGCTGCTGCGTGAATGCGCGCTGCTCGACGAAGAGCTCAAGGTCGCCACCGTGAGGGTGACGGCGCTGAATACCTACGCCCGTGTCGCGCAGATCAGCCGCCGACCGCAGCGTGAACAGTAGGATGGGAGCGACAGGATGAAACACGCAATTCAGGCCGATCAGCGGCCGGCCAGCGAAGATGAAGTGCGGACCTTGATCGCGCTGATCGACGAACTCATCGCGGTGGTGTCGGAGGAGAATGCGGAGCTTGCCAAAGGGCTCCCGGCCTCGCGTTCCAAGCAGCTCGACGACAAGAATCGGCTCGCCGGGCTGTTTGAGCAGCGGGTCGCCGAATGCGCCAGGCGAACGGCGAGCCTCGACGTCCGCGACCGTGTGCTGCGCGAGCAGCTCATGGAGCACATCTTCAACCTTCGTGGCGCGATGGACGAGAACCTCGTTCGGCTGCGGGCTGCGATCGAAGCCAGCAATCGTCGCATCGAGGCGGTGATGCAGGCGATCCGCGAGCAGATCGCGAATGCCTCGCCCTATGGCGCCGGTGGACGTCGTACCGCGCGTGCGACGTCCTGTGGAACCAACGTGAGGGCGTGATGGCCAGCCAACAGCGGGAGTAGGGCAATGTCGCTCGACATAGCACGGCTGGTCGCCTTCAGCGGCATCTCGGCCACGGAGCTGCAGATCAGCGTGGCGTCGTCGAACATCTCGAACGCCGACACGAAGGGGTATACGCAGAAGACGGCCAACCAGGTCACGAACGTGACCGGCGGAATCGGGACCGGCGTTTCCATTACCGGCATTTCGAGCAATGTCGACAAGCTGCTGCTGAAATCCTTGATCGGAGCCAATTCGGAGCTCGGCGCGGCCGACACCACGAACAACTAT
The DNA here is from genome assembly GCF_051168035.1 of Bradyrhizobium sp. HKCCYLRH3059. Taxonomy (NCBI): domain Bacteria; kingdom Pseudomonadati; phylum Pseudomonadota; class Alphaproteobacteria; order Hyphomicrobiales; family Nitrobacteraceae; genus Bradyrhizobium; species Bradyrhizobium sp. HKCCYLRH3059. Next base: position 15,391 of record NZ_JBNPUF010000015.1, on the reverse strand, counting down.
CTGACGCAACTGCAGCAGCTGTTCGGCAGCGCGTCCACATCCGGCACCTCGACGACGGGAACGTCGCTGGCAAACTCGCTGGCATCGCTGGAGTCCGCCTTGTCGTCGCTGGCGAGCTCGCCCAGCAGTGCTTCGCTGCAATCGGCAGTCGTCAGCGCGCTGGATGACTTCGCCAGCCAGCTGCGCAGCACGTCGAGCGGTGTGCAGGCGTTGCGGGCCAACGCCGACAAGGACATCGCGTCGTCGGTTCAGAGCGCCAACGACGACCTGCAACAGATCGCCGATCTCAATGTCGAGATCCGCAAGATGGCGGCGTCCGGCCAATCGACCGCCGATCTCGAGGACGAGCGCAATGCCGCGTTGCAGGACCTTTCGTCCTATATGAACGTCAGCTACTACGCGGCGTCGAACGGCGACCTTCAGGTCTATACCTCGTCGGGGCGAGCTCTCGTCGACAGCTCGGCGCACACGCTGAGCTATACGGCCTCGGCGAATGTCTCGGCGGCGTCGAGCTATGCGTCCGGCGGCTTCAGCGGCATCATGGTCGACGGCGTCGACGTCACGTCGCAGATCACGTCGGGCAAGATCGGTTCGCTAGTCACGTTGCGGGACGAGACCCTGCCGGCCGCGCAGACCCAGCTCGATCAGCTGGCCTCGCAGCTGAAATCGTCGCTGAATGCGATCACCAATGGCGCATCGGCCGTTCCACCTCCGACCACTCTGACCGGGTCGGCGAGCGTCAGCAGTACGACGGCCCTGTCGGCGTCCGGAACGGTCCGCATCGCCGTGGCTGACCAGAGCGGCAATCTCGTTTCGTACGAGGATCTCGACCTGTCGTCCTATGCGACGGTGGGCGATCTGGTCACGGCGCTCAACGGCATCTCCGGGGTCTCCGCCTCGATCGATTCCAGCGGACACCTGTCGATCAGCGCCACGTCGTCGTCGAACGGCATCGCGATCAACGACATGACCAGCGCGGTCGGCGGCAGCGGCTTCTCCGACTATTTCGGCATGAATGACCTCGTCACCGGCACGAGCGCCGCCAATTTTGCCGTCAACAGCAGCATCCTGAGCGGCGCGGCCGGTCTGCCCACCGGCACGCTCGACGGCTCCGCGACGTTGACGACCGGCAGCCAGGTGCTGACGGCCGGCTCGGCGACGGTCATCGACGCGCTCGTTGACAAGCTGACCGGCTCGACCAGCTTCGCGTCGGCTGGCGGCCTGAGCGCAACGACCGGCTCGTTCGCCGACTACGCCGCGGCGATCGTCGCCAATGTCGCCAGCAAGGCGTCGCAGGCCTCCACTGCCTACACCGCGAAGTCGACGGCCCAGTCGAGCTATGCCAGTTCGCTGTCCTCGCAATCGGGCGTCAACCTCGACGAGGAGACGGCGCGGCTGAGCTCGCTGCAGAACAAATACGCTGCCGCCTCGCAGCTGATCTCCGTGGTCAACAGCATGTTCTCGTCGCTGCTCACTGCCGTGCAATCGACCTAGTCCGGAGTGCACATCATGACGATGCGGATTGCGACATTCTCGAACTCCGACCAGATGATCACGGGCGCGCTGCGGACGCAGGCGACCATGGCCAACCTCCAGGTGCAGGAGGCCTCGGGGCTGAAGGCCGAGTATCTCGCCGGTTACGGCGCCGACACCCAGCACGTCGTCAATCTGCAGGTCTCTGTCACGCGGGCGCAGTCCTACATCGACGCTGCGACTCTGGCGGACAGCAAAGTGCAGGTCATGTACTCTGCCGTGGGGCAGGTGTCGGACATCGTCAGTCAGCTGCGCACGGCCCTGAGCGCTGCGAGCTCCGGCAGCAGCACGGGAACCACGTCCGCGATCAGCAGCGCGCAGCAGTTGCTGCAGCAGATGTCGGGCATTCTGAACACCCAGTACGACGGGCAATATCTGTTCGGCGGTGCGCGGACCGCGACGGCGGCGGTCGATACGTCGAGCTTCGCTTCCGGCACGGGATCGTTGACCACGACGGATACCAGCTATTTTCAGGGCGACAGCGAGCTTGCCTCGGTCCGGGTTTCCGATGGGCAGTCGGTCACCTATGGCGTTACTGCCGACAATCCGGCGTTCGAGGAGGTCATGCGGGTCCTGAAGTTCGTGGCCAACAGCTCGACCCTGTCCGGAACCGACATCACCTCCGCGCTGTCGCTTGCCGATCAGGCGGTGGACGATGTCGCCACGGTACAGGCCAAGCTCTCCGATGCGGCGTCCCGGATCGAGAGCGCGAAGTCGCAGCAGACCGATTACAAGAGCTATGCCGAGAGCCTGGCGACCGACCTGACCAGCGTCGATGTGGCGGCGGTCACCGCCCAGCTCTCGACTTATCAAGCCCAGCTCACGGCGAGTTATACCGCCATCTCCAAGATCCAGAGCCTGAACCTGGCCAGTTACCTGCGTTGAGCCCCGACTTATCGCGCGGCGATGCAGGGCGCAGGGACCCGAGCAGAGCCGGATCTGCCAGGCGGGCCTAGACCTTGCCGGCGGCCGGCCTTGGGATCCGCATTCCCGGCCGATTGAAACCATGCGCCGCGCCGGAGGTTTGTTGACGGGCATCTCGTCGGCGGAACTCTCATGGACCAGATAACTCAGCCTCGAAGCTACGGCCATGGCTTGCGGCCCGTGGCGGACAATGTGTGGATCGTCGACGGCGGCCGGATTCGGGCCGCCGGACTGCCGCTCTCCGTGCGCATGACGGTGATCCGCCTGCCGAGCGGTGATCTGCTGCTGCACTCGACCACGCGCTTCACTCATGCGCTGCGGGAGGAGCTGGAGCAGCTGGGACCCATCAAATATCTGCTCGCGCCCAACGTCGCGCACTGGATGTTCCTGCCGGACTGGCAGGCGGCCCTGCCGAATGCGCAGGTCTTCGCTGCGCCGGGCTTGGCAGAGCGCCAGCAGGTTCGCCGAAGCGGCCTGCGTATCGATCGTGAGCTGACCGATGTCACGCCGGACGAATGGTCCGCAGATATCCAGTTGGTGCTCGTTGCCGCACCGATGTTCACCGAAGTGGAGCTGTTTCACAGGCCGAGCCGCACACTCGTCCTGACAGACCTCGTGCAGAACCTGGCACCGGAAGGTCTGGGCATCGTGGCGCGGACCGCGGCGAATCTGCTCGGGATCACCGCGCCTGATGGCAAGGCACCGACCCATCTGCGGATGCTGCTGCGGCTCGGCGGCCGTGCCGTCCGGCTCGCGGCGGCGCGGTTGATTGCGCTGGCGCCCGAACGCGTCGTCTTTTCCCATGGCCGATGGTTCGACACCGGCGGCGCGCACCAGCTGCGCCGCGCGCTCGGCTGGCTGCTGGATGCCTCCCCCGAGGCGCGCCGGCTGATGCGTGATCTGAAGGGAACGCGCGTCGTGGTGACGGGCGCCTCGAGCGGCATCGGCCGGGCGACGGCACTCGCCTTGGCGCGGGAAGGGGCCAGCATCGTGCTGGCCGCGCGGCGCGTGGACGTTCTGAAAGATGTCGCGGCCGAATGCGAAACCCTTGGCGGGCGCGCCATCGCCGTCGGCACCGACGTGACCGATGCAGCCGCGGTCATGCACTTGGCCGATCAGGCCGTGCAGACGTTCGGTGGCATCGATGTCTGGATCAACAACGCCGGAACCGGGGTGTTCGGCGCCTATCAGGACGCCGACATCGCGCTCCACCGTAAGACCATCGAGGTCAATCTGCTGGGGACGATGAACGGTGCCTATGCGGTTCTGCCGGTCTTCCTGCGGCAGCAGCGCGGAACCTTGATCAACAACATCTCGCTCGGCGGATGGGCTCCGACTCCGTTCGCCGCCGCCTACACCGCCAGCAAGTTCGGCCTCCGCGGCTTCTCGGCGAGCTTGCGTCAGGAACTCGCCGGTCACAAGGATATCCACGTCTGCAGCGTATTCCCCGCGATGGTCGACACGCCCGGCTTCGTGCATGGCGCCAACATGTCCGGCCGCAATCTCGGTCCAGGACCGCTGCTGTATCGGCCCGAGGACGTCGCCGAGACGTTCTTGCAGTTGATCCGCGCTCCTCACGACGAAGTCGCCGTCGGCTGGCCGGCGCGGCTCGGGCAGATCTCCTATGCCCTGGCGCGCTGGCCGACCGAGCGACTCCTGAGCACGGCGTTCCGTTTCCTGTTGTCGCGCGCGAAGGGCGCACCACGCAGCACAGGTGCCGTGTTGGCGCCGATCGCCGCTGGCACCGCGGTGAGCGGCGGCTGGCTCGTGCGCAAGAAGCTGCCGCCGGCCGGGCAGCTCAGCAGAATTGGATTGGCACTTGGGCTCGGAGGCATCGCGTTGGTTGCTCTTGCGCGCGCCCGCCGGCCTTCGCGGCCATCGCGCCGACATATTACCCGCTGATCCCCGGGGGCGTCCATGCTCGGCAAGCTCGATTGGTCGGCGATCCCCTTTGGCCAGCCCATCCCGCTCGTGGCCGCAGGCCTCGTGCTGGTGGCGATCCTCGGTGTCCTCGTATGGGTCTTGGCGAAGGGGTACTTCCCTTATCTCTGGCGTGAATGGATCACCAGCGTCGATCACAAGCGGATCGGCGTGATGTACATGCTGCTCGCCTTCATGATGCTGCTGCGTGGCGGCACTGATGCGATCATGATGCGAACGCAGCAGGCGGTGGCGTTTCATTCCAACGGCTATCTTCCGCCGGAGCACTACAACCAGATCTTCTCCGCCCACGGCACTATCATGATCTTCTTCGTGGCGATGCCGTTCGTGATCGGGCTGATGAATCTGGTCGTACCGCTGCAGCTCGGGGTACGGGATGTCGCGTTTCCCACGCTGAACTCCGTCGGCTTCTGGCTCACGGCCACCGGCGCGCTGCTGGTCAACGTGTCCCTCGTCGTCGGCGAGTTCGCGCGCACCGGCTGGCTGCCGTTCCCGCCCTTGTCGGAGTTGACCTACTCGCCGGGAGTGGGCGTGGACTATTACATCTGGGCGCTGGAGATCTCCGGCGTCGGGACCCTGGTCAGCGGTATCAACCTGGTCACCACCGTCCTCAAGCTGCGCACCCGGGGCATGAGCTATCTGCGCATGCCGATGTTCTGCTGGACCACGCTGGCAACGAACCTGCTGATCGTCGCGGCGTTTCCGATCCTCACGGCGACGCTGACGATGCTGATGCTCGACCGCTATTTCGGCTTCCACTTTTTCACCAACGAGGCCGGCGGCAACATGATGATGTTCATGAACCTGATCTGGGCCTGGGGACATCCCGAGGTCTACATCCTGGTTCTGCCGGCGTTCGGGATCTACTCCGAGGTGGTCGCGACGTTCTCGAGCAAGTCGCCGTTCGGCTATCGCTCGATGGTGTTGGCGACCATGGCGATCTGCGTCATCTCCTTCATGGTCTGGCTGCATCATTTCTTCACGATGGGGGCGGGCCCCAACGTGAACGCGATCTTCGGCATTGCGAGCATGATCATCGCGGTGCCTACGGGCGTGAAGATCTATAATTGGCTGTTCACGATGTATGGCGGGCGGGTGCGCTTCACGACGCCCATGCTGTGGTCGGTCGGCTTCATGATCACCTTCATGATCGGCGGGCTCACCGGCGTGCTTGTCGCGGTGCCGCCGGCGGATTTCCTGCTGCACAACAGCCTGTTCCTGGTCGCCCATTTCCACAACGTCATCATCGGCGGCGTGCTGTTCGGGGTGTTCGCGGGTGTCACTTACTGGTTTCCAAAGGCGTTCGGCTTTCGGCTGTATGAGAGCTGGGGCAAGGCGGCGTTCTGGTTCACCCTCATTGGCTTCTACGTGACCTTCATGCCGCTCTATGTCGTCGGCCTGCTCGGCATGACCCGACGGATGCAGCACTACGATGTCGCGGAATGGCGTCCCTGGCTTGCAGCTGCAACGTTCGGCACGGCGCTGCTCGCGATCGGCGTCATTCTTCAGATTCTCCAACTGGTCTTCAGCATCCGCGATCGCGAGCTCCTACGCGATACGACCGGCGACCCCTGGGACGGCCGCTCGCTCGAATGGGCCACGTCCTCACCGCCGCCGGTGTTCAATTTTGCGGTGCTGCCGAATGTGACGGGGCAGGATGCGTATTGGCGGATCAAGGAAAATGCAAAAGACCAGCAGCCCCATACGCGGGAAAAGGACTATCAGGACATCGAGCTGCCAAAAAACTCCCCCACGGGATTCGTCTGCGCCTTCTTCGCCACGGTCATGGGCTTCGCGCTGATCTGGCACATCTGGTGGATGGTGGCGCTCGGCGCAATGGGCGCGTTGGCGACATTCGTCGTGTTTGCCTGGCGCGATCACGACGAGTACGTCATCCCTGCGGCGGAGGTCGCCCGGATCGATCGGGGCATCATCGAAGCGCGGCAGGGATTCTCGTCGTCAGCGGCTGCCGGGGCCTGAGACCCATCGAAGGGAAGCTGCCGGTGCGTCGGGCCAGCCGCACGCACCGGCGAATTCACATCACCAGCGATGATGGGCGCGGATCACGCCATGGCCGTGGCGGTGATGGCCCCAACCCGGACCGCGGTAATAGCCGTAGCTGTGGCGCCACGGCCGCGGGCCATAGGAATAGCCGTAGCTGCGATAGATCGGGCGCGGCACGTAGCTGTAGCCGTAGCCGTAGCCGCCGTAATAGGGGCGGTAGGCCGGGTAGTAGCCGCCATAGCCGTAGGGATAGGCAGCGTAGCGATACCCGCCGTAGTAGGGATAGGGCGCGTAGCCGCCATAGTAGGAGGGGGCGGCGATCGCCGATCCGATCAGGGCACCCGCCAACAGCCCCGCGCCGATTGCGGCACCGCCGCCCCAGCCGCCATGCCAGCCGCCGTAGCGGACCTGGACGGCATTCGAGCTTTCGGCGCCCGGTTTGGCGGCTGCCGACAGCGACGTCAGCGGCGCAGCCGAGACCGAGTGCAGCGTGGACAAAGAAAGTGCGCCGGCGATGGCGAGCGTCGCGGCGGCTTTGAAGGTGACCATCCCGATGTCTCCCGTTGATTCAGGCTCATACTCAACCGGATGAGACGCACTTCGTTGCATTTGTCGCGGCGGACGTTTTGTCGCGCGCCATGGGTCCAGGCGGCGGTCGATGCCGGAGACCGGCATCGGCCTTGATGTCGCTACGGGCAGGAATGGCGCAGGCCGTCATTGCCGAGATAGGTGCCGGAGCCCGGGTCGTAGGATCGGAACCGCTGGGCGCAATAGGCCTGGGCGTTGGCGGCCTCGGCGCGGCTGTTGGCGATGGCGCCACCGATGATCGCGCCGGCCGCGAGACCGCCCAGGGCGGCGGCACCCGCACCGTAGCCGTGGCGATGCCCGCCATAGCGATGGCCGTAATCGCCGTGGCGATGACCGTAGCCGCCGCGCCAGTGGCGATATTGCACCTGCTGCAGCTCGGTCGCGTTCTGCGTGGCGGCGGCCGGCGCCGCGTGGTTCGGCAACGGCGCGGCGGCGAGCGGCGATGCGGCCGCGAGCGACATCGTTCCGATGGTGGCGACCGTCAAAAGTTTGCGCAGATCCATCTGCGTGCTCCTTTCTGTTCGTTGTGCCGGAGGGCAACGGCTCGCCGTCGCCCTCCGTTCCGCGCTGCAAAGGAGCATGTCGGCGGCACGAGGTCGCAGCCAAGAGCGAACCGTGACCGCAAGCTACTCGATCAGCGCGTCGAGCAGCGCATCCGGACATTCCGTCATCATCGTATGCCCCGCGCCGGGCAGCACGATGGTGCGCGATTGCGCGATTGCAGCCGCCAGCGCCTTGCCGGCCTTCAGCGGCGTCATCATGTCCTTTTCGCCGAGGATCAGCCGCGTCGGCACCTTGATCCTGGCCGCCGCTGCCAGCGCATCCTGATAGTCGTTGCAGGCGGAGAGATCGTTGAACAGCACGCCCGGCGCGCAGCGCTCCAGGGTCGCCTGCGCGCCGCCATGCATCCACAGCCCGGGCGCGCGGCTGCCGCCGAGCTCGGCGGCAAAACCGAGGCCCCAGATCGAGACCATGTCGATGGCGGCGTGATCGTTGGCTTCGGCGGCCTTCAGGAGGTCAGGTCCGACCGTCATCGCTGCCGCGGTGCCGATCAGGCTGAGCGCCGACACGCGATCGGGATGGCGCGCCGCGGCATCCAGCGCAATCAGCGATCCCATCGAATGCCCGATCAGGTGAGCGGGCTTCGCGTTCACCGCCTGCAACAGCGCGACGATCCAATCGGCCATGGCGGTGATGGTCGGCAGCGCCGGCCCCGTCGAGCGGCCATGGCCCGGCAGATCGGGCGCCAGCACGGCAAAGCCGTGATGGGCGAACCAGCGGCTGTGCAGCGCCCAGACCGAATGATCGAAGCCGGCGCCATGGATGAAGACGACGGCGGGCAGGGACGAATCGAACTCGCGGCCGCCCGTGGCGGCGAAGACCTCATGATCTCCGATCGACAGTTGCATGGGCTCACACCTTCTGCGAGGCGCGCAGCGCCTGTCCGAGATCGTCGATGATGTCGCCGGCCGCCTCGATGCCGACCGAGAGCCGGATCAGCTCCTCGCCGATTCCGGCCGCGGCGAGCTGGGCGGCGTCCATCTGCTGATGCGTGGTCGAGGCGGGGTGGATCACCAGCGTCTTGGCGTCGCCGACATTGGCGAGATGGCTGATCAGCTTCAGGCTCTCGATGAACTTGCGTCCCGCGGGACGTCCGCCCTTGATACCGAACGAGATGATCGAGCCGGCGCCGCGCGGCAACAGCTCCTTGGCGAGCGCATGGTCCGGATGGGTCTCGAGCGAAGGATGCAGCACCCAGTCGACGGCCTTGTTGGCGGTCAGCGCCTCCAGCACCGCGCGGGTGTTGGTGACGTGCCGCTCCATGCGCAGATGCAGCGTCTCGACGCCCTGCAGCAGATGGAACGCGTTGGTCGGCGACAGGCAGGCGCCGAAATCGCGCAGGCCTTCGGTCCGCGCGCGCATGATGAAGGCGGCCGCGCCGAACTGCTCGTCGAAGACGATGCCATGATAGCCGGCATAGGGTTCGGTGAGCTGCGTGAACTTGGCCGAGGCGCGCCAGTCGAACCGGCCGCCATCGATGATCGCGCCGCCGATCGCGATGCCATGGCCGCCGAGCCACTTGGTCGCGGAGTGCATCACGATGTCGGCGCCTTGGGAAATCGGCTGGCTCAGATAGGGCGTGGCGAAGGTGTTGTCGATCAGGAGCGGCACGCCGGCCGCGTGCGCGATCGCCGAGACCTTGGGGATGTCCAGCACCTCGAGGCCGGGGTTGCCGAGGGTCTCGCCGATCAGGAGCCGCGTGTTCGGCTTGATCGCAGCGCGGAAACCGTCGTGATCCCTGGGCTTGACGAAGCTCGTGGTGATGCCGAAGCGCGGCAGCGTGTGCGCGAGCAGGTTGATGGTGCCGCCATAGAGCGAGGAGGAGGCCACGATGTGATCGCCCGCATTCAGAAGCGTGGCGATGGCCAGATGCAGCGCCGCCTGGCCGCTCGCGGTGCAGACCGCGCCGACGCCGCCTTCGAGCGCGGCGAGCCGCTCTTCGAGCACGGCCGTGGTCGGGTTGGAGATGCGGGTATAGATGTGGCCGGCGCGTTCGAGATTGAACAGCGCCGCGGCGTGCTCGGTGTCGTCGAACACATAGGACGTGGTCTGATAGATCGGCACCGCGCGGGCGCCGGTCGCGGGATCCGGGTGCTGGCCCGCGTGCAGGCTCAGGGTCTCGAAGGCGGGCGGTTTCGGCGGCGGCATGCGGATCAACTCTCCTCAAGCAGATCGCATCTTCTGCCACAGATTTCGCGGTCCGTCAGGAGCGGCGCGGTGCGCCGCCCCTGCGACATCGATCAGCCGCCGAAGCGCTGCGGGAACAGGCCGGCCGAGGCGATCTCGGCGATGGACAGGCGTGCGCTCGGCTTCTCGCGCTCCTTGAGCATGGCCGGCAGCTTTTCGCCATCGCCCTTGCGGCCGACCGCGATCGCGATCTCCACGGCGAAACCGGCGGGCACCCCGAGGGCCGTCTGCGCGGCGGCGACGTCGAAGCCGCTCATGCCATGGGTGATCCAGCCGGACAACGCGGCCTGGTTGGCGAAATTGGCCCAGGCCGCGCCGGCATCGAAGGAATGCGTGCGCGTCGGTGCCGGCTCGGTCTTGCCCGCCGGGATGAAGGTCTTCTTCGACAGCACGTAGACGATCGCCGCGGCATGCTGCGCCCAGCCGCGGTTGAACTCGACCAGCGGCGCCAGGAAGGTGTCGAACTCGGCCGAGCCGCGCAGCGCGTAGAGGAAGCGCCAGGGCTGCGAATTGTAGGAGGAGGGCGCCCAGCGTGCCGCCTCGATGAAGGTCAGGAGCTCCGTCTCGGGAAGCGCCTCGTCGCTGAAGCCGCGCGGCGACCAGCGATCGACGAAGATGCGATGCGCCGGATGCTCGGTGATGCGGCCGGTCGGGGGAGGAAGATGGGCAGTCACGGGTGGTCTCCTTCGTTCAGGCTCGTCGTCGGGCCTCGTGCCGCGCTTCGCTGCCGGGCACAATCTCGGCTCCTGTGTGGCTCACGGCGCTTTGGGAGTCCAGATCGCCAACGCCGATGTGTCCACCTTCGCCGGCAGCACGCGCTCCGCCAGGAAAGCGTCCGCGATCTTCTGCTGTTCCGACAGGCCGGCCGCGGTGACCGCGCCGACCTGGTAGGAGCGGTGGCTGTTGGCCTCCTCGACGGTGGCGGCATCGATGCCCCACAGGGCAGCGAGTTGGCTCGCCGCGGCGGCCGGATTGGCCTTCACCCATTTGCCGGTTTCGACGAGCTTGCCGTAGATGACGTTGAGGGCGTCGCCATGTCCGGCGGCGTAGTCGGCGGATGCGAGATAGTAGCGCTTGTAGCTGGCAAGCCCGTCGCTGCCGTCCGCGAGCACGCGCGCCCCTGACTGGCGGATGGTGCTGGTCAGGAACGGATCCCACGCGACCCAGGCATCGACATTGTTGCTGACGAAAGCGGTCCTGCCGTCGGCGGGCGGCAGATAGGCGGGGGTGATGTCCTTGAAGGTGAGACCCGCTTTGGCGAGCGCGGCGAGCAGCAGATAGTGGCTGCCGGCGCCCTTGGTCACCGCGATCTTCCTGCCTTTCAGCTCAGCGAGCGTCTTGGCCGGCGAAGCCGTTGCCACGAGGATCGCCTGGGCCGACGGCGAGGCGGCCTCCTCGGCGACATAAGCGAGCCTCGCGCCCGCGGCCTGCGCGAACACCGGGACGGTATCGGCGACATCGGCGCCGACATCGATGCTGCCGATGTTGATCGCTTCCAGCAGCGGCAGGCCGCTGGAGAATTCGTGCCACGACACCTTGATGCCGAGCGGCGCCAGCGCCTTCTCCAACTCGCCATTGGTTTTGAGGAGGGCGATCAGGGTCGAGGATCTCTGATAGCCGATGCGCAGCGTCTCGGCTGCGTCGGCTTGCGACGTGGCGAGCGCGCCGAGCAGGGCCGCGGCCATCATCAGGACGCCGCGACGGGCGAGATGCAAGGGCCGCGCGCGACGCAGGCCGCTGAAGGACGGTGTCATTCGGCAATCTCCCAAACAGGCGGTTGCATGCAATTGTCCAGGATCATTCGCAGGATCGTCAGCCCTGCGCAATCTTGCAGATCTGTTCATATGGAGAGGAAAGTTTCTCATGTGCCCATGCCGCGAGAAGTTTTGTTTTCTTGGCGCGCGAGATCTGACGAGACAGCCGTTCGCATCCTCGCCACGCGCAGAGCGTCCGAGAGATGTCTGCCGTTCGTCCCTCCATCGAGAGAGGGCACAGGGAAGGCCGGGCGTCGACTGACACCCATGGCCCGCGTGCAAAAAAGGAAGCACGCGGCGGTTACCACAGGATCAGCCGGACATCCGGCCTTCCCTGCGCAACGGGCTTACGGCTTATACGCGTTCTCCCCGGCGCGCCGAGCTTTCTGGCCACCGTCGCCTGCGCGAAGCCGAGCCTCGTCGCAGACTTGATACTAGCATCGGAGTATCAGGACCACGCGATTTCGCCGTCCGGCTCCCATCGTTCGTCCGCGCGCTTGACGCACGCTGCGACGAGAACCGGCCATCGCATCCCGCACCAACGTTTCGTGACGTTCGCGAAGCGCCCCTCTCGATCGGGCGGGATGGGGTGATACAACCATGAATTCTGAAAAAAAGAAACAAGAATATTTTTCGTCGCGGGACTGGACAGGGCAAATCAGCCTGAGAATGCGGGCGAATTCCGCTTCGTCGCGCACGCGCGAGGAGAAGCTATTGGCTCGTCACGCAAGCCCTGGGGCTTCGGCATATCACAATCAGCTTGTGCCCCTCTGCCGCGACGGCATGGCAGGCCCTCGGCCCAGCCATGCCGTCTTAGCGACTCTCCGCAGCGGTCTGGGCAGGCATGTCCGATCGAACCGCCTTGCATCCGCCGGCCGAAATGAAGCGCGGAGCTCATGAGCGGATTTGGCCGGAGCAGGAGCCGCGGAGCAGGCCCCATTCGGAGGACAGTCCGTGATTAGGGCGGACCTTCTGCGACCGAGTCAGCGGCGTCCGCATTCGTTTCCTTAAGGTGACATTGTCGAGGCCCGGCATCATCACGATACCTCCGACGTAGAGGCCGCACTTCCAGCGCCGCAGCCAACCGGCTTCGGCAACAGCAGCCGTCAGCTAATAGTTGAATTAGCCGTAGTTGCGCAAAAACGTAAACGCAACTAACATTTGGCGTCACGATTGCAACCTTTGATGGGCCAACAAGGTGTCAGTTCAAGGAACAGACAGAGGAAAGATTGCGCCAAATCTACTCGCGTTACAAGAAGCTTGGCAGAAACACCCGAAGTTCAAACAGCGGGCGTTGGGCGGGCGACGTGCGCTTGACGGATTTCACTATCAGCTCGCGGTTTCACTTGATCGTTTTTTTGAAGCCGTGTTGGCCCAGAATGAAGAAGCGGCGAGCGTTGCCTTCGAAGGTCTTAGCGACCTCAGTGAAAAGCGTGAAAGCCTCGTCTATCTCACACAGATCAAGACGACCTTGCGAAAGGAGTCCCTTCAAGATGCGATCCAAGAGGCCATCGCAGTGGACGAGTTTCTCGAGGAATGCTGCCCCTCTGTACGGAACAGTTTTCGCTTCAGGATTACTGCGCGAAGTTTACGAGGAAATGTTTCGTCTCAACCCGCGCGCCTGACTGCTTCAGAGCTCAAGCTCGACGCTGTTTCGGCAAAGCGATGGGAACATCTGCGACATCGATGTCTGCCCGTTGAGGTGGACGGTGCACCTGAAGTTCGTTTGGCGACTCGCCTTTGGAACGATGTGACCCACCCGACGACCCTTATTGACACCTGTATGGGTCGGCTCCTTCAAATGCTTCCCTCTGGCGTGTCGCCCGTGCAAATAGCGAAAGCTCTGCTCACGCTTTGGAACACGGCACGTCGACAAAAGGTGGCGCCTCTGCATCTGCTTGGCGCGACGGATCTAAAAAAGGATAATGAGCTGGTCCAGAGGCACATTGTGCACGGTGTTCGCCCCAGCCTGGCTGATGTTCGTGACGGATGTTTCATGGACCGTCCGGAGAAGCTCAAAGCGGTCCTGTCGACGATTCACGAGCGTTGGCTGGCGGATGCACAAGAGCGAAACGCGGTCGTCCCGGTGTTTTGGATAACGGGTCCTTCTGGAGCAGGCAAGAGTGTGCTTCTGCTCCAGATCATTAGCGAGCTCCTGGCGGACGGCCAAGTCGAAGCGGTCAATTATATCGAATCGTACGCGCATGCTCTACCTCGCGCTCTCGACAATGCTAGCGCTACCTCCCTCTCCATGCTGGTCGCAGGCGATGACCTCTACTCGCCGGAGAATCGCGATCCTGCGATATGGCGAGAAGTTGGCGAACTGACCGCAACGGCTCGCAAGTTCCCAAACCGGTTTGCCATTCTCACCTGCGGCCCCCTCGAGCAACTGAAAGCTTTTAGACGCGAGTGCGAACGGCATCGGGCGCTCGATCCGGTCGAAATCGTGGCCGAGCCCCTGACCCCCGAAGAGCAGGTTGCCTACCATGAGTGGTATCAGCAGCGCACCGGTGTCGATGTTCCTATCCGAAGAGAAGCGATTTTCGTCGCAGCCGCGTGGATTTACGAACTCCACCGCGAGCAGAGACTGACGCCAGAGGCTTTTGCCACCCGATTCGACAATCGTCTCCATGAGCTCGCCATTCAAGCACAAGGCCGTGCTGCCCTCATCCTCAATCTCTATGGCCTGAAAGCTCCGGAGGGGCTGTTTCAAGGACATCGGGCAGAATTGGCGCAATTGGTCGGCGAGCAGGTATGGCGTCTCAGCAATCCAAAATCTGGAACGTTGGCGGGCCGCTTCTTTCACCCCCAGATCAGCCGTCTGATCTACGATGCTCTGGTGCCACGCGGCGAGACAGTTCGGCGGGCAGAGGACATTTCTGTTGGGTTTGATGCAATGCTCGAAGAGGGCAAGCCAGCAGACGCGTTTCTCGGCTGGCTGGGCTCCCGCAAGATCGGCAAGGGTAGGACGCGTGGCGCTCTCATGCTTGACGAGACTATGCGTGTGGAAATCCTGAAGGCTTTGTGGCCATGCTTTCGCCGGCGAGGTCCTGAACATGAGATCACCCCACGTCTTTTCGCTTGGCAACAGTCGGCCTTGAGTGCCGAGGTCGATCTGAACGCGTCAGGCATCAAGGCTCGGATCCAATCCTGGTGGCATGACCTGGGCGAGGATGCCCCAGATTGGGGGCTTCTTTTCCAAATGGTGTGGGATATGGCCGCTCAAGAAGAGCGTCTGGTTCTTCTGAGCAGAGGGCGAGGTTGGCTCGGGGTATATCTCGAGGCCGGAACATGGCCTTGGATCAACAGGCGCTTGATCAGGTTTTCACCAGCGGATGCAGTTATCAGAGATCAGGCCTTGGCGTGGCTCAGTCGCAACACCGCGCACCAGTATTGCGCACGCGTTTGGTTGGATCTGTGCGAGACCACTCAGAGCTCACAGCAGCCAAGCTCGGAGCAGGCTGCCCTTGTTCGACTCGCCCTTCAAGCTATTCCGGCCCAACCTGAAAGCGCTGCAGATATTCCGATGTGGACCAAGACTGCTAAGCTCAATCCACCGGTTGCCGAGTTCGTTGACGCCGTTGCTCGCAAGTTGACAAAGGTACGAAATCCGTATCAGCACGAAAAGGGCGTTGAGTTCTTGCTGAGCCTCGTCCCAGCGACCGAGCTCATTGCAAATACAATGCCTGCGCTTCGCAGCAACATGGAAAACTTCGGTTGGCCCTACCTCTGGAGTAATCTCGCGCTAAGGTGTCCGAGAGAAGCCCGTTGGTTGTCGCTCGGCCGCGATTGGCTGACCGGTCGCGATAACGAGCCTGAGTGGAACTTCGTCTGGCAAAAACTGATCGATCAGAACTTCGAGCACGCGACGCTACTGCCGCGCGGCCGCGATTGGCTGA
>NZ_JBNPUF010000014.1:0-75923 GCF_051168035.1 Bradyrhizobium sp. HKCCYLRH3059 | reverse complement strand
TGCCATGATGCGCGACCGAAAACCTTATGCGATCACTCCATCAACATAACAGTTGCCGGCTCAAGGCCGGGACGACACTGTTTTTGTGGCGCCAGCGGTGGTTGGCCACGATCGTTCGTCATGGCCGGGCTTGTCCCGCCTGCGCGGCCGAAGCCGCTTCGGCGCGGCGAAAGCCCGGCCATCCACGTGGCCCAGCGTCCTCGGAACGACGTAGATGCCCGGGACAAGCCCGGGCATGACGAGCGACTAACAACGTGCTCGTAAGAGAGAAGCTCCGCGCCCCGCTCAGTTCGTCTTCGTCACCGGCGCCGTGGCCGGCGCCTGGGCCGGCTCGGCGGCGGCCTGCGGAGTGCGGCCGACGACGGCCGTGAGCAGGCCCTGGCTCCAGAGCTGCTTCGCCGCCTTCTTGGCGTCGTCCAGGGTGACGGCGTTGACGATCTCGCTGCGCTTCTCGATGTAGTCGATCGGCATCTTGTCGAGCTGATATTGCAGCATCGCCTGCGCCAGCTTGGAGGAGGTGTCGAGCGCCAGCATCTGCGAGCCGTTGATGTAGGACTTGGCCTCGTCGAGCTCCTGCTGGGTCGGGCCTTCCTCGGCCATGCGGCGGATCTCCTGCTCGACGGCCGCGATGGTCTCGCCGGCGCGGTCGAAGCGGGTGGCGGTGTTGCCGATGAACAGCGCCGAATGATCCATCCACAGCAGCGCGTCGTAGACGGAGTAGGCGAGGCCGCGCTTCTCGCGCACCTCCTTGTAGAGCCGCGACGACAGGCCGCCGCCGCCGAGGATGTGGTTGACCACATAGGCCGCCATGAAGTTCGGGTCGTGGCGGCGGATGCCGGGACCACCGAAGGTGATCACCGTCTGCGGCACGTCGAGCGGCACGAGCACGCGCTCCGGCGGCCTGGTGGCGACGACATCGGGCACTGGCGTCAAGGTGGCCTTGGCCGGCAGGCTGCCGAAGGTCTGATCGAGGAGCTTGCCGAGCGTGGCAGGGTCGACGTCGCCGACAACCGCGACCTTCAGCGTGTCCTTGGCGAGCACGCGGCCGACATAGGCCTTGAGATCGTCGACGGTGATGGTCGGCACGCTGTCCAGCGTGCCGTTGGCCGGACGGCCGTAGGGGTGGTTGGGGAAGGCAAGCTCGAGGAACTTGCGGCCCGCCAGCGAGCTCGGATTGGTGGTCTCGCGGCGCAGGCCGGAGATCACCTGCGAGCGGATGCGCTCGACGTCGGCGCTGTCGAAATGCGGCGAGGTCAGCGCGGTGCGCAGCAGCTCGAACGCCTCGTCCTTGTTGTCGCGCAGCATGCGCAGCGAGCCGCGGAATTGATCGCGCGAGATCTGGAAGCTCAGCTCGATGGCGCGGCGGTCGAGCCGCTCGTGGAAGGTCTTGGAGTCGAGATCGCCGGAGCCTTCGTCGAGCAGGTCGGCCACGAGATTGCCGACGCCGGGCTTGCCGACGGGGTCCTGCGAGGCGCCGCCCTGGAACGCATATTCCATCGCGATCAGCGGCACGGTGGCGTCCTGCACGAACCAGGCTTCGATGCCGCCGGGCGACACCAGGTGCTGGATCTTGGTTGCCGCCTGGGCGGCAGGAACGATCGTGAGCGCGGCGGCGCCGACGGCGAGAACGCAGGCGAAGCGGCGGGCGAAGGTCATTGTGTTCATCACGACCGCTTCTCCTCGCGCTTGGCCGCATTGTCCTTGATCAGATAGCCGGTGACCGAGCGCTTCTTCTGCAGCCAGGTCTGCGCGGCGGCGCGTACCTGCTCGGCGGTGACGGCACGGATGCGGTCGGGCCAGCTCCGGATATCCTCGATGCTGAGACCCGTGGTGAGGCCGCCGCCATACCAGCGTGCCATCGTCGCCTGGTTGTCCTGGGCGTAGATCGCCTCGGCGATGAGCTGCGTCTTGACGCGCTCGAGATCCTCGGCGCGCACCGGGTTCTGCGCGATCTCGGCGATGACGCTGTCGACGACAGCCTCGACCTGGGCGAAATCGACGCCCGGACGCGGCGCGACCGCGATCGAGAACTGGCTCGGATCGAGCGACGTGCCCTGATAGGACGCGTTGGCATTGACCGCGAGCGGCTTGTCGACGACGAGCGCACGGTAGAGATAGGAGTTGCTGCCGCTACCCATCAGTTGCGCCAGCACATCCAGCGCGGCCGACTGCCCGGGGGCGGCGGTGGTGGCCGAGGGCACCAGATAGAAGCGGCGCATCGAGGGCTGCTCGACATGCGGGTCGGCCAGCGTGACCGTGCGCGGCGCCACCGGCTCGGGCTCCTGCGGCCGCAACCGGCGCGCGGGGATGTCGGGTTGCGCGGGAATCTTGGCGAAGGTCTGCTCCACGAGCGGGCGCACTTCCTTGGCGTCGGTGTCGCCGGCGATCACCAGGATGGCATTGTTGGGCGCGTAGAAGCGGCGATAGAACGCCAGCGCATCCTCACGGCCGAGCTTCTCGATCTCCGGCCGCCAGCCAATCACCGGGCGGCCATAGGGGTGGTTGACGTACAGCGCCGCCATGATCTGCTCGTTGAGGCGGGCTTCCGGGGAGTTGGCGACGCGCATGTTGTACTCTTCGAGCACAACGTCGCGCTCGGGCAGCACGTTCTCGTCCTTCAGCACGAGGCCGGTCATGCGGTCGGCCTCGAACTCCATCATCTTCGGCAATTGATCGCGCGGCACGCGCTGGAAGTAGCCGGTGTAGTCGACCGAGGTGAAGGCGTTCTCATTGCCGCCGATCTTCAGCACCGTCTTGGAGAACTCGCCGGCGGGATGCTTCTCGGTGCCCTTGAACATCAGATGTTCGAGGAAGTGCGCCAGGCCCGACTTGCCGGGCGTCTCGTCGGCGGAGCCGACCTTGTACCAGATCATCTGCGTCACCACCGGCGTGCGGTGATCCTGGATCACGACGACCTGCAGGCCGTTGGGGAGGGTGAAGCTGGCGGGGGGCTCGGAGGCGAACGTCGTTTGCGCCGAAGCGCCGGCCGTGAACGCGATGAGGGAGACGAGCGCGGCGGCGACGGATTTGAACCGGTGCGAGGACATCATGATCCTTCTGAAGGCCCGCAGGGAGGGGCGATCGGGTTTGAGCGCAGCATGCTACATCGCGCCGGACGGCGCCCGACGTCACAAAACGGCGACATCGTGCCGCCGCGAGACATTAAATTTCGCTAACGCCAGCGAAGCCGGCATCTCCGGGCGAACGGCTACCGCCGTCACCGTTCCTTGCCGGTCATGATGTCCAGCTGCTTGCCGCCGATCGGCTCCTGCTTGCCGGTGCCATAGGCATAGCTCGGCGACGGCGTCTGATAGCCGGGCGGCGGCTGGGTCAGGCTCTCGCGCTGCGGCTCGCTGGTGAACGGCTTGGTTTCGCTGTCGCTGCCCTTGAACATGCCGAACAGGCCGCCTTTGAAGCCGAGCTGCGACGGGCTCATCATCGGGTTGTTGGCCACGCCGGGCTGAATCGGTTCAGTCGGCTTGGCGGCGGCCGTCCGCCCCATCTTCATCTCGGCCGGGGTCAGCGGACGGGCCGCATTGACCGGATCCCTGTTTTCCTTCTTGCGCGCGGCGGCCGCGGCCCGGCGTTGCTGCTCGTCGGGGTCCTTCGGCCAGTTTGGCGCGGTCGCCTGCGCCGCAGCGGCGGGCGGCGGCAGATCGAGCTTGGGCGGCACCACCAGGGGCGACCGCTCGCGGTATTCGATGGAGGGCGTCTCCATGTTGGTGCCGCCGAGACCGCGCATCAGATTGTCGATGATCTTCTCTTCGAAGGTCTTGTCGTCTTCCTCGTCGTCCTGGGCACGGGCGGCGCCGGCGGCCATGACGAGGCCAATGCCGAGCGCAACGGCCGACAGCCGCAGGACGCGAATGGCCGCGTGGGTCATGATCCGGCCGCTGACTTCGGTCTTGCGCATGGCTTTCCCTGTCCTCGCTTGTCCAGTGCTCGTGCTCCGACGAACCGGCCGCGACCCACCGATTGCGATCCTCGATTCGACGGGGGGCCGTCCAGGCATCGCGCCGATCTCGAAAACGTGAAGATCATCAGGCTCTTGACCCAGGATCGGCACCGGCCGGTATCGACCCGGATCAGGGCGCTTTTGCGGCGGGGGCCCCGAAGAAGGAGTCATATAGCAGGCCCGCCACCCCGGCAACGATCGCCACGTCGGCCATGTTGAAGATGTACCAGTTGTAAACCGTGCCGCCGATCTGGATGTGGAACAACGCGAAATCGACCACCGCGCCATAGGCCAGCCGGTCGATGCCGTTGCCGATGGCGCCGCCGATGATCAGGCCGAGCGACGCCGTCGCCAGCTTGCTTTCCGCACGCGCCATCCAGATGGCGAGGGCGATCACCGCGACGGCCTTCACCGCCATCAGTCCATATTGCGCCAGCGTGCTCTCGCTCTGCAGCCAGCCGAAGCTGATGCCGATGTTCCAGGCGAGGTAGAGGTCGAAGAACGGGGTGATCTTGACGGTGCCGCGGTTGGGCAGGTCGAACACGTACAGCAGCCACAGCTTGGAGGCCTGGTCGATGACCAGGGTGGCGAAGCCGGCGATGAGGCCGAGGCGAAGGCGGGGGGTCATGGGGTGAGCGCGATCATGCCAAGCAACTCGCGGCAAATACCGCTGTCGTCCCGGCGAACGCCGGGACCCATACCGCGTGATGTGTGTTGGCGGAGAAAGTCTGGGTCATCGTCCTTCGTCAACATGAACGCCGGTGGTTATGGGTCCCGGCGTTCGCCGGGACGACAGTTGTGGGTGTCGCGCGATCACGGGTCACATACCGACCCCGAGCGCCTTCCACTCGCGCAGCGCCTTCGCGTCGCGCGGGGAAACGTCCGGGTACTCAGGGTCGTCGCCGACGCTCTCCAGGATCTTCCAGGAGCGGGCGCATTTCTTGCCCACGGCCTTCTCGACGACGACCGCCACGCCCGGCACCGCATCGAGCCGGAACGCATCGGCCGGGGCGTCACCTTCGCGGACCTCGTAGTTCGAGGTGATGCAGACCTCGGCAAGATCGGTGTCGAACAAGGTGCCGAGCAGCGCGCGGTCGGCGACGTAGATGACCGGCGAGGCTTCGAGCGAGGAGCCGATGGTCTTGGCGGCGCGGGCGAGCTCCAACGCGCCGGTAACGACGCGCCTGACGTTGCGGATCGTCTCCCACTTCGCGGCGAGCGCATCGTCGCGGTATTGGTCCATCGCCTCCGGGAACAGCGTCAGATGCACCGACGGCTCTGCGTCGGGCCTGTACATCCGCCAGGCCTCGTCGGTGGTGAAGGACAGCACCGGCGCCAGCCATTTCAGGACGGCATCGCAGATCAGGTCGATCGCGGTCAGCGCCGCCTTGCGCGCCACCGACGACGGCGGGTCGCAATACAGCGTGTCCTTGCGGATGTCGAAATAGAACGCCGACAGCTCCGTGTTCATGAACGCAGCCAGGCTCGCGATCACGGTCTTGTAGTCGAACGCGGCGTAGGCGCGGCTGATGACCTCGGCCTGCTGCGAGAGCTGATGCAGCATCAAGCGCTCCAGCTCCGGCATGTCGGCAAACGCCACGGCGTCGCTGCGCTTGTAGTGATGCAGGGTGCCGAGCATCCAGCGGATGCTGTTGCGCAGCTTGCGGTAGGTCTCGATGGTGTTCTTGAGGATCTCCGGGCCGATGCGCTGGTCGTCGGCATAGTCGGTGGCGCAGACCCAGAGGCGCAGGATGTCGGCGCCGGACTCCTTGATCACCTTCTGCGGCTCGACGGTGTTGCCGAGCGACTTTGACATCTTGCGGCCGTTCTCGTCGAGCGTGAAGCCGTGCGTCAGCACGACGTCGTAAGGCGCGCGGCCGCGGGTGCCGCAGCTCTCCAGGAGCGACGAGTGGAACCAGCCGCGGTGCTGGTCACTGCCTTCGAGATACATCACCGTGTCCTGGCCGCCATCGACCTTGCGCCTGATGCCAGCGAGGCCGGGGAAGTGCACGGGGTCTTCGAGCACGAAGGCGTGGGTCGAACCGGAATCGAACCAGACGTCGCAGATGTCGTCGACCTTCTTCCAGTCTTCATTGGCGCGGGACCCGAGGAAGCGCTCGCGCGCGCCGTCGGCGTACCAGGCGTCGGCGCCTTCCTTGGCGAAGGCCTCAGTGATGCGGGCGTTGACGGTCTCGTCCTGCAGGATCTCGGCGGAGCCGTCGCCGGTCTCGCGCACGAATACGGCGATCGGCACGCCCCAGGCGCGCTGGCGCGAGATCACCCAATCCGGACGGTTGGCGATCATGCCGGTGATGCGGTTCTGGCCGGCGGCCGGCACCCATTGCGTGACCGAGATCGCGCGCAGCGCGCGGGCACGCAGCGTATCCCCGGACTTCGCCTGACCTTGGTCCGCGATGTCCTTGTCCATCGCGATGAACCATTGCGGCGTGTTGCGAAAGATCACCGGCTTCTTGGAGCGCCAGGAATGCGGGTACTGGTGCTTGAGCCGGCCGCGCGCGAGCAGCATGCCGGCATCCGTCAGCGCCTTGATGACGGCCTCGTTGGCGTCGCCCTTCTCGCCCTTGTCGTTGATGACGCGTTTTCCTGTGAAGCCCGGCGCGTGGTCGGTCAGCGCGCCGTTCTCGTCGACGGTGTAGGGGATGGTGGTTGCGATGCCCCGGCCGTCGAGCTCGCGGGCATGCGCCATCCAGACGTCGAAGTCCTCGCGGCCGTGGCCGGGCGCGGTGTGCACGAAGCCGGTGCCGGTGTCGTCGGTGACGTGGTCGCCGGGCAGCAGCGGGACGACGAAATTATAGCCGCCGGCGAGACCTTTCAGCGGATGGGCGCATTCGACGGCGTCGAGCGTGTCGCCGGGGATGTCGCGCAGCTTGGTGTAGCTCGTGACGCGCGCCTGCTTGAACACGCTGTCGGCCAGCGCGTCGGCCATGATCAGCTTGTCACCGGTCTTGGCCCAATTGTCTGCCGGCGCGTCCGCGACCTCATAGAGGCCGTAGGCGATCTTCGGCGAGAACGAGATGGCGCGGTTGCCGGGCAGGGTCCAGGGCGTGGTGGTCCAGATCACCACCGAGGCGCCCGCGAGCGCGCCATGCGCCGGCGACGTCACCGGAAACTTCACCCACACCGTGTCGGACTGATAGTCCTCGTACTCGACCTCGGCCTCGGCGAGCGCGGTCTTCTCGACCACGCTCCACATCACCGGCTTGGAGCCGCGATACAGCGTGCCGTTGGCGGCGAACTTCATCAGCTCGCGGGCGATCTGCGCCTCGGCCGGATAGGTCATGGTGGCGTAGGGATGGTCCCAGTCGCCGATCACGCCGAGCCGCTTGAACTCCTCGCGCTGCACGTTGAGCCAGTGGTCGGCATAGGCGCGGCATTCCTTGCGGAACGCGACCATGGCGGCGGAGTCGCGGAAGTCGGGCTTGGTCTTGCCCTTCTTGCGGTAGTTCTCCTCCTCGATCTTCCACTCGATGGGCAGGCCGTGGCAGTCCCAGCCGGGCACGTAGTTGGAATCGTGGCCGAGCATCTGCTGGCTCTTGGTCACGACGTCCTTGAGGATCTTGTTCAGCGCGTGCCCGATGTGGATGTTGCCGTTGGCATAGGGCGGGCCATCGTGCAGGACGAATTTCGGCCTGTTCTTGGCGGTGTCGCGCAGCTTGCCGTAGAGGTCGATGTCGCTCCAGTATTTCAGGATCTCCGGCTCGCGCTGCGGCAGGCCGGCGCGCATCGGGAATTCCGTCTGCGGCAGGTAGAGGGTCTTGGAATAGTCCTTGGCGTCGGATTTTTGGGCGTCGGGCTTTTGCGGCTTTTCGGACATCGTGATCTGGCTGGCTGAGAGATGAGGCGCTGAGACGCGATTTCGATCGCGGGCGGCGGAACGAGCAGAGACATCCCGGTCTTGCGCCGAGCTCAAAGCTCAGGCGGAAGCCGGGCCGCTAATGCCGATGATGCGCCGTATCAACATGGGGCCTCCTCATAGCAGCCGGACTGCGGAATCGCAAAGCGATCCTACGGCAGCAGCGCTGCGGGATCGTCGTTCAGCGTCATTCCGGGGCGATGCGCTGGCATCGAACCCGGAATCTCGAGATTCCGGGTTCAGCCCTGGCGGGCTGCCCCGGAATGACGTCACCGATGGAGCAGGAGGATCAGCCGATCTCGCCGAGCCGGGGGAAAAGGCCGGGATGGGCCGCCAGCAAAGCGCGGGCCCTGGCGCTGTCGTCGTCCATCTGCCGGATCAGGGCCTCGATCGAGCTGAATTTGGCCTCCTCGCGGATGAAGCCGATGAAGGCGACGTCCAGGACCTCGCCATAGAGGCTGTCCTTGAAGTCGAACAGGAAGGTCTCGAGCAGCGGCGCGCCGTTGTCGAAGGTCGGCCGGCGGCCGAAATTGGCGACGCCGTCGATCAGCACCCGCTCAGCGCCGCGGCCGCGGCCGACCCGGACGGCATAGATGCCGTGGCGCAGCCCGCAATCGCGATCGAGCCGCATGTTGGCGGTGGGGTAGCCGAGATCGCGGCCGCGCTTCTCGCCGTGGATGACCTCGGAGCTCACGAACCAGGGGCCGCCGAGCATCGCGGTCGCCTCGCTGACCTGGCCCTCCGCCAGCGCTTCGCGGATCGCTGTGGAGGACACCGGCCGCTCGTCGATGTCGACATGGGCCTGGATGTCGACCTCGATGCCGAGCTTGGGGGCCTCGTTGGCGAGCAGGCTGGGCGAGCCGACGCGGCCCTTGCCGAAATGAAAGTCGTAGCCGACCGCGATTCCGGCGATCCCGAGCCGCCCGATCAGGTCATGGTGAATGAAATCCTGCGCCGAGGTCTGGGCGCGGCCCTTGTCGAAGGCCATGACCACGGCGCCGGCAAGGCCGGTTCCGGCCAGGAGTCGCAGCTTGGCGGTCTCGTCGGTCAGGCGGAACTGCGGGGTATTGGGGCTGAAGAAGCGCCGCGGATGCGGCTCGAAGGTCAGCGCCAGCGCCGGGCGCCCCTTGGCCTTGCCCATCTCGATCGCCGCCTCGATCACGGCCCGGTGACCGAGATGGACGCCGTCGAAATTGCCCATCGCAACCACCGCGCCCTTGAGGATGTCCGACGGCGGGGTGGAATCGCGGATGATCTTGAAATCGAGCATGTGACGGAAATATCTCGCGGATTTCGGTGGGCTACCGGCGGACGGTGGTTGCCGTGACGGTGGGCGGCCGGCCCCGCGAAGTCAAGCCGAAGGGGTTCCTCCGCTCATGCAGCGCAGCAATAGCGACATGCAGCCGCAGCGCAGTTAACGCGCTGTTTAACGGCTGATGCTACTGCTGAAAGCGGATGGCGGGGTCGGTTACGACCCGTGCCGCATGAGCTTTTTTGTAACAGTCTGCGCGTTGTGTTCGCGTCTGGGGGAGTCAAGATGGCGGTTGATTTGACGATGCCGGTGCTCGTCGTCGACGATTACAGCACCATGATCCGTATCATCAGGAATCTTCTCAAGCAGATCGGTTTCGAGGACATCGACGATGCCAGCGACGGCTCGATGGCCCTCAACAAGATGCGCGCCAAGAAATACGGCCTCGTGATCTCCGACTGGAACATGGAGCCGATGACCGGCTACGACCTGCTCCGCGAGGTCCGCGCCGATCCGAACCTGGCGACCACGCCGTTCATCATGATCACGGCGGAATCCAAGACCGAGAACGTGATCGCGGCCAAGAAGGCTGGCGTGAACAACTACATCGTCAAGCCGTTCAATGCCGCGACCTTGAAGACCAAGATCGACGCGGTGTTCCCGGACATGGCAACGGCCTGACGCCCGCCTGATCCACTCCAACGAAAGACGCCCGGCACTCGGCCGGGCGTTTTGCGTTTCAGGATCCGTTCACCACTTCAATTCGCGCATCAGGGCGCGCGGCGGATGGCCGAACAGCTCCTTGATCGAGGCCGGGTCGAGCTGCTCGACGCCGGCGAACTCCTCGGAATGGATGCCGCGGGTCACGAACAGGCAGTCGATGCCGAAGCCGTGCGCGCCGGCGAGATCGGTTCGGACGGAATCGCCGATCGCCAGCACCTCCTCGCGCGCGACCGGCCGGCCGGCGTGCTGCTCGGCCAGCATCATGGCCCGCTCGTAGATTGGCCGGTGCGGCTTGCCGTAGAAGATCACCTCGCCGCCGAGCTCGCGGTAGAGCTCGGCGATGGCGCCGGCGCAGTAGATCAGCCGGTCGCCGCGCTCGACCACGATGTCCGGATTGGCGCAGATCAGCGGCAGCTTGCGCTCGCGGGCGCGCAGCAGCATCGGCCGGTAGTCCTCGGCGGTCTCGGTCTCGTCGTCGTAGAGGCCGGTGCAGATGATGTAGGACGCTTCTTCGAGCGGCGACAGCGCCAGGTCGAGACCGCGATGAATGGAATTGTCGCGCTCGGGGCCGAGCCAGAACACCTTGCCGCCGGGATGATCGGCCACGTAGTGGCGGGTCAGGTCGCCGGAGGAGACGATGGCGCTGTAGACCTCGTCGGCGACGCCGAGCTTGCGCAACTGGCGCTGGACCGAATCGGCCGGCCGGGGTGCGTTGGTGATCAGGATCACCGTACCGCCCTGGCGGCGAAAGTGGTGCAGCGCGTCGCAGGCGTCGGGAAAGGACTCGAGCCCGTTATGGACCACGCCCCAGATGTCGCTCAGCAGCACCTGCTTGCGGCCGACCAGATCGCGCAGCCGCTCTTCGAAGCGGAGAACGGTCATGGCAGCCGGCTGATCTCAGAGGGTCCCGGCGGCACGGCGGGCGAGGGCGGCATTGCCGCTGCGCGTCGGAGCATTGGTGTGTGACGCGTCGAGAGAGGTGGTGCCGGCGGCATTGGGGTCCTGAATCTTGATGTCCTGCCCGCCCGATGGGCCGGCGGCGGCCTCGCCGGTAGCAGATGCGCCCTCGGGTCGCAATGGGCGGGGCGGCGCGAACAGGAAGCCCTGGCCGAAGCGGACGTCGTAGTCGAGCAGGTCGACGACGCTGTTCTCACCTTCGATCCGCTCGGCGATCAGGTCGATGCCGAAGCGGCCCAGCAGATCGGAGAGATCGGTCGGGTGAATGTCGGAGGCCGAGCTTTGCTTCGGGTCGAGCAGCAGCGCGGCCGGGACCTTGATGAAGCGGACTCCGCGATCGGCGAGCTCGCGCGGCTCGAACCGGAGGTCGGTGACATGGTCGATCGAGAAGCGGTAGCCGCGCTGTGCCAGGGCCGCGAGATGCTCGGTCCCGGTCGGACCGAGGCTGCGAAGGGTCGACTGCTTGAATTCGAGCACGAAGGACGGCGCCAGGGCGCGATTCGCTTCGAGGAAATCGAGGCATTGCGAAAAGTTTGCAGGGCTGCTGAGCGTCGCCGAGGAGATGTTGCAGAAGATGCCGACGTCCTTGTTGCGAACCATCAGGCGGCGCAGCACCTGGACGCAGCGAAGCAGAACCATGTGGTCGATGCGCCCGACCAGGCCGGCGGCTTCCGCGATGCCGATGAAGTCCTCGGCCGCGACCACCTGGTCGCGCTCGTCGCGAAGCCTGGTCACCGCCTCGTAGAAGCGCACCTTGCGCTGTGGCAGCGTCACCAGCGGCTGCAGATAGATGTCGAGGCGGTTGTCCTCGATCGCGCCTTTGACGGCGGCGAGGATCTGCGGCTGGCTGCGCGGCACGGCCGTGACCGCCGGGGCCTGCGGTTTGGGCGGCAGGGGGGCGGCAGCCGGTGCCGCGCTGAACGTGCCGGAGGTCTCGGCCACCTTCTGCTCGACGCCGCGCGACGGCAGCGCGTTCATCTCGAGCGCGCCGCTGGAGGAAGCGGTCGCCGGGAGCGGGCGATCGGCGTCGCGAACCGTGCCGGCCCCAGCTCCCGGCGGTGTTGCCGGCGGGATGGCCGCGATCAGGTCCTCGTGCTGTGCCACGGTGACGGCGAGCTGCTTCATCAGTCCGCCGAGCTCGTTGATCTCGCCGATGACCCCTTGCAGGCGATCGGCGCTGACCGAGCTCGACGACACGATGCGTCCCTCCACCGCCGACAGGCGGCGGCCGAACTCGGCGACCTGACGCGCGAGGTCGGCGGTGCCGCGCGACAGATCGGCGATCTGGCTGCCGATGTCGGTGCGGTCGCGCAGTCGCATCGACACGGCATTGTAGAGAATCAGGAACGTCAGTGCGGCGAGCGCGACGATCGCGGATTCCGAGCCACTGATACCGGCCACCGAATACAGGATCAGGCCGAGCGAGGCCGCGACCAGAACCATACAAATGGCAACGAAAATCGTGGAGATACGGATCATGCTTGGCGACGCTCCCAACCGAACGCAACCTTAGCACTTCTGTTGATTCGCGAGGATAGTGGGCGGGATTCAAATACCGGGAGACGCCGATGATTTCTCGTCTGCGTGTCATTTACGCAAGTTCACGTGGGAAAGCGGAGTGCCATCGTAGTGTTGCCGATCCGTAGAACACCGGGGGAAGCGCTTCGCGGATTCCAGACATGTTTAGACATGCGTGCGGTGCCATGAGCTGATCAACGCGTGTTGCTTAGCAGCTCGATTGAGCCGGTGATTCTTCGATGTCCGTCGAACCGCGCCTGTCGCTGTCCGGGCAGGCTCACGTGCTGCGGTGACGTCGGCGCAGGGCGGCCACGCCGAGCAGCAGTGCCGCAACGGCGACACCGACGGGTACGTTGATCCGTCCGAGTGCGCCCGCAACTCCGCTCGCGTGATTCGTGGAGGTCGATGACGGTGCCAAGGGGATGGTGTCGGGATCGATCTCGTCCGCGTCGGGTTCCCGGGCCACGGGCGCTGCGATCGCCACGCGCAACCGGCTGGAGAGCGACGGATAGTGCGGCGAAGGGCTGCGGAGCTTGACTGCCGCGACGATCGCGCAGATCGCCGCCAGCGCGACCAGGATGCCGCCGACAACCGCGAACGCGGTGAACAGGCCGTAGGTCATTTCCACCCAGCGGAACAGCGCGGTCAATCCGACGATGCAGGCGGCGATCAGGAAGATGCCCGCGGTGGCGAACAGCCCGGCGGCGACGGCGTAGGACGTCACCGTTCCGGTGGCCTGCCGGGCGCGATCCCGAATGTAGGATTGGGTGGCGCGCTTGACGCGGTTGAGCCTCTGTTCGAGCCCCAATCGCAGCAGCTCTCCTGGCGGTGCAAGCATGCGCGTCCTCCGACAATCCGCTCGCCGCGCGCAAACCGCCGGCTCGCGACATGAACGTGGAGGATTTGCGAAGGTTCCCGGCAATCAGGCGTGCCGTTCTGCGGCAATCCTTGCAGGGCAAGCTATTTGCGATCGGGGATGCTCTCCCGCACGCCGGGTAGGAGCGGACTTCATAAGGTGATGGCGGCACATGACCGATGCGGAGCCAGAGCGAGACCGTATGAATAGCTATGCCAACCAACGTTATTCCGGGGCAAGGCCGCAGGCCTTGAACCCGGAATCCCGATATTGTCTCGCGTCCCTTCCCAACAAGTACGAGATTCCGGGTTCAATCGCCAACGCGTGGCCGCGTTGACGATTGCCCCGGAATGACCGCTGCTGGGAAGCAGTCCAGATAAGGAAATGGCGGCCACCGGGGCCGCCATTGTTGTTGGCTGACGATGTCCGCGCGCGGCTTACGCCACGGCCTTGATGACCTTGCCGACCTTCTCGATGATTTCGCCGACCTGATCCTCGCTGACGATCAGCGGCGGGGTCAGCGCCAGCGTGTCACCGGCGATGCGCAGCATCAGGTCGTTGTTGTGGAAGGCGGTCTCCATCGCGGAGTAGCCGCGCTTGCCAGCCGCGTCGGGCAGCGGCGCGAGGTCGATGCCGGCGGTGAGACCAACCGTGCGGATGTCCAGCACGTTGGGCAGGCCCTTGAGCGACATCACGGCGTCGGCGAATTTCGGCTCGATCGCGCGGGCGTGCTCGAACAGCTTGTCGTCGCGATAGATGTCGAGCGTGGCGAGGCCGGCCGCGCAGGCGATCGGATGCGCCGAGTAGGTGTAGCCGTGGGTGAACTCCACCATGTGCTCGGGGCCGCTCATGAAGGCGTCGTGGATGGTGTCGCGCACCAGCACGCCGCCCATCGGTGCCGCGCCATTGGTGACGCCCTTGGCGAAGGTGAGAAGGTCAGGCGTCACGCCGTAGCGCTCGGCGGCGAAGGCGTAGCCGAGGCGGCCGAAGCCGGTGATGACCTCGTCGAAGATCAGCAGGATGCCGTGCTTCTGGGTGATCTCGCGCAGCCGCTTGAGATAGCCCTTCGGCGCCGGGATCACGCCGGTCGAGCCGGCCATCGGCTCGACGATCACGGCGGCGATGGTGTTGGCGCCGTGCAGGTTGACGAGGTTCTCGAGCTCGTCGGCGAAGTGCGCGCCATACTCCGGCTCGCCCTTGGTGAAGGCCTGCTTCTCGCGGTCATAGGTCGCCGGGATGTGGTCGACGCCGGTCAGCAAGGTGCCGAACAGCTTGCGGTTGTTGACGATGCCGCCGACCGAGGTGCCGCCGAAGCCGACGCCGTGATAGCCGCGGACGCGGCCGATCAGGCGGGTGCGGCTGCCCTGGCCGTTGATCTGGTGATAGGCGAGCGCCATCTTCAGCGCGGTGTCGGCTGCCTCCGAGCCGGAGTTGCAGAAGAACACGTGGTCGAGGCCGGCGGGCGCGAGATCAGCGATGCGGTTGGCCAGCTCGAACGCCTGGGGAATGCCGAACTGGAACGGCGGTGCGTAGTCGAGCGCCGCGGCCTGCTGGCCGATCGCCTCGGCGATCTGGCTGCGGCCGTGACCGGCGTTGCAGCACCACATGCCGGCGGCGGCGTCGATGATCTTGCGGCCATCGACGGTGATGTAGTGCATGTCCTTGGCACCGGCGAGCAGGCGCGGGTTCTTCTTGAAGGCGCGGTTCGCGGTGAACGGCATCCAATGCGCGGCAAGATCATTCGGAACGGTGACGGCGGGGCGGGGGCTCTTGTCCAGCATGGGGACCTCTCGGACGGTTGTGCGACGGCGGCAGCATGATCCGGAAAGGTGGCGAACCGGTGCCAGAAAAGCTTGCCGAAACGGATCGTGCTTGATGGGCCTGAATGCGTGCGCCGACGTTGTCGGCCGCTGATCCGGGCCGCCGCCAAGCTATCAGCTTCGCGGACGGACGGAAATGTCAAAGGTCCAGCGTTCCCGCTGCCCTGGTGAGCGGATTCTGCACGGCAGCAGCAGATTGTGCCGCATATTGGAAGTCGCTGCGTCATTTCGCGCCAACCGCGCCGGTGTGCCTCGGGCCGCCGCGTCTCAGACGAGATCGCGCGCGGTGATCCAGAACACCTCGCCCTCGGAGTCCTCGGTGTCGAGCCAGAGCAGCGGCAGGTCGGGATAGGCCGCCTCGATCTGCGGACGGTCGCGTCCGACCTCGCACAACAACCCTCCTTCCGCAGTCAGGTGGTCGCGCGCCTGGCTGAGGATGCGATGGATGATGTCGAGCCCATCGGGGCCGCCGTCGAAGGCCAGCGCCGGCTCGGCGCGGCATTCCCGAGGCAGGCCGGCCATGCCCTCGGCGTCGACATAGGGCGGGTTGGTGATGATCAGATCGTAACGGCGCTGGCTGAGCGGTGCGAACAGGTCACCGCGGTGCAGCGAGATGCGCTCGCCGAGGTCGTAGTCGGCGACGTTCTTCGCCGCAACGGCGAGCGCATCCTTGGAGATGTCGACGGCGTCGATCACCGCATTGGGGAAGTGGCGGCTGGCCAGGATCGCCAGGCACCCAGAGCCGGTGCAGAGGTCCAGCACGCTGTCCACGGCCAGCGGATCGTCGATCAGCGAGGTGCCGTCGGCTTCGGCGCCGCCGAAATGCGTCTCCAGCAGCTCGCCGATGAACGAGCGCGGCACGATGACGCGCTCGTCGACGTAGAACGGCAGGCCGCGCATGTAGACCTTGTTGACCAGATAGGCCGCCGGCTTCCTCGTGGTGATTCGCGCCGTGATCAGGTCGAGGATCGTCTTGCCTTCGGCCGCGGTGACCCGGGCCGTGACGAAGCTCTCGAACTGATCGGGGCGCAGATGCAGCGCCTCGCCGATCAGGAAGGCGGCCTCCGACACCGGATCGGTGGTGCCGTGCGCAAACACCAGATCGGCGTTCTGGAAGCAGCTCACCGCGTAGCGCAGGTAGTCGAGCAGGCTCGCCAGCTCGCCCGCATTGACCTTCGGCAGCCTCAGTGCCGCCGCCTTGCGCGGCGCTGCCGTCTTGACCTTCTTCGCCATCACGACTTCCAGCGCGCCGCTGCGGCATCGTCGTGGCTCTTGGCCTCGACCCAGCCGCCGCCGTTCTCGGTTTCCTCGCGCTTCCAGAACGGCGCGTTGGTCTTGAGATAATCCATCAGGAACTCAGCCGCCTCGAACGCCGCCTGACGGTGGCTGGATGCGGTCACCACCAGCACGATGTTCTCGCCCGGCCGTATCCGGCCGAAGCGGTGAATCACGGTCATGCCCTGCAGCGGCCAGCGCGCCATCGCCTGCTCGGCATGGCGCATGATCTCGGCTTCCGCCATCCCTGGATAGTGCTCGAGCGTCAGTGCGCTGATCGGCGTGTCATGGTCGTTGCCGCGGCACAGGCCGGAGAAGCTGACGACGGCGCCGATGTCGGTGCGGCCATGGCTGAGGGCCGCGATCTCGGCCGCGGTGTCGAAATCCTCTTGCTGCACGCGGACGGTGACGATCGCGGTCATGGACAGATATTCCGTTACGTCAGCCGCCGGTCATCGGCGGGAAGAACGCGATCTCGCGGGCGCCGGCGATGGCCGCATCCGGCTGCACATGGGTATGGTCGATCGCGGTGCGGATCACCTTCGGCCTCTCGAACGCATAGGCGTAGCCCTCGCCGCGCGTGGTGAGCCAGGCGATCAGCTCGCTGACCGTGCGCACGTCCGCCGGCGGCTCGACCGTCTCCTCGGCCTTGCCGACGCGCTCGCGCACCCAGGCGAAATACTTCACCTTCATCGCGAGTCCGCCTCGATGAGGTGGTGGATGCCGGCGCGGAAATAGTCGTAGCCGGTGTAGATGGTGAAGACCGCCGACAAGCCGAGCAGCCAAATTCCGATCCCGCTCACGATCGGGCCAACGGCCGTCGAGATCTGGGCGACCGCCGCATCGCCGGCCTCGCCCGCGAGCAGGAAGCCGATTGCCACCAGTTGCATCGTGGTCTTCCATTTGGCGACCTTGGTCACCGGCACCGAGACGCGCAGCGCGGCGAGATATTCGCGCAGGCCCGACACCAGGATCTCGCGGCACAGGATCACGATGGCCGCCCACAGCGACCAGTTCTGGATGGTGCTGTCGGCGGCCAGCATCAGCAGGCAGGAGGCGACCAGAAGCTTGTCGGCGATCGGATCGAGCATACGGCCGAATGCCGATTGCTGGTTCCAGATCCGCGCGAAATGACCGTCGAGATAGTCGGTGATCCCAGCCGCAATGAACACCGCGACGGCGACCCAGCGGAGCCACAAAGGATACATCCAGACCGACTGCGCGTAGATGCAGCCGACCACGACCGGTATCGCGGCGATGCGCGTATAGGTCAGGATGTTCGGCAGGGACGTCGACGTCTTGCTGGGCACGCGTGTGGTCGCAATATTCATCCGGTGTACCAATACTGCCGCCGTTCGGACGTCAACCTCCGAGCCGAGCCGCTTCGGCAGGATGACGCAGATATGACGCGAATCGCAACGAAGTCTTGCGGAGATAGGAACTCTTGCGCATGCGGCAACGCGACCCGCAACGCTTCATTAAGCAACCGGACGCGGTCGCGCCAGTGCGCAGATCGGCGGGCGCGACGCACGGCTGGGACCTTGTTGCGGTGCAGTGACGGCTGCGCGAAGGCTTGAGCGAAAGCCTCAGATCGCCTCCGCGCCATGCACCGCGCACCAATGCGCCTGGCGTTCCGCGAACACGCGGTCGCGCACAAAGGTCAGCGTTTCGTCGTCGAAGGTCTCGATCACCTCCAGGCTGAACGACCCTTCGCCATGGGCGGCCCAGGCCGCCTGCAACCCGCCGCGGCGGTGGCCGCCCTGGCGCAGGGTGAACCACAGCCGGTTCTGGATTTTGTCGAGATCCGGCGCGCAGCCGACCCAGCGCTGGCCGGTGGCGGCGCAGGTCACGGCGAAGATGCCGGCAGGTGTCTTGCGTTCCTTATAGGCGGCGACGGCCGCCTTGCGCTGGTCGGGGGTCATGGTGGGGCTCCACTTTAACCCGGGTAATTAGCGTATATTTTTATCCGGGTAAATTGTTTTTGCCGACAGCCTGCCAACTCGTCGTTTTTTTGCTGTCCCGGCTTTCACATGGTGAGCACGACGCGGCGGGTGGCATCATCCCTGGCCCAATTGCGTTCGATCGCGTTCAGCGGGATCGGATCGGCCGCGATCTCGAGCCGGGCAGGGATGGCCGCCTGCAACAACTCACCGGTGAGCGCGATCAGACGCTCGAGCGGAATGCTGCCGATGCCGCTGCCCATCAATTCGATGGCTGATGCGCGCAGCACCGCGCTCGGCAGGGTGATGTCGCCGCTGCTGATGGAGCCGATCTGGACGAATCGGATCGGTCTCGCCTCCGCGCCCGCCTTGGCCGCTGCCATCAGCAGCCGCTCGGCGCTGGCGCCCCAGAGATAGTCGAGCACGACGTCGACACCCCCGGCGAAATGGGGCTTGAAACGTTCCTCCAGCGCGTCGCCATCGCCGACCAGGGGAATGACCGCGTCGGCGCCGAGCGCGGTCAGGGATTGCAGCGTCGCGGCGTTGCGCCCGGTCGCGATCACCTTGGCCGCACCGAGATGCTTGGCGATCTGAACCGCGAGCCGACCGGACGTTCCAGTGGCGCCATTGATCAGCACGGTGTCGCCGGCGCGGAGGTGTGCGCGCTCGCGCAGCGCCGCCCAGGACGACAGGCCAGGATTGGCGATTGCCGCCGCGGTGACGTCATCGAGATCATCGGGCAAGGCGAGGCATCGCGCCTTCGGCACCACCGTCTTTTCGGCCATGCCGCCATGGGGGGCCCTGGGAAGCACGAAGTAGACCCGGCTGCCGTCCTCACAGCGGCCGACGCCATCGATCCCAGCCACAAAGGGAAACGCGCCGGTTGAGCTGTAGTGCGTGCCGGAGGCGCGGGCCTTGGTGATCTGGCTGATCGCTGCGGCGGTCACGGTGATCAGATGCTCGTCAGGAGCAGCGATCGGGTTGGCGAAATCGGCGTAGACCGGCGGCTGCCCGGCTTTCTGGACAATAGCGGCTTTCATGGTGGAGCTCCGGATTATATGTGTATAATGCACATATATC
Organism: Bradyrhizobium sp. HKCCYLRH3059; assembly: GCF_051168035.1. Classification (NCBI taxonomy): domain Bacteria; kingdom Pseudomonadati; phylum Pseudomonadota; class Alphaproteobacteria; order Hyphomicrobiales; family Nitrobacteraceae; genus Bradyrhizobium; species Bradyrhizobium sp. HKCCYLRH3059. The sequence continues at coordinate 56,673 of NZ_JBNPUF010000014.1, read as the reverse complement.
CGGAGGGACTGATGTCGCCAAGGAATAATGTGCAAAATACACATATAAGTGAGCAGCTCCGCGTCCTGCACGGGGCGCTGCTCGACATTGTGGCCGTGATGAACCGGCCGCAGCGCGACGAGGCGCTGATCAGGGAAGCCGGCATCGCGCTCGACCGCGCGCTGTTTCCGCTGCTGGTCGGAATCGAGCGATTTGGCCCGATCGGTGTGGTCGAGATGGCGGATCGGGTCGGGCGCGACTACACCACCGTCAGCCGCCAGGTCGCCAAGCTCGAGAGCCTCGGGCTGGTGGCACGCCAGGCCAGCGCCGCGGACCGGCGGGTGCGCGAGGCGGTGATCACGCCGAAGGGCAAGGCCATGACCGACCTCGTCGACGCTGCGCGCGAGCGGATCGGCCGCGCCATCTTCGAGAGCTGGGAGATCCGCGATGTGGATGAGCTGGTGCGGCTGATGCGGAAGTTCGCCGATGCGGTGAAGCAGGAGCCGCCGGCTGCGGCTTGAGCCGCGATCGGCTCAGCTCGCGTTGCTGTGAAAATACTCGAAAATCTTCCGCGCGCTTTCGGCGCTCACGCCCGGCACCTTGCCGAGATCGGCGATCGAGGCGCGTTCGATCTCTTTCAAGGTGCCGAAATGGTGCAGCAGCGCGCGCTTGCGCGACGGGCCGATGCCGGGGATCTCCTGCAGGCCGGCCTCGCGGATGTCCTTCTTGCGCAGCTTGCGGTGCGAGCCGATGACGAAGCGATGCGCCTCGTCGCGCAGGCGCTGGATGAAATACAGCACGGGATCGCGCGGCTCGAGCTTGATCGCCTCGCGCTCGGGGATGAACAGCGTCTCGCGGCCGGCGTCACGGTCGGGGCCCTTGGCGACCGACATCAGCGCGACATTGGTGACGCCGAGCTCGGTGAAGATCTCGCGGACGGCATTGAGCTGGCCGCGGCCGCCGTCGATGATGACGAGATCCGGCCATTGCGGCACGTCGTCCTCCTTGGCCGCGCGGGCGACATCCTTCTCCGACGGTGACACCAGCCGCTTGAAGCGGCGCTGCAGCACCTCCTTCATCATCGCGTAGTCGTCGCCGGGCGTCAGCCCTTCCGACTTGATGTTGAACTTGCGGTACTGGTTCTTCATGAAGCCGTCGGGGCCGGCGACAATCATCGCGCCGACCGCGTTGGTGCCCTGGATGTGGCTGTTGTCGTAGACCTCGATGCGCCGGGGGATCTGCGGCAGGCCGAGCGTCGTCGTCATCGCCTCCAGCAGCCGGCTTTGCGTTGCGGTGTCCGCGAGCTTGCGGCCCAGCGCCTCGCGCGCATTGGTCAGCGCATGGATGACGAGGTCCTTCTTCTCGCCGCGCTTCGGGCAGGACACCTCGACCTTGTGGCCGGCCTTGACGCACAGCGCCTCGGCGAGCAGCTCGGCTTCCTCGATCTCGTGCGACAGCAGGATCAGCTTCGGAGGCGGCTTGTCGTCGTAGAACTGCGTGATGAACGCCGACAGCACCTCCTCCGGCAGATAGCTCTTCTCCGCGCGCGGGAAGTAGGCGCGGTTGCCCCAGTTCTGCCCGGTGCGGAAGAAGAACACCTCGACGCAGGAATAGCCGCCCTCCTGGTGGATGGCGAACACGTCGGCTTCCTCGACCGTGCGCGGATTGATGCCCTGCTGCGAGGAGATCGCCGACAGCGCCGCGAGGCGGTCGCGATAGACGGCGGCAGTCTCGAATTCGAGCTCGCCTGACGCCTTCTCCATTTCGGCCGCCAGCAGCGCCTTCACCGCCTGGCTGCGTCCGGACAGGAAATCGGTCGCCTCGCGCACCAGCTCGGTGTAGCCGGGGAAGTCGATCTCCTGGGTGCAGGGCCCGGCGCAGCGGCGGATCTGGTGCAGCAGGCAGGGGCGGGTGCGGCTCTCGAAGAACGAGTCGGTGCAGGAGCGGATCAGGAAGGCGCGCTGCAGCGCCGTGATGGTGCGGTTGACGGCACCGGCCGAGGCGAACGGACCGAAATAGCGCCCCGGCCTGGACTGCGCGCCGCGGTGCTTGAGGATCTGCGGCGCCCAATGGTCGCCGGTGATGAGAATATAGGGAAACGACTTGTCGTCGCGCAGCTGCACGTTGAAGCGCGGCTTGAGCTGCTTGATGAGGTTCGCCTCCAGCAGCAGCGCCTCGGTCTCCGTGGTGGTGGAGACGATCTCGACCGTCACGGTGGCTGCGATCATGCGCAGGATGCGCGCCGGCAGCGGCGCGTTGGCACGCGCATAGGACGACAGGCGCTTTTTGACGTTCTTGGCCTTGCCGACATAGAGCACGTCGTGCGCCGCGTTGAGCATGCGGTAGACGCCCGGCGAGGTCGGCGCCAGCCGCACCGCGTTCTCGATCGCCGCGTGGCCGATCGCAAGCGGACCTTCGCCGACCGCCTCTAGGCTCTCCTCGGCCAGCTCCGGCAGCCGGCCGTCATCGTCCTCGTCCGCAGCCGATGCGGCGGGATCGAGGTCGGGCGTGTCGATGGTCTCGGGCGGCAGGTCGGCCGCGCCACGCCGGCTCGGGGGCGTCGGCGCCTTGGGTGGATCGGAGCTGTGGGTGGTCATGTCCGCAAACTAAGCGCTGCCGCGCCGTCTCGCCAGCTTGCGATGGCGCCATGCACAGGGCAGGGCGGTAACGCTTCGTTAAGCACGTTAATGGCCGGGTAACCCGGCTTAACAACGGCTTAACCTAAAACTCTCGATAAATGCTCACGAAAGAAGCGAGAGTTCCGTAACCACGCCGGCCCGCGCACCACAGTCGCGCGGCGCAGGCTCCGGCGGGTGACGGCGAGTGGCGTGGAGTGAGCGATGAACAGGTTCTTGGTCGGTGCTGCCGCCGCGGCGGGCTTGGGCGCGGCGGCTCTCGGATCGGTCTCGGCGCAGGCGGCGGATCTCGGCTACGGGCGCGGCGCGCCCTATACCGTGAACCAGCCCCTCAACGCCTACAGCTGGGCCGGGCCCTATCTCGGCGGCACGCTGGGCTATGAATGGGGCACCGTCGGCAACAACCCGACCAAGCCGTCCGGTCTCACCGGCGGCCTGACCGCGGGTTACAATTGGCAGAACGGCCCGTGGGTGTTCGGCGCCGAGGGCGACATCAACCTGACCGGCGCCAATGACACCTTCGCCCCGTGGAAGTTCTCGAACCCGTGGTTCGGCACATTGCGCGGCCGCGCCGGCTACGCCTTCAACAACATCCTGTTCTACGGCACCGGCGGCCTCGCCTTTGGCGGCCTGCGCGCCGAGACCTTCGGTCTTTCGGAATCGCACACCACGGTGGGCTGGACGCTCGGTGCCGGCACCGAGTTCGGTCTGGCACAGAACTGGACCGCCAAGATCGAGTATCTCTACGTCGATCTCGACAGCAGCAATTTCGTGATCACGGGGGCGAAGAACGACTATCGGTTTGGAATTGTGCGCGCAGGCATCAACTTCCACTTCTGATGGCAACGAGGGAATAGGAAGAAGAAACGTCCAACGACAACCTCCCGGCCGCTCGCGTGGCCGGGATTTTTTTGTCGGAGCGCTCTGTGCAATCTGGAGACGTGCATCATTGCGCGCGGCCTGCACGTACGAGCCGGCAATGCTGTGCACGCGAGCAGGCGCTGCCGACAGCTTCCAAACCAGCGAAGAGGTGGCGTCGAGGCGCGCCCGGCTGCAATCATGCCGGCGCGTGAACCACCGCCAGGCGGGCTCGCCCTAAGACGACAGCACCAGGTTCACCGCTTTCGGGCCCTTGCCCTTCTTGTCCGGCTCGACCTCGAAGCTGATCCGCTGTCCTTCGGTCAGGTCCTTCAGGCCCGCGCGCTCCACCGCCGTGATGTGCACGAACACGTCGCGTCCACCGTCGTCCGGCTTGATGAAGCCGTAGCCGCGTTCGCCGTTGAAGAACTTGACCGTCCCAGTCATGGCCATCGGGAAACTCCTCCCCCGCAATGCTTCCTCCACTGCGCGCCCTGCGCAGCGTCCGACCGGACATCACTTTGATCGGAAAGCGTTGGCCACCTTAACGCCCAGCGCTCGCCGCGCCGGATCGCCGGATCTTGTTAGGCCTTGATCACCCCGCCGCAACCATTCGCGGAAGCGGAACGTAAAGCCAGTCTTACAATCGGACACAATAATACGGTTCCGCGCCGATTGACTACGGCTTTTCGACCAGTCGCCGTTTCAAGCTTTGGGGAATTCGAGTCGGAAGCGCGCCGCGCCGCCCTGGCCGAGGGGCTTCTGCAGTTCCTGCAGGATGAGCTTCAGCTCGTCATGTAATGTCCAGGGCGGGTTGACGATCAGCAGCCCGGTCGAGGTGAGCGCCTCGCCTTCGATCTGCGGCGCAACACTGAACTCGATCCGCAGAACCTTGCCCGGCGGCTTGGCCGCGGCTGCGAGCGCCGCGACACGATCGCTCAGCTCTTCCGTCGCACGCCGGCTCTTGGCGGGATACCACAGCACGTAGATACCGGTGGTCCACTTCGCGAAGGCCGCGGCGAAGCGATCGGCGAGCCGCTCGAACTCATCCTTCGCCTCGAACGCCGGATCGATCAGCACCACGCCCCGGCGCTCGTTCGGCGGCACGAAGGCGGGCAGGGCGACCCAGCCGTCGAGATCGACGACACGGGCCTGGGTGTCGCGGCGCAACTGATCGATCAACTGCTTGCGGGGGATCGGCGCGAGCTCGCACAGGGTCATGCGGTCCTGCGGCCGCAGCAGCGCGCGCGCGATCAGCGGCGAGCCGGGATAGGCGACCAGTTCGGCCTTGGGATTGAACGATCGGACGATATCCAGATAGGGCTGGACCAGCGCATAGGCCTGATCCGACAGCCGCGCCTGCAGCACGCGGGCGATGCCGGTGAGGTACTCGCCGCTGCGCGTCGCCTCGTCGCCGGTGAGATCATACAGGCCGGCGCCGGCATGGGTGTCGATCACCCGGAACGCGGCGGGCTTCTCCTGGAGGTAGACCAGGATGCGCGTCAGCACGATGTGCTTGATGACGTCGGCGAAGCCGCCGGCGTGGAAGGCATGTCGGTAGTTCATGCCATCCGGTTACGCCGTTCCGCGTCAAAAGGGTACCCCGTCGATGCGCCGGACGCCCTCCGGAGAGCCGCGGATGAGCGCCGCCGCAGGAGGCGCCGCAGGCCGACGCGCTGCGTCGCCCCGATTCGCAGCCGCTAGCCGCCGCGGACCGGCGGCATGTTGACCTCGTCGCGCCGGCAGGCCTGCCGGTCGATCTCGTCGCAGTTGCGAAACTCCAGATCCTTCGACAGACAGATCCGGACCTCGCTCAGCCTGGTGCGATTGCAGGTGACGGCAATGCCCGATGTTGTGAGCTTGGGGTTGGCCTTGATGAAGGCCTCCTCGATCGCCGCCGGCGCCACCGTCTTGGCCTCCGCGAGATCGAGGAATTCCGGGGGGATCTTGATGGCGGCGCGGGCCTTGCGGATGGCTTCGAAATAGGCCTTCGCCGACACGCCGGCGCAGGTGCCGTGCTTGTCCCACTCGTTGTAGATCAGGCCCGGCGCCGGCATCAGGTCGAGCATCGAGGTCATGATGTTGCGGGGCAGGCGCGGCGCCGGCTGCTCGCAATATTCGGGGTAGCCGTTCTCGTATTGCGGCCACAGCCCGTGCACGACGAACGAGTACGGTCGGCCGCTGCATTGCTGGGACCGGCTGCCGCGACCGCCGCGCTCCTCGGCTTCGGCGCAGTACGAGGGCGACCACGACAACGAGAGAACGTAGAAGTCGAACGCGCCCGGCGCATTCTGGCGGCGGTCCTGCGCCTCGGCGGCGCCAGCCGTGAGCACACCGAGCAAGAGGGCAAAGCAGGCGATCGTTCTGGACAACAGGACGGCAGGTCGGCACAGGCAATCGAACATGGCGTACTCCCCGGAAAATGCCAGGAGCCTACCAGCACACGGGAACATTTCAAGAACAAAAATGGCTGCCCCGAGGCAGCCATTCGTCAGCCGGCCGCCCGCGCGAGCGGCCGATACGCCGGGAAAGGCGAATCAGGGCTTGGCGGCGCGGCAGGCCGGATTGAAGGCCCAGTTGCGATCGAGGCCGACGACGCAGAACTCGACGCCCTGGTCATAGCCGGCGAAGCCGCCATCCTCGATGATCGAGAAGTTGACGGTGCGCGCCTTGCCGTCGCTGATCATCACGCTGCCGGTGCAGAAGCGACGCGGAATGTTGTCGGACTGCCAGGGCCGGAAGGCGATCTCATGGACATTGGCGACGCCGGTGATCGTCAGCGAGGAATTCCAGAAGGTGCTCTCCTTGTCCTGGAATCGCGAGACGATGGTCGGAATGGCCGCCTCGCAAGGCGCGACCCGGCCTTCATATTTCGGACCGGACAACCAGAAGTTCATCTCGAGCGGGTTGGCGGCCTGAGCCGGGGCGGTGGCGACGATGGCGGCAAGCAGCGCGCCACAGGCGGCGCCGAACATCTTGAAAGGTGAGCTGAAGTCGCGCATGGGCCGTCCGCAAGGCTGATCCGGGAGCGTGGACCGTGCCGCGGCGGCCACAGGAGGTCAAGTGCAACGCGGCAACACTCCACGATTAGTCCTGTTAACGCGAGGCCGGTGTTCTTTTCTTGACCGGACAGGACCTTTAGAATGGCGGGCCAGATCGAGGAGAATGCAATGCGGACGCTGATGGCCGGATTCGTGAAGACTGCAGGCCTCGTGGCCACTGGGATGGTGCTGGTTGCGGCATCCGCCCAGGCCGACGTGGTGCCGCCCTTCAAGGGCAACGACACCGGCGGCATCATCGCCTTCCAGCTGGCCCAGACCACGGATGCGCGCCAGCTCGCGGTCGATCATTGCGCCTCCTACGGCAAGGTCGCGAAGTTCCGCGCCGTCGATGCGCGCTACGGTGGCTACGTTTCGTTCGCCTGCCGCTGGGTGCCCTATGGCTCGGCGCAGCGGCCGCTGCGGACGCTGTACTGACCTTCCATCAACTGCCGTTCTCCCAATTGCCATTTTTCTGCGGCATTCGCTCCGGCATCGATCAACGAGCCGGAACGGGGCATATGACCTGCACACGCATCGCAATTGGGCTGTTGGCCTGCTGCCTCCTGGGCGTGACCGCGAGCCATGAGGCACGGGCCGTCGACCTACCGGTGCGCAAGGCCGGCCTGTGGGAGCTGAAGATGATCAGATCCGGCGGTCAGCTGCCGGAGGCGACGATGCAGCACTGCACCGACGCGGCCACCGACAAGGAGATGAACAACTTCGCCTCGCCGATGGCGCAGCAGGTCTGCTCCAAGCAGGACATCCAGAAGACCGCGACCGGCTACGTCTCCGATTCGGTCTGCAATTTCGGCGGCATCAATACGACGTCGCATGCCGACATCACCGGCGACTTCAACTCGGCCTATACGGTGAAGACGATGTCGCGCGTCACGGGCGGCGCCGCCGGCACCGGGGTGAAGGACACCGCGATGACGATCGAGGCCAGATGGCTCGGCGCCTGCAAGCCCGACCAGAAGCCCGGGGACATCGTGATGCCCGGCGGCATGAAGATGAACGTCAAGGACATGGCCAAGCTGAAGGCCCTGATCCCGGGCGTGAAGCAGTAGGCGGGCGCTCGTTGCGCGTGGCGGGCGCAGCGACGTGGATCGTCGCTCATTCGCGGACGTTGAGCATGATCTTCCCGATGTGCCGGCCCGTCTCCATGCGTTCGTGCGCATCGGCTGCCTCGGACAGGCGATAGGTGCTGTCGATGTGCGGCCGAATGGCCGTTCCGAGCAGGGACGAGATGCGCTGCCGCAGCTCGCTTGCGAGGCGGCGTTTGATATCGAGTGACGTCGACCGCAGGAATGCGCCGGTGATGCTGGCCCGGCGCGCCATCAGGCTGCGCAGCGGCACCGCCAGCTCCTTGCCATGTCCGGCCGAGAGCAGGGCGATCCGTCCGCCCATCGCGAGCGCCGCAAGGTCCTGCGCAATGTGAGCGCCGGCGGAGGTGTCGAGGATGCAGTCGACCCCGCGCTTCCCCGTCGCCGCGCGGATCTGCTCGGCGAGATCGGGATCGGCATAGTCGAACACGGCGCTGCAGCCGAGCCCGAGTGCCAGGGCGCGCTTCTCTGCGGTGCCGGCGGTGGCCATGACGGGATGACCCAGCGCGCGCAGGAGCTGGATCGCGATCGTGCCGACGCCGCTGCTTCCGCCATGAATCAGGGCGGTCTCGCCGGGCATCATGCGCATCAGCTCGAAGAAATTGAACCAGGTCGTGAACAGCGCTTCGGGTAGGCCGGCGCCTTGGATCAAGTCGAGGCCGCTCGGCAAGTCCAGTGCAAGATGCTGATCGGTGGCGACGTATTGCGCGTATGAACCGCCGTCGGTCAGTGCGATCACCGCTCTACCCAGCCGTTCCGGGGAAACGTTGGCGCCGCAGGCCACGATGCGCCCCGAGGCTTCCAATCCCGGTATGGGATTGGGCTCCCGCGACGGCCCGGCAGCGCGCTGGTTGCAGTCATGACGGTTGATGCCGGCGGCTGCGACCTCGATCAGCACATCGTCTGGTCCGAGGCGCGGGACCGGCCAGTCCTGTCGCTCCGACAGGACCTCCGGGCCGCCCGCGGCGGTGATGATGACGGCGCGCTGATCGTCCGGAATCATGCTTGGTCGCTCATGTGCTCACTTGCTGACCAGGCTGCACTTGCTGCGGTCGAGCGGGCGAAACGCCTGATCGGGGGCGATCTTCGTCACCAGCTTGACGAAGTCCCAGGGGCGCTTCGATTCGGCGGGGGTCTTGACCTGGACCAGATACAGGTCGTGCACCATGCGCTGGTCGTCGCGGATCTGGCCGTGGTCCGCATAGGCATCCGAGACCGGCGTGGCTTTCATTCGGGCCATCACAGTTGCGCCGTCGTCGCTGTCGGCATCCTTCACCGCCTGCAGATAGTGCCGCACGGCCGAATAGACCCCGGCCTGGATCTGTGACGGCATCGCCTTCCGGCGCGCGTAGAACGCGTCGGAGAAGCGGCGCGCGGCGGGAGAGGCATCCTCGAAGAAGCTGGTGACGATGAGATCGCCCTGCGTCGCCTTGAGGCCGATGGCCTCGATGTCGACGTTCTGGAACGACATCGGCACGATCTTCATGCCCTGGGCCGCAAGCCCGAATTCCTCGGCCTGCTTGATGGCCGTGGCATTGTCGCCGGCGACGTTGAGCGCCAGGATCTTGGCGCCGGAGGCCTGGGCCTGCAGCAGGAACGAGCCGTAATCCGGCGTGCCGAGCTGCGCCTTGACGCTGCCGGCGACCGTGCCGCCGAGCTCGGCGATGCGGGCGCGCGCGGTTGCCTCGACCGAATGGCCGAATGCGTAGTCGCCGGTGATGAAGAACCACGGCTCCTTGCTGGTCTGCATGATGCCCGACACGACGGCTGTCGCGGTCGAATAGGCGTCGTGCGTCCATTGCACCGAGGTCGGGGCGCAGGCCTCGTCGGTGAGCTGATTGGCGCCGGCCCCGGAGATGAGAAAGATCTTGCCGTTGCTGCGCACCAGCTCCTGGACGCCAAGGGCCGCGCCGGAGCTGCCGCCGTCGGCGATCGCCTGCACACCGTCCTGCTCGAACCAGCGCCGGGCGATCGCGACCGCGATATCCGGCTTGTTCTGATGATCGGCCTGAAGGATTTCGATCGGCCTGCCGTTGATCTTGCCACCGAACTCATCAGCGGCCATCCGGGCCGCTTCCACGGAGCCGGGCCCCATCGCGGTCGCGAAGATGCCGGTCATGTCGGTGAGCACACCGATACGGATGGCACCCGCCTTGATTTCGGCCTGCGCGGATGAGCCTGCAAGCAGCAGCAGGCCAGCGATGCTGGATCTGAGACAGCGCGACATGATGATCCTCCCCGGATTTGAAGATTTGGTTTTTTGTCGTGTTTGATTGGTGCGCCTCGCGGTTCTCCGCGAGGCGGAAACGTCAGGCTTCCAGTTCGGCAGTCACGGGATTGCGCAGCGCGCCGATGCCCGAGATTTCGACCTCGACCGTATCGCCGGGCTTCATGAACAGAGGCGGGGTGCGCTTGAAGCCGACGCCTCCCGGCGTGCCGGTGACGATCACGTCCCCGGGCAGCAAGGTCATGATCGTCGAGCAATAGACGATCAGATCGGGCACGTCGGTGATGAGGAGATCCGTGGTGGTCCGCTGCACGGTCTCGCCATTGAGGCGGGTCTGCAGCGTCAGCTTGGACGGGTCGGGAATTTCGTCGGCGGTGACCAGCCAGGGGCCAAATGCGCCGGACTGATCGAAGGTCTTGCCCGACAGGAATTGCGACGTGTGGCGTTGCCAGTCGCGGATGCTGCCTTCATTGTAGCAGGAATAGCCGGCGATGTGCGTGAGCGCGTCCTCGCGCCGGACATGCCGGCCGGCTTTCCCGATCACGAGCGCGAGTTCGCCCTCATAGTCGAAATGATCGGAGACACCAGGGCGAATGACCGGTTGCAGATGTCCCACCTGGCTGGTCGGAAAGCGCGCGAACAGCGCGGGCTTCTCGGTGACCGTTCGTCCGGTCTCTGCGACGTGGTCGCGATAGTTCAGGCCGACGCAGATGATTTTGCCGGGATCGGGGATGACGGGCGCGAAGGTGATCGCATCGAGCGGATAGTCGGGCGGTTCGGAGGTGAGCAGCGCGGCGGCGTCGCGAAGCGCATCCGCCTCGAGCAGCGCGCGCAGGCTCTTCGCCGGGAGCCGCCGGCCGAGGTCGACGACACCGTCTCCCTTCACCGCGCCGTAACCGGCACGCCCGTCGATCACAAAGGAAACCAGCTTCATACGTGAACCCTCTCAAAAAGAACGGAAACGCTCAGGCCGCGCTCGGCAGCGGTGCGAGGAAGGCGAGGCCTGACAACAGCGCCGCGGGATCTTCGCCCATGCGGACAGCACCCAGGATGTAGCGGTCGGGGCGCATCAGCACGGCGTCGAAGCCGTGCCGATCGAGCCAGCCGTCGAGGCCGCCAGCTTCCTCGCCGCAAATGACGGCGACGTCGGCGGCCGTCAGGCGGGCATGATGCTGCTCGATCATTGCGGTCCCGAGACCGGACCGGCATAGCAGCGCGAAGCGATAGCCGACGCGGTCGTCGCTGCGGCCGTGATCACGGCTGCGGAATTGCGGCGCCAGTCTTCCCGTCATGCTGCGTTCGCCGCAGGCCAGGCCCGGGCCGAGCACTGGCTTCTGCACGTCGAGCTTGAGCTGGCCGTCGCCCTGTGCCGTGCCGGTCGCAAGCGCCGCCTCGACCGCCTTGGTGTTGATGAGCCCACCCAGCCGGATCGCGAGCTCGATGAATTCGCGCACATGCGGCGCGCGCTCGCTCTGATAGGTGTCGAGAAGATCGGGCGTTGCCTTCCCGGCAATCACATGAGCCAGCTTCCACGCGAGGTTGGCTGCGTCGCGAATGCCGGCACACATGCCCTGACCGAGGAAAGGCGGGGTCTGATGCGCGGAATCGCCTGCGAGCAGGAACCGTCCGGCACGCCATTGCTGGGCGACCGCGGAGTGGAATGTGTAGACGGCGGCGCGTTCGATCTCGGCCTCTGCGGGCCGGAGCCAGGGCGAGAGCAGCTCCCACACGCGCGCCGGCTGGGTGATGTCGACCGCGTCCTCGTCGGGATGAACCGTGATCTCCCACCGGCGCCGGTTGCCGGTGCCGCGAATATAGGTTGCGGGACGCTGCGGGTTGCAGTGCTGGACGCTGAAATCGCCGAGATCGGGCCGCGCCTCGCTCAGCAGCACGTCGCAGACGAGCCAGCGCTCGTGAAAGCCGAGATCGTCCAGCGCCGAGCCGATGAAGCGGCGCACCAGTGAACGTGCACCGTCGCAGCCGATGACATAGGCGCAAGAGATGTCGACCAGCCGGCCGGTGCCGAGGTCCTCATAGCGAACGCGCGCCCCCTCGCGGTCCTGCTCGAGCGCGAAGACATCACAGCGCGTGCGCAGCTCGACATGAGGCCAGCGCTCGAGTCCCTTGTTGAGCACGTTTTCGAGATCGGGCTGGTGGAATCGGTAGCTCAGATTCCAGCCCATCGCGGTCGGCTCGCTGGGGCGCGGCCAGTCGAGCAGCAATCGTCCCCCCGCATCGACGAAGCGCATGCCGGGACTCAATGTAAGGTGGGGCAGGATGGCGTCGGCAAGGCCGATGGTCTGGAACACGCGCATGCATTCGTCGTCGAAATGCACCGCGCGCGGCAAATGATAGGCCTTGGCTTCGCGCTCCAGGATCAGCGTGCGGATGCCGCACAGGCCGAGCAGGTTGGCGAGCGTCGAGCCCACGGGCCCGCGACCGACGATGACGACGTCGAAGCTTCCGGAATGTGCGGCCATGTTGCTCATGGCCGCATCTGTTCCGCAACCGCCTCGCACCTTCAAGGCGCGGTCACGAACTGTCCGCGCAGCGGACGCTCAGGCCTGGACGGGGATCGCGGCCGCGGCGTCGCGCAATGGGGCCGCGTACTGTGCGACAGCCTCCTCGAGGGTCATGGCGGAGCGGATCCAGATGATCGAAATGCAGCCGAACACGACGTCGCCCCGCACGATCGGCACCGCGATCGACGACGTCTTCGGATTGAATTCGCCCTCGTTGCGGATCGCATAGCCGCGCTGGGACGTTTCCGTTATCATGCGCTGCAGCCGCTCGGGCGCCAGGAAGAAGAGGTCCTCGGCATCCTCGATGCGTCGCAGATGGTTGATGATGAGGTCCCGCTCTGCGGGCGGGCAGGCGGCCAGATAGGCCCGGCCGGCCGAGGTGTGCAGCATCGGCAGCCGCTTGCCGATCATGCTGCGGTCGATCGAGAGCGGGCTGCGCGCATGCGTGGTCTCCTGGATGACCATCGCGCCGTTCTCATAAGTCGACAGATCGACCGGCCAGATCAGGCTGCGGCTGAGCTCGGCGAGATAGGGCGCGGCGACCTGGCAGATGAAGATGCCGGGATCATAGCCGTCGCCGAGGCTCAACGCGTGGCGCGTGACCCGGAAGCGGTCGTCGCTGGCGCTGCGCGCCACATAGCCGAGTTCCTCGAGTGTTTCGAGCAACCGATAGACCGTGGGCCGCGGCAGATCGAGCTGGCGCGCCACGTCGCCGGCGCGAATGCCCCCGGATCGATTGACCGCGCGCAGCACGTCGAGCCCCCGCTTGAAGGCGCGGACACCCTCCGCAGGACGGGCCTGCGGAGATCGCGTCCGTTGCTTGGACACTTGGAAAATCCTCCCTGTTCTTCGTTTCCGTCCGCCGATACCGTCTTGAGAACGCGAGCCGGATGCAGGGGCGCCAGTCTACTGCAGGACCGCGCGGAGCTGATACGAAATTCCGCCCGCGCCTTTCGGGAGAAAACAAGATGGAAATAACGGCGCTCGGTTACATCGGCATCAAGTCGTCCCAAGCGGAGCAGTGGGGACGCATGGCGACCGAGCTCCTCGGGATGCAGCGCGTGGATCGCGCAGCCAGCGTGCAGGCCTATCGGATGGATGATCGCAAGCAGCGGCTGATCGTCGATGGCAGCGGCGATGGCGGGCTCGCCGTCATGGGCTGGGAGGTCGGCGACGCTGCCGCGCTCGCGCGGCTCGCGAGCCGTCTCGACGACAACGGCGTGAAGGTGGCCCGCGGTTCGCAGGCACTGGCCGACGAGCGTCATGTCAGCGAGCTGATCTGCTTTCAGGATCCCGCTGGCAACACGATCGAGGTGTTCTGGGGGGCAGCCGTCGCCTCGGATCCCTTCAGGCCGGGACGTCCGATCTCCGGCTTTCGCACCGGGCCGCTCGGCATGGGGCACGTCGTGCTCAACGTCGAGGACGTCGAGCCGCTGCTGCGGTTCTATCGCGACCTGCTCGGCTTCAAGGTGTCCGACTTCGGCCTGACGCCGTACAAGCTCTATTTCTTCCACGTCAACGGCCGTCACCACAGCTTCGCGATGGTCGGCTCCGGTCGCCGCACACTGCATCACTTCATGGTGGAACTAGGTAGTCTCGACGACGTCGGCCAGGGCTACGACCTGGCACAGCTCGACGACGGGCGCGTGGCCTACACGCTGGGCCGTCACACCAACGACCACATGACCTCGTTCTACGTCAACACGCCCTCCGGCTTCTTCATCGAATATGGCTGGGGCGGCCGGGTGATCGATCCCGCGACGTGGCAGCCGCATGAGACCTTCGACGGCCCGTCGCTGTGGGGGCACGAGCGATTGTACCTGCCGGACGAGCAGCGCAAGCGCATGCGTGACATGCGGCTGTCCGCCGCCGCACGCGGTGTCCGTGTGCCGGACCCACGCGTTCCGCCGCTGAACTGCGCCTGGCTCGACGCGGTGATCGCGCAGGAATGAGCTGTGCGGCGCGCTACACCGGAATGCGCACGCTCGCCCGCAACCCGCCCATCGGGCTGTCGCCGAGGGTGATGTCGCCGCCATGGGAGCGGGCGATGTCGCGGGCGATGGCGAGGCCGAGGCCGGTGCCGCCCTCGTCCTGGTTGCGCGCGTCGTCGAGGCGCAGGAATGGCTTGAACACCTCCTCGCGCATGTCGGCCGGGATGCCCGGGCCGTCATCGTCGACGGTGATGGTGAGGTAGCGGTGGTCGCGATGGCCGGTGATGGCGATCGCGTCGGCGTGGCGGGCGGCATTCGAGACGAGGTTGCCGAGGCAGCGCTTCAGCGCCTGCGGCTTCACGGTCACCACCGGCAGGCCGTGGAACGATACCGTGGCGGAATGGCCGTTGCGCTCGGCGTCGCTCCGCAGCTCTTCCAGCGCGTTGGAGATGTCGGTCGGCTGCGCGATCTCGCCATTGTCGCCGCGTGCGAAGGCAAGATAATCCTCCAGCATGTGCGACATCTCGTCGACGTCCTTGCGCATGGCGTCGATCTCGGGACTGTCGCCGAGCAGCGCCAGCTCCAGCTTGAAGCGCGTCAGGATGGTGCGCAGATCATGGCTGACGCCGGCCAGCATCGCCGTGCGCTGCTCCAGGGTGCGCTCGATGCGCGCCTTCATCTCCAGGAAGGCGTGCGCCGCACGCCGCACCTCGCGCGCGCCGCGCGGCCGGAAGTTCGGCACCTCGCGGCCTTTGCCGAAGCTCTCGGCGGCATCGGCGAGCCGCAGGATCGGCTTGATCTGGTTGCGCAGGAACAGCACCGAGACGATCAGCAGGATCGACGACGTCCCGACCATCCAGAACAGGAAGATGTCGGTGTTCGACGCATAGGCCGCGCCGCGCTGCGCGAACACGCGCATCACGGCATCATCGAGCGCGATGCGGATCTCGACCAGGTTGGAGCGGCCGACGGTGTCGATCCAGAACGGACGGCTGATCTGGCGGCCGATCTGGCTCGACAGCGACTGATCGAGCAGGTTGAAGAACGGTTTTGGCCCCGGCGGCGGCATGTCGCCGGCCGGCAGGAAGTCGACCACAAGGTTGAGCCGCTGCTGCGCGATCCGGCGCAGCATGGTGCGGTCCTTGTCCTGCGGATAGCCCTTGTAGATGTCGATCAGCGCGGCGACGTCCTGCACCACGGCGGCGGACAGCCGTCGTGTCACCGTGTTCCAGTGCCGCTCCATGAACACGCCCGCGACCACCGTCTGCAGGATCACCATCGGCACGATCATGATCAGCAGCGCGCGCGCATAGAGGCCGGTCGGCATCCAGCCCTTGAACGCGTTGCCGACGATGCTGTTGGCGCGCGAGACGCGGCGGGATGCGGTGCGGATGAGGGTGAGGCCGGTGTCGAGCGTGCTCATGCTGGGACGCCCTCGCTGCTTCCGTCATTGCGAGGAACGAAGCGACGAAGCAATCCAGAGTCATCGCGGGCCTCTGGATTGCTTCGTCGCGCTCGCAATGACGTCGAGACCTTCACCTGCACCGCCTCAGCCCGTCACCATCAACCGATAGCCGATGCCGCGCACGGCCTGCAGGAACAGCGGGTTGGCCGGATCGCTTTCGAGCTTGCGGCGCAGGCGGTTGATCTGGACGTCGACCGCGCGCTCGTTGACGGTGCCGTTGCCGGTCAGCGCGCCGCGCGGCACGGTCTCGCCGCGGGCATTGGCGAGGATGCGCAGCATCTCGCGCTCGCGGTCGGTGAGGTGGACGATCTCCTCGCCCTGCTTCAGCTCGCCGCGCGCCAGATGATAGACGAACGGGCCGAACGCGATCTGCTCGACGACTTCCTCCGCCGGCGGCGGCGCGGCGCGCTTGAGGATGTTGCCGATGCGCAGCGCGAGCTCTCGCGGTTCGAAAGGCTTTGCGACGTAGTCGTCGGCGCCGAGCTGCAGGCCCTCGATGCGGCTGTCGGGCTCAGCGCGCGCGGTCAGCATCACGATCGGCACCGACGATTGCGTGCGGATGAAGCGGGCGAGGTCGAAGCCGCTTTCGCCGGGCATCATCACGTCGAGGATCAGGAGATCGAAATGCAGCCCGGTGAGCTTGGCGCGGGCATCGCTTGCGCTCGCTGCCGTGGTGACGCGATAGCCTTCGCCGCGCAGGAAGCGCGACAACAGATCGCGGATGCGGCGGTCGTCGTCGACGAGCAGGAGATGCGGTGCGTCGTCGGCCGGCGTCTGCGGCGGATGCGGTGCGATGGCGGCGATCGTCACGGTCACTCCTTGGCGGCGGCGACAGGCGTCTTGAAGATGGCTTCCAACACCTTGTCCGGATCGTCGCGATCGATCATCGCGCGCAGGAACTGCCGGACCTTTTCGGCGCCGGCCGGCCCGATCTGCTCCAGCGCATGATCGATGCGCCGCGTCTGCAGCCCGGCCAGCTTGGCGACCAGCGCCTCGCCCTTCGGCGTGGCGAAAAGAAGGCGCTGGCGGCGGTCGTTGTTGCCCGTCTTCTGCACGATGTAGCCCTCGTCCAGCAGCTGCTTGAGCACGCGGCCGAGCGACTGCTTGGTGATGCGCAGAACGTCGAGCAGATCGGCGACCTTCAGGCCGGGATAGCGTGTGACGAAATGCATCACGCGGTGATGCGCGCGGCCGAATCCGAACGCTTCCAGCTCGTGGTCGGCATCGCCCACGAAGTCGCGATAGGCGAAGAACAAGAGCTCGATGATGTCCCAGCGCAGCGGCTCGCCGGCCGTCGCGGAGGGCTCAGCCGCGCGCAGCTCGGGGCTCAACGTCGGAGACGAGAAATTTATGTCAGCCATATTGACGTTTCTGCGGTTCAATGTTACAAAACAATCGCCCGTTGCGAAATTTTAGATCGTTTCATCGGCGGGCAATGGTCTCCAGGCGTGTCTCAACGGGCCGTAGGCAACCCCGACGGGCATCCTTGGGCGACGTATCGAACAACCGTGTGATGTCGAGCGGCATTTCGGCAAACCATACTGGACTTCCGCCGGGCGCAAAAGCATGTCCTGTGGTGGCATGCTTGCCCGGTGACCGGCTCAAGGCCGGTCGCGGCAGGTCCGAAATTCAGAAAGCCGACTGGCCCGATCGGACGGGTCGGCGCCAGAACTCGCGAATGGCGATCAGAGCGGGGGAAGCAAGGACATGACTTTGACATTCGACATCAAGCCGACGACGAACCCCACCTCCGACCAGGAGCGCGCCGCCAAGCTCGCCAATCCGGGCTTCGGCCGGGTGTTCACCGATCACATGGCCGTGGTCCAGTACAGCCAGGACAAGGGCTGGCACAGCGCGCGCGTCGAATCCCGCGCCAACTTCCCGCTGGATCCCGCGGCCGCCGTCCTGCACTACGCGCAGGAGATCTTCGAGGGCCTGAAGGCCTATAAGCGCGACGATGGCGGGGTGAACCTGTTCCGCCCGGATGCCAACGCAAAGCGCTTCTGGAATTCGGCCGAGCGCATGGCGATGGCGCAGCTGCCCGAGAGCGTCTTCATCGAGGCGGTCGAGCAGCTCGTCCGCATCGACCGCGCCTGGATCCCGGGCGGCGAGGGCAGCCTCTATCTGCGCCCGTTCATGATCGCCAACGAGGTGTTCCTCGGCGTGAAGCCGTCGGCGGAATACATCTTCGCGGTGATCGCCTCGCCGGTCGGCTCCTATTTCAAGGGCGGCCCTGCGCCGGTCTCGATCTGGGTCTCGGAGATCTACACCCGCGCCGCGGTCGGCGGCACCGGCGGCGTCAAATGCGGCGGCAATTATGCCGCGAGCCTCAAGGCGCAGGCCGAGGCGATCGCGCATGGCTGCGACCAGGTCGTGTTCCTGGACGCGATCGAGCGCCGCTATGTCGAGGAGCTTGGCGGCATGAACGTGTTCTTCGTGTTCGACGACGGCTCGCTGTCGACGCCGCCGCTCGGCACCATCCTGCCCGGCATCACCCGCGATTCCATCATCAAGCTGGCGCGCGACGCCGGCCGCGAGGTGCGCGAGGAGGCGTACTCGATCGACCAGTGGCGGGCGGACGCCAAGAGCGGCAAGCTGAAGGAGGCGTTCGCCTGCGGCACCGCCGCGGTGATCTCGCCGATCGGCAAGGTGTGCTCGGCGAGCGGCGACGTCCTGATCAACGGCGGCGAGGCCGGCCCGGTCGCCATGGGCCTGCGCAAGCAGCTCGTCGACATCCAGTACGGCCGCAGCCCCGATCCGCATCAGTGGATCAGGGATGTGAAGTAGGGGCTGGGCGCCCCACGGACGGTCGACTCCCCTCCCCCTTGCGGGGAGGGGTCGGGGGTGGGGGTCCCAGCAAAGACTGCCCGTGTGGACCCCCACCCCCAACCCCTCCCCGCAAGGGGGAGGGGGCGCACCGCAATCGGAGCGAATGCTCGGCTCAAATTCACAGGCCGCAGCCGAGCCAGCGCGCCCCGGGCCCAACCCTGCTTCGGGTTGCCGCACCTCGCCCTGGCTGCTACCAACCCAAACAACGCATTCCATCCCGTAGGGTGGGCAAAGGACCGCGACAGCGGGCCGTGCCCACCGTTCCGGTCTTTGTCAGCCGTGGGCACGCTGCGCTTTGCCCGCCCTACGTTCCGGTCCCAGATGTCCGACAAACCCAAGAAACCCCAGAAGCTGAAGGCGCGGCTGCCGCGCGGGCTGGAGGATCGCGGCCCCGCGGCGATCGCCGCGACGCGCGAGATGGTCGAGAAGATCCGCGCCGTCTACGAGCGCTACGGCTTCGAGCCGGTGGAGACGCCGGCGTTCGAATACACCGACGCGCTCGGCAAGTTCCTGCCCGACCAGGATCGTCCGAACGAGGGCGTGTTCTCGTTCCAGGACGATGACGAGCAGTGGATCTCGCTGCGCTACGACCTGACCGCGCCGCTCGCGCGCTACGTCGCCGAGAATTTCGACGCGCTGCCGAAGCCGTATCGCAGCTATCGCGCCGGCTACGTCTTCCGCAACGAGAAGCCCGGCCCCGGCCGCTTCCGCCAGTTCATGCAGTTCGACGCCGACACCGTCGGCTCCGGCTCGCCGGCGGCCGACGCCGAGATGTGCATGATGGCTGCCGACACCATGGAGGCGCTGGGCATTCCGCGCGGCTCGTATGTCGTGAAGGTCAACAACCGCAAGGTGCTCGATGGCGTGATGGATGCGATCGGCATCGGCGGTGATGAGCACGTGGGCCGTCGGCTGACGGTGCTCAGGGCAATTGACAAGGCCGACAAGTTTCCGATTTCAGAGATCAAGAAGCTGCTCGGCGAGGGCCGCTGGGACGGCGGCGAGGTCGGCAAGGGTGATTTCACCAAGGGCGCGGGCCTGACTGAAAGTCAGATCGACGCCCTGCTGGCCTTCTTCGAGATGAAGGTCGCGGAGCCGCAAATCCAAGGTGAGGAGCAGGATCTGCAGTTCAACGCTCAGGTCTTGGCGAGCGTTGCTCAGCGGACATTGTTCATGTCCTCGCCGGCCTATGTGGAAGGCGTCAACGAGCTGACCGAGATCGCCAGGCTGTGCAGCGCGGCCGGCTACGGTTACAGCCGCGTCCGCGTCGAACCCTCCGTCGTCCGCGGTCTCGAATATTACACCGGCCCTGTCTACGAAGTCGAACTCCTGCTCGAGACCAAGGACGAGAAGGGCCGTCCGGTGCGCTTCGGCTCGGTCGGCGGCGGTGGTCGCTATGACGGTCTCGTCTCGCGCTTCCGCGGCGAGCCGGTGCCGGCGACCGGATTCTCCATCGGCGTGTCGCGCCTGCAGGCGGCGCTGACCTTGCTCGGCAAGCTCGACACGCGCCCCGCCTTCGGGCCCGTGGTCGTCACCGTGTTCGACCGCGACCGCGTCGCCGACTATCAGAAGATGGTGTCGACCCTGCGCAATCACGGCATCCGCGCCGAGCTCTATCTCGGCAATCCGAAGAACATGGGCAACCAGCTCAAATATGCCGACCGCCGCAACGCGCCCTGCGTCATCATCCAGGGCTCGGACGAGAAGGCGCGTGGCGAGGTGCAGATCAAGGACCTGATCGAGGGCGCCAAGGCGGCCGCCGCGATCGCCTCCAACCAGGAATGGCGCGAGAGCCGCCCGGCGCAGGTCTCAGCCAAGGAGGACGAACTGGTCGCCGCCGTCCGCGAGGTGCTCGCGCGTCATGACGTGAGCTGGGGGTAACAAGACTCGTCATACGCGGGCTAGACCCGCGTATCCATCTCTTCAAACGACGCCATCGATTTCAGAAGATGGATCGCCGGGGCAAGCCCGGCGATGACGCAGCAGAGACAACAACAGGGAGCAACGAATGCCCGAGATCACCGTGAGCATGGCCGCCGGCCGCACCGACGAGCAGAAGGCCAACATGATGCGCGACATCACCAAGGCGCTGGTGACGCATCTCGGCGTCGATCCGGAAGCGGTGGTGATCCAGATCAACGAGGCGCCGCTGACGCACAAGATGAAGGGCGGCAAGACCTTCGTCGAGCGCCTGGCCGAGCAGAAGAAGTAGTTGGCCGTCGTCCTGGCGAAAGCGAGGCTATGACATCTGTCTCGACGATCACCGCGGTCGTCCCGGCGAACGCCGGGACCCATACCCCCAAGGGAGCGGCTCGAGGCACGCTGGTCATTGGCCCTTCGCCCATCACGACCGCCACGGCGTATGGATCCCGGATCGGCGCGCGCGTGCCGCGCGCTTGTCCGGGACGACAGCACAGTTCGGAGCAGTCATGGACGCACGTGAGATCATCAAGCCGGGCATGCGCGCCGAGCGCCTGCTGGTGGTGCCGCCGGAGCGCACCGTCGGGCATTTCGTGCCGCACATGCCGATGGTCTATGCGACGCCGATGATGATCCTGGAGATGGAGATGACGTCGGGCGACGCCATCAACCCGGCGCTGCCGCCGGGCTGGGTCACGGTCGGCACCGAGGTCAACGTCCGCCATCTCGCGGCGTCGCCGGTCGGCGCGACCATCCGCACGGTCGCCGAAGTGATCGAGGTCGAGCGCCGCGTCATCCGCTTCTCGGTCGAGGCCTATCATGGCGACGTGAAGATCGGCGACGGCCGCCACGGCCGCGGCCTCATCAATGTCGAGCAGTTCAAGAAGCGCTTCGGCGTGACGTAGCCGCTCAGCGCTAGACCGACTGGCCCGTCTTCAACAGCGAACAGCCGGTGATCCTGAGGCTGCCGTCGGGCTGGGTCCGCAACGTGTACAGAGCCTCCCACGCCTCGCCTTCGGCATCGACGATGTGCACGCGCTGCGCGATGCTGCCGTCCTCGACCTGCGCGGCGCCGAATTCGAAGCTGCGATGGCGATAGACCGGCGGATAGCCGCTTTTGACCATGCTCATGAAGATCTCGACGCTCGGAAACAGCGCCTGGATCTCCGGCGCGGCTTGGGCATAGGCGGTCGCTCCGTCGTCGCGCGCCAAAGCCTGTTCCTGGGCGCGAATGACGCTCTGCGCCGCGCTGGCGTCGGCAGCCTCGGCAGGGTGCATCAGCAGCGCCATCAGCAGGACGAGCGGCACCAGAATGCGCATGTTGGGCTCCATCGGCAGTTCAGATCGATCTATCATGCGCCACGCGCCGCCCGTGACAAGCCTGCCGTGGCGCGTCAATGTCACCGGCCGGCGGCGATCGACCGGCTGGATTGTGTCGCCATCGTCACGTCTTCGCGAGCCATGCGGCCCGCGCGGTGCCGGTGGCGATGGGACCGGCTTGATCTGGCCCGACCCGGCGCGAATCATGCATTCAGGCCGTGAACGAAGCAGGAGCCGCATGACCGATTTTTCCAGGACCCGATCGCTCTTCACGATACCTGAAGGGGTCATCTATCTCGATGGCAATTCGCTCGGTGCGCTGCCGTCGGCCGTGCCCGCCCGCGTTGGCCGCATGATCGAAGCGGAGTGGGGACAGGAGCTGATCCGCGGCTGGAACACCGCCGGATGGATGGTGCAGCCGCGCCGGGTCGGCGATCGCATCGCCCGGCTGATCGGGGCCGCGCCCGGCACGGTCGTGATGGGCGATACGCTCTCGATCAAGGTGTATCAGGCGCTCGCCGCGGCGCTGTCGCTCAATCCGGATCGCCGCGTGATCCTGTCCGACAGCGGCAACTTCCCGTCCGATCTCTATATGGCGCAGGGCCTGGTTCGCATGCTCGGCGACCGCGCCACCTTGAAGGTGGTCGAGCCCGAGCAGGTGGAGGCGGCGATCGACGACAGCGTCGCCGTGCTGATGCTGACCGAGGTGGATTACCGCACCGGCCGCATGCACGACATGGCCGCGCTGACGAAGAAGGCGCACGCGGCCGGCGCGCTCACGGCGTGGGACCTTGCGCATTCCGCCGGCGCTGTGCCGGTGGATCTCGCGGGCGCGGATGCCGACTTCGCGGTCGGCTGCACCTACAAATATCTCAATGGCGGTCCCGGCGCGCCGGCCTTCATCTATGTCGCGCCGCGTTACGCAGACATCGCGCCGCCGGCGTTGTCCGGCTGGATGGGGCACGAGGCGCCGTTCGCCTTCGATCTCGACTACCGCCCCGGCGGCGGCATCGAGCGCATGCGCATCGGCACGCCGCCGATCATTGCGCTCGCCGCGCTCGATGCCGCGCTCGACGCCTGGGACGGCGTGTCGATGCCGGACGTGCGCGCGGCTTCGATCGCGCTGTCGGAATTGTTCATCGCCGAGGTCGAGAAGCGCTGTCCGTCGCTGACCTTGGCGTCACCGCGTGATGCGACGCAGCGCGGTAGCCAGGTGTCGTTCCGCCACCCGGACGGCTATGCGATCATGCGCGCGCTGATCGCGCGCGGCGTGATCGGCGACTTCCGCGCGCCGGACGCGCTGCGCTTCGGCTTCACGCCGCTCTATATCGGCGAGGCCGAGGTGCGCGGCGCCGTGGGCATCCTCGCGGAGGTCCTCGACAACAGTCTGTGGGACAGGCCCGACTATCGCCAGAAGGAGCTCGTGACGTGAGCAGCGCGCCCTACGATCCCGCCACCGAGGGTGCGCGGATGAACTTCAAGGGTCGGATGTCCTATGGCGACTATCTGATGCTGGATCGCCTGCTCGATGCGCAGGCGCCGCTCTCGACCGCGCATGACGAGCTGCTGTTCATCATCCAGCACCAGACCTCCGAATTGTGGATGAAGCTCGCGATCCACGAGATCAAGGCGGCGATGGCCGCGATCGCCAAAGACGACGTGCAGCCGGCGTTCAAGATGCTGACGCGGGTGTCACGCATCTTCGAGCAGCTCAACGGCGCCTGGGACGTGCTGCGCACGATGACGCCGAGCGAGTACACGTTGTTCCGCGACAAGCTCGGCGAGTCCTCCGGCTTCCAATCGTTCCAGTATCGTTCGATCGAATTCCTGCTCGGCAACCGCAGTCTCGCGATGCTGCGCCCGCATGCCCATCATCCGGAGCTGACCGCCGAGCTGGAAGCGATCCTGGCGAAGCCCAGTCTGTACGACGAAGCGCTGCGACTGTTGGCGCGGCGCGGCTTCTTCACCGGCGCCGACGGCCAGCGCACCGACTGGCGCGGCACGCGCGCTGAGAGCGCGGAGGTCGCGGCGGCCTGGACCAGCGTCTACCGCGATCCGCAGCGGCATTGGGAGCTGTATGAGCTCGCCGAGAAGCTGGTCGATTTCGAGGATTATTTCCGCCGCTGGCGCTTCAACCACGTCACCACGGTGGAGCGCATCATCGGCTTCAAGACCGGCACCGGGGGCACCAGCGGCGTCAACTATCTGCGCAAGATGCTGGAGATCGTTTTGTTCCCCGAACTCTGGAAGCTGCGCACCGGGCTGTGAGCCCGCGCGCACATCAATCGATCAGGAGATCCTCATGCTCTATGCCGTCAAGGACTGGGACAACGCTTACGCCAACGGCCCGAACATCGCCGGCGGCGAGCGCTGGCCCGGGCTGTGGGTGGCGCCGGCGGAGAGCTATCGCGCCGACATGGTGGGGCAGGGCCGTGCCAAGCTCGACATCGCCTATGGCGCGCATGACCGGCAGCGCCTCGATCTGTTCCTGCCGGAGGGGGCGCCGAAGGGGCTCGTCGTGTTCGTGCATGGCGGCTATTGGATGCGGCTGGACAAGAGCTTCTGGTCGCATCTTGCGCGGGGGCCTATCGCGCGCGGCCATGCCGTGGCGATGCCGTCGTACCGGCTGTGTCCCGAGGTCGGCATCGCCGATATTTCGACGGATGTGGCGCAGGCCATCGCGCGCGCGATGGACGAGGTCGCAGGTCCCGTGGCTTTGACTGGCCACTCCGCCGGCGGCCATCTCGTCAGCCGCATGATCTGCCGCGGCGCGCCACTGCCGCCCGAGCGACAGGGGCGCATCACCAGCGTGGTCTCGATCTCCGGCCTGCACGATCTGCGCCCGCTGCAGCGGACCGCGATGAACGACACGCTGCACATCGACGACGCCACGGCTGCGAAGGAGAGCCCCGCGCTGCTGGTGCCGGTCGACGGCGTCAAGGTCACCGCCTGGGTCGGCGGCGCCGAGCGCAACGAATTCCGCCGCCAGGCGCAATTGCTCGCGAATATCTGGATCGGGCTGGGGGCGACGACCGCGTATGTCGAGGCGCCGGACCGGCACCATTTCGATGTGATCGATGAACTGGCGGATGCGGACAGCGCGTTGATGACGGCACTGGTCGGATAATGTCGGTGCCGCCGTTCGCAATTGCAGAGACTGCTGGTCGAGAGTGAGCTTGAAGCGATGACGCCTGATCAGTTCGTCAAGGTCTTCGATGTCCTCGACGCGGGTTTCATGGCCTCGTGGATTCCCGCGACCGGCCTGCTCTTCATCGTTCTGACCGGATTTCTCGCGGCGCTTCCCCGCGGGCTGCAAGCTCTAGGAATTCCGTATCTCCCGAAGTCGAATGTCGTGCGCTATGGCCCGGTCGTGTTCGCGACGATTTGGACCGTTGGGGCCTTTGCGTTGACCTTCGTCCCCTATCACCGTCATCACAGGCTGGCCGCGAGCGGCGAATGCCGGATGGTCGAGGGGCCCGTCGAGCAGTTCACGCCGGGGCCGCTCGCGCGGCGTTCGAGCGAGTCGTTCACGGTGTCGGGCGTGCCGTTCCAATATTCGGCCATGGATCTCATTGAGGGCTTCCACGCGACGGCGGCCCGCGGCGGCCCGCTCACGCCCGGTGCTTACGTCCGGATTTGCTACGACCCGTCTGACAGCGTGATCCTACGCCTGGAGATCCGCGGCTTTGCCGGACCCGTGCCGAACCAGGTCGGACGTCCATCTCTTCAGCCTCACGATCCTCCGTCTGCGGCTCCCACCCCGGTCGATCTGCCGTCCTGGCTGGCGCCTTTGCTGTTTGGCACTGTGATTTTCGACCTGATCGCAATCATGGCCCTCTACCGGCCCTATCTCGGAGCCTTCCTGCGGATCGGGCGGGAGCGGGATCGATTTGTTCTTCAATCCGAACTGGCGGCGGGCAGGAGAGTCAAGCTCAGCACCTGCACCGTCTACTGGGACGAGAGGCATCGTGTGATCTGGCTGCGGCCGCGCGGATTGATTCTGATTCAGATTCCCCTCGTCGTCGGCAGGCTGCATGTCGACGCAACCGAGCGTTCCGTCATCGGGTGGGACATCTGTCTGGCGCCGGCGAGCTGCATTGCTGTCGTGGTGGTCGCAGCCGGCTTGTTCGGTCCGGCGCTCGCCGCAGTGGGGGGCCAGACCTGGTCCTTGCCGACGTTGCTCGTCGGCGGCTTGATCGGGCTTGCGCTCGTTGGCTTGAACGTGGCCGCGTTCCGCTCCCGTATGCGGGCCTTCTTGCGGGCAAGCTTTCCGCAAATCGCCGTGCCGTCACCGCCGACCGTATGACAGTGCTAGCGCGGCTGCCGAGCGTCCGCCCAATGAGAGCGTTTGTCACGCCTCTCGCCAGGTCTAGAGTGCGGCGGTGAGCAGGCGTCGCGCTGTCTTGAGGCCTTGTTCGTCGCGCTTGTAGAAGGTCCAGCCCTTGGCGCGCTTGGCCTTCACGAGCCCTGCGGCCGTCAGCACGCGCATGTGCTCGCTAAGCGTCGGTGCCGACACGCTGAGCTTGTCGGCGATGAAGAGCCCGCAGACGCCATCCTTGACCAAGTCACCGTCGCGCTGCGGCGGGAAATGCCGCGCGGGATCACGCAGCCATTCCAGGATCTGCAGCCGCTTGTCGTTGGCCAGGGCGCGAAACACGAGGTCGGGAGCCATTTTGTAACTTTGCCAATTAGCTAAGCTATGTCAAGATGCGCAGGAGAGGTGCGGCATGTCGGAAACGTCCACGGCGTTTACGCGGGAGCGGATCGCCACGACCCACGAACTCATCAGGCCCCATGTCCGGCACACACCGCTGATCACGATCGCGGGCGGCGACGTCGGTCTCTCGGCTCGCCCGTTGCGGCTCAAGCTCGAATTCATGCAGCATGGCGGCTCGTTCAAGGCGCGCGGCGCATTCGCCAATCTCCTGATGCGCGAGGTGCCCGAAGCGGGCGTGGCCGCGGCGTCGGGCGGCAATCACGGCGTCGCGGTGGCGCTGGCAGCCCAGCGTCTCGGCCGCAAGGCGGCGATCTTCGTGCCGAGCATCGCCTCGCCGTCGAAGATCGATCTCATCCGGCGTTGCGGCGCGGATATTCATGTCGGCGGCGATCGCTACGCCGATGCGCTTGCTTCGAGCGAACGGCATGTTGCGGCCACGGGTGCGATGCCGATCCACGCCTTCGACCAGCCCGAGACCATGCTGGGGCAGGGGACGGTCGGCTTGGAGATCGAGCGCGACGCGCCCGAGATCGACACGCTGCTGGTTGCTGTCGGCGGCGGCGGACTGATTGCCGGCATCGCCGCTTGGTATGAGGGGCGCGTCAAGGTTGTGGCGGTGGAACCCGAGGGTGCGCCGACGTTGCGCGACGCGCTGGCGGCAGGGCATCCGGTCGATGCGCCGGCCGGTGGCATCGCCGCTGACAGCCTCGCACCGCGCCGGATCGGCGCGCGGGTGTTTCCCATCGTCCAACGCTTTGCCGCGCCGGATGTCGCGGTCGTCAGCGACGACGCCATCCGCGCCGCGCAGCAAGCGCTCTGGACGGCGTTGCGCATCGTCACCGAGCCCGGCGGAGCCGCGGCCTTTGCCGCGTTGCTGTCCGGCGTTTATCGTCCTGCACCGGCCGAACGCGTCGCGATCTTGATCTGCGGCGCGAACACCACCGCCGTGAATTTCGAGAATTGAGGAAAGGGTCGACGAACTTGCCGTGGTAGGAGCGCGCGACGCGTCGGGCCCCCGGACCTCCTCATCGCTCCGCCACCGCATCGCTCCAGGCGTGGAAGATTTCCGTCGCGCCGCTGTTCACGTCGCCCTGGCGCAGCACGATGCTGGGGCAGGCGAACTTCATCGGCATGGTTTGCACCGGCGCCGGCACGGTCTCGAACTTCGCTGTCAGCACGTCCATCACCTCCGCCGGCAGCCGGGTGTCGGCGCCGACCACGTCACCTTCGCTGGCGTCGATGCGCGGCTGGTGGATCGCCGTATCGAGATCCATGCCAAAGTCCATCACGAAGGACAGCATCTGTGCCACGGCGGGCAGGATGCGGCGGCCGCCGGAGGCGCCGAGGGCGAGGCGACGGCCATCGGCGGCCTGCGCCACCACCGGCGTGTAGTTGGTGAGGCAGCGCTTGCCCGGAGCCAGCGAGTTCGTGGTGCCGGGCGTCGGGTCGAACCACATGATGCCGTTGTTCATCATGATGCCGCTCTGCGGCGCCTGGAATTTCGAGCCGAAGCCCGACAGCAGCGTCTGCGTCACCGCCGCCATGTTGCCGTCGCGGTCCACCACCGAATAGTGCGTGGTGCAGGCCGGCGCGAGATATTCGGCGCCAAGCGCGCGCTTGCCAGGCGCATCGCCCATGTCGTTCAGCCGTTCGCGGTACGCCGACTGCACCGCCTCGGCATAGGCGATGAACGTGCTTGCATCCGGAGCCTTGCCCGATGCCGTCACGCGCGCCTGCATCAGCCGCAGCGCGTGAGCCAGCGTCGGGCCGGCCGTCAGCTCCGGCGTCGCGAACACCGTGCCGCCGCGATAGGGGATGCGCAGGGGATCGCGGACATGCGCCTCGAACGCGGCGAGGTCATCCACCGAGAGCGCGCCGCCGGCGGCCTGGATGTCGCGGGTCAGCGAGCGGGCGATGTCGCCGCGGTAGAAGTCGCGCGCGCCGGCGCTGGCAAGATGTGCCAGCGTCGCCTTCAGCTGCTCCTGCGGCAGCCGCGTCACCGCCTTGGCGCCCCATTGCGGATTCGGCGGCAAGCCATCCTTCAGATAGGCCGCGGCGCTGCCGGGATAGCGGCGCAGGTCGGCGGCGCAGCTCGAGATCATCACGGTGGTCCACCAGTCCACCAGCAAGCCCTCGGCGGCGAGCTTCACGCTCGGCGTGACGAGATCCTGCCACGGCAGCCGCGCGTAGCGGCGATGCGCCGCCTCCATGCCCGCGACGACGCCGGGCACTGCGATCGCGCCGGGGCCGTGCAGATTGCGGTCGTCCTTGACGCGGGGCCAGGGAAAGATGTCTGCCGCGACGCTGCCGTCATTGGCCAGCGGATAGTCCGCGGCATCAAGGCTGTCGGGCGCGCGCATGCCGTAGTCGATCACCTCGACGTGGTTGTCCCTGGCGCGGTACAGCAGCATGGCGCCGCCGCCGCCGAGGCCGCTCATCCACGGCTCGAGCACGCCGAGCGCAAAGCCGGTCGCCACCACGGCATCGACGCAGTCGCCGCCTGCGGCCAGCACCTCGGCCCCGACCTCGGCGGCGCGCCGTGACTGCGCCGCGACAATGCCGCCCTTGCTGGTCACCGCCGGCTTGCGGATCTGCTGACGATTGGAAAACTGATACGGCATGGCACTCCCCGATCCCGCCTGATGGTCCGGCGAATTGACACCGCCGGGCCTCGGCACACAATCGGCAACAGCGGGACGCTCCCCAGCCCGGATCGAATGACGGGGCCTCGCGTTGAGGAGATGTTTACCAATGGGTACTATGGTCTTCGGCAGACCAGATCGATCTCGATCAGCGCGTCATAGGCAAGACCGGTGACGCCGACGCAGGTGCGGGCCGGCAGCCGGTCCGGCGGGAAGAATGAACGATAGGTTTCATTCATCGCCGCGTAATCGCGCTTGAACTCGGTCAGGTAAATCCGAGACATCACAATATGTTCGAGGCCAAGGTTGAGACCTTGGAGGATGTACTTCAAGTTCTGCATCACCGCCTTTGTCTGATCCACGATCCCCTCCGGCAGCACGCCCGGCGCCTCCGGCGAGTCCGGCATCTGGCCGGTGACGAACACGAAGCCGTCGGTTTCGACCGCGTGGCTGAACGGCGCCACCGGCCTGGTCGCACCGGAGATCATGTGGAACTGCATAGGGATGGTCCTTTGTTCGGGGCTTCGCTCGAAACACAACATTAGTCGTCATTGCGAGGAGCGAAGCGACGAAGCAATCCAGGGCCGAGCGTGACGCCCTGGATTGCTTCCGCCTTCGCTCTTCGAGCTTCGGCGGACAAGTCGCTTCGCTCGCAATGACGGAATTCCGGGACGCAGCGATTGGATCGAGAGTCAGCCCGCATCCTCGAACAGCCGCTTGCTCAGGATCGCGTGCACGCCCCAATTGCCGTCGACGACCTGCGTGACGCCGAAGTCCACCGCCGCCGACATCAGCGCGACCGCCTCGTCCTCGCTGAGGCCTTTGATGTGCATCAGGAAGCGGCGCATCTTGCGGAAGGCATCCTTCATCGCGAGGTCGAGCGAGGAGGTCGCGTAGACCTCGCTTTGGCCTTGCGCGCCGAACTCGGCGAGATAGTTCGGGTGGCTGAAGCCGGTCAGCACCCAGTCGGTCGCGGTCTCGATCAGCGGGTAAGAGAGATCGGCGAACGGCTTCCCCGCGAGCTGCGCCTTCTTGTGCAGGATGACCTGGAACGTGCCAGTCATCGAGCATTCGATCGCCGTGCCGCCGAGCTCGCCGTCGCCTTGCGTGGCGTGGGGGTCGCCGACCGACAGCAGCGCGCCGGGAACCGCGACGGGGAGATACACGGTCGCGCCCTTGCCCAGCCGCCAATTGTCAAGATTGCCGCCGAAATAGGACGGCGGAATCGAATCGACGAAGTCGACCTCGCGCGGCGCCACCGCGATCACGCCGAAATGCGGCCGCAGCGGAATGCGGATGTTGTCGAGCACGCCGTGGCGGCGCTTGATGCTGCCGGGCGCCACCGGCACACCGGGATAGTCGTAGGTCGCGTGGACGACTCCGGCCGGATCGGTCTGCGGCTCCCAGCGGTAGGAATAGAGCGCGCGCGCATGCGGCTCGGGATCGCCGGCAAAGATCTCGTAGATCGTCACCGCCTCGCGCGGCGCCGGTGCTGCAATCAGTTCGTTGTAGTGATAGCCCCACCACGCCGCGACGCTGGAGCCGAACACACGGCCTTCATGCGTCCTGCTCTTGCTTGGCCGCGGCACGATGTCGAGGATGCGAACTTCGAGCACGTCGCCGGGCTGCGCGTCCTTGATCGCGACCGGGCCGGTGCAGATGTGGACGCCAAAGCCTTCGCCGGCGCCGCGGCCGAACACGCTGGCGTCCATCGGACCGGCGCCGCGGCGGTCGACGTTCTTCTTGGCCTTGGTCCAGCCGAACACGCTGAGCGCAGCGGCATCGCCTGCGATCATCAGCTCGGGATCATCGGAGGCATGCTGGGTCAGCGTCTCCACCGTGATCGTGTCGCCGGATGCGATTTCGATCTGCGGCGGCAGCGAGCGGCTGAAATAGCCCCAATGCACCCGTTCGGCCGACACCGCGAGATGATGGTGATGCCGCCGCGCATCCTGGTCGTTGGCCGGCGCGGGTAGGGCGATGTCGCTCCTGGTTGACGCCGGCCTCTCGCAGACGCGCTGCTGCGCCAGCGCGTCCTGCGGCCAGCCGCGCTGGCCGCGCGGAGTCGCCGACGTGATCGCCTGCTCGGCCTTCTGCTGCCGGAACTCGCGCGGCGACAGGCCGAAGCGGGCGCGGAAGCTGCGGCTGAAATGTGCCGAATCGGCGAAGCCGTAGCGATAGGCGATCTCCGAGATCGAATGGTTGGCTTCGGCCGGATTGGACAGGTCGGTCCAGGCCCGCTGCAGCCGCCGTTCCCTCACGTAGTGACTGAAATTATCACCAGCGCCTTCGAACAATTTCTGCAGATAGCGCTCTGAGATGCCTTCGGCCTGGGCCACCCGCGCCGGCGTCAGCTCGGCATCGTCGAGCCGCCGCTCGATGGTCTGGCAGATCCGGTGAAGGATCGCGGCCTGCGTCGCGCTGCTGCCGGCCTCCGTTGCCGGCACCGCTTGTTGATGGGCGAGCGTCAGCAGCAGATCGACCAGGCTCTGTGCGACCGTGCTCCATTCGGCATCGCTGAGGGTTTCGAGCGCCCGCGCGGTGGCCTCGATGGTGCGGCAGACCACGTCGGCAAGACCGCTCGGCGCGATCACCTGGGGCCTGGCCAATTTCAGCTTGCCGCTGATGCGGCCATGCAGGGCGTCCGCCGTCACCGACAGCACGATCGCGCGCAGGTCGCGCTGGAAGGCGATCCCCCAGTCTCCCGTGCGCGGCAGCAGCATCAGATGCCCCGCGGGCACGATGCGGTGGCTGTCGCCGCTCCGGAGCACGGCGCCGTCCTCGATCGCCAGCAGCACGATCGGCAGGTCTTCGTGGGGCTGCGGAACCGCAGTGACCACCTGCGCGCCGGCCGACAGCCGCGAGAGCGCGATGCCCGGCGCATGGCGATGCGAGGCGGTGGCATGGCCATCATAGAATGGCGTCTTCGCCGCGGGCTGCAGCCCGACCGCATTCAGCACGTCGCGCCACGCCTCCGGACGCTCGCCCTCGGAATAGGATTCGCTGGTGAACGGACGAAAACTCATGGCACGCCCCGGGTCCGGGAACGCGAAGCAACCCCCGTGCCAGATGAGCTTGACCGTTTGTCGTTTTGGCATCGGCGTTTCGGTGCGCGTCAGTCGTCGGCTCCTGGTGTCGTTGTCGCTGTCGCCGCGCGCGCGGTCTGTTCCCCTCCCCCTTGCGGGGAGGGGTTAGGGGTGGGGGTCCACAGCGGCGGTGTCGCTTGGGGCGCCCCCACCCCGACCCTCCCCCGCAAGCGGGGGAGGGAGCGCACCTTGCGCTGGGCGAGAGGGTGCCCGACGTCGACCTCACTCACACCGGAACACGTTCTTGCGGATCGTGCCATGCACGCCCCAATTGGCGTCCACCACCTGGGTGACGCCGAAATCGGCGCCGACCGACAACAGCGAGATCGCCTCGTCCTCGCTGAGATGATGCACCGTCATCAGGAAGCGGCGCAGCTTGCGGAAGGCGTCGCGCATGGCGCGGTCGAGGCTGGAATGGTTGGCGATCTCGGTCTGCGCATTGGCGCCGAGTTCGGCGAGATAGTTCGGATAGGTGAAGCCGTAGACCGACCAGGCGTCGTTGGTCTCGAGCAGCGGATGTGTGAGGCCTTCGAGCTGGGTGCCGCCGAGATCGTTCTTCTTGTGCAGGATGAACTCGAAGTCGCCGGTGAGCGAGGTCTCGATCGCGGTGCCGCCGAGCTCGCTGTCACCTTGCGCGGCATGAGGATCGCCGACCGAGAAATAGGCGCCGGGCACGGCGACCGGATAGTACATCCGCGCGCCCTTGCCGATGCGCCAGTCGTCGATGTTGCCGCCGGTGTAGCTCGGCGGGATCGAGGACACGTAGTCGGCTTCCGATGGCGCGAGCCCCATCGTGCCAAAATGCAGCCGCGCCGGCACCTTGATGCCCGGCATGATGTTCTCGCGCTTCCTGATCGTCGCGTGGTCGACCGGCACGCCGGGATAGTCGATGGTCGGATGCACAATGCCGTCGGGGTCGGTCTGCGGCGTCCAGACGTAGTTGTAGACCGCCCTGGCGAACGGCTCCCCCGCGGTGTCCAGCTCGTAGATGGTGATGACCTCGCGCGGCTTCGGCTCCTCGATCAGGTCGTGATAGTGAAAGCCCCAATTGGCGGCGGCGTTGGAGCCGAAGCATCTGCCGGCATGGCAGCCGCACTGGCTCGGCCGCGGCCTGATGTCGAGGATGCGCACCTCCAGCACGTCGCCGGGCTCGGCGCTCTCGATCGCAACCGGGCCGGTGAGCAGATGCACGCCGATGCCCTCGCCGGAGCCGCGGATGAACGGGCCTTCGGTCGGGCCGGAGCCGCGCCGCGCGACGGCCTTGTGCTCCCTCGTCCACTTGAACACGCTCTCGGCGCCGGGATCGTCCTTGATCATGCGCTCGTAGTCGTCGTTGGCGTGATGCGTCAGCGTCTCGATCGTGGCGCGGTCGCCGGAGCGCAAGGTGAGAGCCGGTGTCACCACCTTGGAAAAATATCCCCAATGGATGGTCTTCGGGGACACCGGCAGCAGATGGTGCTTCATACAAGGGCCTCATGAAAGATCGGACGCGAGATTGTTGATGTTGACGTGAAGAATGAACTCATGCGACCGCATCCTTCGGCCGCTCGGCGTCCATCACCGAGAGGAAGCGCGCAGTCAGCGGGTGACGCGGATTGGAGAGCACCTCGTGCGCCGGACCCTGCTCGAGAATGACGCCGCCGTTGAGGAAGGCGACGCGGTCGGCGACCTCGT
Source organism: Bradyrhizobium sp. HKCCYLRH3059 (assembly GCF_051168035.1). Lineage (NCBI taxonomy): Bacteria > Pseudomonadati > Pseudomonadota > Alphaproteobacteria > Hyphomicrobiales > Nitrobacteraceae > Bradyrhizobium > Bradyrhizobium sp. HKCCYLRH3059. The sequence continues at coordinate 22,723 of NZ_JBNPUF010000014.1, read as the reverse complement.
CGGCGAAGCGGATCTGATGCGTGGAAATGATCATGGTGAGCCCATCGTCGATGGCGAGCCGGCGGATCACCTCCAACACCTCGCCCACGAGCTCGGGATCGAGCGCTGAGGTCGGCTCGTCCAGCAGCAGCACGCTCGGGTTCGGCGCCAGCGCGCGGGCAATCGCCACGCGCTGCTGCTGGCCTCCGGACAGATGGCGCGGCAGCGCATCGGCGCGATGCGACAGGCCGACGCGGTCGAGCAGCTCCGCCGCGCGGCGCTCGGCCTCGAAGCGGCCCAGGCCGTGCACCCAGCGCAAGGGACCTGCGACATTTTCCTTCGCGGTGAGATGGCCGAACAGGTTGAACTGCTGGAACACCATGCCGACGCCGACGTTGGCGCGCTCATTGGCGATCGCGCGCGGCGACAGCTTGCGGCCGGCCTCGTCAAAGCCGAGCTTGCGGCCGCCGACGCGGATCTCACCGGAATCCCAGTTCTCCAGGTGATTGATGCAGCGGAGCAGCGTGCTCTTGCCGGAGCCTGAGGGGCCGAGCAGCGCGATCACCTCGCCGATGCGCACGGTGAGATCGAGCCCGTCGAGCACGGTGTGGCCGTCATAGGCCTTGCGCAGCCCGGTGACCTCGACGGCGACATTGTTGCGGGCGACCGTCGCCGCGCGCCTGGCGCGATCCTCGATCGACAGCGCTAGCCGCGGCGTTTCTTTCAGTTCGGCGGGCTCCGGCGGCGCGGCCTCGATGGCAGGGGCTGTTTTCTCGGCGAGTTCCAGCTTCGTCGCGTGGCCGATGCGGCGCCAAGGTAGCAATAGCGCAAGGTAGTCCGCCAGCTTGCGCTGCTTCGCCGTGCGGTCGAGATCGAGCAGCCATTCCAGCGCGAGCTGGATGACGCTGATCGCGCCGGTCAGCACGAGATAGATGAGACCCGAGGCGAAGAAGATCGAGAAGAAGTCGAAGGTGGACGACGCGAGCTGCGTCGAACGCAAGGTCAATTCCTGCACCGCGATGACGGAGGCGAGCGAAGAGTTCTTCAGCGCGCTCACCGCCTCGTTGCCGAAGGCGGGGATCATGGTGCGGATCGCCTGCGGCGCGATGATGCGGCGCATCAGCACTGATGGCGTCATGCCGAGCGCCTGGCCGGCCAGGAGCTGGCCGCGATCGACGCCGAGCACGCCGGAGCGCAGCATCTCGGCGATGAACGGCGCCTCGTTGCAGGCGAGTGCGAGGCCCGCCGCCAGCACCGCCGGCAGCTTGATGCCGATATGCGGCAGCGCGTCGTAGGCGAACACCATCTGCAGGATCAGGGGTGTGCCGCGGAAGATCACGGTGTAGCCGCGTGCGATCGCCGCCAGCAGCCAGAACCGGCTGAGCTGCATGGCCGCGAGGACGAGGCCGAGGATTAGTCCGCCGATCAGGCCGAGCGCGGTGACCTGCAGGGTCAGCTCGATGCCCTGTATCATGTACGGCATGCTGAGATAGTGCAGGAAGAGGGACATGAGGGGGCGGCCTGCTGGATGCGTAGGGTGGGCAAAGGCGCGACGCGCCGTGTCCACCGTGGTGTTCGGGAAGAAATACGGTGGGCACGCTTCGCTTTGCCCGCCCTACGAAGTTGCCTCGCGCACGAGTCGCCAAGTAACTGGTGCGCTCCCTCCCCCCTTGTGGGGCAGGGGTGGGGAGGGGGGTACCCAGCAAAGAGTCATCGTGTGGACCCCACCCCGACCCCTCCCCGCCTAGCGAAGCTCCGCTTCGCGCGGGGGGAGGGGAGCGCAGCGCGCGCGCGGCCGCGGTTCCGCCTTGAGACGATTACGAGGCATTAGTCCGCCGTGAGAATATCCGGCTCCTTGAAGTTCGCCGGATCGAGCTGCCACTTCTTCAGCAGCTCCTGATGGATGCCTTCCTTCTGCACCTCGATCAGCGCGGCCATGACGGCGTCGCGGAACTTCGGCTTGTCCTTGGGAACGGCGATGCCGACCGAATAGGGGATGGTGACCGCGATCGCCTTTTCGAGCTTGTCCGGATAGGCCTTCACCGCCTGGTCGACCGTGTTGACGTCGTTGACATAGGTGTCGGCGCGCCCGGCCAGGATGGCTTGGATACAGTTGGCGTTGTTGTCGTAGAGCTGGATCGTCGGCTCAGGCTTTCCGGCTTCCTTGCATTTCGGCGCGAGATCCTGGATCAGCGGCACCTCGACGTAGCCGGTGTTCTCGGCCGCGGCCGCGCCGCACATCGACAGGTTGATGCCGTTGATGCCCTTCGGGTTGCCCTTGGCGACCAGCACGCCGTCGAACACCTTGGAGTAGGTGATGAAGTCGGCGGCCTTGGCGCGCTCCTTGGTGGCGTAGATGTCGGAGATGACGATGTCGGCCTGGCCGCTCGCCAAGGTCGTCAGCAGCGCGGCGAAGGTCACCGGCTTGTAGGTCAGCTTGAAGCCGAGACAGTCGCCGATGGCCTCGCCGAGATCGATGTCGAAGCCGACATATTTGCTCGGGTCTTTCGGGTCGATCGACTCATAGCCCGGCGTGTGCGGATTGATCGCGTTGACCAGCGTCTTGCCCTTCCAGTCCGGATATTTCTCCTTCAGCGCCGCGCAGCCCGCGGGCGTCGCCGCCTGCGCGTCGATGGGGGCGAGAAGTCCCGCCGCGATGATGGCGCCGAGCGCGGCAAGCCACGCCCGCCGCGCTCCAGTGAATAGCCTCGTCTGCATGTTGCCAGCTCCTTCGAACGATGATGTCGCGCTGGTCCGGCGGTGCATTGGTGCCGTCGCCCCGGTCCAAGCTCGAAGGCAAGCTTAGGTGCGGGCCTGCGCGGATGGCTTGTCCGTGGGCGCACAAAATATTGGATCGTGCCGGTGCAAGAATTGAGCACGCATTGCTCAAATCCGCGCCGTTGCGACGGACCGTCGCGCAGGCGTCAAGTCCGCCTGCTCGGTCCTCGAAGATTCCGAAAGTCGGAAATCGAGCGCGCCGGCGACGGTTTCACGTGCGCACGGGGCTAGCGCCAAGATGGCGCTGCCGCCGCATCACGCGTCAGGATCGCCGCGTCGCTGCGCCCATGCGAATGTGCATTGCGATAACTCGTGGCACAGGCTTGGCGGCAGCGGAGCTGCCGACTACGATGCCGCTGCACAAGTCGCTGATCTGTTTGTTGAGGTGTCTGCAATGCTGTTCCGTTTTACGGGACAAATATCACTCGGCCAATTCGCAGTGCGGACACTGATCGTCGTCGCCTACGCAATCATCTTCGCGCCCGTCGTCATGATCGTCGTGACCAGCTTCTTCGCGCAGGAGATCGTGAGCTTTCCGCCGCCGGGCCTGTCGCTGAAATGGTACGCGAACGCGCTGAGCAAGCCGGAATTTCTGCGTGGCCTCGTGACCAGCTTCCAGGTCGCGCTGCTCGCGACCGCGATCGGCGTGCCCATTGGCACTGCGGCGGCGCTTGCCATCGTGCGGGGCGAGTTCCGTGGCCGCCAGGCGCTGTCGTCGTTCCTGCTGGCGCCGCTGGCCGTGCCCGGCGTCGTCGCCGGCTCCGGCCTCTACATGTTCTATGTGCTCGCCGAGGACCTGCTCGACCGCGACATCAAGGCAACCACGGAAGGCCTCGTCGCCGCGCATACGCTGCTGGCGATTCCGTGGACGGTGCGGCTCGTGGTCGCCAGCCTGCAGGGGCTCGACCGTGCCGCCGAGGAGGCCGCCGCCAATCTCGGCGCCAGCCCGTTCACGGTGTTCCGCCGTATCACCCTGCCGATGATGCGCTCCGGCATCGTCGCGGCGGCGATGTTCTCGTTCATCCAGAGCTTCGAGAATCTCGATCTGTCGATGCTGCTGGTCGGTCCCGGCCGGATCACCTTGCCGGTTGCGATGCTGAACTACCTCGAATTCCGCATCGATCCGACGCTCGCCGCGGTCGCCACTGTGCAGATCGCGCTGGTTGGCATTCTGATGGTGGCGACCGACCGCTTCGTCAAGCTGTCGCGGGTGGTGTGATGGCGCAGCTCACCCTGGAGAAGCTGACCAAGCGCTTCGGCACGTCGATCGGCGTGGAGGGGCTCGATCTCGCCGTCGGCGAGGGCGAGCTGGTCGCGCTGCTCGGACCCTCCGGCTGCGGCAAGACGACGACCTTGCGCATGGTCGCCGGCTTCCTGCCGCCGACCAGTGGCCGCGTGCTGTTCGACCGCGAGGACGTTACGCATCTGCCGGCCTACAAGCGTGCGACCGGCATGGTGTTCCAGTCCTACGCGCTGTTTCCGCACATGAGCGCGGCCGACAATGTCGGCTTTGGCCTGGAGATGCGCGGCATCAGTGCGGCCGAGCGCAAGACGAAGATCGAGGAGGCGCTCAGGCTGGTGCGGCTGTCGCATCTCGCCGACCGGCTGCCGCGGCAATTGTCGGGCGGCCAGCAGCAGCGCGTCGCGCTGGCACGGGCGCTGGTGATCAATCCGCGCATCTTCCTGCTCGACGAGCCGTTGTCCAACCTCGATGCCAAGCTGCGCGCCGAGGTGCGGCTCGAGATCCGCGCGCTGCAGCAGCGGCTCGGCCTGACCACCTTGATGGTGACGCACGACCGCGAGGAGGCGCTGACGATGGCCGACCGCCTCGTGGTCATGGAGGGCGGCCGCGTCCGCCAGATCGGCACACCGCAGGAGCTGTATGATTCGCCCAGGGATGCCTTCGTCGCCGACTTCGTCGGCCGTTGCAACATCCTGGCCGGCCGGCGTGCGGACGCCAATAACTTCCGTACCAGCGCTGGCCTGCTGCTGCCGGTCGATGTCGCCAGCGGCGAGCGCGGTGATGCCGATGCCTTCGCGCTGCGGCCTGAACGCATTGCAGTGGTGGCCGGCGAGTCCGGCGAGGTGCGCGGCCGCGTGCTGGCGATCACCTATATGGGCGCGCAGAGCGAATATGTGGTGGCGATCGGCGACGAGACGCTGGTGGCCGTCAGGCCAACGCCCGACGCGAGCGAGCCGCTGGCAACACTCAAACCGAACGATCCCGTGTCCCTGCAGTGGGACCGCAAGGTCCCGCGTCTCGTGCCGCAGACATCTTCGTAACGCATCCATCCACAGCGAGAGGTTCTCCCATGATTTCGCGACGACATTTTCTCTCCGCCAGCGCCGGCGTCGCCGCGCTGGCCTCCGGCATGCCCACTGCCCGCGCCGAAGGCGGACAGGTCGTGGTCGGCACCTGGGGCGGCGACTACGGTCAGTTGCTCTCCGACATCATCGATAAGCCGATCATGACGCCGAAGGGGTTCGAGATCGTGCAGGACGTCGCCAACGCCGATCCGCGCAAGACCAAGCTGCTGGCCGAGCGGCAGAGTCGCCGCGGCTCGATGGACGTGTCGTGCCTGTCCGACAACGATACCTACATCGTGTCGCAGTCGGACGTGTTCGAAAAGGTCGATGCAGCCCAGGTGAAGCGGCTCGACAAGGTGTTCCCGGAGCTCAAGAGCGACATCGCGATCCCGCACATCTATTCGGCGCAGGTGATCCTCTACAATACCAACCAGGTGAAGACGCCGCCGCAATCCTTCGCCGATCTGTGGGATCCGAAATGGCGCGGCCGCATCGGTCTCGCCGACATCCTCTATCCCAACAACACGCTGGCCGCGGCGCTCGCCGGCGGCGGCGGCGTCAGCAATCTCGATCCGGCCGAGAAGAAGCTGATGGAATGGCGCTCGCTCGACGTGAAGATCTATCCTTCGAACGAGGCGCTGGCGGCGGCGCTGAAGTCGGAGGAGGTCTGGATCACCACGATGTGGCTTGCCCGCGGCTTCATGTGGAAGAAGTCCGGCATTCCGCTCGCCCATGTCGTGCCGAAGGAAGGCACGCCGGCGATCGTGTTCCAGGCCGCGGTGCCGAAGAACGCCAAGAACAAGGCCGGCGGTTTCGCCTATCTCGACGCGATGCTGGACGCCAAGGCGCAAGGCGGCTTCGCCGACAAGATGGGCTATGTCCCGACGGTCACCGATGCGCCGCTGCCGGAGGATCTCGCCAAGCAGGTCAGCCTGACCGAGGCCGAGCGCGCGCGGCTGCTGAAGCCGGATTATGCCTACGCCGCCGGGCGTGCGCAGCGCACGCTCGACTTCTGGAACAAGGAGTTCAAGGCCTGAGCCTCAAAACCTCGCTCCTGCGGCACCGGCCGCAGGAGCACGCGGCCGATGCGCCGCTTATCTGCAATCGGAGCTCGCGCGATGGCGCTGCTGGTCGTTCCTGCCTGTCTGCTGGTCCTGGCGCTGCTGGTCGGGCCGATGATCCTGATGTTCCGGATCTCGCTCAACCAGTTCAGCCCGACCCAGCTGATGGTGCAGGCGCTGTCGCCGGACAACTACGTCAAGGCCGCGACCGATCCGTACTACCAGCAGATCATCCTGGCCACGCTGGGCATCGCGCTGCTGTGTACTTTGCTCACGCTGATTCTCGCCTTTCCGGCGGCCTATTGGCTCGGCCGCATGGAGAGCCGCTGGAAGAGCCTGGTCGTCATCGCGACCCTGTTTCCGCTGCTGGTCGGCAATGTCGTGCGCTCGGCCGGCTGGATGGCGCTGTTCGCGCGCGACGGGCTCGTCAACACGGTTCTGATGAAGCTCGGCCTGATCTCCACGCCGCTGGAGATCATGTACACGACCAAGGCGGTCATCATCGGCATCATCGCCGTCGTGCTGCCCTACATGATCCTGACGCTGTCCGCGGTCATCGAGAGCATCCCCCGCGACCTCGAATATGCCGCCGCCAATCTCGGCGCCTCAGGCGCGCGCGTGTTCTGGCGGGTGATCCTGCCGCTGTCGGGTCCCGGCGTCGCCGCCGGCTCGATCCTGGTGTTCGTTTTGTGCATGAACACCTATGCAACGGCGGTGCTTCTCGGCGGCCCGCGATTCAAGATGATGGCGCCTGCCGTGTACGACCAGTTCGTGCGCGGCAACAACTGGCCGATGGGCGCCGCCCTCGCCTTCATGCTGCTGGCGGTGACCATGGCCTTCACGGTGTTCGGCAGCGTGGCGTTCGCGCGGAAGTACAGGGCGGGGTGACGGTAGACGCCGTCATTGCGAGAAGCGCAGCGACGAAGCAATCCAGACTTGCTTCCTGGCCCTGGATTGCTTTGCTCCGCTCGCAATGACGGGAAGACGATGCGTAGGGTGGGCAAAGGCGCGCAGCGCTGTGCCCACCATCTTGGAAGAAAGCAGACGCATGGTGGGCACGCTGCGCTTTGCCCACCCTACGGTCTCAAATGGAGGACACGCCGTCGTGACGGAACAGATGCTCCCTGGCGATGAGCTCGCCTTCATCCGGAACAAGGGCGCGGCGCCGATCGTGCCGAAGGCGACGACGCGGGATCGCGGGATCGGGCCGTTCAAGCGGCTGGCGCTGCGCAGCGCCACTGTCATCGACGGCACCGGGGCGCCGCCGATCGGGCCGGTCGACATCATCGTCGAGAACGGCCGCATCGTCAGCATCAAGAAGATCGTCGGCTATGGCTATGCCGGCAACGCTGGCGAACCGGCCGATCACGAGATCGACTGTCGCGGAAAATGGGTGACGCCGGGCTTCGTCGACTGCCACGCCCATGCCGGCGTTGCCTATCACTCCGCCAATGGCTGGGTGCCGCCGGTCGACTACGTCTACAAGCTCTGGCTGGCGCATGGCGTCACCACGGTGCGCGAGATGGGCTCGATGAACGGGCTGTCCTGGATGCTCGACCAGAAAGAGCGCGCCGAGAACAACACGATCGCCGCGCCGCGGCTGCTCGCCTATGCCTATTTCCCGGCCGTCAACGACATGGTCAAGACGATCTACACGCCGGAGCAGGGGCGCACCTGGCTGCGTCAGGTCAAGGAGCGCGGCGCCGACGGCATCAAGTTCTTCGGCGCGCCGCCCGCGATCATGGAAGCCGCGCTCGACGAGTGCAAACAGATCGGCCTGCGCACCGGCTGCCATCACGCCCAGATGGCGGTGTCGCGCATGAATGCGCTGACCACGGCGAAGTGGGGCCTGACGAGCGCGGAGCATTATTACGGCCTGCCGGAGGCGCTGTTCGAAGACCGCGTGATCCAGAACTTCCCGCTCGACTACAACTACACCGATGAATATTTCCGCTTCTCGGTCTCGGGGCAGATGTTCAGGCAGGGCGCCGAGCCCGGCTCGGCCAAGTGGAACGAGGTGCTGGAGCAGTTCCTGGAGATCGGTTTCACCTTCGTGCCGACCTTCACGATCTACGACGCCAACCGCGACCTGATGCGGGCGCGCCAGGCCTATTGGCACAAGGAGTACACCTGGAAGTCGATGTGGGACTACTTCACGCCGCAGCGCGGCGGCCACGGCTCGTACTGGTATCGCTGGTCGACCCAGAACGAGATCGAGTGGAAGGAGAACTACCGGCGCTGGATGGCGTTCATCAACGAGTACAAGAACCGCGGCGGCCGGGTCTGCACCGGCTCGGATTCCGGCTTCATCTACCAGATCTTCGGCTTCGGCTATGTCCGTGAGCTGGAGCTGCTGCAGGAGGCGGGCTTCCATCCGCTGGAGGTGATCCGCTCGGCGACCTCGCAGGGCGCCGCGCTGTGCGGGCTGCAGGACGAGATCGGCACCATCGACATCGGCATGCGCGCCGACATGCTGGTGCACGACCACAATCCGCTGACCGATTTCAAGCTGCTCTATGGCACCGGCGCGATGCGCTTCAACGACACGACCAACGCGGTCGAGTGGCACCGCGGCCTCAAATACACGATCAAGGACGGCATCATCTACGACACCGAGGAGCTGCTCGCCGACGTGCGCGAGCTGGTCAAGGCGAGCTGGGAAAGCGACGTGCCGGAGAAATACGCCGCCAAGGATAAAGACAAGGACGCCGCGGCGCCATGAGCGTCGGCAGCATCGACTTCTTCGTCCTCACCGGCTTTCTCGGCTCGGGCAAGACGTCGCTGCTGCGCGATGTCCTGAGCGCGGAAACGGCGTCGGACACCGCTGTTATCGTCAACGAGGCCGGCGAGGTCGGCCTGGACGGCGTGCTGCTGCGCGAGAGCGGCGACGACGTGCCGATGGCGACGCTGTCGAACGGCTGCGTGTGCTGCCAGATCGGCAGCGATCTCGCCTTCACCATCGACCGCCTGATCATGGCGCCGCGGCCCGCCGGCCTGCCGCCGTTGCGCCGGATCATCCTGGAAACCTCGGGCCTGTCGATGCCCGGCCCCGTGCTGCGCCAGCTTGCAACGCTCGCCGAGCATCGCATGCGCGTTGCGGTCATCGCAACCTATGACCTCACGCGCGGGCTGGCCGTCGCCGCATTCGAGGAGGCTGCGGCGCAATGGGCCGCAGCGCACCGCATCGTTGCGACCAAGGCCGACCTTGCGCCGGCCGCCTTGGCTGGATCGCCGGTCTCGATTGCGCAGCTCAATCCTGTCGCGGAGCCCATCGCCAACGCCGATCGCGCCGTGATCGTAGCGGCTGCGTTCGCGCCACTCACGGCTTCGCTGCCGCTGCGCGAGGTCACGCCTGATCTGACCGCCGCGCATCCGCGCCTCGCGCTCTGCCTCGTCCGCCCGCGGGCGGAGATCGCCTATGCCGATCTCGCCGGCTGGCTCGACAATGTCGCAGGCCGGCTCGGCGAGCGCCTGCTGCGGATCAAGGGCCTGGTGAAGATCCACGAGGCGCCGCGGCCGCTGCTGGTCGAAAGCGTCGGCACGGTGTTCTCGCCGCCGCGGCAATTGAAGGTCGAGAAACCGCCGGCGCCCTTCATCGTCGTGATCGCGCGCGACATTGCCCGCGATGAGCTCGAACAGGTCGAGCCGATGGGGTTGTTCACCTTCGCCTGGCGCGAGCCCGAGCGCGAAGTTGGGAAGGGCGGCATCCGCGCGGAGTGGGTGACCTGAGCGCCTAACGTAAGTTGCACGGCGCCGAGCAACTCACCGTCATTCCGGGGCAATCGTGCACACGCGACGGCGTGTGCGCGATTGAACCCGGAATCTCGAGATTGTTGGAAACGAACGCAAGGCAGCGTCGAGATTCCGGGTTCAAGGCCTGCGGCCTTGCCCCGGAATGACGGTGGTCGTGATGGAGAAGGACTAATTCCCCCCGATCGTGCTCAAGCTCCGTGATGGATAGCGCAAAGCCACGTCGAACGGGTTGAGCTTGCCGGCCAGCACCTGCGCCTCGCCCTGCAGGATCTTGACCACATGCGGCAGCCGGTCCGCGTTCAGCCGCTCCGCCAGCGTGCCCACGCTGAGCGCAGCCACCGCGTTGCCACGCGCGTCGAGCACGGGCACGCCGACGCCGGCCATGCCGGGAATGAGGCCGGTGCTGGTATTGACCCAGCCTTGCGCGCGCGCCTGCGCCAGCGCACTGCGCAGCGAGGCCTCGTCGAGGAAGCCGCGATCGAGCAGGCGCGGGATGTTGAAGCGGATCACGGCCTCCTGCTCGTCCTCGGGCAGGTTGGCGAGAATCGTGAGGCTGCCCTGGCCAAGCCCGAGCGGCACCTTGCCGCCGATGTCGCCGGTGAAGGAGCGGATTGGAAACGGTCCTTCGACGCGGTCGAGACAGACCGCATCGAAGCCGTTGCGCACCAAAAGGAAGATCGTGTCGCTCAAGGTCGCCGACAGCCGCAGCAGCGCCGGCCGCGCCGCCTCGCGCAGGCCGCTGGCTTGGCCCGCGCGTGCGGCGAGCACGTAGAAGTCGAGCGCCAGGCGATAGCGCTTGCCGGCGGCCTGTTCGGCGAAACCCTCGGCGGCGAGGTCCTGCAGCATGCGATGCGCGGTCGGCTGGCTGCAGCCCGCGGTCTCCGCGATGTCCTTCAGCCGCAGCCCGTCGGGGTCGCCCTCGGCGAGGATGCGCAGCAGCTTTAGGGCCCGGCGAAGGCTGGAGGACGAATCGGTGTCGGCTGTCGTCATCTGATCTGGTGAATGATGGAGTCAAATTCGTCGCACAGATTTCATATATCAGAATTTTAGACAGATAAATTCAGGATATCGGAATACATGATTGACCATCTGCGTTGCCCGCCGGCATGAAAGAGCCCCAGGGCGGCAATCCCTGCTGATGGCGAAGGGAGCCTCCCGCGCGAGGACGCATGGGTTTCCTGACGCTGGACGGTCTGACGAAGCTCTACGGCGATGTCGCTGCGGTCAGCGACGTCAATCTCAGCGTCGCCAAGGGCGAGTTCATCTCGCTGCTCGGCCCCTCCGGCTGCGGCAAGACCACGACGCTGCAGATGATCGCCGGCCTGGTCGAGCCGACGTCGGGGCGCATCACGCTCGACGGTCGCGACATCACCCACGAGAAGCCCGATCGCCGCGGCCTCGGCATCGTCTTCCAGAGCTACGCGCTGTTTCCGCACATGACGGTGGCGCAGAACGTCGCCTTCGGACTCGAAATGCGCAAGGTGATCAGGGCCGAGCGCGAGGCGCGCGTCAAACAGGCGCTGGCGCTGGTGCAACTCGCCGCGCTCGCCGACCGCTATCCACGCCAGCTCTCCGGCGGGCAGCGTCAGCGCGTCGCGGTGGCGCGCGCGCTCGTCATCGATCCGCCGGTGCTGCTGCTCGACGAGCCCTTGTCCAATCTCGACGCCAAGCTGCGCGAGGAGATGCAGTTCGAGCTGCGCGGCATCCAGCAGCGCGTCGGCACCACCACGATCATGGTGACGCACGACCAGAGCGAGGCGCTGTCGATGAGCGATCGCGTGGTGGTGATGGAGCAGGGCCGCATCATGCAGATCGACGCGCCCTATCGGCTCTACGAAAATCCGGTGACGCCGTTCATCTCCTCCTTCGTCGGCAAGATGAACCGGCTGTCCGGCGTGCGGCGCAACGGGGGCGTCGAGATCGGCGGGCGCCTGCTGCCGTGTGAGGGGGCTGACCTCACCGACGGCACGGCCGCCGTGCTCGCGATCCGGCCGGAGAAGATCGGCCTGACAACTCCCGGCGCCGGCGTGCTCGATGGCCGCATCAGAGCGCGCTTCTTCCTCGGCAGCACCTGGTTCTTCACCGTGGAGACGCCCGCCGGATTGATCGGCGTCGCCCTGCCCAATGCGGGCGAGGAGCCGGCGTGCGAGGGCGATCAGGTCGGTCTCGCCTGGAGCAGCGCCAGCGCGCGCGCGTCGAAGCCCGATGGAGCGCAGTCGGCATGAGCGGCACGCGCGCGACGACACCATGGCTGCTGGCGGCGCCGGGCGCGCTGCTGTTCACCGCATTGGTGGTCGTGCCGCTCGGGCTCACCCTGGCGCTGTCGTTCCACGTCTATGACGCCGCGACCGGCGTCAAGGACGAGACCACGCTGGCGCACTACATCGGCATCCTCTCCGACAGCTACTTTCTCAATATCTTCTGGCGCACGCTGCGGCTCGCCGCGCTGACCACGCTGATCTGCGCCGTGATCGGCGCGCCCGAGGCCTACATCCTGGCGCGCATGCGCGAGCCCTGGCGCTCGGCGTTCCTGCTCGCGATCATCGGCCCGCTGCTGGTTTCGGTCGTGGTGCGCGCCTTTGGCTGGAGCATGCTGCTCGGCCCCACGGGCCTCGTCAACGAGGCCTTCCGTGCGCTCGGGCTCGGCACGGTCAGGATCCTCTACACCGAGACGGCCATCGTCATCGCGCTCGTCCATGTGATGCTGCCGTTCATGGTCATCCCGGTCTGGACCTCGCTGCAGAAGCTCGATCCGATGGTCGAGGCCGCCGCCTGGACGCTCGGCGCCTCGCGCTTCACGGCGCTGCGCCGCGTAGTGCTGCCGCAGGTGACGATGGGGCTGCTGTCGGGCAGCCTGGTGGTGTTCGGACTTTCGGCCTCGGCCTTCGCGATCCCCGCGCTGCTCGGCGGCCGGCGGCTGAAGATGGCGGCGACGCTGGTCTATGACGAATACATGCACGAGCTGAACTGGCCGCTGGGGGCCGCCATCGCGATTCTCGTGCTGGTGATCAATCTCGTCATCATGCTGGCCTATCAGCGCGTCGTCGAGGCGCGCGCCAGGCGGATGTTGGGGTGAGCGGCATGCGCCACAACGGTCCGATCGCCCTGGTCTTTCATGCGCTCGTCACTGGCTTCGTGCTGGCGCCGCTCATCGTGATCTGCCTCGTCGCGTTCACGCCGGCCAACACGTTGACATTGCCGACCACGCAGGTCTCGCTGCGCTGGTTCACAGCCGTGTTCGCGCATCCGGATTTCGTCGCCTCCTTCCTCAACAGCCTGTGGGTTGCGGCAACAGCCGCGACGATTGCGGTCGTGCTCGCGGTCGCCGCCGGCCTCGCGCTCGATCGCTACGACTTCCGCGGCCGCGCGGCGCTGAACGCGCTGTTCCTGTCGCCCCTGATGATCCCGCATCTCGTGCTCGGCGTTGCGCTGCTGCGGCTGTTCGCGCTGCTCGGCGCCACCGGCAGCCTGCTGTGGCTGACCGCAGGTCACATTGTCGTCGTCACGCCTTATGTGCTCCGCTTGGTTCTGGCCGCCCTGTCCGGCCTCGACCGCAGCGCCGAGCAGGCGGCGGTGACCCTGGGCGCTTCCGGCTGGATCGTGTTCCGCCGCATCACCGTGCCGATGATCCTGCCCGGCATCACCGGCGGCTGGCTGCTCGCCTTCATCAACTCCTTCGACGAGCTCACGATGTCGATCTTCATCACTTCGCCCGCCACGATCACCCTGCCGGTGCGCATGTACATGTACGCGACCGAATCGATCGATCCGATGATGGCTGCCGTATCGGCGCTGATGATCGCGGTGACGGCGGCGGCGATGCTGCTGCTCGACCGCATCTTCGGCCTCGACAAGATCCTCGTGGGGCAGGGCTGACACCATGCCGCTGTTGCATCGTCTCGTCCGCAACGACAGCGCCGTCATCTCCTTCGCGATCGATGGCGTGCCCTGCGACGGCCGCGCCGGCGACACCGTGCTGACGGCCATGCTCTGCCAGGTCGACCGGCTTCGCTACAGCGAGTTTTCCGCCGCGCCGCGGGCCGGCTTCTGCCAGATGGGCGCCTGCCAGGACTGCTGGGTGCAGCTCGCGAGCGGCGAGCGGCTGCGCGCCTGCACGACGCCGCTTACCGAAGGCATGGACATCATCACACGACGAGGGCGCGGCCATGGCTGAGCGCGCATCTCCCCTGATCGTCGGCGCCGGCCCGGCCGGCATCCGCGCCGCGATGACATTGGTCGCGGCCGGCCTGCGGCCGATCGTGGTCGATGAAGGCCACGCCTGCGGCGGCCAGATCTATCGCCAGCCGCTGAGTCCCGACGGCCGCGATGCCACGGCGCGCTACGGCTCGGAGGCTTCGAAGGCCGCGCGGCTGCATCACGACTTTGCGGCGCTCGGCACCGCAATCGACTATCAGTCGAACACGCTGCTGTGGAATCTGCGCGACGGCGCGGCCGCCATTCTCCGCGACGGCATCAGCCATCGCATCAATTATGATGGACTCATCCTCGCGACCGGGGCGACCGATCGCGTGCTGCCGATCCCCGGCTGGACCCTGCCGGGCGTGTTCACGCTCGGCGGCGCGCAGATCGCGCTGAAGGCGCAGGGCTGTGCGATCGGCCGGCGCGTGGTGTTCGCTGGCTCCGGCCCGCTGCTCTATCTGGTCGCCTGGCAATACATGAAGGCCGGCGTCGACGTCGCCGCCGTGCTCGACGCGGCGCCCTTGTCTGCGAAGCTCAATCTGCTGCGCGCGTTGCCGCTCGCGCCGGGCATCGTGCTGCGTGGGTTGCGCATGGCGCTGGAGTTGACGCTGCGCGGAACGCGCGTGCGGTCCGGCGTGTCCCGGCTTCGGATCGAGGGCGAGAGCCGGGTGGCGCGCATCGTCTATCGGGCCGGCGGGCGCGAACACGCGATCACCTGCGACGGCGTCGGCTACGGCCTCGGTCTGCGCTCGGAGACTCAGGCTGCTGATCTCGCCGGCTGCGCCTTTCGCTTCGATGCGCGCGACGGCGCGCATCGTCCGGTTCGCGACGCCGGTGGCCGCAGCAGCATCGCGGGCGTGTACCTCGCCGGCGACGGCGCCCGCATCGCCGGCGCCGATGCCGCGGAAGCCGCCGGCGAGCGGGCCGCGCTGGCATTGTTGGAGGATCGGGGCCTGCCGCATGATTCGGTGCGCGCCGCCACCCTCGAACATGCGCTGGCGCGGATCGATCGCCTGCGCGATGGGCTCGAAGCCGCCTTTCCCTATCCATCGCATTGGGCGGGCGACATCGCCGATGACACGCTGCTGTGCCGCTGCGAGGAGATCGATGCCGGCGAGGCGCGGCGCGCGATCAGGGATTTCTCGCTCACCGAGATCAATCGCCTGAAGGCGGTGACGCGCATCGGCATGGGCCGCTGCCAGGGCCGCATGTGCGGCGTGGCCGCCGCGGAGCTCTTGGCTGCGCAGACACGCCGCGACGTCGGCGCCGTCGGCCGGCTGCGCGCGCAGGCGCCGATCAAGCCGATCCCGGTGGCCGTGAGTCTGTCCCTCGACGAGAGGCAGCATGACCCGGCGCATTGACTGCGATGTCGCGATCGTCGGCGGCGGGCTGGTCGGCAGCTCCGCCGCGCTGGCGCTGCGCGGCATGGGCTTCTCCGTCACGCTGCTCGACAAGGGCTTCTGCGGCGCTCAGGCGAGCGGCGTGAACTATGGCGGCGTGCGCCGCCAGGGCCGCCCGCCCGAGCAACTGCCGCTGTCGCAGCGGGCGCATGCAATCTGGCCGCGGCTCGCGCAGCTCATCGGCATCGACGGCGAGTTCCTGCGCTCCGGCCATCTCAAGCTCGCGCGCTCGCCTGCGGACATGGCGAGCCTGGAGCGCTACGCCGTCGAGGTCGCGCCGTTCGGGCTCGCTCTCGAGCTGATCGGCCACAATCAACTGCACGAGCGCTTCGGCATCGCGGGCGGCGTCGTGGGCGGTTCGTTCTGTCCTGGCGACGGCCACGCCAATCCCCGGCTGGTCGCCACCGCCTTCGCCGCAGCGGCGCGTCGCGCCGGCGCCGAGGTGCTGGAGAACACGGAGGTTACGGGCGCCATCAGGACGTTCGAGGGCTTCGTGATCGAGGCCGGCGACGTTGCCATCAGGACGCGTACCGTGATCAACAGCGCCGGCGCCTGGGCCGACGGCTTGGCGCGCGCGTTCGACGAACCAGTGCCGCTGGAGCGCACCTATCCGTCGATGATCGTGACCGAGCCGCTCGATCCGTTCCTGACCGTCAACATCGGCATCGAAGGCGGCGGCATCTATGCGCGGCAGGTCACGCGCGGCAATGTCGTCGTCGGCGGCGAGCGCGCCGCGCCGCTCGCCGATCCCGACTATTCGCGCCCGCGCAGCGACGGCGTGCTTGCCATCATGCAGCGCGCCAGCGAGCTGTTCGGCCCGCTGCGCCATGCCCAGGCAATCCGGTTCTGGAGCGGCACCGAGGCGACGATGCCCGACCGCAATCCGGTGATCGGGCCGAGCGCGACGACGCCGGGACTGATTCACGCCTTCGGCTTCTCCGGCGCCGGCTTCCAGATCGCGCCGGGGGTCGGCGAGGTGCTGGCCGAGCTGGTGCGCGACGGCGAAACCTCGACGCCGATCGTCCCTTTCGCCATCACCCGTTTCTCACCTGCATCGCAGCCGGGCGATGCCTCTCAAGCAGCAATGACGACAGGATCGAAGGAGACCTCGCCATGATCGATGCTCGCGCCGCGCTCGGCTCAGCCTTTGCACTCATCCTCGCTGTATCGGCCGCGCATGCGGAAACCAAGACGCTTTATGTGGGCATGAACGGCGGCAATTTCGAGCGCACCTATACGCAGGCGGTGTTTCCGGACTTCGAGAAGGCCAACGACGTCAAGATCGTCGTCGTGCCCGGCACCTCGTCGGAGATCCTCGCCAAGGCGATCGCGGCGAAGGACAAGCCGCAGATGCACGTGATGTTTCTCGACGACGGCGTGATGATCCGCGCCGCCGGCCTTGGTCTGTGCGAGAAGCTGAAGCCGAGCGAGGCGCTCGGCCAGCTCGAGCCGTTCGCGCGACTCAAGGACGACAAAGCCGCCGGCATCGACATCGGCATGACCGGCCTTGCCTACAACAAGAAGCTGTTCGACGAGAAGGGCTGGGCGGCGCCGACCTCCTGGCTCGATCTCGCCGATCCCAAATTCAAGGACAAGGTCGTGTTCCAGTCGGCCTCGGTCTCGACCTTCGGCCTGCACGCCTTCCTGATGATCAACCGTATCAACGGCGGCAGCGAGGCCAATGTCGAGCCGGGCTTCAAGGCGTTTCCCGACACGATCGGCAAGAACGTGCTCGAATACATTCCGAACTCGGCCAAGATCTCCGAGATGGTGCAGACCGGCGAGGCCGCGATCTTCCCGCTCACGCCGACCGCGGTGTCGACCTTGAAGGAGAAGGGCATCCCGGTCGAGTATGCGCAGCCGAAGGAAGGCTCGGTCGTGCTGATGGTCGCCGAATGCGTCATCGCCAACAACTCCGAATCCGAGCTGGCGCAGAAGCTCGCCGCCTATCTGCTGTCGCCAGAAGCGCAGGCCAAGGCGCTGGCGGCCGGCAACATCGTGCCGTCCAACACCACCGCGAAAGCCACGACGCCGGCGGCCGAGCAGAAGCTCGCGACCTTCCACGGCTACATGAAGAGCGCGATCACGCTCGACTGGGACGTCATCAACGCCAGGCGCCCCGAATGGAATACGCGCTGGAACAGGATGATCGAGCGGTAGGCAGGCTTCGTTCCGTCGTCATTGCGAGCGAAGCGATTCAGACCTTTCATGCGGCCCTGGATCGCTTCGCTGGCGCTCGTGATGACGGCCGGGGAGCCAGCGCGTTTGCAGTTCCATCGTCATACCCCGCCAAAGCGGGATATCCAGTCCGCCGCTGCTCTCGATGCCATCACGGCCGTCTCGGCGTACCGGATCGCCCGGTCGAGCCGGGCGATGACGGAAAGTGGCGCTACGCCTGCTCCGATCGTCATTGCGAGGAGCGTAGCGACGAGGCGATCCAGGGTTGCGCAAGGCACCCTCGGATCGCGTGGTAGCTACGCGCATTACCCCGCCGGATAGCTCGTCGCATACGCCTCCGTCAGCGCCTCATCGAGCCGCCGTCCAGCGCTGAAACCTGACAGCGTCGCGGGACGGGTGACGCCCGGCAGCAATCGGCCATCGGGCTCCGGCGACCCGATCAGGGTGTGCACCGGAATGCGCTCGGCATAGATCGGCAGCGCGTAGTCCTCCTCATCGTCGATGACGCCCGCGGCGCGGATCTTCGCCGATGCCTTTTCGATCTCCATGGTCACGACCGACGTGGCCTTGAGCTCCTGCTCGGTGGTCGGGCGCAGACTCGCCGTGCGGCCGGGAAACAGCCGATCGACCATCATCACCAGCGCGCGTTCCTTCTCCGCCTGATCCTCGATCAGCCGGGCATGGCCGAACGCCATCACCGAGCGATAGTCAGCCGAGTGATGGAAGGCGCTGCGCGCCAGCACCAGGCCGTCGAGATGGGTGACGGTGAGACAGGCCGGCTGTCCCTCGGACAGGCTGCGCAACATGCGGCTGGCGCTCGAGCCATGCCAATACAGCGTCGTTCCCTCGCGCCAATACAGCGTCGGCGTGCAATAGGGCTGGCCGTCGATGACATAGGAGACGTGGCACAGCGTTGCGGAGTCGAGCAGGGCATGGACGGTCGCGTGATCGTAGTGGGCGCGCTGATGCCGCCGCTTGACCCGGTTGGTGTCGTCGACGGGATAGCTCGGCATCTGTTGCTCGGACATCGTCAGTCTCCTGTTTCCGTCGACGTCATGCCATGGCAAAGTGGTTGCCGGGAGTTCCACTTCGATGCGAAAGCAGACAACCACTTCGCGGCGCCGCGACGACGTGCTGGCGCTGCCGATCCGGCTCGACCGCACCATCCGCAGCCAGTCGCGGCAGGTGCACGGCGCGCTGCGCACCGGCATCGTCGACGGCCTGCTCGCGCCCGGCCTTCGTCTGCCTTCGACGCGCGGGCTCGCCGAGCAGCTCGGTGTTCGCCGCAACGCGATCGTCGCAGCCTATGAGGCGCTGCTGTCGGATGGCCTGGTCGAGGCGCGCCACGGCGCCGGCACCTATGTCGCGGCACGGCTGCCCGCACCGCAGGTCGCCGCACCAGTTGCCGAGCTGGACATCCGCATTCCGCCGCGCCGGCCGTTCGCGCTCGGCTGCACGCTGGTCGATCCCGTGCTCTTGCGGCGACTCGCCGCGGCCAGCCGTCGCCGCATCGCCCGCGCCGCGCCGGATGAGCTCGGCTATGGCGATCCGCGCGGCAGCCTGCATCTGCGCAGCCAGGTCGCGCACTACCTTGCCGCCAGTCGGGGCGTACGCTGCGACCCAAGCTGCATTCTCATCGTGAGCGGCACCCAGCATGGCTTGCGGCTGTGCATCGACGCGTTGCTTGCGCCGGGCGATCCCGTCTGGTTCGAGGATCCGGGCTATGTCGCCTCGCGCCATACGTTGAGGACGACCGGCGCGAAGCTGGTCCCGGTGCCCGTCGATGATGAAGGAATCATAGTGAGCTCGGGCGAGGCGGCGTACATGGCGGCCAAGGCCGCCTACGTGACGCCATCGCATCAGTTTCCGACCGGCGTTGCGATGAGCATGGCGCGGCGCATCGCGCTGCTCGACTGGGCGCGCAGGGCGGACGCCTACATCTTCGAGGACGACTACGACAGCGAGTACCGCTTTGCCGGCCCGCCGCTGACGGCGCTGGCCGGCATCGGCGGCGAGCGCGTGATCTATCTCGGCACCTTCGGCAAGACGCTGTTCGCGGGACTGCGGCTCGGCTACCTCGTGGTGCCGCCGGCGCTGGTCGCGCGGGTCGTCGCAGCGCGCGCGGCGCAGGACCGGTTTCCGCCGGCCTTCATGCAGGACGCTCTGGCCGACCTGATGGCCGACGGCGTGCTCGCAGCCCACATGCGGCGGCTGCGCCCGCGCTATCGCCAGGCGCGCGACGTCGTCGCCGAGGCGCTCGCCAAGCACGGCAAAGGCAGCCTGCAACTGGCCGCGCCGTCGCAAGGACTGCATCTGCTGGCGACCTTGCCGCCGGCAGCGCCGAAGGGCACGGCGAAACTGATCCGCGACCGCGCCGGCATCGAATGCCGGCTGCTGTCGGATGCGCGGATCGTGCAGCGCGGGCCCGACGGTTTCATCCTGGGCTATTCGGGCTTTGCGGCGAAGGATCTCGCCGATGCCGCCAGGCGGCTCGGGCGCGCCACCCAGGACATCCTGGGCGCGGCGGCGCGCCCGCGCTGAGCATCATCGATGCCGCGAGTGTGGCCGAGCCGGCACGTCGGGCAAATCAGCAGGGCCATGAGCTTTCGGGAATCTACACAGAGGCTCCGCTTGCGTGTCGCGCGCAACGCGCCGGTCTGGATTTTGTTCAGTTCGTTCAACGCGCTCTTGACGACCGATCGCGCGCCTGCATTTTCTTCTTTCGTTTTTTCGAAAATCGTGCTTTGGTAGCGCATCCCGCCTCACCGCAGAGGGGCGTAGCGCGCGATCGTCACGACACGCGAGGTGGGGATGCGATGGCCGCGCTGTTGCCGCAGCATGCTTGTCCAGCGTGCGGACGAACGGCAATGCGCGGACGTGAAGTCGCAGCGTCCTGATACCCCGATGCTGGTATCACGCGCAGTGCGCGCAAGCGCATTGTCGCAATGGTGGCCAACAAGCCCGGCGCACCAGGGAGACTGCGTATAAGCGTGAAGACCATCGCGCAGGGAATGCCGGGTTGAACCGGCTTTGCCTGTGGTACCTGCCGCCTGCATTTTTTTCGCAGGCGGGCCATGGGTGGGGCCTTCACCCGGCATTCCCTGCGCCCTTTGCACTCCCGAGGGCGAGACGGATCGTAAGCCTCGGGCATCATCTGCCGCGAGAATGCGCCCTCATGTTCATGGCTGTTCGAGATGCGGATTGGAGCAGATGCGCGTCAGGCGACGCGGATGCGCGCGGTCGCCGCAATCGCGACGCGCTCATTCATAGGGATTGTGCTCGGCGTTCGTCATCGTCTGGCGCACCCGGCGCAAGGTGATGGGCGTGCCGTCGGAGACGAACTGCAGCTCATAGGCGCGGCCGCTGTCGTCCTTGGCGGAGCAGGTCACGCTCGTGACCTTGAGCATCGCGAAGTTGCCGACCTGACGGCACATGCCGGCCGAGCTCTTCGTCACCGGCACCGGAATGCCATCGACCTTCGGGCGATGCTTGGAATTCAGCAGCATCCTGTCGATCGGCAGTTCGTAGACGTTCTGGATCGACCTGCGGCCATTGATGCCGGAGAACGCGATGATGTGGCTCTCGTCAGCGGGATCGTCGAGCGCGACGGTGAAATGGGCGCGCCCCTTCTCGCTGTGAAAGAACGCCACCGTCTTGCAGGAAAATTCGCGGCCGTCGACCTTTGCGGTCCGGCAGGTGCCGGACATCAGCGCGTAGAGATCGATGTCGGGCCGCTCCTCCGGCGAGCTCGTCACCGGCATCGGCTGCTGAGCCAGGCAGGGCGCACTCAGGCAGAGACCGAGCGCAACGGCAGCAAGACGAGGAAAATGCAGGGGCATCCGCGGGAGTGAGCCTGGAGGAATCATGACGGCGCGACAGGTTAAGCGATATGTGTCAGCTTTGCGGCAAAAAGAGGTCGGACACCAGTGCAGCAGTGCACATCGCGCCAGCGCAAGCCCGGCGCTGTACGGCACGGTCGGCCGATACCGTAAAAGGAATGGAAAGTTCCGTGCGCACGCCGCGCACTCGCCCGCGCTCCATGTCGAGACGGAAGGCGTGGTGCAGCGGGCTCGGCGCGTCACAGGATTCCGGGGCGGCGCTGCCCCGGAATGATATTCAATCTCCGGGACTATTTCGCCGACTGCGCCTTCTGCTTCCACAGCGCCCAGGCGCGGTCCATGATCACCATGTTGACCGCGTCGGCCTTGGCGGCCTCCTCGGCGCTGAGATAGGTGACGTCTCTGCCGAGCCCGATCGCCTGCGCCTGCAGCTTCGCATTGACGTCGGTGTAATAGGCGCGGAACACGGCGGCCTTGACCGACGGTCCAACCGCGACGTCGCCGTGGCCGCGCATCAGCACCACCGATTTGTCGCCAAGCGTGGCCGCCAGCGATTTGCCGATCACATTGTTGCTGACCAGCATGTTGGTGGCGCCGAACTCCTTGCCGATGTCCCATACCGGCGCGCCGGTGCCGAGGAAGGCGGCGTTGTGATACAGCGGCTTCAAGGGTGTATGGCTGACGCTGAACGGCACGACGCCCGGCGAATGCGTATGCACCACCGCGCTGACGTCCGGACGCGCCTTGTAGATCTCGGCATGGATGAAGCGCTCGAGGAAGACGGCGCGGTTCCTCGCATCGACCGGTTCGCCGTTCTCATCGAACTCCATGATGTCATTGGCCGTCACCTGCGCCGGCGCGATCGAGCGTGCCATCAGGAAGTGGTGCGGATTGGTGGGATGCCGCGCGCTGACATGGCCGAAGGCGTCGACGACGCCGAGATCGGCGAGGATGCGGCTGCCGGTCGCGATGTCCTCGAGCAGCTCGCGGGGGACACCAGGGATGGCGTCTTGGGCGCGGGAAGGGCCAGCGGAGAGGAGGAAGGCTGCTACGGCAATCGCGGCGAAGCGGCTGAAGCTGGACATCTGGCTCTTCCTCCCGGCCTTCGTTGTCTAGGCTCGTTGCTTCAACATACGCGTCATTGCGAGCGAAGTGTTCAGCCCGGGGACATAGCTGACGGGTGTTCGGGGAGATGGTTGACACTTCAAAATCGGCTCGATTCGTCAAG
>NZ_JBNPUF010000013.1:0-158656 GCF_051168035.1 Bradyrhizobium sp. HKCCYLRH3059 | reverse complement strand
TCCAGCAGAAGCGCTTGACGAGCTGCTGTCACGAATGAAAACACTTGGTGTTGCGACCACCGCTTGAGCCCGCCCCCGGCCCTCCCTGTGCGATGGGCTTACGAGTTATACGCAGTCTCCCCGGTGTCCGGCTTGTGAGCCACCGTCGCCCCTGGGATCATCACCCACGGACTTGGCGCCAGCATCGGGGCGCCGGGACGCTGCGATTTCGTCGTCCTGCTGGACTCGTTCGTCCGCGCGCACATGCGCGCTGCGATCCGACAGGCCACCGCTCCCCGCTTCCTACGTCTCGTGACGATCGCGATGCGCCCCTCCTGTGGAGGCGGGATGCCGGGAAACATCGTCCTGATTTGCCCGACGACACAAGGCGAGCCCCCTGCGGCAGATTGGCTCGACGGGCAATTGGCGCATGGGAGATCGCGCCATTCTGCATATCAGAAACCGGACCGGCTGAGGCTCGGCGCGACCGCGGGAACCGATGGCGCCCGAGGCGCGTTCTCTCACCATCAACGTAATGCGTACGCGATATCCACCGAAGCACGACCTGCTGGCGGCCATCTTTGCATGAAGAATTTTTCCGATGCATCCTTTTCGCCTGACGTCATCGCGCTGATGACCGAAGCCCTCAACGCGTCGGTCGCCGCGCTGCCTGAGCCGGTGAGTTCGACGAACGTGAACCTGCTTGCGGAAGCCGTGCTGCGCGCCGCCAAGGCCGGCGAGCGCGACGTCACCGCGATGCAGCGGCTCGCGCTGCTCGAACTGCAGATCATGCCGCGCATGTAGAGCGGATCACAGGCTTTCCTACAGTCGTAGAGCATTCCCAACGCGCTCACTTCCGGACCTCCTGGCTCGAGATGCGCCGCATGCGGTGCTCCTCACCATGAGGATGTGGGGTCGCGCCTGACGCGCCGCCGGCCTTCCGCGTCCATCCCCCGGCCCCTGCGCCACGTCCCACCCGTTCGCAATTGACAAATCTATTCGTCAATGTCTAACTCCCATCGCCGCCGACAGAGCGGAGCAAAACGGGGAGGATCTTCATGCGACGGCAGCTGCTCGCCTGCGCGTTCCTGGCAACGACGTCATTCATCGCGACAGGCGCTTCAGCCCAGGTTTCTGACGACGTCGTGCGGATCGGCGTGCTCACCGATCTCTCGAGCTGGGGCCGCGACAACAGCGGCCCGGGCTCGGTCGAGGCGGCGAAAATGGCGGTCGAAGAGTTCGGCCCCACCGTGCTCGGCAAGCCGATCGAGATCATCAGCGCCGATCACCAGATGAAGACCGACGTCGGAACGACGGTCGTGCGCGACTGGTTCGACAACGGCAAGGTCGACGCGGTCGTCGACATCCCCAACTCCGGTATCGCGATTGCCGTGCACAACATGGTGCGCGAGCGCAACAAGATCGCGCTGCTGTCAGGGCCCGGCGCGAGTTCGCTGACCGACGAGCTGTGCAGCCCGAACACCGTGCACTTCACCTACGACACCTATGCGCTGTCCAAAGTGACGACCTCGGCCGTGATCAGCCAGGGCGGCAAATCCTGGTACTTCATCACCGCGGATTACGCCTTCGGCCAGCAATTGGAGAAGGACGCCACGCGCTTCATCAAGGAACTCGGCGGCACCATCCTCGGCGGCGTCAAGCATCCGACCAACACCGCCGACTTCTCCTCCTTCGCCTTGCAGGCGCAGAGCTCGAAGGCCGACGTCGTCGCCTTCGCCAATGCCGGGCAGGACACCGACAACGCCATCAAGCAGTCCGGCGAGTTCGGCCTGGTCAAGGGCGGCCAGAAGCTGGTCGGCCTGTTGATGTTCGACACCGACGTGCATGCGATCGGGCTCGAGGCCGCGCAAGGCACCTACATGACCACGGCGTCGTACTGGAACATGGACGACAACACCCGCGCCTGGTCGAAGAAGTTCTTCGCCCGCGCCAAGGTGATGCCGACGATGATCCAGACCGGCGTTTATGGCTCCGTGCTGCACTATCTCAAGGCCATCAAGGCGGCCGGTACCGACGATCCGAAGGCGGTGATGGCGAAGATGCGCGAGCTGCCGATCGAGGATACGTTTGTTCACGGCGGCAAGCTGCGCGAGGACGGCCGCGTCATCCGCGACATGTATCTGGCCCGCGTGAAGAAGCCGTCGGAATCGAAGGAGCCGTGGGACTATCTGGAGATCGTCAAGACCGTGAAGGGCGAGGATGCGTTCCGGCCGGTCTCCGAATCCAAGTGCCCGCTGCTGAAGAAGTAGGAGCGCGCGCATGAGCGGAGCAGATCACCCGGCCGGCGACACCCCTGATTGCGACGTGCTGGTGGTCGGCTCCGGCTGCGCCGGGCTGTCGGCGGCGGTCACCGCCGCCCATGCCGGGCTGAAAGTCATCGTGACCGAGAAGGAGCCGCGCTTCGGCGGCACCACGGCGCGCTCGGGCGGCTGGCTGTGGATTCCCGGCACATCGCTGGCGAAGGCCTGGGGCATCGACGAGCCACCCGAGCTGGCACGCACCTATCTGCGCCATGAGGCCGGCAACAGTTTCGATGCGGCGCGCGTCGACGCGTTCCTGACCAAGGGCCCGGAGGCCGTCGACTTCTTCACCAGCAAGACGGCGCTGAAGTTCGACATGCCGCTGACCTTTCCGGACTACCACGCGGAGGCGCCGGGCGGCACCCAAGGCGGCCGCTCGATGGTGACCCGGCCATTCGACGGCCGCGAGCTTGGGCGTCACATCGAGGATCTCGGCCAGCCCCTGCCCGAGCTCACCGTGTTCGGCATGATGCTCGGCTCCGGCAAGGAGATCATCCACTTCATGCGCGCGACCAAGTCGCTGACGTCGGCGTTCTATGTCGCGAAGCGGCTGTCGAAGCATGCGCTGGACGTGCTGCGCCATGGCCGCGGCATGACGCTGACCAACGGCAATGCGCTGGCGGGGCGGCTGGCGAAATCGGCGTTCGATCTCGGCATTCCCCTGTGGCTGTCGTCGCCGGTGGCCGAGCTGATCCGCGACGGCGATGCCGTGCGCGGCGCCGTGGTGACGCGGCAGGGCAAGCGCATCAGGGTCAATGCGCGGCTCGGCGTGGTGCTGGCCTGCGGCGGCTTCCCGCATGATGTCGACAGGCGCAAGGCAATGTTTCCGCATGCGCCGACCGGCCAGGAGCATGTGTCGCCCGGACCGGTCGGCAACACCGGCGACGGCCTGCGGCTCGCGGAGGCCGTCGGCGGCCGGGTCGAAGACGGCCTGCCGCATGCGGCGGCCTGGGTGCCGGTCTCCGTCACCACGCGCAAGGACGGCAGCAAGGGCGTGATGCCGCACTTCATCGACCGTGCCAAACCCGGCGTGATCGCAGTGACCGCGGACGGCGTGCGCTTCGCCAATGAAGGCAATTCCTACCACGACTTCGTGCAGGCGATGGTCAAGGCGGCCAAGCCCGGCCTCGAGATCGCGGCCTGGCTGATCACCGATCACCGCTCGTTGCGCCGCTACGGCCTCGGCTGCGTGCCGCCGTTCCCGATGCCGCTCGGGCACCATCTGAGCACCGGCTATCTCAAGCGCGGCGCGACGCTCGCCGAGCTCGCGAGCACGACGGGCATCGATCCGCGGGGGCTCGAAGCAACCGTCGCCGCGTTCAACGCCGATGCCGCGCTGGGCCAGGATCCCACGTTCGGCAAGGGCTCGCGCGCCTACAATCGCTATCAGGGCGATGCGCTGCACGGGCCGAACCCGTGTGTGGCGCCGATCAAGGACGGGCCGTTCTACGCCATCAAGATGGTGATCGGCGATCTCGGCACCTATGCCGGCATCCGCACCGATGCGCATGCCCGCGCGCTCGACGCCCAGGGCCACCCGATCGAGGGGCTCTATGCCGCCGGCAACGACATGGCGAGCATCATGGGCGGCAACTATCCGGGCGCCGGCATCACGCTGGGACCGGCGCTGACCTTCGGCTACATTGCCGGCCGCCATCTCGCCGAACGCGCTGGCCAAAGGAGCGCCGCATGAGCGACAGTCAGATGTTGGCCGGCAAACTTGCGCTGGTCACGGGGGCGGCGCACGGCAATGGCCGCGCGATTGCGCTCGGCCTCGCCGGCCGCGGCGCCGATGTCGTCATCACCGACATCGACTTGGAGGGTGCCGAACGTTGCGCCGCCGAGATCCGCGAGCACGGCCGCCAGGCGTGGGCGCATCGGCTGGATGTCACCGACGCCGCCGGATGCACCGCATTGGCGGCGCAATTGCGCGCCGAGGTCGGCGCCATCTCGATCCTCGTCAACAATGCCGGCATCATCATCCGCGAGAACATCGACTCGCCGCGTGCGCCACAGAACTGGCAGCGCGTGCTCGACGTCAATCTCAACGGTGTTTTCAACGTCACCTACGCGTTTCTTGCGGCGCTGCGCGCGACGCGCGGCACGATCGTCAACATCGCATCCGTCGCCTCCTTCATCGGCATCAGCAACACGCTCGGCTACTCGCCGTCCAAGGGCGGGGTGAAGTCGCTGACCCAGGCGCTGGCGCGCGAGCTCGCCGCCGACGGCATCCGCGTCAACGCGATCGCGCCCGGCGTGATCGCCACCGCGATGACGGAGTCGACCCGCAACGATCCCGAGCGGCTCGCCGGCTTCATGAGCCGCACGCCGCTCGGCCGCGTCGGCCAGCCCGAGGAGCTCGCTGGCCCGGTGGCGTTCCTGGTCTCCGACATGGCGTCCTACGTCAACGGCGTCACGCTGCCGGTCGACGGCGGCTTCCTGGCGGTGTAGGCACGGCGCCGGACCAGGGGCACAACAAGACATGGGACGAGAGAGCCGCGGCATCCAGTCGATCGAGGTTGGCGGCACCTTGCTGCAGGCACTGGCCCGCAGCGGCGAGCCGATGATGCTGCGCGACCTCGCGCGCGAGGCCGGGCTGCCGCCGGCCAAGGCCCATCCCTACCTCGTCAGCTTCTCGCGCATCGGTTTGATCGAGCAGGACGAAACCACCGGCCGCTACGAGATCGGCCCGCTGGCGCTCGAGCTCGGCCTGATCAGCCTGCGGCGGCTGTCGGCGGTCCGGATCGCGACGCCGAAGATCGCAGCGCTCGCCGGCGCGATCGATCACGCGGTGTCGCTCGCGGTGTGGGGCACCAATGGCCCAACCGTGGTGCGGCTTGAGGAGCCGAGCCATCCGGTGCACATCGTGATGCGCGTCGGCTCGATCATGGCGCTGCTGGAGACGGCGACGGGCCGCGCGTTCGCGGCGTTCCTGCCGCCGAAGACCGTGAAGGCCGCGCTCGACACCGGCCTCGATCATCTCGGTGTCGGCTACAATCCGAAGCGCGCGCCGAAGAGCCCGAAAGTGGCGGAGATGCTGGCCGAGGTGCGCGCACAGGGCCTGGCGCGCGCCATCGGCGATCCGCTGCCCGGCGTCAATGCCTTCGCCGCACCGGTGTTCGATCACGCCGGCCACGTCGCACTGGTCATCACCGCGATGGGCCCGGCCGGCACCTTCGACGCCGGTTGGCAGTCCCCGCTCGCCAACCGCCTGCGCGCGTGTGCGGCCGAGATCTCCAAGCAGCTCGGCCACGGCATCGCGCAGCCGTGACGCTCAGGCCGCGACCGAGCGTTTCTCCGGCCACGGCTCGGCCCACGCCGGCAGCCGCATCAGGCCATCGAGCCAGCGCACGATGTTCGGAAACGACTCCATCGGCATCTCGGCCTCGCGCCAGTCGGTCGCCATCGAGGCGGCCGCGAAATCGGCGATGGTGAGCCGGTCGCAGGCGATGTGGCTGCGCGCCCGCAGATGCGCATCGAGCACGGCGGCGAAGGTCTTCAGGTTGGCGACCTTGCCGGCCAGCGCGGCACGGTCGGGCGCACCGAGGCCGAACGTCTTGCGGACGATGTGCTCGAAATAGAACGGTCCGACCGCCGGCGCCCAGTGGCAGTCGTTCCAGGCCAGCCAGCGCAGCACCTCGATCTGCTCCTGCGGATTGCGCGCCGGCCACATGTCGCAGCTCTCGCGGATGCAGAGGTGCGCCATGATGGCGGTCGACTCCCACAGCACGGTGTCGCCGTCGACCAGCACCGGCGCCTTCATATTCGGGTTGAGCGCGGCGAACTCCGGCGTCTTCAGGCCGCGGCTGATGTCGATGAACTCGGCGGGCACGCCGAGATGCTTGACCAGCGCGAGCACGCGGCGCGGCGCCTGGGCCTTGATCCAGTAGATCTTCATGACGGGTCTCCATCTCCTGTGCCTTGAAGACGAACGTCGCAGCACCGGATCGACAGTGACGGAGCAAAAATTCAGCGGCGGTTCCGCCGACTCGTACGGTTCCCGTAGCCGTCACATCGCGCGCACCGCCGCCCGTGCGGTGAGAATGCAACCCGGCAGGAACGTGCCCTCCAGCGAACGCTTGCCCGACGCGCCGCCGCCGCCGAAGCCGGCGGCTTCGCCGACCGCATAGAGCCCGCCGATCGGCGCACCCGTGGTGTCGAGCACCCGGCTCTGCAGATCGGTCTTGAGGCCGCCGAGGCTCTTGCGGGTAATCAGTTGCATATGAATGGCGATGTAAGGCCCGGCGCCCGGGGCCTGCAGCGGCGCAGGCTTGCAGGTGCGGAGCTTGTCGGGGCCCCATTGCCGCGCGTGCAGGATGCGGCGCAACTGATCGTCATTGTGGAGCTTGTCGCCATTCCCAAAGTTCGCGTCGAAGGCGTCGGCGGTGGCCTGCAGCACCTCCGGCTTCACGTCGCCGGTGCCGGTCAGCGCATTCATCTTGGCGGCGAGACCGGTCAGCGTCTCGTCGACCAGGAAATGCCGGCTCTCGCGCTGCATCTGCCTGACCAGGCGATGATTGCCGAGCAGCGTCTCCTTGAGGAACATCGGCATCTGCCGGTCGCGGATGCGCGGATTGTGCTCGGCGCCGGAGATGGCGAACTCCTTGGCAGCGATGCGCCAGTTCAACAGATGCCACGTATACGGCTTCTCCTGCGCCGCGACGCGCTGGCACAGATCATGGGTGTCGAAGCCGGTCACCAGCGGCTCGGGCCCGATGCGCTCGCCCCTGTGATTGAGCCACAATGCCGATTTGCACGGCACCAGCGACAGGCCATGGCCCTCGAAATGCGGAAACGGATGCGGGATGCCGGCGGCGTAGTTCCACATCTCGCCGGCATGCGTGATCTCGGCGCCGAACGCCTCGGCCGCGTGGTGATGCAACTTGCCGTCGGAGAACGGATGCGCGCCATTGAGCATCGCCGCCGGCAGCGGCCGGCCCTTGATCCAGTTGGCGCGGGCCTCCGCATGGCTGCCATTGAGGCCGCCCATCGCCAGCACCGTCAGCGGCGCGGCGATGCGGATTTCGGCGCCCGTCTCCTCGTTGACGGCGACCACGCCCGATACTGCGCCGGCAGCGCAATCGAGGCTGACAACGCGATGACGGTGCAGCACCGTCAGCCTGCCGCCACCGTCGGCCCCGCGCATCGCTTCGATCATTACGCGCGTGAGCCGCTGCGAGGTGCCCCAGACGATGTGATAGCGCGGCAGCGCATTACCGTCGCCGTACCGGCCGCGCTCGACCCAGTTCACTGCCGGCATGAACGTCACGCCGTGCGCCAGCAGCCAGTCGTAGACCTCGCTGCGGGAATGCGCGACGTAGTAGCGCGCCCATTGCAGCGGCCAGTGCTCGGCGGCATCGAGCTCGCCGAACCTGATCCAGTCGCGCAACGCGATCTCCGGCGTATCCGGGATCTTCATGCGCGCCTGCAGCGGCGTGCCGATCAGCGCCATGCCGCCGAATGCCCACAGCGCCAGCCCGCCGAGCCGCTCGGGCGTGTCCCGGTCCACGATCGTCACCGACTTGCCGGCGCGCAGTGCCTCCAGCGCGGTGACGATGCCGGCAAGACCGCCGCCGGCGATGACAACATCGGATTGCAGCGTCGCGCTCATGTCACGGCGCGATCTTGCGCTTGAGCATCCGCGCCACCGGCAGCGGAACGCGGTCGAGCGATCCCAGGAGGTGCGGCAGGAGCTTCAGCTTGAGGCCGGTCAGCGCCGGCGGCACCATCGCCTCGATCAGATGGGGCCCCGGCCGCGCCAGCGCCCCCTGCAAGGCGCTGGTGAGTTCGTCCGGCGTGGTGACGCGGGTCGATCGCACGCCCATGCCGTCGGCGATCTGCGCGAGCTTGAGGACCGGCCCGTGCAGGTCGAGCTGCGCCCGCGCCTTCGGTCCGATCTCCTCGGCGCCGACCCGTTCCAGCTCGACGTTGAGCACCGAGTAGGAGGCGTTGTTGAAGATGATGGCGGTGACGTTGAGCCGCTCGCGCGCGATCGTCCACAGCGACTGGATCGTGTACATCGAGCTGCCGTCGCCGATCAGCGCGATCACCGGCCGGTCGGGACAGGCGATCGCCGCCCCGATCGCATTCGGCAGCCCCTGCCCGATGGCGCCGCCGGTCAAAGTGATCAGATCGTGGCGCGGCGCGCCCGCGGTGAATTTCGACAGCATCAGGCCGGAGCTGATCGCCTCGTCGATGATGATGGCGTTCTCGGGCAGGAGGTGACCAACGGCCTTGCAGACCTTTTCCGCGGTCAGCTTCTTGCCGCGCGGACGCCCGGGCCGCGAGGCCGGCGACAATGCCGGCGTGGCGCGCCCGGCCTCCAGGGCGGCGGCAAGCCTGGTCAGGCTGCACGCGGCGTGCTGCGCCGGCGTCGACAAGGTCAGCACCTTGCAGCCGTCATGCGGCAGATAGCTCTTCTTGCCGGGATAGGCGAAGAACGACACCGGCGCCTTGGCGTCGACCAGGATCAGGGTGTCGATCTCCTTGAGCTGGATCTGCGCCATCTCGGCGAGATAGGCGATCCGCTCGACGGCCGGCAGGCCCGCTCCACGCTGCATGCGTGTCGGAAACGTTTCGGCATAGACTTTCACACCGCAGGTCGCGGCGATGCGCGCGGCCGCCAGCAGCGACTCCTCGTGCAGCGCCGTGCCTCCGAGTAGAAAAGCGCTGCGGCCGCCCGCCCTGATCGCCTCGGCGACGGCCTGCACGGTCGCATCGTCCGCAGGCGCCGGCGGCTCGATCACCGGCGCCGGCTCGGCGACGCCGCCCTCACCCCAGGACACGTCGGCCGGCAGGATCAGCGTCGCGACCTGTCCGGGCCAGGAGCACGCCGCCTTCACGGCCGCCACCGCGTCGCGGCACAGCTCCGACGTCACCTGCGAGGTCCAGACGAATTCCGGCGAGACGTTGCGCGCGACGGTCTCGATATCGGACTGGAGCTGCGCGTCATACGGGACATGATAGGTGGCGTGGTCGCCGACGATGTTGACGACGGGCACCTTGCCCTTGCGCGCATTGTGCAGATTGGCGAGGCCGTTGCCGAGGCCGCAACCGAGATGCAGCAGCGTTGCCGCGGGCGTGCCGGTCATCCGGGCGTAGCCGTCCGCCGCACCGGTCGCCACCCCTTCGAACAGGCACAGCACGGCGCGCATCTCCGGCGCGGAGTCCAGCGCCGCGACGAAATGCATCTCGGAGGTGCCGGGATTGGTGAAGCAGACCCGAATGCCGGAATTGACCAGGGTCCGTATCAGAGCTTGTGCGCCGTTGGGCATGAGAAAAGCCTGTTGCGGGGAAACTGCCGCAGCTCGGGGCGACTTGGCCGGCCCCGCCATGGCATTTCCCCTGTTTGTATTTGTGCCATTTTGGAATTGACGGTCTCAGAAATCCAATGAATTGTTATGCTTTGATCAATGAGCTGGGGTCATCGATGCACACACCAACGTTGCGTCAGTTGCAGCAGCTGGTCTACCTCGCGGAAGAGCGGCATTTCGCCCGGGCCGCCAAGCGCGCCCATGTCACCCAGTCGGCGCTGAGCCGCAGCCTGCAGACCCTGGAGGACGAAGCGGGGATGCGGCTGTTCGACCGCAGCTCGCGCTCGGTGGAGATCACGGCGGTCGGCGAACGGCTGGTGGCGCGGGCGCGCTCGCTGTTGTCGGGCGCCGACGATCTCGGCCGCGAGATGCGGCTGTTGCGCTCGGGCGATGCCGGCCAGGTGACGGTGGGCGTCGGCGCGTTCACGGGCCTAGTGCTGCTGCCGGATGCGATGGCGCAGCTGTATGCCGAGCATCCATCCGTGCGCATCAAGCTGGTGCAGGACAATTGGCGCGCCCTGATGGACGTGCTGCAACAAGGCAAGCTCGATTTCTTCCTGGCGCACATCACCGACATCAGGACCGACGACAGCCTGGACCTCGAGCCGCTCGGAAGCCTTCCCGGCTACTTCTACTGCCGGCCGACCCATCCGTTGGCGGGGCGACGGGAGCTGTCGGCGCGCGATCTGGCCGGCCAGCACTTCGCCTCCGTCGCGCTGCCGCCGGACTTCAGCCGGCGGCTGGACGACCTGATCGCCGCGCCACGGGGACGCGGTTTCAATGTCGCCCTCGAATCCGAGAACGCCGGCCTGCTGGTGCAAATGGCGGTCCGCTCGGACGTCGTGCTCGTCGCGGGGGATGCGGTCGTCACCCACGAGCTGGCCTCCGGTCAGCTGGTCCGGCTCAATGTGGCCGAGCTGAAAGAGCCACGCGCATCCGACCTGCTGCTGGCGCAGTTCGGCATCCTGCGCCTGAAGGGCCGCACCCTGTCGCCGGCGGCGATGATGCTGATGGACATGGTGCGCGCGCAAGCCGCGCAAATGCTGACCGGACCGCGCCGGCCGCCGGCTCCGCGCGCCGCACGCAACGCGCATCGATCTCGGCCGAGATCACGCAAGAAGCCGGGTGCACCCCGGCGCAACCGGTCGCGAAGTCATACCAGGAGCAAAGCCTGACCGGGGCGTGGCCCTGCGCCATCATCCGACGGCCGCGCGGCGCGACATCTCCTCCAGAACCCGCATTGCCTGCTCTGCCTGCGCTTCGGGTACGAACAGGTGATCATGATGAAAGGCCGAGACCGCGTTGACACCGATGCCAGCAGCAGCCAGCGCCGCTGTCACCCTGGCGAGGAAGCCCACCGCGTCGAGCGCTGATAGCACCGACAGCGTGATCAGGCGCGAGGTGAAGCGATACGCCAGCCCTGCCCGTTCGGCGTCCTCGCGCCGGACGATGAGAGTGTCACCCTCGCGCTCCCGGAACAGCATCAGCGGCGACAGCATCGCGGCAATCGCATCGCCGGCGCTGAGCGTGCAGAACACGAAGACGCCATCCTGCAGCTCGGGAGCCATCGTGCGCAGCAGCGTATCGAGGTTGCGTTCGCCCGCCATGGATCCCCGTCAGTTCGCCGCCAGGCGCTCGCGCCCATGCGGCGAGGTGAAATCCTGCCGCGGCCCGACCGGGACGATGCCGGTCGGATTGATGGTGCGATGGCTCTCGTAGTAGTGCCGCTTGATGTGCTCAAAATTCACCGTCGCGGCAATCCCCGGCCATTGGTAGAGATCGCGCGTGTAGGCTGAAAGATGCCGATAGTCGGCGATGCGGCGGATGTTGCACTTGAAGTGGCCGACATAGACGGCATCGAAGCGGATCAGCGTCGTGAACAGCCGGATGTCGGCCTCGGTCATGGTGTCGCCGAGCAGGAAGCGGCGCGCCGACAGCCGCTCCTCCAGCCAGTCGAGCGTGGCGAACAGCGGGCCGATCGCCTCCTCATAGGCGGATTGCGTGGTCGCGAAGCCGCACTTGTAGACGCCGTTGTTCAGCGTGTCGTAGACGCGCGCATTGATGGCGTCGATCTCCTCGCGCTGGGCTTGCGGATAATAGTCGCCTTGCCTGGCGCCGACGCCGTCGAACGCCGAGTTCAGCATGCGGATGATCTCTGACGACTCGTTGTTGACGATGGTGCGGTTTTGCTTGTCCCAGAGCACGGGCACGGTGACGCGGCCGGAATAATGCGGCTCCGCGGCGGTGTAGACCTGATGCAGAAGGCCGGCGTGATTGACGCTGTCGGCCACGACGCCCGGCCCCTCGGCAAACGTCCAGCCCTGCTCGCGCATCAGCCAGTGCACGACCGATACCGAAATCATGTCATCGAGCCCCTTCAGCGCGCGCATGATCAGGGTGCGGTGAGCCCACGGGCAGGCCAGGCTGACATAGAGATGATAGCGGCCCGCTTCGGCCGCGAAGCCGCCGGTGCCGGATGGGCCCGGACGGCCGTCAGCCGTGACGAAGCTGCGGAACGCCGAATCCTTGCGGATGAAACGGCCGCCGGACGCCGCCGTGTCGTACCAGACGTCGTGCCATTGGCCGTCGACCAGGACTCCCATGACGCTCTCCTCTCACACCGTGGCCTGTGCGCAGGACTGCAACCTGCAGCCCCTTCGCCTGGGCCCTTACGTGACAGGAGTACACGTCACCCCGCCGCTGCGCCAGCAGAGAGCACGCTCCGAGAAGACGGCTCCGCCGAACACGCGGTCACGACTGGAACGGGATGGTGCGCCCCGGCTGCGCCGCCTGTTCCCGCGTATAGGAGACGCCGTGCACCTTCACGCCCGCGGCATTCAACAGCGTGATGATGCCGCCCCGGTTCGACAGCGCGACCGGCGCGACGATGGGCACCACCAGGGTGGCGCCGCGCCCGATCATGCCGCTCAGTTGCATGGCGTTCTTCTGCTTGTCCTTGATCTGCCAGCCGGTGAGATCGACGTCGACATCGGCGGTGTTCAGCAGCGTGACCGTCTCGTGCTCCGGCGTGCGCACGTCGTTGACATAGGCCGCGATGATCCGCACCAGCCCGTCGGGCACGTCGAGCGGCGGAATGTGGTCGCGGTCGGGAGGCGTATGCGGCGCGTTCGGGTAATCGGGATCGGGCGGAAGGATGACCCCTCCGCTGGCATCGTCCGAATGCCAGGCCTGGGTCTGGAATTTCAGGAAGATGGCGACCCATTGCTGCTGGCCGGGAAACTCGAAGAGCAGTCCGCCATCCTGCCAGGGACCGTTGTCCTTGGCATATTGGCCGGGCGGATTGCCCTGGTTGAAATGGATGTCGTGGATACCGCGGCCGGGCTTGAAGCCGAAATAGCGGTCCGCCTTCTCCTCCGGTCCCCATGCGACGCCGAAGGCATAGATGAGAGCCGTCTCGTCGGACATGGCGCGCTGAACGTAGGCGTCGATCTTCTCGTTGAGATCGTTGTCGGGGCCCGCGGCCGACAGCGGCAGCGGCTTCAGCTCCCATGGCTGCATCAGATTGCCCCGGATGAAATCGAGCGCCACGCCGCCGGGCTTGCTCTCCAACGGATGCAGCCCTTCCGAAAACGCCTTCAGGTCGTCGACGATTGGATGTTCGAAGCGCGAGCGGACCAGGAATTCGACCTCGCTGCCATCCTGGGAGCGGACATTGATGGCGATACGATAGAGCTCACCGCCGGCCGAGACCTGCACCTGATAGTGCGGACTGCTTCCCGTCGCCAGACGATTGTTGATGGGCCGCCCCTTGAGAAGCGAATAGTCATTCAATGGCATGGTCGTCTCCAACTCTGTCCGTAGCGATATCTAGGACGAGAACAGCAATCGATCGCGTTCAGCCTGCGACCCCTCGACATAGAAGCGCTCGAACCAGGCCGGCTTGCCGGACAATGCGGTCGGCTTGCGCAGCGTGATCGCGGCAGGCGCGGATGCAGCGCGCTGCCGCTCGGACTTGCCGTGGAACGCGTCGCGCATCCGATTGCGAAACTGCAGGTGATCGAACACGCGGGTGGCTTCGATCGCATAGGAGGTCGCGATCTTTCGGTCCTCGATCATGATGAGATGGTCGCCGTTGCCCTTCTCGCCGCTCGGCGAGAAGTTGCTCGATCCGGTGAACACTTTCGCTGTCGGCAGGCTGAAATCGGTCACCAGGAATTTGTGATGGATGTTGCGGCCCTTGCCGCCGGACCATTCGCTGCGGAACGGCTCCGGCGCCTTGCTCGCGAGATAGGCGAAATCGACGAGACCGATCGAGCCGTCGGGCTTGCGCAGCTCCAGGGCGCCGCGCTTGTCGACCGTGCCGTAGCTGAAGATCGGCCGCTCCATCACGCGGTCGAACGCCTCCTTGGTCGGACCGTCGCCGAGCTGGCTCAGAAACGCGACCGAGTAGAACACCGACGAGGAGGCCTGATCGATCGCGGCCCGGATCGGATTGAGCGAGAGATCGGTGGCCTGGTGCGGCGAGAAGCAGAGCTGCACGGTCGGCTTTCCCTCGGAATGGACGGCGTGCCATTTCTTGGAGAAATCATTCTTCCGGAAGAGCGAGGGGTCCTCGAAGGCGATGTCGAACATCTCGCCGAACAGCCCGGCGACATCAGGCGAATGAAAGACCAGCATGTTGTTGGCCTGAATATAGAGGCCGCGGAACGTGAAATTGGTCGAGCCGCACAGCACCTTCTCGGGCTTGCCGTTGCGGCGCGTGATCAGGACCTTGTTGTGCTGGAGATTGCTGAAATGCGTGCGCAGCACGGCAGCACCCGCCTGCTTGAAGCGCTTGGCGCTGCGCGATTCCGCGCTGCCGGGCAGCTTGTGGCTGTTATCCTTGGCGTTGGAGTCGTCGATGATCGCGCGCAGCCGCGGACCGAACTGCTCCAGCAGGCCGATCACGTCGGGCTCATTGAGGTCATAGGCCATCACGTCGAGCGTGAGCCCGGGATCCGCCAGGGCGTCTTTCAAAAAGCCGAACAGGAGGTCGTAGGCCTCGAACCCCAGCCACTCATAGACGCTGTCGCCGGCCTCGTTGGCGAGGTCGAGCTTCTCGAAGCTCGGCCCGTCGCGGCTCTCGACGGGGATGATCTCGGCATTGTTGCCGAACTGATCGCGATAGGCCTGAGACGAGGCGAAGTTGCGGGTGAAACCGATGTCGATGAGGCCATCATAGGTGACCGCGCTCTGCGCAATGTCGAGCGTGAGGCTGGTCCCTGCCACGAGCGTGCCGTCGTTGCGCATGTGCTGCTTGGCGACGCGATACGTATAGACGCCATCCTTGGGCCGGTAGGGAAAGTGGATCCAGCGGAATTTCTGGAACGGTGCCTCGGTCGACGGGAAATTCCGGTTGCCGTCGACCTCCGCGCCGGCCCCGGCCGGATAGGAAAACGCGATCCTGTTGCGCAACTGGGAAAAATCCCGCGCGCCCGGCGACTTCACCTCGATCGAGAATCCGACAAGATCGGGTTCGGGCTCGGCGACGTCGAAGCCGATCATCGTCATGCGCTCTCCACGCCACAGCTTGGACGTGAACCCGTTGCTGGATTTGCTGTTCTCGAAATCGCTCATGATCGAAATGCCCCACGGTGATGAAAAAAGGCGCGCACGAAACGCATCTCGCCGAAGGGCTGCAATCTTCGCCATGAGCCGCGGACGACGCAACTTCAAAATGATGTGAAACTTGTCATCAACCAGGATTGTTGCATGATCCTACGTCGGTCATGTGAAGGCGGATGTGAATGACGTCACAGTCGGAGACGGTATCCGGATCAGCTTTGCCGTGATGCCGGCGCGTGTGTCGTCAGTCTCGACGTTGGCGAACGAGCGCGCGGGCGCATGACGACGAACGTCGAAAACGAGCCCTATCGCGAGGCGGGCCTTGCCCGCGTCACGGCGTTGATGAAGCCCTCGCGGGCGTCGGAATGGCCCTGCCCGCGCGGCTCCAACACGTGACGGAGAAGGAACATGCCGGTCAGCCGGAAACCGTCGAGCAGATCCTGCTGCGACCAGCCATGGCCCTGCTCGCTCTCGCGCAGGAAGGGCGGCAGCGGCAGCAGCCGGTCGGCCCATGGCGCCCCGGCCGTGCGCGACACCGCGCCGCCCGACTTCGGCGATACGTAGATCAGGTCCGAGGTCTCGCCGGTCGCAGCGCAAGAGTCGAGATCGAGCCCGAAGCCGAGTTCGGCGAGGATCGCCAGTTCGAAGCGCACGATGTGGGCGGCGGCGCCGCCCGCATCCTCGAAATCATCGAGCGCATGTTCGAGCCGCAGGTACATGTCTTCGTGCGGATCGCGCTCCGGCAACAGCCGGGCCAGCGAGGCAAGATGCGTCACGCCGTAGGCGCCGTGTTGCGCGGAGATCAGCCCCGCCGCCCGCAAGGTCAGCGCGTCGATGGCGTACATGCCGAGATGCTCGTCGAGCCGCGCGCGCCAGATCGCGCGCACCGTGTTGCCCGGCTGCAGCACCGGCCGCATGCGCTTGCCGCTCGCCCCGCGCACGAGACCGAGATGCCGGCCATGCTCGCGGGTCAGCAGCTCGACGACCGCCGAGGATTCGCCGTGCCGCCGCACGCCCAGCACGATGCCGTCATCGGTCCATTCCATCTCACGAGCCGCCCGACTGATTCCACACGCGCTCGTCCCCTAGCGCCGTCCGCGGGTGGACAATCAACGTAGCTGGTGCGCGCTGCCACCGCAAACACCGTCATTGCGAGCGCAGCGAAGCAATCCAGAGTCGGGTTCGCAGCCCTGGATTGCTTCGCTGCGCTCGCAATGACGTCTTGGCGGCGTTCTGCGCCAGCCCCTAACCTTGGTGGGTGCGATGTGCCCTACGGCCCCGACGGTCGACGCGTCACGCGTTGAACCAGCCGCGCGCATCGCCCGTGAACGAATAGTACAAGCCCATCGTCGTCAGCGCGCAGGAAATGACCTCGATGCCGGCATCGAGCGTCATGCCCTTCTGCCCGATCACCTGCACCAGGGAGATGTCGGACAGCACCAGCGCCCCCAGCAGCACCCAGCGCGGCCAGTTCCTGCGGCGCTGCGCCGCCAGATAGACGAAATAGAACAGCAGCAGGATGACCACCCCGTTGAGCACGGTCTGCGCGGTGATCATGTCCTCGGTTACGTCGAAGGTCGGCGTCCGGTCGGAGACCGCAACCGACAGCGCGTCCAGCATCAGCGAGATGTAGAGCAGCACTTCGAACCACAACACGTTGCGCGGCACGCTCATTGTCATTCCCTGGGGAACTCGAGCCCCATCTCCCGGTAGCGGTCGGGATCATCGCCCCAGTTCTCACGCACCTTCACGAACAGGAACAGGTGCACCGGCACGCCGGTGATCTCTGCGATTTCCTTGCGCGCCTGCGCGCCGATCGACTTGATCGTCGCACCGCCCTTGCCGAGCACGATCTTGCGCTGGCTGTCCCGCTCCACGAAGATCGTCTGCTCGATGCGGATCGAGCCGTCCTTGCGCTCGGTCCAGCTGTCGGTCTCGACCGTGGACTGGTAGGGCAGCTCCTGATGCAGATGCGAATAGATCTTCTCACGGGTGATCTCGGCCGCGAGGTGCCGCATCGGCGCGTCCGACATCTGGTCCTCGGGATAGTGGAACGGACCGGGCGGCACCATCTCCGCCAAGGCCCGCCTGAGATCGTCGACCCCGTCGCCAGAGATCGCCGAGATCATGAAGGTGCGCGCGAACGACAGCTTCTCGTTGGCAGCCGCGACCAGCGCCAGCAGCTTCTCGCGCGGCACCAGGTCGACCTTGTTGACCACCAGGATCTTCTCGTGCGCGACCGCAGCCGCCTTGTCGATGATGGCCTGCGCCTCATCGTCGATGCCCTTCTTGGCATCGAGCAGCACGCAGACGAGATCGGCATCATGCGCCCCGCTCCAGGCCGTCGTGACCATGGCGCGGTCCAGCCTGCGCTTCGGCGCGAAAATGCCGGGGGTGTCGACCAGGATGATCTGAGACGCGCCTTCGATGACGATGCCGCGGATCAGCGCCCGCGTCGTCTGCACCTTGCGCGAGACGATCGTGACCTTGGAGCCGACCAGCGCGTTGACGAGCGTCGACTTGCCGACATTGGGCGCGCCGATCAGCGCGACGAAACCGCAGCGGGTCCCGGCAGCCGGCCCCGATTGTTGTTCAGCCGTCATTGCTGCCGCCGCTGACGCCTTCGCGCTCGATCATGACCGATGCCGCCACCTTTTCTGCCGCCCGCTTGGAGCCGCCGATGCCTTCGGCCGGCTCCAGCCCCGGCAGGTCGACGGCGACACGGAACTGCGGATCGTGATGCGGGCCGGTGCGCTCCACCTCCCGGTACACCGGGGTGGGCAGGCCCTTGCCCTGCGCCCATTCCTGCAGCACCGTTTTCGGATCGCGGAGCGGGCGCCGCGGCTTGTGCATGCGCTCGGTCCAGTTGCGCTCGACGAATCCAGCGGCGGCCGTGTAGCCGCCGTCGAGGAAGATCGCGCCGATCACCGCCTCGCAGACGTCGCCCAGCACCGACTTGCGCAACCGCGCCCCGGCGCCGGCGCCGACCGCGCCGAGCTTGATGTCGTCGAGCAGGCCGAGCGACTTGGCGACGTCGGCACAGCTCTCCTTGCGCACGAGATCGGCGAGCCGCTTCGACAGCTCGCCCTCGTCCGCGCTCGGAAACGAGCGGTACAGCATGTCGGACACAATCAGGCCGAGCACGTGATCGCCGAGGAATTCGAGCCGCTGATAGCTGTCGCCGCGCTTCTTGGACGATTTCAGCGCCGAGACGTGGGTAAAAGCGGTGCTGAGCAGCGACGGATCGGCAAAGTGATGGCCGATGCGCGCCTCGATCGCGGCATTGGCGGCCTTGTCCGCGGCCTTGGCGCCCTTGGCGGCGCTGGTCCCCGCGCTCTTGGTACGGCGACCGCCCTTCGCCTTGCTGCGCGGCTTGCCGTCGGAATCGGCCTCGGCAACGAGCGCGGTCGGGTCCGCCCCATCCTCGGTCGGGCGAGCGGGCACCGATTCGGACTCGACGGTCTTCATGTCTGGCTTGGAGACCGGCTTCGCGTCGGTCTTGGAATCGGCCTTTGGCTCGGTCTTGGGCTCGGCCTTGGGCTCGCTCTTCTGCTCAGGCTTGATCTCGGACTTCGGCCGCGACGCGGCCTTGGGCGTTGCCTCCAGCGCACCCGTGCCGGGTTGCGGGCTCGATGCGGCAGCCTGCGTGGTCTGGATTTCGGGTGAGTCGTCGATCATCGCACGAATTTGAAGATTCGATTCCAGCGCACCGATACCGGCCAGCGCCAGAACGCCCAGGCATGCTCGCCTTCGGCAATGGAAAAGAAGATCAGCTGCGCACGGCCGACGATGTTCTCGAACGGCACGTAGCCGACCTGGCTGAGGAAGCGGCTGTCGGTCGAGTTGTCGCGGTTGTCGCCCATCATGAAGAAGTTGCCGGCCGGCACGGTATACACCGCGGTGTTGTCGACATAGCCATTGTCGACGCAGTCCAGCGTCTCATAGCTGACGCCGTTCGGCAGGGTCTCCTTCCAGCGCTTGACGCGCGCGGTCGAGTCCGGCTGCCCGCAGGGATCCTCGCCGATGAAATCGGAGAGCCGCTCGCGCTGCACCGGCTTGTCGTTGATGTAGAGCAGCCCTTCGCGCACCTGGATGCGGTCGCCAGGCAGGCCGATCACCCGCTTGATGTAGTCGGTGGTGTCGTCCTTGGGCAGACGAAACACGACGATGTCGCCGCGGTTCGGCTCCGAGCCGAAGATGCGGCCCGAGAAAATCGGGGGCGACAGCGGAATCGAGTAGTGGCTATAGCCGTACGAATATTTCGATACGAACAGATAGTCGCCGACCAGCAGGGTCGCCTTCATCGATCCCGAGGGGATGTTGAACGGCTGGAACAGGAAGGTGCGGATCACCAACGCGATCAGCAGCGCATGAACGACGACACGAACGGTTTCACCGAGGCCGCTCTCAGTCTTGGTTCCGGAGGTCACGCTCATCGCTCTTTCAATGTCCCTTGGCGAATGGTCCGACGATTCGCCAGCCGTTGCCGAACACCCCTCCGTCCGCGAACACCATACCGTTCCGCGGCTTAAGGGAGTCTGTCCTGATTCTGGTGGTTAAGGCCAACTCCGGTTTGACCCAGAATCCGCCCGTGATGCAGCCGGTTCGATCCCGGCGGGTTTTAGACGACTGCGCGGGGCCGCGCAATCAATCGCCGTATCAAAACTACATAACTCGCTGGAATCGATCGCATTTTTGTTTTTCCTGCGGGGCGGCCGCCCTTCAGGATGTCTCGCGGCGCACCGCCGAAATTATGACGAAGGCTTGCGCCAGCGGCCAGTCGTCGGTGATCGACAGGTCGATGCGCGGCTCGTGGCCCTCGGGGGTCAGCGCCTTCAGCCGTTCGGCCGCGCCACCCGTGAGCTGCATGGTCGGCCGGCCGCCGGGCAGATTGACGACGCCCATGTCGCGCCACCACACCCCGTGACGGATTCCGGTGCCGAGCGCCTTGGCGCAGGCCTCCTTGGCGGCGAACCGCTTGGCGTAGGTGGCGACCACCATCTTCTCGTTCTTGGCCCGCCGCTCGGCCTTGGCTCGCTCGGCCGCGGTGAAGATCCGGTTCAGGAAGCGCTCGCCGTGCCTGTCCATCACCTCGGCCACGCGGCGGATGTCGATCAGGTCGGAGCCGATGCCGATGATCATGCCGATGTCCCCAGCCGCGCCCGGCCACGATCCATGGCCGCGCGCATGGTCCGGACGGTCTCGGCGAGGCCCACGAACAGCGCCTCCCCCATCATGAAGTAGCCGATGTTGAGCTCGACGATCTCCGGCAACGCCGCGATCCGCTCGGCGGTGACATAGTCGAGCCCGTGGCCGGCATGGAC
Organism: Bradyrhizobium sp. HKCCYLRH3059; assembly: GCF_051168035.1. Classification (NCBI taxonomy): domain Bacteria; kingdom Pseudomonadati; phylum Pseudomonadota; class Alphaproteobacteria; order Hyphomicrobiales; family Nitrobacteraceae; genus Bradyrhizobium; species Bradyrhizobium sp. HKCCYLRH3059. Next base: position 138,154 of record NZ_JBNPUF010000013.1, on the reverse strand, counting down.
CTCGAGCCCGGCCGCATAGGCCTGCCGGGCGCCGGTCACGATCCGCTCCCACTCCACCTCCGCCTTGTCGTGGTGGCCGTCGGTGATGGCATCGCACCAGCCGCCGGTGTGGATCTCGATCACGGGCGCGCGCAGTCGCGCCGCCATCTCGATCTGCGCCGGGTCGGCGGCGATGAACAGCGACACCCGGATGCCGGCATCGCTCAGCCGGGCGATCGCCGGCGCCAGCGCCTTGTGCTGGCCGACCACGTCGAGGCCGCCCTCGGTGGTCAGCTCCTCGCGCCGCTCCGGCACCAGGCAGCAGGCATGCGGGCGCGTCGCCAGCGCGATCCGCACCATCTCCTCGGTGGCCGCCATCTCGAAGTTCAGCGGCTTGGAGATCTCGGCCCTCAGCCGCGCCATGTCGTCGTCGCGGATGTGCCGGCGGTCCTCGCGCAGATGCGCCGTGATGCCGTCGGCCCCGGCCTCGATCGCGAGCAGCGCGGCGCGCACCGGATCGGGGCTGCGGCCGCCGCGGGCATTTCGCAAGGTGGCGATGTGGTCGACGTTGACGCCGAGGCGCAGCTTCGGAGGATGTGACTTTGACGGATCGGACATGGGCCGGCTCGCAGGACTTTCGAATAGACTACGGCTTGTTTAGCGCATCCCGAAGCAGAACGCCGCAGCCATCCCCGCAGATTAGCCATTCACCCGGTCGACCCGCGCCACGATGGTCTTGGCGCGCAACTGGTTGATGATCGCCGAGAGATGCTTGAGGTCGTAGACCTCGAGATCGATCGTGAGCTCGGTGAAATCAGGCGAGCGGCGGCTCATGCTGATGTTGTCGATGTTGCCGTCATGCTCGGCGATCACGGTGGCGACCTGGGCGAGGCTGCCGGGCTCGTTGACGTTCTCGACGCGAATGCGCGCCGGAAAGCGCTGCGGCGAGGTCTCATCGACATCCCAGCGCACGTCGAGCCAGCGCTCCGGCTCCTCCTCGAAATCCTTCAGCGCCGGCGACTGGATCGGATAGATCGTGATCCCCTCGCCCGGCGTCACGATGCCGACGATGCGGTCGCCCGGCACGGCGCCACCGTTCGGCGCGAACTTCACCGGCAGGCCGGAATTGAGCCCGCTGATCGGGATGGCGAACGGGCCGCGGTGGGGCTCGGCCGCGGGCGCGGCAGCCTTGGCCGCCGGCGCGGCGGCCGTCTTCTTGGCGCCATAGCGCACGACGCGCTCTTCCTTGTAGTCCGGATACATCGCGCGCGCGACGTCGGAGGCCTTGATCTCGCCGCGGCCGACCGCCGCCATCACGTCCTCGATCGAGGCGCGCGCCAGACGCGGCAGCGCGCCCTTGAGCTTGTCGTCGGCATATTCGAGCTTGGTCCGTTCGAACAGACGTTCGACGATGCGCCGGCCCAGCCCGGCATATTGATCGCGCACGGCGGTTCGGGTGGCGCGCCGGATGGCGGCGCGTGCCTTGCCGGTGATGGCGAGCGTCTCCCAGGCCGAGGGCGGCGCCGACTGCGCATCCGACGTCAGCACTTCGACCTCGTCGCCGTTCTGCAGCTCCGACGACAGCGCCGCGAACTTGCCGTTGATCTTGCAGCCGACGGCGCTGTTGCCGACGTCGGTATGCACCGCATAGGCGAAGTCGATCACGTTTGCGTGGCGTGGCAGCGCGATCAGCTTGCCCTTCGGCGTGAAGCAGAACACCTGATCGTGAAACAGCTCGAGCTTGGTGTGCTCGAGGAACTCTTCGGGGTTGGCGCTCTCCGAAAGGATGCCGATGGTGTGGCGGAGCCAGGCGAAGGCGTTCGATTCGCGCTTCAGCCGTTCCGTCGGCGAGGCGAGGTCGTCCTTATAGAAGGCGTGGGCGGCGATGCCGAGCTCGGCGATCTGATCCATCTCCTCGGTGCGGATCTGCAGCTCGACGCGCTGCTTGCCCGGGCCGATCACGGTCGTGTGGATCGAGCGATAGTCGTTCTGCTTCGGCGTCGAGATGTAGTCCTTGAAGCGGCCGGGCACGACAGGCCAGGTCGTATGCACGATACCGAGCGCACGATAGCAGGATTCCAGATCCGGCATGATGACGCGAAAGCCGAAGATGTCGGACAGCTGCTCGAAGCCGATGGATTTGCGTTCCATCTTGGTCCAGATCGAGAATGGCCGCTTGCGGCGGCCGAACACCCGCGCGGTGAGGCCGTGCTCGCGAAACTTGCGGGCCAGCTGGCTCTCGATTTCGCCGATCAGGTTGCGGTTGCGCTCCGCCAGCGCATCGAGCCGCTGCATCACCACGCTGTAGGCCTGCGGGTCGAGCGTCCGGAACGAGAGATCCTCGAGTTCCTCGCGCATCTCCTGCATGCCCATCCGGCCCGCCAGCGGCGCGTAGATGTCGAGCGTCTCCTCGGCAATCCGCCGCCGCGATGCCTCCGGCACGAACTCCAGCGTGCGCATGTTATGCAAGCGATCCGCGAGCTTGACCAGTAGCACACGCACGTCGTCGGCGATCGCCAGCAGGAGCTTGCGCAGATTCTCGGCCTGCTTGGCCTCGCGCGAGACCAGCTCGAGCCGTTTCAGCTTGGTCAAGCCTTCGACGAGCGCACCGATCTCGGGGCCGAAGAAGCGGTCGATCTCGGCGCGGGTCGCCTCGGTGTCCTCGATCGTGTCGTGCAGCAGCGCCGCGACGATGGTGGCGTCGTCCAGCTTCAGGTCGGTCAAAATGGCCGCGACCTCGAGCGGATGCGTGAAATACGGGTCGCCCGACGCGCGGGTCTGCGACCCATGCGCCTTCATGGCGTACACGTAGGCGCGGTTGAGCAGATCCTCGTTCGTATCCGGATTGTAGGAGCGGACCCGTTCCACGAGATCGTACTGCCGCATCATGCGGGAGCGCGGCTTCGGCGGCCGCGGCCGCTCAGCCGGCGGCGGAGGCGCCAACGCGGCCGATTCGGCCGCCGCCTGCATCTGCTGAGGAGTGTGGCCCGAAACCACCATGGAAAATGACTAAACCTTTATCTTCGTGACCAAATCTGCCGGATGGCAGGCGCTTGGCGCAGCCCTATGGTAATCACGGAATCACGTTCAAATGCAAAGGCCCGGACGTGGTCCGGGCCTTCACATTCTCACAAGTTAGCTGGAGCTCGCGCTGACGGTGACGAGACCGTCACTCGTCCTCTTCCGGCTGCTCTTCCGGCGGAGCGAGGCCCTCGAGGCCCTTCAGCAGCTCTTCCTCGGTCATGCGCTCGACGGCGACCTCGGTGTCGTCGGCATCGACGCTGGCACCGGCCGAGCCGATCAGCGGCACCGTGTCCGGCTCCGGCTCGTCGACCTCGACGAACTTCTGCAGCGAATGCACCAGCTCTTCCTTCAGATCCTCGGGAGAAATGGTCGAATCCGCAATTTCCCGGAGTGCGACGACGGGATTCTTGTCATTATCTCTATCAATTGTAAGTTGCGATCCTGATGAGATCATGCGCGCGCGATGCGCGGCCAGGAGAACCAGGTCGAACCGGTTGTCGACTTTATCGATACAATCTTCCACAGTGACGCGCGCCATTGTCGCTCCGGTCCTTTGTGTGCTTAATATGCTGATTATGCTGGGCTAGTTATAGAGGCTGGCCGGCTTTCGCAAGGCAAAACTGGCGTCAGGGTTCGGTAAGGGGCAAGGAGTACCGAATTCGGCAACCTTGACTGGCGCTCCGTCCAGACCCGTGGAATTCGGGCCTTGGACAAGAAAACGCTTCATTACGTCGTCACAAGTGCGCCTTTGTTGCCCCGACCACTCCTGTTTGCGGTAACCTCACACCAGATGGACCGCCGACGCCTTGGCAGTATCTTGAAATGGAATGCGCGACCGACTGGAGTCGCGCCAAAAATAGAATCTAACTGAACGCGAGACACTGAATGTCATCTTCGACCAACAAGATTGCGCTCTTCATTGACGGCGCCAACCTATACGCCACGGCCAAGACGCTCGGCTTCGACATTGACTACAAGCGCCTGCTCAAGGAATTTCAGAGCCGCGGCACGCTGCTCCGCGCGTTCTATTACACCGCGATCATCGAGGATCAGGAGTACTCGTCGATTCGGCCCTTGATCGACTGGCTCGACTACAACGGCTATACGGTCGTCACCAAGGCGACGAAGGAATTCATCGACGCCAGCGGCCGGCGCAAGGTCAAGGGCAACATGGACATCGAGCTCGCCGTCGATGCCATGGAACTCGCCGAGCATATCGACCAGATGGTGCTGTTCTCGGGCGACGGCGACTTCCGTTCGCTGGTCGAAGCGATGCAGCGCCGCGGCGTTCGCGTCACCGTGATCTCGACCATCTCCAGCCAGCCGCCGATGATCGCCGACGAGTTGCGCCGCCAGGCCGACGTCTTCACCGACCTCATGGAGTTGCAGTCCAAGCTCGGCCGCGACCCGTCGGAGCGCCCCGCCCCGCGCGAGCCGCGCCACCATTCCCCGCAATTCCTGCAGCGCTCGACCACGGCGCCCGCCCGCGCCACGACCACCACCACCGCCACGCCCAACGATGACGATTTCGAGGACTAGGCGGACGGGCACTCAGCCTGCGCCGCCTGCCCCGTCTTCGACCAATCCCGATCGAGACTGTCCGCTGTGCCCTCGCCTCGTTGAGTTCCGCGAGGCGCAGCGCGCGCGTGAGCCGTCATGGTTCAACGCCCCGGTGCCGTCGTTCGGCGATCCCGACGCGCGCCTCCTGATCGTCGGCCTCGCGCCAGGGCTGCAGGGTGCGAATCGCACCGGGCGCCCGTTCACCGGCGACTATGCCGGGGAGCTGCTCTACGGGACGCTGCTGCACTACGGATTTGCAGAAGGCCGCTTCGAAGCCCGCCCCGACGACGGGCTGACGCTGGTGGACTGCCGAATCAGCAACGCGGTGCGCTGCGTGCCGCCGCAGAACAAGCCGCTGCCGGCCGAGATCAACCAATGCCGGAGCTTCCTCGGCGCCACCATCGCCGCGATGCCTCGGCTGCGCAGCATCGTCGCGCTCGGCCGCGTCTCCCACGACACGCTGCTGAAGCTGCTGGGCTTGCGCGCGGTCGCGGCGCCGTTCGCCCATGGCGCCGTGCACCAGGCCGGCGGGATCCGGCTGTACGACAGCTATCACTGCTCACGCTACAATACGAACACCGGCGTGCTCACGACCGAGATGTTCCACGCCGTGTTCGCGCGCGTGAAGGCGGATCTGGATTAGTTCGGCCCGCCCTTATCCTCACGCGGCAGATGCGCGGTTGTCCTTCAGCCACGCCAGCACGTCGCCCGCGTTCCTGTCCGGTGGAAACACCGGATAGAACACGTGGGTGATGCGGGCGTCGTCCACGATCATGGCAAGCCGCTTGATCATGGTCAGCCCGGCGATCTCCATCGTCGGCAACCGCAGGGCATTGGTCAGCTCGAGCTTTTCGTCCGACAGCACCGGAAACGGCAGGTGCAGGCGTGAGGCCATCTCGGTCTGATAGGCATTGCTCTGCGTCGACAGGCCGAACACATGCGCGGCGCCGGCCGATTTCAACTCGCCGAACAGGTCGCGGAAGCTGCAGGTCTGCGGCGTGCAGCCGCGCGCACCCGGGATCATGTCCCAGTCATCGACGAGCGACACCTTGCCGGGTTCGCCGGTCCGCGGATAGGCGAACACGACGGTCCGTCCTGGCAGATCGGACAACGTGACCAGCGTGTCGTCGGTCGCACGCAGTCCGATCGCGGGAATGATCGTCCCGACCAGATGATCGGCTGCGCCGTCGTCGGTCGGAGCCGGAATCCGGCTCCAGTCGACGTCCAAGAGGTTCTTCTGATTCATCGGATGCTTTCCCAAGGCTCAGGCGTGCCGCCGAGGAGCGCGCGGCAAAGGTCTCGTTAGCCGCGCGCCCGCAGCAGCCGGCCCTTCTCGCGGCCCCAATCGCGCTTCTTCTCGCTTTCGCGCTTGTCGTGCAGCTTCTTGCCCTTGGCGACGGCGAGCAGCAGCTTGGCGCGGCCCCGCTCGTTGAAATAGAGCTTCAGCGGGATCAGCGTCATGCCTTCGCGCTCGACCGCGCCCATCAGCTTGTTGATCTGCTTGCGATGCAGCAGCAGCTTGCGCGGCCGCTTCGGCTCGTGATTGAAGCGATTGGCCTGCAGATATTCCGGAATGTTGGCGTTGATCAGCCAGATCTCGCCGTTGCGCGAATCCGCATAGGATTCCGCGATCGTCGACTTGCCGCCGCGGACCGACTTCACCTCGGTGCCGGTCAGCGCGATGCCGGCCTCGATGGTGTCCTCGATCGCGTAGTTGAACCGCGCCTTGCGATTCTCGGCGGCGACCGTGATCTTGGGTTCGTTCTTTTCAGCCATCAGGACTTTTTCAGGAGATCACGGATCTCGGTCAACAGCTCGACCTCGGCCGAGGGCTTCGCCGGCGCCGCGGGGGCTGCCGCTTCGTTCCGCTTCAACCTGTTTATCACACGGATGATCATGAACAGCACGAAAGCGATGATGAAGAAGTTCAGGGTCAAGGTCAGGAACTGTCCATAGGCCAGCACGGCACCCTGCTTCTTCGCGTCCGCAAGGTTGCTCGCATTGACCGTCTTGGACAGCGGGATGAAGTAGTTCGAGAAATCGAGGCCGCCGGTGATGGCGCCGATGATCGGCATGATGACATCGGCGACGAGCGAGGTGACGATGGCGCCGAAGGCCGCGCCGATGATGACGCCGACGGCGAGGTCGACGACGTTGCCCTTCATCGCGAATTCACGGAATTCCTTCAACATGCTCGCGTCCCCCTCAGATACGTCGGCTCAGTTGATCAGTCCGGCATGAACCATCGCCTCGCGCACCGCGACCCGGGTCGGCTCCGACACCGGCACCATCGGCAGCCGCAGCTTCTCCTCGATCTTGCCGAGCAGCGACAGCGCGTATTTCACCGGGGCCGGGTTGGACTCGATGAACAGATTGGTGTGCAGCGGCATCAGCTTGTCGTGGATCTTCAGCGCCGTCGCGACATCGCCCTTCTGCCAGGCCTGGTGGAATTCCGAGCACAGCCGCGGCGCGACATTCGACGTCACCGAGATGCAGCCATGGCCGCCATGCGCCATGTAGCCGATGATCGTCGCATCCTCGCCCGAGAGCTGGTTGAACTCCTCGCCCATCGCGGCGCGCTGCTGCGACACCCGCACCATGCTCGCGGTGGCATCCTTCACGCCGGCGATGTTCTTCAGCTCGAACAGGCGCTTCATGGTGTCGACGGACATGTCGATCACCGAGCGCGGCGGAATATTGTAGATGATGATCGGAATGCCGATCGCGTCGTTGATCGCCTTGAAGTGCTGATACAGGCCTTCCTGCGTCGGCTTGTTGTAATAGGGCGTCACCACCAGCACCGCGTCCGCCCCCGCCTTCTCGGCGTGCTGGGCGAGCTCGACCGCCTCCTTGGTCGAATTGGAGCCGGCGCCGGCGACGACGGGCACGCGTCCCCGGGACTCGGCGATGCACCACTCGACCACCCGCTTGTGCTCGTCATGACTGAGCGTCGGGCTCTCGCCCGTCGTGCCGACCGGCACGAGGCCGTTGGTGCCCTCGTCGATCTGCCAGTTCACAAGGCTGCGAAAAGCGGCCTCGTCCACGGACCCGTTCTTGAAAGGAGTGACCAAGGCGGTGAAAGAACCCCGGAAATTCGTCTTGGCTGCCATGAAACTCCCTCCCAAACGCCGTTTGGCCCCTGTGCGAGCCACTTCATACCGGGTCTACCGACGGGGCGGAAGGCCCGCCCGCGGCTGGGCTGCCTTCTCAACAGGCACACGAATCGCGCGAATCGCTTTGGCGAGGCCCGCGATCACCCTTCGCTGAAGCCCCACGGCCCGCACGCCGCCCTTCGGTCGTGATTTCGCCGCGGTGTTGGCGCAGGTTGCAGTCCTTCCCGGTATATTTAGGATTTGTTCACCTTTTCGATAGACCCATGTTGGTCAGGGGATCGAAGTCATCCGCCGCAAAAGGAACGCCGTGCCCTTTTCTGCCCGCGCCACTGCATTGCGATCGACCGCCCTGTCGGTGTCACTCTCGGTGTCCTTGGCCGCCGGCCTGACACTCGGATGGGCTCTCGCCGGACATAGCGCTCTCGCCAAGGACCAGGCCGCTGGGTCCAAGGTTTCGGGATCCAAGGCTCCCGCGACCAAGGTTCCGGTGCCGAAGGCGCGTCCGATCGCGCGCAGCGCGGTTCCGAAGACGAACACCCACGAGGCCGCCGGGACCAAGAGCGAGGTCGACGCGCGGGCCGAAGCGAAGGCCGAGGTCAAGAGCAGCCCCAAAGGCGCCGGCGAGACGCCGCGCGCGGCCCCGAGGGACATCACCCCCAGCGCGGCGGCTGCAAGCCTGCCGGCCCGCCAGCATGCCGCCCTGCCCGCCTCCCGCAAGCTCGTGGTGCCGGCTGCGATCGCCGTGACGTCCTCGACCTCGCAGTCCGACAAGGACGCGCTCGAAAACGTGATCGAGCTCGTCCGCAAGCGCAAGCCCAGCGATGCCACCGAGGTCGTGCAGGCGATCTCGGATCCCGTGGCGCGCAAGCTCGCGGAGTGGGTGATCCTGCGCAGCGACAACAACAATGCCAGCGTGGAGCGCTACCGCGCGTTCATCACCGCCAATCCGTCCTGGCCGTCACAGACCTTCCTGCGGCGCCGGCTCGAGGCCGCCTTGTGGGACGACAAGCGCGACGATGCCGTGGTGTGGTCTTGGTTCGAGAACGAATCGCCGCTGTCGGCCAAGGGCAAGTTCGCGCTGGCCCGGGTGATGCTCAATCGCGGCGACCGCGCCAATGCCGAGCGCCTGGTGCGCGATGCCTGGCGCAACGACGCGATGTCCGAGGAGACCGAGAACAACATTCTGGATCAGTACGGCGCCCTGCTGTCCGGCGGCGATCACAAGGCGCGGATGGACACGCTGCTGTATGGCAGCGAGCACGAGGCCGCGATGCGCGCTGCCCGGCGGCTTGGCTCGGGCCACGTGGCGCTCGCGAAAGCGCGAATCGCGGCCTATCGCAAAGCCTCCAACAGCCAGAGCCTGCTCGATGCCGTGCCGCGCGAACTCCACGGCGATGCAGGCTACATCTTCAGCCGCATCCAGCTGCTGCGGCGCGACGAAAAATTCGCCGAGGCGGCGCAGCTGATGCTGAACGCGCCCAAGGATCCCGGCCGCCTGCACAATCTGGACGAATGGTGGATCGAGCGCCGACTGCTGGCGCGCAAGATGATCGACACCGGCGAATATCGCAGCGCCTACCTGATCGCGCGCGACGCGGCGCTGCCGAACCGCGACATCTACAAGACCGAGCAGGAATTCACCGCGGGCTGGATCGCGCTGCGTTTCCTCAACGATCCGGCCACCGCGGCCCAGCACTTTGCACGGATCGGCGTCGGCAGCGTCAATCCGACCACCCTGGCTCGGGCCGGCTATTGGCAGGGCCGCGCGGCAGAAGCGATGGGGCGCATGCAGGAGGCGCGCGCGGCCTATACGTCGGCCGCCGAGCAGTCCACGAGCTACTACGGACAGTTGGCGCGCGCGAAGCTCGGCCTGCCGCAGCTCGGCCTCAATGCCGCGCCGAGCGGCCGCGGACGCGGCGTCGAACGGCTCGAGGTGGTGCGCGCGGTACAACTGCTCTACGAGCTCGACGAGGGCGAGGTCGCGATCCCGATCTTCGCCGACATGGGCGATAACGGCGACCCCGACGTGCTGGTCGGAATCGCGGAAATCGCCGCGCGAAACAGCGATGCGCGAGCGATGCTGCTGGTCGGCAAGGCCGCGCTCAATCGCGGACTGCCGTTCGATCATTACGCCTATCCGGTCACGGGCATCCCCGCGTTCCGGGCGCTCGGGCCGGAGGTCGAACAGAGCGTGATCTTCTCGATCGCGCGCCAGGAGAGCGCCTTCAACCAGGCCGTGGTCTCGCCGGCTCAGGCCTACGGGCTCATGCAGGTCACGCCGGATGCGGGTCGCTACGTCTGCAAGCGCGCCGGCGTCAGCTTCGATCTGAACCGGATGAAGACCGACCCGGTCTACAACGCGCAGCTCGGCGCGGCCGAGCTTGGCGGCCTGCTCGAGGACTATCGCGGCTCGTACATCATGACGTTCGCGGCCTACAATGCCGGCCGCGGCAGCGTACGGAAATGGGTCGAGCGGTATGGCGACCCACGCGATCCGAAGGTGGACGCGGTGGATTGGGTCGAGCTGATCCCGTTCGCGGAGACCCGCAACTACGTGCAGCGGGTGATGGAGAACCTGCAGGTCTATCGCGCCCGCTTCGGCGGCGGCTCGCGGCTGCAGATCGAGGCCGATCTGCGCCGCGGCGCTGTGGTGGAGTAGCGAGTAGCGAGTAGCGAGTAGCGAGTAGCGAGTAGCGAGTAGCGAGTAGCGAGTAGCGAGTAGCGAAGCCTGGGCTCCGCTCCGTCGTCAACTGCTATTCGCTACTCCCTATTCGCCATTCGCCCGCACTTACCAGTTGCGCTGGGCACGCACCAGCAGCGAGACCGAGTCCTGGTCCTTCAACTGGTAGGTCGTGGCCGGCTTGGCGACCGCCGCGACCGCCGGTGCGTTCGCCACGCCGGTGAACTTCTGGTCCAGCCGGGTCCAAGCGACGTCCGCAGAGAAGGTCAGATTCTTGACCGGCGTCCAGCGCGTGATCACACCCACCGTCGAGATGTTGAAGTCGGGGTTGCAATTCGCAGGCGTGATTCCGAGAGCGACCATGCCCGCACCGTTGCAGATCAGTCCCTTCGCGGTGTTGTTGTATCTGACGCCGCTCCAGGAGCCGTAGACCGCCGTATTCCAGAACGGATCCCAGTTGTGGGTAAAGGCACCCCGGAAGCCGTAGGTGGTGGTCAGCTGCTGCTGGGTATTCGCCCCGAACACCGAATCTGACACGCCGGCGAAGCCCAGGCTCTGGAAAGCGCCGGCCATGTTGCTGCCGCCGTACATCGCGTAGTTGATCGGCGCGAGGCTCTGGAAGTTGTAGCGGCTGGCACCGTTGGTGTAGACGCCCTGCAGATTGATGGTGTCGCCGGCGCCGGTCGGGATGTTCTTGATCGACAGGGCGAGCTGACCGGCATAGCCCCATTTATCGGCTGGATGCCCGGTCGTCTCGTTGGCACCGAAGAAGGCGGCGTGATTGTCGTGCGCCGCGAAGGACGCCTGGAACAGGCCCCAGGCCTGATCGACGCGCACCATGCCGACGATGTCGGGCGCGACGTTGCCGCCGAAATTCGACGTGCCATAGCTGCCGGTGAGCACGCCGGCGGCCGTCTGTCCCGCCGTATTCCAGATCTGCGACTGCGAATACTGCGTCGCATCCTGGGCCGAGATCGCGGCCGTGATGCCCGAGCCGAAATCCGCGGTGTAGGTGAACTGGTTGACGCCGGTGATGGTGCCGCCGCCTCCCGTCAGACCGTCGAAATTGTTGCCGGGGTAGTTGGCCCAGGGCGCGTCGAACTGCGACACGGCCTTACCCATGGTGAAGCCGGCGAACTGGATGAAGGCATAGAAGACGCCGATCCCGCCTTGCGCGATGTTGCCGTCAGCCTGCGCTCCAGGCGCGCCCGCCGTCGAATAGGCAGTTGCGCCCGTGGCGGAGCCGGTACCGGCATAGCTGCCCCCGGTCCACTGGAAGACACCGTCGAAGAAGGTGCGCACGACGCCATATTCGGTCGCGGTGCGGGTGTCGATGTTGAGGTCGGCGCGCGAACGCGTCGTGTAGTAGTTGCTGAGACGATTTCGCCCGCCGGCGACGCCGTTCACGGCATTCTGGAAGATCGTATTCGTGCCGAAGCCGGCCTCGACCCGCAGATAGCCGCCGAGCTTGATGCAGGTGTCGGTGCCCGGAATGTAGAAAAATCCGGCGCCGTACATCGAGCAGACCCTGACATACTCGACCGCTTTGGCCTTGATCGGAAGGTCGGCGGCCTGAGCCCCACCCATGGCGAGCAACGCCGCCCCTGAGCCCAAAACAAGGCTCCTCACAGTCTTCATACTAACCTCCAAATTGCTCAGTTCAGACCGGCCCGGCTCGACATCGAACGACCGCCCCAACGGTCAGCCCGTCTCCAGCTGCACCACAGTGCCCGCGCATAGCGTTGCAGTGGGAACGATCGCGAGGCAGAGTTGGTGCTTTATCGGACCATTCTCGTGACCGGCCGGATCACGCATGTGGCACGGCCGCGGCACGGCGCGCGGTCGCCGGATCTCCAAGAGTAATGTGTCGGGGAAGACTTTCGCCGCCGAATGCGTGTCGCGGTCGTGGCGGGAATGCAGCAGGACGGACGTCGAGAACCGCGGCGAGCGCGAGGCTCAAACTCTCTGGCCCCGTCATCCCGGCGATCGTGGCACGGGCCCTCGCCCGCCCGAGATCACGCAGGCCAAGCTTGGCTCAAACGCGCGGTCGAACCGAGCGAACCCGCTGACCGCCTCTCACGGATGTTTGAGCCGCATGGCCACGAGGCGGTCGCGAAATTCCATCCAGATCGTATTGCGTCGCGTGGCCGCGCGGTGTGGTTCTCGGGCGGGTCTGCAGCATGTTTGTCAGCGACAAAGCGGCACGGTGAGGAATGCGGGTCTCGGTGCTGGAGCACGCGCTGGCGAGGCAAAGAAAAACCCCCGGCAGTTGCCTGCCGGGGGTTGGTCAAACCGTCGTGAGACGGTCTGGATCAGAAGTTGCGCTGAGCGCGGAGCAGCAGGACAGCCGACTGCTGATCCTTCAGCTCATACACCGCAGCCGGCTTGGCGACAGCGGCGGCAGCCGGGGCCGTGACCGAACCCGAGTGCTTCTGGTCGAGCCACGAGTAGGCGAAGTCGGCCGAGAAGGTCAGGTTCTTGACCGGGGTCCAGCGCGTGATCAGGCCGATGGTGGCCAGATCGAAGTCCGGATTACAGGTCGAACCCGCGTTGAAGGTCGCAACCACGCCGGGGCTGGTGCAGATCAGGCCCTTGGCCGTGCCGTTGTAGCGGACGGCAGCCCAAGACCCGTAGATCGCAGTGTTCCAGGCCGGGTTCCAGTTGTGGGTGTACGCACCGCGCACACCGTAGGTCGTGGTCAGCTGCTGCTCGCCACCCGTGGTGAACACCGAGTCGCCCACGCCGGCAATGCCGAGGCTCTGGTAGGCACCAGCCAGACCCGTGCTGCCGTACATCGCGTAGCTGTTCGGCATCAGGCTCTGGATGTTGTAGCGGCTCGCACCGTTGGTGTAGACGCCCTGCACGTTGATCGTGTCGCCAGGTCCGGTCGGGATGTTCTTGATCGACAGGGCCAGCTGAGCCGCCCAGCCCCACTTGTCGGCCGGGTGGCCGGAGGTCTCGGACGCGCCGTAGTAAGCGACATGGTTGTCATGCGCCGCGAACGACGCCTGGAACAGACCCCAGGCCTGGTCGACACGGACCATACCGACGAAGTCCGGAGAGACGTTGCCGCCGTAGTTGCTGGTGCCGTAAGCACCACCGATCACGCCAGCCGCCGTCGAACCCGCCACGTTCCAGAGGTTGTTCTGGTAGTAGGCGGTCGCATCCTGAGCCGAAACGGTGGCCGTGATGCCGGAGCCGAAGTCAGCGGTGTAGCTGAACTGATTGACGCCAGTGACCGTGCCGCCGCCGCCGGCGAGACCGTCGAAGTTGTTGCCCGGATAGTTCACCCAGGGCGTGTCGAACTGCGACACGGCCTTACCCATGGTGAAGCCGGCGAACTGGATGAAGGCATAGTACACGCCGACCGAACCCTGCGCGATATTGCCGTCAGCCTGTGCGCCCGGCGCACCAGCCGTCGAGTAAGCGGTCGCACCGGTGGCCGAACCCGTGCCGGCATAGCCGCCGGAGGTCCAGCTGAAGGTCAGGTCAGCGAAGGTACGGACCACGCCGTACTCGGTCGCCGTGCGCGTGTCGATGTTGATGTCCTGACGAGCGCGGGCCGTGTAGTAGTTGCTCAGGCGGTTATGCGCACCACCCTGGCCGCTGAACGTGCCGTTGAAGTCGCTGTTCGTGGCGATCGCCGTTTCAGCGCGGAGATAGCCGCCCAGCTTGATGCAGGTGTCGGTGCCGGGGATGTAGTAGAAGCCCGCACCATACAGGGAGCAAACCTTCACATACTCGACCGCTTTGGCCTTGATCGGAAGGTCGGCCGCCTGAGCCGCGGACATGGCGAGCAGAACTGCCGCCGAGCCGAGGACAAGGCTCTTAACCGTCTTCATTTAAACCTCCAAGTTGCTCTTTTGAGAAAGAACCGGACCAAGATCCCCCAGGACGATCCGCTTCCTCTGCTCCCGAAAAACCGCTTCAGCCGCTTCGCGCCATCGGACACACCCGCATCACGCGAGGGACTTAAGCGAACCACCTGTCACGGGACGATCGAGTAACCCCCCACCGTCATCAGGAACTATGCCTTCGCTCATTCGGTAAGCAAAATAGTTTATGCAGTCAGGTAATTGAATGAAGCCGAAATGTGTCTTGGGGGCAACACAATGGCAGCTTGTTGTGCAGCGCACGGGGGACGGCCGATGTCCTCCTAGATAAGTGATTTTGTTGCGGATTTTTTTTCTTTAGGGTCGAGCTTCGTACTGGAACTCCTGAGCAATGGCGCCCTTGAAGAACATGTCTGCCGCACCTGTGGAAGCGGACGCGCAACCGAAGACTGCCGAACATCTGCCGAAGAATCGCGACGCCATTCTTCGCTTCGCCCGGGAGATCTCCACGATCAACGTCCATCTGGAGGAGCTGAGGTACTTCTGGGCCAAGAGAATCGGCATCAGTGGCCCGCAATGGATGATCCTGATGGCGATCTCCGAGCTGGATCAAGGCGAGGGAGTCGCCGTGAATGCGGCGGCCAAGCGGCTGCACGTCGACCCTTCGTTCGTCACGACTCAGTCGAAGCTGCTCGAGAAGAAGGGCTTCATGGAACGCAAGCCCGCCCCCAACGATGCGCGCGTGGTCCGGATGTCGCTCACCACCAAGACATCGGAGCAGTTCGCCGAGCTGGAAGCTCAGCAGGCGCAGATCTTCAGCTTCATCTTCGAGGAATTCGACGCTCGCGAGCTGGCGACCTTCACGGACAAGCTGGCTGGCCTCAAGGACCGTTTCGAGAAGGCCAGCGCGCGACTCACGATGGGACTCTGAGCCCCCCCGAGGCGGTCACGGCCCGACCGCCTCTTACGGGGGAGCTGGAACAGACATGCGGTCGCGTCAGCCTGGAGGCCGCTGAGACCCCGCCAGACGCTTGGCGATCCAGTCGAAGACGAAGGCATCGGCCTCGAGCCAATCGGCGCCCGCGCTGGAGACGATCTTCAGAGTGATGTCCGGGTGCTCGCGCTTGATCTGCGCGATCAGCCGGGTTGCGATGTCGGCCCGCAGCCAGCCACGCTCCGGCACCGTCACCAGCAGCGGACACATGATCTGCCGGGCCGCCAGCCCATCGCTGGCGATCGACAGCCTGCCCCGCTCGCCCGCACCGGGTCGGCGCGACAGGAAGACGCGCTCGTGAATATCCCACAAGCCGGCGTCGCAGACCGCTGCAGCATAGCGCGGATCGAGTGCGATGCCGCGCGCGACGAAGGACGAGCTCCAGTCATCCGCCAGGATCGCGATCCGGCCTTCGTCCACGTCGTCACGGGACGTCGCGTAGTCCATCACGCTTGCGATGGCTGATTCGAGATCGCGACGGCCGACGATCTCCTCGAAGCGGCAGTCCGGTCCGCTGCCCAGCAGATCGACCACCAGCAGCGCCAGGCCGCGCTGCTCCGCATGGCCTGCAAGCTTGAACAGGGAGGTTTCCTTGCGACGGCCGGGCTCACCGATGCAGATGACGGTGGGCGCCCTGCCTGCCTCGCAACGCGCCGGCAGGAAATAGGCTTCGAGCGGGTAGTCGGCGCGCCAGTGAATTGTGACGACCTCTCCTTGCGGATCGGCACCGCGCAGGAATTCGCGCGCACATTCGCGCATGCGGGACAGCACGACGGCCTGGCGGGAGCGTGAGCTGCTGAACGGACAGGCCGCAGCCTCATAACAATCGATCGCGCGCGACCATTTGCGAAACGCCAGCTCGGGACGGCCGCTGCTCACGGCGTCGGCGGCGGCAGCCTTCATCGCATCCGCGCATTGCATCCACTCGCGATACCAGGACTCGTCGTCGCTGGCCTCGATCCGCTGCGCAACCGCCAGACATTCCGCAAGCTCGGCCCGGCCCTCGGGCCGCGCTTCCAGCAGCCGCGTGATGGCGCCCGCCAGATCGTCTTGGTCGGACCACGGACGCAGCACTCCCACAGAGCCTTCCGAACTCATCTTTGGACTCATTCCTCACTGGCGTGACGGTGTGGCCCCGTCATCTGGCGGTCATGGTGACCATCCGGCATTTCCCGGTCAAGCCGATGAGCAACGATTTTTGGAGAGACGATCGATGTTTGCGCTGACGGCACGGCCTGCGGAGATCACGCCGAGGCTCTGCAATCGAGACGCAACGTCAGATGCTGGGCGGCGAGGAGATCCCGACATGAAGAAGCCTCCGGCGGGGCATCGCCAGAGGCTTCCTGGGGTCTAACATCGTATGATCGTCGTCTTGCGTCGGTGGTGAATGATTACTCAGGCATGACAAAATTAGCTTATCAACTCATCTGTTTTCAACACCATTTTTAAAAAAATACCAGCACGCAGCCAAACTACTGAAACGAATGCGATTTTCGAGCCACAGGCAATTGGATCCCTTGCTCAATTGCCTCGATCCGCCGATTTGGCATCGATCGCTGCTTGAGCGAACCAGACCCGGTGCCGCGCCGGAATGGGCGCCCGCACACAAGCAAAAACCCCCGGCAGTTTCCTGCCGGGGGCTCTTGAACCCGATCAGACGATCAGGATCAGAAGTTGCGCTGAGCGCGGAGCAGCAAGGACACCGAGTTCTGGTCCTTGAGCTGATAGACCGCAGCCGGCTTGGAGGTCGTGGTCGTGGCCGGAGAAACGATGTTGCCCGAGTACTTCTGGTCCAGGTTGGTCCAGGCCACGTCGGCCGAGAAGGTCAGGTTCTTGACCGGGGTCCAACGGGTGATCAAACCGAGCGAGGAGATGTTGAAGTCGGGGTTGCAGGTGAAGCCTGCGCCCGCGATCGCACCCATCGCCGCGCTGCCGCAGATCAGGCCCTTGGCAGTGCTGTTGTAGCTCACGGCAGCCCACGAACCGTAGATCGCCGAGTTCCAGGTCGGGCTCCAGTTGTGGGTGTAGGCGCCACGGAAGCCGTAGGTCGTGGTCAGCTGCTGCTCACCGCCGGTCACGAAGACCGAATCGCTGACGCCAGCGAAGCCGAGCGTGCCGTAGACACCAGCCGTGCTGCTGCCGCCGTACATCGCGTAGGTGGTCGGCACCAGGCTCTGAGCGTTGTAGCGGCTCGCACCGTTGGTGTAGACGCCCTGGATGTTGATGGTGTCGCCGGGGCCGGTCGGGATGTTCTTGATCGACAAGGCCAGCTGAGCAGCCCAGCCCCACTTGTCAGCCGGGTGACCGGTGAGCTCGGTGGCGCCGTAGTAGCCGGTGTGGTTGTCATGCGCCGCGAACGACGCCTGGAACAGACCCCAAGCCTGGTCGACACGAACCATGCCGACGATGTCCGGAGAAACGTTGCCACCGAAGTTGTTGGTGCCATACGAGCCGCCGATGATGCCGGCCGCGGTGATGCCCGACACGTTCCACATGTTGGTGGTGTAGTACTGGGTCGCGTCCTGCGCCGAGATCGCCGCAGTGATGCCCGAGCCAAAGTCGGCGGTGTAGGTGAACTGGTTGACACCGGTCACGGTGCCGCCGCCGCCCCACAGGCCGTCGAAGTTGTTGCCCGGGTAGTTGGTCCAGGGCGCGTCGAACTGCGACACGGCCTTACCCATCGTGAAGCCAGCGAACTGGATGAAGGCGTAGTACACGCCGATGCCGCCCTGGGCGATGTTGCCGTCGGCCTGAGCGCCAGGAGCGCCAGCCGTCGAGTAGGCGGTCGCGCCGGTCGCGGAGCCCGAGCCAGCGTAGGTGCCGCTGGTCCAGGTGAACGTCAGGTCAGCAAAGGTGCGGACCACGCCGTACTCGGTCGCGGTGCGCGTGTCGATGTTGAGGTCCTGACGAGCGCGGCTGTAGTAGTAGTTGCTGTTACGGTTCATGCCGCCGGCAACGCCGTTGACGGCGTTGTTGTACTGGCCGTTGCTGGCGAACGACGTTTCAGCACGCAGGTAGCCGCCCAGCTTGATGCAGGTGTCGGTGCCGGGGATGTAGTAGAAGCCAGCGCCGTAAAGCGAGCAGACCTTCACATATTCGACCGCCTTGGCCTTGATCGGAAGGTCAGCTGCCTGAGCCCCAGACATGGCGACGAGAGCGGCCGCCGAGCCCAGGACAAGGCTCTTGATCGTGTTCATAATGTTAAACCTCCAAGTTGCTCAGTCAGGGAAGGTTCCGCCTCCGCTGGGTGAGAGACACCCTTGGGGTTGGACCCGTTATCCCTCTTCGACCCGTCGCTCAGCCGCTTCGCGCTATCGGACACACCCGCATGAACGCGAGGGACTTGAGCGAACGACCTAAACGGGACGACGTTGGGATGCCCCCCTTCGTCGTGCGAGCAGAATTACCGAAGGCCTTTGCACACGCAACAAAGGAACCATCATTGCGGCGCTCGAGCGGCGCCTTTTCGGACCGGTGTTGCACAAAAGGCACGGAACCGTGGTTCTGCGGGAACACCTAAGTGGCTGTTTATGTTGTCGTTTTGTGACAACGCAATTTGGGGGGCTCAAGGCCACGAGCACTCGCCCGCCAGGAACCCGCCCCAAGTCAGGCGTCTGGGACCACGAATCCAGCCCACGCGCTGAACGAGAATCGGGTTGGAGGACGATGCCGTCTGCGCCCCTGCCACCGGCCGCCTTTGCAGACGACCCTCTATATTAGGGGTCCTCCGTGTCAGGGACCATCGAGAGGGCCGGCGCCGCCCGTCGACTTCCACGCCGTGCCGCGGCCGATCAACGGCAGGCTCAGCTCGCATCGATGGCCGAAGGTGAAGAGCACCGTCCGCACCGGTCCAGCGAAGCCGCGGCCCTGTGAGGATTTCGAAACCGCATGCAATCTGCCGCTTGCGGCTCAGCGCGGCGTCGGGCATACCGACCCTCGCCGGAGACGTGGCCGAGTGGCTGAAGGCGGCGGTTTGCTAAACCGTTATAGGGTTGTAAAGCCCTATCGAGGGTTCGAATCCCTCCGTCTCCGCCAGCCGCCCGTGGGCGCGGCCAACAGCCCCTCCCCCTGATCATCCGCCTCAACGCCGAGCCGTTCACGCACCTGCCGGATCGCAACGGACCGTGGCCGTCGTGATCACGGTTGCCGCTCAATCACGCGCGGTTCAATCGAACAAGCCACGGCTGATGTTGATCACGAAGGCGGCGGGCACGCCGATGATGGTGCCGACGAACCCATAGCCGAGCGCAGCCCACCATGACGCTGCGCCTCCTGCTCCCATCACGGCACCATAGATGGCGCCGAGACCCGCACAGAGGGCGGTCACCACGACGAGGCGGCGGTCATTATGGGCCTCGACCCGCAGACGCTTCAACTCGCGCCGGCTCTGCACCGCAGGCCCGGCCGGCTCGGTCGATCCACAATGCGGGCACGCCACTGCGCTGAAGGAGACACCGCTGCCGCAGTCATGGCAGTCGATCAGCTCTTGCCGCCGCGCCTGTCGCCGTGCCTGGCCCATGCCGTCAATCCCGCTTGTCTGCGTCACACCGAACGACAGATAGGAGATTTATCGGCGCGCGACGAGGCCCGCTTCCGACGAGAATGAGCGATCGGGCGCGGGTCACCCAGCGCCCCGGTTCGCGGCCGGCAACTCTGGCGCGTGCGGTATACCTCGCGCCGAAAGCGAGAGCCGCCAAGCCGCGGCTGAGCTCGCTCAGTGCGCGGTCATCCAGGCGCGCGCCTCGCGCTGCGCGGTCGCGATCTCGGCATCCGACATCTGCTCGGCGACCTCGCGGCGCATTGCCACGGCGTCGACGCGCCCCCTGAGGGCGGCGAGATTGAACCATTTGTGCGCAGCGATCAGATCGACCATACCGTCGCGACCGCTCGCATAGAGCATGCCGAGCTCGAACAGCACATCGCCGCTGGCGCCCTGCTCCGCGGTGGTCACGTCATCAAAATTGAGTTGTCCCTGAAACATCGTCGCTCTCCTTCGCTCGAGGAGGCGGCCGGTCACCCGAGCACGCCCCCGTCCAACTGTTCAACGCCTGGTTATCCCCATGCCGTCTCGCGGCTTATGCGCGAAGGATGACCGATCAAGTTTGAAAGGCAGTTTAAACATCGTGCTGAACGAGCCCTGAACGCGGAGCCCCGCATTTTCCCGGGCCGGCTTCAATGCATTGATTCGAAATGGATTCTTCAACTCGGCAAAGAGCGGTTTACCGTTCTGTTTGGCAAACTCATAACCATCCGCGAAAGCGCCTCACCGCGCTGGCGCGGAGCGCACCACGCCGTTGGTCAACAGCCGCACCGGGACTGGACACGTCTCGACAGCACGTGCGGGGGATTGCGCAGCGCGGTACGAGCACGGCTGCGCCGAGCTGCTGATGATGATGCCGTTCGTCTATGGGAAGGTTGGAGGCACACAGTCGCCAAAGGCGCAGTGCTCAAGGATCGAGGGCGTCGGCGAACACGTCAGGATCAGATCCCACTCTGGCTGATAGCCGCTCGTGAGATTGCAGACCGGAAACGCGATCTGCACCGAACGAAGAAATCCTGTTTCTTCTGCCGGACCGTACCGCGAGCGAAGCCGCTCTCGAGTTCGATCCGACCGTTGACCTGATGTCTCGCCGACACCCTCTATCGTCTGTTGGAGCTTCAGGAGATCCGCCCGGCTCTCGAGGAGCTATGCCGACCTGCGTTCCAACGACGTGCCGGCATCAGTTGCCGGACTCATCTCGCAGAGGACTGCGAGAGTTACTTCTTCTTGGCGACCTTCTTGGTCTTCTTGGCAGTCTTCTTCGCCGCGGTCTTCGCGACCTTCTTCACTGCCTTCTTCGCCTTCTTCGCTTTCTTGGCCATGTTGCCCTCCGATGTGAGATGGCTTAGTCGATGCGTGCACTCGGGAATCGAGCTGCACTCCTCATCGATACACCAACGAGTGAAAAAAAACAGCTTCCGGCTTAAGGAAGTGTTGACAGGCGCGCGCGTGTGCGGCTGACGAAACGCGCGAAGCAGCGCGTCGATCGATCAAGAAAATACAAACGTCTCCCTGCGCAAGGCCGCGATCGCAACTAATCGAGATTGCGCAAAAAGCCTGTGCTGCAAGTATTTTTCTGAACGGCTGAACAGCACGGCGCACGCGACGACGCCGGCGTGTCGGCGTGCAGACTCGCATGGTGAGAGCAACGCGCGGACTCTGAGTCGTAAATTTTGGCAATGAAAAAATTTTCATTGCACACGCCCTCGTGTGCGTTCGAACGCTCGGCAATGGTGGCTTTTTTGCGAATCGCGTGCGGCGATTCGCCGGACCGCGACGCCAAGACAAACGGCGCGCACCATGTGCGCGCCGCTGGAAACGAAGACGGGCGATCGTCGTTCAGATGCCGAGCTTGCTCTTCAGGAGATCGTTCACCGCCTGCGGGTTGGCCTTGCCGCCCGACGACTTCATCACCTGACCGACGAACCAGCCGGCGAGCTGCGGCTTGGCCTTCGCCTGCGCGACCTTGTCCGGATTGGCGGCGATGATCTCGTCGACCACCTTCTCGATCGCGCCGAGGTCGGTGACCTGCTTCATGCCGCGGCTCTCGACCAGCTCGCGGGGGTCGCCGCCCTCGCTCCAGACGATCTCGAACAGGTCCTTGGCGATCTTGCCGGAGATGGTGCCTTCGCCGATCAGCGCGACGATCGCCGCGAGCTGGGAAGCCGACACCGGCGAGGACGCGATGTCGCGGCCCTCCTTGTTGAGCCGGCCGAACAGCTCGTTGATCACCCAGTTGGCGGCGAGCTTGCCGTCGCGCGCCCGCTCGGACAGCGCCTCCAGGACGGCCTCGTAGAACGCAGCGCTCTCGCGCTCGGCCACCAGCACGGAGGCGTCATAGGGCGACAGGCCGAAATCCGCGATGAAGCGCGCCTTCTTCTGGTCCGGCAGCTCCGGCAGCGCAGCCTTCAGCTCGTCGACGAAGGCCTGGCTGAATTCGAGCGGCAGCAGGTCCGGATCCGGGAAGTAACGGTAATCGTGCGCCTCCTCCTTGGAGCGCATCGAGCGCGTCTCGCCCTTGTCGGGATCGAAGCGGCGGGTTTCCTGCTCGATCACGCCGCCGTCCTCGATGATCTCGATCTGGCGCCGCGCCTCGGCCTCGACCGCCTGGCCGATGAAATTGATCGAGTTGATGTTCTTGATCTCGCAGCGGGTGCCGAGCGGGCCGCCGGGCTTGCGCACGGAGACGTTGACGTCGGCGCGCAGGGATCCCTTTTCCATGTCGCCGTCGCAGGTGCCGAGATAGCGCATGATCGACCGCAGCTTGGTGACGTAGGCCTTGGCCTGCTCGGCATCGCGGATATCCGGCTTGGAGACGATCTCCATCAGCGCCACGCCGCAGCGGTTGAAGTCGATATAGGACAGCGACGGCGACTGGTCGTGCAGCATCTTCCCGGGATCCTGCTCGATGTGCAGGCGCTCGATGCCAACAGTGGCGGTCTTGCCGCCGTCGAGCTCGACCGTGACCTCGCCCTCGCCCACGATCGGGTCCTTGTACTGGCTGATCTGGTAGCCCTGCGGCAGGTCGGGATAGAAATAGTTCTTGCGGTCGAACACCGAGCGCAGGTTGATCTTGGCGTTCAGACCAAGCCCGGTGCGCACGGCCTGGCGCACGCACTCCTCGTTGATGACCGGCAGCATGCCCGGCATCGCCACGTCGACCAGCGAGACATGGCTGTTGGGATCGCCGCCGAACGCGGTCGAGGCGCCCGAGAACAGCTTCGACTTCGAGGTGACCTGGGCGTGGATCTCCATGCCGATCACGACCTCCCAGTCGCCGGTGGCGCCCTTCATCAGCTTGCCGCTGGTTGCCGTCATGGCCCTCAACTCCCCATCAGCGCGGAGACGATCCGCTCAAATTCGATATCCAATGCATCCTTGGCGACGGGCTGCCCGGCCTGCCGATACCAATAGGCGGCATTGCCGAGATCGCCTTCGACGCGATGCAGATGCGCGTGCGCCCACGCCGCGTCGCGGCCGGTCTCGTCCTGAATGATCTTGTGCGCCCGGTCCCAGTCGCCCTTCGCCAGCCACCACAGGCCGGTGAGCACCGGCGTCAGGCCGGCCGCGGGCGCGTCGCCCGCGAGGCTCGTCTTGAACCCGGCGACGCTTACCACCACCGGACCGGCGTGAAGCGTCCCGCCGCCTGCTCGATGACCTCGCCGAGCGAGAACAGCGTCTCCTCGTCGAACGGACGGCCGATCAGTTGCAGCCCGAGCGGCAGCCCCTGTCCGTCCTTGCCGGCCGGCACCGCGATGCCCGGCAGGCCCGCCATGTTCACCGTCACCGTGAAGATGTCGTTGAGATACATCTCGACCGGATCGGCGCCGCCCTTCTCGCCGATGCCGAACGCGGCCGACGGCGTCGCCGGCGTCAGGATCGCGTTCACGCCCCTCGCAAAGCAGTCCTCGAAATCCTTCTTGATGAGGGTGCGGACCTTCTGCGCCCGGATGTAATAGGCGTCGTAATAGCCGGCCGACAGCACATAGGTCCCGATCATGACGCGGCGCCGCACCTCGGGCCCGAAACCTTCGGCGCGGGTGTTCTCGTACAGCTCGCCGATCGACTTGCCGGGCACGCGCAGGCCGTAGCGGACGCCGTCGTAGCGGGCGAGGTTGGAGGACGCCTCCGCCGGCGCCACGATGTAATAGGCCGGCAGAGCGTATTTGGTGTGCGGCAGCGACACCTCGACGGTTTCTGCGCCGGCGGCTTCCAGCCACTTGCGACCCTCACTCCAGAGCTTCTCGATTTCGGCCGGCATGCCGTCGAGCCGATACTCCTTGGGAATGCCGATCTTCATGCCCTTCACGGACTTCCCGATCGCAGCCTCGTAGTCCGGCACGGGGATGTCGACCGAGGTCGTGTCCTTCGGGTCGTGGCCGGCCATCGAGCGCAGCAGGATGGCCGCATCGCGGGTCGAGCGCGCGATCGGCCCGGCCTGGTCGAGCGAGGAAGCGAAGGCGACGACGCCCCAGCGCGAGCAGCGGCCATAGGTCGGCTTGATGCCGACGGTGGCGGTGAACGCGGCCGGCTGGCGGATCGAGCCGCCGGTATCGGTTGCGGTCGCGCCCATGCAGAGCAGCGCCGCCACCGCCGACGCCGAGCCGCCGGACGAGCCGCCCGGCACCAGCGTGGTGTTGGAGCCCTCGCGGCGCCAGGGGTTGCCGACCGGGCCGAAGTACGAGGTCTCGTTCGACGAGCCCATCGCGAACTCGTCATTGTTGAGCTTGCCGAGCATCACCGCGCCATCGCGCCAGAGCTGCGAGGTCACTGTCGACTCGTAGGTCGGCACGAAATTACCGAGGATCTTCGAGCAGGCCGTGGTGCGGACGTCCTTGGTCGCGAACAGGTCCTTGATCCCGAGCGGAATGCCGGCCAGCGGCCCACCCTCGCCTCTATTGATCTTGGCGTCGGCGTCGCGCGCCATCGCGCGCGCCTGGTCCGGCGTCTCCATCACGAAGGCATTGAGCGCCCGCGCCTCCTCGATCGCCTTGAGATGGGCGTCGGTGAGTTCCAGCGACGTGAAGGTCTTGCTCGCGAGACCCTTGCGGGCCTCGGCGAGCGTCAGGGACGTCAAATCGGTCATTTGTTGATCGGGCTGCAGAAGAAAGGGGAAAGCGTCTTGTCGTCGGCCGCGTCGTCCGCGAAGAACTTGTTCTTCGCAGGGGGGGCTTTCTTGGTATTGGCGGCCGCTTCGAGCTGGTCGAGGATCTCGTTGACGGTCTTGTCCGGATCGGCGGCCTTGCCCTGCCGCTCCATGGCGTCGAGATAGTCCATATAGGCCTTGTAGGCCGCTTCATCGTCGCAGAGCAGGCACATGGCGTTGGCTCGCTTGTCGGTTTGAAGGAGCGGATCACGCGCGATAAGCGCGGACCTGCCCTGGCTATTCCACGACCTTCGGCACGAGAAAGAAGTTGTTCTCGGTCATGGGCGCGTTCTTGACGATGTCGTCGGCGATCTCGCCGTCAGTGACGACGTCCTGGCGCTTCTTCATCGCCATCGGTGTCACCGAGGTCATCGGCTCGACGCCCTCGACATTGACCTCCGACAGTTGCTCGACGAAGTTAAGCATCGCATTGAGCTCGCCCTGCAGATGCGGGACCTCGGCGTCAGTGACAGCGATCCGCGCCAATTGCGCGATCCGGCGGACGGTGGCGGCATCGACCGACATTATATAGGGCCTCACGGGACAAGGTGAACCCGCCCTATAGCAGAGCCCGCTTTCGCGCCGCAACCGGCAGCCTCCGGACTTTCTGGGGCAGCGCCCTGCCCGCAGCGTCAGCCCGCCATCCGCCGCAAGCGCGCCTGGGCCTGTTCGGCCAGTGTCCGCGTCAATTCGGCGGCCGGTAGCGCGCGCCCGAGCGGCAGCGCCTGCCCGGCCCAGAGATTGGTGAAATCGACCCTTCCCTGCTTCTCCGCGGCGGCCTTGAGCGGACCGAGCGCGGTGGCGGCATGCGGAAACGCCGGCGCATCCGGCGAGATCGGCCCGACCTCGCGCATCACCCGGTTGGCGACGCCGCGGGCGAGCCGGCCGGTCATCACGTTGGTGATGACGGTGGATTCGTCGTCGGCGGCGGCAAGCGCGGCGCGGGCCATCGCGCTGACCTTGGACTCGGGGCAGCGCAGAAACGCGCTGCCGATCTGCACGCCGCTGGCGCCGAGCGCGAACGCCGCGGCGATGCCGCGCGCATCGGCGATGCCGCCGGCGGCGATGACAGGCAGCTTCACCGCATCCACGATCTGCGGCACCAGCGCGAACGTACCGACCTGCTCGGCAAGCTTGTCGGTCAGGAACGTGCCGCGATGACCGCCCGCCTCCGCACCTTGCGCGATGATGACGTCGACGCCGTTCCGCTCCAGCCACACCGCCTCCCGCACCACGGTCGCGGACGCCATCACGACCGCGCCTGTCGCCTTCACGCGCGCCAACAGCGACGGCTCAGGCAGGCCGAAATGGAAGCTGATGACCTCCGGCCCCAGTTCCTCGACGACGGCGCACATCGCGGCATCGAACGGAGCGCGGTTCGCGGCCGTCACCGGAGCCGCCGGATCCACGCCATACTCCTGGTAATAGGCGCCGAGCCTCTGCTTCCATGCGGCCTCACGTGCCGCATCGGCCTCGACCGGCGTGTGGCAGAAGAAGTTCACGTTGATCGGCGCCGACACGCGCTGGCGGATGATGTTGACCTGCTCACGCGCCTTGTCCGCGGAGAGCATGGCGCAGGGCAGCGAGCCGAGCCCCCCGCCTTGCGCCACCGCGATGACGAGATCGGCATCCATCACGCCGGCCATCGGCGCGAGCACGATCGGGTGCTCGGTCTTGACGAGATCCAGGAAGCGGCGGTCGGGCCACATGGGCTGCTCCTATTGCTTGGCGAAGACGGCGGACGAGTTGCGCCGCCCTTGCAGGATCTGCGCGGCCTCATCGACGATGCGCGCGACGATCTCGGCGGCCGGCGGGATATCATGGATCAGGCCGACGGCCTCGCCGGCAATGACGGCGGCGATGTCGAAATTGCCTTCGGTCCGTGCCTTCACATAGTCCGCCGACACGTTCTCGACCTGCTGCAGCAGCTCCACCTCGCGCCCCATCCAGCGGCGCGCATGATCGTTGACCAGGCAGCGGCCGGTGAACGGCGCCGGCCAGACATTGTTGCGCGACAGATCAAAGATGATGCCGCGCACGGTCTCGCCGGATTTTGCCGCGCAGATCCGCCGCTTGGCCTCGTCGGCGCCGGCAGCCTCCCGGCTGGCATAGAAGCGCGTGCCGAGCAGCACGCCCTCCGCCCCCAGCATCAGCATCGCCGCAAGGCCGCGGCCATCGGCAAGACCGCCGGCCGCCGCCACCGGCACTCGCCCCGCGGCGAGGTCGACGATCGCCGGCACGAGATCGAGCGTGGTCCGCGACGCGCCATGGCCGCCCGCCTCGGTTCCTTGTGCAACCAGGATGTCGGCACCCGCCGCGATCGCCTGCTCGGCCATCGCCTCATCCTGCACCTGGCAAATCAGCAACGCACCAGCCTGCTTGATTGCCGGCGCGAACCGCGCAGGATCGCCGAATGACAGCATGATCGCCGCAGGCCTGGCGGCGAGCGCCACGTCGAGCAGATCGGGCTGCTTCGCCAGCGACCAGGTGATGAAGCCGATGCCGAACGGCGCAGGCAGGCCTTCAAGCCGTGCGGTCTCTTGCGCGAGCCAGGTTCGATTGCCATAGCCGCCACCGAGAATACCGAATCCCCCGGCGTCGCTGACCGCGTGCACGAGGCGCGCATCGGCAATCAGATCCATCGGCGCCAGCAGGATCGGCTGGCTGATGCCGAGCTTCTCCGTCAACGCCGTCCGCAGTGCCATGAAAGTCTCCTCAACTCTGGACGGCGACTTTAGGCGCGGCTAGCATTCTCTCAAAATGAATACTTGAGAACTCTGCCATCGCAGATTCAAAACGGAGATTGGCCGTGGAGCTGAGCGACCTCCAAACCTTTGCAGCCGTCGCGCGCAGCGGCGGCATCACCCGTGCTGCTGAGGCCCTCAACACGGTGCAGTCCAACGTGACCCAGCGGATCAAGGCGCTGGAAGGCGAGATCGGCACCGCACTGTTCGAGCGGCACAGCCGCGGCATGACCCTGACCCATGCCGGGCTGCGACTTCTGCCTTACGCCGACCGGATGGCGGCGCTGTCGCGCGAAGCGCTGCTCGCCGCGCGCGATGACGGCGAGCCGAGAGGACCGTTGACGATCGGCTCGATGGAGACGACCGCCGCCGTGCGCCTGCCGACGCTGCTCGCGGATTTTCATCGGCGCTTCCCGGCTGTCGCCCTCGGTCTGCGCACGGCGCCAACCGCCGAGCTGGTGGCCGCCGTACTCGACGGGACGCTCGAGGGCGCTTTCGTGGCCGGCCCGATCGAACATCCCGAGCTCTCGGGTATCATCGCCTTCGAGGAAGAGCTGGTGCTGGTGACGGCCCGGCGCTTTGAAAGCCTGTCAGCCTTGCGTGCGGCCACGGCTGCCTCCGGCCCGACGGCGCTGGTGTTCAGGGCCGGCTGCACCTACCGGCAGCGGCTGGAGCAGGTCTTCAACGATTTCGGCTGGCCCGCGGCCGCGCGCATCGAGCTCGGTACGCTCGACGGCATGATCGGCTGCGTTGCCGCTGGCATGGGCGTCGCGCTGCTGCCACGCGCTGTGGTGACGCGAAACGAGATGATCGGCAGCGTCAGCCTGCACACGCTCGATCCAAGTCATGGACGCGTCGAAACCCTGTTCATCCACCGCCGCGCGGCGCATCGCAGCAGCGGCCTCTCGGCCTTCATGGCCGGACTCGCCGGCCGGGACCACGACATCGCAGCCTGACGCGATTCATTCAAAGATTGTGCTGAGCATCGCCAGCGAACGGCGCATTCCATTGCGCGAAATGACGTTTTCGCGCAGGGAAAAACAGCCATTTCGACCGATGCGACTTTCGGGCGCTGTGCAGCGCACGCGCGCGAAATAGCTTTGTCTGGCCATCCTCTACTACGTTAGGATGCAGCGCTGGCCCAGCGCGAAACAGAACAAACGTCAACATGTCGGAGGAAATGCGATGCGCAACGCGTTCGTGTTGTGCTGCTCGATTGCCATGATGGGTGCGATCGGGACGGCGAATGCCCAGGACAAGACCCCGGATTGGACGAAATCGAAATGGGGCCCACAGGACGAGATCGGCGCGGCCAACTACATCACGCCGGAGCTCGTGGTCAAAGCCGCCTCGCTGGTGAAGACCGGCAAGACCTACCCGCTCGGCATGATCGTCGATTCCAAGACGCCGGCCTATCCGCCGCGTTCGTTCAAGATCACCGTGGTGCAGCCGGGCCAGGCCGGAATTCCCGGCCTCGGCCCGAACAAGGCGACCTACAATGACGACATCGTCGAAGGCTGGGTCGGCGTCGGCAGCCAGATCGACGGGCTCGGCCATCTCGGCATCGAGCACGTCTATTACAACGGCAACAAGCTGCTCGACTTCGCCGATCCGACCGGCCTGAAGAAGCTCGGCATCGAGAAGGTGCCGCCCTTGGTGGCGCGCGGCGTGCTGCTCGACATGGCGGCTTATTACAACACCGACGTGGTCAAGGAAGGCACCGCGTTCAACGTCAAGGAGATCGAGGAAGCTGCCAAGAAGCAGGGCGTCGAGATCCGCCAGGGCGACATCGTGATCTTCCACACCGGCTGGCTTGGTTTGATCGGCAAGGACGATAAGCGTTACGGCGCCGGCGAGCCCGGTCTCGGCGTCGAGGGCGCCAAATACCTGACCTCGAAGGGCGTGGTCGCGGTCGGGGCCGACAACTGGGCGGTGGAGGCGATCCCGTTCGAGTCGCCGAACCTGTTCGAGGTGCACCAGATCCTGCTCGCCATGAACGGGACCTACATCCTGGAGAACATGAACACGGCCGACCTCGCCAAGGACAAGGGCTACGAGTTCCTGTTCGTGCTGGGTCAGCCGCGCTGGCGCGGCGGCGTCCAGGGCATGATCAACCCGATCGCGATCCGTTAAGCTCCGCCGATCTCCTCGTGAGGGCATCCCGGGAGCGCCGCGTCCTCACGAGGAGTCTGGAATCGTCCTGCGAAAGCAAGCCTTGGACAAGGAGTCCGCCGCAGGCGCGCCTGGAGCGAGCCGGCCGACACAGACCTGGGACCGGTCGGTCAGTCGACCAAGCCGCCCCTATCGGACGTTAATGGAGGTAGGCGAGCAACAAGGCACTCGCCATGTCTCGCGCACGCGGGGCGAGCGCCGCGTCCGACAATTCGCCCGCAGTCCAGAAGGACAACACGCCGCGGAAACTGAAGGCGAGTTGCTCTGGAAGGCAGCACAGCGCTTGTTCTCGCCGGCTGGCCGTCAGTCCCTCTCCCTTTCCCAAGGCCAGTGCCCAGAAGGCAGTGGATCGGGAAAGCGTCTGACCGGGCGAAGCCTGGGCGGCACCCAGCCATCCCATCACGGTCCGGTTCACGTCTGGATTCTCCAACATCACCGCCACCGCCGTATCAATAGCCAATAGCACGCGTGTCTTCGTATCTCTCGATGGTGGCGCGGCGGTGTACCGCGTCTCCATGGTGTCGATCCGACGTATGGAGAGAGCCTGCATGATCGCCGCCTTGTTGCCAAACTGATTGAACGGCGTCGCGAAGCTGACCCCCGCCTCAGCGGCAAGGTCTCGCATCGAGAAATCGGCCCTGCCCTGACGGAGAAGCCGCTCTGCCGCATCGAGGACGTGCCGACGAAGCGGCTCGCCTCTCATGCCAATGGATGAATGTTCGGTCTTGCGAGGTACCATGCAATATCTATATCATGATATATATGACCTTGTCATGCGGAGTTGTACGATGGCGGCTGCCGAATCGAAGATTTTCCTCGTCACTGGCGTCAGTTCGGGCTTGGGCCGAGCGTTCGCAAAGGGCGCGCTGGCCGCCGGCCATCGGGTGATCGGGACCGTGCGAAGGGTCGGGGATGCCGAGGCTTTTGCCGCGCTTGCAGCGGGCAAGGCTCATCCTCTCGTGATCGATGTTACCGATTTCGATGCAATCCCGGCTGCTGTGGCAGAGGCCGAAAAGCAGATTGGCGCGATCGACGTCCTGGTGAACAATGCCGGCTACGGTCACGAGGGCACGCTGGAGGAGTCCTCGCTCGACGATCTGCAGCGGCAGTTCGCCGCCAACGTGTTCGGCCCTGTCGCGATGATGAAGGCCGTGTTGCCGGGGATGCGCGCGAGGCGGCGCGGCCATATCGTCAATGTGACATCCATGGGCGGCTTCATCACCATGCCCGGGATCAGCTTCTATTGCGGCAGCAAGTTCGCGCTGGAGGGCATCTCGGAGTCGCTCGGCAAGGAAGTGGCCCCCTTCGGCATCCGCGTCATTGCGCTTGCGCCCGGTCAGTTTCGTACCGATTGGGCGGGACGGTCCATGGATCGCACGCCGCGCAGCATTTCCGACTACGACGCCGTCATGGATCCGATTCGCGCCGCCCGATTGGCCAAGAGCGGAAACCAACCCGGCGATCCCGCGAAGGCCGCACAGGCATTGCTTGCCCTCGTGGAAGCCGAAAAACCGCCTGTGCGGCTGTTCCTCGGTGAGGACGCGCTGGCCCTGGTCGAGCAGAAGATCGAGGGCATGAAAGCCGAAGTGAGTGCCTGGAACAAGCTCTCGCGCTCCACCAGCTTCGCTTGATGATCCAAAGCCGGCGCATCCGGGAAAGACTGCAACGCTCGACATCTGGGCCGGTCGACTCGCGTGCGCGAGCTTCATCGGGGCGGCGAAGCGATGCACGTCCTCACCTGCTGGCCCGCCACGCACCTGCGTGTTAAGCGCATTGCCATGCCCGCCCCCATCCTCCCCCTCATCGAAGCCGCCGGCCGCTGGCCCGAGCGCGGCGCGCTCGTCGGCCTCGATCTCGGCACCAAGACCATCGGCGTCGCCGTGTCCGATCCGGACCGGCGGCTCGCCACCGGCGTCGAGACGATCCAGCGCAAGGCCTTCAAGGCCGACGCGGCGCGACTGCTGGCGATTTGCACCGAGCGCAAGGTGATCGGCTTGGTGCTGGGCCTGCCCATCAACATGGATGGCAGCGAGGGGCCGCGGGCGCAGTCGACCAGGGCGTTCGCGCGCAATCTCGCCGGCCTCACCGACCTGCCGATCGGCCTGTGGGACGAGCGGCTGTCGACGGCGGCGGTCGAGCGCGAGCTGATCGGCATGGATGTCAGCCGCGCCAGGCGCGCCGAGGTGATCGACACGCATGCGGCGATCTTCATCCTGCAGGGAGCGCTCGATCGGCTTGCGACCTTGCGCCAGTCCGGTCGCTAGCCCATGAGCCCCGTCGCCGCGGCGCTCGCGCCGGTATTCCTGCTGATCGTGGTCGGCTTCGGCCTGCGGCGCAGCCTGATCCGGCTGGATACGCAATGGCACGGGCTCGAGCGGCTGACTTATTATGTGCTGTTTCCGGCGCTGCTGATGCAGAGCCTGGTGAAGGCCGATCTCGGCAAGGTGCCGGTCGCCGGCATCGGCGGCGCCTTGTTCCTTGCGATGCTGGCGATGTCGGCGCTGTGCCTCGCGCTGCGGCCGCTGCTCACCCGCTCCGGCATCGATGGTCCGGCCTTCACCTCGATCTTCCAAGGGGCAACCCGCTGGCAGACCTACGTCGCGCTCAGCGTCGCCGGCAGCCTGTTCGGCGCGTCCGGGCTTGCGGCGGCGTCGGTGGCGATGATCGCGATCATCCCAATGGTCAACGTGTTCAGCGTCGCCGTGCTCGCCCACTACGCCTCGCCGACCCGCCGCTCGATGCGTGAGATCCTTGCCACCATCGTGCGCAATCCGCTGATCTGGGCCTGCATCGCCGGGCTCGCGCTGAACGTGGCGCATATGCCGCTGCCAAAGCTCTGGCACGATGCCGCCGATGCGCTCGGACAGGCCTCGCTGCCGATCGGCCTGCTGGTGACCGGCGCCGGCCTGCACTTCGAAGGCTTGCGCCGCGCTGGCCCGGCCGCTGCGCTCGGCGTCGTGCTCAAGCTGGTCTTGATGCCCCTCCTCGCGATCGGGCTCGCCGGATGGTTCGGCGTCACCAGCCCGAGCCTCGTCGTCGTCGCGATCTGCGCGGCGGTGCCGACCTCGCCCAGCGCCTATGTGCTGGCCAAGCAGATGGGCGGCGACGCGCCGCTGCTGGCGCAGATCATCTCGCTGCAAACGGTGCTGGCGGCGCTGACCATGCCGCTCGCGATCGCCTGGGCGAGCTGAACGCGTCCGTTCAGGAAGAACCGCTGGCCAGCCACATGGTCTGCACCGTGGCGGCGAGGTTGTTGAGGCCGTGCAGCACCATGGTCAGATAGGTGGAGTGGGTTCGAGAGCGCAGATAGCCGAACCACACGCCGAGGGAAAACACGTTGAGGAGGGCGAACCAGTCGTACTGCAGATGCAGCACGGTCCACAGCAAGGACGACAGCACGATGGCGCCGGGCACGCGCAGGAAGGAGTCCGACCAGCCGCGGTAGAGAAAGCCACGCGCCATCAGCTCTTCCGACACCGGCGCGGCGACGCAGAAGGCGATGACCAGCAGCCAGACCACGCCGTCGCCTCTGGCGGTCTTCATGATGTCCACCATGAAGCTCGCCGACTTCTCTTCGCGTCCCGTCAGCTGCGCCGCCAGCTCCCAGCATCCCAGGATCACGACCATCCCGACAACGCCAAAGACGAAATTCTTCCAGCCGGTCCAGCGCAGGCCGAGATAGTCGACGAACGACATGCGGGTGTGGCGGACGGCAAAATAGATCGGGATCAAAATGGCCGGAACGCCCATGATCGCCGACAGCGAGACCGTGAGCGACCGGCTCGCGATCTGGATCATGGCCAACTGAAACGCGGCCATGCTGTCGATTGGACCCTCATGGCGCAGCAGGAAATAGACGATCGGAGTCAGCTGGCCGATGAAGAACACGACGATGATGAGGAGGCCCCACAGCAAGGTGCGCCAGAAGCCGAGCGTGCGCGGCTGATGCTGCGCCGGAACGACCTGCTGCGGCGGGTTGCCCGGATCGAGCGAATCCATCACGGCGGCTTCGGGAGTGTCGGTCAAGGCAGCGCGCGCTCCAGCAAGCTACGGATGTCTGAGCGATCGAGATCGACCGCGCCATACATGCTCGGGTGCACATTGGCGAGCCGCGTGGCGGCGAACAGCTCCGCACGAGCGGGCATAACGAGGTTGAGCGCGGCGGCGGCTGCGAGCAGCGCCAGCTTCTCGACTGCGAGGCGCGCGACGCGCTCGGAATCCGGCCGGCGGAAGCTGGTCTCGATGAAGGCGAGCGACTCCGCCGCGCCGGGCAACCCGCTGGTCTCTGCTTTGAGATGCATCAGGACGTGCGCGGCCGCCTCCGCCTCGCGCGCCAGCGCCCGCAGCACGTCCAGGCACATGACGTTGCCCGAGCCTTCCCAGATCGCATTGACCGGCGACTCCCGGAAATGGCGGGCGAGGATGCCGTCCTCGACATAGCCGTTGCCGCCCAGGCATTCCATCGCCTCATACAGGAACGGCGGCGCGCTCTTGCAGACCCAGTATTTGATCGCCGGCGTCAGCAGCCGCACGTAGTTCGCCTCCCGCGGCGACAGAGGCGCGCGATCGAACGCCTGACACAGCCGCATCACCAGCGCCACCGTCGCCTCGACATGGAGAGCCATGTCGGCGAGCACCGCCTGCATCAGCGGCTGGTCGGCGAGATGCTTCTGGAACACGCTGCGATGGCGCGCATGATGCAGCGCGTGCGCGAGCCCCGAGCGCATCAGGCCGGCAGACGAGATCGCGCAATCCTGCCGCGTCAGTTGCACCATCTGGATGATGGTGCTGATGCCCCTGCCCTCGTCGCCGACCCGCTCGGCATAGCTGCCTGCGAACTCCACCTCCGACGAGGCATTGGAGCGGTTGCCGAGCTTGTCCTTCAAGCGCTGGAACTGGATCGCGTTCACCGAGCCATCCGGCTTGAAGCGCGGCATGAAGAAGCAGGTCAGGCCGGCATCGGCCTGCGCCAGCACCAGGAAGGCGTCGCACATCGGCGCTGACATGAACCATTTGTGCCCCGTGATGCGATAGCCATCGGTCGTACGCTCAGCGCGCGTCAGGTTGGCGCGCACGTCGGTCCCGCCCTGCTTCTCGGTCATCCCCATGCCGAGTGTCATGCCGCGTTTTTGCCACCACGGCGCAAACGCCGGATCGTAGTCATCGGTCGCGATGACCGGCATCGCTCTTGCCAGCAGATCAGGCTGGGCGGCCAGCGCCGCCACCGAGGCCCGCGTCATGGTGATCGGGCAGAGATGGCCGCTCTCGACCTGCGAGGCGATATAGAACTTCGCGGCGCGCACCACCTCCGAGCAGCCGCCGACGGGCTGGCCTTCTGCCGTCCATGTCGAATTGTGCAGGCCGGCTGCGGCCGAGCGCGTCATCATCGCATGGTAGGCCGGATGAAATTCGACGACGTCTCGCCGAAAGCCCTTGGCGTCGAAGCTGCGCAGCTTCGGCGTGTTCTCGTTGGCGAGCCGGCCCTGCTCGGCCATCGCAGCCGAGCCCCATAGCTTGCCGAAAGCTGTCAGCTCCTGCTCGGCCCCGGCACCATCATTGGCCTTCAAGGCATCCATCAAGGGCCGGTCAGCCGTGAACAGGTTGACGTCCTCGAACGGCGGCGACTGGTTGAAGACCTCATGGGTCGCGAAGGAAGACTGCGTCATGGCCGTGCCCTACAGAGATCGATCATCGGCGCGGCCGAATGGGAAAAACATAAGTCGTCGCGCCAGCGCCCGGCAGCGAAAAGTGCCACCACTCCTTGGCATAGTTCACAAAACCTTGCCGCGCCATCACCGCGACCAGTTCGTTGCGCCAGCGGCGCTGCTCCGGTGTCAGGTTCTGCGCGGCGGTATGAGCCTTCACGTCGGAACAATCGTAGCCGGTTCCCATGTCGACGCTGCCCTCGGGCGCGCGTAGCGCTGCGGGCGCGGTGCAGTCCGCGTAGTCCTTGGCCGGGTCGAACGCCGCGGAATTGTCGGCCGCGAGCTCGACCAGCGTGAGATCGAGCGCCGCACCGGTCGAATGGCTCGAACGCACGGCGATGTAGCCGAGACGGAACAGGTCCTGCTTGGCAATGCGCGGACTGTAGCGGCGGCCGGCCGTGGTCTCGACGCCGTCCTGCGACCAGGCCAGCATCTCTGCGACCGCACGCACCGGCCGGTAGCAGTCGAGCATCTTCAGCGACAGGCCGCGCGGCCGCAGCTCGGCCTGAGCCGCCTGCAGCCGCCGCGCCACGTCACGCGTCACGACGCATTCGGCCGCCTCGTAGCCCGGCAAGGGTCGGCCGACGAAATTGTTGCTGCCGGCATAACGGATGTCCTGGAGGATCGTCGGGTCGATGTCGCGGAGATAGACGAAATCGAACGGCAACGCGGCCGCGCCGGCCGGCACGATCGCCGCCAGCAGGATCAGGGCGTATCGGAGCGGACCTCTTCCGGCGATGGCCCGCCAGTCCCCGGTTTGGAGCCCCCCGAGAGGCTCGGAAGACGGAACGGGGGAAAACTCGGAACCCCGGCTTTCGGCCTTGCCCCCCATGGAAACCGCGCCTATAGCTCTGGCTTTAATGGCAACCTCTCCGAAATCGACTTTCGTCCTCGGGCACCGGCATTTGCTGGGAATCGAGGGCCTTTCCGCCCACGACATCACCGGCCTCCTCGATCTGTCCGAGGAGTATGTCGAACTGAATCGTCAGGTCGACAAGAAGCGCACCGTGCTGCGCGGCCGCACCCAGGTCAACCTGTTCTTCGAGGCCTCGACGCGGACCCAGTCGTCGTTCGAGATCGCTGGCAAGCGGCTCGGCGCCGACGTCATGAACATGTCGGTGTCGTCCTCGTCCATGCGCAAGGGCGAGACCCTGATGGACACCGCGGTCACCCTGAACGCGATGCATCCGGACATCCTGGTCGTCCGTCACCACGCCTCTGGCGCGGTGGAGCTGCTGGCGCGCAAGGTCGACGGCTCCGTGATCAATGCCGGTGACGGCGCGCATGAGCATCCGACCCAGGCGCTGCTCGATGCGCTGACCATCCGCCGCAACAAGGGCCGCATCGAGGGGCTGGTCATCGCGATCTGCGGCGACGTGCTGCACTCGCGCGTCGCGCGCTCCAACATCCTCTTGCTCAACACCATGGGCGCCCGCGTCCGCATCGTCGCGCCCTCCACTTTGCTGCCGCCGGGCATCGAGCGCATGGGCGTCGAGGTCGCGCGCGACATGCGCGAAGGGCTCAACGGTGCCGACATCGTCATGATGCTGCGGCTGCAGCGCGAGCGCATGAACGGCTCGTTCGTGCCGTCCTCGTCGGAATATTTCCAGTATTTCGGGCTCGACCAGAAGAAGCTCGCCTACGCCAAGCCCGACGCGCTGGTCATGCATCCGGGACCGATGAACCGCGGCGTCGAGATCGAGTCCATCGTCGCCGACGGTGCGCAATCGCTGATCCGGGAGCAGGTCGAAATGGGCGTGGCCGTGCGCATGGCCGTGCTCGAGGCTCTGGCCCGCAACCTGCCCAACGCGTGATACAGAAGTCGGGACCAAACGCCATGCTGACCGACCGCCGCCCGATCCTGCTCGCCAATGCGCGCGTCATCGATCCCTCCCGCGACTTCGACGGCCCCGGCGACGTGCTGATCGCCGACGGCGTGATCCGCGACCTCAAGCGCGGCATCGGCGCCGCGGGCGTGCCCGAGGGCACCGATGTCGTCAACTGCGCAGGCAAGATCGTGGCCCCCGGCCTGATCGACATGTGCGCCTTCGTCGGCGAGCCCGGCCTCGGCCATCGCGAGACCTTTGCCAGCGCCAGTCAGGCGGCGGCGACCGGCGGCATCACCACCATCATCTGCCAGCCCGGCACCGAGCCGGTGATCGACAATTCGGCGACCGTCGACTTCGTGCTGCGCCGCGCCCGCGACACCGCGATCGTCAACATCCAGCCGATGGCGGCGCTGACCAAGGGCCTGCGCGGCGAGGAGATGACCGAGATCGGGCTGTTGCGCGCCGCCGGCGCCGTCGCCTTCTCCAACGGCCACACCAGCGTGATGAACGCGCAGGTGATGCGCCGCGCACTGACCTATGCGCGGGATTTCGACGCCCTGATCGTGCATCACACCGAAGATCCCAATCTCGTCGGCGAAGGCGTCATGAACGAAGGCGAGTTCGCCTCGCGGCTCGGCCTCTACGGCATCCCGCCCGCAGCGGAAGCCGTCGTGCTCGAACGCGACATGCGCCTGGTGGCGCTCAGCAAGGGCCGCTACCACGCGGCCGCGCTGAGCTCGATCGACTCGCTCGACATTCTCAGGCGCGCGCGCGAAGCCGGCCTCACCGTGAGCGCGTCGGTCTCGATCAACCACGTGACGCTGAACGAGAACGACATCGGCCCCTACCGCACCTTCCTGAAGCTGACGCCGCCGCTGCGCACCGAGGCCGACCGCCGCGCATTGGTCGAAGCGCTGGCCTCGGGCCTCATCGACGTCATCATGTCGGACCACACGCCGCAGGACGTCGAGGTCAAGCGGCTGCCGTTCGCGGAGGCTGCGAGCGGCGCGGTCGGGCTCGAGACCATGCTGCCGGCGGCGTTGCGGCTCGTGCACAATGGCGAGCTGAGCTGGACGACCCTGATCCGCGCCATGTCGACGCGGCCCGCCGAGCTGCTCGGCCTGCCCGGCGGCAGCTTGCGGGCAGGCGCGCCGGCCGACATCATCGTGATCGATCCGGACGTGCCCTGGATCCTCGATCCGGCCGACCTCAAATCGCTGTGCAAGAACACGCCGTTCGACGAAGCCCGCTTCACCGGCCGCGTGGTCCGCACCATCGTCGGCGGCCGCACCGTGTTCGAACATGTCTGACGCAAGGCGAAGCTTGGAAGGAGTGGTGTGATGGGTTCCGAAGCCTTCCTGCCGGTCGCTCTCATCATCGGCTATCTCCTGGGGTCGATCCCGTTCGGCCTGATCCTGACCAAGCTGGCCGGCACGCAGGATCTGCGCAGCATCGGCTCCGGCAATATCGGCGCCACCAACGTGCTGCGCACCGGACGCAAGGGGCTCGCGGCAGCAACCCTGCTCGGCGACGCGCTGAAGGGTACGGCGGCGGTCATCATCTCGGGCTATCTCGGCGGCCCGAATGCCGCGATGATCGCGGGCCTCGGCGCCTTCCTCGGTCACTTGTTCCCGGTGTGGCTGAAGTTCCGCGGCGGCAAAGGTGTCGCCGTTTACATCGGTATTTTGATCGGTCTGTTCTGGCCGGGCGCGATCTTCTTCTGCCTGGTCTGGCTCGCCACCGCATTCGCGCTCCGCTACTCATCACTCGCGGCACTCGTCGCCAGCGTGCTGACACCCATCGTGTTGTGGGCATTCGGCCACACCGCGCTGGCGGCCCTGTTCGGCCTGCTCACACTGTTGCTCATTTACATGCATCGCGAAAACATCAAGCGATTGCAGTTGGGCACCGAGAGCAAGATCGGGGCGAAGAAGTAGTCGCTCCGGACAAATACGGAGCAAATACGGAAAACCTGTGTTGCGCCCTGATTTCACAGCGGCTGCGCAGCAACACCGGCGATTCATCAGCTCATAAGTTAACGCGGGACTCTGGCGTGAATCATGATTGCCTGTCATGATTCCTGCATGTGGTTACGCAAGACCAACTCCAGCGTTTCGTCGGCCACGCACGATGACCGTACTGATCAGGCTCCGGCGCAGCAGAAGGCGGCCCCGGCCCGGTCGAACGCCAGCCTGCTGCTATCGGCCGCTGAGATCTGGTCGACCGGCATCACGGCCGCTGCAGAACCGGCGCAGACGCCCGAGACGCCTGCCGGGCCGGTCATGTCGGACGTCGCGCTCCCCGCCGAAATATCCGAGCCCAGCCCTGCGCCGGAACGAGCCGATGGCGCGCCGGCGGTCGCCGAGATGATCATGGCGGCCACGAGCACGCCCGTGATCAGCGAGACCAAGACCGCAGAGGCGCCCGAGCGAACGCTCGCGGAGACGATCGCAACGGTTAAGCTGCCGCCGCCGCCCCGGACATGGCCGCCGCGCAAGCTGTCGCTGGCCCTGCAGGGCGGCGGAACGTTCTCGGCCTTCACCTGGGGCGTGCTCGATCGCCTGCTCGAGGAACCCGGTTGCGACTTCGACACCATCAGCGGCGCCAGCGCCGGTGCGGTCAACGCCGCGCTGCTCGCGAGCGGGCTCGCCAAGGGCGGCCGCGACGAGGCGCGCAACCGGCTCGCTTTGTTCTGGACCCGGCTGATGGAGGAGGCGTCGTTCCGATCGCTGCTGGTGATCGGCGCGTACTCGCCGGCGAGCAGCTCGGTGTCATTCGGTGCGGGGCTGCGCGGCGGACGCGCCGACCCGCTCGATCTCGATCCGCTCCGCGACATCCTCCGCGAGACGATCGATTTCGACGCCGTGCAGGGCCCGGCCGCGCCCCGCCTGCTGGTTGCGGCGACCCGGGCTCGTGACGGCCTGCCGCAGATCTTCCGCAATGCCGGCATCACGCCGGATGCACTGCTCGCCTCCACCTGTCCCGCGCAACTGCACGCCGCTGTCGACATCGAGGGCGAAGCGTATTGGGACGGCGGCTACGTCACCAATCCGCCGCTGATCCAGATCGCGCATGAGTCCAGCGCCGCCGACCTGCTGGTCGTTCAGGTCACGCCCGCGCGCGACGGCCATGTCCCGATGACCTCGGCCGCGATCGATCGCCGCCTCGACCAGATCGCCGGCAATGCGGTCCTGAACGCCGAACTCGCGGCGCTCGAATGGGCGCGCAGCGACGGCCTGCATCCGCCGCGCGTCCATCGGCTTGCGGCCGAGGACGAGATCGAAGCCCTGGCACAGCGCGATGCGACCGATCTCGGCAGCGACTTCGTCGAGCTGCTGTACCAGCGCGGACGCGATGCAGCCGAGCGCTGGCTGCGCGAAGCTCCGGTCGGCACCACGCCAGCCATCCAGGGCGATCAGCCGGTGCTATCGTCTCCGGTGTCCGAGTCCGAGGATGTGCGCGACGTCGCGCCGGCGTAGCGCGCCCTCTTCCCTGCGTCCTCGGGTTGCTCCATTCTAGTCCCCGGTAAAGGGGGCTTTGCGTGGATGCCATCAACACGACGATCGAGCTGAGCGACACCGAGCGGCGCGACCGGCTGCGCCTGATCCGGTCCGACAATGTCGGCCCGCGCACCTTCCGCTCGCTGCTCGACCATTTCGGCACCGCGCGCGTAGCGCTCGACCGGCTGCCCGATCTGGCACGCCGCG
Source organism: Bradyrhizobium sp. HKCCYLRH3059 (assembly GCF_051168035.1). NCBI lineage: Bacteria > Pseudomonadati > Pseudomonadota > Alphaproteobacteria > Hyphomicrobiales > Nitrobacteraceae > Bradyrhizobium > Bradyrhizobium sp. HKCCYLRH3059. The sequence continues at coordinate 97,128 of NZ_JBNPUF010000013.1, read as the reverse complement.
GCGGCGCGGCCGGAGCCGGCCGGATCTGCACGGTCGGCGAAGCCGAGGCCGAACTCGAAGCCTGCAAACGGCAAGGCGTCGAACTGCGGGCGCCGGACGAAGACGGCTATCCGCCCCGCCTCGCCACCTGCGAGGATGCTCCTCCGCTGCTCGCGGTGCGTGGCGCCCGCGAGACGTTGATGCGCCCGATGATCGCCATCGTCGGCTCGCGCAACGCCTCCGCCGCCGGGCTGAAATTTGCCGGCCAGATCGCCCATGAGCTCGGCCAGGCCGGCTTCGTCGTCATCTCCGGCCTCGCCCGCGGCATCGATCAGGCTGCGCATCGCGCGAGCCTCGGCAGCGGCACGGTCGCGGTGCTCGCCGGCGGCCATGACCGGATCTATCCTCCGGAGCACGTCGACCTGCTCGGCGCCATCGTCAGTGGCAGCGGCGCCGCAATCTCCGAGATGCCGCTCGGACACGAGCCGCGCGCCCGCGACTTTCCCCGCCGCAACCGGCTGATATCAGGCGCTTCGCTCGGCGTCGTCGTCGTCGAGGCCGCGCATCGATCGGGCTCGCTGATCACGGCGCGCATGGCCGGCGAACAGGGCCGCGAGGTCTTCGCCGTCCCGGGCTCGCCGCTCGATCCCCGCTGCGCGGGCACCAATGATCTCATCAAGCAGGGCGCGGCGCTCGTCACCGAAGCCGCAGACATCATCCAGGCCGTCGGCCCGATCATGGAGCGGCCGCTGCCCTTTTCGCTGCGCGAGCCGGAGGAGGAGTTGTTCGCCCCCGATCCCGAAAGCCACGACCGCGCGCAGATCACAGCCCTGCTCGGCCCGACCCCGGTTTCGATCGACGACCTGATCCGGATCAGCGGCCTGTCACCCGCCGTGCTGCGCATGGTGCTGCTTGAGCTCGAGCTGGCCGGCCGCCTGGAGCGCCACGGCGGCGGGATGGTGTCGCTGACCTGACGCTCAGTCAGCATCCCTGCGCGCGTCGAAGCGCGAGCGCGCCTGCTCGATCAGCTCCTGGTGCTGCATGGCCCACTGTCCGAGCGCCTGCACCGGCTGCGACAGCCCGCGGCCGAGATCGGTCAGCTCATAATCCACCCGCGGCGGGATGGTCGGAAACACCGTCCGCGTCACCAGCCCGTCGCGCTCGAGGCCGCGCAGGGTCAAGGTCAGCATCCGCTGGGAGATGCCGCCGACGAGCCGCTTCAGCTCATTGAAGCGCTTCGGCCCGTCCTGAAGCATCATGATGACGAACACACTCCATTTGTCGCCGACACGCGCCAGGATCGAGGCCACGCCCCGGCAATCATGATGATTTGGCTGCGTCGGGAGGTCGGGATCATCGCTGTCAGCAGGGGTCATGGCTGTGCCCGGGTTTCAAAAATGTGCGTTCTTGTGGGGTTACAGCACAGTCACTCATAGTGCGCCAGTTACAAACCAATACCGAGGTAACTGACCAATGACCCTCCTCCTCCACATCGACTCCAGCGTGCTCGGCCCCAACTCCGTCAGCCGTCAGGTGTCCGCCGCGATCGTCGCACGGCTCCGCCAGATCACGCCGGGGCTGGAGGTGACTTACCGAGATGTCGCAGCCGAGCCGCTGTCGCATCTGTCCGGAACGCATGTCGCCGTCGCATACGGTGCGCCCGTTGAGGATCCCGCAGTGGAAGCTGATGTCGCGGCCGGACAGGCCGTGCTGGAGGAGTTCCTGGCCGCCGATATCGTCGTGATCGGCGCCCCTATGTACAACTTCTCCATCCCGAGCCAGCTCAAGGCCTGGGTCGACCGCATCGCTGTCAGGGGCAAGACTTTCAGCTATGGCCCGAACGGCCCGCAAGGCCTGGCCGGTGGCAAGCGTATCATCGTGGCGGTCTCGCGCGGCGGCCATTACGGCGCGGACACGCCGATGGCGGCATTCGAACACCTGGAGACCTATTTGCGCAGTGTCTTCAGCTTCATCGGCGTCACGGATCTCGAATTCGTTGCGGCCGACGGTGTCCAGATCGGCCCGGAGCATCGCGAGCAGGCGCTGGCGAAGGCGATTCAGACGGCCGGCGGTCTCGCCGCTTGAGTCCCTCGGTGGCTGCCGCCGGCAGCCACCGCTTTCAATCCCGGGGGCAGGTCTCAAACCGCCACCGACCCGGCCGGTTAGCCCCGAAAGATCGGCGCTCCGGCCGGCGAGCTCGTGGCACCGCCATCGCCGAAGGGCCGCGGCCTGTTTCCCATCCTGGTCGCGCTGCGGCAGTGGAGCGAGGAATTCGACGAGCACCCCGACGAGATCGCCACCGCGCTCGTCGACCGCGCGAACCGCAGGCCGGTTCGCAAGCTGCTGCTGACTGCGGAGGACGGCCGGGTGCTGGCGCCGGAGAAACCGCCCTCGCCCCGCGGTGAGCGCGGGCGGCCGTCAGCAGAGCCTGCGGCGGCTGCGCAGCCTCAGATGCTCCTCGGCCTCAAGGTTCGCCATGCGTAGGAGGTAATCGAGCATGTCGAGACGATGGCGCTGCGCCAGATGCGACAGGCTGGCCGTCACCTCGGCGATCAGCGCCGCCGCGGCGTCGGGATCCTCCACCATCGCCTCGACGTCCGGGTCGCTTTTGTCCGCTGCCTTGGCCAACAACCGTCACCCAGCATAAGGAATTTGACGAAAAACAACCTCAAGAGCGCGCGGTTCTCATCGTGCTCCGTACAACCTGATAGGTACTTCGCCGGTCCAACGCAATCGCCTTTCAACATCCCTCGATTTGACAGGAACCCCCTCACCACCCATGTTCGGGTCAACGCAGCCGGCGCGAATCCCGCGAAGCCAGCTTCAATCCTTCCACTAAGCCATTGGAAATACATGAATATCGTCATCGTGGAGTCGCCTGCCAAGGCCAAGACGATCAATAAGTATCTGGGCTCCTCCTACGAGGTTCTGGCCTCTTTCGGTCATGTCCGCGACCTTCCGGCCAAGAACGGTTCCGTCGATCCGGACGAGAATTTCCGCATGATCTGGGAGGTCGATCCCAAGGCGGCGGGCCGACTCAACGATATCGCCAAATCGCTGAAGGGCGCTGACCGGCTGATTCTCGCCACCGACCCTGATCGCGAGGGCGAAGCGATTTCCTGGCATGTGCTGGAGGTGTTGAAGGAGAAGCGCGCGCTCAAGGATCAGAAGATCGAGCGCGTCGTCTTCAACGCCATTACCAAGCAGGCCGTCTCTGAGGCGATGAAGCACCCGCGCCAGATCGACGGTGCGCTGGTCGACGCCTACATGGCGCGCCGCGCACTCGATTACCTCGTGGGCTTCACTCTCTCTCCCGTGCTGTGGCGCAAGCTGCCGGGCGCCCGCTCGGCCGGACGCGTGCAGTCGGTCGCGCTGCGTCTCGTCTGCGATCGCGAGCTGGAGATCGAGAAGTTCGTGCCGCGCGAATACTGGTCGCTGATCGCAACCCTGGCGACGCCGCGCGGCGACACCTTCGAGGCGCGTCTCGTCGGCGCCGACGGCAAGAAGATCCAGCGGCTCGACATCGGCGCCGGCGCGGAGGCCGAGGATTTCAAGACCGCGCTCAACGCGGCGAGCTACACGGTCGCGACCGTCGACGCCAAGCCGGCGCGCCGCAACCCGCAGGCGCCCTTCACGACGTCGACCCTGCAGCAGGAAGCGAGCCGCAAGCTCGGCTTCGCGCCGGCGCACACGATGCGCATCGCGCAGCGTCTCTATGAAGGCATCGACATCGGCGGCGAGACCACCGGTCTCATCACCTATATGCGAACCGACGGCGTGCAGATCGACGGCTCGGCGATCACCCAGGCCCGCAAGGTGATCGGCGAGATCTACGGCAACAAATATGTGCCGGAGAGCCCGCGCCAGTACCAGGCCAAGGCCAAGAACGCCCAGGAAGCGCACGAAGCGATCCGCCCGACCGACCTGTCGCGCAAGCCGGCCGAGCTACGCAAGCGGCTCGATGACGACCAGGCCAAGCTCTACGAGCTGATCTGGACCCGCACGATCGCGAGCCAGATGGAATCCGCCGAGCTGGAGCGCACCACCGTCGACATCATCGCCAAGGCCGGCGCCCGTACCCTGGAGCTGCGCGCCACTGGCCAGGTCATCAAGTTCGACGGCTTCCTCGCCCTCTATCAGGAAGGCCGCGACGACGAGGAGGACGAGGACGGCCGCCGCCTGCCGCAGATGAGCCCGAACGAGCCGCTGAAGCGGCAGGATCTCGCGGTCACCCAGCATTTCACCGAGCCGCCGCCGCGCTTCTCGGAGGCCTCGCTGGTCAAGCGCATGGAGGAGCTCGGCATCGGCCGGCCCTCGACCTATGCCTCGATCCTGCAGGTGCTGAAGGACCGCGGCTATGTGAAGCTCGAAAAGAAGCGGCTGCACGGCGAGGACAAGGGCCGCGTCGTCATTGCCTTCCTGGAGAACTTCTTCCGCCGCTACGTCGAGTACGATTTCACCGCCGATCTGGAGGAGCAGCTCGACCGCATCTCCAACAACGAGATCGCCTGGCAGCAGGTGCTGAAGGATTTCTGGACCGGCTTCATCGGCGCCGTCGACGACATCAAGGATCTGCGCGTGGCGCAGGTGCTCGACGCGCTCGACGAGATGCTGGGGCCGCACATCTACCCGCCGCGCGACGATGGCGGCGATGTCCGGCAATGCCCGACCTGCGGCACCGGACGGCTCAACCTCAAGGCCGGCAAGTTCGGCGCCTTCGTCGGCTGCTCGAACTATCCGGAATGCCGCTACACCCGCCCGCTCGCCGCCGACAGCGAGGCCGCGGCCGACCGCGTGCTCGGCCAGGATCCGGACACCGGCCTCGACGTCGTCGTCAAAGCCGGCCGCTTCGGCCCCTACATCCAGCTCGGCGAGCAGAAGGATTACGCCGAGGGCGAGAAGCCGAAGCGCGCCGGCATCCCGAAAGGGACGTCGCCCGCGAGCCTCGAGCTCAACTACGCGCTGAAGCTGCTGTCGCTGCCGCGTGAGGTGGGCATCCATCCGGAGACGGGTCTGCCGATCATCGCCAATCTCGGCCGCTTCGGGCCGTTCGTGAAGCACGACAAGACGTATGCGAGCCTGGAGGCCGGCGACGAGGTGTTCGACATCGGCCTCAACCGCGCCGTCACCCTGATCGCCGAGAAGATCGCCAAGGGCCCGAGCAAGCGGTTCGGCGCCGATCCCGGCAAGGCGCTCGGCGACCATCCCTCGCTCGGCCCCGTCGCCGTCAAGGCCGGCCGCTACGGCGCCTATGTCACCGCCGGCGGCGTCAACGCCACCATTCCCGGCGACAAGGAAAAGGATACGATCACGCTCGCCGAGGCGATCGCCCTGCTCGACGAGCGCGCCGCCAAGGGCGGCGGCAAGAAGGCCAAGGGCAAGGCTGCGGCGAAACCGGCCAAGGCTGCCAGCAAAGCGGCTGCCAGCAAGGCCAAGCCGAAGACCGGCGGCGACGACGACACGCCGAAGCCGGCGAAAAAGGCCGCGGCGAAGAAGGCGGCCGCCAAACCGAAATCAGACTCCACCAGCAAGGCGCGTGCGCCGGTCGCCAAGGCCGCCAAGACCTCGGCCAAGCCTGCGACCAAGGCGACGCCGAAGAAAAGCGCCGGCAAGGCCCGCGGATGAGAAAATGACCCAAAAGCGCGACATCGGCTTCCCTTCGCGGGAGGCCATCGTCGCCTTCATCCGCGCCAATCCGGGCAAGGTTGGCACCAAGGACATCGCCCGCGCGTTCGGCCTGAAGAACGCCGATCGCGTCGCGCTCAAGCAGTTGCTGCGCGAACTCGTCGCCGACGGCACGGTGAAGAAGAGCGGCCGCAAGAAAGTCGTCGAGACCGCGTCCCTGCCGGCCACGCTGGTCGCCGACATCACCGGGCGCGACAGCGACGGCGAATTGATCGCCAAGCCGGCCGAGTGGGACGAGGCCGAGCAGTCCGAGCCGCCGCGCATCCGCATCCACACGCCGCGTCATGCGGGGCCGGGCTCGGTGGCCGGCGTCGGCGACCGCGCGCTGCTGCGGGTCGAGCCGATCAAGGATGATGGCGGCGTGTCCTATCGCGGCCGCGTCCTCAAGGTGCTGGATCAGGCGCGGCCGCGCGTGCTCGGCATTTTCCGCAGCAATCCCGGCGGCGGCGGCCGCCTGATTCCGGTCGACAAGAAGCAGGCCGGACGCGAGCTCTCCATCGCCCCCGCCGACACCAAGGACGCCAAGGACGGCGATCTCATCAGCGTCGACCTGCTGCGCGGCCGCGGCTACGGCCTGCCCTCGGGCCGGGTGAAGGAGCGCTACGGCTCGGTCGCGACCGAGAAGGCGATCAGCCTGATCGCGATCCATGCCCACGAGATCCCGATGGACTTCTCGGCCGCGGCGGTGGCGGAAGCCGAAGCCGCGCAGCCCGCGACCTTGAAGGGCCGCGAGGACTGGCGCGAGCTGCCGCTGGTCACGATCGATCCGCCCGATGCCAAGGACCACGACGACGCGGTTCATGCCGAGCCGGATCCCGATCCGAGCAATGTCGGCGGCTTCATTGTCCATGTCGCCATCGCCGACGTCGCCTACTATGTGCGGCCGGGCTCGGCGCTCGATCGCGACGCGCTGATCCGCGGCAACTCGGTCTACTTCCCCGACCGTGTCGTGCCGATGCTGCCGGAGCGCATCTCCAACAACCTGTGCTCGCTGGTGCCGGGCGAAGCGCGCGGCGCGCTCGCCGTGCGCATGGTGCTCGGGGCCGACGGCCGCAAGCGCTCGCACTCGTTCCACCGCGTGCTGATGCGCTCGGCCGCCAAACTGTCCTACGCACAGGCGCAGGCCGCCATCGATGGCAAGCCGGACGACGTCACCGGTCCCCTGCTCAAGCCGATCCTGAAGCCGCTCTATGCCGCCTATGAGGTCGCCAAGCGCGGCCGGGACGCGCGCGATCCGCTCGACCTCGACATTCCCGAACGCAAGATCCTGCTCAAGAAAGACGGCACGGTCGACCGCGTCGTCGTGCCGGAGCGCCTCGACGCCCACAGACTGATCGAGGAGTTCATGATCTCGGCCAACGTCGCCGCGGCCGAACTGCTGGAGAAGAAGGCACTGCCGCTGATCTACCGCGTGCATGACGAGCCGACGGTGGAGAAGATCCATGCGCTGCAGGAATTCCTGAAGACGCTCGACGTGCCCTTTGCGAAGAGCGGCGCGCTGAGGCCATCGCTGTTCAACCGCGTGCTGACGCTGGTGGCCGGCCAGGACTACGAGCATCTCGTCAACGAGGTCGTGCTGCGCTCGCAGGCGCAGGCGGAATATTCGACCGACAATTACGGACATTTCGGCCTGAACCTCCGCCGCTACGCGCATTTCACCTCGCCGATCCGCCGCTACGCCGACCTCGTCGTGCATCGCGGCCTGCTGCGCGCGCTGGGCCTCGGTGACGGCGCCCTGCCCGACAGCGAGACGCCGGATCATCTCACCGAGGTCGCGGCGCAGATCTCGGTCACCGAGCGGCGGGCGATGAAGGCCGAGCGCGAGACAGCCGACCGCCTGATCGCCCACCACCTCGCCGACCGCATCGGCGCGACGTTCCAGGGCCGCATTTCCGGCGTCACCCGCGCCGGCCTCTTCATCAAGCTCGACGATACCGGCGCCGACGGCCTGGTTCCGATCCGGACCCTCGGCACGGAATATTTCGACTATGATGAGACGCGGCATGCGCTGATCGGCCAGCGCAGCGGTGCCATGCACCGGCTGGGTGACGTCGTCGACGTGCGTCTGGTAGAAGCTCAGCCGGTGGCCGGCGCGCTGCGCTTCGAACTCTTGACGCAGGCCGACGTGCTTGTCTCGCGCCACGGCCGCCGCGAGCGGCCGAAGGGCAAGGCCGGGATCAAGGCAAGGGCCAAGAGCAAGGCAACGAAGCGCGCCAAGGCCGAGGCGCGGCCGAAGCACAAAGAAAAGAACCGCAAGGAAAGTCAAACGGCAGGGGCAAAACGCAAGCCCGGCACATCGAAGAAAGGCAGATCGTGGACGCCATGACCTCAACGCCCAGCACATTGCCCCCGCAGACGTGGACGCGCGACACCGGCCTCGCCGAGAAGCGCGACGTCTGGACAGCGATGAAGCGCGGCCTGCGCGGCCGCTGCCCGCGCTGCGGCGAGGGCAAGCTGTTCCGCGCCTTCCTGAAGGTCGCGGACAACTGCGACCGCTGCGGCCAGGATTTCTCCGGGCATCGCGCCGACGATCTTCCAGCCTATCTCGTGATCGTCATCGTCGGCCACATCATCGTGCCGCTGGTGCTCTCGATCGAGACCAACTACGCGCCGCCGGTGGCGCTGCAACTCGCGATCTATCTGCCGGTGACCCTGGTCGCCGCGCTCGCCTTGATTCAGCCGGTCAAGGGCGCCGTCGTCGGGCTGCAATGGGCCTTCCGCATGCACGGCTTCGACGACAATCCGGTGGAAGGCATTCCGCCGGTCTGAGCGACCGAACGATCAACAAACAAGAAAAAGCGGGGAGGACATGAGCGATACGGCACAGGCGACCAGCGCACCGGCGGGCAAGCCGGCCGAGAAGGAAGCCGACCATCATCCCTACACCAAGCCGAAGGATGCAGCGACGCTGATCCTGGTCGACCGCAGCGGCACGGTGCCGAAGGTGCTGGTCGGCAAGCGCCATGACAAGGTCGTGTTCATGCCCGGCAAGTTCGTCTTCCCGGGCGGCCGCGTCGACAAGTCCGATCATCGCATCCCGGTCGCAGCGCCGATGCCGGCCGAGCTCGAAGCCAATCTGTTCAAGGGCAAGCCGCAGACGACGGCCTCGCGCGCGAAGTCGCTCGCCGTCGCCGCGATCCGCGAGGCCTGTGAGGAAACCGGTCTCTGTCTCGGACGCAAGGTCGGCGGCTCCGCGCCGAAACTGGACGGGCCATGGGCGCCGTTCGCTGACGCCGGCCTGCTGCCCGATCCCTCCGGCCTGTTCCTGATCGCCCGCGCCATCACCCCGCCCGGCCGCATCAAGCGCTTCGACACGCGCTTCTTCACCGCCGATGCCTCCGCCATCACCCATCGCGTCGACGGCGTGATCCACGCCGATGCGGAGCTGGTCGAGCTGGTCTGGGTCGAGCTCGGCTCCAAGCCGCTCGCCGATCTGCACCCGATGACCAAGAACGTGCTCCACGAGCTCGACCGCCGCCTCGCCACCGGCCCGCTGCGCCACGACGCCCCGGTGCCGTTCTTCCACTTCTACGGCGGCAAGATGCAGAAGGACGTGCTGGGCGGGTGATCGCCGCGTATTCGATCATCCATCGTCGATGATAGCGGTCGCCTCGATTTCGAGCAGCGAGCGGACAATGGTGTCGTCCCGGCGAACGCGGGGATGACACAATTGTTTGGATCGCTTGCTCGGCACTTCATGGAATGAGCGTGCTACGTCCGCCAGCAAAAACGAAATCGTGTTCTGCGGCGGGTTGCTGACACGCATGGGCCGCGTTCCTATCTGCTCAAGATAGCAATCATCGCGGACACCCCATGGCCCCACGTCAACTCAAGCTCGGCGCCTTCATGCGTCCGGTCTCCATCCACACCGGCGCGTGGCGCTATCCCGGCGCCTGGCCGGACGCCAATTTCAACTTCGCGCATCTCAAGCGGCTCATCCGGAAATTGGAGGCCGGCAAGTTCGACGCCTTCTTCATGGCCGATCATCTGGCCGTGCTGAACATGCCGATCAATGCGCTCAAGCGCAGCCACACCGTGACGTCGTTCGAACCGTTCACGCTGCTCTCGGCGCTGTCGGCGGTGACCGAGAATATCGGCCTGATCGCGACCGGATCGACCACCTTCGACGAGCCCTATCACCTCGCCCGCCGCTTCGCTTCCCTCGACCACATCTCCGGCGGCCGCGCCGGCTGGAACATCGTCACCACGTCGAATCCAGATGCCGCGCTGAATTTCGGGCTCGACGACCACATGGAGCATGCCGAGCGCTACAAGCGCGCCCGCGAGTTCTACGACGTCGTCACCGGCCTGTGGGATTCGTTTGCCGACGATGCCTTCGTGCGCGACGTCGAGAGCGGGCTGTTCTTCGATCCCGACAAGATGCACGTGCTCGACCACAAGGGCAAATATCTGAAAGTCCGCGGCCCGCTCAACATCGCCCGCCCCGTGCAGGGCTGGCCGGTGATCGTACAGGCCGGCGCCTCGGAGGATGGCAAGCAGCTCGCGGCGGAGACCGCGGAGGCCGTGTTCACAGGCGGCGGCAGCCTCGCCGATGGGCAGAAGCTCTATGCCGACATCAAGGGCCGCATGGACAAGATCGGCCGTGATCCTGAGCATCTGAAGATCCTGCCCGGCGCCTTCGTGGTGGTCGGCGACAGCGTCGACGAGGCGAAGGAGAAGCGCGCGCTGCTCGACAGCATGGTGCATTACGACAGCGCCATCGCCTCGCTCTCGGTCATCCTCGGCACCGACGCTTCCGGCTTCGATCCCGACGGTCCGCTGCCTGATATCCCCGAGACCAACGCCTCCAAGAGCGGCCGCCAGCGCCTGGTCGATGTCGCCGCGCGCGACCAGCTCACGGTGCGGCAACTGGCGCAGCGGGTCGGCGGCTACGGCGGTCTGTCCTTCGTCGGCACAGCCAAGACGATCGCCGACCAGATGCAGGAGTGGCTGGAAAGCCGTGGGTCGGACGGTTTCAACATCATGTTCCCGTTCCTCCCCGCAGGGCTCGACGACGTCGTCGACAAGGTGATTCCCGAGCTGCAGCGCCGCGGGATCTTCCGGACGGAGTATGAGGGGCCGACCCTGCGGGACAATCTCGGCCTGCCCCGACCGAAAAACCGCTTCTTCGCGGCCTAGGGACCCCAGAATCTGGCCCTCAAACCTTGACTTTGGGGGCTGGCTGGGTAGGTTGCCCGCCAACGGCGCCCCCTCTTTGGCCGGTGCCCACCCCCGATCCCGATTCCAGAGGTTCAAGACATGGCCAAAGCGGTCACCATCAAGGTCAAGCTCGTGTCGACCGCCGACACCGGCTTCTATTACGTTGCCAAGAAGAACTCGCGCACCATGACCGACAAGATGGTCAAGAAGAAGTATGACCCGGTCGCGCGCAAGCACGTCGAATTCCGCGAAGCCAAGATCAAGTAAGATCGCGGTCTGCTGCGACTTCAACGGGGCCGTTTCGGCCCCGTTTTTTATTGCGCGCGATGCTCCCACTGCTGCGGCACGGGCCGTCCGCTTCTGATCGGTCCATTGGCTGCGGCTGAATCTGGTTCCCGACTTAAGGAGCCATCAACCAAACCCGTGCGATTTGGGGTAGCGGCGCACCCCCGTAGCGTCTCCCTCCTTATCTTACCGGCAGACCAGCGATGACCGATCCTCAGACTTTGCAGTCCCGTCTCGATTTCATCGGCATCGACAATGCGACCCGAGAGGCGCTGCGGGAGCTCCGGCCGCTGATCGGCAAGGTGCTGCCCGGCCTGCTGGAGCAGTTCTACGCCCATGTCGGCAAGGTCCCGCATCTCGCCAAGATGTTCTCCAGCCAGGCCGCGATGCGGCACGCCTCGAAGGCCCAGCTCGACCATTGGATGTCGCTGGCGACCGCGAAGTTCGACGATGCCTATGTGAAGTCCGTGACGAGGATCGGCCAGGCGCACAACCGGATGGGGCTGGAGCCGCGCTGGTACATCGCCGGCTATTCGCTGATCGTGACCGGGCTGCAGAAGGCGATCGAGACGGAGATCGCGGACGGCTGGTTCGGCGGCCAGGCGGCCCGCGAGAAGAAGGCCGCGCTGCAGGCTGCGATCACCAAGGCGGCAATGATCGACATGGATCTCGCCATCTCGGTCTATCTCGATGCGGCCAAGACCGAGCAGCACGTCGCCATGCAACGCATGGCCGACGAGTTCGAAGCCACCGTCGGCCAGATCATCAACAAGGTCCATGCGGACGCGCGCACGCTCGAGGTCTCGGCCAACACGCTGAGCAAGACCGCCGAGCAGACCCAGCAGCTGTCGGCCAGCGCGGCCTCGGCCTCGGGCCAGGTCTCGACCAACGTGCAGTCGGTCGCCTCGGCCGCCGAGGAGATGACCTCCTCGGTCCATGAGATCGGGCGGCAGGTCAGGGAATCGACCACCATTGCCAAGGAGGCCGTTCGCCAGATCGAGCAGACCGATGTCGGCATCAGCGAGCTGTCGCGCACCGCCGAGCGCATCGGCGACGTGCTCAAGCTGATCACCTCGATCGCCGCCCAGACCAACCTGCTTGCGCTGAACGCGACCATCGAGGCGGCGCGCGCCGGCGATGCCGGCCGCGGTTTCGCGGTGGTGGCCTCCGAGGTCAAGGCGCTGGCGTCGCAGACCGCCAAGGCCACCGAGGAAATCGGCCAGCAGATCGAAGGCATTCAGAGCGCGACGCAGTCCTCGGTCGCCTCGATCAAGCAGATCGGCGGCACCATCCAGCAGATCTCGGAGATCGCCGCCGGCATCGCCGCCGCCGTCGAGCAGCAAGGCGCCGCGACGGGGCAGATCTCGCGCAACGTGCAGGAGGTCGCCGGCGGCACCGCGCGCGTCGTCGGCAACATCGGCGACGTCAGCAAGGGCGCCAGCGCCACCGGCACCGCCTCCGCGCAGGTGCTGTCATCCGCGCACTCGCTGTCGCGCGAGAGCGATCACCTCAAGGATGAGCTGGAGAAATTCTTGCGCAGGGTCCGTGCGGCCTGACTACAAAGAAGGGCGGATCGGCGTTGGCCGTCCGCCCTGCGACGTCGCGACGCTGCGCGCCGGCTTACATCCCGTGGCTCAGGAACACCGCCGAGCAGCGCTTGCTCAGCTTGGCCCGGTTCTGCGTCAGACAGTTCTGGACGCCGAAGTCATCGCCGAGCTGAGCGCGGCAGAAGCGCTTGGCGTCGGGCGCGCAAGCCTTCTGCTCCTGCGGCGTCCCCATATGGCCCTGAGCCATGGCAAATGGCGGCAGAACGGACAGCGACACGGCAACCGCAAATATCAGCTTCTTCATTGGGCGCTCCTCCTTGGGCTGAAACAAACGTTTCCCGCCCAAGGGGGTTCCGACGGAACTGTGCGTCCGAAGGCCGGATGGCGAGCGTCGCAGCCAGTGCTGCCTGCACGTCCCACTCTGAACGGCCAGCGCCTTGCCGCAATTCTCAGCCGGCGCAGGACGTGGCCCGCGCCAGCGCAGCACGCGCGAGCAGACGCGTCGAATCCAACGTCGGCAGAGGCGAGTTGGCATCGTCGATGATCAGCGGAATCTCGGTGCAGCCGAGCGCGACGGCATCGCAACCTTCCTCCTTCAGTCGCGCGATGATCGCCTGAAACGCGGCGACGGAGGGCGGCTGAAACCGCCCGTAGACCAGCTCATCCATGATGATGCGGTTGGCTTCGACGCGATCGGCTTCTTCCGGACGCGCGAACGCCAGCCCGCGTGCGGTCAAGCTATCCGGATAGACATTGCTGTCGACCAGCCATTTGGTGCCGGTGATGCCGATACGCCTGTAGCCTCTCCTGACCGCTTCCGTCGCGACCACGTCGGCGATGTGCAACCACGGCAGCGGAGAGCGCGGCAGCACCAGCGGCAGGGCCTGGTGGATGGTGTTGTCCGGGCAGATCAGGAAATCCGCGCCGGCCGCGGCGAGCTTGCGCGCCGAGGTCAGCATCAGCTCGGCGACGCCATCGAGATTGCCGCGATCGAGGCAGGCCACGTAGTCGGCGAGCGACGGCGTGTGCATCGACACCTCGGGATGGGCATGCGGCCCGAGCAGGTCGGCGCCCTCCTTGCAGATCGTGCGATAGCAGAGCGCCGCGCCCTCGGCGGAGCAGCCGACGATGCCGATATGTTTTGCCATTCGTCGTTCCATTTCCATCAACGTTGACGACGATGATAGCGCGAAAAGCGGCCGAGGGTGAACATCAACCCACCACGCACCATCCTCTGCCATTGCGCGCACAGCGAAGCAATCCAGAGTCCTTGCTGAGCCCTGGCTTGCTTCGCTGTGCTCGCAATGACGCGGTTGCAACAGATCGCGCGCACGACATCGCCAGGGCCGATCACACGCTGATCCGCCCTGCCGAGACATTTGTTCGCACTGGCCTGTTCGCAGCTACATCACACCGCGGGACATCATGGCGTTCGCTATGTCGAATCTCAGGCGCTCGAGCGCGCGGTGGGCTGCGATATGGTCGAGATCGCCTTGCGTCAGGCCGATATCCACCAGTTGCGCCTCGCTCAGGTCGCATAGATCGACTCTCATCCGCCTGAGCCGACGGCCTTCCTGAAACACCAGCCAATAGCGCGCGAGCAGGCCGAACAGCCCCGGAGCCGAGATGCCCGGCGGCCCGGCCGCATTCTTTTCCGACAACGCGTCACGCAGCACCGTGACGGATGCGCTGGGTCGCGGCGCGGCTGGCGCCTGGTGCGCCGCGTTCTTCACCAATGAGAGGGGGCGATCGCGCGTGGCGGAATTGCGGGCGATCTCGTCTGTGAGATGGGTCTGAGGTGGCATCGGTCGCTCCTGCTGCGTGATGCCGGCAGGGAGCGTGGCCAAACAAAAGGCCCCGTCCGATGCCGGCGGGGCCTGGTGGAATGATCGTGTCGTCGAAATCCTAGCGCACGACTCCTCCCACGGCCCAGCTGCGGCGGGCCGCATGTTTGCGGTTGGAGTTGCGCACGACGTTGATCATGGTTTGTCGGTACCACGATGATTGCGCCAGATCAAGGCATGTAGTTCCTGCGCTCGCACATGAGCACCTATGCGAGGCTTGTGTTCTGCCGAACTCCGCGCACGCGGCGTCTCCGGCAGGATAGTGTCCATAGATAAGCGCGATCTCACCTCCGTCGTTGCGAGCGCAGCGAAGCAATCCAGAGTCGTGTGCGGGACCCTGGATTGCTTCGCTGACGCTCGCAATGACGTCGCGGCGACCATCTCGCGCTGTTGGTCGGTTATCCCTGCGTCGCCACTTTCAACGACCAACTACATTCCCCGACGCGAGACGCCGCCCGGATATGGATCATCCCTCAATCTGTCGAGCGTCCGCAGCGCGGCGATGTGCTCGATCTCGGCGCGCGTGATGCCGATATCTGTGAGCTCGCGTTCGCTCAGGTCATGCAGGCAGTCCCGCACGCTCTCGCGGCGTTGCCATTCTTGGATCGCGCGCCAGCACCAGCCGATCAAGCGGATGATCGGCCAGGTCGGCGTGGCCGGCGGACCGGCCGCGTCCTTTTCTGGCGACACGTCTCGCAACGCTGCGATCGACGCTTCGGACTGCATCGATGGCTGCACGCTGTCGATCGCGTCGGTGATTGACGCGATCGAGAGATCGACGTTGAGCGCCGACACGTGCGCAGCGTCGATCGTCGCGTTGGTCTGATGGGGTGGCATCCTCTGCTCCTGCTGTTATGCCGGCAGGGAGCGTGGCCAAACAAAAGGCCCCGTCCGATGCCGGCGGGGCCTGGTGAAACGATCGCAACGTCCAATTCCTAGCGCGCGACTCCTTCCACGGCCCAGCCGAAGCGGGTCATGTGATAGAAGTTGACGATGCGGACCGATTTGCTCATGTCACGTAAGGTATCATGGCACGCACGCAACATCAAGGGATATTTGGGCGCCCCACATCCTGGCGGCGAGTTGTTGTAGATCGACCGCGCGAGCACGGCGGGCGGATTGGCGTCAGCTCAATCTGCCGATTTGCGGCGAACGTGAAGCGGCGCGCTGATCCGCCCTACGGAGTGCGGACTACCAGCTGAAATGTCCACATCGGGCACACTCCACAAACATCAGACGCTCTCTCGTCCGAGATACATCGGAATGAGTCGACAACCATCCGGCCTTGCGCGCTGACCAGCGCTACGTACCGCGCCCCGCCATGAACCGATCCAAGATGTCAGCCAGCGAGCCCGAAACGCCTCCCAAGACCATGAAAACCAAAAGGTTGGTCTGCACACCGAGCGCTTCGAGGACCAAGACTCCACACAACATCAGCACGCCGGCCAAAACACCCATGCGAAGCGGCTTCATGCCTTTTCCCTAACAAGAGAGCAACGCCGCAACTAAGCTAACATGAGACGCCTGAAGTTCGTAGGGCCGATCAGCGTCGGCCTGATCATCAGGGGTCCATCCTGAAGCATTGAGATGAGGAAGCGATCTTCCCATCGAGCGCCCCCGAGACGGTCCTGCGCCGAAGACTAACTTTTCGAACGCTTTCAACGAGATCGCTCTCGCCGGCTATCCAGATCGCAATTTTTTTCTTTCGCTTTTCCAGAATTCATGCTATCCCCCTGCACATCCCACCTCGCCAAGAGGGGCGCATCGCGATCGTCACGAGCGTGAGGTGGGCTGCGGTGGGCGTGTCGGGTTGCAGCGTGGCTTGTCCGCGCCGACGAACGATCCGGTGCGCACGGTCAAGCCGTGTGGTCCTGGCCTCCCGATGCTGAGGCCAAGCGGGCGCTGCGACGAAGCGCGCTCGCGACGGGGGCAAGAACGCCGGTCCCCGGGGAGAGCGCGGAGTAAGCCGTAAAGCCATCGCGCAGGGAGGGCCGGATGTCCGGCTCGTACCTGTGGTTCTGCCGCGTGCTTTCTTTCTGCACGCGGACCATGGGTGCGACCTGCACCCGGCCTTCCCTGCGCCCTCTGTTCTCGAAGAGGGTTTTCAATGGCACAGCTCGGGCGCGGAGGCGCGGCGAGGATGGGATCTCATGTGTGCTGAAGCAGGCTGCCCAGAGCTCACCGTCATTCCGGGGCGCCCGGAGGGCGAGCCCGGAATCCATAACCACGATCGGGAGTATGGATTCCGGGCTCGCGCTATGCGCGCCCCGGAATGACGTGGGGAGACGGTTGCGGCTACTCACGACCATCGTAGGCGCAGCAACGATCCGACGGCTCCACCGCCCTGCCCCTCTAGCGGCCGCGGCCGGCGGCTTGCGGCAGGAACGGCGCCGGCTGATGCACGGGGGCGATCGCCACCGCGCGGTTGCGGCCCTCGTTCTTGGCGCGGTAGAGCGCATTGTCGGCGCGCTTCATGACGTCGGCGATCGGCTCACCCTTCTGCTCCAGGGTCGACAGCCCGATCGACGTCGTGACCTCGATGCGCTTCTCGCCCTTGTGCACCGAGAACGGCTCGTTGGCGACCGAGCGCCGCAAGCGCTCGGCGACCATGCCGGCGACGTGCAGGTCGGTTTCGGGCATCACGATGACGAACTCCTCGCCGCCATAGCGGCAGGCGAGATCGATGCCGCGGATCGACTTGCGCACGCGCATGGCGAACTCGCGCAGCACGTCGTCGCCGGCATCATGGCCGTAATTGTCGTTGATCGACTTGAAGTAGTCGATGTCGAGCATCATCAGCGCCAGCGGCTTGCCACGGCTCGCGGCCTGGTCGGCGAGCGTCGAAAGATGCGTCTCCATGTAGCGGCGATTGTGCAGGCCCGTCAGCGCGTCGGTGATCGCCATCTCGATCGAGTTCTGGACGTTGTCGCGCAGATGGTCGGTGTAGCGGCGCTTGCGGATCTGGGTGCGGGCGCGCGCCAGCAGCTCGTTCTTGTCGACGGGACGCAGCAGATAATCGTTGACGCCGATCTCCAGGCCGCGCAGCAGCCGCGAATTGTTCTCGGCTTCCGCAATCGCGAGGATCGGCACCTGCCGGGTGCGTTCCAGCGAGCGCAGCTGGCTGCACAGCCGCAGGCCGTCGTAATCGTTCAGGTCGAGCGAAACGATGACGAGGTCGTAATTGCCTTCGGCGGCGTTGAACACGGCCTCGGCGGGATTGGTCTCGACGTCGATGGCATGCTCGGTCGCCAGCATCGGCCCGAGCCGCTCGTAGGACGACGGCCGGTCGTCGACCAGCAGCACCCGCCCGCCCTTGCCGGCGTCGGCAACCGCGTTGCGCTCGGGCGCCTGCACGCCAATCTCGAGGGAGGTCAGCGCGCGCATGCGCAGCTCGTCCGTCATCATCTTCAGCCGCGTCAGCGAGCGCACGCGCGCGATCAGCACGACGTCGGAGACGGGCTTGGTCAGGAAGTCGTCGGCACCGGCCTCCAGGCCGCGCACGCGGTCGGACGGGCTGTCGAGCGCCGTCACCATGACAACCGGAATGAAATGCGTGGCCGGATTCGACTTCAGCCGGCGGCAGACCTCGAAGCCGTCCATGTCCGGCATCATGACGTCGAGCAGGATGATGTCGCATTCGGCGCGCTGGCAGATCTGCAGCGCCTCGGCGCCGTTCGCGGCGGTCAGCACGTCGAAATATTCGGCCGACAGCCGCGCCTCCAACAGCTTGACGTTGGCCGGGACGTCGTCGACGACGAGGATACGCGCGGACACTGCAGAAACTCCTTAGCCGATAAAGCGGCGTACCGTTTCAATGAATTTTCCGACCGAGATCGGCTTGGAAAGATAGGCTTCGCAGCCACCCTCGCGGATGCGCTCCTCGTCGCCCTTCATGGCAAAGGCCGTCACTGCCACCACCGGGATGGCACGCAAATCCGGATCGTCCTTGATCCATTTCGTCACTTCCAGGCCCGAGACCTGCGGCAGCTGGATGTCCATCAGGATCAGATCGGGGCGGGTCCGGCGCACGATGTCGAGCGCCTCCACGCCGCTGGACGTACCGGACGTCTGGTACCCGTGAGCTTCCAACAGATCGCGGAAGAGCTTCATGTTGAGCTCATTGTCTTCCACGATCAGGACGGTCTTGCCCATCCGCCCCTCCGAATCACTGACACCGGCATGTCCTCTGGCGGACGCCTGTCCACCGCTACTCATCTAATTCAAACTAGCCCCAGATTCGTTCTAAGCCGTTAAGTCGGTATTCGATCTTTCCCCGAGATGGTTTCCACTTGCTTGAACCCATTCCGAAGACTCGGGCATGATGGGCGCAAAGTAGAGCCGACAAGTTAACGGAAAGGCAAATCCGCCGTTGAAAAAGCCCGTTCGAAATCCGCGCGAAGTCGCTGAAATCGTTGCAGTTCAGGCCCTCGGCTTCCTGGCCGGCGAACCGGAGCGGCTGGGCCGCTTCCTGGCCGAGACCGGGATTGGGCCGGAGACGCTGCGATCCTCGGCCGCCGACCCCAATTTCCTGGTCAGCGTGCTCGATTTCGTGCTGCGCGACGACGAGACGGTAAAGGCTTTTGCCGCCCACTCCAAGTTACATCCGACCAATATCATGGCAGCACGGCAGGTATTGGGCGACCGGCAGTGGGAGCGCGACGTGCCGTGACCGAGTCAGCGCCAGCGAGCGGGTCGCGCACGGTCGCCGGGCCGGCCTGCTTCTGCCGCGACTGCCTGACGGACCTCGATGATGGCGCGCGCCGCTGTACGGTCTGCGGCTCGCCGCGCCTCGTCCGCCATCGCGCCCTGCCCGCGCTGACGCTGGCCCATATCGACTGCGACGCGTTCTATGCGACCGTCGAGAAGCGCGACAATCCCGAGGTCGCCGACCGGCCCGTCATCATCGGCGGCGGCAAGCGCGGCGTGGTGTCGGCCGCCTGCTACATCGCCCGCACCTATGGCGTGCGCTCGGCGATGCCGATGTTCAAGGCACTGGAGCTGTGTCCCGCGGCGGTCGTGATTCCCCCGGACATGGCGAAATATGTCCGCGTCGGCCGCGAGGTCCGGCAGGCCATGCAGGCGCTGACGCCGCTGGTCGAGCCGCTGTCGATCGACGAGGCGTTCCTGGACCTGTCCGGGACCGAGCGCGTCCACGGCATGATCCCGGCAAAGGTGCTGGCGCGCTTCGCCCGCGAGATCGAGCAGCGCATCGGGATCACCGTCTCGGTCGGGCTGTCCTGCAACAAGTTCCTCGCCAAGATCGCCTCCGATCTCGACAAGCCCCGCGGCTTCGCCGCGCTCGGCCAGGACGAGGCGCCGGCGATGCTGGCCGACAAGCCCGTCGGCTTCATCTTCGGCGTCGGCCCCGCCACGCAGCAGCGGCTGGCGAACCAGGGCTTCCGCACCATCGCCGACCTGCAGCGTGCCGACGAGATCGAGCTGATGAAGCAGTTCGGCGGTGACGGCCGCAGACTGTGGCGGCTGGCGCGCGGCATCGACGACCGCAAGGTCGTCGCTGATCGCGGCGCCAAGACGATCTCCAGCGAGACCACCTTCGACACCGACATCCGCGACTACGCGACCCTGGAAAAGACCCTGTGGCGGCTGTCGGAGAAGGTGTCGGCACGGCTGAAGGCGAGCCAGCTCGCCGGGTCGACCATAACGCTGAAGCTTAAAACCGCGGACTTCCGCCAACGAACGCGCTCGCAATCGATCGCGGCGCCGACGCAGCTCGCCGGCAAGATCTTCGCAATCTGCAAGGAGATGCTGGCGCGCGAGACCGACGGCACGGCGTTCCGGCTGATGGGCGCAGGCGTCAGCGCGCTGCGCCCGGGCTCGGAGGCCTCCGACACCGACATGCTCGACCGCCGCTCGGCCTCGGCCGAGCGCGCGATCGATGCGCTACGCAAGAAGTTCGGTCAGGCCGCGGTCATCCGCGGCATCGCCTATGACGGCCCGGAGCAGACGGAATGATGCCCCGGTCAATTGCTGCAAGGCTTGCCGTCCTTCACGTCCTTGACGTCGAACTTGCCGAGCGCGCCGGCGATGACGAAATCATTGTAGTCGAGCACGAGCGCGCGCGAGACGCCGTTCTCGTAGAGCTCGAACGACATCGCGTAGACTGGCGTCTGCTCGCCCTCGGCCCGCTTGGCGTCGCGGTCATAATAGCTGACCGTCACCGGCCAGCGCGTCATCTTCTTCATCTCGTCATTGTCGGTCGAGGCGTCGGGCTTGGCGGCCGCCTTGTCGGCCGGCACGGGCGCACCGATCACGGTCAGCGTGTTGTAGACCTTCTCGCCATTGTCCGAGCCGTCATAGACCGTCAGCTCGAGCAGCGACTTGCCCTCGCGCGCGGCAGCGATGATGCGATGAATCTGCTCGGTCGGAAATACGGTCGAGCCGTCGAGCGTGAAGGTCTTCGCCTCGGGCTGCTTGAGCTTGACGGTGATGTGATCGCCGGTGCGCTCGGCGATACCGTCGACCGGGCTGGAGGCCTGCTCGTTCATGCGCGAGTCGATCTTGAAGCGGTAGCTCTTGCCGGCGCCGTCCTCCCACGCGGTGGAGCGCAGGTCGCTCAGGGTCACCTTGCCCTCACCGAGATCGAGCTCCGAGACCTGGCGGAATTCCGAAGTGTAGCCGTTGCAGGCGTTGCCGGAGAAATTGTAGAGGATGCGGCCGCGCGCGCTGTTGACGGGGCTCGAGCCGCGCGACTTGACCAGGCTCAGGTCATAGAGCGCCTGATGCGGCAGGAACGGCACCGCCGCCCCGGCCTGCGCCGGACCGAACGTGATCGCCGCGACGGCGAGCGCTCCCATCGACAGTCGGAACGAATGAGCCATGAGTTTTCCTCGGAGGACGTATCGCTGAACCGTCACATTAGAGATCGCTGCATTGCGTCGCAACTGCGGCTGTCTCACGGAAACGTGCGTTTAAAGCGCCGGAATCGCGTCGGTGCTGGCGGCTTGCATGTCACTGGCAACTGCGCCAAACAGGGCCGCGGTCCGGCACGGGACCGGCTTTCAGGCGACAGAACGGGGATTCGAGATGGCGGGTACGGTTGAACAGAACCTGGCGGCACAGGGCATCACACTGCCGGCACCAAAGGCGCCGGTGGCCAATTACGTCCCGTTCGTGCGCACCGGCAACCTGCTGTTCGTGTCGGGCCAGGTCTGCCTCGGCGCCGACGGCAAGATGATCGCCTCCGGCAAGCTCGGCGGCGGCGTGTCGATCGACGACGGCTATGCGGCCGCGAAGGGCTGCGGGATCAACCTGCTCGCCCAGGTCAAGGCGGCGGTCGGCGATCTCGACAAGGTCGTGCGCGTGGTCCGGCTCGGCGGCTTCGTCAATTCGGCGCCCGATTTCCTCGACGGGCCCAAGGTGCTCAACGGCGCCTCCGACCTGATGGTCGCAGCGTTCGGCGACAAGGGCCGCCACGCCCGCACCACAGTCGGCGTCTCAGCCCTGCCGTCGGACGCGGCGGTGGAAGTCGAAGGCGTGTTCGAGGTTGAGTGAGAGAGAGCGCATGATCCGGAATAGTGCGCGGCGGTTTTCCGACGAGATCATGCGCCAGCAAAACGGACGGGGCGAATGCGCGCACCTGACTGGCTGACGGCCCGCCCCGTCGCCCATCGCGGCCTGCACGATGCTGATCGCGGCATCATCGAGAACATGCCGGCCGCCGCACGCGGCGCCGTGGCCGGCAACTTCGCCATCGAATGCGACATCCAGCTGTCGGCCGATGGCGAGGCCATGGTGCATCACGACTATGATCTCGGCCGCCTCACCGAAGGCACCGGCCCGCTGATCGAGAAGACCGCGGCAGAGCTGAAAGCGATCCAGTTCAAGCAGACCGACGAGCAGATGATGACGCTCGGCGACCTCTGCAACCTGATCGCCGGGCGCGTGCCGCTGGTCATCGAGGTCAAGAGCACGTTCCAGGGCGATCGCCGGCTGGTCCGGCGCATGGCCGAGGTGCTGGCGTCCTACTCCGGCCCGGTGGTCGGGATGTCGTTCGATCCGGACCAGGTCCGCGCCTTGCGCGAGACCATGCCGACGCTGACGCGCGGCATCGTCGCGCAGCGCAGCTACGAGGACGGCTACTGGGCCAAGCTGACCCAGGCGCAGCGCGACAGCATGCTGCATCTCAAGCATGGCTTCAGCAGCCAGCCGCATTTCGTCGCCTATTGGATCGAGCAGCTGCCTGCGCCCGCCCCCTGGATCGCGCGCAACGTGTTCGGCTGCCCGCTGCTGACTTGGACCGTCCGCACTCCCGAGCAGCGCGCCGCCGCAGCCCGCTATGCGGATCAGATGATCTTCGAGGGGTTTACACCGGGGACGTGACGCCGGCCTTGAACTCGCTGCTGCGATGCACGATCTTCAGGGCGTGGCATCTGGAGCGTCCCGGCCGGGGCGTGCCGTGCCGGCCCGTTTGACAAGGATTCGATGGCATCGCCTGAGATCACGCTCGAAGCCGTTCCCGGGATCAGCGAGGTCCCGGCCGCAGCATGGGACGCCTGTGCCAATCCCGAGGGCCGCGTCAATCCCGGCTCATCTTCCGCCTGCGGCCGCGCCTACAATCCGTTCATCTCACACGCGTTTTTCTCGGCGCTCGAAGCCTCCGGCTCGGCCACCCTGCGCACCGGCTGGGCGCCGCGCCATCTGGTGGCGAAGATGGGTGACGAGGTCCTCGGCGTCGTGCCGTGCTACCTCAAGTCCCACTCGCAGGGCGAATATGTCTTCGACCGCGGCTGGGCCGATGCCTATGAGCGGGCCGGCGGGCGCTACTATCCGAAGCTGCAGGTCTCGGTGCCGTTCACACCGGCCACAGGGCCGCGGCTGCTGATCCGCGCCGACCAGGACCGGGACATGATTGGCAATGCCCTCGCCCAGGGACTGAAGGCGCTGTGCGGGATCAGCGAGGCGTCCTCGGTCCACGTCACCTTCGCCCGGCAGGCCGAATGGGAGCTGCTCGCCGCGCAGGGCTTCCTGCAACGCACCGACCAGCAGTTCCACTGGCACAATCAGGGTTTTTCCACCTTCGACGATTTCCTGGCGACGATGAATTCGCGCCACCGCAAGGCGATCAAGCGCGAGCGGCGCGACGCATTGGCCGCCGGCATTACCATCCATTGGCTGACCGGCAAGGACATCACCGAGGACGCCTGGGACGCATTCTTCGAATTCTACATGGAGACCGGCTCACGCAAGTGGGGCCGGCCGTATCTCAACCGCAAGTTCTTCTCGCTGATCGGCGAGAGCATGGCCGACGACGTGCTGCTGGTCATGGCCAAGCGCGAGGGCCGCTGGATCGCCGGCGCGATCAACTTCATCGGCTCGGACACGCTGTTCGGGCGCAACTGGGGCGCCATCGAGCACCACCCGTTCCTGCATTTCGAGGTCTGCTACTACCAGGCGATCGACTTTGCGATCCAGCACAAGCTCCAAGTCGTCGAAGCTGGCGCCCAGGGCGAACACAAGATCGCGCGCGGCTACCTGCCGCAGACCACCTACTCCGCGCACTACATCGCCGACCGCGGCCTGCGCCGGGCCATCGACGACTATCTCAAGCGCGAGCGCGCCTATGTCGAGGAGGCCGGCCGCGAGCTCGCCGAATCCGCCCCGTTCCGGAAAGGCATGGACGAGCCGTCTTGACCGGCGACACGTGCCGGTGAGAGTAAGGCGCACCAAGAGGAACCGCTTAAGGGACTGCCCATGACCGCCTACGATCCCAACAATCCGTTCGCGAAGATCCTGCGCGGCGAATTCCCCTGCACCAAGGTCTATGAGAACGACCACGTGCTGGCGTTCCTCGACATCATGCCGCGCGTGCCCGGCCACACCCTGGTGATCCCGAAGGCCGCTGCACGCAACATCCTCGACATCACCGAGGAGGACTATCTCCACGTCGGCCGTGCCGTGCGCACCATCGCCCGCGCCGCCAAGACCGCGTTCGCCGCCGACGGCATCACGGTGCAGCAGTTCAACGAGCATGCCGGCGGCCAGATGGTGTTCCACCTGCACGTCCACATCATGCCTCGCCACAACGGCGATTCCCTGCTGCCGCCGGCGAGCCGCAAGGAAGATCCGAAGGTGCTGGAGGAGAACGCCGCCAAGCTGATTGCGGCGCTGAAGGGCTGATCAGGCCTCGTCGAGCCCGATGTCGAGCGCGGCCGACGAATGCGTGATCCAGCCGACCGAGATCAGGTCGACGCCGGCCGCGGCGATCGCGGGCGCGGTCTCCACGGTGATCCGGCCCGAGGCCTCGGAGATGGCCTTGCCGCTGATCATGCCGACCGCGGTTTCGAGCTCCGCCGGCGTCATGTTGTCGAGCAGCACCGCATCGACGCCCAGCGTCAGCGCCTGCTCGAGCTGAGCCAGAGTGTCGACCTCGACCTCGATCTTGACGAGATGGCCGGCATGGGCCTTTGCGCGCGTGATGGCAGCCTTGATGCCGCCGGCGATGGCGATGTGGTTGTCCTTGATCAGGACGGCGTCATCGAGCCCGAACCGGTGATTGCCGCCGCCACCCGCGCGCACCGCATATTTCTCCAGCGCGCGCAGGCCCGGCGTGGTCTTGCGGGTGCAGACGATCTGCGCCTTCGTCCCCTTCACCGCTGATACCAGGGACGCCGTCGCGCTGGCGACCCCGCTCAAGCGGCAGAGGAAGTTGAGCGCCACGCGCTCGCCGGTCAGGAGCGCCCGTGCCGGGCCGCTGATGGTCGCGATCGCGTCTCCCGGCGCCACGGGGCTGCCGTCGGGCCGCACGATCTCCATGCGCACGTCCGGCGAGACGACCTGGAAGGCGCAGCGCGCGACATCGAGGCCTGCGATCACGCCGTGCTGGCGCGCCCGCAGCTTCAGCGAGGCGCGCTGCTCGGCGGGGACGATGGCATCGGTGGTGATGTCGCCGGCGCGGCCGAGATCCTCGAGCAGCGCCATGCGCACCAGCGGCTCGTAGAGCAAGGGCGAGAGAGGATTGAGACTCATGGCACTGCGCTCCTGGACGGCGTCTGCTCGGCGTCGACAATGTCGCGGGCAACCGCGATCGCCTCGGGCAGAGTGAGGCTGGATGGCTGCGCGACGGGCAGCGTGCCCGGACGATCGCTGCGGAAATGCGCGCCGCGGCTCTCCTCCCGCGCATGGGCCGCGACCGCAAGCATCAGGCCGACCAGCGCCGGGTCAGCCATGGGCCCGGCCTGCTCTGCCAGCGGAAGCAGGCTGCTGACGGCAGCCGCGATCGCGCCGCGCTCGCGCATCACGCCCAGCGCATGCGACAGCAGCGGCCGTACGGCCGACGGATCGGACCCCGGCGGAATGGCAGCCACCGCGCACGGCTTGCCCGCACGCTGCGGCGCGCCGGCCACGCTTTCGGCCACCCATTGCGCGCAGACGATCGCTTCCATCAGCGAGTTGCTGGCGAGCCTGTTGGCGCCGTGCAGGCCGGTGCGGCTGGCCTCGCCACAGGCCCATAAGCCCTCGACCGTGCTGCGTCCCAACGTGTCAACAGCGATGCCGCCCATATGATAGTGCACGGCCGGCCGCACCGGGATCGGATCGCGCGCGGGATCGATGCCCGCCATGCGGCAGAAGGCGCTGATCACGGGATAGCGCGCGGCGAAATCCTTGCCCGGCTTGTCGCGCGCATCGAGGAACACGCGGTGGCCTTGCGCACGGCTGCGCCATACCGCCCGCGCCACCACGTCGCGCGGCGCCAGCTCAGCGCCGGGCTCGTCGGCCATGAAGCGCGTACCGGTGTCGTCGATCAGGACAGCGCCATCGCCGCGGATCGCCTCGGTGAGCAGCGGCAGCGGCCGCGACGGTCCGTCGAACGCGGTGGGGTGAAACTGCACGAATTCGAGATCGGACAGCACGGCCCCGGCCCGCGCCGCCAGCGCGAGGCCCTGGCCGAAACAGCCGGCCGGATTGGTGCTGTCGAGGAACAGGCCGCCGATGCCGCCGGTTGCGATCACGACGCGTGTCGTGGCGAGGATCAGAGCCTCATCGCCGCGCGCCGCAGCCACGCCCTGGATTGCGTTGTCATTGACGATCAGCCGGCGCGCCTCGACGCCTTCAAGCAAGGTCACCGAAGCACAACGCCGCACAGCCGCGATCAGCGCGCGCATGATCTCGCGTCCCGTGCCGTCGCCCGTCGCATGCACGATCCGGTTGCGGCTGTGTGCGGCCTCCAGGCCCAGACGCCAACGTCCATCCGCACCTCGGTCGAACGCAACGCCAAGCTGCGCGAGGCGCTCGACGGCGGCCGGCGCAGCATCGATGATGCGGCGCGCGGCGGGCTCGTCGCACAATCCGGCTCCGGCCGCGAGCGTGTCCTTCAGATGCAGCGACGGATCATCGTCATCGCCAACCGCGGCGGCGAGGCCACCCTGCGCCCACATGCTCGACGCCTCCGCGCCGAGCGGCGACTTCGACAACAGCACGACCGGCTCGGGCGCAAGCGCAAGCGCCGTCATCAGACCTGCGGCACCGCCGCCGATGATCACGGGACGGCCGATCAACTTCGAAACATCGATGCTCATGATGCCAGCATCCTTTCCACCGCGCGCCGCGCGCGCTCGGCCATCGCGGGATCGATCGTGACCTCGTGCGTGTTGGTCTCGAGCGCATGGCGGATGTTCTTCAGGGTGATCCGCTTCATGTGCGGGCACAGATTGCAGGGGCGGATGAACTCGATGTCGGGATGGAGCACGGCGACATTGTCGCTCATCGAACATTCTGTCAGCAGCACCACCCGGGCCGGCCTTCTTGCTCCGACGAAGTCCGACATCGCCGCGGTGGAGCCGGCGAAGTCCGCCTCCGCCACGACCTCTGGAGGACATTCCGGATGCGCGAGCACGGTGACACCAGGATGGTTGTCGCGCAGCGTGCGGACGTCCTCGGCGCTGAAGCGCTCATGCACCTCGCAATGCCCTTTCCAGGCCGTGATCCTCACCTTCGTCTGTGCGGCGACGTTCCGCGCGAGATATTCATCCGGCAGCATGATGACGTGATCGACACCGAGCGACTCGACCACCGCTTGCGCGTTGCCGGAGGTGCAGCAGACGTCGGACTCGGCCTTCACCGCCACCGACGTGTTGACATAGGCGACCACGGGCACGCCCGGGTGGCGCGCGCGCATCAGCCGCACGTCGTCGGCGGTGATCGACTCCGCCAATGAGCAGCCCGCCTCTACGTCGGGGATCAACACCGTCTTGCCGGGATTGAGCAGCTTGGCGGTCTCGGCCATGAAGTGGACGCCGGCGAGCACGATCACCTCGGCATCGACCTTGGTCGCTTCGCGCGCCAGCAGCAGGCTGTCGCCGACGATGTCGGCGACGCCGTGATAGATTTCGGGCGTCTGATAGTTGTGCGCCAGCACCACGGCATTGCGCCGGCGCTTCAGCGCCAGAATGGCTTCGACATCGTCCTCGAAGACAGCCCATTCCGGCGGCGGGATCACCCGGCTCAGACGCTCAGCAAGCGATGCATTCGGCGCGACGGCGGGCAGGACAAGATCGACCATTTATACTCTCCGTGAGCATAAGATGGCTTATACTTATCCTGAGCATAAGCTGTGTCAAGAGCCGGAGATCAAGATCGCGAGAGCGGCAGCTTGGTTCCGACCACCGCCCGCTCGGCCAGCACCCCCTGCCGGAAGCGAAACAGCTTGGCCGGCCGGCCAATCGTGTCGGCAGCAATTGCGCCTGTCTCTTCAACCAGTTCCTGCTGCTCGATGAGGCGGCGGAAGTTCTGCTTGTGCACGAGCCGGCCGGCGAGAGCCTCGACGCTGCGCTGCAATTGCAGCAGTGTAAATTCTTCCGGCATCAACTCGAACACGACCGGCCGGTATTTGATCTTGGCGCGCAGGCGGGCAATGCCGGTGGCGAGAATCCGACGGTGATCACCGATCATGGCGCGCCCGGGCAGCATCGGCTGGCTGGCCCCCTTCTCGCGCACGCTCTCAGGGATCATCGCCGCCTCATACAGCAGCTCATAGCGCTGCAGCGTCAGCTCCTCGTTCCACTCGCGGCCATCGAGACCGAAGGTGATTGCGGCGCGCTGCCATCTCGTCTTTTGCAGCGCCGGCTCGTCGGCGGCTCGCGCCCAGGCCTTCAGCTTCGGCGCGATGATCTTGGCCAGGATCGTCGGCGGTCCGTCGCGATGATCCTCCCACGGGAAGTAGTCGTACCACGACGACCATTGCGCATCCGCGCCCTCACGCCCCTCTTCCTCGCGGGTCAGGCCGAGATAGCTGATGGAAATGCGGTGCGGCGCGTCGGGATCGCCGCCGCGACCGCGGTCGGCGAAGGTGTAGAGCTGCTCGACATAGCCGAGCGGATGGCCGGTCTGGGCCTCGACCCAGGCGCGCAGCCCCATCTGCAGTGAGCGGTGCGCGAACTGAAACGGTCCGCTCGGCAGCGCCGCAGCATGCTCGATCGTCATGATCTTCGGGTGCCCGTCGGTCACCGCCACCAGCACGGCGACGAGGTCCGCCGTGATCGCATCCTGAGCCGTCACCGTCTTCTGCGGCCGCTTGTTCACATTCCAAATCCCGGTTCGCTGAACTGTCGGTGGTGGCTCGCATTCCGCATTGACGAAACGATCCTACGTAAAATTGGCTTATAGACCTGACTTTATAGTCTTCTTCCGTCCTTCCGGCTCGCCCCGAAACGGCTCGGCCACGAGCTGATGATCATCTTCGAAGATCACATAGCCGGGTCGATCGGTCCTGATCTGGCTGACCTGAATGCCACTTCGTTCGAGAATGGCAGCGAGCTCGCGCATTTGCGCGACATGTTCTGACGCGGTCGATTTGAGCCACGATACGCCGGCCGTCCGTCGGCGATAATATCCCTTCGACGTGCTGCGATTGAACCGACGCGGCACGGCCAGATTAGCTTCGAGCCAGGATAGCAGAACTCGCAGCTCGGCACGATCCTGCTCCGACGTAGTCGGATCGTCGCGAAGACGATACGCGGCGTGGAAGATGCCTTCGGCCACCCCTGTATCAGGATGGGGCTGTCGCAAGATGAAGCGGAGCAGATCGCTCGCCAACTATTCCGCCCCGCCCGCCCCTGGCGTGAACACGCAGCGATCCGGCTTCAGGTCGATCAGCGGCGTCTCGTCGAGGCAGTCGAGACCGCGCACCAGCACGGTGTTGCCTTCCAACGCGACGAAGCGGACGGTCGACACGCCGATCGGATTGGGACGCACCGGCGAGCGCAGCGCGAAGGTGCCCCGGGTTTCGCCGTCATGATGGCGCGGGCTCTGCTTGACGAGATCCCGGCGCGCCCGGTTGAGCCAGTACAGCACCTGGAGGTGGCTGAAGGCGTCGACGCCCTGCAGCGCCGGCACCCAGGGCTCGAAGATCTCGAGCCGGCACACCGGCCCCTCGAAGCTGCCCTGCCGCGGCGTCTCGAGCCGCGAGGTCCAGGGCGTGCGGATGCGGCCGATGAAATACAGCGTGGCGTCGCGCGGCTGGGGCGCGTCGACGGCGACTTCTCCCGGGCGGAGATCGGAATCAGTGGTCATTGCGGAGTCCTTGGATCCTCCCGGCAATCTATCCGAACCTCGGCTCACCGCAATTGCGGTCGCGCAAGATCGCGCAACTCAGCCGAGCCACCATTTGCCGGCCAGCATCGCGGCTTCGCCGCAGACGACACCGGCAAAGATCGAGCGGCGGCTCGCCATGAAGGCCGCAACGCCGGCGACGACGGCACCATAGCGCAGGCCCCAGGGCACGCTGGCGAGCGCGCCCGGCGGCTGCACCAGGATCTGGGCGATGACCCCCGCCAAGATGGCGGTCGCGACCGCCTTGACCCACATCAGCAGGTCCGAGCCCTCGTCGAGCCCGCTGCCGAACCAAAGTCCGAGCAGGCGCCAGATCTGGTTGGGGATCACGCCCGCCACCAGCAGCACCACGAGCGCATGCCAATCGCCGATGAAGTCGCTCATGCCGGCCCCCGCCGCTCGCGCCATTTGTGCGCGCCGAACGCGAGCGTTCCGGCGACGACGCCGCTGACCAGGATGTCGACGCCGCTGTCGAGCTGGGCGGCCAGAGGATACAGCACGAGGCCGAGACCCAGCGCGAGCACGTCGGCAAGCTCCCTGGCGTTGCGCAGGGTCGAGAACAGGAAGGCCAGCGGCGTCAGCAAGAGCACCGCGGCGCCGAAGGTCTGCGACAGATTGGCGGCGAGAAGATACCCGATGATGGTCGCGATCAGCGCAATCCCCATCAGGCCGCTGCCGAGCCCATGCACGAAGGCGATGCGGCGATCGCGCGGCACATGCGGCAGGAAGCGATAGCATTCGACCCACAGGGTCACGGCGGTGAAATGCGCGATCAGCACCAGGTGCCGCCGCTTGGTCTGCGGCGAGCGGATCAGGGGCAGCACCGCCACCACCATCGGAAACAGCCGGATCGCGCTCATCGTGACCGCGATCGCCGATTGCAGAATGGTCTGGCCGGAGCCGAGCGTGGAGACCAGGATGATCTGCGCTGGACCGGCCCATACCAGCACCGTGCTCAGGATCGCCCAGAGCATGCTGAAACGGGTATCGTGGGCGAGCGCGCCGATGCCGATGAAGGTGACGAACAGCACCAGTGACAGGATGGTGGCTGACGTCGCGCGCAACCCCCAGCCGAAGGCGCGCAGTGAACCATGCCATTGCGGCGAATCGAGCGGAGGAAGTGTCACGGGCGGCCCAGCGGAACGAACCGCGATAAGGCTGGCGAAAGCCGCTCGCGTCAACCGCCATCAGGCGCGCGCGGGTCTGCGTCCGGCGCAGCCATCCCCCACACGCCGCGCTGCGGCAGCTCTATCCGGAGCGATTGCGCAGCACGAAGCAGGCACCGCCGGCCTCGCGGATCCGACTGCAGAGCGCGTCGGCCTCGGCCCGTGTCTCGGCGCCGATCCGCACCTGGTAGAAGGCGCGGTTGCCGCGCGAGCGCATCACCGACGACAGCAGGCTCGGGTCTCGGTCGCCAATGACCGGGCCAAGCCCCTTGATCGCCCGCGAATACATCGCGAGCGCCTTGTTGCGGTCGAAGCCTGCAGCCAGTTGGACGCCCCAGGGTTTCGCGGCCGACAGCGCCACATGCTGCTCGAGCTCCGTGACGAACGGATTCGGCGCGCGCTTCAACATCGCCATCAGCTGGCGACACGAGGTCGGCGGCGGGCTCGGCGGAGTCTTGCCGCCGTTACCGGCGGCCGCCCACTCATCGATCGTGGCTCCCGTGATGGCGGAGACGTAGTTGCGGGTCTCCCAGGGCATCTGCCCCTTGCCGGCGAGCCAGTCCTGCACCCGGCGCGGCCCCGCATTGTAGGCCGCCGCCGCGAGCCCGAGATTGCCGAACTGGTCGCGCAGCTCGGCCAGGAACTGCGCCGACTTCGGCAGCGCCTGAACCGGATCGAACGGATCGAGCAACTGGCGCTCGTTCGCCGTGCCCGGCATGAACTGCGCGATTCCCTGCGCGCGCTGGCCGTTGCGCGTGACCGGCCCGACTGCATCGCTCTGAAAGCGGCTCTCCTGCCAGATCACGCGAGCGAAGAATTCGAGCGGCAGATCATTCGCCTTGGCTGCGGATTCGATCATCAGGCAGATCGCCTCGCGCGTACCGCTCTCCTTGGCCTCCTCGGACTTGTTCTCCGAGCCCTCTGCCGCAGCGTCTGCCGGCTTGGCAGCCTCCTGCGGCGAATCCTGCCGGGCGCCGTCCTTCGGATCAGCCGGCACGGCAGCGTCACGGTCGGAGGCCTGCTCCGCCGCCACGCCGGACAAGGGCATGGTCAGCATCAAGGCAAGGCCGAGACAGGCAATGCGAGCAACCGAAACCATGGAAAGCATCGTGAGCGCGGTGCAATGGTTGAATTCTGCCGACAGACAAAGCCGAAGACCATGCGGGGTTCCACCGCGCGGCGCCTTGACACAGCGAACGAGCCGGCTAGCAATCCCCGAGTGCCGCAGGGAGCGCGACGGATGACCGCACCGACCGACGACAGACTCGGCTTCGCGCCCGAAAGCGACGCGCCATTGTCCTACATGGCACGCACGCGCGACTACTATCTCGCAATCGGCTATGACACGCCCTATCGCTGGGCTCACTACACGTCGGCGCCGTTCCATCCCTTGCGCAAGCCGCTCGCGCAGTCGCGCGTCACCGTTGTCACCACGGCCGCGCCTTTCGATCCCGCCAAAGGCGATCAAGGCCCCGGCGCGCCCTATAATGGCGGCGCCAAGTTCTACTCCGTCTATGACGGCGACACGTCGGCGCAGCACGACCTGCGCATTTCCCACATCGCCTATGATCGCGCGCACACCTCGGCGGAGGATTCCGGCACCTGGTTTCCGCTACCACAGCTCCTAAGGCTGGCAGGTGAAGGCCGCATCGGCGCGGTCGGACCGCGCTTCTTCGGCGCGCCGACCAATCGCAGCCACCGCGTCACGATCGAGACCGATGCGCCAGAGATTCTCGCGCGCTGCCGCGCCGACGAGATCGACGCCGTCGTGCTGGTGCCGAACTGTCCGGTGTGCCACCAGACCGTGAGCCTGGTGGCACGGCATCTCGAAGCGAACGGCGTCGCGACCGTCGTCATGGGCTGCGCCAAGGACATCGTCGAGCACGCCGCCGCGCCGCGCTTCCTGTTCTCGGATTTTCCACTGGGCAATTCCGCCGGCAAGCCGCACGACGCGGCCTCACAGGCCTTCACGCTCGAGTTGGCTTTGCGTGTCCTCGAGAGTTCACCAGCCGCACGCACGACCGTGCAATCGCCTTTGCACTGGAGCGACGATCACGGCTGGAAGCGCGACTACAGCAATCCGGCCATGCTCGCGCCGGACGAGCTGGCGCGGCGGCGCGCCGAGTTCGATGCGCAGAAGGCGATCGCGCGGCAGGTTCGTGGAAAGCAGGTGTGAAAGCCACACTCGCGCGAAACTCGCCCGGGAATTTCTTCGGATAATGCTGATTGCGCTTGCCGTCCCGCTCCAGTTGCGCTTGAGTTCCCCCGGGTTTGAAGGGGGCAGTACCAAATGAGAGTTGTAGCGTTGGTGGCGCTGTGCGCCGCGCTGGGAGGCTGCGCGTCCGTAACGCGGGGTACAACCGAGACGATCAGTGTCGCGTCGACGCCGTCCGGGGCCGAAGCCACGATCGCCGGTCTCGAAGCGCCGATGACCTGCACGACGCCCTGCTCGTTCGTCGCCAAACGCAATGCCGACATCTCCGTCACCATCGAAAAACCGGGCTACGAGACCCAGATCATCCCGTTGACCAAGGACATCCCGGCGACCGGCGCGGCCGGCTTCGCCGGCAACATCCTGGCGGGCGGCCTGATCGGCATGGGTGTGGACGCAGCGACTGGCGCGGCGACCGACCACAAGCCGAACCCGGTGATCGTCACCTTGCAGCCGCGCATGGCGGCGCCGGCAGGCCGTGCGCAGCGGCCGCCGCGGCGGTCAGCCCCGCCGCCGGCACAACCGGAGGCCGGGACCTAGCGCCCGCCAAGCCTGTCAGCCAGCCGCCGATGGCGCCTCGCCGGGAGTGACCGTGTCGACCGGCAACGCGAACTGCTCGACCCGGTTGAGCGGCTTCTTGTTGAGCAGCAGCCGGGTGACGTCGGGGCGCGAATAGTGTCCCGCCGGATCGGCGGCATTCTTGGCGATGCCGATCATGCCCAAATCGATCTCGGCGATCAGCAGGCCTTCCTGCTCCGGCGGCAGCTTCTCGGCGAGCGAAGAGCCATCCGGACCAAAGATCGCGGCGTGGCCGCCGCCGACATGCAGCAGCGCGTGCTTGTCGGGCCGGTCACACAGCTCGTCGATCATCGCCTGCGAGACGGTGGCGCACGGCGCCAGCACGAAGCACGAGCCCTCGACCGCATAGACGCGCGAGGCGGCGTTGTTGACCTCGGCGCCGAGCGCCGGCGCGAACGGATCGTACAGCGAGAAGCTCGGCCACGCGGCGACGTGCACCTGCTCGTTCTGCGCGTACATCGCATATTTCGACAGCGGCTGCAGATGCTCCCAGCAGCACAGCGCACCGATCCGGCCGATGTCGGGACGATCATGCACAGCAAGGTCGCTGCCGTCGCCCTCACCGTAGACGGTGCGCTCGGCATGGGTCGGCCGCAGCTTGCGGCGCCGGGCAATGGTCTCGCCGTCCGGGCCGATCAGCCATTGCGCGATGTAGAGGCTGCCGCCGTCGCGCTCGGAGAGTCCCAGTACGGCCGTCAGCCCGGCCTTGCGCACGGCAGCCCGCAGCGCTTCGGCCTGCGGGCTGTCATAGGCCAGCGAGTTGTCGAAATAGCGCTGCACGAAGCCGCGACCGATGCACCAGGCCGGCGAGTCCATCCAGATGTGCCAGGGATAGCCGGGGATGAAGACCTCCGGAAACGCGATCAGCTTGGCGCCCTTGTCGGCCGCCTCCTCGATCAGGGCGATGGTCTTCTTGATCGAGGCGTCCAGGTCGAGCCAGGCCGGTGCCGCCTGCACCACCGCCACCTTGTATTTCGGATGTGCCAGTCCCATCGCTGCTGCTCCCTGATGCCGTGCGCGGCGGTGGCGCCGCGACCGGGCCAACTATTGACGCCAGCCGGCTTTCGCGCTCGTCTGCCAGGGAACGAAAATTCGACTGCGGCCGAGACGAAGACCCCAGCCGGCCCGGAATTTGCTGCATTGCCACAGTTCAAGCCGGCAGAGGTGCAGGGGGAGACGGAGCGATGCCGATCCTGTTCACCACCGACGGAAGCCCGGGCCACCGCCGGCTGGCGCGGTGGCAGGACATCGTCTGCGACGTCTATGTCGGGCTCGATTGCACGTCCGATCTCGGCAGCGCGTTTCGCGGCTCGGTGACCCATACCGCGTTGGGACGGGCTGTCTGCTCCGAGGTTGCCTCGGACCGGCAGCGCGTGCACCGGACCTCGCAGCGGATCTCCCGGGCGGATGCCGACTTCGTTCTCGTCGCATTCGGACGTGAGGGAATCGGCGGCGTCGTCCAGGATGGCCGCGACACCGTGATCCGGCCCGGCGAGTTCGCGATCTACGACACGACCCGCCCCTATGAGCTGCAGTTCGACGCCGCGTTCAAGCAGATCGTGTTCAAGCTCCCGCGCGAGATGCTGCAGCGCCGGATCGGCCCGACGGAGACCGTGACGGCGATCAGCTTTGGCCCCGACAGCCCGCTCCAGCCCCTCGCCCATGAGTTCATCGTCAGGCTCTGCGAGCGCGCCGAGCACATCGGCCCCGAGCATGCCGAACCTCTCGCCAACCAGGCCGCCGACCTGCTCGCCATGACCTTGGCCGAGCGGCTGCGCGCACAACCCCTGCCCGCCTCGAGCCATCGCGCAACGCTGCTCTATCGGATCAAGGCGCACATCCGCACCCGACTATCCGACGCCGGCCTCTCACTGCCGGAGATCGCACGCGAGCTCGGGCTATCGACGCGCTACGTCAATGATCTGTTCTCGGACGAGGAGACGTCGTTCCAACGCTTCGTTCTGGCCGAGCGGCTCAAGCAGTGCCGGCGCGATCTCGGCTCGCCGATGCTGGCGCATCGTCAGATCAGCGAGATCGCGTTTTGCTGGGGCTTCAATGACCTCTCGCATTTCGGCCGCGTGTTCCGCGAGCAGTTCGGCCTGTCGCCACGCGAGTGGCGGCGCAGCGCCGTAAAGCGCTGAGCTGGCCGCAACGCGCCCGCCTCACGCGCCTCGTGGCGCTGTTCGCGCCCTCGGCTTGTGCGCGGTGGCGCCCGGCCGTCAGCGCGGCGGATCGGCGCGCAAGGCGTCGACCAGCCAGTCACGAAAGGCAAGCATGCCGGACGTCGGTTCTTTCGACTTCAACCAGGTCAGCCAATAAGAACCGGCGGCGACCCCAGCCGCAAACGGCCGGACCAGCCGACCCGTCTCGAGCTCGCAGTTGAACATGGCGATCGGAACCAGGCCAACGCCGACGCCGCGCGCGGCCGCTTCGGCCATCGCGACGGAGCTGTCGAAGATCGGCCCCTGGATCATCGGACATGGAGCGCCCGCGACTGCAAACCATAATGGCCATTCCTCGGCGCGATACGACCGCAGGAGATTTTCGCCCGCGAGGTCCGACGGCGCGCGCAGACGACTCGCGACATCGGGATGACAGACGGGCGACAGCGGGGCAGACATCAGATGGATGGCCTCAGTGCCGTGCCAGGATCCGTCGCCGAAGCGAAGCGCGATGTCGAGCCCGTCTCCGGCGATATCGATGCGGTTGTTGTTGGTGAGGAGGCGCAGGTCGAT
The DNA here is from genome assembly GCF_051168035.1 of Bradyrhizobium sp. HKCCYLRH3059. Classification (NCBI taxonomy): domain Bacteria; kingdom Pseudomonadati; phylum Pseudomonadota; class Alphaproteobacteria; order Hyphomicrobiales; family Nitrobacteraceae; genus Bradyrhizobium; species Bradyrhizobium sp. HKCCYLRH3059. Next base: position 60,369 of record NZ_JBNPUF010000013.1, on the reverse strand, counting down.
ATGGGGGTGCGCATCTCGAAAACCGTCGAGGCGTTGCAACAGCCATCCCGTTGCAAAGGTGCCGACACAGCCGACGGTCACGACCTCGCGGGTTCCCTTCGCTTCGATGCGATCGATCGCGCCGCTGATGCGACTGAACGCATCGTTGAGGACGGGAAACAGAGCCAGGGCTTCGTCAGTCAACGTGAGGCCACGCGGCAGGCGCCGGAACAGGTGAGCGCCCAACATCTGCTCGAGCTGTTTCACCTGGTGACTGATCGCGGTCTGCGTGACCCTGAGCTCCAAGCCTGCCTTGGTGAAGCTCAGATGCCGGGCGGATGCTTCGAAGGCCCGCAAGGCGTTCAAAGGGAGATGGCTGCGGATGGGCATGATGACCAAGTTCTGCTCATGGCTCGACGAATAAATGATCGTTTGTCAGTCGTCACCTCGTTCGGCAGGTTCGCGCAGTCACTGGAGAATGAACATGCTGACGAGACGGCGTCTGGGTTTTGGAATCCTCGGGATGGCGGCTGCGGCGAGCGGGCTGCCATCACCTGCGGCGAAGGCGGCGGCCGACCGAAGGGCGCATCTGGAAGGGGAACTCGCCCGCATCGAGCGCGAGAGCCTCGGACGGCTCGGCATCGCCGTCCTCGACTCCGAAAGCGGGTTCGAGGCGGGCCTGCGCTCGGCCGAGCGCTTTCCGATGTGCAGCACGTTCAAGTGTCTGGCTTCCGCGGCTGTCCTGAAGCGCGTCGACGCCGGCGAACTGCATCTCGACACGCGCGTCCCGTTCGAGGCGAAGGATCTCGTAACATATTCGCCGGTGACCAAGGAGCACGTCGGCCGCGGCATGACACTCGCCGAGCTCTGCGAAGCTGCGCTCACCCAGAGCGACAACACCGCGGGAAATCTCCTGTTGCGGCAGATCGGCGGTCCTGCGGGTCTGACGCGTTTTGCCCGATCGATCGGCGACGAGATCAGCCGCCTGGACCGCTGGGAAATTGAGCTCAACGAGGCGCTGGCCGACGACCCTCGCGACACGACCAGTCCGGCCGCCATGCTACAGAACCTGCGCCGCGTGCTCCTTGGCGAGGTCTTGTCGACGAATATGCGCCAGCGATTGACGGACTGGATGATCGCCAACAAGACCGGCGACACTCGGCTTCGCGCCGGTGTGCCGCGTGACTGGCGCGTCGCCGACAAGACGGGCGCTGGGGACCGCGGCACGACCAACGACATCGGCATTCTCTGGCCCCCGGGCCGCAAACCGGTTCTGGTCACGGCCTATCTGACTGGTTCACAGGCGTCTCCCGAGGATCGCAACGCAACGATCGCGAAAGTCGCGCGGGCGGTTGCAGACGTCGTGATGGGACAGGCTGGGTAGTTCCAGCATCCGGCTTCCGAGCCCCTCCGGAAGCCGGACATCAGACCCAAGATGTTCGCCATGGCGGCGCAACGATTGGGCAGGCTAAGCTGCGGCCGGCCCACGTCATCGGAATGTGCGGCCGCTGCCGGGATCGATCCGATGCGCCGCTTTGCCATGAAGGCCCTGTTCTCCCTGCTGACCTTGCAGCGGGACGACGAGACACAGCTGCGCTGGGACCGGATCGTCCTGATCGGCTCGACCCTGGTGACGATCGGGCTGATCGCCCTATATGCCTATAGCAAGGCCGAGGGCCGCTGGTAGCCGGGCGCAAGACACGCGAGAACGAGTTCATGAGACGACGAATGGGGTCCGCCTGCCTGCTGCTGGCGTTCGCGTCGACCGCCAGCCATGCGCTGGACAGCGAGCAGAAGCGTGGAAAAGCGCTCTTGCAAAGCCTTTGCAGCCGATGCCATGCGGTAGGTCTCACAGGCGCCAGCCGGCACCCCGACGCGCCCCCGTTCAGGACCTTCGGTGACAGCAAGCTCTACGACGAGGATTTCGCCCAGCGGCTGCAGGCCGGCCTGTCGACCATTCACAAGGACATGCCGAGCTTCCAGTTCGATCGGCCCGAGGCAGAGGCCGCGGTCAATTACCTCAAGGCGATCCAGGTCCGCCCCAAACGGCGGTGACGCGCCGGCGCGCTCCGCTGGCGTGGAACGGGACTTGTACGGCCCGGTTGCCCGTTCCCGTTCATTGTCCGCGGCCCGGCTGCGATCGGAGCCCGCATGATGACGCCGACGACCACGGGTCTGCACGCCGACGGACTGCCGCTGCCGCAGCGTACCTGGGCGATCGTGACGATCGCCCTGGGCATCGTGCTGGCCGTGATCGACGGCGCCATCGCCAATGTGGCGCTGCCGACGATCGCCCGCGACCTCCATGCGAGTCCTGCTTTTTCGATCTGGATCGTCAACGGCTATCAGCTCGCGGTAACGATCTCGCTGCTGCCACTGGCCTCGCTCGGCGAGATCATCGGCTATCGGCGGGTCTATCTCGCCGGCCTCATGCTGTTCACGGCTGCCTCCGCCTTCTGTGCGCTGGCCGACAGCCTGCTACTGCTGACGCTCGCGCGCATCCTGCAGGGCTTCGGCGCCGCCGGCATCCTCAGCGTCAACTCGGCGCTGGTGCGTTTCACCTATCCGCACGCTCTGCTCGGCCGCGGCATCGGCATCAATGCGATGGTGGTCGCGGTCTCCGCCGCACTCGGTCCGACCATCGCCGCCGGCATCCTCGCCGTCGGTAGCTGGCCGTGGCTGTTCGCGATCAACGTGCCGCTCGGCATCGTCACCTTCGTCTTCGGCTTCCGCTTCCTGCCGCATACGCCGCGCGCGCCGCACATGTTCGATTGGCAGAGCGCGGCGCTGAGCGCGGTCGCCTTCGGCTTCCTGATCGCCGCCGTGGACAGCCTCGGCCATGGCGAGGCGCTGGTGACCTGCGCGATCGAGTTCGTCGTCGCCGTCACGGCCGGCGTGTGGCTGGTCTGGCGCCAGACCCACATGGCCTCGCCGCTGCTGCCGGTCGACCTGCTGCGCATTCCGGTGTTCGCCCTGTCGATCGCGACCTCGATCTCGTCGTTCTGCGGCCAGATGCTCGCCTTCGTCGCGATCCCCTTCTATCTCGAAAGCCATTTCGGCTATTCGCCGGTGCAGATGGGCCTGCTGATCACGCCGTGGCCGATCGCGGTCGGCCTGACGGCGCCGATTGCGGGGCGGCTGGTCGAGCGCGTGCCGGCCGGGCTGCTCGGTGGCATCGGTCTCGTGATCTTCGCATGCGGGCTCGGTGCGCTCGGCCTGCTGCCGCGCGAGCCGTCGGCATGGGATGTCGTCTGGCGCATGGCGCTGGCCGGCTGCGGCTTCGGCCTGTTCCAGACGCCGAACAACCGCACCATGATCGCCGCTGCGCCACGCGAGCGCGCCGGCGGCGCCAGCGGCATGCTCGGCACGGCGCGCCTGCTCGGCCAGACCACGGGCGCGGCCCTGGTCGCGATGTTTCTCGCGATCGACGCGACCGACGGCACGCGGCTGTCGCTCTTGACCGGGGTCGGTTTCGCGCTGGTCGGCGCGTTCCTGAGCATGCTGAGGCTGTCGCCGGCCGGCGCACGCGGCGCCGAGCGCGTCCGCGTCCAGGACGGCCAACGGCTGAAGGGGGAGTAACGGTCGATGAGCGAAGTGTTCATTCGAGGCGATGATTCAGAGAACCTGGAGACGTTCGCTCTCTACCTCTTCAGCCGCCTGAATGTGAGGTTCGTGGAAATTCGCGAGAGTTCGTTCTACGTGAACAATACCTACATCGTTGGTGAAGCACTGGGCATGATGGTCAAATTGTCGCTAGCCGACGATACGGAATTCAACGACTATCGATACTGGCTCACCTTCAGCGCTCCTAGCGGCCTGTCAGAAGGCGGCCACGGCAGTCTCGACGGTGTTGCTGAGTTGGTCGCAGGTGTGTTGGCATTGGAGGGCTTGGAGACGGCCCGTTCGCTCGGAGGCGGGCTGCGAATCGGTGAGCCGAAGAGGCTCTACAGGAGAGAGGTCCGAAGCGACGGCCCGGGCTACGTTTTGCGAACATCGGAAGCATAGCCCGTGCCGACGGTCGATTGGACGATGCTGGCCCTGCTCGCCCTCGCCGCCTTCGGCTCGGGCATCGTCAATGCGCTGGCCGGCGGCGGCGCGTTCCTGACCTTCCCGACGCTGCTCGCCGCCGGCATTCCCGCGATCGACGCCAACGCTTCCAGCACGGTCGCGCTCTGCCCCGGCCAGTTCGTCAGCGCTTGGGCCTCCCGTGAGATCTTGAACGACGCAAAGGCGCCCTGGCGTCACGACCTCGTGCGGCTGTCGATCATCAGCCTGCTCGGTGGCACGCTCGGTGCCGTGCTGCTCTTGGTTACACCGTCGGCCGCCTTCAGCCGGCTGGTGCCTTGGCTGTTGCTGTTCGCCACGAGCGTGTTTGCATTCGGCATGCGTTTTACGCCCAAGGATGGCGCTCGCTGGTTCGGGCCGCGGACCATCCAGGCGGTGCAGTTCGTGATCGCGATCTATGGCGGCTACTTCGGCGGCGGCATCGGCATCCTGATGCTGGCGGCCCTGGTGTTCTACGGCATGCGCGACATTCGCGCCATGAACGGCATGAAGGTGCTGCTCGCTGCGCTCATGAATATGACGGCCTCCGCCGTCTTTGCGTTCTCAGGCCGCGTGCATTGGCTGGAGACACTGACGATGATGGGCGCTGCCATGGCCGGCGGCTTCGTCGGCGCGCGGCTCGGCCAGATCATCCCGCCAGCCCACGTGCGCCGCTTCATCATTGCCGTCGGCTGCGGCCTGACGGTGTATTTCTTCGTCAAGCCGGCCTGAGCCGGACGTCGCATCAAAGAACCCCGCGTCAAACGAAAAAGGCCGGCGCGATGGCCGGCCTTTCGTAGTCATCTCGTCGCGTCAGGCTTACGCCTTGACCAGCGGTCCCTTCGGCGCCGGCCCCTTCGAGCCGCCGCCGGACTTCGGCTTGCGCTTGCGCGCGGCCGGAACTTCGGACTTCGGCGTGACCGGGCCCTCGACGAACTCGAAGCCGATCTTCTCCTCGACGCCGGATTCGTCCTTGACGAGGACGACACGGACGTGACCGCCGCCCTTCAGCTTGCCGAACAGCACCTCGTCGGCCAGCGGCTTCTTGATGTGCTCCTGGATCACACGGCCCATCGGCCGCGCGCCCATCTGCTCGTCATAGCCGTGCTGGATCAGCCAGGCCTTGGCCGGTTCCGACAGCTCGATCGTGACGTCGCGGTCGGCGAGCTGCGCCTCGAGCTGCAGCACGAACTTCTCGACGACCATTCCGATCACCTCGACGTTGAGGTGCGCGAACGAGACGATGGAGTCGAGCCGATTGCGGAATTCCGGCGCGAACTGCCTGTTGATCGCCTCGTGGTCGTCACCTTCCCGCTTCGAGCGATGGAAGCCGAACGCCTGCTTGGCCATGTCGGCCGCGCCTGCATTCGTGGTCATGATCAGGATCACGTTGCGGAAGTTGACCTGCTTGCCGTTGTGGTCGGTGAGCCGGCCGTGATCCATGATCTGCAAAAGCACATTGTACAGGTCCGGATGCGCCTTCTCGATCTCGTCCAGCAGCACCACGCAGTGCGGATGCTGGTCGACGCCATCGGTCAGGAGGCCGCCCTGGTCGAAGCCGACATAGCCAGGAGGCGCGCCGATCAGGCGCGACACCGTGTGCCGCTCCATGTACTCCGACATGTCGAAGCGCAGCAGCTCGACGCCCAGGGTCGAGGCGAGTTGCTTGGCGACCTCGGTCTTGCCGACGCCGGTCGGACCCGAGAACAGGTAGCAGCCGATCGGCTTCTCCGGCTCGCGCAGGCCGGCACGGGCCAGCTTGATCGAAGCCGACAGCGAATCGATCGCCTTGTCCTGGCCGAACACCACGCGCTTGAGGGTCTGCTCGAGATGCTTGAGCACCTCGGCATCGTCCTTCGACACGCTCTTCGGCGGAATCCGCGCCATCGTGGCGATCGTGGTCTCGATCTCCTTGATGCCGATCGTCTTCTTGCGCTTGTTCTCGGCCAGCAGCATCTGCGCCGCGCCGGATTCGTCGATCACGTCGATCGCCTTGTCCGGCAGCTTGCGGTCATGGATGTAGCGCGACGACAACTGCACCGCGGCCTCGATGGCCTCGTTGGTGTATTTCAGCCGGTGATAGTCCTCGAAGTACGGCTTCAGTCCCTTCAGGATCGCGATCGCATCCTCGACCGACGGCTCGTTGACGTCGATCTTCTGGAACCGGCGCACCAGCGCGCGGTCCTTCTCGAAGTGCTGGCGATACTCCTTGTAGGTCGTCGAGCCCATGCAGCGGATCGAGCCCGAGGCCAGCGCCGGCTTGAGCAGGTTGGACGCATCCATCGCGCCGCCCGACGTCGCACCGGCACCGATCACGGTGTGGATCTCGTCGATGAACAGGATCGCGTTCGGATGCGCCTCGAGTTCCTTGAGCACCTGCTTCAGGCGCTCCTCGAAGTCGCCGCGATAGCGCGTGCCCGCGAGCAAGGTGCCCATGTCGAGCGAGAACACGGTCGCGGCCGACAGCACCTCCGGAACCTCGCTGTCGACGATGCGCTTGGCGAGGCCCTCGGCGATCGCCGTCTTGCCGACGCCGGCTTCGCCGACGAACAGCGGGTTGTTCTTCTGGCGCCGGCACAGCACCTGGATGGCGCGGTTGATCTCGGAGTTTCGGCCGATCACCGGATCGATCTTGCCGTCACGCGCCTTCTTGTTGAGATTGACGCAATAGGTTTCCAGCGCCTCGCCCTTTTTCTTGGAGTCCTCGTTGCCCTTGGCTTCGGTCTCCTCGTCGACGCCGCGAACGGGGCGCGCTTCGGAGACACCAGGGCGCTTGGCGATGCCGTGGCTGATGTAGTTCACGGCATCGTAACGCGTCATGTCCTGCTCCTGCAGGAAGTACGCGGCGTGGCTCTCACGCTCGGCGAAGATTGCGATCAGCACGTTGGCGCCGGTGACCTCTTCGCGGCCCGACGACTGAACGTGGATCACGGCGCGCTGGATCACGCGCTGGAAACCTGCGGTCGGCTTGGCGTCGTCGCTGCCGTCCGTGACCAGATTTTCGAATTCGGTTTCGAGGTAGTTCACGAGACTGCCGCGCAGCTTGTCGAGGTCGACGCTGCATGCGCGCATCACGGCCGCTGCATCGGAGTCATCGATCAAGGACAGAAGGAGGTGTTCCAGTGTCGCGTATTGATGATGACGCTCGTTGGCGATCGCCAGCGCACGATGCAGGGATTGTTCAAGGCTTTGAGAAAAAGTCGGCATGCGCGTCCTCTGTGGCCCCTTGCCATCATGATCGCCGCCGCCCGGTCAGGCAACAACAACCTTCGTCAAATATAGTTATAACCGAGTGCGACAAAAGACCGGCCGAGCCGCTCGATTACGGGTTCACCGGATCGTCAATGCAAAACCCGTTCCGATTGCGGCAAATCCGGCTGCGACAACCGAACGGCGCGCGCCGCCGAGCGGGGAGAGATAAGGACCAGAGCGGCCGTAATTCTTCGGACGAGAAGTGAAACCTGCCCGGATTGCGCTGACCTCGTCTGCGGCAATTTGCGGCTTTCGATGACCCTTCGTCCGATGCCGATTCGCGGTGATCAATCGGGCAGCGCCCCAGCCCCCGCCCCTGGCTCGCAGATGCGCGCGTCGGCGGCTCCCTTCGCGGAGGGAGCCGGCTATTTCTTCTCCATCACACACTGCAACGGGTGCTGGTGCTTGCGGGCGAAGTCCATCACCTGCGTCACCTTGGTCTCGGCGATCTCGTAGGTGAAGACGCCGCACTCCCCGATGCCGTGATGATGCACGTGGAGCATGATCTTGGTCGCGGCCTCGACGTCCTTGTTGAAGAACTTCTCCAGGACGTGAACGACGAACTCCATCGGCGTGTAATCGTCGTTCAGGATCAGGACGCGGTAGAGGTTGGGGCGCTTGGTCTTCGGCTTGACCTTGGTGATCACGGACGTGACCGGGCCACCGGTGCCACCGGACTTGTTGTCGTTATTGCTCATCCTGGGCGCGGATCGGTTCAATCTGGAAGTTGGCTGCGACATCTTGCACGCGTTAGATATGGCTGCGAGGCTCCCAATAAAGAGTTTCCCTCGGCGGGTTGCTCTCAATAAGGGGTGCCCCCCGACCTGTCCCCTGCCGGGCCGCTTTCCGCCACCCGGTCCTGCTTTCCAGATCGCCTGTCCCAGCCGACCGGTCCGGTCGGACCGACACCGGGAATATGGGTCAGCGCCCGGTTTGCCGCAAGCGCAGGCCCGGGACGGACCGACGCTCCGGCAGGACCGATTCCCTGCCCCGGCGATGAGGCGCAAGGTTAATCAAACCGGTCGCATTTTACAAAGCCCATTCAGCGGGCATTGACAGGGAACCAGCCCGGTTGCGGGCGCGGCGCCACGCTGCGGGCATTGGCCCGGTGTTTCGCGGTTTCGATTTACCCGTCCTTGACGAAGCCGAACCGAAAACACCTGCAGAAAACCATAATTGGTGAGCGACATGACCGATGTCTCCTTCATTCGACTCTGCCGCCGCGCCGTCCGACGGTTCGCCTGCGACCGCGGTGGCAATATCTCCATGCTGTTCGCCATCGCGCTCGTCCCCATCCTGGCCTTCGTCGGGGCAGGCGTCGACTACAGCCGGCTGAATGCCGCGCGGTCGTCGATGCAGGCGGCGCTCGACTCCACCTCGCTGATGCTGTCGCGCGACCTGGCGCAGGGCACGATCAGCGCAGCCGACATCGGAACCAAGGCAAGCGCCTATTTCAAGGCGCTCTACACCAGCACGGACGCACAGAACGTCACCGTCACGGCCAGCTATACCGCCTCGACCAGCTCGTCGGCCTCCAACATCCAATTGTCGGCCAACGGTCAGATCGTCACCCAGTTCATGAAGATTGCCGGCTTTCCGACCATGGACTTCGGCGCCAAAACGACATCGACCTGGGGCGACGTGAAGATGCGGGTGGCGCTCGCGCTCGACAATACCGGCTCGATGGCATCCAGCGGCAAGATGTCCGCGCTGCAGAACGCCGTGGCCGGCAGCGGCGGGCTGATCGACCAGCTCAGCGCGCTGGCCAAGACCCCGGGCGACGTCTACATCTCGGTCGTTCCATTCGCCAAGGTCGTGAACGTCGGCGCCAGCAATTACGCCAAGGACTGGATCGACTGGACCGACTGGCAGAATCCGCCCACGATCCAGCCTGCCAATGGCTCCTATCAGGCCGCAATCCCGAACGGCAGCTACACGCAATCGCAATGGGACATGGTGGGACCGGGATCCTCCTGTCCGTTCAAGTCCGGCAACGGCTTTCCCTACTTCTCCTGCACCAGCGACCCGGCGACCGGGAGTTCGAGCGCCTCGCGGATACCGACGAGTGGGAGCTACACGGGCTACATCTGCCCGGGCTACGATTCCGCCTCGCACAGCTATTACAACGGCTGCTGGAACAGCGTTCAGACCAGCACGCGGGTGAACTGGTGCACCGGCAGCTATTGCAGTTGCCCGACCAGCGGCAGCAATCTTCCGAACAACACGTGTAGTTGCACGGGAAGCGGATCCAGCACGGTGTGCAAGGTCAACACCTTCACCCACACCTGGGTCGCCAACACCAAAAGCACCTGGACCGGATGCGTCGCCGACCGCACCCAGCCGAACGACGCAAATGCCGTGTCACCGGCGACCTCCGACGTGACGACGCTGTTCCCGGCCAACCAGCACATGGAGAACAACATCCAGTACTGCAGCAGCACGGCCTCCACGAAACTCGCGGAAATCGTGCCGCTCAGCTACAACTGGAGCTCGCTGAAGAGCGCCGTCAACGCCATGCAGCCGACCGGCGGCACCAACCAGGCGATCGGACTTGCCTGGGCCGTGCAGTCGCTGATTCCGAACGGCGTGCTGGGCGCGCCGGCGGAGGACGTCAACACCACCTATAACCGTGTCATCATCCTGCTGTCGGACGGCCTGAACACCGAGGACCGCTGGCCCGAATACGGCAACGGCTCGTCGCAAGCCTCGGGCAACCCGATCGACGCGCGCCAGGCCCTGCTCTGCTCGAACCTGAAGAACACCAAGGATTCGAAGGGCAACGCGATGTACACGATCTACACGATCCAGGTGAACACGAGCTCGCCCGCCGATCCGACCTCGGCCGTGCTGCAGAACTGCGCCAGCAGTCCCGACAAGTTCTACATGCTGACGAGCTCGAGCCAGATCGTGACCACGTTCAACTCGATCGGCACCGCATTGTCGAAGCTGCGGGTCGCCAAATAACAGAAGCGCCGGGCACCGACAGCGCTCCACCTTCAGCCAACAAAAAAGCCCGGCGCAAGCCGGGCTTTGTGCTCCCTGCAGGCGCGAACGGTCAGTGCGCGGCCGGCGGGGTGAACTTGGCGGCGATGCCTTCCAGCGGCTTGAACGCCTGCTTGGCGAGATCCGAATACAGCCCGGCGATCTTCTGCGAATCGGCGACGAAGGTCTCGTAGGCCGACTTGGCGAACTCGGTCTGCACCTCGAGCACCTTGTCGAGCGACTTCACGCCCTGGAGCTTCTCGACGAACGACTTGGTGTCCTCGAACGACTTCTTGGTGTAGTCGCCATACGCGGTGGCGATGGCCTGAAGGCCGTTCTGCACGGTGGTCGCGGAGTTCACGACGGTCTCGAACTGCTCTTTGCCGTAGTTCTGAAAGTCTTCAACCTTAAACATGTGGCATTCCTTTCCCTGATTTTGAGCGCCCTCAGGGAAGCCCCGGCTCCCTGACGCATTCATAATATAGTGCAGCGCACAAAAAAATCAAGAATCTTGTGCAATGCACCATCTCGGGCATTGCGGTCTCGACGCACCGTCGGACGCCCCAAGCCGGGGCAGTTCGGCAGAAATACCAGCCATCGCCGCAAGGTTTCTTTAATCCTTTGGCAACTCGACCGTCCTAACCTCTCCGGTGGTCCCGGCCAGCGTCGGCCGAACCGTAAAGCTGTTCTAAAACAGCGTCTTAACAAAACCTCAGTTCGAGGCCTTCGATGCTTGGCAGCGTCACGGCGCGATCGGGAGGTCCGACAGGCACGGTTACGGGGGCGTTCGGCACAATTTCGCCTTACGAGCCGGTGATCACGTCAGAAATTGGACGGGGATTTCATGCTTCGCAAAAAAATGGCTTCCTCGCGCCTGTTGCGAGTTGGCGTCTACGGACTGATCACCCTCGCGACGGCAGCAGTGGTCACGGTCGACAGCGCGGAGGCGCGTCGGCGCCATCGGCAGCATCACGCGCGTCACTCCCCCCATAATGACGAGGGCAGCTACAGCCCGGCGTTCGCGTCGATCGTCGTCGACGGCAATTCCGGCGCGACGCTGACGGCGACCAATCCCGACGCCTTGCGGCACCCCGCCTCGCTCACCAAGATCATGACGCTCTATTTGCTGTTCGAGCGGCTCGATTCCGGCAAGATGAAGCTCGATACCGAGATGCCGGTGTCCGAGCACGCCTCCGAGCAGTCGCCGACCAAGCTCGGCTTGCGCCCCGGCCAGAGCATCCGCGTCGAGGACGCGATCAAGGGCCTCGTGACGCGCTCGGCCAACGACGCCGCCGTGGTCATCGCAGAAGCGATCGGCGGCGACGAGGACGAGTTCGCCAAGATGATGACGCGCAAGGCGCGCTCGCTCGGCATGAGCCGCACCACCTATGTGAACGCCTCCGGCCTCCCCGCCGACGCGCAGATCACGACGGCGCGTGACCAGTCGATCCTCGGCCGCGCGATCCAGGACCGCTTCCCGCGGTACTACCGCTACTTCTCGACGGTGGTGTTCAATTATCGCGGCCAGTCGATCCGCAACCACAATCATCTGCTCGGCAATGTCGAGGGCATCGACGGCATCAAGACCGGCTACACCCGCGCCTCCGGCTTCAATATCGTGACCTCGCTGCGCCGCGGCAACCGCCATCTGATCGGCGTCGTACTCGGCGGCCGCAGCGGCGGCTCGCGTGACGCCATCATGCGCAACCTGCTCGCCGAAAATCTCGACAAGGGCGCGACCCGGCGCACCGTGGCGGCGATCGGCGAGCGCGGCGGCTCCGACAGCGGCGATGCCGATCAGGGCACGATGCAGCTCGCCTCGGCGGCGCCGGAGACGCCGGCCCCGAGCCGCGCCTCCAAGATCATCTCAACCCTCTCGGAAGCCACCGCGGCCCTGCCGCCGGCGGCACCGAGAGAGGCCAAGGTCGAGCCGGCGCCGATGACCTCCGGCGTGATCCAGAGCCAGCCGATGTCGATCGTTCCCGGCTCGACCGAGCCGATGAAGCCGGTCAAGGTCAGGACGGTCCAGGTCAAGGCCGGCGCGGTCAAGCTCGCGACCGCCGCGCCGCAGCCGGCCGCCCCTGCTCCCGCACCCTTCGCTCAGCGTGTCGAGGCCATCGAGCCGGCGCCGCCGATCGCCCGTACCGAGGCCGCCCGTCCCGACATGCCGCCGCAGCCGCCGGGCCATGGCACCGGCAACGGCATTCTCGGCGTGCTGCCCGCCTCCAGCCTGCCGGCAGGCTCGTCGCAGGCCATGGCCTATGCGGCGCCTCCGGCCCAGCCGGCGCCGACGCAGATCGCCTCCGCGAGCGCTGCGCCGGAGCTTCCGAGCAAGCCTTCCGTCACGCGCAGCGGCTGGATCATCCAGGTCGGAGCGCTGGACAACGAGGCCGAGGCCCAGAAGCGGATCGAGGCGGCCCGCAGCTCGGCACAAGGTCTCCTCAGCAAGGCCGATCCCTTCACCGAGACGGTCGCGAAGGGCGACAAGAAGCTGATCCGCGCCCGCTTCGCCGGGCTCGATCGTGATCAGGCCGAGGCCGTCTGCAAGAAGCTGAAGCGCGCCGACATCTCCTGCATGACCGTGCACAACTAACGCCGGCACTGATCCTGTTCCGATGAGGCCCGCGCGACACAGCGCGGGCCTTTTCGTTTGCGGACCACGCGATCGACGGCGGGACGCACGGGTGCAAACCACTCGTCAAGGATTTCCCGCTAGAACTTTTTCACCATGACGAACGATCGTGCCTGGCAAGGGCGAGAGCCGCCGGTGTCGACAAAGTTGCGTTGAAAGCGGGTTCGGTGTTGTGGCGTTGGTGGCGTTGCCGGAGTTAGCCGTGATGCGTACGAAGCAGAGTATCCTTGGCCTCGTTCACCCGGGCGGCGAGGTACGTCGACCCCCCTTGGTCGGGATGCAGTTTCTTCATGAGCGCGCGGTGGGCACGCCCGATCTCGTCTCGCCCCGCGCCCGGCTGCAGGCCAAGGATCTGATAGGCCTCCTCTTCCGTCATTTTGGAGCTCGACGCCGCGCGGCCCTGCCGCCCTGCCGCATCGCCCTGCGCGTGCTGACGCCAAGCGGGAAACCGGCGGTCCAGATAAGTTTCAAGTAGAGCGACGCTGTCGGCATCGAGGCTCGGCGTCATCGCGGCGAGCTGCGCCAGATCGAACTCGTCCAGCGACCGGCCGGCATGGGCGCCGGCGACAAAGCGGCCCTGCATCTGCCCGCTGTCATGATCGAGCACCATCTCGATGAATTGCGAGCGCACCCGCGAGCTCTGACCCGACGAGCGCTGCCCACCCAGCCCGAACATGCTGCCGACATTGCCGAGACCACCGGGTGACCAGCCGAGCAGCCCCGCCCCGAACAACCCGATCGGGATCGCCACCACCAGCTCGCCGCGGAGGCCGGTGAAGGCTGCCACCGCAAGGCAGCCGATACCGCCGGCAACCTTGATCGCGCGCGCCAGCGCCGCCGGATTCGCGTTCCGGAACATCTGCAGCAACAGATAAAGGGTGATGACGGCGACGGCGCCAGCGATCAGTGTCATGGCCCGAATATAGGGCGTGCCGGGACAAAAAGCATGATCGGCTGCGTCCGCGACCGGCAGGCTCGAGCCGCTGCGCCGGGCTTGACGTTGGCGGCCGCCGAAATCGATCTCTACTTCATCTGCCCGATCAGGCGTGCCGCGCCCGCTTCGGAGCCGGCCAGCCGGAGCAGCGCCGCCCGGCCACCCGCCGCGTAGGCCGCGGCGGCACGCAGAAGGTCGCGCAACTGCGCGGATGCGCCGGGATCGAAACGGCACCATGCTCCCCCCGACAGCCGCGCCATCTCGCGAAACGCCTGCTCGGCCGCGGGCTCATTGCCCTCCTGGAACATGAACAGCGGAACCTTCAGCAGCCCGAGCTCGCCGGCCTTTGCGCAGAGCACGTCGACATCCTCCTCCATCGCGTCGCCAACGAACACGACGGCGCGGATTCCGGATGCTGTCGCATGGCGCCGCGCCTCGGCAAGAACCTTGCCGATCTGGGTCTGGCCGCCGCGGCAATCGATCTTGCCCATCAGCCGGGCGAGCTCAGCGCTGTCGGATATCCAGCCAGTGGCGCGGCATTCATCGAAGCCACGATAGTACACCAACCGGATATCGAGGCTGCCGAGTGCGGCGGCCTCGCGAAACATGTCGGCCTGCAGGGCACAGGCCATGTCCCAGGTTGGCTGGCGGCTCAGGGTCGCATCAAGCGCAAAGACGAGACGGCCTCTGGTTCCCTGAGCGGCAGGAGCCATGGCCTTGGCCTGCGCAACGAACGCCGCAACGGCGTCTGCCGTGGAACGCTCATTGTCGGGCAACCGCTGCTGGCGCGATCCCTCTTCGGCCGAGGTCAACGGGGCAGAACCGGGCTTCGAACGATCATCGACCATGCACGCACCTTGCTCGGACGCGCATCATGTGGGCAGGCGGACGGACGGCTTCAACGACGACAACGCATCTGCCCGTCGTGGCAGGCAAGCATCAGGCGAGGCTGCCGCACTCCCCGGCTTGCGCGCTCAATGCGTCAGCGGCTTGGCCGGCGTCGCGGTCTTGCCAACCGGCGCATAAGGCGCGACGGGACCCGGATCGAGCAACGGGGTCTTGGTCTCGACCGGCCCGATGTCGCTGGTGCTGTCGCTATCGGCGAGGAACTTGTCCAGCATGGCCTGGATCGACGACTTGGCGTCGTCAGGTCCGGTGTCGCGCATGTCGTTGTGCTGGAAGTCCGTCTTGACGACGGTGATGCCTTCCTTCTCGCAGATGTCGTCGCTCGGGATCACGCCGGGATCGGTCTTGAATTGCGGGTCCTTCGAGCGGAACGACAGGATCTTGAACTTGCCGTCGGTGACGAACGGGACGCGGAGGTTGTCGAGCGTGACGACCTTCCGGACGTCTTCGGGATACTGCTTGGCGAAATACATCGAGATGTCGCCGCCCATCGAATGACCAACCATCGTCAGATGATCATAGTCGGCATTCGGCTGCACCTGGTGCATCTGCTCGACGGCGAACCGGATGTTGGCGACACCGCGCTGGATCTGCGGCAGCCGGCCGACATAGGGCTCGCCGACCTTCGTCACCATCGGCGCATCGGTCGGCAGGTCGTGCTGGATGCTGACCGCCATGTAGCCGCGCGCAGCAAATACGTTGGCCAGGAACGAGTACTCGGTGAACTTGACGGTGTTGCCGTGATTGAGGATCGCGACCGGCAGCTTGATCATGCCGGCTTCGGCCTGCATCTCCTTGTCGCGCCGGACGGCCACGGCGACCTCGACCAGCCGGTTGTCGCGCGAGGCGTCATAGAACCTGATGGTCTCGTGCCGGATAGCCCACTTGCTCGCGGTGAAGTAGCCGACCGCCGCCAGCACGCTGACAGACACAAGAACGGTTATTCCACGCTTCATGTTCGTCCCTCGGGAGCACAATCAAAGGTAGTTTTGAACCTGTAAGACTCTCGCGACCCGTTCTGTTTAATATATGTAACGGCGCTGTGACAGGAAGACCAAATGTTGTGTATCCGTCGCCCGTTCGTTGTGCGCCGCACCTAGTTGCTGTGCAGCATAGCTGGGTTCCGCCGCCCGTCTCTTGCGACTTGAGCCCTGAACGTCAGGTTCAAATCAGTCATGAATTTGACGGTAATCTAGCGAAATTGGCGGCTGCGGCGTTGACCTGAGACAAATCTTCCTCCGTCCGCCCCCAAACAGGCCGGGCGCGCCGTTACCCGCCACCGCTGTCCGCAGATTGTTTAACCAAGCCGGGCGCACGTTCAACGCGCACAATGTCTCAGGCGAGGTCTCGCCCGAATGCGGACGGTATTCAGGCGCTGATGATGTCGTGCAGGTCGAGTGGCTTGTCGACCTGGGCGAACCATTCGGCGCGGTTCGCGGCGCGGCGGCGGCCGCGCTCGTCCAGCGGCAGCTTGAGCTGGCGCAGCAGGCTGGTGACCTCCTCCCGGGCCGTGACGTGGCCGAGATTGGGGCGGGTGCCCAGGGTCGCCTCGTCGATGTCGTCGAGCGCGGTCAGTCCGCGCGGGAAGAACTCACGGTAGACGACGCGTTCGGCAAAGCCGTCGATGGCGCGAAAGCCGAGCCGCAGCGACAGGTCCTTGAGGCCGTCGGCGACCAGTTGCTTGTTGCGGGAGCCGAGCATCGACAGCCGGTTGCGGACCACGATCCAGTCGGTCATCGCACCGTCCACCTGGCGGCGCTTGCGCCGGACGTCACGCACCATCTCCGCATAGTGGCTCTCGCCGGTCACGGCATAGGTCGCGGGATCGACCGTTCCCAGCACGTCGAAGTCGAGGAAGCTGTCGTTGATCGGCGTGACCAGCGTATCCGCCATCGAATGCGCCAGGCGCATCAGGTAGCTGTCGTTGCCGGGCGTATCGATGACGATGAAATCGAACGAGCGTTCGACGGCGCTCACGGCCTCCATGAACTGCTGGAACTCGGTGTTCTCGTTCTCGTCGATCTGCAACGTCCGGCCGAGCTGGATGCAGTAGTGCGTCGGCAGTTCGAGGCGCAGGCCGGTGCGGCGCGCCCAGGCGCTCCGGTTGTTGATGTAATGGGTGAAGCTCTGCTGGCGGCAATCGAGATCGATCGTGGCGACACGCTGGCCGGCCTTCAGGAGTGCCACGGCAATGTGCAGGGCGGTGGTCGACTTGCCCGACCCGCCCTTCTCGTTTCCAAGCACAACCACGTGGGCCGAGCCCGATTGTCCTTGGCTAGTTTGCACCAGCATGTTGTCGACCTCTTACGATCATCTTCGAGTCACGGTCGTCTGCGGTCAAGTGAAATGCATCGTCATCGTGAATCCCACGGGGGACGCATCCTCCGCTACTACTTGACGCGCGCGTTTACCAACTCCGCATCGGACGCGGAGACGTGCTAACAGGCGTATTCAAGTATGCTGAGCGGCGTGTCGCGTTCTTGTTAAGGGCAGTCGCCCGAGCGTCAAGGCCGAACAGTGCAACCGCAATTTTTCGCTGTGAGATCGAGCAAAAATGTCACGAAGCCCGCGCGTCGCCCGCACCGTTTCCGCCCTCCGCCGCGAGCTCGACAGCTTGCGCGCGAGAAAAGCCAGCATCGCGCTCGTGCCGACCATGGGCGCCCTGCATGAAGGGCACATCTCGCTGGTCCGGCTGGCGAAGCGCCGCGCCGACAAGGTGGTCGTCTCGATCTTCGTCAACCCGACTCAGTTCGCGCCGACGGAGGATTTCGGGTCCTACCCCCGGACCTGGAAGGAGGATGTTGCGAAACTCGCGGCCGAGCGCGTCGATCTGATCTGGCATCCCGACGCGAAGGCGATGTATCCGGACGGCTTCGCGACGCGGATCGTGCCGGAGGGCGCGGCATTGGCCGGGCTGGAGGATCGCTTCCGTCCGCATTTCTTCGGCGGGGTCGCGACCGTGGTCGCCAAGCTGTTCACGCAATGCCGGCCGGACGTCGCGATCTTCGGCGAGAAGGACTATCAGCAGCTCCGCGTCGTCGCCCAGATGGCGCGCGACCTCGATCTCGGCGTCCGTGTCGTCGGATCCCGTACGGTGCGCGAACGCGACGGTCTCGCGATGTCGTCGCGCAATGTCTACCTCACGGCAGACGAGCGGCGGGCGGCGCCGACGCTGCACCGTGTCCTGAAGGAGCTGGCGGCCCGGCTGCGCGCCGGCGACGACATGCAGGCGGCCATTGGGGATGGCGCCGCCGCGATCACCGAAGCCGGCTTTGCCTTGGACTATCTCGAGGTCCGCCACGCGGAGACGCTGGCGCCCATCGCCCCGAACGAGTCAGGACCGAAACGCATCCTGGTCGCGGCCAAGATCGGAACCACGCGACTGATCGACAATATCGCCGCGTGAGCCGCCGGGAGACCAGCCGTCCGCCAAGACCGTGAGCGCGCCCTCGCCCGCAAGGCAGAGGCAAGGACAACTGACGCCGCGTCGAGCGTACGCCCGGCCCTTGCGAGCGAGGCTGACTTCCGCCTCGCGTGAGATGCTCACGCGCAACACCACCGGCTCATCGAAGTGCTACAAGAGGCCGAGATCGCGCAGCTCGCGGCGCAGCGGCTCGGGCATGGCTTCGACGCCCGCCGCACCGGACTTGCCGAGATCGGCCGGCGCATCCTCGGCCGTCAGATAGCGCCAGCCCTGGAACGGACGCATCGGCCGCGGCGACACCGCGATCACCTTCGGCTGCATGATGATGCGGCACCGCCCGATGCCGTCGCCGTCGCGGAACGGCTCGATGCCGACGATCTTCTCGCGCGCGGCGACCTCACCGCGAATCACCCAATACAGCGAGCCGCCGGCGAGGATGTCCTCGACCCGTTTCGGCGTCATCCGCGTGACATGGACGTGCTGCTGCGGCAGGCCCTTCTTCTTGGCCGCGAGCATGCGCTCGGCGATCCACTCCTTCAGCTCTTTCACGGACTCGCAGCCGACGGCGAGCTTGATCAGGTGCAGAGGCATGATGGCGGTTCGACCAGCGGGATCTATTCGTTGTTGGCGGCCGGCTCGGCGGCCTCAGGCGCCGCTTGAGGCGCCGCAGCGGCCGGCTTCGGCTTCGGCGCGGCCTTCTTGGCCGCCGGCGGCGCCTGGGCGTGGCTGGCAGCCACGGTCGGTGGGGCTGCGGGCGGCGCAAGCTGCGTCGGCGGTTTCGGCGCGGCGGCTGCCGGGGCGACCGAGCGCGTCGAGGCCGTCGGCTCGGGATTCATGATGCTGACCGGCGGGGTGTTCGCCGAGCTGGGAAATTCGGCGGTCGTCGGCTTGCCGGCCGGCGCCGACGGCGCCAGCCCTGGAGGCGCCAATCCCGCAAAGGTCCCAGCGGCCGGTTGGCCCGGCGCCGCATTCCACTGCGAGGCGTAGCGCGTCACCAGCCCCTCATAGGTCCGCCCTTCCATGTTGTTCATCAGTTGCTGGCGATCACCCACGGCACGGAACATCACGCAATCGCTCGGCGTACAGCGGTCGCGTGTCAGCAGCACATAGGCCATCAGGCCATAACGATCGCGCTCGACGGCGCGGCGCAGCGCCAGCAGCTCCGCGGTCATCACCTTGTTGGCGCTGGCGACGTCGCCCACCTGGGACAGCCGGCTCAGCATGCCCGCCGCATAACTGACGGCCGCGGCGGTCATCTCGGCCGATCCGAACAGGCTCTTCTCGCAATTCGCGAGCACCAGATCGCCGGCGAGATCATCCACGCAGGCCAGGGCGGGTGCCGAGAGGCCGACGGAGGCGGTCACCGCAGGATCGCCATTGGCGCCACGCGGGGTCGCATCCTGGCTCCGCATCATCGACGCCACCGCAATCCCGACCGCCAGCAGCGTGATCACCGTCAGCGCGCCGTTGGCGACCGATTTCTCGGCCCTGAGCAGCGTCATCAGCACGACCAGTGCAAAGAAACCCGCCGCGGCAACGGTGAGCCACATCGGGAACGCCGGTGAGTTCAAGAGCTGATCCAACGAGGAAGGCCAGGTCGAGTTCATGCGCGCTTGTTCCTGACGCGGGCCAGCGAAAACGGCCCCGATGGCGTCCCTACATGGGACGGCCGTGAAACGATCATCAAATTCAAATGATCACCCGATCGATTGCGGCCCCACCAAGACAATAAGACGATTCCATACGCCTGCGGGCGCCGGATGGTGTGGAGCTACCCGCTATCCCCAAAGGGATCGCGCAGCAATCGTCATCGCATCGCGCCACGGCTCCCGAACGCGTGGCAACTCCCCCTCTCGCTTCGGCCATGTCTCCGGCGGCCGCGTCCGCCGACGCGGCACGTCATCTTCAAGACAAGGCCAATTGGCTCTCTCTGGCAACCCGCTCGAAGGCTTCCGTCGAGCTTTTGATCCGATACTGGCAGTCGTCGTCTTCCGTCGGAAGCTGGCGGATGATCTCGTAGGTGCCTGTGGCGGCCGGACGCGAGACGTTGCTCGCGGTGAAATAGACGGTCGCCCCAATGGGGAACTTGTGTTTCAACGCCCTCTCCTGCTCGCATGCCGGCAAGAGCCCCTGGTCCCGCTGCCCGGGCCGGCGTGTCTTTATAAATATCGCGCTTATATCACGCCGCCGCCCGCCCTGACCAGCGACCTCACGACATGGCAAACGCGGAGATTGCGAGAGTCTTCAACGGGATGGGCCCGCAAACGGTATTCTTGGACGAGCGGGTCGGGGTTCGCTCGTCCACCACGGACCAAATCGCGAACGGACGAGACCGCTCAGATGTTCTCGACCCGCTCGATGACCCAGTCCTCCGCCAGGCCGTCCTTCACCCAGGCCGCGAAGGCCGGCATCGCCATCATCATGTCCATGTAGGCGCGGGTTTCGGCGGCGACCGGAATGGCGAAACTGTGGAAGCGCGTGACCACCGGCGCGAACATGGCGTCGGCGGCGCCGAAGCGGCCGAACAGGAACGGCCCGCCATGGCCGTAGCGGGCACGGCAGTCGCGCCAGATGTCCTCGATCCGGGCGATGTTGGCCTTGGCATCGGCAGACAGCTCCACCGGCCGCACCGGCCGGTGCAGGTTCATCGGGCATTCGTTGCGCAAGGCCGGAAAGCCGGAGTGCATCTCCGCGCAGACGGATCGGGCATGGGCGCGCGCAGCGGCATCGGCGGGCCACAGCCCCGCCTGCGGGAAGCGCTCGGCGAGATATTCGATGATCGCGAGCGAATCCCACACGCTGATCGCGCCATCGATCAGGATCGGCACCTTGCCGGCCGGGGAATGCTCAAGGATGCGCGCCTTGTCGGCGGGATCGGCGGTGTAGAGCGGGATCACGATCTCATCGAAGGCGATGTCGCAGCCGCGCAGCGCCAGCCACGGCCGCATCGACCATGAGGAATAGTTCTTGTTGCCGATCACCAGCTTCAGCGTCATGTCGCACCGTCTCCGTGTTGGGCGTGGACGGCCCGCGCAGCCGCGCCGTCGACGCTCATGCTATGGGCGACGCATACAGGATGATCGGCCGCTGCGTCGACACACAAGCGCTACGCCCCAGACCACGCGCCCGTCACCGTGCCGTCGCCGGCCGCAGGGTAGATCAGCGGGCGAAATCCTGCGGCGTGAACGACATCTCGATCACCTTCCACTCGTTGTAGCGATCGGGAGGCAACATCGCGTAGGGCTGGCAGGCATTCAACGCCTGGACCGCGCTCTCCTTGAGCTGGATCGCCTTGGAGGCTGCGACGACCTCTATGACCTCCGGCTCCGTCGCCAGCCGTCCATCCGGTGTCATGCCAAAGCGCAGCCTGATGAGCACGTTGTCCGACAGCGACAGCGACGCCGGCAGCCGCGCGCAGCTCCTGACCTTCTGCCTCAGGGCCGCTTCCAGATTGGCGGCGAGGTTCGTCGTCGCGGTCGGCCCGGCGTCCTTGCCGTCCTCCGGGCGGCCGGGACGCGGCAACGGTGACAGCGGCTCGGGTAGACCGAGCATGACCCCATACTTCACCGTGAGATCCGGTTCGGGAGGCACATAGGTCGACGCGGGTGCCGGCACGGGTGGCGGCGCCGGCTTGACGGCGGATTTGCTCTCCGCCTTTGCGGCCGTCTTCACCGCCTTGGGCGATGCAGCCTGCGCCGGCTGTTTTGCCGCCGGCGCAGGCTGCATCGGAGGATTGGGGGCCTCCCTGGCGTCCTGCGGGGGACTGGGCGGTGGCGGTGCGGCGGCCGCGGGCAAGGCGCTCGGGTCCGGCTGCGGCAGCACCAGATCCGGCGTCGGGGATGGCGATGGCGTGGCGACGGGCTCGGGCGTCTTCTGCGGCTCGTCAGCGTCGACGATGTTGACCTCGATCTCGTCGCTCTTGGGCAGCTCGTAAGGCCGGACCGAGGTCGAGACCACGACCCCACCGGCGATCAGGAGATGCGCGAGCACGGACGCGGCGATGCCCCAACGGATGAACTGCCAACGTTCCATGCTGCTTCACTACGCCCGCGCATGAGCGAAGGCGCGGGCGCGCCATCGCTCTGATCATCGGCAGGGAATGCGGCAGCCGCCGTCGTGCGGCCCGCCGGCCGCTCCCTGTCATGTCAGGCTGTAGCACAAATGCGCGGGCGCCGCCCTCAATCCCATTTCGGCGCAAAGGCGAAGTTGGTCATCCGTCCTTCGGGGCTGCCCATCGCGAAGATGTCGGCCATGTCCTGCTCCGAGAGCTCGAAATCGAACACGTCGAGGTTCTCGGACAGCCGTTCGACCTTGGAGGTCCGCGGGATCGCCACGACGTTCTGCTGCACCAGCCAGCGCAGGCAGATCTGCGCCGGGCTCTTGCCATGGGCGCGGCCGATCCGCGTCAAGGTCGGATCGTTCTTGATCCTGCCCTTGGCGATCGGGCTGTAGGCGACGAGCGCGATGCCATGGCGCGCGCAGGCCTCGCGGACCTTGGTCTGATCGAGATAGGGATGATACTCGACCTGATTGCACACCAGCGGCTCCGGCGATGCCGCCACTGCCTCGTCGAGCAGACCGACCGTGAAATTGGACACGCCGATATGGCGTGCGAGCCCGAGCGTCTTGGCATGGGCCAGCGCGCCGAGCGTCTCGCTCAGCGGCACGTGCGGATTGGACCAGTGCAGCAGCAACAGGTCGACCTCGGAGACGCGCAGCCGGACCAGGCTCTCTTTGGCCGAGCGCTCGAGATCGTGCGGCGCAAAATGCGTGGTCCACACCTTGGTCGTCAGGAACACCTCGTTGCGCCGGACGCGGGACGCACGCAGGCCCTCTCCGACCTCGTGCTCGTTCTCATAGACCTGCGCGGTGTCGATGTGCCGGTAGCCGAGAGTGAGCGCCTGCTCGACGATGCGGCTGCAGGTGCGGCCACGCAGCTCCCAGGTTCCGAGACCCAAGGCGGGAATCCTGGCACCATTGGCCTCGATCATCAGCATGGCCGTGCACTCCAGAGCGCGTGCAACATTATGTAGGCACACGCTGGGCGTTGCCAACGCACGACCCGTGGTGGGCTTAAGTCTTGGCTAAAGCCGCGAACACCGTCTCGGGCGCGTGCGCGATGACGGTGAGCAGCGCGCGCGCCGGGCCGCGCGGCATGCGCTTGCCCTGCTCCCAATTGCGGATGGTCTCGACGGGCACACCGAGCTTGGCGGCGAATTCCTGTTGGGTCAGATGCACCCGCCGCCTGAGATCGCGCACTTCGAGCGGAGCCGCGGGCGCCAGCGGAATCTCCTCCCCGTCGCGCAGCTCCACGATCCGTCCATCTGCCTTCAGCCGCAAGCGTTGCATCGTCCGACTCCGTGTCGAGCAACAGTCTCGCCGAACCACGTTAAGGCCGGATTAACGATATAAGTCGTTCAGGCGCCGGGGTTATTTCAGGCCGAACCAGAGCGTGGCGATGCCGAGAAACGAGAAGAAACCGACCACATCGGTCACCGTCGTGACGAAGGTTCCGGAGGCGACGGCGGGGTCGGCGCGGACCCGTTCGAGCACCATCGGGATCAGAATGCCGCCCAGCGCACCCGCGACGAGATTCGAGATCATTGCAAGCCCGATGACGATGCCGAGCCCGGGCATCTTGAACCACGCCACGGCGGCGATGCCAGTGACGAGCGCAAAGGCCAGGCCATTGACGAGCCCGACCAGCCCCTCGCGCATCACCACCCGCATCGCATTGTTCGCCCCGAGCTCCCGCGTCGCCAGCGCGCGCACCGCCACCGTCATGGTCTGGGTCGCGGCATTGCCGCCCTGACTGGCGACGATCGGCGCGAGCACGGCGAGCGCCACCATCTGCTGCAACTGGTCCTCGAACAGGCCGAGCACCGATGACGCCAGGAACGCGGTGGCGAGATTGATCAGCAGCCAGTTGAAGCGGCCCTTGGCGATGGTCCAGACGCTGTCGGACAGTTCCTCGTCGCCCGACACGCCGCCGAGCGCCTTGAAATCCTCGTCGGCCTCCTCCTCGATGACATCGACCACGTCGTCGATGGTGATGACGCCGGCCAGCCGGTTCTCGGCATCGACCACGGGGGCCGCGACCAGATTGTACTTGCCGAACAGCCGCGCCACCTCGGCCAGATCGTCGGTGACGGTGACGCGACGGCGGTCCTCGTCGATCAGATCGGCCAGCGGAACCGGACGGCGGGCGCGCAGCAGCGTATCGAGCGACACCGCACCCTGCCAATGCCGAGCGTCGTCGACCGCATAGATCTCGTAGAACCGCTCGGGCAGATCCCGCGTCTCGCGCATGTAGTCGATGGCCTCGCCGACCGTCCAACCCAGCGGAACCGCGATGAACTCCCTCTGCATGCGGCGGCCGGCCGAGCCCTCGGGATAGTCGAGGCTGCGCGCGAGCGCGTCGCGCTCGGACGGCGGCAGGCGTTCGAGGATCTCCTCCTTGTCCTCCTCGTCGAGGCTTTCCAACAGCTCGACGGCGTCATCGGATTCGAGCTCGCGCACGCCCTCGGCGACGGTCGCGGGCTCGAGCTCCTCGAGGATCTCCTCGCGGACCGCGTCGTCGACCTCGTTCAGCGCGGAGAAGTCGAAATCGGTGCCGGTCAGCTCGACCAGCCGGACACGGTCGTCCGGTGCGAGCGCCGCGATCAGGTCGCCGAGGTCGGCCTCGTGCAGCTCGGCGACCTCGGCGCGCAGGAACGCCTCGTCCTCGGCGGCGATGGCCGCCGTGATGGCCGCGATGAATTCGGCGCGAATCTCGCCGGATTCCGTGCGCATCGGCGCGCGATCGCGTAGAGTTGCATCAGCATGGGCAACGTCCGATGTCTCGTTCATGACGTGCCTCACGCGCTTGATTTCAGAGCAAATGGTCTGATTTGTGCTTTCACGCATTACATAATCGGCAACAGCGAGCGCAACGGGAAAAGATGCGGCCTTGGCGATCGATGACAGGATGGGTAAACGCGGCCGGCGTCGTGGCGGCGCTGCTCGCGGCTGACGTCACCGCGGCCGCGCCTGCCGCATGCCCGCGCGAAGGTACGCTCGGCACGTCGCGCATTCTCACCGTCGACGCCGCGACACATCCGCGCGTCGGACTGAAGAGCTTCCCGGACACGCTGCCGCTGCATGACGGCGAAGTGGTTCTGACCTTCGACGACGGCCCGTCGCCGCCGATGACCGACAAGGTGCTGGCCGCGCTCGCCAGGGAATGCGTGCGCGCGACCTTCTTCCTGGTCGGCGAGCCTGCGTCGCGCCGCGCCGCGTGGGTGCGGAAGATCGCGGCCGAAGGCCACACCATAGGCCATCACAGCTTCACGCATGCGAATCTCGCGCACATCACGCCGGAACAGGCCGTCGATGAGATCGATCGCGGCATCGCCGCCGACGAGAAGGCGCTCAACGGCGCGGAGACGACCACGCCGTCGACGCCATTCTTCCGCTTCCCCTATTTCGAATCGACACCGGCGACGCTCGACCTGCTGCAGTCGCGCGGCATCGTCGTGTTCGGGGCCGATCTCTGGGCCAGCGACTGGAACCCGATGTCACCGCAGCAGACGCTGAAGCTGCTGACCGCCCGGCTGAGCCAGGCGCGCAAGGGCATCATCCTGCTGCACGATCCTCAGCCGCGCACGGTCGCCATGTTGCCCGCGTTCCTGCGCTACCTGAAGAACCACGGCTATCGCGTGGTCCATGTGGTTCCGAAGCAGCCGGCGGATGTGCATCACGAGCAGCATAGCGAGCGCCCTTCACCTGCGCCGACGCCGCCGCACGAAGGTGGTTAATCCGTCGTTCAGGGCCGCTGTCTACGCTCGACGGCCGTGATCGCGGCGATTTCTGCCGCTTGCAATCCGGCAACAGCCGCGCGCAAACCGGAACCCGGAACGATGTCATCTCGCGACAGCCGAACATCCCTGCTATGTCTTGGCGGTCGCTTGCGCCTTCCGCGCGGCTGCGACACATCATCGAGCGTCGAAGACCCTGGCCGAAGGCGTCGGGACGGTGAAGGGAATGTGAGCAGCGTGATGCGTGATCG
Source organism: Bradyrhizobium sp. HKCCYLRH3059 (assembly GCF_051168035.1). Lineage (NCBI taxonomy): Bacteria > Pseudomonadati > Pseudomonadota > Alphaproteobacteria > Hyphomicrobiales > Nitrobacteraceae > Bradyrhizobium > Bradyrhizobium sp. HKCCYLRH3059. Next base: position 34,169 of record NZ_JBNPUF010000013.1, on the reverse strand, counting down.
TCGGTGGGCTTGCGTCGGACGGCCAACATGGCTCGCAGTGCTGTTGGGCACCGTCGCCTGCTTCGCCTCCAGTGTCGGATCATCGGCGGCATCGGCAGCCGATTGCCCCGGACATCCCAACGCGCTCGGCACGTCGCGCGTCCTGGTGGTCGATCCGCGCGAGCATCCGCGCATCGGCGCGATGCAGTACAAGGAGACGCTGCCGCTGAAAGATCACGAGGTCGTCATCACCTTCGACGACGGCCCGCTGCCGAAATACAGCAATCAGGTGCTGCAGATCCTTGCCGATCAATGCGTCAAGGCGACGTTCTTCACCATCGGCCGCCAGGCCAAGGCCGATCCCGAGGGCGTGAGGAAGCTTGCGGCCGCCGGCCACACCATCGGCACCCACAGCCAGAACCATCCGCTGAGCTTCAACAAGATGACGCTCGACCAGGTCAAGCCCGAGGTCGACCAGGGGATCGCCTGGACGACAGCGGCGCTCACCGATCCGTCGGCGCTGTCGCCATTCTTCCGCGTGCCCGGCCTGCTGCGCGGCGACGCCGTGGAGAGCTACGCCGCCTCGCTCGGCCTGCAGGTCTGGAGCGCCGATTTCCTCGCCGACGACTGGCGCAGCATCTCCGGCGCCAAGGTCTATGAGCTCGCGATGAAGCGGCTGGAGGCGCGCGGCAAGGGCATCCTGCTGCTGCACGACATCCATGCGCGCACCGCCACGGCGCTGCCGAAGATCCTCGCCGAGCTCAAGGCCAAGAACTACCGCATCGTCCACGTCGTGGCGGCGACACCGGACCGGCCGGCGACGCCGACCGAGCCCGAGGACTGGCTGGTGCACCGCCCGTCGGACGAGACCCCGGTGGCGCATTGGCCCAAGATCGCGCCCGTCGATCTCGCTGGCGCCGATACGGGGGCCCGCGCCAGGCTGGACGATTTCGGGATTCTCAACGTGCCGGCGGCCGTCGCGCGTGTCGCGCAGAAGCCGGCATGGCCGCGTCCGCCGCTCGCGCGGGGGCTTGCGGCGCCGGCCTTGGCAGCGCCGGCGTCCGATCTGTTCGCATGGCCGCCTGTCGCGCCGCTGTCGGCGCAGCGGCGCCAGCTGGCCCGGCTCGAGAGCCCGGCCCCGAAGGCTGTGGCCGCCAAGCCGGCGCCGCGCCCGGTGCGCCTCGCCAGCCTCAGGCGGCGCTGAACATTCGCAGATGTTGCAGGTGAGGACGCGGGACAATTCGCCCGCGCCGCGCGCGATCAGCTCGAGACCAGCTTGCTGACGCAGAGGATGACGGTGGCCGCCAGGAAGAACAGGTCCATGTAGGACTTCTTCTCGCCGTCCTTGCGCAGCGATCCGACGTCGGACACCACCTGCCTAGAGACCACCTGCCCCACCGGCCCGTCGCCCAGCATGCCGGCCAGACGGCGAACGTCCGACTCCATCTTCTCGATCCGTCCGAAGAAGTGGAAGGTGCGCACCACCGTGACGGCGCGCATGCCGGCATAGATCAGCACTACCAGCGCCAGGACGGCGCGGTTCTGGTACTTCTCGACGTAGTTCAGGCTGAGATAGACGGCCGCGAGAAATACGAAATTCGAGATGAAGCGGTACATGAGGCCCGTGAAGTTCATCTGCTCCCCCACATGATGTTCGGATCACTGGCCGACGACAGAACTCACGAAACGCGTTTCGCCCCCGCGTCCTGGTCCAACCGGCGTCACCCTAGGAGAGCGGGCTTGCGAATTCGTGAAGTGGAAATTTTGCAGGGCCAGAACGGCCCAGAACAGCCACGCTTGGTAAACAAGGGACTGCCCGGCGGGCGCCGCTGCAGCCTGCAATTGCAGGGCTGCAACGGCGCTCGCAGCTATGCGCCGAAACGCGCCGGTGCGCAGGCGGCGACGTCGACGCTCGGCGCTTCGCCGCTCATCAGCTCGGCGAGGATGCGTCCCGTCGCAGGCCCCAGCGTGAAGCCCTGGTGGCCGTGGCCGAAATGCAGCCACATGCCCTTGTGACGCGCCGCCTGGCCGACGACCGGCAGCATGTCGGGCATGCACGGCCGCGTGCCGATCCACGGCTCGGGCTCGACCGGCTTGCCGAGATCGATGAGCTGGCGCGCGGCAGCCTCGGCCTTGCCGAGCTGAACCGGGGTCGATTTCGCATTCGGGGATGACAGCTCGGCACCGGTCGTGATGCGCACGCCGAGCGCCATCGGGTTCATCAGATAGCCGCGCGCCGCATCGCGCAGCGGCAAATCGAGCGGCGCGCCGCCGGTGTAGTGACGGTGATAACCGCGCTTGCGCACCATCGGGATGTCGTAGCCGAACCGCGTCAGGAACTCCGGCGACCACGGCCCGAGCGCGACCACCACGGCCTCGGCCTCGATGCGTCCCTCCGCGGTGGTGACGGCCCAGCCGCTGCCCGCCTGCGCCAGCGTGGTCGCATCGCCGCGCAGCAGCTTGCCGCCGCGGCGCGTGAACAGCTCGGCATAGGAGGCGACCAGGCTGCCGGGATCCGACACGGTCCACGGCTCCTGCCAGTGCAGGCCGCCGATGCCGCTGTCGATCAGCGCGGGCTCGGCCTGCTTCAGCTGCTGGGCGCTGAGCAGCTTGAACTTGACGCCGAACGCCTTGCCGACGGCTTCGGCCTCCCTCGCCTCCTTGTCGAACTGCGCCTGCGTCCGGTGCAGCACGCGAAAGCCGTCGCGGCGCACGAGGTTGCCGGCCCCGGCCGCGAGGATCAGCGGCTCGTGCTCGGGCGCGGCGCGCGCGATCAGTTGCGCATAGGTGCGCGTCAGCACCTCGTGGCGCGCCGGGAACGAATTCCACCAGTATTGCAGCAGCGGCCGCACGTGATAGGGCAGCGCCGCGAGGCTGTAGTGCACGTCGTTGGTGCGCGCGAGCGCGATGTCGAGCACGCCGGCGATATCATAGGGCATCGCGTAGGGCCTGACGGCCTCGCTCTGGATGATGCCGGCATTGCCGTAGCTGGTCTCGCGTCCAGGCTCCCTGCGGTCGACCAGCGCCACTGACCAGCCACGGCTCTGCAGGTGCAGCGCCGTGCCGACGCCGACCATGCCGCCACCGAGAACGATCGCGCTTTGCATCGTCATCACTCCTGCTCAGGTCCGCGCCGCCGCGACGACGGTGACCTCGATCTTCACATCCGCGATCATCTGCGCCTGCACCGTGGTGCGGACCGGCATCGGGTCCTTGAAGTGCCTGCGATAGGCCTCGTTGTAGGCGGCGAAATCCGCCTTGTCGGCGAGGTGCACCATGCAGGACACGATGTCGTCGAACCTCAGCCCCTCGCCCGCCAGCGTTTCCGCGATGTGCTTGAAGACGAGGTCGGTCTGCGCCGCGATGCCCTCGGGGATGCTGCCGTCATCGGCGACCGGAATCTCGCCGGACAGGAACACCAGGCCGCCGGCGCGGCGCACCAGCGAGAACGGCCATGAGGGGGCGTCGGACATCGTTAGTCGCTCCATGATGTAGTGATCATGAGTGCCGCCTCAATCCCACGCCATGAAGCCGGGCGTCTGCGCCAGCGGCGGCAGCGACGCGAGCCTTTCGAGATCCGGCCGGGGACGGCGCAGCTCGGCATCATCGGCGAACGCGGCCTCCAGCGCCGCGGCAACGCCGAGCACCAGCGCGTCGCCGCCGCGGGGACCGACGATCTGCAGGCCGAACGGCAGGCCGTTGTCGTCGAGGCCGAGCGGCAGGCTCAGCGCAGGATGCCCGGCCAGGGTCACCGCGTAGGCGAGCGCCAGCCAGTGGAAGTACGACCGCGTCGGCACGCCGTCGATCTCCGCCGGATACAGCTCCGCCCACGGCCGCGGGCTCAAGGTGATGGTCGGGCTGATCAGCACGTCGTGGCGTGCGAAGAAGCCCTGATAGGCGCGATAGATGCGGGTCTGGTTGGCGCTCGCACGCGAAAAATCCTCGAGGCTGTAGCCGAGCCCCTCCTCGACATTGGCGCGTACGTTCGGCCCGAGCATGTCGGGCCGCTCGCGATAATTCTTGCCGTGCTGGGTGAGGAACAGCGAGGCACGCAGCACCGCAAAGGTCTCGTCGGCGCCGCTGCAATCCGGCGCGCCCTCCTGCGCGCCAGCAAACAGCGGCGCGATGCGCGACACCCGCGCGCGGAAGGCGCGGCGGATCAGTTGTTCGGTCGGCGCAAAGCCGAAATCCTCGGTGAAGGCGAGCCTGAGCTTGTTGAGTTCGACCGCCGGCGGCACGGCCCAGCGCGACGGCGCGCCGCGCACGGCCTCGCCCGGCAGGGTGTAGGCGAGCGGATCGCGCGCATCGTCGCTCGCCATCACCGACAGCATCAGCGCGGTGTCGGCGACATCGCGCGCCATCGGCCCGTCGGTCGACAGGCACGACCAGCCATGGGCGCGCTTCTCGCTGGCGACGAGGCCGTAGGAGGGGCGCATGCCGACGATGCCGGAGAAGCCGGCCGGATTGCGCAAGCTGCCGCCGGTGTCCGAGCCGGAGGCCAGCGGGGCCATGCCGCAGGCGAGCGCGACCGCCGAGCCGCCGGAGGAGCCGGCGGCCGAGCGCGCGGGATCGAACGGGTTGCCGGTGGCGCCGAACACGGGATTGCGGGTGTTGCCGCCCGCCGCCCATTCCGGCGTGTTGGTCTTGCCGAAGATGATTGCGCCGGCGGCGCGCAGCCGGCCCACCGAGGCCTGGTCGACGGCCGGCACGTTGTCGGCCAGGATCGGGCTGCCATAGGTGGAGCGCATCCCGGCGGTGTCCTGGGTATCCTTGATCAGCACCGGCAGGCCGTGCAGCGCCCCCCGGTCCTCGCCCCTCACGATCTCGGCCTCGGCGACCTCGGCCGCCGCGCGGGCGGCCGCCTCGTCCAGAGTCACCACCGCGTTGACGGCCGGGTTCACCGCCGCAATCCGCTCCAGGAACGAGTCGAGCAGCGCGACGGGCGAGATCGCCTTTGTTTTCAGCAGCTTGACCAGCTCGACGGCCGTCTTGTCGCAAATCGATTCCACGGGGCTTCTCTTTTCCGTTTCGGAAAACTATTTAGCATATAGGAAATCGAATGCACGACCCGAAAACGCATTGTTCCACCGCTGTCCACGCATGACCTTCGGACATTGGAGCACCCGATTGAATTTCCTGCTCTATGGGCCGAGATTGTCCGGGCTGCTCGGCTCTCGACACGCCTGATCCGCTAACGGATTTTCCGGAGATCGCTTTGACAGACACCGCCATCAGCGCGCCGACCGAAGGCCCCCACTCCCAGCTCGGCCAGTGCCTGAAGGCGGCCCGGCAGGCGCGCGGCCTGACCCTGAAGCAGGTCGCCGAAAAGACCGGCATGGCGCTGTCAACGCTGTCCAAGGTCGAGAACGGCCTGATGTCGCTGACCTACGACAAGCTGCTGCAGCTCACCTCGGGCCTGCAGATGGACATCGCCGAGCTATTCAGCCCGACGACGACGCGCCCCGAGGCGGGTCGCCCGGTGACCGCCCGCCGCAGCGTCAGCCGCGCCGGCCAGGGCCAGATTGTCAACACCAGGTTCTACACCTACACCTATCAATGCACCGACCTGATCGGAAAGCGCATGGTGCCGATGATCGCCGAGGTGCGCGCCCGCACGCTCGAGGAGTTCGGCCCCCTGCTCCGCCACAGCGGCGAGGAGTATTTCCTCGTCACCCGCGGCACCATCGCCGTGCACACCGAATTCTACGCCCCGGAGATCCTGCACGAGGGCGACGGCATGTATCTCGACAGCACCATGGGCCACGCCTACCTCAACGCCGGCGATGCCGACTCCGCGCAGGGCGTGTGTCTCTGCACCAGTGAGCAGGCCGATCTGTTCGAGCAGCTGCACCGGATTGCGAGGAAGGATGCGGTGGAGTGAGGTGAAGCCTCCGGCGTAACCCAGCGCACTCGCTGGGGCCCACAACTGAAAGTGCCCTCAGCAGCAGAGCGACTTCCGCAAGCTCACGACAGACGGCTGATGCTTCTCCACTCCCACCGAGCAGCGGAGGTGCGAAAGACCACAGCTACTAAGCCGGTCGGCACCGGCTCGTTCGCGGGACCTGTCATTGGGTCCAAACGATCGCTAGTGGCTCACGAGTCTGCCAGAAACCGTTCGGACCACAACCGGCGCGCCGATCTCTTTCAACAAGCGACTGATGCGCGCCTTGTCAGCGCCCGGCTCGACATCGACCCGCACGTAGAACGCGCTCGTCTCGTCTCGATATACCGATCTCGATATACCGATCTCGATATACTGACGGACCCGACCTCCGAAGCGCTGCAATCATCCGATGGACGACTGTCTCAAGCCCAAGTCCCGACCCGACGGGCGACTCGGCCCTTGCCTCCCCACGGCCTGGGCCCCCAATCATGGGCCAAGGTCGATGCGCGGAGATTCTCATTTCACGAGACGCCTCAAGCACATCACGCCTGTCCAGTCCGTCCGGCGAAAATATCCTGCTTTCTCATTTTCAGAAATCGTGATTGAGTGCAGCCGTCCCGCCTCGGCACGAGGGGCGTATCGCGATCGTCACGGCACGCGGGGTGGGATGCGGTGGGCGCAGCGGTTCGCAGCATGACGAAGGTCATGCGGACGAACGAAGCCGTTGCGCCGGCGAAATCGTAGGGTCCTGGCCTCCCGATGCTGAGGCCAAGCTCGCGACAACGCGTTCGCGTTGCGCGGGTGACGGGGGCAAGACAGCCGGTCCCCGGGGAGAGGACGTATAAGCCGGAAAACCATCGCGCGGGGAATGCCGGGATGTCTCGGCTGAACCTGTGGTTCCTGCCGCCTGCATTCTTGTTCGCAGGCGGGCCATGGGTGCGGCCAGCACCCGGCATTCCCCGCGCCCTCGTCGTCGAGAGGGCGAAACGACCGGCACAGCTCGGACGCCCTGCGCGCCGCGAGGCGGAAAGGACTTGTCCGGACGGTGCTGTCGATCGGGGCGAACACGGGATCGCTCACCGCATGATCGCCCGCGGGCTCACGTCGCCTTCCTGCCGGCCAGGGCCGAGACGATCGCCTCCGACAATTGGCCGAGCCGGAACGGCTTGGCGAGCAGCCTGCTCGTCGCGCGGAAATCTTCCGGCACCAGCGAGGGGTCGGCGAAGCCGGACATGAAGACGATCGGCAGCTCAGGCCATCGGCGGCGCACCTCGCGCGCCAGGTCGATGCCGGTCATGGCATCCGGCAGCAGAATGTCGGTCAGCAGCAGCGCGAACGGGTCCGACCGCTCCAGCGCGGCGATCGCGGCTGCCGCATGGGTGACGACGACCGGGCTGTAGCCCATCGACGTCAGCATGGTCGATGCCATCGCGCCGACCAGCGGATTGTCCTCGACCACCAGGATCCGCTCGCCGGTCTGCGGCCGCGCCAGCCGCGCCGCACCGGCGCGCGCGCGGCCCGTGGCGCCCGGCCCCGCGCTCGGCAGATACAGCGTGACGCAGGTGCCTTCCGCCACCCGGCTGTCGATCAGCACCGTGCCGCCCGATTGCCGCGCAAAGCCATAGACCATGCTGAGGCCGAGGCCGCTGCCCTTGCCGAATTCCTTGGTGGTGAAAAACGGCTCGAAGGCGCGGCGCGCGATCTCGGGCGGCATGCCGGCCCCCAGGTCCGACACCGCGATCGTCACGTAGTCGCCGGGCATGATGCGCTCGTCGCCGTCGTCGAGCGGCTGGTCGAGCACGGCATTCGTCGTCGCGATCGTCAGGCGCCCGCCGCCGTCCATCGCGTCCCGCGCATTGAGCGCCAAATTGAGCAGCGCGTTCTGCAATTGCGTCGGATCGATCAGGCAGTGCCACAGCATCGGGTCCTGCGCCAATTCGATCTCGATGTTCTCGCCGAGCGTCCGCTGCAGGATGGTCGTCATGCCGTTGACGAGCTGGTTCACGTCGGTGACCTGCGGCTGCAGCGCCTGCTTGCGGGCGAAGGCGAGCAGCCGGCGGTTGAGATCGGCGACCCGCTCCGCCGCCTCGATCGCCCGCTCGACCATGCTGCGACGGGAGCTTTCGCCGGGCGTGAGCGCGTCGAGCAGCAGATCGAGATTGCCGAGCGTCGCCGCCAGCATGTTGTTGGAGTCGTGCGCGATGCCTCCCGCCAACTGGCCGATGGCCTCCATCTTCTGCGCCTGACGCAGTTCGTCCTCGATGCGCTTGCGCTCGGTGATGTCGACCGACAGCACGAAATAGCCGCGCACCGTGCCGTCCTGGCTGCGATCCGGCACGCGAATGGTCTCGCACCAGCGTTCACGGCCGTCGGGAAACGCGATCTTCTCCTCACCGCCCGCGGTTCGGCCGGCCAGCGCGGCCTCGATCTTCGGCCTCACCTCGTCTCGCCGCGCGGGGTCGATGTAGTCGTCGATCCGCCGGCTGCGACCGACCCCGCTGGACGGCTGCGCATACCATTCGCGCGCGACACGGTTGGCATAGCGGATGTCACCATCGGCGCCGACCTGGACGATCAGCGCGGGCACGTTCTCCGTGACCAGCAGGTGCTGCTCGAAACTGTCGCGCAGCGCCTGCTCGGAGGCCGCGCGCAGCCGCCATTGCCGCGCCAGGACGAGGCCGAATCCGGCGATCAGCAGATTGAGGCCGGCGGCGATGGCGCTGTAGTACAGCGCATTGTTCTTCCAGCCGGCCAGATACTCGACCGGGTCGCGCGCCACGGTCACCACCAGCGGCAGGCCGGCGACACGCCGATAGCTGATGCTCCGCGACGTCCCGTCCGTCATGCCGCTGCCCTCGAAGCTGCCGTGAGGCGCCTGCGGGAGATAGAGGCTGAACAGGCGATTGGACCCGACGTTGCGGCCGGCGAAATCGTCGGCATGCGGCGAGCGCAGCAGGATCGTGCCGTCGTCACGATAGAGCGTCACCGTTCCGCGCTGCCCCACGTTCAGCGACAGGAAGAACTGCCGCAGATTCTCGTAGTCCACCGCCACGACGATCACGCCGGCAAATCGTCCGTCCGGCATCATCAAGGCGCGGCTGACCGCGATGAACCGACCCCTGTTCACGCGCGAGGCCACCGGCACGTCGATGAAGAGACCGCGGCCGGGGTCATCGCGCTGGACCTTGTAATAGGCCCGATCGGCGAAATTGTTCTCACGGCCGGGAACTCCGTTGCCGGCGCTGTCGCCGAGCAGATTGCCGTCCGCGTCCAGCACGACGATGCCGCCCGCGGCGGGGTACGGCACCACCCTGCGCTTCAACTCGCCGATCAGGGCCGGATTGCCGGCGGTGAGCAGCGATGGGTCCTGCTTGAGACTGTCGATCGTCGTGTTCAAGAGCACGTCGACGCCCTGGATGTTGCGCAACATGTATTCTTCGAGCGCGCGGGCGAGATCTCCGTTGGCGGCCTCGGTGGTCCGATAGGTCTCCCGATAGTTGACGGAAAGCATGTGGGCCACGAAGGCATCACACAGCAGCGCCAGCACGAGGCCACTCAGCACGATGATCCACGGGGTCCAGCGCCGGTCCATCCAGGAGCCGGACGCGAACCTCGTCCAGGCGTCGACGATGCCTTCCTGCCGCGGACCGCGCCGATGGTCGGCTCTCGCTTTGATCTGGTCCGGCATGGCGTCGAATTCAGGAGGTCGTCGGGCGGTTTGATTGTGAATCGATCGGCGCAGGGGGCATCGGCGAAGGTCCGGATTGTGCCGAATTCCGCGTCTCCTGGCGCGTCGCGATCCATATCGCGGGCGCTCGATAGCACGGTTTGCCGGGGCGTGTCATCGGCACCCGCCAAGTGCTGCGGCGGTCGCGGAGGGGCTCGAGGCGTCAAGACGCGATCAAAGCTGGTGCTCGAACGCCTCGCGCTCGGCGCGGCTCAGATGCAGGCCATGCTTGGTGCGCCGGTCGAGGACGTCGGCGGCCGTGACGGCCCACTCCTGCTCGCGCAGGAAAACGAGCTCGCGCTCATAGAACGAGGCACCGAAATGGCGGCCGAGATCGCCGACGTTGCGGGACGCTCCGAGCAGATCGCGCGCACGGGTGCCGTAGCGCCGCGCATAGTGCGCCACTACATCGCGCGGCAATCCCGGATAGGCGCCTGCGAGATCGGCGAGGAACTGATCGAACGGCACGCCGAAATCGCCGCCCGGAAGACGCGCGCCCGCCGTCCATGCCGGCGCCATCTGCGGAAACCACGGCGCGAGACGTTCCATTGCCTGCTCGGCGAGCCGGCGAAACGTCGTGATCTTGCCGCCGAAGATCGACAGCAACGGCGGCTGTCCGGGCGCACCATGCACCTCGAACACGTAGTCGCGCGTCACCGCCGACGGATTGTCGGCGTTGTCATCGTAGAGCGGCCGCACCCCGGAGAAGGCGTGAATGATATCCCCCTTGCCCGGCGCGGCCCGGAAATAGCGCTTGAGCACCGTGAGCAGATAGTCGATCTCGGCACCATCGACAGCGACGTCGTCTGCGCGGCCGTCATGCACGATGTCGGTGGTCCCGATCAGCGCCAGGTCGGTCTCATAGGGATTGACGAAGATCACGCGGCGGTCGGTGTTCTGCAGCAGATAGGCCTGCGATCCGCTCCAGAATTTTGGCACCACGAGATGACTGCCTTTGACGAGCCGCACATTGTGCGCGGAGTTGAGCCCGGCGACACCCTGCACCACGTCCTGCACCCAGGGACCTGCGGCATTCACCAGCGCCTTCGTTCGGACGATCTGAACCTCGCCGTCTTCGGAGCGCATCTCCAGCCGCCAGGCATCACCCTCACGCCGTGCGCTCACGGCGCGGGTGCGCGGCAGGATGATGGCTCCCTTGTGCGCGGCATCGACGAGATTGAGGATCACCAGCCGGGCATCGTCGACCCAGCAGTCCGAATATTCGAAGCCGCGCCGGAACTCGGGGCGCAGCGGCGCGCCCTCCGGCTCGTGCGCGAGATCGACGTTGCGGCTCGCCGGCAGCTGCTTGCGGCCGCCGAGATGGTCGTAGAGGAACAGCCCTGTGCGCACCAGCCAGGCGGGACGCTGCTCCGGCGAGTGCGGCAGCACGAAGCGCATCGGCCAGATGATGTGCGGCGCCGAGGCCAACAGCACCTCGCGCTCGATCAGCGCTTCGCGCACCAGGCGGAATTCGTAGTACTCCAGATAGCGCAAGCCGCCATGGATCAGCTTGCCCGATCGCGACGAGGTGCCTTGCGCAAAATCGTCCTTCTCGCACAGCAGCACCTTCAGGCCGCGGCCGGCGGCATCTCGGGCGATACCAGCGCCATTGATGCCGCCGCCGATCACGGCGAGGTCCAACAGACCGTGATCGGTTCCGCTGCGTGAGACCGTCGCATTCATCGCTTGCTGCTGCGCTTCTTCTCTGGCTTGCTGCGCGCAGCGGCACGCGCCTTCGTCGCAGCCTTGGCCGGCTTTGCCGCTTTCGCCTTCGGCTCCTGCAGACCATAGGTCGAAAAGCCCTGCGCCGTCTCGGCGATCTCGGCGTCACCCAGAATGTGCGGCTGGCCGAGGGCGAGCGACAGGTAGTACTGCTTCGCGATGGTCTCGAGCTCGACCGCAAGCCACATCGCCTTGTCGAGATTGGCGCCGACCGCGATCATGCCGTGATTGGCCAGCAGGCAGCCGTTGCGGCCTTCCAGCGCCTCCAGCGCAAGCTCGGACAATTCGGCCGTGCCGAACCGCGCATAGCCGGCGCAGCGGATGTCGGTGCCGCCGAACGCCGCCATCATGTAGTGGCAGGCCGGGATCGGCTTGCGCGCGATGGCGAGCACGGTGGCATAGGTGGAATGCGTGTGAACGACGCCGCCGACATCCGGACGGCCGCGCATGATGTCGAGATGAAAGCGCCATTCCGTCGAGGGCTTCAACGGCCCCTCCCAGGAACCGTATTCACCCTCGAGCGGCATCGAGGCGATCATCTCCGGCTTCATCGAGTCATAGGGCGTCGCCGAGGGCGTGATCAGCATGCGGTCCTTGTAGCGGGCGGAAATGTTGCCCGAAGTGCCCTGGTTCAGCCCCGACGCATTCATCCATCGGCATTTGGCGATGATGTTCTCGCGGATCAGCCGTTCCTCGCGATTCATGTCGAAAACCTTTCGTCGTCAGCAGGGATTGAGCGGCGGCTCGCCGGCCAGATAGCGGCGAACCTCTTCGGCCGCCTGGTCGGCGGCAAAGGTGACGGTGCGCACGGATGCGCCGGCGATGTGCGGCGTCAGCGTGACATTCGGGAGCTGCAACAGCGGCCAGTCCGGCGGCACCGGCTCGACCGCAAAGGTGTCGAGCATCGCGCCGGCCAACCGTCCCGAGCTGAGCACCTCGAACAGCGCCTTGTAGTCGACCAGCGGACCGCGCGCGGTGTTGATCAGGATCGCCCCCGGCTTGATCTTCGCCAGCGCCTCGCGATCGATGAAGCCGGTGGTCTCCGGCGTCACGCGGGCATGCAGGCTGATGACGTCGGCGCGCGCCAGAAGATCGGCAAGCGCGACGTGCTCGACACCGTCGTTGCGGTCCTGTGCGCTGAGCTGGACGTAAGGGTCGGTCACAAGGATCCTGCAGCCGAACGCCTTGAGCAGCTTCACGACGCGCGTGCCGATCGCGCCATAGCCGACGATGCCGACGGTCATCTCCCCGAGCTCGCGTCCGGTCCGGTCGGCGCGATAAAGATCGCCGCGCCACTCCCCGCCCCGCATCGACTCGTGACCGCTCCTGATCAGACGGGTCTCCGCGAGCATCGCGCCGATGGTGAACTCCGCCACCGCGCTGGCATTTCGTCCGGGCGTGTTGACGACCAGCACGCCATGATCGCGCGCCGCCTGCATGTCGACATTGACCGGACCGCCGCGCGACACCGCGATGAACTTGAGCCTTGGCAGCCGCTGCAGCATCGCGCGCGAGATCGGCGCGAGATGCGTCACCAGCAGCGGCGCTTCGCCGATGAATTCGGCGAGCTCATCCGGATCGCCCATGAACTCCTTGAGACCATCGAGCTTGGAGCCGGCATAGCCATGCTCCATCGGCTCGTCCGGCCAGGGCTGTTCGAGCATGCGGATGTCGACGCCGTCGCCGCAGATGGCGGTGATGCGCTCGGCGAACACCGAGGGCAGCATGAAGCGGTCGCCGATGATGGCGATGGAGCTAGACATGATTGGCTCCTGCACGCTGGGCCGCAAGCTGCTTCCACACCGGCCGCGCCGCGAGGCGGGCCTCGACATAGGCCGGAAACAGCTGCGCATAGCGCTCCGCCAGCGCCGCATCCGGCGCCTGCGGCTCATCCAGATACGGTCCCACCCATTCCTCCGCGCAGATCATCATGTCCGGGTAGAGCCCGGTCGCGACCGTGGCGATCATCGCCGCCCCCGACGCGCCGGCTTCCTCGCGACGGCAGACTCGAATCGTGCTGCCGAGTGCCGCGCCAAGAATCGCGCCGAGCGCGCGGCTGCGTGCCGCGCCTCCGGTCAGGCGAATTTCCGTCGGCAGCGGTCCCATCGCCGCGTAGCAGTCGCGTGCGGCGAAGGCCAGTCCCTCCATCACGGCGCGCATCAGATCCCAGTAGCCGTGACGGGTGCGCAGGCCGACCAGTTGCGCAGACGCCTCGTGGGACACGAATGGTCCGCGCTCGCCAGCATCCGAGATGAAGGGATGATAGAGCAGCTCGCCCGCCTTCGCCGCGAGCACGCGCTCGTCCAGCCGCCGGATCAGATCATTGCGCGACCGGGCGATGCCTTCCATGGCGAGCACGCCTCGCGCGACATCGAGCAACCAGTCGATGTTCAAGGTCGCAGCCATGGTCGACTGCATCTGGGCATAGTGGTCCGGCACCGGGAACGGCATCGTATAGCCGGTCGCCTCGGCATTCAGCTTGACCGCGTCGGCGCTGTTCGCCAGCCGCATGTGCATGCCGGTCGAGCCGATGATGGTGCAGCCGACGTCGGGTGTGGGATCATATAGCCCACCACCGAGCGCATTGCAGATCACGTCGACATAGCCGAGCGACACCGGCACGCCCTCGGGCAAGCCCGTCTCCGCCGCGGCCGCCGCGGTCAAGCCATGCGTCGTCGTGACACCATCGACGACATCTGGAAACAGGCGCGCGGAACCAGCGATGCCGATGAGACGCGCCGCCTCGCCGTCGAAGCCGCGCTTGCGAAAGTCGCCGCAGGAGAACGTCGCCTCGGACGGGTCCGTGGCCCGCTCACCGGTCAGCTTGAAGTAGAGCCAGTCCTTGCAGTGGAACGCCGTACCCGCGCGTCCCAGCATCTCTGCGTCATGCGCCTGCAGCCAGGCCAGTTGCGCCCCCTGCTGGCAAGCGTTGAGCCCCGATCCGGTGCGCTGATAGTGCGCGGCATTGCGCTCGCCGCCGCGGAAGGCTTCGACGAACCCTGCCGCGCGCGAGTCGAGCCACAGCAGCGCGGGCGCGACGGGATGGCCGTCCGCATCGATCAGCCAGGTGCCGTCGCCCTGCCCGGTCACGGCGATCGCGGCGACGCGACGGGACAGATCCGGCAGCGTGCCGCCCAGGCCGCGCAAGGCCGCGACGGTGTCGGTCCAGGTCCGCGCCATGTCCTGCTCGACGCGGCCGCCCGGCAACGTCGCGTAGCTGTTGGGAATCGCGAAATCCCCGAGCTGCCGTCCATCCCGCGCAAACGCCACCGCCTTGATCACCGAGGTCCCGGCGTCGATGCCGATGATCACGTTGCGGATCGCAGCCGAGGTCATGTTCAGCGCGCCTCCGCGTGGCGGACGCAAACGCCGTCGGCGCCGAAAATATGGAGATGGCGTGACTCCAGCGCGCAGGGCACGACGTCGCCCGGTCGCGCCGCGACCTTGCTGGATGTCACGCCAACCAGCAGATGACCGGCGCACTCGCCCGCAATATGCGACTGATCGCCGAGCCACTGGTTGGAGACCACGCGCAGCCTCGCCTCGCCGCTGCCGATCGCGATCCGCTGCGGCCGGATGCCGACCTTGATCCGATCGGCTCGCACCAGCGTCTGCTGTCCCGCCGCGTCCAACGTCTGCCCGGGGATGTGAAAGGCAACATCGGAGCCCACAGACAGGCGGAACCCGCCTTCCTCCTGCGTCACCACAGCCTCCATCAGGTTCATCGGCGGCTCGCCAATGAAGCTCGCGACGAACAGATTGGCCGGGCGGTTCTTCAGCTCCCGCTCGCTGGCGAACTGCTGAAGCACGCCGTCTTCCATGACGGCGATGCGATCGGCAAGTGCGCTCGCCTCGGTCTGGTCATGGGTGACGAAGATCGCCGTCATGCCGCGCTCGGCGAGCAGACCCTTGATGCGGCCGCGCAGCACGGCACGCAGCTGCGGCTCCAGTTGACCCATCGGCTCGTCGAGCAGATAGAGGTCGGCATCACGCACCAGCGCTCGGGCCAGCGACACCCGCTGCTGCTGTCCGCCGGAAAGCGCGTGGGGATGATGATCGAGAATGTCCTCTATCTCCACCAGGCGGGCAATGCTGACAACGCGTTGCGCAATCTCGGCGCGCGACAATTGCCGCGCCTTCAGCGCGAACGCAATGTTCTCACGCACCGTGAGCGGCGGGTACAACGAATAGCCTTCGAACGCCATCGCCACCTTGCGCTTCGCCGGCGCCAGATCATGGATCGTCCGCTGCGCCAGCGCGATCGACCCCGAACTCACGCTCTCGAAGCCGGCGATCATGCGCAGCGTCGAGGTCTTGCCGCAGCCGGAAGAGCCGAGCAGCGCGACGATCTCGCCGGCCTTCACCTCCATATCGAGCGCGCGCACGGCATGAACCGGCGGCTTGCCCCGGCTGTGATAGACCTTGTCGACGTTGCGGATTTCGAGCATGCCCATCCCCGATCCTCACGCCGCCTGCCGCCGCGGCGCCAGGCCGATGCGCTCGCCCGTGGCGTGGTCGAACAGCAGCGCCGCTTCCGGCGCGAACCGCACGAACAGGTCCTCGTCGGCATGCGCCTCCAGCGCCTCGGGCGCCTGCGCCGCCAGCCACTCCGATCCGTCGGCGAAGCGCAGCAGCACCACGGCGCGCTCGTGGATCGGCGTGACCGCGACGATCCGCGCCGGGATCACACCCTCGCCGCCATCACGCGTCACCACGACATCGTCGGGCCGGACGCCAAGCCAGCAACGCTCACGCATATTGGACGGCACGCCGTCCGCATCGAGCCGGATCAGCGTCCCGGCAACAGATGCGGTCAGCCGCCCCTGCTCCGCCACCGGCGTGACCTCGGCAAGATTGATGCTGGGATCGCCGAACAGCCGGGCCACGGCGACCGACGCCGGCCGCGCATAGATCTCCTCCGGACGGGCCACCTGCACCAGGTGGCCATTGATCAGCACGGCAATGCGATCGGCGATTGCCATCGCCTCACGATAGTCCTGCGTCACGTAAAGCACCGCCGCAGAGCTCCTGCGCAGCAGGCTCGGCAGCTCCAACCGCATCTCATAGCGCAGCTTGGCATCGACGTTGCGCAAGGGATCGTCGAGCAGCAGCACCCCGGGATTGCCGATCAGCGCGCGCGCCAGCGCGGTGCGCTGCTTCTGGCCGTTGGACAGTTCACGAGGCTTGTGGCCGAGCACGTGCTCGATCTTCAACAGCCGACTCATTGCCGCAACCTTCGCCGCAATGTCGGCCGCGCCCGTCGCGCGCAGCCCGCTGGCGATGTTGTCGCGCGCGCTCATGTGCGGAAACAGGGCAAAATTCTGGAACGCCATGCCGATGCCGCGCTGCTCCGGCGGCGCGTCGACGATCGAGCGGCCGCCGACCAGGATGTCGCCGCCGTCAGGCTCGAACATGCCGGCAATCATCCGCAGCAGCACGGTCTTGCCGCTGCCGGACGGGCCGAACACCGCGACGATCTCGCCGGGCTCGACCGTCAGCGACACGCCCTTGGCGCAGCTTGCGGCGCCGAAGCTCTTGTCGACCGATTGGAGTTCGAGACGCGCCATGTATCCTCAACCCTTCACTGCACCGAGCGAGAGACCTTCGACCAGATAGCGCTGCGCATAGAGCGCGAGCAGCAATGTCGGGGTGACCGACAGCACGATCGCGGCGGCGATCTGGCCGTATTGGATACCGGACGCCGTCACGAAGGCCAATGCGCCGACCGTTACCGGCTGCTTGTCGGCCGAGGCCAGGATCAGCGCAAAGACGAAGTTGTTCCAGCAGAAGATGAAGGACAGCAGGCCCGCTGCGGCGATGCCGGGCCCGGCCAGCGGCACGGCAATGCGGGTGAACGCCTCGCGCCAGGAATGCCCCGCGAGCCGGTAGGCGTGCTCGATGTCGGGACTGATGTCCTCGAAATAGCCGCGCACGATCCACAGGATCAGCGGCAGCGCGATCAGCTGGTAGACCCAGACGATGCCAAAATAGGTGTCGTTGAGGCCAAGCTGCTGGTAGTACAGCGACAGCGGAAGCAGCACCAGGAGCGGCGGCGCGAAGCGGAACGACAGCAGCGTGAAGGCGATGGTCTCGCCGAGCCGGAACTTGAAGCGCGCGAACGCATAGGCCGCGGGGACGCCGAGCAGCAGCGCCAGGATCACCGACGCGCTTGACAGCACGAAGCTGTTCATCAGATTGCGCATGAAGGTGAGCTGCAGATTGCCGGCGGCGGTCTTGAGCTGGCCCGAGATCAGCGCCTCATAATTGGCGAACGTCGGCTCGAACAGGATGCGCGGCGGGATGCGCAGGATCTGCTCATTGGTCTGGAACGACATCAGGAGGATCCAGACGATCGGAAACATGAAGAACAGAAGCACCAACGCCAGCGCGATGCCGCGGAAGATGCGCCCTGCCAGACTGGAGTGATCCATGATGTCTCTCCCTCAGGCGTGACCGTGGGCGCGTGCGCGCAGCCGCAGCCAGTTCTTGATGAAGATGTTGGACAGGATGTTGGTGATCAGCCACAGGATCATCAGCAGCGCCGCCGAGCGTCCGACATTGGTGTACTGGAAGAACTCGAGATAGGCCTGGACCTGGAACACCATCAGCCGGTCGCCGGGGCCGCCTTGCGTCATCGCGTAGACGATGTCGAACTGCTGGATCGAATCGAGCAGCCGGAACAGCGAGGCGGTGATGATGTAGGGCGCGAGCATCGGCAGGGTGATGCGGAAGAAGACGAAGCTCGCCGGCACGCCGTCGAGCGCCGCCGCCTCGAACGGCTGCCGCGGCAGCGAGCGCAGACCAGCCAGGAGCAGGATCATGATGAACGGCGTGTAGACCCAGACGTCGACCAGGACGACGGTGAACAGCGCGGTCGACGGATCGGATGCCCATTTGAAGTCGTGCACGCCGAGCAGCCCGACCAGATAGGACAGGATGCCGAAGCTCGGATTGGTCATCAGCTTCCACATCAGGGCTGCGATCGCCGGCGCCGTCATCAGCGGCAGCAGCAGCATGATCGACACGGCATTGTGAAAGCGCGTGGGACGTCGCAGCAGCAGCGCGATGCCAAGGCCGAGCAGCAGCTCGGCGATGACGGTCACCGCGGTATAGACCAGCGAGATGCGCAGCGTGTTCCAGAACGCCGGATCGGACAGGAAGTCGATATAGTTGTCGATGCCGATGAAGCCGCGCAGATACGGCAGATTGAGCCGGTAGCGCTGCAATGAATAGACCGCAGCGGTCACGAACGGCACCAGGATGGCGATGCAGACCAGCAGCGCCGGCAGGCTCAGCAAATACGGCAGCAGCCGGCCGCGCCAGCGTTTCGTGCGGCGCGGCGTCGCCTTGGTCTCGACAAGTTGGGCCATGCTCATGACAGGCGTGATCACATCAGCGCGGGATGGGGCGGGCCGACCCGGACGCTGTGGGGAGCGTCCGGGCCGGCAGGCGGTCATGGGAGATGGGGCGCGGCCTCAGCCGAGGCCGGCCTGCTTCAGCTGACGGTTGATGCTCTCGGCAAGCTTGTCGAGGCCCTCATCGACGCTGATCTCCTTGGCCACCATCTTCTGCAGCGAGGCCGCCCACTCCGTCGTGAGGTCGAAGAACAGCGGCTGCGCCGTGAAGTAGATCTTCGCACCGGGCGCCGAGAGGTCATGCTGCTCGAGATAGCCAGGATAGGACTTGGCGATGCGGTCGCGGAATTCGCCGTCCTTCCACACGGAGGCTCGGACCGGATTGACGAAATCCATCTTGCGGGCACCGAACAGATCGTGCTCGACGGAGGCCGCCCACTGCATGAAGGTCCAGGCCGCATCCTTCTGCTTGGAGAAGCTCGACATCGCCAGCGACCAGATCCAGACGTTCGGCGTCGGCGCCTTCGCGGCCGGATTGGCCGCGAACGGCGCGTAGCCGAGATTGCCGCGCTCCTTGTTCTCGCCGCCGTTCATGAAGTAGCCGAGAATGTCGGCGTCGAAGATCATGCCGGAGGCGCCGGCGCCGAGGTCCGTGCCGACCTGATACCAGGTGTAGGTCGACCAGTTCTTCGGACCCGACCCCTGGATCATCCTGACCCATTTCTCGTGGAAGTCCTTGGAGGCCTTGGTGTTCATCGCGGCCTTCAGCTTGCCGCCTTCCATCACGAAGTCCTTCTGGCCGAAATTGGCGTAGGCCGAGAGGAAGCCCGGATGGATGGTCGCCCACGAGCGCGAACCGCGCACGCCGACGCCATAGGGGCCGCCAGCGTCCTTGGTGATCTTGGCCGCGACCTCCAGCATGTCGTCGAGATTGGTGGGCGGCTTGACGCCGACCTTGTCGAAGATCTTGCGGTTATAGGTGATGTTGTTGAGCTCGTAGCCCCACGGGATGCACCATTGCTTGGCCTTGCCGGAGCCGAGCTCGGAGCCGGCGACGCCGTCCCAGGCGGTGGAGGAGCGCAGGCCCGGCAGCACATCGTCCCAGGCGAACGCCGGATTGGTCTTGGCCGGATCCTTGATGTAGGCGTTGAGGTCCTCGATCCAGCCGGCCGGACCGTAGGTCCAGGTCATGTAGGCGCCGGTCATGAAGGCGTCGTACTGATCGGACTTCGACGACAGCGCCGCCGTCACCTTGTCGAAATAGACGTCCTCCGGGAAGATGTCGTAGGTGACGTTCATGCCGGTGAGGCTCTTGAACGCCTCGATGTCGCCGATCATCGCATCGACGTAAGGATGCTTGTTCAAGAGCAGCTTGACGGTCTTGCCGCTATGGGCCTTCCAATTGAAGTCAGCGGCCATCGCCCTCGACATCGCCGAGGCAAAGGCGGCATTGGCGGCGACACCGGCGATGCCGAGCTTGGCAGCGCCGTCGAGCAGATCACGCCGGCTGATGCGCTTGCCGGCATAGGCCGCAAAGAGATTCTTCTCACGATCGTACATTCAACCCTCCCTTTGTTTTTTGTAGAGACGTGTTCGCGTTACCTGCCCTTCCGACTCTTGTTCTTGGAGTTGCCGGATGTTTTCTCCGGCTTGTCGGTCGCCAATGCCTGAGCGGTTACCTCATCGATGATGAGACCGTTCAGGAAGCCGCTGCGCAGCACCGCGCGCAGGGCCGTGATCTTTGCCTCGCCGCCGCCGATGGCGACGATGCGGTGTTTCTTCAGATCGGCAGCGGCCATCGAGGTGGCGCGCGCCGAAAGATCGAGATCCAGCAGCTCGCCCTGGGCGTTGAAGAAATGCCCGAGCAGATCGGCGCAGGCGCCGGCGCGCTTCAGCTCGACGACCTCATCCGGCTTGATCATGCCGCTCGACACCAGGAAGCCGTCGGCATGGATCTGGCCGATGCCGACGAACAGCAGCGACGCCCGCTGCGCCAGCGCGAACACGTCCGATATGCCGAACTGCTGCATCAGCACGCGGCGATCGGCGACGGAGTTGGCGAACACCGGCACCGGCAGCAGATAGGCTTCGGCGCCGGTGCGCTCGGCCAGGCGATGGATCACATCGAACGGGTTGGCGGCGAATTTGCGCGTCAGGCCGCCGAGCAGCGACACGAACTGCACGTCGCGCG
The DNA here is from genome assembly GCF_051168035.1 of Bradyrhizobium sp. HKCCYLRH3059. Classification (NCBI taxonomy): domain Bacteria; kingdom Pseudomonadati; phylum Pseudomonadota; class Alphaproteobacteria; order Hyphomicrobiales; family Nitrobacteraceae; genus Bradyrhizobium; species Bradyrhizobium sp. HKCCYLRH3059. The sequence goes on along the minus strand of NZ_JBNPUF010000013.1, from coordinate 13,311 downwards.
CCGGCGTCTGCGGCAGTTGCGCCACCACCGCCGCAAGCGTGCGACCGTGGCCGACGCCGATGATCTTGTCGTCGCCGCGCTCCAGCACCTGGCGCAGGAAGCTCGCGCCCTCCAGCGCCAGCGCCTTCAGTGGCAGATCGCCCTCGCCGAGATCCGGCGCGACGCGGCAGAAGTCGAGCCCGTAGCGTTCGGCCAGCGCGTTCTCGAGTGCGACGCATTCGGCGACGGGACCCTCGACGAAGACACGGATCATGCCCTCGCGGCTGGCCCGCGCGATCAGGCGATGCGCTTTGGTGCTCTGGATGTTGAGGCGGTCGGCGACCTCCGACTGCGTCAGCCCGGCCGCGAAATACAGCCAGGCGGCGCGCGTCGCGAGCGAGGCCTCGCCGTCCACCATGGGCGCCCTGTCGGAAGCTGTCGTCACGCCTGAATGCCTGCTTGCAAAATTCTTCACACCTTGCAAAAAATTGCAGACGCCGGTCCGGCCGTCAATCCCCCAAACGTGCTGCAGCGCGTCAGGGATGACGCGCCGGGCGAGCACAGCCATGCTCGCCGGCGCACAACGGGATGAGGTCGCATGACGGAGTTGTTTGTCGGCATCGACGTGGGCACGAGCGGTGTGCGCGCCTGCGCCGTCGATATCAGCGGCGAGATCAAGGGCGCAGCCGCCGTTCCGCTGGTCGCGCCGCGTCAGGACGGCAACGCCATCGACCAGGATCCCGAGCTGTGGTGGCAGGCGACGGTCGCGGCGCTCGACAAGCTCGGCAGGATCGTCGATCTCGGCGCCGTCGCGCGCATCGCGGTCGACGGCACCTCCGGCACCTTGCTGCTGATCGACGCCGACGGGCGGCCCCGCTCGCTCGGCCTGATGTACAATGATGCCCGCGCCGTCGACGAGGCCAGGCGCATCGCCGCAATCGCGCCGCCCGAGAGCGGTGCGCATGGCACGAGCAGCCCGCTCGCCAAGCTGCTGCATCTGCTCGCCTCCACGAGCGGCGCGCGGCAAGCCGTGCACCAGGCCGACTGGATCGCCGGACGCCTCGCCGGCCATCACGGCGTCAGCGATGAGAACAACGCCCTGAAGCTTGGCTATGACCCCGTCAGGCGCGAATGGCCGCGCTGGATCGATCAGCTCGGCGTTCCCCGCGACGTCCTGCCGAGCGTTCTCGTGCCGGGCACGCCATTCGCCGATATCGATCCGTCGACCGCGCGCGCGCTCGGTCTGTCGCCGTCGGCGCGCATCGTCGCCGGCACCACCGACGGCGTCGCCGCCTTCATCGCCACCGGCGCCGATGCGCCGGGCGATGCGGTGACCTCGCTCGGCACCACGCTGGTGGTGAAGCTGATCGCGACGCAGCCGATCTTCGCCGCCGATCAGGGCGTGTACTCGCATCGTCTCGGCGACAAATGGCTCGCCGGCGGCGCATCGAACTCCGGTGGCGCCGCGCTGCTTGCGCATTTCACCGCCGCCGACATGGACCGCATGACGCCGTTGCTCCGCCCCGACGAGCCGACCGGGCTCGACTACTATCCGCTGCCCAAACCCGGCGAACGTTTTCCGATCGCAGATCCCGCGCTGGCGCCGCGGATCACGCCACGTCCGGCCGAAGATCATCGCTTCTTCCAGGCGCTGCTCGAAGGAATTGCCGGCGTGGAAGCGCTGGCCTATCAGCGTCTTCACGCGCTCGGCGCGCCGGCGCTACGGCGGGTGATCAGCATCGGCGGCGGCGCCCGAAATGATGCCTGGACCGATATCCGCCGGCGCATCGTCGGCGTGCCCGTCAGCGTCGCCGCGCAGACCGAAGCGAGCTACGGCACCGCGCTGCTGGCGCTGCAGGGACCGCCACGATGACGGCGGCGGCGTGCGAGATCAGCGGCCTGTCTGCCATCGCCGACAGGTTCGATCACGTCCTGCTCGACCAATGGGGCACGTTGCATGACGGCAGGACGGTGCTTCCGGCTGCGCACGACTGCGTCCTGCGGCTGCGCGAGGCCGGCAAGCATATCCTGGTGCTGTCGAACTCCGGCAAGCGCGCGAGCGCCAATGCCGAGCGCCTCGCCCGGCTCGGCCTGCCGCGCTCGACCTATGACGGCATTCTCACCTCGGGCGAGGTGACATGGACCGGCCTGCGCGACCGCACCCGCGAACCCTTCACCGATTGTGGCAATGCCTGCTTCCTGATCACCCGGGGCGGCGATTGCTCGCTGATCGACGGGCTCGACCTCGTCCTCGTGACGGATATGCGTGACGCCGACTTCATCCTGCTCGGCGGCCTCGATGACGACCTCGCCGAGCCCGACCTCTGGCGCGATCGATTCACCGGCGCGGCCGCGCGGGGCGTGCCGATGATCTGCGCCAATCCCGACCTGATGATGTTCGGTGCGGCCGGCCTCGTGCCGGCGCCCGGCACGCTGGCGCGCGCCTATGAGTGGCTCGGCGGCCCGGTGAGCTTCGTCGGCAAGCCGCATGCGCCGATCTTCGCGGCGGCGCTGGAGCAGCTCGGCGATCCGGACCCGCACCGCGTGCTGATGATCGGCGACTCGCTCGACCATGACGTCGCCGGCGCCCGCGCTGCAGGCCTGCAGAGCCTGCTGCTCGGCGATGGCGTGCATCGCACGACGCTGGCCGGTGCGCCCGACCTCGCTGCGGCAACGCGCAAGCTCGCAGCTTCGCCCGGCCGCATGCCGAATTGGACGATGCAGCACCTGGTGTGGTGAGAAGGAGACGCGAAATGCGCGAGCCTGCCGAGCTTGATGATTTGCGCCGGATGTCGGCGCGGGTCGGCCGCAACATCGAGCTGGTGCAAGGCGCCGGCGGCAACTCCTCGCTCAAGCAGGATGATGTGCTGTGGGTGAAGGCGTCCGGCACCTGGCTTGCCGACGCCGACGCGAAGGACATCTTCGTGCCTGTTCTCCTGCCTGCGGCGCGCGATGCGCTCGCCGCTGATGACGAGCGCATTCCGCTGGCCGCTCCCGGCCCCCTGCGCGCCTCGATCGAGACCGCGCTGCATGCGCTGCTGCCGCACCGGGTCGTGCTGCACGTGCATGCCGTCAACACCATCGCCTGGGCGGCGCGGCGCGATGCGCGCGATGAATTTGCAGCGCGGCTGGATGGGCTCGCCTGGCGCCATCTCGACTACTTTCATCCCGGACTGCCGCTGGCGCGCGCAGTAAGCACCATCGTCGCGCGCGACCGCATCGACGTGCTGATCCTCGGCAATCACGGCCTCGTCGTCGGTGCCGAAAGCTGCGATCAGGCCGAGGCGCTGGTCCATGACGTCGAGCGCAGGCTGGCGCTGCCGGTGCGCCCGGCGCCCGCTGCCGACGCCGCGGCCTTGCGCCGTCTGTGCGCCGGCACCGCCTATCGCCTGCCGCACGATGCTGGTAGCCACGGCATCGCCACCGATCCGTTCAGCCGCGCCATCGCGACCGGCGGCTCGTTGTATCCGGACCACGTCGTGTTTCTCGGCCCGGGCCTGCCGACGATCGAGAGCGCCGGCGGCCTCGCCACGCTGCTCGCACGGGCGGACGCGAGCCGCCTGCCCGCGCCCGTCGCGGCCCTCGCGCCGGGTCTCGGCGCCCTCATCCGCAGCGACGCCAGCCCGGGCGCCGAGGCCATGCTGAGCTGCCTCGCGCTCGTGACCAGCCGCCTGCCGTTATCGGCCGATATCGGCTATCTCTCGTCTCAGCACGAGCAGTTGCTGCTCAACTGGGACGCCGAACGTTACCGGCAGCAGCTGACGGCAAGCCGCCAGCCGTCGAATTGAAGCGGCGACGGATCACGCGATCGCATCGCTCGAGACCGGCGGGGACGGCGCCCTCGCCCCAACCAGTTCGTGAAGCGCATCTCCGACCTGATCGATGACTTCGCCCCAATCGCGCCTTTCGCGCTGACGGAACAGGCGCATGCGCGGATACCAGACGCTGTCGTCACGATCGAGCAGCCAGCGATAGTCCGGCGTGTACGACAGAAGCGTCCAGGTCGGACAGCCAAGCGCGCCGGCGAGATGAGCGACACTGGTATCGACCGTGATCACGAGATCCAGACATGAGATCAGCGCGGCGGTATCGGCGAAATCGGCAAGTTGACCCGTCAGGTCCACGATCCCGCTCGTCTCCTGGAGCACGGCCTTGTCTTCGGCCTTCGGCTCCTTCTGCAGGCTGACAAACGCCGCATCCGCGCCGAGCAGGCGGGACAACGTGCGCAACGGGATGGAGCGATTGTGGTCGTCGAGATGATTGGGGTTGCCTGACCAGACCAGGCCGACGCGCAATTTCTCGGGCGTGCCAAGGCGCTCCTGCCAGAGTTGGATCCGATCCGGATCAGGCGCCGGCAAATAGGACGCCGGCGCAGGAATCGTGGCCAGTGTCGTCCGAAAGGCAAACGGCAGGCTCATGATCGGACAATGGACATCCACCCCCGCAAGGTCGGCGGCCTCCGAGACCGGAATACATTGCGAAATGCCTGGCATGTTCGACAACAGTGGAAGCAACGGCTTTTGAACGGCAAGGATGACGCGCGCGCCCAACGCTGCGACCATCGGCACGTAGCGGACAAACTGGATCGTATCGCCCAGTCCTTCATCGGCGGCGATGACGATGGTTTGTCCCGCGATGCCATCCTGGCCGAGCCACATGGGTCGCCGGAAGCGCGGATAAGAGCTCGGCAGGCTCCAACGGGCCTCCCGGCCAGACCAGCCCGCGTCGAGATTTCCCAACAACAGGTTCAAATGAGCCGTTCCAAGATCGGCCAGCGCGTCTCTCGGATCGGCCCCCTTCAACTGCCTGTAGATCTCGAACGCCTCGTCGAACCGACGGAGCTTCGTCAGCACGGAGGCCTTGTCGTGCAGCGCATCCCTTGAACCCGGCTGCAGAGCCAGGGCTCGCTCGAACCATTCCAACGCGTCCTCGTCTCGGCACATCGTCCGCAACACGATGCCGGTCTTGACGCAGATGTCGGAGTTTTCCGGTTCGATGGCGTGAGCTCGCTGGCAGATCGTCAGGGCCTCGTCGAAGCGCTTCAAGCCGTTCAGAAGCGCGCCACGCATCAAGAGTGTCGGGACATGGTTGGGCCGCAAGACGTCGCTCAGATCGAGATAGGTAAGCGCGTCGTCGATCCGCCCCAGCCGTTGAAGCGTGATGCCGCACTGGTTGGCGGCATCCCAATGCCTGGAATTCAGCTCCAACACACGTTGGAAGCTCGACACGGCGTCGGCGAGCTGCTGCAGGTTGACGAGGGCATTCCCCCTCAGCATCCACAGATCGGCGCTTTCGAGACCGAGCGCCGTCGCCTTGTCGACGACCTTCAGCACCTCATCCGAGCGTCCCAAGACCTGCAGCACCGTGCCAAGACTCAGGAAGTACTGCGGCTGAACATCCTGCTGGAGCGCGCGGGATACCCACTGCAATGCAGCTTCATACTGCTGCCCCTGCAGGGCAAGGATGCCCAGCAAGTTGAGGGTCGGCGCATGCCCTCCGTCGATCGCAAGCGCCATATGGCAACACCGTTCGGCATCCGCATGTCGGCCATCGGCGACATCGCGCAAAGCAGCGTCATAGAAGAGCGCGGCACCATCGGGCTTGACAGGTTGGAGCTTCACTTTAGCGGGTGAAGCTCGGCGCTCGCGACGGTTCATTGCTGCATATGGTCCAGGTTGCGTCGTTAAAGTAGTTGATTCTCATTCAGGCTGACAGCCGCAATTCTATCTCCGGCTGTGGTGAGGGCCGCTCCGATTCTGGCTGCATTCCCTAGCATAAGAGCTCGGAAGACAACGATCCGATGACCACTTCGTGGAAGTCAAATTCAGCGCAACCATCGCGGGCACGATCAAATCGGCGTGCAGGACAAGGGTGAGGACTTCTTCGGTGGTTACGCCTATATGAGGTCGGGCCATCCGCCCGACCCTCGAGATCATCATCAGCGAAACGCCGGCGCATCTGCGCAAGTTTCACGATCCGGACTCGGGCCTGGCGCTGATCCGGCCGGATGCCTGACATGGGCCGTCGGACAGCTCGGGCTCGTCGCTGGACACGGCCATCCGCACACAGATCGGAAACGGACTGGAAAGGAGGGAGAGGTTGGATGGTGCGCTCGGAGCGGGAGAACACGTGCGTTCGTTCAGTGGCTGAAGCACGACCGCCTTTCCGCACACCGGCCGGACGCCGATTTCTGATCCAATCTTTCGCCGGCAGCGCTATGGCGCTTCATGCCCACGCGTGAGACCGCTCTCCCGGCGGCAACAGAGATGGAGTCTGTCCCACACCTTCATCATCGCATGGACCAGTTGGTCCATGAGCGCGTCGTCGTGATAGGGCGTTGGGGTAAGACGCAGGCGTTCCAGTCCTCGCCGGACAGTGGGGTAATTGATCGGCTGGATGTAGATGCCATGCTCCGACATCAGCAGGTCCGAAGCCGCCCTGCACTTCTCGGGATCGCCGACATGCACCGGCACGATATGGCTCTCGCTCGGCATCACGGGCAGGCCTGCTGCCGTCAGGACGGACTTCAACCGCGCTGCGCGATCCTGATGCCGGACGCGCTCCGCTGTCGAGGTTTTCAGATGCCGGATTGCAGCGGTCGCGGCTGCGCAGACCGGAGGCGGCAATGCCGTCGTGAAGATGAAACCGGGGGCGTAGGAGCGCACCGCATCGATCAGGTTCGCCCCAGCCGCAAGATAGCCGCCGAGACAGCCATAGGCCTTTGCCAGCGTGCCCTCAACAATGTCGATCCTTTCCATGACCCCGTCGCGCTCAGCTATGCCGCCGCCGCGCGGGCCATACATCCCGACCGCGTGCACCTCGTCGACATAGGTCAGAGCGCCGTAGCGCTCGGCCAAGTCACAAATTCGATGCAGAGGCGCGACATCCCCGTCCATCGAGTACAGGCTCTCGCACACGATGAGCTTGGGCCTTTCGGGATCTGCCGCCCGCAGCAGCCGTTCGAGATGCTCAGGATCATTGTGCTGCCAGATCTGCTTCTCAGCACCGGCCTTGCGAACCCCCTCGATCATGGAGTTGTGGTTCAGCTCGTCGGAAAGCAGCAAACACCCAGGCAGCAGCTTGGCGATCGTCGATATCCCCGCCTCGTTGGAGACGTAGCCGGAGGTAAACACCAGCGCGGCTTCCTTGCCGTGGAGATCAGCCAGCTCCTGCTCGAGGGCGACGAGCGGATGGTTCGTTCCCGCGATGTTACGGGTGCCGCCCGCGCCTGTGCCCATGCGCGCTGCGGCATCGATCATGGCTCCTATGACATTCGGGTGCTGGCTCATGCCCAGATAGTCGTTGGAGCACCAGATCACGACCTCACGCTTGCCTTCCTCCGAATGCCAGATCGCATACGGATAGCGCCCCGCCAGGCGTTCGAGGTCCGCAAAGACACGGTAGCGCCGTTCCTGATGCAGTCGATCCAATGCACCGCGGAACATCGCGTCATATTCAGGGAAAAGGCCGAACGGCCGCATCTGGTAGTTCATGATTGGACGACTCCAGCAGACTATCGTGCCCGATTGAACTGGTAGGAGCCCTGGAGAAACACGCCATAACGCTCCGTCGTATATCGCAGCACCTGATTGAACGAATCGACCGCATTGGTGCTGAGATGCCACCAGCGCCCACCGATGCCGATGCGGAAATTGTCGGTCAACTGGTAGTTCAGCACGGTCTCGGCCTGGAATCCGGATCCTTGTCCCGAGGCGGGATCGCGCCCGAAGGTGAAATAGTGCGTGTCGATCGCATTCTGCGAAGTCCAGACATAGGCGGCCTCCGCCTGCCAGCTCAGCCGGTCCGACAGCCGCGTGTCGAGTGAGACACCGGCCCGTCCGCTATGCCAGCGATCCTGCTCGGTCACCACCTTCACGCCTGCCCCAAGAGCCGGACTGCAGATCGTCGGATTGCCACCCACCTGGGTGCAGCCCCGCGCGTCGACCGTTTCCGTCCAATATTGATAGCCGACGAAGGCGCCGAGCCGGAAGCGGTCCGTCTCCAGCAGGTTGAAACCGACATCGAGATTCGCGTATTGCAGCCGCCCGCCCACGCTGCTGACGGTCTTGGACGACGGATTGACGAAGGGCGCAAAGTCCTCGTCGACGAGCGTGCCCGAGCTGATCTTGCCCGCTCCGAAATAGCCCTTCAGAAACATGTTGGTGAACGGGCCGTCGAGCGCATCGACCCTGAAGAACATCTCGCCGCTGTGCCCGGTCATGCCGCCATAGGCGAGCCGGGAGACCTGAAGCGTCGCGGCCTGATCGGCGAAATAGCGGTATCGATTCTGCCCGGAGCTGAACCAGTAGCGCACTCCGGTCTCCAGCATGTAGGACGGCAGGATCGACGCGCGCGACCGCAGCGGCATATCGCCCGAGCCCGCCCCCTGGCCGCCCTGCAGCGCCGCAGGCCTGGCCCAGGCGCAACTGACAATCGAGGCGTTGCACTTCGTGACACCGTCGGCGTTGAAATCGCGCCGCAACGTGACCGTCGCGAACAAGTCCTTGGTCGTCGTCTTGACGTTGGCCAGCGTGCTGTCGACGAACCGGTAGCCGATCTCCGTTTCCAGGCTGATCTCCTTCGACCAGAGATAGCTGACCAGCAGCGACGGCAGAATCGTGTACTCTTTCAAGTCGGTCTTCGTCCCGGACCTGTACCCCGCCCGCAGCCGCGGGCTGATGGCGAGATCGGGCGTGATCGGATAGCGCGTGGCGAGATCGAGCACGTAGAATTTCGAATCCGCCAGGCTCGCGTACCGCAGCGCGCCCATGAACAGATCGCCCGGCTTGATGATGCCGTTCCCGGTCAGTTGAGCCGACAGATAATATTCGAGGCCGCTCGCCGGCGTGCCGTCGACGCCCCCGGAGGGCAGCGTGCCGGTCAGATTGGTCACCGTGGCATCGGCCGCGACCTGCCAGGTCTCGTTCAGGGGCCGCGAATAGCTCACCATCGCCGACTGGAACGTCGGCGTGCGGTCGATCGCGAGCTGCCTGATCTCGCCGGCCGTATTGAACTTCATCATGTCGTAGAGCGTGAGGAACGGCTGCCCCTGCAGCGCATTCCAGGTCGAGAGAAATGGCACCCTTCGATAATCGAACGAGGCGTTGACGACCGACTTGTCCTCGAACGTATAGGTTCCGGAGAACACGGCCGCATTGAGCGCACGGAAATGCGTGTCGTAGTCGATCAGGCCGAGCAGCGACTTGTTGGTGTCGAAATAGCGGAATTCGGCGCCGATGGCCTGGCGGTCGACGATGTTGCGGTCGTATTGCGTGATCAGATAGACCGTAGTCTCGAGGCCGCCCAGGATCTTGCCGAAGTCGATGCTCGCGCCATAGAGCGTCTTGCCATCCTTGAACGGTGCGTCGAAACGGCTCCAGTTCGGCGAGCCTGCGAGCACGTTCAGGCGCAGCCCGGGGCTCTTCTGCCAGCTCAGCACCGCGCCGTCGAAGCGGCCGATCACGCCGCCGGTGTTGCGGGACTGCCGTCCGACGCGCAGCGTCACGTCGGCCTCCTTCAGCGTGTAGTCAACCTGGGCGGTCGAGACGCCGTATTTGTCGTTTCCGGTATCGAACTGGCGCTCATGGGTGAAGGCCAGCCTGAACTTGGTCCTGATGCGATCGTTGTCGGCGGTGCCGAGAAAGTCGAAATTGGTCAGCAGCGTGTTCTGATGCACCCGGTGCGCGTCGGGATCCGCATTCGGGTTCGGCGCAATCGCCCTGTCCTTGACGGCGCTGGTCGTGTCGTTCGTGATGAAGGTGGTCGAGAGGCTGCCCGACATCGACCAGCGGGTGTCGCCGTTCGGCCCTGCCGCCTTGGTCGGCATGCCTGTCCCCATGTCTCCGCCCTCGGGCGTGACAGAAGACATGTCGCGCGGCCGCGCCGGTGCGCTGCCGGTCGCGGTGAGAAGCGCAGCGAGCCGCTGCCTCACCCGCTCGGCGCCCTCGCCGCTCGGATAGCGGCGCAGATAGTCTTCATACTCCGCCTGCGCGGCAGCGGTCTGGCCGGCCTTCTGCCGCGCCACGCCGAGCAGCTCCTGCGCCTCGGCGCTCGAGCCGTTCTCGGGGAGTTTCAGCACCTTTCGCAGGAGATCGATCGCGGCGCTGAAATTGCCTTTCTTGATCGACGCGCGAGCCTCGTCCATCGAGGCCTCCGCAAGCCGGATGTCCGCCGCGGACGCCTGCTGCATCGTGCGATTGTCGTTGCGGACCGACGCCGCCGCGCCGGGGATCGCAACCGGTTTCGGCGCATCCGGAGCGGCTACGCTCGGCACCAGGGCTTTCACCTTGCACGCCGACACCGGGCCCTTTCGGGCCACCACGATCGCCACCTGCTCGAAGCTGCCGGATTGGACGATCTGATAGGTGAACTCGCCGGCAAACTGGACGACGAGGATTGGTCCTCTGTTCTGATCGAGCGTCAGATAGACGTCCTGGATGCCGGAGCCCTGGGCGTTGTCGACACGCACGCCTTCGCGCCTGACCAGGCGGCGCGCCATGATTGCGTCCCGATCGACCAATTGCAGCGAGACGCTGAGCTGGCTGCCCTGGTCGAGCGGGAAATGCCCGGTGTAGCGGACACGAACGTGAAAGTTGACCCGCAGAAGGCTGCAGTTTCCGATCGTCGTGGCAGTTGCATTGGCGACGAACTGATCGATGACCGGCTGGGCCGGTGCAATGCCAAAGGCTCCGTCGAGCAGGATTGCGAGCAGGCCGGCCAGCAGACTGATCAGCCATCCCGCCGACCTCGCCGCCGCTGCTTGTCCGAAGCAGCCGCGCATCACCAGCCGCCTCCATTGACCCGGTGCTGCCGCTGGCGGCGGGTGATGATGGTGGTTTGCGATTTGTCAGCATAGATATGGCATGCGCCGGTGCAGTCCTTGAGCTCGGCGACGGTGTAGTCCATCGGCGCCGGCTTCACGAGCTTGGCGTGCTGCTGCGGGCGGAAATCACTGGCGTGGCAGGCGGCGCAGTCGGGCTTGTAGGCCGCGAACTTGAACACGACGGCTTGCGAATTGCCGCTGTGGCAGGCGGTGCAGCCAATGGCCGCGCTATGGTTCGGATAGCTTGCCGACATATGCCGGTAATTGACCGAGCTCCAGCTCACCGTCCGGTGGCAGCTCTCGCAGGGGACGTTGGTCACGAAGTGCTTCGGCGACTTGCCGGTGGCATTGGAGCCGTTGTGACAGCTGGCGCACGGCGCAGTCAGGCTGGTGTGATCCATCCGCGCGCCCGAGAACGACACGGTGTTCTTGTGGCAGCTCTCGCATGGCGCGCTGGTCGCGACGTGCTTCTGCGGCTTGCCGGTCGCGGCCATGCCGTTGTGACAGCTCGCGCAGGCCGCCATCGTGCCGGTGTGGCTGAACCGGGCGCCGCTGAACGTCGTCGTGCTCTTGTGGCAGGTCTCGCACGGCGCGCTGGTCGCGACGTGCTTCTGTGGCTTGCCCGTCGCGGCCATGCCGTTGTGGCAGCTCGCGCAGGCCGCCATCGTGCCGGTGTGGCTGAACCGGGCGCCGCTGAACGTCGTCGTGCTCTTGTGGCAGGTCTCGCACGGCGCATTCGTCGTGACGTGCTTCTGCGGCTTGCCCGTCGCGGCCATGCCGTTGTGGCAGCTCGCGCAGGCCGCCGTCGTTCCGGTGTGGCTGAACCGGGCGCCGCTGAACGTCGTCGTGCTCTTGTGACAGGTCTCACACGGCGCAGTGGTTGCGACGTGCTTCGGCGGCTTGCCGGTCGCGGCCATGCCGGTGTGACAGCTCGCGCAGGCCGCCGTCGTTCCAGTATGGCTGAACCGGGCGCCGCTGAACGTCGTCGTGCTCTTGTGACAGGTCTCACATGGCGCAGCGGTTGCGACGTGCTTCGGCGGCTTGCCAGGCGCGGTCATTCCGTTATGGCAGGATGCGCATGGCCCTTGCGCCGTCATGTGATTGAATCTGGAGCCGGCCTCCGTGGTGCTCGATCCGGCAAGCCCTGCCCTTGGATTGAACGTCGGCAGCAGCGACGGAAGCCGACCGGCATTCTTCGCTTCCGGCGAGTCGCTACCAGTATCGGTCGGGGGCAAGAGCCTGCCGCGGGGATCGTTCGGCAAGAGTGGCGATGTCGCGGATGTCATTCGGGACGGCGTGCTCAACGGTTGCGGCACGGACGTCGTCGCGCCGCCAGCTTTGACCGAACTGTCGGGCTTGGAGGAACCGGACGAACTGGCGGAGGCCCCTGCTTCGGACCCCGCTGTCGGGGCCGTCGACGTCGCAGCCGTGTTCGCCAGCGGCTTGCTGCTGAACAGGAGCGTCGAACTGGATGGCGCAGCGGGCTTGGCGGCAGCGCCGGCCGCAGCAGTGGCCTGAGATGCAGCCGGTGCGGCGCTCGTACCGGGTGCTGCATCGGGATTCGTTGCTGCCGTCATCGTCCGGTTGGCGGTCGAGGCCGGCGTCACCGCCTTGACGGCCGGGGCCTGAGCCGGAACCACCGACCGCGCCGTCGTGGAGCAGCCTGCTGCCGGCTTCTGCGGGTCGTCGTCCCAGGTGGAGAAGTTGGCGGCGGCGCGCACGTGGCAGCAGCCGCAATCCTGCGTCTTGGCGCTGTGATCCGGCCCCTGCGCACCTCTGCGGCCCTGGCTGCGATACGAGCCGTTGTGACAGCTGTCGCAGCGCGTGGCATGCACGGCAGCATGGCTCATCGTGTAGGTGGCGAAGCTCGCCGCCGTGTTGCTGTGGCAATTCGAGCACTGCACGCCCGTCACCGGAATATGCGGCGGGGTGGTCAGGCCTTTCGCGCTCGAACCATTGTGGCAGGCGGAGCAATTGGTGTTGGCCGCGGAGTGGGTGAACGCCGCGCCGCCCCAGCTCACATATCCGCCGCTGGCGGCCTTGCTGTGACAACTGACGCAGTCGGCGCCGCCGGTGGCGACGTGGTTCGGGTACGACGCGGTGCCCATGGCGCCCTTGGTGCCCTGGCCGGTGAAGGAGCCGTTGTGGCAGCTGTCGCAGCGCGCCGTCGCCACCGCGGCATGGTTCATGGTGTAGGTGGCGAAGCTCGCCGCGGTGTTGCTGTGGCAGTTCGAGCACTGCAGCGTCCCGGTCGGGATGTGCGGCGGCGTCGTCATCCCCATCGCGGTCTTGCCGTTGTGGCAGGTCGCGCAATTGGTGTCGGTCGCGGCATGCTTGAACGCCGCGCCGCCCCAGCTGGTGAAGCCGCCCGAGGCCGCCTTGGCGTGACAGCTGACGCAGTCGGCGCCGCCGGTGGCGACGTGGTTCGGATACGACGCCGTGCCCATGGCGCCCTTGGTGCCCTGGCCGGTGTAGCTGCCGTTGTGACAGCTGTCGCAGCGCGCCGTCGC
>NZ_JBNPUF010000012.1:0-190450 GCF_051168035.1 Bradyrhizobium sp. HKCCYLRH3059 | reverse complement strand
GCCAGAACCGATAGGGCCATCTCGGCGGCTACTTTTGGGAGCGATTTAGTGAGGAAGTGCGTCGCTCCCATACGGGCCTTCATCGTGCCGAACGGATGTTCGACCGTCTCGCGCCGCTGGCGCATCGCTTCCGGGTTTGCGTCAAGGCGCTGCTGCACTGCCTCAAGCAGATGCTCGTGCTCCCACCGTGTAATCCGCCGCTCCGGCCCCGGCGTGCACTGGGATTTGAGCGAACAGGTTTGACAGGCTGTGGTCCAGTAGCGCCGCAACACCTTGCCGTCTTCTTCGTTTGTATAGCGATACGGTAATCGCTCTCCAGCTGGGCAGCGATAGGCATCCTGTTCTGGCAAATAGACAAAGTCCTGCTTACCGAAGCGTCCCTCCGACTTAGCATTTGACGTCTGCGGCTTGGGCAGCGTCACCGTGATTCCGGCCTCGTGGCACGCGAGGATCTCTGGGCTATTGAAGTAGCCGCGATCGGCTACAGCGTCGAGCGTCTCGCTCTTGAGAACGGCCTTTGCCTGTTTGGCCATGTTAGCAAGTTGGGCGCGATCTGAACCGCTGTTCGTGACCTCGTGCGTCACAATCAGATGGTGCTCGGTGTCCACGGCGACCTGTACATTGTAGCCGACAACGCCGGAGCCGCGGCCGCTCGTTGCCATCGAGCGGCTGTCGGGATCGGTCAGAGAGATTTGCTGATCGGACGACGCAAGCATCTGCTTCTCATACGCGGCAAGCTTGCCCATTTCCTCCTTCAGCTTCGTGAGCTTCTCGGCAAGTCTCGTCACCTTCGTAGCCAGCGCCTCTGTCGGCTCCTGACGGTCGGCCGTGTCAAGTTGGCTCAGATAACGCGCGACGCTCTCCTCCAGCTGAGCACGCCGCCGTTGGACCTTTGCCCGTGTGAAGTTCTTGTCTCGGCTGTTCACGGCTTTGAACTTGCTGCCATCGATGGCGACGCTCGCCGTCGCCAGAAAGCCCATCCCACGGCAGAGTTCGACAAAGCGCGCACAGACCTTGCGAAGCGCCAGGCCGTTGTCTTTACGGAAGTCGGCGATGGTCTTGTGATCAGGCGCGAGCCGACCCAGCAGCCACATCACCTCGAGATTGCGGCCGGCCTCCCGTTCGAGCCGCCGGCTCGACTGCACCCGGTTCAGATAGCCGTAGATGTAAAGCTTCAGGAGAACCGAGGGGTGGTACGACGGCCGACCGGTGGCTGCCGGCTCCACCCCTTCAAAACCCATCTCAGACAAATCGAGCGCTTCGACAAATGCGTCGATCACGCGAACGGGGTTGCTCTCGTCAATGAAATCATCGAGGCATTCAGGCAACAGCGTCCATTGCCCACGATCCGCCTCTTCAACGAAGCGCCTCATCGATTCCCCCAAAAGAATCACTGGAGAATCATAACAGCCGCGCAGCGTTTTCACACAGCCAGGGTCACGAGCTGCCTTCCCGAACGAGCTAGCGTCACGGCCGGTGTACCTCGGATAGTTGCCGACTTGATGCAGCGCCGCAAGTCGGCAGGCTCAAGGCCATTCACGGCCCGGTCGCGCGGCCCTGTCACGTCCGCAATTCGCCCTTCTCGGACCTTCCGGCCGCCGCCAAAGACGTCGGCGTGCTGGGCTTGAGCGGATATGCTTCTCGAGACTCGTGCGGGCCCGGAGCCAGGCGCGCACGACCGACAAGTAGACCTCTGATGCGATGCGCCCAAAATCTGATTTTGCTCACCGCCTCAAGCACATCACCCTTGTCCAGTCCTCCCCACGGAAAATATTCTACTTTCGTTTTTCAGAAAAACATGATTGACTATGCGCATCCCGTCCCGCCATGAGGGGCGCTTCGCGATCGTCACGAGACGTGGGTGCGGGATGCGGTGGGTGCATTGGATCGCAGCGCGAGCAATCGTGCGGACGAACGAGCCCGATGCGCCGGCGAAATCGTAGGGTCCTGGCCTCCCGGTGCTGAGGCCAAGCGGACGGTGACGATGATCCGTTCGTGACGGGGGCAAGACAGCCGGTCCCCGGGGAGAGGACGTATAAGCCGCCCAACCATCGCGCGGGGAATGCCGGGGGGCGGGCTCAAGCGGTGGTCGCAACACCAAGTGTTTTCATTCGTGACAGCAGCTCGTCAAGCGCTTCTGCTGGAGTTTTCCATCCTAGCGTCTTTCTCGGTCGGGAATTGAGCGCTGCGGCCACGGCGGCGATCTCGTCAGCATCGTAGACGCTCAGATCGGTACCTTTCGGGAAGTACTGCCGCAGCAGGCCATTCGTGTTCTCGTTCGTGCCACGTTGCCAGGGGCTTCTTGGATCGCAGAAGTAGATCTGAAGGTCTGTATCGATCTTGAGGTCACTGTGTTGAGCCATTTCGGTCCCCTGATCCCAGGTTAGCGAGCGGCGGAGTTCTTTGGGCAAGGTGACGATGGTGCGCGTGATCGCATCGCGTACCGCTTCAGCTCCGTGTCCGGAGAGCGCAGGCCCATCCTTCGTACGTGGGCCATCGTCAAACCCCGGCAGCCGTGGAAGGTGCAGGAGCATTGTAAACCGCGTGCTGCGTTCGACCAGCGTGCCGATTGCCGAGCTGGCGGAGCCGACGATCAGATCTCCTTCCCAATGTCCCGGCACAGCTCGATCCGCGACTTCGGCCGGACGCTCACTGATCATGATCTCTGGCGATATGAAGCCTTTGCTGCGCTTCCGCGTACGCGCTCGGGGCACGCGCAGCGCACGTCCCGTTCGCAAACAGGACGACAACTCGCGTTTCAGCGCTCCTCGGCCCTGAACAAAAAGCGCCTGGTAAATGGCTTCGTGGCTGATGCGCATCGCCTCGTCATCCGGGAAGTCGATCGGTAAGCGCCGGGCAATCTGCTCGGGACTCCACGCTTTCGTCCACCCCTGATCCTGGCTAGAGCCCGCACGACCGGCCTTCCGCCGAACGCCGCCTGGAGGTGCGACAAACCCTGCAAGCCGCTCTTCAACATAAGCGCGTAAGGCGGCGTTGCTTGCAAGCTTGCTCGGCTTAGGACGCCGGGCCGATCGATCTGCATGCCACTGGGCGGCCGTCGCCCGATAGGCCATCTTGCCGCCGTGCGTGGCCGCATTGCGATCGAGTTCACGGGAGATGGTCGAGGGAGATCGATTGAGACGCCGCGCTATCTCTCGTACAGAATGGCGCTGCGCATTCAGCAGCGCAATCTCTTCGCGCTCAGAAAAAGAGAGGTGCCGTCCGGAGAGCGGCTTCGCTGAAGGTCGGAACATTGCCGGTGCCACGCCGCCCGCTTTTCGAAATAATCGGGGGCCGACAGCATCCGATAATCCAGCAGCCAGCGCAGCATTCTCGCTGTTCAACCCAGCGGCAATCCCACGCCAAAATTTCTGCTGTTCCGCACGCCCCGCAACTGGTGGGCGCCCCAATGATCCCAGCTTGCCCCGCGTTGACCGTTTCTTTCGAATGCCCATCGCAACCTCCTCATCGAGTGTTGCGACGACCAATTGAATCCGCCGGATGTCTCGGCTGAACCTGTGGTACCTGCCGCCTGCATTTTTTTCGCAGGCGGGCCATGGGGGCGGCCAGCTCCCGGCATTCCCTGCGCCCTCTTCGTCGATGAGGGCGAAACGACCCGCACAACTCGGACGCACGGAGCGCCGCGAGGCCGAATGACTGCGTTCCAAGAAGCACTCATCGCAGATGTCGGCGCCCGCAGCGTCGAGGCGGCGGAGAGACGATGGACGTCCCGCATGACAGCGCGCACAAACGCTGGGACTGTCGATCATTGGCCCGGTGGATTTCGGCGCCGAGTTGCCTCAGGCGTTCAGCCTGTCGATGTGGACCTTGCCGGCCTTCATCACCAGCGGAATGTGATCGCCCTGGCCGAGCAGGCACGAGACGTCGCGCAGCGGATTGCCCTCGACCACGAGCAGGTCGGCGAAGGCGCCTGGCAATATCCGACCGAGCTTGCCCTGCATGCCCAGCACCTCGGCGCCGATCACGGTCGCGCTGGCGATGACCTCGCGGGGACCAAGGATCTCGGCGCGGATCCGGAATTCATCGCTCTGCAGGCGCTGGGACGGTCCCAGGAGATCGCTGCCGAAGCCCATCTTGACGCCGGCGTCGCGGTAGATGCCGAGCGAACGCAGGCCGGCATCGCGGACGTCGGCGATCTTGGCGACGCTCTCCGGCGGCAGGCCATACTGCGCGCCCTCATTGGCGAGTGCCTCATAGGTGACGAGCGTCGGGACGACATAGACGCCCTTCTCGGCCATCAGGCGCGCGGTCGGAAGGTCGACCAGGTTGCCATGCTCGATGGTGCGCACGCCGCAATGGACGGCGCGGGCGATCGCCTCTGCCGTGTAGGCATGCGCCAGGACGTAGGTCTGCCGCGCGCGGGCCTCGGCGACGATGGCGCGGATCTCGTCCTCCGAGTAGCCGAACGCGCCGACGGGATCGGTCGGCGAGGCCACGCCGCCGGACGCCATGATCTTGATCTGGTCGGCGCCCATCTGGAGCTCCTCGCGCACCGCCTTGCGCACGGCATCGACGCCGTCGGCCACGCGGGCCAGCGCGCCGACGCGCACGCAGCACGGACAAGGGGCGTTGTCGGAAAGGAAATCCGTCCGCGCCCGCATGTCGCCATGGCCGCCGGTCTGGCTGAGCGCACGGCCGGAGACGAACAGCCGCGGGCCCTCGGTGAGGCCGGTGTCGACGGCCTGCTTCAGCGGATAGCCGGCGCCGCCGGCGTCACGCACCGTCGTAAAGCCCCGCCGCAGCATGCCCTTGAGCAGCAGCGCCGAGCGCAGGGTCACCAGCACATTCGGCATCTGCACTTGCTGGGCAAGATTGAGCTCGACCGCGATCGCATGGACGTGCAGGTCGATCAGCCCCGGCATCAGCGTCTTGCCTTGGAGATCGATGGTCTGGTCGACGCTGGTCTGCAACGGCTTGTCAGACACCTCCTTGATCAGATGGTCCTCGACCAGCACGTGATGGCCTTCGCGCAGCTCCGGCTGCAGCGGGTCGAGCAGAGCGGCATTCTTGAACAGGATGGTCGACATCAAGGTGTCCTCGATCTGTACGAAGCGTGCGTCAGCGGGCGGAGCGGGCCGACGATGACGGTGTTCTCCCCTATCCTGTCCAGCGGCCTCGAGCCAGCCCGGGACGGAATACCTGTCTTCTCAGCCGATCGACATCAGGCTGGCATTGCCGCCGGCGGCTGCGGTGTTGGTGGAGAGACTGACTTCGGTGACCAGCCGGTCGAGATCGTAGCAGCCGTCGCTGGCGCGCGGCGTGACGAGCGGGACGATCGGTCCGGGGCGCGTGGCGAGGTCGCGGCCGAGCGCGATCAATTCATCCGCCTCGCCGTCGGAAAGCACGGCCTGCAGATCGCGGAGAGCCCGCCAGCTGTCGACGATCCGCAGGCGGCCGCGCAGCCGGCTGGCGAGCGGTCCCAACACGGCACAAGCAGGGCTGGCGCGTTCGACGAACGCGTCGTTTCCGGTCATCAGAATGACGCCTATCTGGACCAGCAACGCCTGCTCGCTTCTCGCCAGTGCAGCGACGACGCCGCGCGCGGTGATGCGATAGATGTTCTGTTCGCCGACGGGTCCTGGCAACTCGATCTCGAGCCCGGCCCGCACCTGGGGCCCATGCGCCTCGCACGCCAGCGCCGCCTCGGCGTGTCCGCTGGCGCGCAACCCGTCGAGATAAGAGCGCAAGACCGCGTCAGACTGCGACGCCATGAGCCGCTGGCGCGGCGGCATCGCGAACAGCCGGCGCAGATACAGCGGACCGCCGGCCTTCGGCCCGGTCCCCGACAGGCCGGAGCCGCCGAATGGCTGCACGCCGACGACCGCGCCGATCACGTTGCGGTTGACGTAGATGTTGCCGGCGGCGCTGCGGCCCGACGCCCGCGCAATTGTCTCCGTGATCCGCGAGTGGATGCCGAAGGTCAGGCCATAGCCGGTGAGGTTGATCGCGTCGATGAGGTCAGCGAGCTGCTCGCGACGGTAGCGCAGGACGTGGAGGACGGGGCCGAACACCTCGCGCTCGACATCGAAGATGCTGGCGATCTCGATGATGGTCGGCGCAACGAAAGTCCCGTGCGCCGCCTGCGGCGGCAGCGGCAGCTCGTCCACCGCATGACCGCGGGCGCGCATCGACGCGACATGAGCGGAGATGGTGTCGCGTGCCTCGTCGGAAATCACCGGCCCGACGTCGACGGACAGCAGGCTCGGATCGCCGAGCTCGAGCTCGGCCATCGCGCCGCGCAGCATCGACAGGATGCGATCGGCGACATCGTCCTGCAGGCAGAGGATGCGCAGCGCCGAGCAGCGCTGGCCGGCGGAGTCGAAGGCGGAGGTGATGACATCGGCGACGACCTGCTCGGCGAGCGCGGAGGAATCCACGACCAGCGCGTTCTGGCCGCCGGTCTCCGCGATCAGCGGCACGGGCTGTCCATGGACGGTGAGGCGCTCGGCAAGCTGTTTCTGGATCAGCCGCGCGACGTCGGTCGATCCCGTGAACATCACGGCCTGGACGCGGGCGTCAGCAACCAGCGCCGCGCCGACGCGGCCGTCGCCCGGCAGCAATTGCAGGACATCCGCTGGAACGCCGGCCTCATGGATGATGCGAACCGCTTGGGCGGCGATCAGCGGCGTCTCCTCGGCAGGTTTCGCCAGCACCGGATTGCCGGCCGCGAGCGCCGCCGCGACCTGGCCGGTGAAGATCGCGAGCGGAAAATTCCACGGGCTGATGCACACCACGGGGCCGAGCGGGTCGGGACTATCGCCCTCGGAGAGACGTTCGATCTCGCCCGCATAATAGCGCAGGAAATCGACGGCTTCGCGCACCTCGCCGACGGCGTTCGCAAAGGTCTTGCCGGCCTCGCGGACGATCAAGCCGATGAGGACGAGGCGACGCGCCTCCATCGTCTCGGCCGCGGCGCGCAGGCATGCGGCGCGCGCGCGGGGGCTGGTCGCGGCCCAGGCCGGCGCGGCGTTCGCCGCACGCGACAGGGCCGCCTCGATCTCGGCAGGCGCGGCATCCCTGACCGCGCCGACGACGTCACGGCGGTCGGCGGGATTGCGAATGCGGCGCGCGCCTTCGCTGGTGGTCGCTCCCGGCGCCGCAGCCGTCCAATCGAGGCTCGCGCTCGTGACCAGGCCTTCGCCGAGACGCGCCAGCGCGCGCTGATCGGAGAGATCGAAGCCGGCCGAGTTCGCGCGGTCCGGGCCGAACAGCTCGGGCGGGCGCCTGATCTTGTCGTGCGGCGCGCCCGGGCGTTCCGACGCGCGAACGATGGCGACGGGGTCCGCGATCAGATCGTCGACGGAGACGGCGGGATCGGCGATGCGATTGACGAAGGAGGTGTTGGCGCCGTTCTCCAGCAGCCGCCGCACCAGATAGGCCAGCAGCGTCTCGTGCGAGCCGACCGGCGCGTAGATGCGGCACGGCCGGCCGAGCCGTGCGGGTCCGACAACCTCCTCGTAGAGCGGCTCGCCCATGCCGTGCAGGCACTGGAATTCGTACTGGCCGCGCGCGTAGGTGGGGCCGGCCATCTCCACGATCGATGCCAGCGTCCGCGCATTATGCGTCGCGAACTGCGGGAACACGGCGTCGGGCGCGCCCAGGAGTTTGCGGGCGCAGGCGAGGTACGACACGTCGGTATGGTGCTTGCGCGTGAAGACCGGAAGGTCCTCCAGGCCATCGACCTGGGCGCGCTTGATCTCGCTGTCCCAATAGGCGCCCTTGACGAGGCGCACCATCAGCCGGCGCCGCGTGCGCCGCGCGAGGTCGATGAGCCAATCGACGACGAAGGCGCAGCGCTTCTGATAGGCCTGGATGACGAAGCCGATGCCGTTCCAGCCGGCGAGATCCGGATCGAGGCAGAGCGCCTCGAGCAGATCGAGGGACAGGTCGAGACGGTCGGCTTCCTCGGCGTCGATGTTGAGGCCGATGTCGTATCGCCGCGCGAGCAGCACCAGCCGCTTCAGCCGCGGCAGCAGCTCGTCCATGACGCGGTCGCGCTTGATGCTGACATAGCGCGGATGCAGCGCCGAGAGCTTGATCGAGATGCCCGGCCCTTCGTAGATGCCGGCACCGGCCGCGTGCCGCCCGATCGCATGGATCGCCGCCTCGTAGGCGGCGAAGTAGCGCGCGGCGTCTTCCGCCGTCGTCGCGGCCTCCCCGAGCATGTCATAGGAGTAGCGGAAGCCCTGCGCTTCCCATGGACGGCCGTTCGACAGCGCCGCGTCGATGGTCTGACCGGCCACGAACTGTTCGCCCATCAGGCGCATGGCGAGCGTGACGCCCTTGCGGATGATCGGCTCGCCGCCGCGGGCGATCAGCCGTGTCAGCGCCGACGCCAGGCTGTCCTCGCTGGCCGCGGCCGTCAGCGTGCCGGTGACGATGAGGCCCCAGGTCGCGGCGTTCACCAGCAGCGACGGGCTGTGCCCGATATGGGCGCGCCAATCGCCGGTTGCGATCTTGTCGCGGATCAGCGCATCCCGCGTCGCGGTGTCCGGAATCCGCAGCAGCGCCTCGGCCAGGCACATCAGGGCCACGCCCTCCTGGCTCGACAGCGAATATTCGTGGATCAGTCCCTCGACGCCGCCGGATTGCGCCTTGCCGCGCAGACGCAGGACCAGATCCCGCGCCAGACCGGCCGCTCGTGCCGACGATGCCTCCGGGAGCGCGGCGAGATCGAGCAGCGGCGCGATGCACTCCGGCTCGGCGCGGCGATAGGCCGAGGTGATCGCGGCGCGCAGCCCGTTCTGGCGCTGGACCTGGGTCGCGAACGCGGCGAACGGTCGTGGCGGCGACTGCGACATGACCCGTCTCCTCTGAAGCGATCCCCGTCACTCGCCGCGCATGCACGGGACCTGAGAGCAAGGGGCGAGCGACGGATAACGCTACCGCCCGATCAGCTGATCGGCGTAGTAGCCGATCGTCTTGCGGTAGATCACCGCCCTGTTCCACTCGCGCATCGCGTCGAAATTGGCCGAGCCCTCGTCGTAGGGCTGGCCCATCTTGAAGCCGTTGCTGTGCAGCAGGTTGGCGGTCGAGGCCAGCACGTCCGCGGTGGAGTGGCGCAGGTCGACGCGGCCGTCGCCGTCGAAATCGACGCCGTATTTGATGTAGGACGACGGCAGGAACTGGGTCTGGCCGATCTCGCCGGCGAAGGCGCCCACGAGGTCGCGCAGAGTGAGATCGCCGCGCTGCACGATCTTCAGCGCCGCCAGCAGCTCGCCCTGGAACAGCTCAGTGCGGCGGCAGTCATGCGCCAAGGTCGCAAGCGTGCGGATCACCGGCAGCTTGCCCATGTCGCCCTTGCCGAAATCGGTCTCGAGTCCCCAGATCGCGACCAGGATCTGGCGCGGCACGCCATATTGTTGCTCGATGCGCGACAGCAGCGCGGCGTGCCGCTGCAGCATGGCGCGGCCGCCATTGATGCGGCCCGCGCCGACGCGGGTCGAGACGTACTGCTCGAAGCTCTTGTTGAAGGTGTAGCGCTGGCGGCGGTCGAAGGCGAGCACGGCCGGATCGAGCGTCACGCCCGACAGCGCCTGGCTGATCGTGCCGCCCGAGACGCCGGCGCTCTGCGCCTCCGCCGAGACGCCCGCGATGAAGGTATTGAAGTCGCCGCCGCAGCGCGCGGCCAAAGCGGGAGAGGCAAAGGAGAGGATCGCGACGGCAACAAGGAAGCGGACAACGGACATGAGGAGAAAGGTCCCTGCATGAGAGCATGATGACGGCAGTCCGGCGGCGGACGCCGTCACAATGCCTGATTTGGCGGTACCAGGCCAGCCGGCGGGCGATAGCCACCGAACCGCACCCCATCGTCATCTTTTTTTGAACGGTCGGCGCGCTCGTCGCCACTCATGCAGGGCGTGCCTCGTCCGACGTCGCGCCGTTTTCGCGCGCCGATCCAAGCGCGCGTTCTGAAAACCACGAGCGTTGGCGCCACTTTTCGGGAGAGGTCCCCATGACGATGATGTTCCGGCTCGGCACACTGGCACAGCTCACCTTGGTCGCGGCCCTGATGTGTCACGGCCTGGCGCCCGCGGCCGCTCAGCCCGGCGATGTGGCGGGCGCAAAGGATTACCCCGGGATCGGCCGCTTCGCCGGCAGCGTGATCACCGGCTATGTCGCCAAGGATTTCGATGCGATGCGGCTGCAGGCGGCGCCGTTCAAGGCGGACAAGGCGACCGACGAGCGACGCCTGGAGGGGCGCGTCGTCAGAATCGCCTATCGCACCGCGCCGGGTCCCTCGATCCTCGAAGTGTCGCGCAATTTCGAAAACCAGCTCGCCAAGGCCGGCTTCGAGAAGCTCCTCGCCTGCGACACCGATGCCTGCGGCGGCATTCCCTTCACCGAGGCGATCGACCTGCTGCCGGTTCCACAGATGTGGGCCGATGGCTTCGACTACCGCTATTTTGCCGGCCGCAAGGAGGCCGGCGGCCGCGAGACCTTTGCCAGCGTGCTGGTCAGCCAGAACAACGAGCAGATCTATGCCCAGCTCACCGTTGCCGAGCTCGGCGCGATGGAGAACAAGATGGTGAGCGCAGCCGAGATGGCGAAGGGCCTCGGCGACAAGGGCCACATCGCGCTCTACGGCATCTATTTCGACACCGACAAGGCGACGATGAAGCCGGAGAGCCGGCCGACACTGGAGCAGATCGCGCAGTTGCTCGCCGGCCAGCCGCAGCTCAGCGTCTTCATCGTCGGCCATACCGACAACCAAGGCAGCTACGACTACAATCTCGATCTGTCACGGCGGCGCGCCGAGGCGGTCGCCGCCGAGCTTTCGCGCAGCTATCGCATCGCGCCAGCGCGGCTGCGCACCGCGGGCGTCGGCCTGCTCGCGCCGGTCGGCAGCAATGCCACCGATGCGGGCCGCACGCTGAACCGCCGCGTCGAACTGGTGGCGCCCTGAGGCGCTGCGCCGGCGCGGCCGCTTGATCCTCGTCAACACCGTGCCATCATGACGCCCTAAGCTCCGCGGCCGAAATGGAGATCGCCATGATCGGGATTACGCTGTCGACCGACCAGATCCGCTCGGCGCCGCCGGAGGTGCGGCGTTGGATCGAGCATCAGGTGCTGTCGGGTCTCGGGCTCGGCCCGGAGGCGCCGCTGACGCCTACCCTCCCCGCCCAGAGCGCGCATCTCGTCGCCTGCAGCGTCGAGGATGCGGCCAAGGTCCTAGCGCAGATCCAGAGCGCGCTGCCGGCCGTCAATGTGTTCTTCGAGTTCGGTCGGCCGGGCATCGCGATGGGCCAGCCGCCGATCATGATGTTCCGCCTGATCGACATCCTGCATCACACGCGGCTGCAGAACATCGGCCAGGTGATGGCCTCGCTGGAGATGATCAACAAGGCGCTGGTCGAGGTGAGGCACGATCCCTCGGTGCGCTTCTGCGGCTTCGACAATGAAGGCCACTGCCTGATCGCACCGGAGACGCAACGCGCGATCGCCAGCGTCTGGCAGAGCGTGATCGCCAGGCAGCACGGGGTGGCCGAGGGCGAGGCGGCGTGAGGCCGCAGCTCCGGTTTCAATGAGGCGTCATCCGGAGCGCTCGGGGGCCCGGAATGACGGAGCGAGACGTGCCGCGGGCGCCTTGTGCGCGCGAGGTCCGCGGACAAGAGAGGGCCGCCGGGACACTCCCGCCTCCTGTCCCAAATCGGCGCGCCGCACGCGGCGCAGCCATGCCCGCCCCGAGCGGCTCCGGCCTTGAGCCGGTCGCGGACGGTGCTACGATATCGTTGTCGTTCACGATCCCTCGGGAGATCGCCGATGCAGCACAATCAACGCCAGCGCCGATTGCTTCAGATCCCTCTGTTCCGCCTGCTCGCGATCAATCTCGCGCTCGGCCTCGGCATGGCCGTGGTGCTGGTCGGCGGATTGCTGCTGCTCGATCCCTGGGGCCTGCGTCACCTGATCTTCGCCGACCACTCGCCCGTCGTCGCCATCGGTCTCTTGCTCGGCTCGTTCTTCGTCACCTTCGGCTCGACCGCGATGGGCACCGCGATCATGGCGCTCGGCCGCGGTGATGATGACGACGGCCCGCACGGCGGCACGCGGGTGCACGCCCAGGTCAAGGTGCGGCGGCGTTAGAGTCGAGCTGTTACCACGCGCTCGGTGCGCTCCCCTCCCCCTTGCGGGGAGGGGTCGGGGGTGGGGGTCTCCGGGCGCTGAACTCAGTGAGGCGCGCTCGACAATACGAGTCCGGAGGCGCTCAACTCGATTGGCGTCATCCGTGAAGATGCTCGGCGAGATCAGTGCGTCTCAGCTCAAGCGGGACTCGTGGACCCCCACCCCCGACCCCTCCCCGCAACGGGGAGGGGAGTCGACCGCGCCAGCGGCCGAAGCCTTGGCTCAAGCGGCAGCTCTCGCTCACCAATGCCCCCTCCGCTTGTTCCAGGCGAACAGCACATCGGCAAACCGGTCATAGCCGAACCGCGTCAGCGGCCGCACCAGGCGGTTGCCGAACAGGGTCGCCAGCCAGCCCTCGCCCGGCGTCAGCGCCCACAGCAGCAGCGCCACGTCGGCGCCGGTGATCAGCTCGCCGTCCTCGTCGGTCGCGTGCAGGCGGCGGCGGACGGCGTCGACATCGGCGCCGAATGCGGCCAGCGCGTCGGGCTGCTCGTTGATGTCCTTGAACGCGACCCGCCCCGACTTGACCAGCGCCAGCAGCTTGTTGCGCTGCCAGTCGATGCCGGCGTCACAGACCGGGCAGCGCGTGTTGTACCAGATGGTGAGTTGGGGCATCGACATGGGCTGCATTCGCGGCGGGGTGAGACGTCCACGATGAACGCACTTTCATCCGGCAAAATCGAGGTGTTTCGGGACCCCGCCGGCCGGTCCGTGATCGCTCCGGCCGCCCTGCCGATTCGGCGAAAACCATATGACGAAAAAGTCAAATTCGGGCAGCGGATAAGCATTTTCTGGCATTGACCGGACCGGTCCCGCCGCCGTAAAGCGCCATCCATGGCGAAAAAACCCGGCTCCAATCCCAAAGGCGAATTCGCCTTCTTCAACGTGACCTACGAGGACGGCTCGCAGCGCTCCAACCGGCGCGTCCCGGCCGAGCTGCTCGGCGGCCTCGACGGCGACGAGCCCGCGCGCGGCTTCATCATGGAGCAGGACCGCGAGATCGCCGAAAAATCCGGCCGCCCGCCACTTCAGATCAAGTCGCTCGAGCGCGTTGGGGCGAAGAAGAAGTAGGCCGGCCGAGCTGCCGTAGGGTGGGCAAAGCGACCGCCGCCAGGCGGCCGCGTGCCCACGATCAACTGCGTACCACGAACGACCTCATCATGGGTTACGCGTCATGGCCGGGCCTGTCCCGGCCATCCGCGTCGTTGACGTCGCAATGACGTGGATGGGCGGGCCTTCGCCGCGACGAAGCGGCTTCGGCCGCGCAGGCGGGACAAGCCCGCGCACGACGCGGAGATATCTCGACCCACATCCGACCGTCACGCCGCCTCTCGCTCCGGCTCGACGGCGGCCGACCTTACCGCCCTGCCCTGCTCCATCGCCCTCGGCCGGTTGATCAGGCTGACCAGCGTGTAGCTGATGATCAGCAGCAGAAACCACGAGCCGAGCTTGGCCGGCGACACCATGGTCCAGCCATGCGCCTGCTGCGGATAGAGCCAGATCCGGGTGAAGGTGCCGACGTTCTCCGACAGCCAGATGAACAGCGACACCAGGACGAGCCCGAGCAGCAGCGGCATCGACCGGTGCACGCGCCAGACCTTGAAGTGGACCGTGGCCGGCGCGAACAGTAGAGCGGCGCAGCCGAACAGCACGAGCCTTAGATCGATCCCATAATGGTCGGTGAAGAAGTTGAGGTAGATGGCCGCGCTCAAGCCGATCAGCCAACGCCGTGACGGGTGGCCCGTGAAGCGGAAATCGAACAGCCGCCAGACCCGGCAGAGATAGCTGCCGATGCAGGAATACATGAAGCCCGAGAACAGCGGCACGCCGCCGAGCCGGATCAGGCTCGGCTCGGGATAGATCCACGAGCCGGTCGCGGTTTTGAACAGCTCCATGGCGGTGCCGACGAGGTGATAGATCAGGATGATCTTCGCCTCCTCGGCTGTCTCCAGACGGGCGGCGAGCAATGCGGCCTGGACGGCGAGCATGCAGAGGAAGAGGAAATCGTAGCGCGCGAGCGGCGCGTTCGCCGGATAGAACCGCCACGTCAGCAGCATCAGCGCCACCGCGATGCCGCCGAACAGGCAGGCGTAAGCCTGCTTCACGCCGAAGCGGAGGAATTCGTAGGGGCCTCCAGTACAGGGCGTCGCAGCCGCCCGCGCGGCAAGTCGCGCCTCGGCGGCAATGAAGGGACGCAGTGGCGCCCAGATCGCGGCAGAGCTGGCGGGCGCGTGGAAAGCAGATGATGAGACTTCGTCGTGCTGCATGGAAGGCCGGATCGGTGAGGACACCGATGACTAGCAGCCGCGTGTCATGCCGCGTCAGCGTAAAGTTCCGTCTCTTCCCGCCGCAGCGCGGACACGTGCGGACGTGCGAAGGCTGACTTTTCTGCAGCGACAATCCAACGCACGGCTCCGCGGCGACGATGAAAGTGGCTCAGCCCCGGTGCCGTAGGGTGGGCAAAGCGACGCCGATAGACGGCGCGTGCCCACCATCAAGTGCGGCGCCCGTGATCGGTGGGCACGGCGCACGCAGCGACGGCGCAAGTCGACACAGCAAGCCTCGCCTTTGCCCACCCTACTATTGCTACACATGATATGGTTCGCAGAGGTTGTTCGCGGTGCATGATCCCAACGATGGGCGAGAACATCTATATACGAGTGCGCTGGCTTCACGACTTTCAGGATGAGCCAGTTGACTTGTGGAGCGAGCTCGATCGGGAGCGCTTTGAAACGCGCAAGCTCGAAATATTTCGTGATGGCACGGTGGGATTCGCAAGCGCCACCGAAGCAACCGACGGCACGCGACTCGGCTCGATCCCCGTTCCTCCGCTGGACGAAATCGCGAGAGATCCCGAGTTTGTACCCGAAGAGATTTCTCAGGAGGCTTTCGAGCGTCGTTGGAATGCACGGCATTCGCGCAAGTAACTCCAAACATGGCCGCGCATTTCACAACCCCGCCTGCTTTCGCTCGTCCGGGCGCAAATGAAAACAGCGGACCGATCGGCCCGCCGTTGATGTCTCGATGGATTGCCGGGTCAAGCCCGGCAATGACGACAAAGATCGAACGTCAATCAGTTGTCCAAGAAGCTCCGCAGCTTCCGCGACCGTGACGGATGCTTCAGCTTGCGCAGCGCCTTCGCTTCGATCTGACGAATGCGCTCTCTGGTCACCGAGAACTGCTGGCCGACTTCTTCCAGCGTGTGGTCGGTGTTCATGCCGATGCCGAAGCGCATGCGCAGCACACGCTCTTCGCGCGGGGTGAGCGAGGCGAGCACGCGGGTCGTCGTCTCGCGCAGGTTGGACTGGATGGCGGCGTCGATCGGCAGGATCGCGTTCTTGTCCTCGATGAAATCGCCGAGATGAGAGTCCTCCTCGTCACCCACGGGGGTTTCGAGCGAGAGCGGCTCCTTCGCGATCTTGAGGACCTTGCGCACCTTCTCCAAGGGCATGCCGAGCTTCTCGGCGAGCTCCTCCGGGGTCGGCTCGCGGCCGATCTCGTTCAGCATCTGGCGCGAGGTGCGGACGATCTTGTTGATCGTCTCGATCATGTGCACGGGGATGCGGATGGTGCGGGCCTGGTCGGCGATCGAGCGGGTGATCGCCTGCCGGATCCACCAGGTGGCGTAGGTCGAGAACTTGTAGCCGCGGCGGTACTCGAACTTGTCGACCGCCTTCATCAGGCCGATATTGCCTTCCTGGATCAGGTCGAGGAACTGCAGGCCGCGGTTGGTGTACTTCTTGGCGATCGAGATCACGAGACGGAGGTTGGCTTCCACCATCTCCTTCTTGGCCTGACGGGCCTCACGCTCGCCCTTCTGCACCGAGTGCACGATCTTGCGGAACTCGCCGATCTCCAGACCGGTGAGCGCGGCCATGGCCTGCACCTCCTGGCGCAGGTCCTTGATGCGGTCCTTCTCGTAATGGACGAAGTTCTTCCAGCCCTTTGCGGAGAGCTTGGAGACGCGGTTGAGCCAGCGCGGGTCGAGCTCCGAACCCTGGTAGTTGCGCAGGAAGTCCTCGCGCGCGACGCCGTGGGAGTCGGCCAAGCGCATCAGCCGGCTCTCGAACGAGACCAGCTTCTTGTTGATGTCGTAGAGCTGCTCGACCAGGGAGTCGATGCGGGCCTGGTTGAGGCGCAGCGACTTCACCTCGACGATGATCTCGTCCTTGAGCTTCTTGTACTTGCGCTCCTGCGAGGGCGACAGCGACTCGCTCTGCAGCTGGTTGGCGATGTCCTGCTCCTGCAGGCGTCGCAGCTTCTTGTACTCGGACGCGATCTTGTCGAAGGTCTCGACCACCTTCGGCTTCAGCTCGGCCTCGATGGCGGCGAGCGACATCTGGTTCTCGAACTCGTCGTCGTCCATGTCGGCTTCGGCCGCCGCCTCGCCGGGATCCTTCTCCTCGGCGGGCGCGCCGTTCGGCGCGGCGCGGAACGGCGTCGGCTGCTGCGGGGCGGCCGGCGGCGCGACCGCGGCCTGGACCTCGCCGCCCTCGGCCGCAGCGCCCTCGCCATTCACCGGCGCGGCGATCTGCGGATTCATGCCGCCCTTGGCCTCAGGGCCGGCATAGGTGGCTTCGAGATCGATGATGTCGCGAAGGAAGATCTTGCCTTCGTTGAGCTCGTCGCGCCAGATGATGATGGCCTGGAACGTCAGCGGGCTTTCGCAGAGGCCCGCGATCATCGCCTCGCGGCCGGCCTCGATGCGCTTGGCGATGGCGATTTCACCCTCGCGCGACAGCAGCTCGACGGTGCCCATCTCGCGCAGATACATGCGCACGGGATCGTCGGTGCGCTCGCCGGGCTCGGACTTCTTGACCTCGGTGACGGCCTTCTGGGTGATCTCGACAAGCTCGTTGTCGGTCTCGTCCTCGCCGTCGTCCTTCTCGTCGGACTCGTCGGCCTCCTCGGCCTCGGTCACGTTGATGCCCATGTCGGAGAGCATCGACATGATGTCTTCGATCTGTTCCGGCGAGGTGGTGTCGGAAGGCAGGACCTCGTTGAGCTGATCAAAGGTCACGAAGCCGCGCTTCTTGGCCTGCTTGATCATCTTCTTGACGGCGGCGTCCGACAGGTCGAGCAACGGCGACGGCGCATCGGCGGCGTCCTTCTCGGGAGCGTCCGCGGCCTTGTCGTCCTTTTCCTTGTCCTTCACCTGCAGCGTCTTTGCCTTCGTGGCCATTCATTGCTCCCGAAACGCGCCCGCTCCGCCCGTGGCATCGTAGCCCTTGGCATCGCGGCGCCCGCCTGCTCTACTCAAACTGTTCTCGACGCGGAAAGGGCGGCGCACTTTTAACGTCGCCACCCCCTGAAGCCCGTCGCTCGTTTCGTCCTACGCTGGTGTCGTCCCGTTTTCGGACCGGCGCGCGTTTCTTGCAAAAGCGATACCGGTTTTGCAATCGAATCCGGCGCCCGACATGCAGGCGCGGTGTCCGACAGCGAAACCAACCCATCTGCCGCAGAAAATGCCCCGGACCTCTTAAACTTCGATTAACCCTGTTTTTGCAGCCAAACCATGGATTTGGCGAGTCTTTTCGCGCGGACCTGATACCGCGCGGGCGGATCGGGCCGAAATGTGCTCAACTGGCGACAGGGCGCCGGGCGTCCCATCTACACGTTGCGGTTGGTGCGTCCGGACAGTTCCCCGAAGCCTTCGATCAGCGCCTCGGTGCCGTCCATCTCGGCCATCCTGGCCTTCACGTCCCTCAACCAGCCCATGTTCGGCTCGCTCGGCTCCTCGCCCAGCGCCAGCTCGGCATCCTTCAATTCCCTAAGTAAGGAGTGCCATTGCCGATGCAAGGCAACCAGCTGATGCCAGGTCGCAAGAACGTCATCGCGCGCCGCGCCCGATTTGGTCGCCCACACCGCCGCCGTCGTGATCGCGCGCTCAACCCGTTGAAGAAGCTCGGAAAAGCCTGCCTTCTCCAGATCGGCCCGCATCTTCTCGGCCTGCTCGTCCGGATCCGGCGAATGGTGATGGTCGTGGGCGAAGGCGGCGATGATGGCGGCGCGGAGCTTGTGCGCCTCGGGATGGGCCAGTTCCAGCGCGGCGACCTCCTCCAGGTGGTCGTGCAGGAGCCAGGGGTGGTTGATCAGGCACTGCAGGATCAGGGCCTCCCGGCGCGAGATCGCCGAGCGCTGGCCGCGCATGATCGGGCTCATGGCGAGCTGCGGGCTGGCCGCCTGGTAGGGGCCGCGGGCCATGGCCTGGCCTGTGGATGGCGGTCCGCCGCGGCGACCGCCTCCTGTGGATAACCGCCCAGGCTGTCCGGAACCGGGACTGCGGGGAGCAAAACGCCGTCCTGATTCGGCACCGAAGCCGCGGCCAAACCCCCGGCCGCCGTCCGGGGCGAACGCCCGGTACAGCCGGTCGCCGAGATCCTGCTTGTAGTAGCGCCGTACCACCTCGTCGGCGATGCCGCCGGTGAGCTGGCCGATCCGCGCCTCCAGCGCGGCACGGCGCTCCGGGGTGTTGAAGCTGCCGCCCTCGATCTCGCGCGACCAGATCACCTCGGCGAGGGGTTTTGCGATTTTGAGCACCTCCTCGACCGCGCCGCGACCGCCGGAGCGGACGAGGTCGTCGGGATCCTGTCCCTCGGGCAAGAGCGCGAAGCGCAGGCTCTTGCCAGGCTTGAGATGCGGCAAAGCAAGGTCTGCGGCCCGATAGGCCGCCTTTTGGCCGGCGCGGTCGCCATCGAAACACAGGATCGGCTCGTCGACCATCTTCCAGATCAGCGAAAGTTGGCTCTCGGTCAGCGCGGTGCCGAGCGGCGCCACGGCGCCGGCAAAGCCGGCCGCGACCAGCGCAATGACGTCGACATAGCCCTCGACCACGATCATCGGCGCGCCGTTATGGGCGGCCTGACGGGCGCTGGCGAGATTGTAGAGGTTGTCGCCCTTGTGGAAGAGCGGCGTCTCCGGCGAGTTCAGGTATTTCGCCGGCACGTCCTTCTGCAGCGCGCGACCGCCGAAGGCGATGACGCGTCCGCGGAGATCGGTGATCGGGAACATCACGCGGTCGCGGAAGCGGTCATACGGCACGGGAATGTCGTCGCCGCCGACCAGCAATCCCGCCTCGACCATGTCGGCGACCGGCACGCCCTGGGCGCCGAGATATTCCTTCAGCGCAAACCGCTCCTGCGAAGCATAGCCGAGGCGAAACTGGAGCTGCGTCTGCGGCAGGATCGCGCGATCGGCAAGATAGCCGCGGGCGCGCGCGCCATGACGGGACGCCAGCGTGTCAGAAAAGAACTTCGCCGCCAGCTCCATCACGTCGTACAGCGTCTTGCGCTGCCGCTCCTGGCGCGCCGCGTCGGGCGTGACCGCGGGCAGCGCCAGGCCGGCGATTCCCGCGAGCCGCTCCACGGCTTCGGGGAAGCTGCAGCCCTCGGTCTCCATCACGAAGTCGAAGATGTTGCCGTGCTTGCCGGACGAGAAGTCGTGATAAAAACCCTTCTGGTCGTTGACGTAGAAGGACGGCGTCTTCTCCTGCTGGAACGGCGACAGCCCCTTCCACTCGCGCCCGGCCTTCTTGAGCTTCACGCGCTTGCCGACGACGTCCGAGACCGGAAGCCGGGCGCGCAGCTCATCGAGAAATTCCGGCGTGAAGCGGGCCATGAGCGGGCTGGTGGTCCTGTGGTGGTGGCCTAGGCATATAGGCACCCGTGTACGAAATGTGAACTTCCTCCGGCTTGTCCGGGCTATTCACAGGCACGGCCCTCTCCTCTCGTCATTCCGGGGCGCCCGCAGGGCGAGCCCGGAATCCATAACCACGACCAGTCGTGAGGCGGGACGGCCGCGCCACTGCGTGTCCTCGCACCGTTTGTGGTTATGGATTCCGGGCCCATCGCTGCGCGATGTCCCGGAATGACGGCGCGGAGAGACTTAGGGCGCCAAAAACCGTCCCGAGGCGATGCGGGCGACCTCGTCCACGGGCCAGTTGTACACGTAGGTCCAGGCCTCGCGGGCCGCGCCGTCGGCCAGCGTCACTGCGAGGCACCGGCGCAGATATTCGGTGGGCGCGGCGAAGCCCTCGCCGCAGGCCTCGTACATGTCGAACTCGCGCAGCATCGGCTCGGGCTGGCGCAGCCGGAACAGTTCGCCATGGACGAGATCGGCCGCGTCATCGGACAGGACCAGGCCGGGATAATGCTGGATGCGGTACAACCGGCCACGGCAGCTTGCCTCGGCGACAAAATCGGCATTGGCCGACAACAGCCGCGCCATCGGATGGTCGAAGCCGCGCATCAGCGTGCCGTAGACGAACAGGAGATCGGTGGTCATGGCCCGTCTATAGCGGCGATCGCCGATGATGCGAAGCGGCGGCCGGCCGCGCCTTTCTCTGCTCAGGCGGCCGCGATCTCATCGCTGACGACGTGGAATTTGGTCAGGGTCATCAGGCCGAACGAGGTCGACAGCGCGACGTCGGCGGCGTCCCGTCCGGTCGCCATCAGGATGCGACCGATGCGCGGCACGTTGTGGCGGGCATCGAACGTGTACCACCGGCCCGAGAGATAGACCTCGAACCAGCCCGAGAAATCCATCGGGACAGGGTCCGGCGGCACGCCGATGTCGCCGAGATAACCGGTGCAATAGCGAGCCGGAATGCCCGTGCAGCGGCAGAAGGTCAGCGCGAGGTGGGCGAAGTCGCGGCAGACGCCGGCGCGCTGCTGATAGACGTCGTGCGCCGACTTCATGGCGTGGGCGTGCTCATAGCCGAACGTGACGTGGCTGTGCACGAAGTCGCAGATCGCCTGCACGCGCGCCCATCCCGCCGGCGCGCTGCCGAACAACGACCAGGCGACCTCGGCCAGCTTGTCGGTCTCGCAATAGCGGCTCGGCATCAGATACAGCAGAAGCTCATCGGGCAGCTGCTCGATCGACAGTTGCTGGGCGCCGGGATCGATCGCGTCCGGCCGCCCGCTGTCGCGGACGATGGCGCTGCCGTGGAAGGTGACCCCGCCGGCCGGCGCCACCAGCCGTCCACAGAGATTGCCGAAGCTGTCGTTGTAGAATTTGATCGGCACCTTGGGCTCGGTCGTGATCGTCTCGGTGCCGACGATGTCGGGAAAGCGCGACGGATGGATCGACAGCATGATCACCATCGGCGTTGCCGCCGGAGCCGCATAGGCGATCTCAAATCCAACCTTGATCAGCATGAAGGCTCCTTCGCCCCGTTCGAGCGGCACGATGCGCCAGCCTCATCCAGCCCGGACCGTAGGCCCATTGCGAACTTCTGTCTTGTGAATGATCGCCAGAATCAGCATCGTTTGGGCGACCATCATGATGTCCGCCGGCCCAATCCTCATCCGTCTGCCCAATCCGAGATCGGTCTGCCGCTTCATGAAGCAACGGGAGGCAGCATGACCGTGTCCGGCACGAGCAACACTCATCGACTCCTCCAGCCAGACGAAGTTCCACCCGTGCTCGAGCGCAACGCCGATGGGGCGTCGGCCTTGTTCTTCACGTGCGATCACTATGGCCGCCTGCTGCCGCGCGCACTCGGCGATCTCGGCCTGCCCGAAAGCGAACTGGAGCGGCACATCGCCTGGGACATCGGTATCGCCGGCGTCGCGGAGGCCGTATCGCGGGCGCTCGATGCGCATCTGATCGCGCAGCGCTATTCGCGGCTGGTGATCGACTGCAACCGCTCGCCGAAGGCGCCGAACGCGATTCCGATGATCAGCGAGCGCACCACGATCCCCGGCAATGAGGGTCTGACGCATGAGGACGCCGAGCTCCGGCGCCGCGCGATCTTCGATCCCTATCACGACCGCATCACCGAGGTGCTCGATGCGCGCAAGGCCGCGGGGCGGCCGACCATCCTCGTCTCGCTGCACAGCTTCACGCCGGTCTATGCGGGCATCGCGCGGCCCTGGCACATTGGCACGCTGTATCAGCACGACCGTGTGCTGCCGCCGCTGCTGTTGAGGGCGTTGCGGGCCGAGCCCGATCTCGTGGTGGGCGACAATCAGCCCTATGCGGTCGGCGACGGCACCGACTACACCATCCCCGTGCATGGCGAGGCGCGCGGGCTGATCAATTCCGGCATCGAGATTCGTCAGAACGAAATCGCCGAGCCCGAGGACCAGCAGCGCTGGGCCGAGCGGCTGATCCGCATTCTCGGCGAGATCGAGGTCGAGCTGCGCAGCAAGGGTCTCGCTTAGCCCGCTACTCCGTCATGTCGGAGGCGTCGTGATGGGCGAGCAGGCCCGCGAGCCGCCACAGCGCCGTGCGCAGATCGTCATGGCTCGGCAGGCCGAGCGCGAGCCGCACCGCGTTCGGTGAATGGCCGTGCGCCACCGCAAACGCGCTCGCCGGCGTGATCGCGATGCCGGCGCGCGCGGCCGCGGCGGTCAAGGCTTCGGCGCGCCAGCCCTCCGGCAGATGCAGCCAGACATGGTAGGAGCGCGGATCGGCCTCGATGTGATGGCCGGCGAGGCACTCGGCGACGATCGCCTGCCGCACCAGCGCGTCGGCCCGCTTGCGCCTGGTGATCTCGGCCGCCGTGCCGTCGGCGAGCAGCCCCATGCCGGCGGCCAGCGCCAGCGACGTCACCGACCAGGCCCCGGTGCGCACCGTGGCGGCGAATTTTTCGCGCATGCTTCCCGGCACGTAGAGAAAACCGACCGCAATCCCCGGCGCGAGCCGCTTGGCAAGGCTGTCGACCACGACGACACGCTCCTCGGCCTGCGTCGCCAGCGAGACCTGATCGCTGAGGAAGCCGTAGACGAGGTCCTCGATGATCATCAGCTCGTGCTTGCGCACCAGACGCACGATCTCCTCGCGCCTCGCCTCGCTCATCGTCAGGCCGAGCGGATTCTGCATCACCGGCTGGATGTAGATCGCGTTGAGCGCGCTCGCGCGGTGCGCCTTGGTCAGGGCATCCGGGCGGACGCCCTCGCCGTCCATCGCGAGCGGCACCAGGGTCACGCCCAGCCGCGCCGCGATGCCCTTGATCATCGGATAGGTGACGGCCTCGACGCCGAGCCGGCCACCGACCGGCACCAGCGCCGAGATCGCCGCAGCCAGCGACTGCCGACCACTGCCGGCGAAGACGAAGTTCTCCGCGCGCGGGCGCCAGCGCTCGCTGGCGAAGAAGGCCGCGGCGGTGCGCCCGGCCTCGGCCAGCCGCCGCTGCGTGATCGGCGCCAGCACCGGCGCCAGCTTCTCCGGCCGCTGCCATGCGGCAAGCGACTTCGCGATCAGGGCCGCCTGATCCGGCAGGGTCGGGAAATTGAACTCGAGATCGATGCGGCCATCGAACGGCTCCAGCCGCAGCGAGGGTGGTACCGGTACCGCCTCTCCCGCGACGAAGGTGCCGCGCCCGACCTCGCCCACGACCAGACCCCTGCGCAATAATTCGGCATAGACGCGCGCTGCCGTGGATGCGGCAATTCCCCGTTCATAGGCGAACTGACGCTGCGGCGGCAGCCGGTCGCCGGCCTTCAGCCTGCCGTTGGCGATGTCCTCGGCAATGTCGTCCACCAGGGCCGTATACGAAGCATTCATGCTATATTGCACCGAGAGCAATGTTTCGATTGCACCGAGATATGTACTGCGCGATTGCTCTTCGAACAACGCAATTGAAGAGCGATAGGTGACTCATGGCATATTCCCTGGCGCAGCGTTGGGCAACTCCGCAGGTTGCCCACGGAAAGAGCAATTTGCTCCAGGTCCCGCAACTCTGGCTGCGGCGCCTGTTCTGGCGGTCCGAACTGGCGATGCTCGATCGCGAGCAGATGCGCGACTGCGGCCTTGATCCCGTGGTCGTGCAGGAAGAGGCCAACAAGCCGTTCTGGCGCGACTGACGCCGACATCGAGGAGGGCACCGCAATGCTCGCGCTTCCGTTCCATCAAGTCGACGTGTTCTCCAAGGTCGCCTTCAAAGGCAACCCGCTCGCCGTGATCGCCGAGGCCGACGGCCTCGACGATGCAGCGATGCAGGCGATCGCCAACTGGACCAATCTGTCCGAGACGACCTTCCTGTCACGCGCTCAGAATCCGGGCGCTGATTATCGCGTGCGCATCTTCACCCCGCAGCGCGAACTGCCTTTTGCGGGCCATCCGACGCTCGGCTCATGCCACGTATGGCTCGCGCTCGGCGGCCGGCCAAAGGGCGAGCATGTGGTGCAGGAATGCGGCGCGGGCCTCGTGCGCATCAAGCGTGACGGAGATCGCCTCGCCTTCGCCGCCCCGCCCCTCCGCCGCTCCGGCGCCGTCGATGCCGAGCTGACGAGCAGGATCGCAGCAGCGCTCGGCATCCCAACGAGCACGATGCGCGCCGTGCAGTGGATCGACAACGGCCCGGGCTGGATCGGCGTGCTGATCGACTCGCGCCGCGCGCTGCTCGACATCCGCTACAATCCGGCGTCGCTGCCGCAACAGCCGATCGGCGTTGTTGCGCCATGGGATCGGGCGCAAGATGGCACAGATGCCGACTACGAGGTCCGCGGCTTCATGTGGGGCGGCGGCGAGGACCCGGTGACGGGCAGCCTCAATGCAAGTCTGGCGCAATGGCTGATCGGAGCCGGAATTGCTCCGAAGCAATATGTCGCCTCCCAGGGCACCGTGCTCGGTCGCGCCGGCCGCGTCCATGTCGCGCAGGACGGCGACACGATCTGGATCGGCGGCGACGTCGCGCCGGTGGTGAAGGGGACGATCAGCCTGTAGCGCGCGTCAGCAGACGGCGATGCGGCCGCGGGGCCGAACGCGTGCTCACCGTGCCCGGGTCAGCGCCAGCCACACGCCGCCGCCGATCATGAAGCCGCCGGAGATGCGCGACACCAGCCGCGTCCGCCTGGCCGAGAACAGTTTTCGCGCACGGCCCGCGAGCAGCGCATAGATCGCGTCGGTGAGACCCGCGATCACCATGAAAGTGACGCCGAGCAAACCGACCTGCGGCACGTGATCCCGGCTCATGTCCATGAACTGCGGCAGGAACGCGCCGAAGAACACCATCACCTTCGGGTTTGAGAGCAGCACCAGCAGCCCCTGCAGGAAAAAGCCGCCGCGCGGCGGCGGTGGCGGCGCCTCGCCCGCAGAGATCCCCTCGATCGGCGAGCGGATGAGCTGAATTCCGAGCCACACCAGATAGGCCGCACCGACCAGCCGCACCCATTCGAACCAATAGCCCATCGTGGCCATCAGCGACGTCAGGCCGACGGCGACGATGCCGATCGCGATCGCCAGCCCGGTCTGCACGCCGGCGATATTGATGAGCGCGGCGCGGGTCCCGTGGCGCAGACCGTTGGCGATCAGCAGCGTCACGACGGGACCCGGCAGCAGCGCCAGCCCGATACAGGCGGCGACGAAGGCGAGATAGACTTGCAGGGACATGAGGCGCCTCGATGCGAATGAGGCGCTCACTAATGCACGACATGTCTGCAGAGGAAAGCCCGCTTGTCCTCGCGCGATCCACAGCGCAGCGTTCTTGACACGCAACCATTTGGTTGCCTATTCTTTCTCACATGGATGATGTCTTCAAGGCGCTTGCGGACGGCTCACGACGCGCCCTGCTCGACAGGCTCCACGCGCGGAACGGGCAAACCCTGACCGAACTCTGCGACGGCCTCGCGATGACGCGACAGGCCGTGACCAAGCACCTTGCCATTCTGGAAGCGGCCAATCTGGTCGCGACGATCCGGCATGGCCGCGAGAAGCTGCACTATCTCAATCCGGTGCCGATCCATCACATCGGGGAGCGCTGGATCAGGAAATTCGAGCGCGGCAAGCTCGCCGCGCTCAGCGAGTTGAAGCGGCAATTGGAGGAGCGCGATGAGTAAGCCCGAATTCGTCTACGTCACGTATATCGCGACGACGCCCGAGAAATTGTGGGAAGCGCTGACATCAAACGAATTCGCAAAGCGCTACTGGTTCGGCACCGAACTGCATTCCGACTGGCGCGTCGGCTCGCCGTTCACGCTGGTGACCGACGGGATGGCGACGGATGTCGGCCAGATTCTGGAGTTCGATCCGCCACGCCGGCTCTCCTACACCTTCCAGCACGTCCTGAAAGACGAGTTTCGCAACGAGCAGCCGACCAAGGTCGTGTTCGCGATCGAACAGCACGGCAACTCCGTCAAGCTGACCCTGACGCATGAAGGCTTCGAAGGGGCACGGAGATTGCTCGATGCGGTTTCCAACGGCTGGCCCGCGATCATGTCCGGCCTAAAAAGTCTGCTTGAGACCGGAACGGCGCTGGTGATCCCGATGTCAGCGCTCGGCAAGGGAGTCTGAGCGATGGATCTTGCAAAGTTCAAGCCCGCCACCGTCTACACGATCTACATCGCCGCCAGCCCTGAGAAGGTGTGGCAGGCGCTGACCTCCGCCGAGTTCAGCCGGCAATATTTCTTCGGCTTCGCCGTGGAAGCCGAACTGAGGGCGGGCGGCGCCTTCATCGTGCGCGCGCCGGACGGCTCCGAACACATCAGCGGCCAGGTGATCGTCTGCGAGCCGCCGCACCGGCTGACCGTCACCTGGGACGTCAACTGGCCCGGCCTCGTCGAGGCACTGGGCCGCACGCTCGTGACCTATGAGATCGAACCGGCCGGCGACGCCGTCCGTCTCACGATGACTGAAGCGCATGAGCGGCCGCTCTCCGACGACATCCTGTCTGGCGGACGCCAGGGCTGGCCGGCCATCCTGTCGAGCCTCAAGAGCGTGCTCGAGACGGGCAAGCCGCTCGCGGTGAAGATGACGCCGCCGACGCGCATGCTGGCGGCCCTGAAGGCGATGGGGATTGCAGTACCTTAAACGACAAGGCCTGCTACGACACCGCGGCGATCTGTGGGATGCTGGCGAGGACGGCGCCGACCTGGACCGCATTGCTCAGCATGCCACCCCAATGTAACCAACGCAGCCGACGCAGGGCCGTCGCATCGCCAGAATCCCTGTCGCGGATACGCGCGTCCATCTGCCGCAGAAACCAGCGGCGCGAGAGCAGCGCGAACGCCGCGATCAGCCCAATGCCCAGCCCCAGAACGGGGCGGCCGTCGGCCAGCACGGCGAGCGCGCCGATGCCGCCAGCGATCGAAAGCGCCACGAAGTAGGAGTCGAACATGCCGCGCAGGAGCCGGGTGACCGGCACGATGTCGAGCCGCACCAGCAGAAAGGCCGGCGCGGCCAGCAGCAGATAGAACATCGGCAGCAACAAGACGATCGTGGCAAACAACGCGATGTTGTCCGGCATCATCCTCCTCCGACATTGGGGCCGGCCGGACCACCGGCGAGCCGCGTTTCGAAACGAGCCCGTTCGACGGCGTCCATGCGCCATCGAACCTACGTCGCGGCTCGCCCTTGCCTTATGCCGGAGCTACGATCCGGCGGTACAGATGCCAGGTCGCATGGCCCAGCACCGGCACAGTGACCAGCAGCCCGAGGAAGTACGGTAATGCCGAAATGATCAGCAGCACGGTGATGACGGCGGCCCAGCCGATCATCGGGCCGGGACTCGTCACGACCGCGCGCACGCTGGTGATCATCGCCGTCACGAAATCGACGTCGCGCTCCAGCAGCAGCGGAAACGACACGACCGTGAGCGAGAACAGCACCAGCGATAGAGCGGCGCCGTCGAGATTGCCGATCGCGAGGAAGAGCAGACCCTCGTTGGTCGTCAGCACCACGGTCATGAACTCCTTGATGCTGGAGAACGAGGCATTGAGCCCGAGCAGCAGCGCGATCAGGAGGCGCACCTGGTACATCCAGATGATGAAGAAAAATAGCGTCACGAACGCCATCCAGCCGATCTCGCCGCGCGAAGTGATCGTGCGCCAGATCCCGCCATAGGAAATCGGCTGGCCGAGTTCGCGGCGGCGGCTGACCTCGTAGAGACCGATCGCGACGAACGGGCCGATCAGCGCAAACCCTGCGGCCAGCGGATAGGCCAAGTAGACCATCCCGAAGGCGGTGACGCACAGCACGATGCTGATGCCGCCGAGTACATAGATCAGCCCGAAAGCAAGGCCGAACATGGGCTGAGCCTGAAAATCGCGGAGGCCTTGCGTCAAGGCTTCGGCAATATCGGCCGTGGTGATGCGGCGCACCACGGGATCGGATCGTCCCGAGACGGATGCGGTCATCGGCGGTCCCTCCTGAATGTTGTTGTTGCCGTGATGCTAACAGCGGGAGGGCGGGGATTTCAATTTCAACTTGTGGGCAGAGGGGCGGAGCGATCACATATGACGATGCAGTTTTGCACTCGTCTGTCGCCATCCGTCGTGCCGCGCGGGACTGCCAGC
The DNA here is from genome assembly GCF_051168035.1 of Bradyrhizobium sp. HKCCYLRH3059. Taxonomy (NCBI): domain Bacteria; kingdom Pseudomonadati; phylum Pseudomonadota; class Alphaproteobacteria; order Hyphomicrobiales; family Nitrobacteraceae; genus Bradyrhizobium; species Bradyrhizobium sp. HKCCYLRH3059. The sequence goes on along the minus strand of NZ_JBNPUF010000012.1, from coordinate 162,068 downwards.
GAGGCGAGGGAGCCAGGCGCACCATTGGGCACCCACGAACGGGAGCCCCCTACCCCCGCGCCCGCAACTCCCGCCTCAGCACCTTGCCGGTCGCCGTCATCGGCAGGGTGTCGGTGAATTCAACGTGGCGCGGGTATTCGTGCGCGGCAAGCTTCACTTTGACGAAGTCCTGGATCTCTCGCGACAGCGTGTCATTTGCAACGAAGCCAGGGCGCAGCACGATCCACGCCTTGATGGCCTCCGTGCGCACCGGGTCGGGAATGCCGACGACGGCCGCCAGCGCGACTGCCGGATGCTTGAGCAGCGTGTCCTCGATCTCCGCCGGGCCGATGCGATAGCCGGCCGACGTGATGACATCGTCCTCGCGGCTCGCATACCAGAAATAGCCGTCGTCATCCTGGGTGCCGAGATCGCCTGTCAGCAGCACGTCGCCCGCGAACTTCTTCTGCGTCGCCTCCGGATTGCGCCAATATTCGATCATGGTGCAGGGATTGGGCTGGCGCACGCCGATGATGCCCCTCTCTCCGCGCGGCAGCTCCTCGCCCTTGTCGTTGACGATCAGCACCTCGAAGCCCGGCGTCGCCTTGCCCATCGAGCCCGGCCGGATCGGAAACAGCCTCGCATTGTTGCCGACGACGAGATTGCATTCGGTCTGGCCGTAGATCTCGTGCGCATCGATGCCGAAGGTCGCGCGCACCCAGTCGAGCAGCTCGGCGCCGAGCGACTCGCCGCCGGTGAGGATGCTGCGCAGCTTGACGCCCTCGTGCTTGACATTGGCCTGGCGCATCAACTTCAGCGCGGTCGGGGGCAGGAACACGTTGCGGACGGCGTAGTCCGCCATCAGTTGCATTGCGGCCTGCGGCTCGAATTTCCTGGCGCGATAACCGATCATCGGGATCGCGTGATACCATGCAGGAAACAGCGCATCGAACAGGCCGCCGATCCATGCCCAATCCGCCGGCGTCCACATGACGTCGCCGGGCTTCGGCAGGAAGCCGTGCACCATCTCGACATTGGGCAGGTGGCCGAGCAGTACGCGATGGGCGTGCAGCGCGCCCTTGGGATTTCCGGTCGTACCCGAGGTATAGATGATGATGGCAGGGTCGTCGCTCGACGTGGCGACGGTCGGGAATTGATCGGAGGCGCGCTCCAGCGTCGGCCAGAAGGCTTGGGCGCCGAGGCCGTCGCCGTCAGTGACATAGATCGTCTTGAGTTCCGGCAGGCGGTCGCGAATGCGCGCGAGCTTCGCAAGGCCCGTGGCGTCGGTGACGACGACCTTGGCGCCGGAGTTCTGCAGCCGGAATTGCAGCGCGTCCTCGCCGAACAGCGTGAACAGCGGCACCGAGACGAGACCGGCGCGGAACGCCGCCAGATGGACGATCGGCAGCTCCAGCGACTGCGACAGGAACACCGCGACGCGGTCGCCCTGCGCGAGACCATCGGCCTTCAATACGTTGGCGAAGCGGCAGGAGTAATCGCGCAGCTCATCGAATGAGACGCGCCGTGCGGCGCCGTCCTCTTCGACGACGATCAGCGCCAGGCGCCCCGAGCCGTCGGCGTGGCGATCGCAGGTCGCGACCGCGATGTTGAACTGCGCCGGGATGTCCCAGCGGAAGTCGCGAGTGAGCTGGTCGTAGTCGGACGTTTCCTTGAGCATTGTTCTCTCCGTCATGGCCAGGCGAAGACCCGCCTGCGGGGCCGAAGCCCCTTCGGCGCGGCGAAGGCCCGGCCATCCACGTCTTTCTTCTTGATGACAGTCTTAAAGACGTGGATGCCCGGGACAAGCCCGGGCATGACGATGTGGGGATGCATGGGCGCTTCGCGTCGCGCGGCCTAGCCCGACAGCGCCGCCTTCACCAGCGCGCTCGCCTTGGCGAAATCCATCTGCCCGGTGTACTTGGCCTTCAGCACGGCGATCACCTTGCCCATGTCCTTCATGCCGGCGGCGCCGGTCTCGGCGACTGCAGCGGAGATGGCGGTCTTCACCTCGTCGTCGCTCATCTGCTTCGGCAGATAGGCCGAGATGACCGCGATCTCCTCGCGCTCGCCGGCGGCGAGCTCAGCGCGGCCGCCCTTTTCATACAGCTCGACCGACTCCTGACGCTGCTTGATCATCTTCTGCAGCACCGCGAGCACGTCGGCGTCGGTCAAGGGCGGCTTGCCTTCGCCGCGCGCGGCGATGTCGGCGTTCTTCAAGGTCGAGTTCACCATGCGAAGGGTGGACAGCTTGCGCTCGTCCTTGGCCTTCATCGCCTCCTTGACCGCATTGTTGATGTCGTCGCGCAGCATGCTCTCGCCCTCTCAAAATCCATTGGCGCTGGTCTAGGCGGTTCGCCCACCCGAAACAACACGGTTCCGCATCCGTTCCGGTCGGATGCCTCGAAACTCCGGCCGAATTGACCGAAATCGCATGTGAATCGGCCGCTTCCCGCTTTGACGCCGCGCGCCTGGGGCACTATGTAGGGGCCTCATGACACACATCGATACTGACGCCGCCTGGCCGGACCATAAACCGACCGCGCTCCTCGTGCTCGCCGACGGCACGGTGCTGGAAGGCTACGGCCTCGGCGCCGAAGGCCACGCCGTGGGCGAGGTCTGCTTCAACACCGCCATGACCGGCTATGAGGAGATCCTGACGGATCCGTCCTATGCCGGCCAGCTCATCACCTTCACCTTCCCGCATATCGGCAATGTCGGCACCAACGACGAGGATATCGAGACGGTGAACATGGCGGCGACGCCGGGCGCACGCGGGGTGATCCTGCGCACCGCGATCACCGATCCGTCGAACTACCGCGCCACCCGCCATCTCGACCAGTGGCTGCGTGCGCGCGGAATCATCGGGCTGTCCGGCATCGACACCCGGGCGCTGACCGCGCTGATCCGCTCCAAGGGCATGCCGAACGCCGTGATCGCGCATGCCAAGGACGGCAATTTCGACCTCGACGCCCTGAAGAAGGAAGCGCGGGAATGGCCCGGCCTGGAGGGCATGGACCTCGTGCCGATGGTGACCTCCGCCCAGCGCTTCACCTGGGACGAGACCCCCTGGGTGTGGAACGAGGGCTTCGGCCGACAGGTCAATCCGGAGTTCAACGTCGTCGCGATCGACTACGGCATCAAGCGCAACATCCTGCGCCTGCTCGCCGGCGTCGGCTGCAAGGTGACGGTGGTGCCGGCGACGACGCCGGCCGAGGACATCCTGGCGATGAAGCCGGACGGCGTGTTCCTGTCGAACGGACCCGGCGATCCCGCGGCGACCGGTAAATATGCCGTGCCGGTCATTCAGCAGGTGATTTCGTCGGGCACACCGACCTTCGGCATCTGCCTCGGCCATCAGATGCTCGGGCTTGCGGTCGGCGCCAAGACCAAGAAGATGCACCAGGGCCATCACGGCGCCAACCATCCGGTCAAGGACGAGACCACTGGCAAGGTCGAGATCACCTCGATGAACCATGGCTTCGCGGTCGACCAGGACACGTTGCCATCGGGCGCGACGCAGACCCACATCTCGCTGTTCGACGGCTCGAATTGCGGCATCCAGCTCGAGGGCAAACCGGTGTTCTCGGTGCAGTACCACCCGGAAGCTTCGCCCGGCCCGCGCGACTCGCATTACCTCTTTCAGCGCTTCGCCGAGCTGATGCGCGAGAAGAAGCGCAGCGCAGCCTGAGGTCGGCAGCTTGACGACACTCGACATGCCCGGGCTGGTCCCGGGCATTTTTCTGTCCGCAATCTTGTGATCGCCGGCATCTGTTTTGCCCTCGATCTTTTCGCACCGCATTCATATGATGATCATCATATATTGTAGATCGACAATATGAGCGAGACGGATTCGCGCGCTGAATTCGGCGTGGTGCCCCTGGCGGTACTGGCCTCGATGCCCGGGCTCGATTTCGTGCGCGGCATCTTCGCCGGGACCTTGCCGCAGCCGCCGATCATGCAGACCGTCGCGCCGTTCGACTGCAGCGCCGAGCCCGGCCGGGTCGTCATGCACAGCGTGCCGGCCTTGCGGCACTACAATCCGATCTGCTCGGTGCATGGCGGCTACACCGCGATCCTGCTGGATTCCGCGATGGGGCTCGCCGTCCCACGATGTGCCCGCAGGGCAGCGGTTACACCACGCGGGAATTCAAGGTCTCCTTCATCAAGGCAATGACCGAGACCACCGGCATCGTGAGAACGGAGGGCAGGACGCTGTCGTTCGGACGCCGCGCCGCGACCGCCGAGGCACGCATCGCCGATTCGCAAGGGCGCCTGCTGGCGCACGCCACCACGACTTGCCCGGTGCTCGAGCTGCCCAAGGCGTGAGCCTGGAACGGCGGCCGCGCAGGCCGATTGATAGGGCGAGGCCCCATCCTTTGTTCCGAGGTCGCCATGCCTGCCGCCCCCTCGCCCCGCGTCAAGTCGATCGAACCGCTCAGCATCGTGTTCGCGGATGACGGCCTGGTGCCCAATAATCCGATGCCGTTCCTGGTCTACAAGGCCGTCATCGATCTGGGTGGCGCCGATCCGGCGGCCGACATCGAGCGCGTGTTCGCCGCCAATGGCTGGGGCGACATGTGGCGCAACGGCGTCTACGACTATCTGCACTATCACGCGACCGTGCATGAGGCGCTGGGTGTCGCCGGCGGAACGGCGCGGGTCCGCTTCGGCGGCGATCAGGGCCGGGAGCTGGAGCTCAGGCCGGGCGACGTCGCCATCCTGCCGGCCGGCACTGGACATCAATGCATCGCTGCCAGCAGCGATTTCTGCATCGTCGGCGCCTATCCGCCCGGACCGAAGATGCAGATCACGCGGCCGACGCCGGAGAACCACGCCCGCGCATCGAAAACCATTCCGGAGGTGCCGCTGCCCGCGACCGATCCTGTGCTCGGCGCGGGCGGCCCGCTCACGCGCCTGTGGCACCAGGCGCGCTGATCAGGCGCAATACAGCCGATACAGCGTCTGCAGGATCTCGCGGACCTCCCGGCTCGCCAGCCGATAGTAGATGGTCTGGCCATCGCGCCGGGTGGCGACGAGATCGAGCGCGCGCATCTTCGCGAGATGCTGAGACAGCGCCGCCTGTCGCAACCCGACCTGTTCGGCGAGATCGCCGACCGCGCGCTCGCCGTCGATGAGGTTGCAGAGCACCATGAGGCGCTTCGAATTCGCCATGGCAGCGAGCAGGCCCGCCGCCTCCTCCGCCTTGTCGTCGAGCGCCGCCACCATGGCCTCACGGGTTTTGCGCCTGGCCTGTGTTGTCATGATTGTTACTTCTTCATTTTCGTATATATGCAATAATGCACATGACAGCCGATTGCAACATGCCCCCGACGAGGGAATCAAGGACGATATGATCACGGAGTATACAGCGGTCACGGCGCTCGCAGGCGGCGCCCTCATCGGCGCTGCAGCCGTCATGCTGATGGGCCTGACCGGCCGTATTGCCGGCGTCAGCGGCATTGCCGCGCGGCTGTTGCCGCCCTGGGACGGTGCGCTCGCTGGCCGGCTCGCCTTCATAGGAGGGCTGGTCGCGGCCGCCCTTGCAGTCCGCATCGTCAGCGGGAGCCTGCCGCCGCTGAAGCTGGAGGTCGGTTCGATCGATATGGTTGCAGCCGGGCTGCTGGTCGGCTTCGGGGCGGTCTGGGGCAACGGCTGCACCTCGGGTCATGGCGTCTGCGGCATCGCCAGCCTGTCGCCGCGCTCGATCGTCGCCACGCTGGTGTTCATGGCCACCGCGGTCGTGACCACCTTCCTCGTTCGCCACGTGCTGTGAGGCACCATGATCATTTTCGTCCAGTTCACCGTCGGCCTCATCTTCGGACTCGGGCTGCTGCTCTCCGGCATGTCCAATCCAGAGAAGGTGCTCAACTTCCTCGATTTCGCGGCGATCCGCTTCGGCGGCTGGGATCCGAGCCTGATCCTCGTGATGGCTGGAGCGGTGGGGGTCAGCTTCGCCGGCTTCCGACTGGTTTTCCGGCGCCGGCGTCCCGTCCTCGGTGAGCAATTCCACCTGCCATCCTCGCAGACGCTGGATTGGCGGATCGCAACCGGCCCTGCGATCTTCGGCATCGGCTGGGGCCTCGCCGGCATCTGCCCGGGCCCGGCCTTCGTGGCGCTCGGCTACGGCTCGCCTGCCATCGTCCTGTTCGTCACGGCCATGATGATCGGAATGGCCGCAGCCCGCATGCTCGCGAGCCGCCGGCCCTCGCTCGCCGCAGTCGCTTCAGAATGAGGGAGGCTTGAATGTCCGGCATTCCACATCCGGTCGACCTGTCAGTGAAACCCGAGGTCACACCGTTCTTCGATCGCGCCACCAACACCGTCAGCTATGTGGTCAAGGACCCAGACTCGCGGGCCTGCGCGGTGATCGATTCGGTCATGGACATCGACTATGCATCGGGGCGCATCGCGCCGCATTCGGCCGACGAGATCATTCGCCTGATCGAGGATCGCGGCTGGCAACTGGACTGGCTGATCGAGACCCATGTCCATGCCGATCATCTGTCGGCGGCGCCCTACATCCAGTCAAGGCTGGGCGGCAGGATCGGCATCGGCGCCAACATCAGGATGGTGCAGGAGACGTTCGGCAAGATCTTCAACGAAGGCACCGAGTTTCAGCGCGACGGCAGCCAGTTCGACCGCCTGTTCCATGATGGCGACACCTACCGGATCGGCGCAATCACCGCCTTCGCCATGCATACGCCGGGGCACACGCCGGCCTGCATGACTCATGTGATCGGAGACGCCGCCTTCGTCGGCGACACGCTATTCATGCCGGACGGCGGCTCGGCACGCGCCGACTTTCCTGGCGGCGATGCCCGCACGCTGTATCGCTCGATCCGCCGGGTGCTGGAGCTGCCTGACGCGACGCGGCTGTTCATGTGCCACGACTACGGTCCAAACGGCCGCGACATCCGCTGGGAAACGACGGTGGCCGAGCAGCGCGCGCACAACATCCACGTCCGCGACGGCATCACCGAGGATCAGTTCGTCGCCGCCCGCGAGGCGCGCGACCGCACCTTGGACATGCCCAAGCTGATCATCCCCTCCCTGCAGGTGAACATGAAGGCGGGACGGCTGCCGACGCCCGATCAGGACGGCCGGCGCTTCCTGAAAGTCCCGCTCAACGCACTCTAGGGCACCCCTCGCCCCACCGACCACGCGGCAGACGTCGCGGCTCGGCTTTCCCATTTGGCAACGGCCGGGCACCGGCGCGGCACGCCACTCCGGAGCATCGCAGGATGACCTTGTCCGCTGCCCAGCTTGCGCTCGGCTCGCTGTCCGGCTCTTTCGTCGGATTCACGCTCGGCCTGATCGGCGGGGGCGGATCGGTGCTGGCCGTGCCGCTCATGGTGTATCTGGTCGGCGTCGGCAATCCCCACGTCGCGATCGGCACGAGCGCGGTCGCCGTGGCGATCAACGCGGCGGCCAATCTCGCCAATCATGCCGGCTCCGGGAACGTCAAATGGCCTTGCGCGCTGGTGTTTGCTGCAACGGGCGTGGTCGGCGCCTTCGCTGGCTCGACGCTCGGCAAGATGGTCGACGGTCAGAAGCTGCTGCTGCTGTTCGCCCTGGTCATGATCGTGATCGGCCTGTTGATGCTGCGCAGGCGCGGCACGAACAGCCAGCTGGACGTCAAGCTTTCGCGCGACAATCTGCTGCCGCTATTGGCATTCGGTTTCGGCACGGGAACACTGTCCGGCTTCTTCGGCATCGGCGGCGGCTTCCTGATCGTTCCGGCTCTGATGTTTGCGACGGGCATGCCGATCCTCTACGCGATCGGCTCCTCGCTCGTGTCCGTCACGGCGTTCGGACTGACGACCGCAGCAAACTACGCGCTGTCGGGACTGGTCGACTGGGCGCTGGCGGCGACCTTTCTCGTCGCCGGCATCGCCGGTGGCCTGGTCGGTGCGAAGCTGGCGGCTCGCCTGTCCGGTACACGCGGCACCTTGAACAAGCTGTTTGCCACGGTGGTGTTCGTGGTGGCAGCTTACATGATCTATCGGAGCTGGTCGGCACTCGGCCACTCCGCATAGCCTGGCATGGTATGAGCCGGAGGCCGGCATCGAGGCCGGACCGGCGCGCCACGTCCTCGCAGCGCGCCCGGGACCTCAACTCGACGCGGGCCCGCCTATGCCGCGTTGCTGCCTTCCTGGCGGCTGGCTTCGAACAAGAACCAAGTGCGGCGCTCGGTCTCGTCGATGAAGGTCTCCAGCAATCCCGCGGTGGCGGGATCGTCATTGTCGTCGCACAGCCCGTGCGCTTTCCGCATCGCAGCCGCGACGTGCTTGTTGTCCTCCATCAACTCCCGCAACATCTCGCGCGGCGGCACATACTCCTCGTTGTTGTCCTTGATGGTCTGCAGCTTGCTGATCTGGCTGATCGATTTCAGCGTGGTGCCACCGAGCTTGCGCACGCGCTCGGCGAGCTGGTCCGTGGTGGCAAAGATCGCGTCCGACTGCTCGTCGAGCATCTCGTGGTAGTCATGGAAATGCCGTCCGCTGACGTGCCAGTGGAAGTTCTTGGTCTTCAGATAGAGCGCAAAGGCGTCCGCAAGCAGCGTGTTCAATGCCGTCGAGATCTTGTTCACGGCATCCGGGGACAGATCGGTCGGGGTATCGAGCTCGGGGGCGGTCTTGTCGGTCTTTGCTTTACTCACGGCTTGGCCTTCCTGTTAGAAGCAGCGATGGACACGGATGATCGGACCCGTTAACGCTCGCTGACCCCTCCAGTTCCGATCAAGGAACTGTGTTTGCCGGAACCCGCCATGGACGACTGGATCGATTATTACGATTCCACGCACACGATCTATGCGAGCAAGCTGCATCGCGACCTGCACTTCGAGGGGATCGCGCGCGACATCGTCGGCTATATTCCCTCGCCCGACGCGGTCGTTCTCGACTATTCCTGCGGAGAGGCCCTGTCGGCCGCGAAGGTCGCCGACGCCTGCATGACGCTCATCCTGGCCGAGCCGGCGCCGGGCGTGCGCGGCCGGCTGATCGCGCGCTTCGCCCCCAACACCAAGATCCGCGTGCGGTCGCTGGACGAGCTGCGCAACATGCAGGAAGGCTCGATCGACCTCGTGGTCATGAACTCCGTGGCCCAGTACATGAGCGAGGCGGAATTCGATGCAGCCCTGGCCGTGATCAAGCGGCTGCTGAAGCCGTCGGGAAAGTTCGTCCTCGGCGACGTCCTGCGTCCGGACGTCGGCATGGGCCGTGACGTGCTCGCGCTGCTGATGTTCGCGGCGCGGGACGGCTTCCTCAAGGATGCCCTGGTCGGGCTGGTCGCCACTGCCCTGTCCGATTACCGGCAGTTGCGGACCAAGGTCGGCCTGCAGCGCTACAGCGAGGCCGAGATCCTGGCACGGCTGAAGAAGGCCGGCCTCACTGCCGTCCGGGCGCCGAAGAATATCGGCCACAATCCCTGGCGCATGACCTTCGTGGCGCAGCCGGCAATGGGAACCGTGTGACCGGCCGACCCGACCAGCCCACGCGGTGGCCCAACATCGAGCAACCGGATTAGGGTTAACTGAAACACGGGCTGGCTCACGCGGCCGTGAGAGGTAAGATCACCCCCGGCCCGGTGGCGGAAGCTACGACGCGAAGAGCGGTGCAACGCTCTTGAACCTGGTTCAAGTCCAGGCCGGGCCTCCAGCCGTCGCTGCCGCGCAGCTTCGGCTCGGCGAGCCAGCGACGGCGCCGCGCCCCTCAGACCCTCTTCGGCCAAATTGGCCGTTGATTTCGGCCCAAAACCCTTTTCGCTCAGAGGAAACTGGTCTAAAGACCGCTCGCGCGCGAGCAATGGTCGCGCCTTGGCCTTCGGGGACGCGCGGCACGCGCGCCCTTTTTTTGTGCCCAATTCCTGCCCGTTTCTTGCCCGTGAGCTTGAATGCCGAAACGAACCGACATCTCGACCATCCTGATCATTGGCGCCGGTCCGATCGTGATCGGCCAGGCCTGCGAATTCGACTATTCCGGTACGCAGGCGGTGAAGGCGCTGAAGGAGGAGGGCTATCGCGTCGTCCTCGTCAATTCCAATCCGGCCACGATCATGACCGATCCGGAATTGGCCGATGCGACCTATATCGAGCCGATCACGCCGGAGATCGTCGCCAAGATCATCGAGAAGGAACGCCACGTCATCCCCGGCGGCTTCGCACTGCTGCCGACCATGGGCGGGCAGACCGCGCTGAACTGCGCGCTGTCGCTGCGCCGGCAGGGGACACTGGAGAAGTTCGACGTCGAAATGATCGGCGCGACGGCTGACGCGATCGACAAGGCCGAGGACCGCCAGCTGTTCCGCAATGCGATGGAGAAGATCGGGCTGCAGACGCCGAAGTCGCGGCTCGCCAATGCGTCGGCGCTGAAGAAGCAGTATCGCGACAAATACTTGGCCGAGCGCGAGACGCTGTCGGGCGCCGCGCGCGACGAGCTCGACCGGCAATGGACGCTCGGCGAGAACGAGCGCCGCAAGCGCTATCAGGAGCATGCGCTGGGACAGGCGCTGATGGCGCTGTCCGAGATCGGCCTGCCCGCGATTATCCGTCCCTCCTTCACCATGGGCGGCACCGGCGGCGGCATCGCCTACAACAAGGAAGAATATCTCGACATCATCGAGCGCGGTCTCGATGCCTCCCCCACCAACGAAGTGCTGATCGAGGAATCGGTGCTCGGGTGGAAGGAGTACGAGATGGAGGTCGTCCGCGACAAACACGACAACTGCATCATCGTCTGCTCGATCGAGAACCTCGATCCGATGGGCGTGCACACCGGCGACTCGATCACGGTGGCGCCGGCGTTGACGCTGACCGACAAGGAATATCAGATCATGCGCGACGCCTCGCTGGCGGTGCTGCGCGAGATCGGCGTCGAGACCGGCGGCTCCAACGTGCAGTTCGGCGTCAACCCGGCCGACGGCCGCATGGTCGTGATCGAGATGAATCCGCGCGTGTCGCGCTCCTCGGCCTTGGCCTCCAAGGCGACCGGCTTCCCGATCGCCAAGGTCGCGGCCAAGCTCGCGGTCGGCTACACGCTGGACGAGATCGCCAACGACATCACCGGCGGCGCGACCCCGGCCTCGTTCGAGCCGACGATCGACTACGTCGTCACCAAGATCCCCCGCTTTGCCTTCGAGAAATTCCCGGGCGCCTCGACCACCTTGACGACCTCGATGAAGTCGGTCGGCGAAGTCATGGCGATCGGCCGCACCTTCCAGGAAAGCCTGCAAAAGGCGCTGCGCGGCCTGGAGACGGGCCTCACCGGCCTCGACGAGATCGACATCGAGGGGCTCGGCCGCGGCGATGACAAGAATGCGATCCGCGCCGCCCTGGGCACGCCGACCCCGAACCGCCTGCTCCAGGTGGCGCAGGCGATGCGCCTCGGCTGGTCGGACGAGGACATCTTCAACTCCTGCAAGATCGATCCGTGGTTCCTGGCGCAGATGCGCGGCATCGTCGAGATGGAGGACAAGGTTCGCCGTCATGGCCTGCCGCCGAATGCCAGCGGCATGCGCACGCTGAAGGCGATGGGCTTCTCCGACGCGCGGCTCGCGGTGCTCGCCAACACCACCGAAGCCGAGGTCGCCGCCAAGCGGCAGGCGCTCGGCGTCCGTCCGGCGTTCAAGCGAATCGACACCTGCGCAGCGGAGTTCGCTTCGCCGACCGCCTACATGTATTCGAGCTATGAGACGCCGTTTGCCGGCGCTCTCGGCGACGAGAGCGCGCCGTCGGACAAGAAGAAGGTGATCATTCTCGGCGGCGGCCCGAACCGGATCGGCCAGGGCATCGAGTTCGACTATTGCTGCTGCCATGCCTGTTTCGCGCTGGCCGATGCCGGCTACGAGACCATCATGGTCAACTGCAATCCGGAGACGGTCTCGACCGACTACGACACCGCCGACCGGCTGTATTTCGAGCCGCTGACGGCCGAGGACGTGCTCGAGATCATCGCCACCGAGCGCAAGAACGGCACCGTGCATGGCGTCATCGTGCAGTTCGGCGGCCAGACGCCGCTGAAGCTCGCGCGCGCGCTCGAAGCCGCCGAGGTACCGATCCTCGGCACCTCGCCGGAAGCCATCGACCTGGCCGAGGACCGCGACCGCTTCAAGCGCATCCTCGACAAGCTGCATCTGAAGCAGCCGAAGAACGGCATCGCCTATTCGGTCGAGCAGGCGCGCCTGGTGGCGGCCGATCTCGGCCTGCCGCTGGTGGTGCGCCCATCCTATGTGCTCGGCGGCCGCGCGATGCAGATCATCCGCGAGGACAACCAGCTCAGCGACTACCTGCTCGGCACCCTGCCGGAGCTGGTGCCGGCCGACGTCAAGGCGCGCTATCCCAACGACAAGACCGGCCAGATCAACACGGTGCTGGGCAAGAACCCGCTGCTGTTCGACCGCTACCTGTCGGACGCCACCGAGATCGATGTGGACTGCCTTTCCGACGGCAAGGACACCTTCATCGTCGGCATCATGGAGCACATCGAGGAGGCTGGCATCCATTCCGGCGATTCCGCCTGCTCGCTGCCGCCGCATTCGCTCGACGAGGCGACCATCGCCGAGCTTGAGCGGCAGACCCGCGAGCTGGCGCTCGGGCTCGACGTCGTCGGCCTGATGAACGTGCAATATGCGATCAAGGACGGCACGATCTACGTGCTCGAGGTCAATCCGCGCGCCTCGCGCACGGTGCCCTTCGTCGCCAAGGTGGTCGGCACGCCGGTCGCCAAGATCGCGGCCCGGATCATGGCGGGCGAGAAGCTCGCCGATTTCGGGCTGACCAAGCGCGCGCTCAAGCATGTCGGGGTGAAGGAATCGGTCTTCCCGTTCGCCCGCTTCCCCGGCGTCGACACCGTGCTCGGCCCGGAGATGCGCTCCACCGGCGAGGTGATGGGCATCGACCGCTCGTTCGCCGTGGCGTTCGCCAAGAGCCAGCTCGGGGGCGGCACACGCGTGCCGCGCAAAGGAACGGTGTTCGTGTCGGTGCGTGAAAGCGACAAGGCGCGCATCACCGAGGTGGTGCGGATGCTGCACGAACTCGGCTTCAAGGTGGTAGCGACTTCCGGGACCCAGCGCTTCCTGACCGACCAGGGCGTGCCGACCGAGAAGATCAACAAGGTGCTGGAAGGCCGGCCGCACATCGTGGACGCCATCACCAACGGCGACATCCAGCTGGTCTTCAACACCACCGAAGGCCCGCAGGCGCTGGCCGACAGCCGCTCGCTGCGGCGCGCTGCCCTCTTGCATAAAGTGCCGTATTACACCACTCTTTCGGGTGCCGTGGCGGCCGCGCAAGGCATCCGTGCCTATCTCGGGGGAGACCTTGAGGTCCGCACCCTGCAGAGTTACTTTTCCGAAAACTAATCGCAGCGTGCGGGCGAACGCCCGCTAAGCGGTTGGCAACAATCGGCAATAGAAGCTTTCAGGAACTCGCCGCCCCGTTCGATGTTGTACCGGCCTTTGACGGGACGGTCTTGCCGGGCCTTGAGGCTTTGCTTTGAGCCGCAAAGGCCTATTCTGAAGATGCTGATCGTGCGCGCCCCCGCCCGCACGACTGAAGGACGAGAAGAGATGGTGGAAAAGGTTCCCATGACTTCGATGGGCTACGCCGCGTTGGAGAACGAGCTCAAGCAGCGCCAATCGGTGGACCGTCCGCGCATCATCGAACATATCGCGGAAGCGCGTTCGCATGGCGACCTGTCCGAGAACGCGGAATATCACGCCGCCAAGGAAGAGCAGTCTCACAACGAGGGCCGCATCGCCGAGCTCGAGGACAAGCTCGCGCGCGCCGACATCATTGATGTGACCAAGCTCTCCGGCGACACGATCAAGTTCGGCGCGACGGTGACCCTGATCGACGAGGACACCGAGAAGAAGACGGTCTGGCAGATCGTCGGCGAGGTCGAGGCGGACGCCAAGAAGGGCAAGATCTCGATCACCTCGCCGCTGGCGCGCGCGCTGATCGGCAAGAAGATGGGCACTACCGTCGAGGTCATGGCGCCCGGCGGCGCCAAGTCCTACGAGATCGCCAAGGTCGAGTGGCGCTGAGGACCCGAGGCACCGGAGCGGTGCCTGTAACCGTTCGGACGAAACCAGGGCTGCGCGAAGGCGCGGCCCTTCGTCGTTTGGCCGGCCGCACTGCGGCACAATGGCGTTCGGCAGCACACGGTCAATTCATCGGGCTCCAGGCCACACGCCGGTGACGGGCTTTCGGGAATGAGCTAGTGCAGAACCGACGAGCCGTGCCGGGAGGATGGGTCCGGTCCGTCGCATCATGATGGCTTTGATTGGGGGATGATCGACATGGAGCAGATGTTCTCGAAATGGCAACCGGCTGTACTCAGCCTGTTTCGCTTCGTCACGGGTCTGTTGTTGTTTCAATACGGCGTGGCGAAGATCTTCAAGTTTCCAGTGCTTCCGTATTTCGCAAACATTCCGCCGCTCATCTATACGGCCGGCCTGATCGAGCTCGTGCTGGGCGGATTGCTGATGGTGGGTCTGCTCACGCGGCCCGTCGCGTTCATTCTGTCGGGTCAGATGGCCTTCGCCTATTTCCTCGGTCACATGTTCAAGACAGGTGAGCCGGTGTGGCTGCCGCTCCTGAACAACGGCACCGCGGCAATCGCATTCTGCTTCTCATGCCTTTATCTGGCGACGGCCGGCGGGGGTCCGATCAGCCTCGACGCGATGCTGCGTAAGAAGGCGTAGGCTTTCACTCACAGTCATTCCGGGGCGCCTCGAACGAGGCGACCCCGGAATGGCGGTGGGCCTAGCTGCGTCCCTTGACCTCGAGCGGCACCGCCGCCTCGTATTTCGAGTTGTGCAGCACCAGGGACGTTCGCACGTTGCGCACGTGAGGTGCCGCCGTCAGGTGGGTCACGAACTCCTGAAACGTCGCCATGTCCGGCGCCACGCATTTCAGGATGAAGTCCACCTCGCCGGACAGCATCCAGCATTCCCGCACCAGCGGCTCGGACCGCACGAACTCTTCGAACGCCTTCAGGTCGGCGTCCGCCTGGCTCGACAGGTGGACCGAGGCGAACACGGTCACGTCGAAGCCGAGCTTGCGCGGGTCGAGCAGGCCCCGGTAGCCGGTGATGTAGCCTTCCTCCTCCAGGGTCCGCACGCGGCGCAAGCAAGGCGGCGGCGAGATGCCGACCCGCTTGGCGAGCTCGACATTGGTGATCCTGCCGTCGGCCTGAATTTCGCTCAGGATTTTGAGATCGATCTCATCAAGATTCTTGGACACGGGGATTGTGGGCTCTGGCGGAACAGGAGGAGGCGCAGGGGGCGCCGGGCGACGATGGGCAACTCTCTTAGCGCAAGCCGGTCAATCCACGCAATTTTATTGCTTTAGATTTCCCCTGTTGACCGGCTCGTGAAGGGAAAATTCGCCGAGATGCGTTGCAATTCTTGCATAGCTTGCCAGATGGCTTAGACTTGGATTTGACATTTTCGATGGGGCTTCGGAGCGTTTCTTCAGCGCATTCCGCTCGCTGCGTCGGTAATCCTCCCTTTTCCAGCGAGTCTTCGGCCACATGCAAGCTCCGATCCATGCCAAAGTCGTCATCATCGGTTCCGGCCCTGCTGGCTATACGGCGGCGATCTACGCGGCACGAGCTATGCTGGAGCCGGTGCTGATTCAGGGCATCCAGCCAGGCGGCCAGCTCACCATCACCACCGACGTGGAGAACTATCCGGGATTTGCCGACGTCATCCAGGGTCCCTGGCTGATGGAGCAGATGGAAAAGCAGGCGACGCATGTCGGCGCCCAGATCAAGACGGACCTCGTGACCAAGCTGGAGCTGGGACAGCGTCCGTTCCGCCTGACCTGCGACTCCGGTGACGTCTACCTCGCCGAGACCGTCATTCTGGCGACCGGCGCCCAGGCGCGCTGGCTCGGGCTGCCGTCGGAGGAGACGTTCAAGGGCTTCGGGGTCTCGGCCTGTGCGACCTGTGACGGCTTCTTCTATCGCGGAAAGGAGGTCGTCGTCGTCGGCGGCGGCAACACCGCGGTCGAGGAAGCGTTGTTCCTGACCAATTTCGCATCGACCGTCACCGTCGTACACCGGCGCGACCATTTCCGCGCCGAGCGCATCCTGCAGGAGCGGCTGTTCAAGCATCCCAAGATCAAGGTCGTCTGGGACAGCGCCCTCGATGAGATCTGCGGCGCCAGCTCGCCATCCAAGGTCACGCATGTCCGGCTCAAGAACGTCAAGACCGGCGCGCTCACCGAGCTGCCCGCCGATGGCGTGTTCGTTGCAATCGGCCACGCGCCGGCAACCGAGCTGGTCGCGGGGCAACTGAAACTGAAGCCTTCCGGTTACGTCGAGGTGGCGCCGGGCTCGACCGCGACCTCCGTTCCCGGCGTGTTTGCGGCCGGCGACGTCGCCGATGAAACCTATCGGCAGGCGATCACCGCAGCCGGCATGGGCTGCATGGCCGCCCTCGAGGCCGAACGCTTCCTCGCCCACGCCGCGAGCGAACGCGCCGCGGCGGAATGAACTGACGATGCCACGATCACGGGATGGATTTACGGATATGGATTGGGACAAGCTAAAGGTGTTTCACGCAGCGGCGGAAGCAGGCAGCTTCACGCATGCCGGGGAGCAGCTCGGGCTGTCGCAATCGGCGGTGTCGCGCCAGGTCAGCGCGCTCGAGCAGGAGCTCGCAGTCTCGCTGTTCCACCGCCATGCCCGCGGGCTGATCCTGACGGAGCAAGGCGACCTCCTGTTCCGAACCGCGCATGACGTCTTCATGCAGCTGCAGGCGGCGCGCGCCAAGCTGACCGACAGCCGCGAGCGCCCGAGCGGCGACCTGAAGATCACGACCACGCCGGGCGTCGGCATCAACTGGTTGATCCCGCGACTCGGAGAATTCACCGCCCTCTATCCGGAGATCCGGATCTCGCTGATCGTCACCGACGAGGAGCTTGATCTGTCGATGCGCGAGGCGGACGTGGCGATCCGCACCCGCAAGCCGACTCAGCCCGATCTGATCCAGCGCAAGCTGTTCGCGATCAGCTTCCACGCCTATTGTTCACCGGAATATGTCAAGCGCTTCGGCACGCCGCGCACGCTCGACGAGCTCGATGATCATCGCATCATCATGCTGGCCGACGGCCAAGTCGCGCCGCATCTCCAGAACCGCAGCTGGCTGGTCGATGCCGGCCGCAACGGCTCCGGTCCGCGCGAGGCCTATTTCAGGGTCAACAACATTCTCGGCCTGGTCCGCGCCTGCCAGCAAGGACTCGGCATCGCCGCGCTGCCGGACTACCTCGTCGAGGAAAACAGCCGTCTCGTGCAATTGTTCGGAGAGTCGGATTCGATCCAGCTCGACACCTACTTCGTCTATCCCGAGGAATTGAAAACGGTCGCTCGCGTTCAAGTGTTCCGTGACTTCGTCGTGAGCAAAGCGCAGCGCTGGCCGGCGTAAGATTGTGCATGTCTGACATGCGGCTTGCATGGTTGCTGCGACGCCATGCGAGAGCCCATACTGAGGATGTGCTGAGCGTTGGCGTTGCGCATTGTCCCCCTCCTCCAGTGGCGCGAGCGTTCAGAAATCCCTCTTGGAAGGTGATTGTGTCGGCCGCTTTGGCCAATACCTCCAGCCGGGCTCATTTGGGCCCGGCTATTTTTTTGCCGAATGTTTCCGTGTCGTGCCCGATGCGGCGTTGACAGCATCGCCCGCACCGCGCATCTAGATCTTATGTCCACGTCTTCGCACGCCAAGTTGTCGTCGAAAAAAGCTCCCCTCCCGGGGACATGTGGACGCGCGCGCTAGAATCTCTCGAATTCACCGCCGCATCACCAGCCCCGCCGCGAGGACGGGGCTTTTTTTGCGTGTCCCGTCTCCGGCTCCTGCCAACCCAAGGAGATGGACCATGACCGACGTTACGACCCGATTGCAGGGCCTCTGGCTGCCCCTGATCACGCCGTTCCGCGATGGCGCGCTCGACGAACCATCCTTACGCAGTCTGGTTCGGCACTACGCCGCCAAGCGGATCGATGGACTGGTGCTCGGTGCCACGTCAGGCGAAGGACTGGCGCTGTCATGGGACGAGCGCGCCCGTCTGATCAGCGTGGTCCGGGACGAGCTCGACACCACCGGCCGGTCGCTGCCGATCTGTCTTGGTGTCGGCGGCGTGGCGACGGCCGAGGTGATCGAAGCGCTCGACCGAACCGCGTCATGGCCGATCGACTTCTATCTGATCTCGAGTCCGCCTTACGTGCGTCCGTCGCAGCGCGGCCTGCTGGCGCATTTCACCGCGTTGGCTGACCGCACCGCCCATCCGATCGTGCTCTACAACATTCCCTATCGGTCGGCGGTCGGCCTCGACAACGAGACGTTGCTGCAGCTCGCCGAGCATCCCGCCATCGCTGGGCTCAAGGATTGCTGCGCCAACCGCACGCAGACGCGCGACCTGATCACGCGCCGGCGCGCTGGCTTTCATATCCTGACGGGCGAAGACGCCCAGAGCTTCGATGCGCTGCAGGCCGGTGCCGACGGCGCCATCCTGCTCTCGGCACATCTGGAGACCGAGACGTTTGCCGCAATCCTGCAGCACGTGAAGGCCGGCCGTCACGACGCGGCAGCAGCGTGCTGGGCGCAGGTCGAGCATCTGACGCGGCTGCTGTTCACCGAGCCGAGCCCCGCACCGGCCAAGTACTGGCTGGCGCGCACCGGCGTCATTGCGAGCCCCGAAGTGCGGCTGCCGATGGTGGAGGTTGGCGACGACCTCGCCGCACGGTTGGATCAGCAGATCGAGCGGCGCCAGCCGACGACCACGCAGAGCCGCGTTGCCTGAGCACGCCCCAACCTATTCGCCGGCTCTGCCTTGCCTTCCCGATCGGAACGGCCAGGCAGAGCCGCGCCGCCGCTGCGGAGCCGGAGCAGAATCTCCCTGGTTAATCCGAGCTAACAAACGCGATCAAAAGCGGCGCAGTCCGCAACCTCGTGTTTAAAGATGTTCCGCTATGGATGTTGAAAACATCAAAGAGCGCGAGGGCGTCGTGGCTTTGCAGGATCATCCATACCCTGAGCACCAGGGGTTCAGCGTCGAAGACATTCTCTGGGCGGTCGGGATCTGGTCCGTCATCCTGACCCTGACGCCGGCAATCGCCTTCTATTTCCTGATGGTTGCCTGACCTCGCCGCGCCCTCGCGCGCGGCGCGAGGTCGGCACTCACGCCAGATCGTGTGACCCGACGCAAAAAACGCGCGGAAGACCGCGCGTCGATGCCTCATCTGATGCCGCGATCAGGCCGCCTGCTTGTGCATGGCGCCGTTGGCCGACACAGTCCCGCGAATCGCCCGCACCGAACGCTCGATCGCAGCCCAGAGGCGTGCGATCTCGGCCGCAGCCCGGCCCTCCGCATAATATTCCCGCACGCCTTCACCCTGGCCCAGCGCCATCAGCAGATCGGCGCGGTTGGTGATCTGGCCGCCCCACACCGGGGCCTTGAACTTCGCCAGCGCCTCGCGGGCGATGGTGACGATCGGGCTTTCGGCATCGTCGCGGCGCGCCGGCGCGCCATTGAGAACGACCGCGTAGGGCTTGCGCGCGGCGCGGCAGGTCTGGATCGTCTCCTGTACCGCGTTGACGTCGAACACGCCGGGGCGGGCCGGGATGATCACCATGGTCGCGTTCTTGATCGCATCCTCGACGACGGCCGAGATGGTCGGCGGTGTATCGATCAGCACCCATTCGACGCCGTCGCGGCGGGCGGCGGACACGATCGCGCTCACCGAGTTCACGGCCGTCTTGATCGGCGGCTCGTTGGTGCCGCGCAGCTTGTGCCAAAGCGTCAGCGACCCCTGCGGGTCGGCATCGATGAGCAGACAAGACTTGCTCGACTTGATCTGCGCAGCGAGATGGGCGGCCAGGGTGCTCTTGCCTGAACCGCCCTTACGCGATGCGAAAACAATAACGTTCATACCTTGGCCTCCAGATTGACCCCGGCAGCGAAAATGAATCAGCGGACTGATTCGCGGAAGATAAATTTAGCGATCGATAAGACGTAACTCCTGATTGCCGAAACGCATTGGTTTTTGAGTCACACCAAAGCAGGCAAAACAGCAGATCAGGCCGCGATGTTCGACAACATCCGGTCATGCCCCATCGCATTTACATGTTGAGGCTGCGCGTCGAGAACCGCCGCCATTCCCGGTGCCGCCAAATGCGGCCATCGGCATCGCTCAGGTCGCGTCCGGTCGCGTCGACTTCTTCGATTTGCCGGCGCGCGCAGTGATCGGCTTCCTGGTGACAGGACGAATGCTCATCGGCCGCTCCGCGCGGCCCGATGACGCTGTCTGGCGCTCTGGCGGCCCGAATTGGGCGCGGCATGGCGGCGACAGCTCGGCCTTGCGGCGGACCATGCAGGCGGTGACACGATCGACATCGGGAATGTCGGAACTACAAAGCCGGAACGCATCGCCTGTGCACGCCTGCTCCTGCTCGGCGGTATAGGCCCGTGCGGTTACGGGGACTAACAGCGCGGCTATAGCGATCAGTACGGCAGAGATGCATGGATCGAGATCAATCCCTCTCATCGCCCCCTCCCCCTCGTTGCCGCCAACTGTGATTGAAGGAGACCGGATTCGCAAGCAACGGCGCCACGCCGTGCTACCGATCCGGCGCAGCAAAACCGCAAGCGAGCGCACGACCCGGCGATATATCCGTCGAAATACGGAGACCGGGCTCGGGCTTCCGCGACCAAAGCTCTGCGCCCACGCCCCGGCCCTGCGCGAGAGGTCGCGACGGGGCTACAAATCACGGCGCAGTATCAATGGGGCGCGGAGCACGGATGGAGGTGAGCTTGCGAACGGCACAGCGATGGGCGTGGCCATGGTACAGTTGGGTGGGCTCGAACCACCGACCTCCTGTTCCACAGACAGGCGCTCTAACCAACTGAGCTACAACTGCATCCGCATGGGACGGCCCACGAGGGGGCGTCCGAACGGGCCGGAAACTAGGTGCAACGGGCGAATTTGGCAAGGCCGAGAACGGATAAAGTCCCCTGCCGTGACGGCGTTTTTTGACGCCGCTTCGGCCCGAACGAGCCCCCGTGCAAACGGCGAGCCCCAGAAAGCAAACCCGGCCGCGAACGCGCCCGGGTCATGGTCTCCCGCCGTCCATGCCGGCACACGGCCCGTACCGCGCACCCGGCGAGACTTGAGGCTGGCCCTCAGGCCGCCGTCTTGAACAGCTTGGTGGCGCTTTCCTTGATCGGCTCAACCGTCTCGGCCGCAACCTTCTGGCCGAGCTCGCCGAGCTCCTTGGCCTGGGCTGTGAAGGTCTCGAACTGCTTGCGCGCGAAGCCCGTCCACAGCTCCATCGCCTCCGACGGCGACTTCACGCCGAACAGCTCCTGGGCGAAGTCGAGCGAAGCCGTGGTATTGGCCTTCGTGAATTCCATGACCTTGGACGAGTAGGCGCCGGCGCCCTTGCTGGCGTTGGCGAAGAAGGCCTCGATGGCCGAATTGTGGGTTTCCGCTGCGTCCTTGAACTTGGCGTAGTTCTCGCGGGCCTGGGACACGCCTTTTTCGGCGAACGCGCGCATCTGTTCGGGAACCTCGAACGGGATGATGGACGCGGAGAAAGGATCGGTGGCATTGGTCATGGCATGCATCCTTCGAAACATTGAGACTGGACCGTCCCGGCAATCGGGACGTCACTTCGGATCACGCAGAGGAACCGCCCCTGGGAGGTAACAACCTCGCGTAGAGCTATATCGTGGCGCTTTTGTGCAACGCAACGGAAATTCCACTATCAGGAACTGTTTGCCGCACCCGCTTCCAGATTTTTCGGGAGCGGAGAACGTTCGGTCAGGCCTTAGGCTTTGTGGCGTCGATCGCAACCTTGCCGATGGCCTGCCCCATTTCGCTTGCCTGCTCGGCGAGCGACCGCATCTGGCCCTGAACAAATTCGCCGTGCAGCCGCAGTACCTCGGGCAGGTCCTTGGCGTGCACCAGCGATTGGGCGTAGTCGAGCGACGACTCGACGTTCTTTTCAGCGTAGGACAAGACCTTGGCGCCGATGTCCTTGGCCCCGGCCCGCACCGTCGTGCTGCGGTGTTCGAGCGAGCCGGCCGTCGCCTCCGCTCCAGCCAGGAACTTCTCGAACGTCTGACGTGCCTGGTTGAAGCCTGCCTCCGCCATCGCCCGCATGTCTTTCGGAATCTCGAATCGTCGCCCGTCGTCGGTCATGGTTCCCTCCTTCTGACGTCACGATTGGCTGCGCCCTTAGCGCCTCGTCCTCGCGGTGACCGTCCCGTTGCCCGCGCAGCTCTCGACCTGCCCAGGTATCATCGTGGTCCCCAACAGGGGGGCGCCGCGATTCCGCGCGCTGCGGCTCACGAGGAACACATTAAGGTTATCCAAGCTTTAGCAGGACAGGAGCGCGGCCCCGCCGTGGACCTCGGCCCTCAAAACGCGCGATAGTAACGAATTCTTAACGCGACCAGTTCCGACCGCCGATCCGTCGGCCGATCAACATCACAAGAGCCGTTTGCCGTCGTCGCCCATGACCTACGCCGATCTCGAATTGCAGGCCCTCAGCGACCCCCGGCTGGCCGTCCACGCCGCCGGCAGTCTGCCGGCCTGGCTATGGTCGGCCGATGGCAGCCGTGTGCTGTGGGCCAATGCGGCCGGTGCGCGCGCCCTCGGCGCGGCGAGCGCAGCGGCGCTGATTGCTAAGACGCTCGGCCCTGCCGACGCGCATCGTCGCCAGGTCGCTCAATTGGGACGGCGGCTGCCCGAGACCGGCGCCTTGCGGCTCGAACGCCTCCGTGGTTTCGGCGCGCCGCTCGGCACGCTCGCGACCTGCGGCTGCGCTCGGATCGATCTGCCGGATGGCACGCGCGCGGTGCTGATCACCGGCGCCGACGGGGGTGGACGTAGCTTCCCCCTGGCGGATCGCCTGAAGCGGCTCGTGGAGACGAGTGAGCATGCGCTGATCGCATTCACCCAGGACGGTCAGTTCGCCGGCATCAGTTCAGCCGGACGGCGCCTGTTTGGCATGCGCGACCTGAGCGAGCCGGATTTCGTCGGGATACGCAGGGCGGCGCTGGCCGATGGCATGGCCGAGGTGACGTTCGGCACGGAGCGCGCAGCGCTCTACCGCATCGGCAGCGGCAACCAGGTTGGGCTGGTGGCCGTCCCGATGCCGGCCCCTGCCGAGGAGATCGAGGCGCCGGGCACGGCGCCAATACCTGAGCCAACCGCAGATGCCGCCCCGGCATCACCAGCCCCCGTGGACGTTGCCGCTGGGCCCGCGGTCGCGACTTCGCCTCCTCTTCCGATGGATGCAATGACTGAACGCCAAACCGACGACGAATCCCCCGCGCTGTCGAACGAAGCGCCGGCCGAGTTCCTGCTGATCGACGATCCGGCCGAGGCCGACCTGTTCAAGGCGTCGGCGCCGCAAACGGAAGATCACGCGCATCCTGCCGATTCCGGCGCGGCGGACCCTTCAGTCGGCCGCCGCCATCCGCTCCGATTTTCCTGGCAGATGGATGCCGAGGGACGGTTCTCGATCGGCTCCGATGAATTCACCCGCCTGATCGGGCGGCACAGCGCCGCCAAGCTCGGCCGTCCCTGGCATGAGCTCACTGCATCGCTAGGCCTCGATCCCGAAGGGCGGGTCGGTGCCGCGATCGAAACGAAAGAGACCTGGAGCGGGCTCGTCGTCAGCTGGCCCGCCGAGGGCGAGCGGCTTGCGGTCGAATTGTCGGGACTGCCTGTCCTGACGGACGAACGGACCCATGCCGGCTATCGCGGCTTCGGCGTCTGTCGCGACCTCGACGCCCTGGACCGGCTGGCCGCACTGCGTCGCCCCGCATCGACCGATGCAGCCGCGATCGATGCTCCGGACGCCGACGAAACCGAACCTGCTCAATCCGACCATGTGCAGGCCGCAGATGTGCCGCCGCAGCAGGACAACGTCACTGCGTCATCGCGTGAGGCTTCCATTGCGCCGGACGTACACCACATCGACGGCATCGGGCTCGAAACGACCGGGAACGTGGTCCCGTTCCGCGCTCCGGGCGAGTCCAAGCATCCGGTGCTCACGCCGGTGGAGAACAGTGCGTTCCATGAACTCGCGCGTCAGCTGTCGGCCCGGCTCGAAGGCGAGATCCGCAACTCAGCCGCGGGCGTCGCGAGTGCGGCACTCGAGCCGGGATCGCGCGTGAGCGATCCGTTGGTCCCGCCGCAGCAGCAGATTCCGTCGGCGACGGAAACGGCGACCGATCATGGCGCGGAGCTGCAGACCGAATGGCTCAGCCCCGAGGAGCCGCCGGCCCAGGGCGACAGCCAGCGCGACCGCATCCTGCTCGACCTGCTGCCGACGGGCATGCTGATCTACCGGCTCGATCGTCTGCTCTATGGCAATCCGGCCTTCTTCAGGCAGATGGGCTACGCCGATCTTGCGGCCCTGGAGCAGGCAGGCGGGCTCGATGCGCTCTATGTCGAGCCAGGCGTGTCGTCCGCGTCGAACAAGTCGGAGGCCGGCACCCCCGTCACGATCTCGGCCGCCGACGGCTCCTCCAGCGAGGAGGTGAAGGCGGAAGCTCGCCTGTTCACGATCACCTGGGACGGCGATACCGCCCATGCCCTGATCTTCGCCCCGGTGCCCGGAACCGCAGCCGCGGTTCCGACGGCGGCCGACGCCGCACCGATGTCGGCGCCGGCCTCGGCTGCACCGGCCCCCCTGGTCGTGGCCCCGCCTCCGGCCGCCGGCCACGCCGAAGCCGAAGATCTTGCGGCGATCCTCGACGTCACAGCCGAGGGCATCCTGATGTTCGACGCCGGCGGCAACATCCACGCCTGCAACCGCAGCGCCGAGGCGCTGTTCGGCTACGATGGCGCGGCGCTGGTGCGCCGTAACCTGATCGAGCTGTTCGCGCCGGAAAGCGCCCGCCTCGTGCTCGATGACCTCGACAGCGTGCAGCAGGCCGGCGCGTCGAGCGGGCTCGATCAGGGCCGCGAGGTGCTCGGGAAGGTCGCTCAGGGCGGCGTCATTCCGTTGTCGATGGCAATTGGCCGGACCCGGCCCGACGGTCCGAATTTCTTTGCCGTTTTCCGCGACCTGTCGCAACTGCATCGCGGCGACAGCGAATTGCTGCAGGCTCGTCGCGTGGCCGATCGGGCCGCCAACGCCAAGGCCGACATGCTGGCCCGGATCAGCCACGAGGTGCGCGCGCCGCTGAACGCGATCATCGGCTTTGCCGAGGTCATGATCGGCGAACGTTTCGGCACGATCGGCAACACGCGCTACGCCGAATACATGAAGGACATCCGCGCCTCGGGCGAGCGCGTCGTCTCCCTGATCGACGATCTCTTGGAGCTGTCGCGCATCGAGACCGGCAAGCTCGAGCTCACCTTCACCAGCCAGAACCTCAACGAGCTGGTGGAGAGCTGTGTCGCAGTGATGCAGCCGCAGGCCAACCGCGCCCGCATCATCATCCGCACCTCGCTGTCGCAACTGCTGCCGCCGGTCATCGCCGACACAAGGGCGCTGCGCCAGATCGCGATGAACCTGATCTCGGCCTCGATCTCGCTGGCAAATCCCGGCGGCCAGGTCATCGTCTCGACCGCGCTGACCGATTTCGGCGAGGTCGCGCTGCGCGTGCGCGACACCGGTCATGGCCTGAACGATCAGGAGGTGGCCGCCGCGCTCGAACCGTTCCGTGCGCCCTCGGCTTCCGAGCAAGGCCCCGATGGCGCCGGTCTCAGCCTGTCGCTCACCAAGGCGCTGGTCGAAGCCAACCGGGCGCAGTTTCATATCAAGGCGGCGCCGAAATCCGGCACGTTGATCGAGGTGGTGTTTCCCCGCGCCGTGGCGCGCAATCAGAGCACCGGCTGAGCCGATCCCGCCCGCCGCACGGCCAGTGACCGACGCTTGAGACCGAGCAGAAGCGGACCGAACGCCAGGACGAAGCCGGCGAATGCGACGATCCAGGCCAACGCCGCGACGTGCAGCAGCACCTCGCCGTGCGCCGGCGCCACTGCGGCGCAGACCCGCGTCACCGCTGCGACGATGATCGCCAGATAGATCGCCTGGGTCGCGGGCGCGGCCGTCAGCGCCTGGCCGGTGTGGCCGAGCGTGGCCCGCGTCATCACGGCAAGCGTCGTGATGCCTGCGGCTCCGACCATCCAGGCATGCAGCCCGGCGCTTGGCAGAATCCATCCGAGGCTGGCGGCCGCCGTGAGCAGGAAGCCGAGCGGGACGAACATGTAACCGACATGCAGGATGACCAGCAGCCGTTCGCGCAAGGTGCGATCGCCGGCCCAGCGCGCGAGCCTCACCACATGCAACATGCCGGCCGCAGCCAGCGCGAGCGCGGTCGGCGCGCTCTCAGGAACCAGGATCCAGCCGAGCAGGCTCAGCGCGCTGAACAGCACGACCGCGATGTCGAAGCGGCCAAACGGCGCCGGCAGGCGGCCGGGATTGTGCTTGACCAGCCAGTTGCGCGTGAAGCTCGGCGTGATGCGGCCGCCGATCAGCGCGAGCAGCAGCACGATCACGGCAACGCCGACGCGGATCGCGTAATCGGCCGAGCCACGCAGATGGGCCTCGACGTGGAAGGCGATGTTGCCGACGCACAGCACCGTGACGATCGCGACCACCGGCAGATTGCGCCAATTGCGCCCGGCGACGATCTCGCGCGCCGCGGCCAGGACGACGAGCACGAGGAAGCTCGCATCGATCAGCAGCGCGGCCCACCAGGGACCCAGCGCAGACACCGTGACGGCCAGTCGTCCGGCTGTCCATACGAGCACCAGGGTGAGCAGCGGCAGGCCCCGGATCGGCAGCCGTCCGGTCCAGTTCGGGATCGCCGTGAACAGGAAGCCGGTGACGATGGCCGGCAGGTAGCCGTAGAGCATCTCGTGCACGTGCCAGTCTCGGGGGGCAAAGCCCGAGCTCAGCTTCAGCTCACCGTAAAAGGCCGGGAGCCAGATCAGGATCGCCAGCGCAGCCTGGAGCGCGCCGAGCAGGAAGAACGGCCTGAACCCGTTGGCGAGGACGGTCCAGCCCTGATAGTTGCGTGGAATGGCCATGTGCATGCTCGCTCGATGAAGGACGGGAACCGCACCGATCGCGGCGCTGTGCTTAACATGTAGTTGCGCGTCGCCCACTATGGCTTGCGCCAGCACAAACTTCCGACGGATCGCAAAAACGTGCTATTGAGCGCCGCAAAATTGAGCCGAATCCGGCCCCGGAGAACATCATGGCTTCCATCGACCGTTCGCTGGTCGCGCATCTGCCGCTGTTTGCAGGGCTGTCCGCTGAGGATCTCACGGACGTGCTGCGGGAAGCCCGCTCCCTTCGCGTGCCCCGCAACGGCGCGGTGTTCGAGCAGGGCGCCGATGCGACCTCGTTCTTCCTGCTGCTCCACGGTCATGTCCGCGCCAGCAAGACGACGCCCACCGGCGACCAGATCGTGGTGCGCTATGTCGTGCCAGGGGACACGTTCGGCGTCGCCCCCGCCATCGGACTCCAACATTATCCGGCGACAGCGACCGCCGTCGATGACAGCATCGTGCTGGCCTGGCCGTCCGCCTCATGGCCGCGGCTGGTCGCGAAGTTCCCGTCGCTGGCGGCGAACACGCTGCAGACGGTCGGCCAGCGGCTGCAGGAAAGCCATGCGCGCGTGATCGAAATGTCGACGCAGCAGGTGGAGCAGCGCATCGCGCATGCGCTGCTCCGGCTCGCCAACCAGGCCGGCCGCAAGCTCGATCATGGCGTGCAGATCGATTTCCCGATCAGCCGGCAGGACATTGCGCAGATGACCGGGACGACGCTGCACACGGTGAGCCGCATCCTCTCCGGCTGGGAGCAGCTCGGCCTGGTCGAAAGCGGCCGTCAGAAGATCGTCCTGCGCGAGCCGCACAAGATCGTGCTGCTGGCGCAGCAGGGCGCCGGCGACGCGGCCGCATCCCGCACCTGATCACGAGCAGGCACA
Organism: Bradyrhizobium sp. HKCCYLRH3059; assembly: GCF_051168035.1. NCBI lineage: Bacteria > Pseudomonadati > Pseudomonadota > Alphaproteobacteria > Hyphomicrobiales > Nitrobacteraceae > Bradyrhizobium > Bradyrhizobium sp. HKCCYLRH3059. Next base: position 134,131 of record NZ_JBNPUF010000012.1, on the reverse strand, counting down.
CAGGGCGGCGAGGAACGCGTCGCGATCGACGCCATGCTCGTGGCAGGCATCCGCGACGTTGTGAAAACAGGCGATCGGGCAACCGACGCAACGCATCTGGAAAGCAAGAAAGACGCCGATCGTCTCCGGCCTTCGCCGCATGACATCGTCGACCAGTTCATCGAAGGAGATTGGCATGCGCGCCTCCATTCCAGCGCGAACGGTAGCGGGCATGCCCTTTGCGGTCTTTGTCGCGGCACAAGCACCGCGGCACCTCGACAGTCAGACCGCCCGGCTGTGCAGCTGCTTCGACGCGTCGAGATGCGCATCGAACGCCGCAGCGACGCTGCGCACCAGGAACCGGGAATGCTCGGTCACCGCGAGCGCACCGCCGTTGAGCTCCACCACACCGTCGGAGATCAGCGATTGCAGCCGCGGCGCCGATCTCAGCATGTCGTCGGTGTCCGTGCCATGGCGGGTGCAGATGACGTCGAGATCCACGCCGTAGTCGCACATGATGCGCTCGATGATGTCCGCCCGCAGGCGGTCGTCATCGGTCAGGCCATAGCCTTTCACGGTCGCGAGGCTGCCGGACGCGATCTTCTGCTCATAGGCCCGGACCTGCGGCGCGTTCTGGACATAGCCCTGCGGCAGCTGTCCGATCGCCGAGGCGCCGAAGCCGAGCAGCAGATCATTGGCATCGGTCGTGTAGCCCTGGAAATTACGATGCAGCCGGCCTTCGCGGAACGCGATGGTCATCGGGTCCGTGGGCAAGGCGAAATGATCGAGCCCGATCTGGACGTAGCCTGCGTCCTTCAGCGCGTCAGCGATCGCGCAGGCCTGATCGTAGCGTTCCAGACTGTCCGACAACGCCGAGTCCTGAATCTTGCGCTGGTGCGTCTTGAACGATGGCACATGAGCGTAGCCGAACACGGAGAGCCGGTCGGGGCGCAGGTCGATGGCGCGCCGGACGGTGTCGAGACACGACTCGACGTTCTGATGCGGCAGTCCGTAGATCAGGTCGAAGTTGATGCCGGCAACGCCGGCCTGACGCAACCCGTTCGTGGCCGCCGCAGTCTGCTCGAAGCTCTGCACCCGGTTGATCGCCTGCTGCACCCGCGGATCGAAACTCTGCACGCCCAGGCTGGCGCGATTGACCCCGCTCACCCCCAGCGCCGCGATCATCTCCGCCGTCAGCGTGCGCGGATCAATCTCGATGGCGATCTCCGCCGATGGCAACACGAAAAAGGAATGGCGCAGCGATCCGACGAGATCGACGAAGGACTCCGGCGCCATGATGGTCGGCGTGCCGCCGCCGAAATGAATGTGCCCGACCTGCAGCCGCCGGCCGATCTGGCGCGCCACCATGTCGACCTCGCAACGTAGTGCCGATTCGTAGACCGCAATCGGCTCGTCGCGTTTGGCGACCATGGTGTTGCAGCCGCAATACCAGCACATCGAGCGACAGAAGGGCACGTGCAGGTACAACGATGCCGTCGCGCTTGCTGGTATCGCGCGCAGCCATTCTGCGTAGGTGGACGGGCCGACCGCGTTGGAGAAATGAGGCGCCGTGGGATAGCTGGTGTAGCGCGGGAGGCGCTCCTGTCCGTAGCATGCTGCAAGATCTGGTCTCATGTCCTGCCTGTCACCTGAGCGTGTCGACCTGGGGTTCGGAGGTTCTTGACACAAGGCAAGAGGGACGACCTTGAGCTTTCTCAAGGCGCGGCCGGCAGATACCCTGTTGAAGCAGTAGAACGCCGGTGATCACCGCGGACTTTGCGCTTCCTCAAAGTGGCCGGCTCATTTCCCGTCATCATCGATTCATCGACGATTCGAGGAAACCGCAATGGAAGCTATGCAACTGCTGATCCGTTCATTTGCTCTCCTCGCCGGCATCCGCGGCCATATCCCCCAGTCCGACGGCTTCGAATCGTTCCGCGACGAGTCGGGGCCCACAGGCCTGCTCGGCAACATCGCCATGTTCATGACCACGGTGTTCTGCATCGCCGCGGCAGTGGCCTTCATCGTGTTGCTGGCGGTGCGCTGGCTGAGCTGACGAGTTCAGGAGCCCATCGTCGATCGGTCCAGAGCCGTGCTCTGAAGCGCGCATCATAGCGCCCGCGATTCTCGTGCCGTATGGGCAAACGGACAGATCCCATCTTATCGCGTCGTCGCGCGGGACAGTCCGACCCGCTTTGCTCCGCACCCTGTCCGGCCTCCCAAGAAACTGCGCGCCGATGCAACTCATTCGCGCGCTGCGCGGGCGCAGCCGCGCCAAATTCGCTCAAAATCCGCCGCCTGATTCCGCAATTGCGAAGTTGCTTGTTGCAGCACAAACAAGCCGAGTTCCAACGGGAGCATGGTGATTGCGGCACTACAACAGATCCAATGAAGGAGCGATCCATGTTGACCCGCCGCACCGCCATGTTCAGTGCAGCCATCGCCGCGATGATGCTTGCGGCTCCCGCGATGGCCGAGGACCTCAAGCTGCCGCGCCAGAAGGTCGATCTGGTGGCTCCGCCGTTCGTGCATGCGCACGAGCAGGCGACGAAGCAGGGGCCCAAGATCATGGAGTTCAAGCTCGTGGTCCAGGAAAAGAAGATGGTGATCGACGAGAAGGGCACCACCTTCCAGGCCATGACGTTCAACGGCTCGATGCCAGGCCCGCTGATGGTGGTCCATGAGGGCGACTATGTCGAGGTGACCCTGGTCAATCCCGCGACCAACAGCATGCCGCATAACATCGACTTCCACTCCGCGACCGGAGCGCTGGGCGGCGGCGCGCTGACCCTGGTCAATCCGGGCGAACAGGTCGTGCTACGCTGGAAGGCGACGCGGACCGGCGTGTTCGTCTATCACTGCGCCCCCGGCGGACCGATGATCCCCTGGCATGTCGTCTCCGGCATGAACGGCGCCGTGATGGTGCTGCCGCGCGACGGTCTCAATGACGGCCGCGGACACGCGCTGCGCTACGATCGCGTCTACTACATCGGCGAGCAGGACCTCTACGTCCCGCGCGACGAGAAGGGAAACTTCAAGTCCTACGACTCGCCCGGCGAAGCCTATAGCGACACCGAGGAGGTCATGCGCAAGCTCACGCCGACCCATGTGGTGTTCAACGGCAAGGCCGGCGCGCTCACCGGAAAGAATGCGCTCACGGCCAATGTCGGCGAGAACGTTCTGATCGTGCACTCGCAGGCGAACCGCGACAGTCGTCCGCATCTGATCGGCGGCCACGGCGACTATGTCTGGGAGACCGGCAAATTTTCCAACGCGCCGGAGACCGGGCTCGAGACCTGGTTCATCCGGGGCGGCTCGGCAGGCGCCGCGCTCTACAAATTCCTGCAGCCCGGCATCTACGCCTACGTCACCCACAACCTGATCGAGGCGGCCAATCTCGGCGCGACGGCCCATTTCAAGGTCGAAGGCAAGTGGAATGACGACCTGATGACGCAGGTCAAGGCCCCGGCGGACATTCCGACCGGCACGACGAACTGATCGGCCCTGGGGGCCGGCGTATCCGGCCCCCACTCTCCTGAGTGTGCTGCCATGCTGCTCGCTTTCAAGCTCAAGCTCACCATCGCCTGCGTCGTCGGATTGGCTGGCCCGACCGCAATGGCACCGATCCTTGCCGATCTGCCAAACCGGGTTGCGGACTTCGACGGCCCCGCCCTCACCGAGATCGCACCTGGTACGATCAGCTACCGCGACTCCGGTGACCATCTCCGCAGCGGGCGGCAGGCCGAAGCGCCCATCACGACGGTCCGCTTTGATCATCCGCTGACGATCATGACGAACCAGGTCAGTGCCGCGGACTACCACGCCTGCGTCGAAGCGCATGCGTGCCGCGCGCTCGATCGCAACGTTCCCATCGCCAGCGATCGCCCGGCCGTGCAGGTGAGTTGGCATGACGCGGTGGCCTACGCCGAATGGCTCTCACACCGGACCGGCCACAGCTATCGTCTGCCGACCGATACCGAGTGGGCCTATGCAGCGGGCAGCCGCTTCAAGGACGATGGCGTCTCGATCGACGACGCCGATCCCTCCCGACGCTGGATTGCCCGCTACGAGCGGGAAGCCGCGCTGCAAGAGGACTCCGAGACGCGCGGCTTCGGCAGCTTCGGCATCAACGAGCACGGCATTGCCGACCTCGCGGGTAATGTCTGGGAGTGGACCTCGACCTGCTTCACACGCAAGATGCAGGATAGTGCAGGTCGCGTCACCAAGACCGTCAGCAATTGCGGCGTGCGGCTGGCCGAAGGCGCGCATCGAGCCTACGTGACCGACTTCATCCGCGACGCGCGCGCCGGCGGCTGCGCCTCCGGCACGCCACCTGCCAATCTCGGCTTCCGGCTGGTCCGCGAACAGCCCTCATGGAGCCGCAGCATGACGCAGCGTCTCAGCCGGCTCCTCGGCGCCATTCGCGCCTGACGCGGCGTGCTCAGCGTTAAGCACGCTCGACAGCAACCCATGCCGGTGCCGGATCGGCGGTGCCCTGACACTGGCACAAATGACAGTCACGCAAAATCAACTTTCGATTGCGAGATGCAAGCTACAAACGTTAGACAATTTTCGTTGAGAGACGCGATAAGCGGACCAGGAGGCGAGTGTGAATTCTCGACATCCGCCGGTCTTCTTCACGTCCGACCTGCATGGTTACGGAATTGGCAACACCAGCTGGTTCGACGACGATTCGCCCCGCGCACTGGCTGGACGCTGCCTCATCGACGCGCTCGAATATCTGCGGACGTCGCCTAAATTCGCCGCCAGGGACTGGCACGTGGTGAATGCGGGCGCGGCGCGTCTCGTGCACCAATGTCTCACGGACGGCGCGCTGGCGCGCAAGGATATTCTCGATCGCGTGGCTCCCGCCATCGAACAGGCTTGCGCACGGATCGTCGCGAGCCGCCAATATCGCATTCCGTTCTATGGCGACGACTTCTGGGACTGGGCCAGTGTGGTCGACGGTTTGTGCGAGGTGCAGCAGGTTTCGGTGACCGCGGCCCAGGTCGCAAGACGCGAGCTCGACCAGTTTCGCAGGACCGTCCACATCCGCATGCCGAGCGGTCTCTCGGTCGGCGACCCCGAGCACGAATGGTTCGGACCGGCGATCGCAACACGCGCCTATCGTCTGCTGGATTCCCGCGCATCGGGAATAGATCCCGACCTGCGCAACGAGTTGCAGGCGCAATCGCTCGAACGCATCGAGCGCGGCAGGTATCGCGGACGGCAGGTGACGCCGTGGCAATTGAGCTGGCACTACGGTCAGGTCGTCGGCGAATTCCAGCGCGCCGCAAGCGAGCAGGCGGCCGAGCTGGCTGATTTTGCCTGGCTCGCCGTTCCGCTCGAACTTGGCAAGCGCGCCCAGGTTCTCGCGCGCATCCTGCAAGGAGCCTACGCCGTCAAGGACCGCAGGACCGTCCTGCAGGCATTGGAGGAGCTCTACCGTTGCGAGACACCCGGCCGCCCGCTCGGCCAGGGCGTGATCGGCGCCGGCATCGAGGCCTCCCTGGACGTGCTCGAAGCGCTGTGGCAGCAGCTCGATGGTCGGGAGAAGGCCAGCATCAACGCGATGCTCGACGCGCTGCGATTTCTCCATGCCAAAGCCAACACGATCGGTTTCGTGGTCGAAACGCCGGAGGATATCGAAGCCCTGGTCCAGGCCATGGGCCCGGGCACACTGATTGAACAGCGCAACGCGGCGCGCGCCATCATCAGGCATTCCTGCTTCCATGCGGTCGTGTGCCTCGGGCGATCGATGGCCGAGGTGGCGAGCGCGGCCGCAGTGGCGATCGAAGAGCATGGGGCGCAGTGGCTGATCATGCCGGGACGGGCCGAAGCACTGGGCCCGAATCTCCCGCACGCGGCCCGCGGCCCGCGATTCGTCGGCGCCGGCCCCGGTGATCTCGTCATCGCCACCGCGGTCGCGCCATTCCGGATTCAGATCAAGCTGCGCGACGCGCTCAGCATTGCCGAGCCGCCCTTGGTCGATGACAGCGGAATGATCATTCCGGCCGATCCCGAGCTTTGCCGCCTCGCGCACGAGGCCGCGGACGGCATGCTGGATGACATCGGCGTGTTCTTCGAAGGAATGACGGTGACGTGCGATGGCGACGGCACGAATGCCGAGATCTCGGCAGCGTTTCCAGGCGCGCTTGCGACGGATAACATGGCCTATGCGATGGGGCTGATCTGCCTCAGCCGCAGTGTGCCGTGTCTCATCATTCAGGGGCTGGCGGAGACCGCGCAGTCCACTGCTGCGAGCCCGCCGCGGCGAGCGGCATGCCGGCTCGCCGTCAAGGTCGCGGAGATGCTGTGCCGGCGCTGGTAGCCGCGCCCTCAGGCATTCTTCAGCGCGACCCGGAACTCGGCTTCGGTCTTGGCCTTGACCTCGTCGAGCGTCACGCCGTCGGCGAGCTCGATCAGGGCCATGCCGTCATTGCCGTGCTTGTCGATCGTGAACACCGCCAGATCGGTCACCACCATGTCCACCACGCGCTCGCCGGTCAGCGGCAAGGTGCACTGCTTGAGCAGCTTCGGGCCGTCCTTGGCGCTGTGCTCCATGACCACGACCACGCGCTTGACGCCGGCGACGAGATCCATCGCGCCGCCCATGCCCTTCACCATCTTGCCGGGGATCATCCAGTTGGCGAGATCGCCGTTCTGGGCGACCTGCATGGCGCCGAGGATCGACAGGTCGATGTGGCCGCCGCGGACCATGGCGAAGGATTCGGCTGACGAGAAATAGCTGGTGATCGGCAGCTCGGTAACGGTCTGCTTGCCGGCATTGATGAGGTCGGGATCCTCCTCGCCCTCATAGGGGAACGGACCCATGCCGAGCATGCCGTTCTCGCTCTGCAGCGCGACGTCGACGCCCGGCGGAATGAAGTTGGAGACCAGCGTCGGAATGCCGATGCCGAGATTGACGTAGTAGCCGTCCCGTAGCTCCTTGGCGGCGCGCGCCGCCATCTGCTCTCGCGTCCAGGCCATCAGACTTCCTCCCCGGCTGCGGCGGCGGCTTCACGTTTGCGCACGGTGCGCTGCTCGATGCGCTTGAGCGCAGTTCCGACCTGGATGATGCGCTTCACGAAGATGCCCGGCGTATGAATGTGGTCGGGATCGATCTGGCCGGCCGGCAGCAGATGCTCAACCTCCGCGACCGTCACCTTGGCCGCAGTGGCCATCATCGGATTGAAGTTGCGCGCGGTCTTGCGGTAGACGAGGTTGCCGGCGGTGTCGCCCTTCCAGGCGTGCACGATCGCCAGATCGGCAAACAGACCGCGCTCCATCAGATATTTCTCGCCGTCGAACTCCCGCACCTCCTTGCCCTCCGCGACCAGCGTGCCGACGCCGGTCTTGGTGAAGAAGGCCGGGATGCCGGCGCCGCCGGCGCGGATGCGCTCGGCCAGGGTGCCCTGCGGGCAGAATTCGAGCTCCAGCTCGCCGGCCAGATATTGCTGGGCAAACAGCTTGTTCTCGCCGACATAGGACGAGATCATCTTCTTGATCTGCCGCGTCTCCAGCAGCCGGCTCAGGCCGATGCCGTCCACCCCGGCATTGTTGGAGATGACGGTGAGGTCCTTCACCCCGGACTCGCGAATGGCGTCGGACAGGGTTTCTGCGATGCCACAAAGACCAAACCCACCCGACATGATGGTCATGCCGTCCTTGAGGAGGCCGGCAAGGGCGGATTTGGCGTCCGGATAGACCTTGTTCATACGGGAATGACCTGATGGAGAGCGGCGACCGCGCGGATATCGACCGGATTATTAGGCGAAATCTTCGCAATGCGTCAATGATGCCTTCCCAACGCGCACATCCTGCTTTAGCTGTCGCACCAGCCTGCGCCTCCGTGGCGATCCGGAGTCCGGAATATCAGGGCTCCGCCGCAATCCGGCCACACCGGCGGCGTGGCCTTGAAAGCGTCAAGAAAGCGCATCAAGTTGTTGATGTTGGCAGGGGTTTTCGGCGCACCCTGCCCATCCCGCGTAACCAGCGATCCGACGATCCCAGGACATGTCCGTGACCATGGCCCAAGGAATGAGGCGCCTCGGCACACCGATCGCGGTGCTGCTGGGCATCGCGTTCGTGGCCCTGCTCGCGAGCTCCTGGCTGGTCAATCGCGAGGCACTGCGGCAGGCGGTGGAGAGCCAGATCCGCGCGGTGACCGGCCTCGAGCTCGTCGTCAAGGGACATATCGACGTCTCCTTGTTTCCGGGCAGCTATGTCTCGTTCCACGATGTCGGCCTGAAGGGCAGCGGCACCGAGGATCCGGCCCTGCGCGTCGACGTGCTGACCGCCAATCTGCAGTTGTTGCCGCTGCTGCTGCAGCGGTTCGAAATCGCCGATGTCATGATGCTGCGGCCGCAGATCAACGTCACCCGCGAGGCCGACGGCAACAGCAACTGGACTCCCTTCATCGAGACCATCGCGCGCACGATGCGTCCGGGGCCCGACAGCCAGATGTCGTTCTCTGAGATCCGCATTCAGGACGGCATCCTGGTCTACGAGGACACCGACCACCACGCTTCCGAGCGGCTCGACGATATCGACCTGTCGCTCGCCTGGCCGTCGATCTCGCGCTCGTTCGCGGCGACCGGGCAGTTCGATTGGCGCGGCCAGCGCATCGAGGGCTCCATCAGCGTCAGCGACTTCCTGGCTGCGCTGTCGGGGGACCGGTCCGGCTTGAAGATGCGGCTCGCCAGCGCGCCGCTGAAAGTCGCCTTCGACGGCACGGTCGCGAACCGCACCAGCGCGCTGATGGAAGGCATGCTGACGGTGGATAGCCCTTCGCTCCGCGATGCGCTGCGCTGGACGGGGCAGACGCCGCTCGGCGGCGGCGGCTTCGGGCGCTTCGCCTTGCGCGCCCGTGCCAACGTGGTCGGCGCCTCGATCGCTCTCACCAATGTCAACGTCGAACTCGACGGCAACACCGCCGAAGGCGTGATGACCTACGCCAATAACGGCCGGCAGACGCTGCAGGCGACGCTGGCGGCCGACGCGCTCGACTTCACCCCCTACATCTCGACGGTCCGGCTGCTGGCCAATGGGGCCCGCGACTGGAATCGGCAACTCTTCGACCTCAAGGCCTTGTCCACCACTGACCTCGACATGCGGCTATCGGCCGCAAAGGTCACGGTCGGCTCCTCGAAAATCGGACGTACGGCCTTCGGCGCCAACCTGCGCAACGGCGTGCTCGCCCTCTCGGTCGGCGAGGCGCAGATGTATGGCGGCGTCGTGCGCGGCTCGTTCGGAATCGCCCGCGCCGACACCGTGGCCGACGTGAAGGCTGAGCTGCAATTCAACGATGTCGATCTGCAGGCCTGCGCCAACGAGATGTTCGGCGTGTCGTCGCTGTCGGGACGCGGCAATCTCAACGTCTCGCTGACGGCTTCGGGCTCGAGCCCGTTCGGGCTCGCCCAGTCGCTCGACGGCAGCGCCAACCTGCAGGGCCGCGATGGCGCGATCTCCGGCTTCAACGTCGAGCAGCTCCTGAAGCGCCTCGAGCGCAGCCCGCTGTCGCGCGGCGGCAATTTCCGCTCCGGTTCGACGCCTTACGATTCGCTGACGATCGCGGTCAAGTTCTCCGAGGGCATCGCGACCGCGGAGGACATCCGCGTCGAGAGCCCGACCGCGCGCATCACGATGACCGGTACGGCCTCGGTGCCGACACGGGAATACGATTTCAAGGGCGTCGCGAGCCTGCTGTCGTCCGGCAACGGCAGCAACGGTTTCGAACTGCCTTTCGTCGTCCAGGGCCCCTGGGAAGATCCGCTGATCTTTCCCGATCCGGAAAGCCTGATCCGCCGCGCTCCGGCCGCCGCCCCTCTGCTCGATGCGGTCAAGGACCGCAAGACGAGGGATGCGGTGCGCTCGGTGTTGGAACGATTCACCGGCGGCGGATTGCGCCCGGCGCAGCCGGACACTGCGCCGCAGGCTGACGCCCCGACGGGCGACCCTCCCACCAAGCAGAACTGACCGACGCGGCTTGCTTCGCGTGCCGATACGCGGCCGCCGTCACGACCTATGTCTGATATATTACTTCTGGATCACGTCGGGTCCCTGGGCTAGTGTCCGGCCGCAACCGATCAAGCAAGATCGGCGGATCAGGGAGAGACACGTGAAATCCAGGGGAATGGGTGCGCTTTCGATCGCAGTCGCAGCCGCCGGGCTTTTTTGCGCTGCAGCACCAGCCATCGCTCAGGACACCATCACGATCTGGTGGAGCAAGGGCTTCTACAAGTCCGAGGACGATGCGCTGCTCAACGTCGTCAAGAAGTTCGAGGCCAAGACCGGCATCAAGGTCGAGCTGTCGCAATACGCGATCCAGGACATGATTCCGAAGACGGTCGCCGCGCTCGATTCGGGCACCGTGCCCGACGTGGCCTATGCCGACACCTACGACGTTCAGGCCCAGGGCAAGTGGGCCTACGAAGGCAAGCTCGAGGATCTCACCGACATCCTGGAGCCGATGAAGTCGGCGTTCGCTCCGAACACGCTCGAGACCGCCTACCTCTACAACAACGTCACCAAGAAGAAGGCCTATTACGGCTTCCCGCTGAAGCAACAGAGCATGCACGTCCAGATCTGGGGCGACCTGCTGAGCAAGGCCGGCTTCAAGCAGAGCGACATCCCCACCAAGTGGGAAGACTACTGGACGTTCTGGTGCGACAAGGTGCAGCCGGCGGTCCGCAAGGCCACCGGCCAGCGCATGTATGGCGTCGGTCAGCCGATGGGCGTGGAATCCACCGACTCGTTCCAGTCGTTCTACACCTTCATGGACGCCTACAACGTCAAGCTGGTCGACGACGACGGCAAGCTGCTGGTCGACGACCCCAAGGTGCGCGACGGCCTCGTCAAGGCGATGAAGGATTATACCGACACCTACATCAAGGGCTGCACGCCGCCCTCGTCCACGACCTGGAAGGATCCGGACAACAACGTCGCGTTCCACAACAAGACGATCGTGATGACCCACAATTTCACGATCTCGATCGCGGCCAAGTGGTTCGAGGACTCCACCAACCCGGCGCTGACGCCCGAGCAGCGCGCGGCCGGCAAGAAGGCCTATGAGGAGGACATCATCACCGCGTCCTTCCCCAACAAGCCGGACGGCACGCCGATCAAGTACCGCTCCGACGTCAAGACCGGACTGATCTTCGCCAATGCTCCTCACAAGGCGCAGGCCAAGGAATTCATCAAGTTCCTGATGCAGGAGGAGAACCTCGGCCCCTACATCGAGGGCGCGCTGGGCCGCTGGTTCCCGGTGACGACCGCAGGCCAGAAGAGCCCGTTCTGGCAGGCCGACCGCCATCGCAAGGCCGTTTACACCCAGTTCACCGGCGGCACGACGCCGTTCGACTTCACCAAGAACTACAAGTTCACGATCCTCAACAATGAGAACGTCTGGGCCAAGGCGATGAACCGCGTGGTCAGCGAGAAGGTGCCGGTCGAGAAGGCCGTCGACGAGCTGATCGCGCGGCTGAAGGAGGTCGCCGGCTAGTCTCTCGCCTCGCGAGGCACTAGCTCGAGATCCTGACAACGACAACAAAACCCGGCCGCAGCGCATGCGGCCGGGATGGCTTATAGGCGGGAAGAGACGACCCGGGAAAAACGACCATGGCGATCACGCTCTCAGCTTCCGATTCCGCACTCGCGGAGGCGCCGCGCCCGGTGCTGCTCACACCGTCACAGGTGTGGGGCATCGTCATGCTTGCCCCCTATCTGCTCGTCTTCCTCGCCTTCGTCGTCTATCCCGTCGGCTACGGCCTGTGGCTCGCCCGGGAGCCGGCCAGCTATGTCGCGCTGTATAACGACCCCATCTTCGCGCGCGCCGCCGTCAACACGCTGATCTTCCTTGTGGTCGGCATCAATCTGAAGATGGTGATCGCACTGTTCCTGTCCGGCTTCTTCATTCAGCAGCGCGGCTGGATCAAATGGCTGTCGGTCATCTTCATCCTTCCCTGGGCGGTGCCTTCGATCCCGACCATCCTGTCGGTGCGCTTCATGCTCAATCCCGAATGGGGCGTCGTGAACCAGCTGATCTTCAAGTTCACCGGCGATGACGGCCCGAACTGGCTGAACGATCCGACGGTCGCGCTGTCGATGGCGATCGGCATGCACATCTGGAAATCGCTGCCGTTCTGGACCCTGATCCTGATGACCGGGCGGCTGGCGATCTCGCAGGACCTGTTCGAGGCCGCCGAGGTCGACGGCGCCACCTGGTGGCAGAAGTTCCGCTTCATCACCTGGCCGTCGATGCAGACGCTCTACATCACCTGCACGCTGCTCTCGATGATCTGGACGCTCGGCGACTTCAACAGCGTGTACCTCCTGACCGGCGGCGGTCCGGCCGATCTCACCCACGTGTTGGCGACACTCGGCATCCGCTATCTCCGGCTCGATCAGCTCAGCCTCGCGATGGCCTCGATCGTCTGCGCGATGCCGCTGGTGCTCCCCCTGGTCTATTTCATGATGAAGCGGTTGTCGCGATGAAGCTCCCCACCCTGCGCGAAGTCGGCACCGAGGCCCGGCTGCTGCTGATCGGCATCCCCGTCTTCATCTGGACGATGATCCCGATCTACCACATGTTCCTGTTCGCGATCTCGCCGAAGGAGGACGCGTTCTCGGGCAAGCTGTGGCCGGACCATCCGACGCTGCACAATTTCTCGATCGTGTTCCACCAGCAGCATTACTTCCTGCGCGATTTCTGGATCCAGTTCGGCAACTCCGTCATCATTGCCGCCGCCGTCGGCGCGCTGACCCTGGTGATCGCGACTTGCGCGGCTTACGCCATCTCGCGCCTGCGCGTGCCCGGCAGCCGGGTGGTGATGAACCTCGCGCTGTTCACCTATTTCATCCCGGCCGCGTTCCTCGCGGTGCCGATGTATCGCACCATGGGCAAATACGGCCTGCTCAACAACGACTGGTCGCTGATCCTGGCGATGGTGACGATTGCCTCGCCCTACGCGATCTGGGTGCTGAAACAGGCCTCCGACAAGCTGCCGGTCGAGCTGGACGAGGCCGCCGTCATGGATGGCGCCAGCCCGCTGCAGATCTTCCGGCTCGTCTATGTGCCGCTGATGATGCCCTCGCTGGTCGCGATCGGAACCTATGCGGTGCTGCTGGCCTGGAACGAGTACCTCTACGCGTTCCTGCTGCTGTCGAACGACAAGGATATCACGCTGCCCGTGGCGCTCGGCAACTTCCTGGCCGCCGATGACTCGCCGTGGGAGCTTCTGATGACCACCGGCTTCATCTACGCGCTGCCGCCCGCGGCGGTCTATTATGCCTTCAAGCGCTACATGGTGGGCGGCCTGACCGCCGGCGCCGTGAAGTCGTGACGGAGCGATGAGGGTCGGATTTCGTCAGGGACGGTTCGCCGACGCTTCGCGGCCGAACTGGGATGGCGACGGGCCGCGGCCCATCGACTGGTTCGCCTGGTATCCGGCCACGGATAGCGCGATCGAAGCAGCGCTTCCGGTCGCCCCATGGCCGCAAGGATGGTTCGAGGCGGGACCTGCGGCGCTGGATGCGCCGCTCGGTCCCAACGGGACTTGCCCGCTCGTAATGTATTCGCATGGTACCGGATGCAACGGCCTGCAGTTCGAATGGCTAGCGCGCGAGCTGGCGTCCCGCGGCTTTGTTGCGGTCGCCGTCAATCATCATGGCAACAGCAACGCTGAGCCTTACCGCGCAGAGGGCTTCCTCTGCTCATGGGAACGCCCGCGCGACGTGTCCTTGCTGATCGACCACATCGCCGCTCATCCCGATTTCGAAGGCCGTATCAACCCCGACCGCATCTACGCCGTCGGCTATTCGCTCGGCGGCGTCACCGCCACCGCCTTGCTCGGCGCCATCATGCTCCGCTCGCCGTTCGAGCCGGGCGCCAATCTGGGCCGCGGACCGCGCGAGTTTCCCGATCTCGTCGATCATCTGCCGCGGCTGATGGAGAAGAGCCAGATCTTCCGCGACTCCTGGGGGCGGATGTCGGCCTCCTATCGCGATCCCCGCATCAAGGCTGCGCTGCTGCTGGCGCCGGGCCGATCGGTGCAGGGCTTCTCCGACGAGAGCGTCGCCGCAATCAGCGTACCCGCACGCATCATGGTCGGCGGTGGGGACGCCCTGCTGCCATCCGCGCGCTGGCTGCATGAGCGGCTCAGCGGCAGCACCTTTGATGTCGTTGCCGACGAGGCCGGCCACTATGTGTTCCTGCCGAAGAGCACCGCGCTCGGACGCAGCGCCGACCCGGCGTGCTGCGTCGATCCGCCGTCGGTCGACCGCGGCGCGATCCACCGCACGGTTGTGGCCGCCGCGTTGCGGCTGTTCGAGGCCTGAGCGACGCTGCCGCAGCATTCTCCGTCATTTTGAGCGTAGCAAAGCAATCCAGAGTCCTGGCGCGGCCCGGATTGCTTCGCTACGCTCGCAATGACGACCTCTATAATGGCGCAGCGCTCTCGCCGCGATCACTCGACAGCTTTGAAGCTAACGACGCCACGACGATCACCACGGCAATCAGCCCGATCACCAGCGTGCAGATCGCGTTGATCTCCGGCTTCACCCCGAGCCGTACTTCCGAATAGATCCGGATCGGCAATGTCGCCGAGCCCGGGCCGGTGGTGAAGCTCGCGATCACGAGATCGTCGAGCGACAGCGTGAAGGCGAGCATCCAGCCGGCGACCACCGCCGGGGCGATCAATGGCAAGGTGACCATCACGAACGCGCGCAAGGGATCGCAGCCGAGGTCCATCGCGGCTTCCTCCAGGCTGCGGTCGAGCGAGACCAGCCGCGACTGTACGATCACCGCAACGAAGCACATCGTGAGGGTCGTGTGGGCGAGCGTCACCGTCCAGAAGCCGCGCTCGGCCTCCAGCGCCACGAACAGCAGCAGCAGCGACAGGCCGGTGATCACCTCGGGCATCACCAGCGGCGCATACAGCATGCCGGAGAACAGCATGCGGCCGCGAAATCCCTGGCCGCGCGACAGCGCCACCGCGGCAAGGGTGCCGAGCAAGGTCGCCACCGTCGCCGAGGTGGCGCCGACGCGCAGGCTCATCCAGGCTGCATCGATCATCGCGCGGTCGTTGAAGAACTCGTGATACCAGCGCAGCGACCAGCCGCCCCAGACCGTGACCAGCCGCGAGGCGTTGAACGAATAGATCACCAGGATCAGGATCGGGAGGTAAAGAAAGGCGAGCCCAAGCGTCAGCGAGGCGACGTTGAAGCGCGACAGGCGGGAGGGATTAGGCACGATCTCCTCCTCCCTCAATCCCAGTGAAACCCTCTCCGTTCCCTCCCCCCTTGTGGGGGAGGGTCAGGGAGAGGGGCACCCAGCAAAGATCGCCGATGCGGACCCCCACCCCCAACCCCTCTCCGCAAGGGGGAGGGGAGCGAGAGAACGTGCCTTGCTGTACGCCATCCATCACCTGCTCTCCTCCAACTGCCGGCGTTGCAGCCGGTCGTAGAGCAGAAGCGGGAGCAGCAGCACCGCGAGCAGCACGACGGCGATGCTCGAAGCCACCGGCCAATCCTTGTTGGTGAAGAATTCAAGCCACAGCGTCTGGCCGATCATCAGCGATTTCGAGCCGGCGAGCAGA
This sequence comes from Bradyrhizobium sp. HKCCYLRH3059, assembly GCF_051168035.1. Classification (NCBI taxonomy): domain Bacteria; kingdom Pseudomonadati; phylum Pseudomonadota; class Alphaproteobacteria; order Hyphomicrobiales; family Nitrobacteraceae; genus Bradyrhizobium; species Bradyrhizobium sp. HKCCYLRH3059. The sequence goes on along the minus strand of NZ_JBNPUF010000012.1, from coordinate 118,556 downwards.
TCGGGAATGACGAACTCGCCGACGATCGGGATGAAGCACAGCAGCGCGCCGGCGCCGACACCCGGCAGCGACAGCGGAAACGTCACCAGCCAGAAGGTCTCGCGCGGCAAGGCGCCGAGATCGGCGGCGGCCTCTTCCAGGGCCGGCTCCAGCTTCGTCAGCGTCGCAAACAGCGGCAGGATCATGAAGGGCAGATAGGAATAGACGATCCCGACATACATCGCGCTGTCCGTCGACAGCCACACCACCGGCGCGGACACCAGATGCAGCGCGAGCAGGATCTGATTCAACAGGCCGTCATGCTGCAGGATGTTGACCCAGGCATAGATGCGAATCAGGAACGAGGTCCAGAACGGCACGATCACCAGCATCATCGCGATGCCCTGCCAACGCCTGGGCAGCCGCGCCATGCCATAGGCGATCGGGTAGCCGATCAGGAGCAGGATCGCGGTCGACGTCGCCGCGACGACGACGCTGCGCAGATAGGACGCGAGATACAGATCGTCCGACAGCAGCAGGCGGAAATTGTCCAGCGACAACGCCGCGAACGCATCCGAGAGCGACGACAAACCATCAGCCAGCGAGAACACCGGCGTATAGGGGGGCTGCGCGATCGCAGTCTGCGACAGGCTGATCTTGGCGACGAAGGCGAACGGCACCAGGAAGAACAGCACCATCCAGACGTAAGGCGCGATCGCCGCAAATCGCGCCGGACGCGAGAAGATGCGGCGCGCGCTCATCGCTCCAGCACCACGCAATCATCGGGCGTGAACCAGGCCACGACGCGCTGGTTCAGCCCATAGCCGTCGGCGTCGAGCCGGGCCGTGTTGGCTTGCGACGCGTGCAGGACAGCGCCGCCGTCGAGCTTGATCTTGTACACGGTCTTGCCGCCGAGATAGCTCGCATCGGAAATGGCGCCCTCGACACAGTTGATCGCTGCGGCATCAGCCGCCGGCCGGCGAAGCGCGAGGCGGATCTTCTCGGGACGGATCGCGACTGCGACCTTGCTCTCGCTGATCGGACTGACGGGTTGCGCCGCGGCGAGCTCGCCGGCAGCGGCGGTCGTGATCCGGAGCCGGTGCGACTCACGCGCGGTCACCTCGCCCTCGAACAGGTTGATGTCGCCGACGAACTCCGCGACCCACCGCGACACGGGCTCTTCATACAGGCGGCGCGGTGCAGCGACCTGCTCGAGCCTTCCCGCGTTCATTACCCCGATCCGGCTCGCCACCGTCATCGCCTCCTCCTGGTCGTGGGTGACGATGATGAAGGTCATGCCGAGCTTGCGCTGCAGCTCCATCAGCTCGAACTGCGTGCTCTCGCGCAGCTTCTTGTCGAGCGCCGCCATCGGCTCATCGAGCAGCAGCACCTTCGGCCGGCGCGCCAGCGAGCGTGCCAGGGCGACGCGCTGCTTCTGTCCCCCGGACAGTTGATCGGGCTTGCGCTTCTCCAGGCCTTCGAGCCGGACCAGCGCCACCATCTCCGCGACGCGGGTGGCGATCTCGGCGCGCGGCATGCCGGCGCGCTTCAGGCCGAAGGCGATGTTGTCGCGCACGTTCAGATGCGGGAACAGCGCGTAGTTCTGGAACATCATGTTGACGGGCCGCTGATGCGGCAGCACCTGCGCGATCTCCTCGCCCGACAGCAGGATGCGCCCTTCATCCGGCGTCTCGAAGCCGGCCAGCATGCGCAGCAAGGTCGTCTTGCCGCAGCCGCTGGGGCCGAGCAGCGCGAAGAACTCGCCGGCTCGGATGTCGAGCGAGACGCCGTCGACGGCGCGGAAGCTGCCGAAGGTCTTGACGACGTTCTCGATCCGCAGGATCGGCGGCTGAGGATCGGGGCGCGGTTCCGGCAGTGGTGATGCCGCCGGCTCCTCGGCGGGCGCTGGATTTGCGATGTCGTCAGCCATGTCCTGATCAAATCACCCCTGGCCGGCCATAACGCCCGGCCGGTCGGCAAGCTAGCCGCCCATGGATTGCAGCTCAACCGCACGGGCCCGACTATCCCCGCTCGCGTCAGCGGCCTGCGGCGAGCCCCGGCCACAGGCGACCGTCGCCATGAACGCGGCGAGCGCATCGCGTTCGGCAGCGGGAAGCGTCAGGCCCAGCTTGGTCCGCCGCCACAGCACGTCGTCGGGAAACCGCGCCCACTCGCGCGTCATGAGGTAGCGGACCTCTGCCTCGGTCAGCTTCGGCCCGAACGCCTGTCCGAGATCGGCCCGGCATCTCGCCCCGCCGAGGATCTCCGCCAGCCGGGTGCCATAGGCGCCGACCAGCCGCCGGGCCTCGGCTTCGCCGAGAAAGCGCCAGCGCTCCCGTGCGTCGTCGACGAGATCCTCGAACCGGTCCCAGGCGAAATCGCCACCCGGAAGCGGCGCGCTCGCAGTCCAGCGCGGCGACATCGGGTAGAAGCGCGCAAGCCGCGAGACCGCCCGCTCGGCCCGGTACCGGGCTGTCGTGACATCGCCGCCGCACATGGTCAGGAGCGGCGCCTTGGCGGGCTCCATGGCGCGGCCGGCATCAAGGCTCACGATCGTTTCCAATCCCCCGCTGTCGGCAGCACGCAGCACCATCATGTTGGCGCCGGACACGCTCCGGACCACATCCGCGGGCTGGACGTCCGAGCGGAAATAGCGGTTCGCCGCCTTGCAGAGATAGGCCACGTCTGCCGCCGGCACCGCCACCACGGCTGGGTCGCCCTTGAAGCCGTGGGCCACCGTGCCGATCAGGGTGAAATCTTGCTCGTAGGGCTGGGCAAAGATCAGCCTTCCATCCGAATTCTGAAACACGTAGACGGCTTCGACATCGAACAGCCGCGGCACGATGATCTGGCTGACCTGCCGCGCGGTGACCCGCGGCGGCGGCTGACGCAGCACGGTTTCCGCCGTCGAGACGCTCCACGCGCCGGTTGCGTTGGCGAGCGCGCGCGAGGTGACGATGCGGCGATGGCCGCGGTCGATGATGGCGAGCCGCCATAGATGGTCGCGGTCGGCTCGCACACAGCGGGCGCCGGTGCGGATCTCGGCGCCGCGCTCGGCGGCATCCATCGCGGTCAGGACCACCAGGCGGGAATCGTCGACCACGCAGTCGGAATAGTCGAACGCCGTCCCGATCGGACGCTTCAGGGCATCGCCGATCGGATGATGCGTGACGTCGAGCGTCGACGCGGCCGGCAGCCGGTTGCGCGCGGCGAGGCGGTCGTAGAGCCAGAGCCCTGCGCGCAACTGCCATGGCGGCCGCTCATTGGCGTGAGCCGGAATCGCAAAGCGGATCGGCCGCACCAGATGCGGCGCGACCGTGAGCCAGACGTCGCGCTCGGCGAGCGCGTGGCGCACGCGCAGAAAGCCGCGGCGCTCCAGCGCCGCGAGGTCCCCATGCACCAGCCGCGACGTGGCCGACGAGGCGGCGCCGCCGAGATCGCCCTGCTCGACCAGGATCACGCGCAAGCCGCGGCCGGCCGCATCGCGTGCCAGGCTGACGCCGTTCAGACCGCCGCCGATGATCGCAAGATCGTAGTCTGCCATACGCAAGGTCTTCGAGCGTGCCAGGGCGAACGATCGTAGACCGGCGGAAATGATTCTCGTAGCGGCCGAGCTGTCGCGCGCGCGGATAAATTCGCGCTGTTGCGCAACAGCCTCTGACCGGAGTGCCTGGTCAGCCCGTCTTGCGAACGGACGCGGCGTCGTCGTCGTGAGCGCGACCGACAATGCCGTCGTATTTGTTGATCGGCAGGGGCTTGCCGAGCAGATAGCCCTGAACCGAGTCGCAGCCCTGCTCGGCGAGGAAGCCGAGTTGCTCGGGCGTCTCGACGCCTTCCGCCACGATCGACATGTTCATGCCGTGACCCAGACCGATGACCGCACGAATGATCGCCGCCGATTGCGGATTGCGACCGATATTCATGACGAAGGCGCGGTCGATCTTGATCTTGTCGAACGGGAACGCCTGCAGGTAGCTCAGCGACGAGTAGCCGCTGCCGAAATCGTCCATTGAGACGCGAACGCCGAGCGCCTTCAGCCGGCGCAGCAGCGCGACACCGCGATCGAAATCCTCGATCAGCACACCCTCGGTGATCTCGAGCTCGAGCCTGCCGGGCGCGAGCCCCGTCTCGATCAGGATCGAGTGGACCAGCGCAACGAGGTCGCCATGGACGAACTGGGCCGGGGACAGGTTGACCGCGACCTGCAGCGGCTTCGGCCACGACGCCGCCTCGCGGCAGGCCTCGCGCAGGATCCACTCGCCCATCTCGACGATGAGGCCGCTCTCTTCCGCGAGCGGAATGAAGTCGCTCGGCGGCACGAAACCCCGGACCGGGTGCTGCCAGCGCGCCAGCGCCTCGAAGCCGATGATCTCGCTGGCGTCGACCGTGCGGCCCGAGACGGCCTGCGGCTGGAAGTACAGCGACAGTTCGCCATGCTTGATCGCGACAGACAGCTCCTGATGCAGAACGCGGCGGTCGCGAATCTGCTGATCCATTTCAGGCTCGTAGAAGGTGATGCTGCCGCGCGATTTGGCCTTGGCGCGGAACAGAGCGGCACCCGCATTGGCGAGCAGCGACGCCGGATCCGAACCATTGTGCGGGAACACCGAGATGCCCGTCGTCAGCGCGGTGCGGATCGATTTGCCGTCGATCTGGAAGTCCACCGCGATCGCTTTCGCCAATTGCTCGGCCAGCGCCCTGCCCGTTTCCGGCTGCTTGCCGTCGATGATCAGCCCGAACTCATCGCCGGAGAGACGCGCAACCACCCCGCCGCGGGCAACGGCGTGGACGCGGCGGGCGACCTCGATCAACAGCTTGTCGCCGATGGCGTGGCCGAAGACGTCGTTGACGTCCTTCAGGCCCTTGAGATCGACGTTCAGGACCGCGAACTCCTCGTCCGTATCCGCACAGGCCTCGATCATCTGGCTCAGGGCCTGCAGGAACGCGGCGCGGTTCGGCAGATCGGTCAGGCCGTCGTGATAGGCCATGTGCGCCATCCGCGATTCGGTCTGGCGCCGGTCGGTGACGTCCTCATAGGTCTTGATCAGATATTGCGGCTCGCCGGTCTCGCCCAGCACGGTTGCCCGCCGGGTCAGGAACAGCCGCAGGCCGTCCTTGGTCGAGATCGGATGTTCCTCGGTCAGAAGGCCGCGCTTCTTGATGGCGGCTTCGTCGCGCGCCGTGATCAGTCTGGCCTCGCGCGGATTGAAGATGTCGGCGGTGGTCAGGCCCGTGGCGTCCTCGCGCTTGCGGTTGAGGATGATCTCGGCGCTACGGTTGGCGAGCAGATAACGGCCGTCGCTGACGCTCTCGACGATGAGCGAAACCGGAATGTTGTCGACAACCAGTTCCAGGAACTTCTTGCTGTTCTCCAGCTCGCGGCTCAGCGATCGCCGCTCCGTGGCATCGTCGAACAGCGCGATGAGGAATTGCGGTTCGTTCTTGTCGTTGCGTGCAACGACCCGGTGGGCGTCCAGGATGCGCTTCTCGTCACCGCGTTGAACCACGAGTTCGCTGCAATAGGTGGTGCCGGGCGCCAGCATCGCTTCGCGATCGGCAGCCGCGATGGCGGCCGCGGTCTCCTCGCCGAACAGGTCGCTCGGGCACCGTCCGATGATCTGATCCCGCGGCACCTGCGCGAACTGCTCGAACGCCCGGTTGGCGAAGATGTAGCGACCGTCCTCGATGTTCTTGGCGGCGACGCAGACGGGAACCTGATCGACCACCGATTCCAGGAACTGCTTGGTCGAGGCGAGTTCGCGCTCCAGCCGGTGCTGCACCGTACAGTCTTCATGGATGCCGATCGATCCTCCGGTGGGAAGACGGAAAATCTGGGCACGCACCACACGTCCGTCGGGCAGTTCGGTCAGGCACCCATCCGGTGCCCGCGCCTGGCGAGCATAGTCCTCGACCGTCAGATTGAGCAGGCCACGCTGCCGCCGCAACTCGACCAGATCCCGGCCGGTGCAACCGGGCGGAATGTCGGCCCGGCTCATGCCGTAGATCTCGAGAAAGCGATGGTTGTAGAAGACGACGCGGTTGGCGGCGTCCGTCAGCATCAGCCCCTGGCTCAGATTGTTGAGCGCGGAGCTGATGAAAACATTGCGCCGCAGTTGTGCTCGCTTGGCGCGCCGCAAGGCCGAATGGATCCAGATCACGACCGACGCGAGGAAGGCGCAGACGACAACGCCGGCGATCAACACCTTCCAGAGCACGTCCGGCTCGATGGTGGCCAGGTAGCCGGAGGGCGAGAAATCGGAGGAAGCGGCCCAGGCTCGGGTCGGCGCAGCCGCCCACGCTGCCATGGCGGCCACCGAGGCCGCAACGACACGCGCAGAGAACGCGTTTCGGTCGCTCGCCTGCCAATTCTTGCCAGCCATCAATCACCCGCGGTATTCGGCGACAGTATCTGGCTTCACCTATTGGGATCGGGTAAACGGGTTCTGCAAACTTCGAAAAAGACGAAGCAAATTTGGTCAATGGCGCCTTATGATGAATGGTTTGCTAAGGGCCCTCGCACTCCGGACCGAGGTTCCGCCCACCAGGGATTGCAGCGAGGCATGACTTCTCCCAATCGTCTCAGGACTATGCATGGATAGAGTGGATTGCGTCGTCGTTGGCGCCGGCGTCGTCGGACTTGCCGTCGCACGTCAATTGGCGCGGGCCGGACGCGAGGTCATCGTTCTCGAGGCGGCCGAGGGCATCGGAACCGTCACTTCGTCTCGCAACAGCGAAGTGATCCACGCCGGCATCTACTACAAGGCCGGGAGCCTGATGGCCCGCTTCTGCGTGGCCGGCAAGCGCATACTTTACCGCTATTGCGACGACCATGGCGTGCCCTACCGCAATTGCGGGAAGCTGATCGTTGCGACCAATCCGGCCGAGACCGAGAAGCTGCAGGGCATCCGCGCGCACGCCGAAGCCAATGGTGTCGAAGGTATGCGGCTGCTATCCGGAACCGAAGCGCTGGCGCTGGAGCCGGCCCTGGCCTGTCAGGCTGCGCTGCTGTCGCCGTCCACCGGCATCCTCGACAGCCATGCCTTCATGCTGTCGCTGCGCGGCGAGATCGAGGACGCCGGCGGTGCCTTCGCCTTCCACACGCCGTTGCTGCGGGCCAAGGCGACCGGGGGATCGATCGAGGTCGATGCGGGCGGCGCGCAACCGATGACGCTGAGCTGCCGGCTGCTGGTGAACGCCGCCGGCCTCGACGCGCCCGAGCTGGCGCGGCTGATCGACGGCATGCCGTCGTCGCTGGTGCCGACGGCCTATCTCGCCAAGGGCAACTATTTCAGCTGCAGCGCCCGGGCACCGTTCAGCCGGCTCATCTACCCGGTGCCGGAACCAGGCGGCCTCGGCGTGCACCTCACGCTCGACATGGCAGGCCAGGCCAGATTCGGCCCCGACGTCGAGTGGATCGACCGGATCGACTATACGGTCGATCCGGCGCGCGCCGAGCGCTTCTACCCGGCGATCCGCAAGTACTGGCCGTCGCTGCCGGATGGGGCGCTGATGCCGAGCTATTCCGGTATCAGGCCGAAGATCGTACCGCCGGCCGTGGCGTCGCAGGATTTCGTCATTCAGGGGCCGCGCGATCACGGGGTGCACGGACTCATCAATCTGTTCGGAATTGAATCGCCTGGATTGACGTCATCGCTCGCGATTGCGGCTCACGTCTGCGATCTCGCCTCGAGCTGAAGACCCCAGATATCGCGATGAACGGCGTGTCGCGATAGATACGCCGGGAGACGACGCAGGCAGATGCGTCCGCCTCATCGAATATCGCAACTAATTTGATTGGAGTTGCGTCTGGGATGGACTCGTCACCATCCCAGGCGCACGGTCTTACGATCAGATGGTACGGCGGATGATGGTCACATGTCAGTGAAGTGTTTCGCTGGTTACCTGTCTCAAGCGCTCGATCTCATCCTTCACCATCAGTTTGCGTCGCTTCAGTTCGACAATTCGCAGGTCGTCCGTCGATGGATGCAGGAGAGCTTGATGCAATTCGTTTTCAAGAACTTTATGCTTACGCTCCAGTTCAACGAGATGCGCCTGAATGGCCATTCGAAACCTCCTCGGTAGGTGAACCTGAGATTCGACCAGGGCTAATGAGTGTACACAAGTCGCTTGACCTGTCGATGGGGCCAAAAGACCGCACATGCAAATTTGAGCGCCGTGTGTAACGAAGCGTGAGCAGATCCGGACGAATCTAAAGCCGGCGCCAACCCGAAATTCACGGGACAGCTGCACCGATCTCGAGGAGTGCGACTTGCTTATCAGCTTCGCAGGCGCAATATTTGCGCCCGCCTTCGCAAGGCTTTCCACTTCCTTCCGCTTTTTTGCTATCATAGATCATGGCTGACCAAGACGAGCGCGAACTGCAGGCCGAACTCGCGCGCCTGCAGCAGGAGCACCGCGATCTCGACGCGGCGATCGACGCTTTGCATCAATCGCCCGCCCCCGATTTGTTGCGGCTGCAACGACTGAAGAAGCGGAAGCTTCTGCTACGCGATCGGATCGCCTTCATCGAAGACCAGATCACGCCCGACATCATCGCCTGAGGCGAAGCGTCAGCACGGCTGACCGTATGCACACAAGCAATACGCAACAGCGGTGCAGGATTTGCCGAAGCGCCTTGACAATAAGAACAAAAAGAGAACAATCGGACCAGTCCCTCGTAACTCCTGACGACAACAAGGATGGTTGTGATGCCCGCCTCCTTCTCCCCACAGGATCGCCTCTATGAACAGGCCTGTGACCAAGCCATCGCGATGTGCGACGGCAATCTGCGCTCCACGATCAAGGCGCTGATCATGGCGAACGAGTATCTCGAGCTGGAGCTGCAGGAGCTGCGGGCGGCAATCTCCTGCGGCTGCATGCCCAACACCATTTCGGACGATGCGCAGAACAATGCGGCCTGAGCCCTAGGCCGTCGAGGCTCTCCGGACGATTGCCACCGCGCTCGCTCGCAGCTTCGACGAAGGCCGGGAGGTGCGTGCAATGCCTGACATCACCTATTACGTCGCCATGCCGTTCAGACGGGACGAGACTGGGATGCTGGTCGCAGGCGCGGCCGAGGAATGTCAGAGCTCGTCCGCAGCGCTGCGTCGTGCCGAAGCGATGTCGCGCTTGCCGGACAACATCGGCGCCATTGCCTTCAGCCGCAGCGGAGATCCCTTGCTGGGGGAATTCTGCGACGCCCGGCTGCTGCACAAGTTCGGCGAGTTGCCCGACGATCTCGGCGAGTTGTGAGCGCCGTGCACAGCTCTGTCATCGGAGCGGACGGCCCACGAGCGTCACCGCTGGTCGCCCGACAGGGCCGTGCCGTGCGCGGGGCTCTCGTACCTCCGCTGGGCCTTGCGCATATACATCGCACGGTCGGCTTCCTCCAACGCACGTACTGGGTTGACGCGCTTGTCGAGAAGGGCGATCCCGGCCGACGCGCCGGCACGCACGGTCTGATCGCCGAAGGTGAAGGTCAGGCTGTCGATGGCCTGTTCCAGCTCCGTCGCCTTGGCATGTGCGTCCGCCGCGCTGAGGTGCCAGAGCAGCACGCCGAACTCGTCGCCGCCGAGCCGACCGATCACGTCGGAGGATCGGACATGCTCGCCGAGGACACGCGCAACCGCCTTCAGGACCTCATCACCGGCGGCATGGCCGAACGTATCATTGATCGGTTTCAGCCGATCGACGTCGAGCACGATGAGAGCACCGGTCGCGTCGTAGCGCTTGATGAAGGCGATGGAACGATGGAGTTCGCGGGCGAAGCCGCGACGATTAAAGATGTCGAGCAGGAAATCGCGCTCAGCGGAGGCCGTCAGCTCGGCGATCCGGGCCTGTGCTGTCGCCAACTCCGCCTTGAGGCGTCGGATCGTGTGCCGCGCGCCTGCCGGTACGGAACCGGGTTCAGGAGCCCGCGCGCGCCGCGAAGGCCGATGACGGTAGCGGGTTCTTCGCTTCCCGGCTCGCCACGCGGCCGCCATGCGCTTCTTTTTCATCGGACACCTGCCGCGCCATCGTTTGGGCTTGCCGGGCTTGACCAAGACAGGATAGTCCATTCGGACCTCCATGCCATGGCTTGCCGCTGTCAGGACCGATCCTATACTCCGGCCCATGCTGATGGATTCCCGAGAAGAATTGAGGTCATGACCGCCCCGATCGCCATCATCATGGGAAGCCAGTCGGACTGGGATACCATGCGCCATACCGCCGAGACGCTTGACGCCCTGGGCGTGAGCTACGACGCCCGGATCGTCTCGGCGCACCGCACCCCGGACCGGCTGTATGCTTTCGCCAAGGGTGCCAAGGCGGCGGGCTACAAGGTCGTGATCGCCGGTGCCGGCGGCGCCGCCCATCTGCCGGGTATGACGGCCTCGCTCACGGAACTGCCCGTGTTCGGCGTTCCCGTCGAGTCGAAGGCGCTGTCGGGGGTCGATTCGCTGTATTCCATCGTCCAGATGCCGGCCGGAATTCCGGTCGGAACGCTCGCCATCGGCAAATCCGGCGCCATTAACGCAGCGCTGCTGGCGGCCAGCGTGCTCGCTCTCTCGGACTCCGCGCTTGCCAGCCGTCTGTCGGCTTGGCGCCAGGCGCAGACCAATGCGATCGCCGAACGTCCGGAGGGCACGGCGTGACCGACTCCAATCGGGTGAAGCTCAAGCCCGGCGACACCATCGGTATTCTCGGCGGCGGCCAGCTCGGCCGCATGCTGGCGCTTGCTGCGGCGCGGCTCGGGCTGCGCTGCCAAGTGTTCTCGCCGGACCCGGACTCCCCCGCCTTCGACGTCGTGCTGAACGCAACCTGCGCCGAATATGCCGACGTCGAGGCGCTCGAGCTGTTCGCCAATGATGTCGACGTCGTCACCTACGAGTTCGAAAACGTCCCCTCGGCTGCGGCCATGGTGCTGGCGGCCAGACGCCCGGTGCTGCCGCGGCGTTCGGCGCTCGAGACCACCCAGGATCGCCTCACCGAGAAGGATTTCGTCACCTCGCTGGGCATCGGCACCGCGCCCTATGCGGATGTGTCCTCGGTCGCCACCTTGCGCGAAGCTGCGTTCCGGATCGGCTTACCGGCCGTGCTGAAGACGCGGCGATTTGGCTATGACGGCAAGGGTCAGATCAAGATCCACCAGGGTGACGATCTCGAGCGGATCTGGGCCGAGCTCGGCACCAAATCGGCCATCCTCGAAGCGTTCGTTCCGTTCGAGCGCGAGATCTCGGTCGTGGCGGCCCGAGCGGCCGACGGTCAGGTCGAGTGCTTCGACGTGACCGAGAACGAGCATCGCGATCACATCCTGAAGGTGTCGCGGGCGCCGGCGCGTATCCCTGATGCGCTCGCCGACGAGGCCAGGGACATTGCCAGCCGGATCGCCACCGCCCTCGACTACGTCGGGGTGCTGGCCGTGGAGATGTTCGTGGTGTCGGACGGTCCCACTCAAGGCGTCCTGGTCAACGAAATTGCCCCGCGGGTGCATAATTCCGGCCACTGGACCCTCGATGGCGCCTCGATTTCCCAATTCGAACAGCACATCCGGGCGATCGCCGGTTGGCCACTCGGCAAGCCGCTGCGCCACGGTCACGTCACGATGACGAACCTGATCGGGGACGAGATCGACAGCTACGAGCAGTGGCTCACGGTTCCTGGCGCCACCGTGCATCTCTACGGCAAGGGCGCCGCTCGTCCGGGCCGCAAGATGGGGCATGTGACCCAGGTCTCGCCACTGCCGCCGAGGCAGGGCTGAAATAAACCGCTCCGGCGAGGTTAAACTTGCGGTCAAGAGCCCGTCAGCGGGTGGACAGCGAGGATGTCCTCTGATACACGGGCGCGCTCAAGGTCAAGGGCGCGGCCATCTGCCAGCCCTGGCTTCACCAGATTTCAAACCGATAGACTGAGAAAGAGGATGCCGCGTGCAGGTTCTCGTTCGCGATAACAATGTCGATCAAGCCCTCAAGGCGCTCAAGAAGAAGATGCAGCGTGAGGGCATTTTCCGCGAGATGAAGCTTCGCGGCCATTACGAGAAGCCGTCCGAGAAGAAAGCCCGCGAGAAGGCCGAAGCCGTGCGTCGCGCGCGCAAGCTGGCCCGCAAGAAGTTGCAGCGTGAAGGCCTGCTGCCGATGAAGCCGAAGCCGGTGTTCGGCGCTGGCCCCGGCGGCGACCGTGGTGCTGGTCGTGGTCCGGGTGCAGGTGCCCGTCCCAGCGCGCCGCGCTGATCTGGCCAGATTGATCTGACGTCGTCTGAAGCGCGGGCCTTTGGCTCGCGTTTTTGTTTTGGGCGCCTCTCTTTGATTTCACGCCTCCTGCCATCCGGCGACCGGGGTCAATCCGGGTTGCGCCGCCACTCCTGGCATCGCTGCATAGTTCGCCACTCCAAAGAAAAAGCGGCAGACCGCCCGGGCCCACCGCCTCGATCACGTCGGCGAACGATTCGGTCAGCTATTTCGGCAACACCGAGTGGAACACCGATTTGGCTGCGGACATCATGTCCTGCGCCACGTTGGACATCTGGTCCTTGATCGATGGATCAGTCTTGTCGGCGCGCAGGTCGAGCGGACGCAACTGCTGGACAGGGATCTCCGCCGGAGGCGTCGGGCGCCCGTCCGGCTGCAATGATCCCGTGTAGGGCGGGCTCGAGGCCGACGGCAAGGCAAAGCCCTGCTCGACCGGTGGCGCAGACACCGTCACGGGCGGCGGCAGCGGACGGACCGGCGACACCGGTGGCGCGACGGTCGCGATGCGCGGCGCCTCGCCAGCGCCCCGGGGTGCGTCGCTCGACGGCTTCTCGACAGCCGCCTTGCCGGTACCTTCGCTCGCGCGCAACCGCTCGATCGCCGCGCGGGCGAGATCAGCGGCATCCCGGCGATCTTCCTGCTGGGTCGCTGGGGCCTCGGCCGGAGTACCGCGCGCAATCAGCTTTTCCCGCGGCGACGCGGGATGGCGCGAGGCCTGCGGATCGGCCGGGAGGCTCGCCGTTTCGGCCGGCTTCACTTCGACCGCCTTCTCTGCAGCCTTGTCGGCCAGCGACTTCTCGGACACGCCCTTGGCCTTGATGCCGGGAGCGGGAATGCTCGAGACCTCGTTCGACGTTTCCGCCGGCTTGGCGTCAGACTTGGGATCGGCCTTCGCTTCCAGCTTGGCAGGGTCGGTCCCCTTGCCCGTGGATTTCGGAGCGTCGCTCTTTGAGCCGGTGAGCTTGGCGTAGGCAGCCGACGCCACCGACGCCACGGTCGATGGCGGCGAGTCCGGCTTGGTGTTGATGTAGTGATTGACGATGTAGGCCCCGATGATGGTGGCAACCACCGACGGGATGATCTCCATGGCGAACTTTGTGAGATATTTCAGCATGCTGACCACTCCCGCGCGGTATTTGCGGGAACTTTGAGGCACAATTAAGGGACCATCCCACACCTTCCGAAGCTCGCAGACTGCACTCCGCGCAGACGCGACCGCCGAAAAGTCGTTTCCTGAAATCCTTTGAAACCGGAGCCAGCAATCCGAGGGTGTTGCCACAGCTTCCGGATCGCCGGCTCAAGATACCACAATCAGCGGCATCCCGGTAAACAATTGGTTACGGCTTCAATTCAACTTCGAGGAAAACGATCTCGGAACCGGTCTCGTTCAGCACATCGTGTTCGACACCGGCCTTTCGGAAATAGGATTTGCCGACCGCGAGCTGCGCCTTCGAGCGCTCGCCGGACGGCGCCACGATCGTCATCTCGCCCGCTGTGACCGGCACGATCACGTAATCCATCTCATGAACGTGGCGCCCCGTGGCACTGCCGGGCAATAGCCGCCACTCCGTGACGCGGACTTCGGGCGTATCGACCTGGACGTCGGACTGAGCGCTGAGCATGGGGGATCTCTTGAATCAGGGGACGAAGAGCAGGAACACGAATATCGCGAACACCACCATGTGCACCAGCCCGAACAGGATGTTCGTCCGTCCGGTGCCGAAGGTCAGCATGCTCAGGACGAAGGTCAGGACCAGCAGCACTGTTCCCTGCGGGTCCAGCCCGAGGACGAGCTGCCTGTCGAGCACATGGGCGGCGACCGCCACTGCCGGGATGGTCAGCCCTATGGTGGCGAGCGAGGAGCCAAGCGCGAGATTGATGCTCTTCTGAAGGTCGTTGGCGCGGGCGGCCGAGAGGGCGGCGACACTCTCCGGCAGCAGGATCAACAGCGCCACCAGCACGCCTGCGACCGCCTGCGGCGCCCCCGTTGCGGCAACGCCGGCGTCGACCACCAGCGAGAACTTCTTGGCAAGCAGGACCACAGCGAGCAGTGCGACCAGCAGCAGCCCGACACTGAGCAACAGCTTCGCACGCGGCAGCCGGACATCGTCATCGGCGAACCCAGCCGAGCCGCCGACGAAATAATCCCGATGGCGGGTGGTCTGCGTATACAGGAACACCGCGTAGAGCAGGATCGTCACGACGCTGACGAAGGCGATCTGCACGGCAGAATACACCGGACCAGGCGACGTCAAGGTATAATTCGGCAGCACCAGTGTGATGGTTGCCATCGTGAACAGTACGCTGAGATACAGATTGGCACCGGAGACCAGCACGTCCTGCTCGCGATAGCGCACGCCGCCGATGAAGATGCAGATGCCGGCCAGGCCGTTGCACACGATCATGACGACCGCGAACACGGTGTCGCGGGCCAGCGCGGGCGCAGCCTTGTCGCCGAGCATGATGGTGGCGATCAGCGCCACCTCGATCACCGTCACCGCCAGGGTCAGGAGCAGCGTGCCGAACGGCTCGCCGATCTCATGCGCGATCACCTCGGCATGGTGCACGGCCGCGAACACCGTGCCGAACAGGATCACCAGCAGCACCGCGGCGAAGACCACGCCGGCGGCCGAAGGCGTGAAGTCATAATGCGTCGCCGTGACGATCGCGACGAGCGCGACCGCCAGGCCGGGAAAGATCACCGATGATGCGGGCGTTGCGCCCTTCACGCTCATGATTCGCGTCCTTCGATCCGTTCTGTCCGACTATGCGCGACCGCGAGGCGATCGTCACGCGGTCCGGCCGTGACAGGGTCAACCAGGACGGTCTCTGAAAGTGCCGTCGATCAGGTCAATGCGGGCTGAGCAGCGGATGGATCGGAAGCACGGTCAGCAGCACGAACAGCGGAATGAGGACTGCACCTGCCCGCAACATGTAGCCGAAGAAACTCGGCATCTTGATGCCGCGCTCAGTGGCGATCGCTGCGACCATGAAGTTCGGCGCATTTCCGATATAGGTCAGCGCGCCCATGTAGACTGCGCCCATCGAAATCGCCGCCAGCGTTCCCGAGAGCTCGCCCATCAGCACCTTGGGATCGCCGCCCGCCAATTCGAAGAACAAGAGATAGGTCGGGGCATTGTCGAGGAAGGCCGACATCAGCCCGGTGAACCAGAAATAGGCGACCTCCCGCGGCGCGCCGGCGGGTGTCGTCACGGCGTCCAAGAGCCAGCCGAAAGAGCCACTGCGCCCCGCATTCAGCATGGCGATGACCGGGACGATCGCGGTGAAGATCGCCGCGAACAGTTTGGCGACCTCTCGAATCGGCTCCCAGTTGAACCCGTTCGCCTCGCGGTGCTCGTCCGGCGTCAGCCACAGCGACAGTCCGGCGATCGCCACGAGGACGGCATCGCGCACGAGGTTCTGAAGCTCGACATGCGTGCCGAAGACGTCGAAGGAGATGCCCGGCTTCCAGGTCGCCGATAGCAGCGTATTGGCAACGATCGCGGCGATCAAAACGACATTGATGAGGCCGCGAATGCGCACCGGCTCCCTTGTTACGGACGCTTGCGACGCAAGCTTCTCCGCGCGGAAGCGCCACCAGTCGGTAGCGGCAAAGACGATGAGCAGCAATCCGGCGACGATCGCGGTCTGCAGCCAGAGATGTTGCGTCGTCCAGAAGAAGTCGACACCACGCAGAAAACCGACGAACAGCGGTGGATCGCCGAGCGGGCTCAGTGCACCACCGACATTGGCGGCCAGAATGATGAAGAAGATCAGCACATGCACATTATGCGGCCGGCTCAGATTGGCGCGGATCAGGGGGCGCACCAGGATCATCGCGGCGCCCGTCGTGCCGACGACGCTCGCGATGATCGTGCCGAGTGCCAGGATGGCCGTATTTGTCGCAGGTGTACCTCTGATGTCGCCGGTCACCAGGATGCCGCCGGCCACCGTATAGAGGGCGAACAGCAGCACGATGAAGCTGAGATACTCGGCGAGCAGCGCGTGGACGAAGGCGTCGAGCGCCGTGCCGAGCCCTGCATTCCAGGTCAACGCCGCCAACGTCACCAAGGCCCATGCCGCGGCGATCTTTCCGTAGTGATGATGCCAGAACCTGGCAAACAGCAGCGGCCCGAGCGCAATCGACAACAGCAGTCCCGCGAACGGCAGCGCGAACGGCCAGGTCATCGCGGAGCCGTTCAGCCCGGCCGCATGCGCCTGCACCGGCAGGCTCCCAAAGACAAGGAGCAGGATGGTCCCGCGCAGGGCCAGCCACCGCGATCCACGGACGTTACGGATTGTCGATGAAGCTCTTTGCCGTCTCAGTCGCACCGAAAAGATCCAGGTCGTTATGTCCGCCGCCGGGAAACCGTACGAAGCGCTTGGGGTCATGCGCAAGTGCGAACAATCGTTCCCCGAAGCGGATCGAAATCGCCGGATCCCGTTCGCCATGCATGATCAGCAGCGGCACATGCACATTGGCGATGCGCTGGTCGGAATGGAAGCTGTCGCGCATCAGCAGGCTGACCGGGACGACCCTGAGCATCGCGGAGGCGACGTCCACGGTCGACGTATAAGGGGCTTCGAGGATCAACTTGGAGATCGGGTGCTCCGTCGCGATGGCGGTGGCGACACCGCTGCCGAGGGAAAAGCCCCAGGCGACGATCCGTCCCGCCTCGTAGCGCTCTGTCGTGAACGCATAGGCGACTGCGGCATCTTGCAGCAGCCCGGGCTCACTGGGACTGCCGCTGGACCCCGCATAGCCGCGATAGGAAAGCGCAACGAGACCGGTACCGTCGGCCGTGAGCGCCTTGAAGCGCGACGCCACGCCGGCAAGAAAATCGCCATTGCCCGGGAAGTACAGAACGACCTTGCGGCCCGGCTTCGCCGGCACATGCCAGACGATGACCCGCTCGCCATCGGCCGAGGTCAGCACATGCTCCTCAGCCTGAGGAAACCCGGCTGCAGCCGGTGCCGTGCGGCCGACCGGCGGAATGGGAAACAGCATCGCACGCTGGCGGACGAACAGGGCCGCAAGCACGATGCCGTAGACCGCCGCCAGGACGATCAGGAGCCATTTCAGAAACGTCATGGCTCCCGACGCCGTGGGCTACATGCCCTTGACGATGTTCTCGGTCATCTTCTTGGCGTCGCCGAGGAGCATCATCGTGTTGTCGCGGTAGAACAGCGGATTGTCGATGCCGGCATAGCCCGAGGCGAGCGAGCGCTTGATGAACATCACGGTGCCGGCCTTCCAGACTTGCAGCACGGGCATGCCGTAGATCGGCGAGGACTTGTCCTCCTCGGCCGCCGGATTGGTGACGTCGTTGGCGCCGATCACGAAGGCGACGTCGGCCTGGGCGAATTCCGAGTTGATGTCCTCGAGCTCGAACACCTCGTCGTAGGGAACGTTGGCTTCGGCGAGCAGCACGTTCATGTGGCCGGGCATGCGGCCCGCGACCGGATGAATCGCG
Organism: Bradyrhizobium sp. HKCCYLRH3059; assembly: GCF_051168035.1. Lineage (NCBI taxonomy): Bacteria > Pseudomonadati > Pseudomonadota > Alphaproteobacteria > Hyphomicrobiales > Nitrobacteraceae > Bradyrhizobium > Bradyrhizobium sp. HKCCYLRH3059. The sequence goes on along the minus strand of NZ_JBNPUF010000012.1, from coordinate 100,876 downwards.
TATTTCACCTCGACGCCTTCCTTCTTCAGCGTGTCGGCCATCTCGCGCAGCGCGTGCTGCGCCTGGGCGACCGCCATGCCGTAGCCGGGGACGATGATGACCTTGGAGGCGTTCTTCATGATGAAGGCGGCGTCGTCGGCCGAGCCGAGCTTGGCCGGCTTCTGCTCGCCTGTCGCCCCGCCGGCCGCTGCGGTCTCGCCACCGAAGCCGCCGAGGATGACCGAGATGAAGGACCGGTTCATCGCGTGGCACATGATGTAGGACAGGATCGCACCGGACGAGCCGACCAGCGCGCCGGTGATGATCAGCGCCGAATTGCCGAGCGTGAAGCCGATGCCGGCCGCGGCCCAGCCCGAATAGGAATTCAGCATCGAGATCACGACCGGCATGTCGGCGCCGCCGATCGGGATGATCATGAGCACGCCGAGCGCCAGCGCCAGCAGCGTCACCATCAGGAAGTCGAAGCCGCCGCCGGTCATCACCAGGCGGACCACGAAGAAGACGAGCGCGACCGCGAGCGCAATGTTGATGATGTGGCGCGCCGGCAGGATGATCGGTGCACCGCTCATCCGCGCGGACAGCTTGAGGAAGGCGATGACCGAGCCGGTGAAGGTCAGCGCGCCAATGGCGACGCCGAGCGACATTTCGACCAGGCTCTGCGGATGGATGTTGCCGGGCGTGCCGATGTCGAAGGCTTCCGGCGCGAAGAACGCGCCGGCGGCGACCAGCACCGCGGCCATGCCGACCAGCGAATGGAACGCCGCCACGAGCTCGGGCATCGACGTCATCGGCACCCGGCGCGCAATCACCGCACCGATACCGCCGCCGATCGCAACGCCGAGGATGACGAGCACCCAGGCGATCGCATCCGCCGGTGGATGCCCGGCCAGGGTGGTGGCGACCGCAATCGCCATGCCGGCCATGCCGAAGAAGTTGCCTTGCCGGCTCGAGGCCGGGCTCGACAGCCCGCGAAGAGACAGGATGAACAGCACACCTGCCACGAGATAAAGGAGTGCCGACAGATTGGCGTTCATTGCAGATGCCCCGTTGTGCCTGTCATCCCGCGTCGTGCGGCGTTGTTACCTGGACTTCTTCTTGTACATCGCCAGCATGCGCTGGGTGACGAGGAAGCCGCCGAAGATGTTCACGCAGGCGAAGATCAGCGCGACGAAGCCGAACGCTCGCGCCAGACCGCTGCCGCTCGAGAGCATGGGAACGCCGACCGCCAGCAGCGCGCCGACCACGATCACCGAGGAGATCGCATTGGTCACCGACATCAGCGGCGTGTGCAGGGCCGGCGTCACCGACCACACCACGAAGTAGCCGACGAACACAGCCAGCACGAAGATCGACAGCCGGAAGACGAAGGGGTCGACGGCTTGGACGACATGTTCCATGGCTCTGCTCCTTAGGCCTTCGGCTGGAAGTTCGGGTGGACGATGGCGCCATCCTTTGTCAAAGCCGTGGCCTTGACCAGCTCATCGTCCCAGTTGACCGCCAGTGTCTTTTCCTTCTTGTCGATCATCGTCTCGATGAAGGAAAACAGGTTGCGGGCGTACAGGCCGGAGGCGGACGCTGCGACCCGGCCGGCGAGATTGGGGTAGCCGATGATCTTGACGCCGTCGATCTCGACAGTCTCGCCGAGCTTGACGCCCTCGACATTGCCGCCACGCTCGACCGCGAGGTCGACCAGGACCGAGCCCGGGCGCATCGACTTCACCATCTCCATGGTGACGAGGCGCGGCGCCGGACGGCCGGGAATCAGCGCGGTTGTGATGATGACGTCCTGCTTCTTGATGTGTTCCGCCGTCAGCGCCGCCTGCTTGGCCTGGTACTCCTTGGACATCTCCTTGGCGTAGCCACCGGCCGTCTGCGCGTTCTTGAACTCCTCGTCCTCGACCGCCAGGAATTTGGCGCCGAGGCTCTCCACCTGCTCCTTGGTGGCGGGGCGCACGTCGGTGGCGGAGACCATGGCGCCGAGCCGGCGCGCGGTTGCGATTGCCTGCAGGCCGGCGACGCCGACGCCCATCACGAAGACCTTGGTCGCCGGCACGGTGCCGGCCGCGGTCATCATCATCGGGAAGGCGCGACCGAACGCCTCGGCGCCCTCGATCACGGCACGGTAGCCGGCGAGGTTCGCCTGGCTCGACAGCACGTCCATCACCTGGGCGCGGGTGATGCGCGGCATCAGTTCCATCGCGAACGAGGCAATGCCGGCATCGGCCATCGCCTTGAGCGCGGTATCGTTGCCGTAGGGATCCATGATCGCGAACACCAAGGCGCCACGCCGGTAGTTGGCAAGCTCGGAGGCTTCCGGCCGTTTCACCTTGATGATGATGTCGGCGTCCTTGAGCGCATCGGCGCTCACGGTTGCGCCCGCCGCCGTGAACTCCGAATCCGGCAGGCCGGATTTGATGCCGGCGCCGGGCTCGACCGCGATCTCGGCACCCAACGCCTTGAACTTCTTCACCGTGTCGGGAGAGGCGGCGACCCGCGGCTCCAACGGGTCGATTTCCTTGGCGACGGCAATCTTCATGAGGCCTCCGGCGCGAATGCGCGCGCGAGCTTTAAGAGGGCGGGACGTCCATGGGCTACAGCGTGACGCCTGGTCAGCAATCGGCTTCGGCAGTCAGCTGAAGGCCCGCCAGCGGGGATGCCGGCGGGCCGATCGCGACATTAAGCGAGGAAAATAGCCATCAAGATGACGATGAGAGCGACGCCGATCGTGCCGTACTTCACCAGCCTGATGAAGCCCTCGTAGGTGGCCTCATGCGCCAGATAGTCGTTGCCGTCAGCCGTCGAGTAGGCGATCTCGCCATGGTTTGCCATCGGGGTCCCCCAGAGAAAATATGCTTTGTTAAGGTCGCATACCCCAAAGCCGATGCAAGGGCAACGGCTGGCATGCAAGGCAGTTTTATCACCTTTTCCGATCGCCCTATTGGCAAGGCCAATTATCACGGATCCAGCGCGTCAGGCTGGCCTCGCTGACCTCGCCGGCGCGCCTCTTCGACCCGTTCAACACATGTTATACGCCCCTACCCCATCCGCTCCAGCTCGTCGATCATCCCGGCGATGACCGAGAGACCACCGTCCCAGAACCTGGGGTCCTTGGCGTCCAGCCCGAACGGGGCGAGCAGCTCCGAATAGTGCTTGGTGCCGCCGGCCGCGAGCATCGCCAGATAGCGCTCGGCGAACCCCTCGGCGGCATGCTCGTAGACGGCGTAGAGCGAGTTCACGAGGCAGTCCCCGAAGGCATAGGCGTAGACGTAGAACGGCGAATGGATGAAGTGCGGGATGTACATCCAGAAGTTCTCGTAGCCCGGCTTGATCTCGATCGCCTCGCCGAGGCTCTCGGTCTGCACCGACAGCCAGATCTGTCCCAGCCGCTCCGCGGTCAGTTCGCCGTTCTTGCGCTCGGTGTGGACAGCACGCTCGAACGAATAGAACGCGATCTGCCGCACCACCGTGTTGATCATGTCCTCGACCTTGCCGGCGAGCAGCGCCTGGCGCTGCCTCGCGTCCTTGGTCTCGGACAGCAGGCGCCTGAAGGTCAGCATCTCGCCGAACACGCTCGCGGTCTCGGCCAGCGTCAGCGGCGTCGGCGCCATCAGCGCACCGTTCTTCGCTGCCAGCACCTGGTGCACGCCATGACCGAGCTCATGCGCGAGCGTCATGACGTCGCGTGGCTTGCCCTGGTAGTTCATCAGCACATAGGGATGCGCCGAGGGCGTGGTCGGATGCGAGAACGCGCCCGGCGCCTTGCCCGGCCGCACCGGCGCATCGATCCAGCTCTGGTCGAAGAAGCGCTGGGCGATGTCGGCCATCTCGGGCGAGAAGCCGCGATACGCCGTCAGCACCATGTTCTTGGCCTCGGGCCAGGCGATGGTGGCATTGGCGGCGAAGGGCAGCGGCGCGTTGCGGTCCCAATGCGCGAGCTTCTTCTTTTTGAACCAGCGCGCCTTGAGCTGATAGTAGCGATGCGACAGCTTCGGATAGGCCGCGCGCACCGAGGCCACCAGCGCATCGACCACCTCGCGCTCGACGCGATTGTTGAGATGGCGCGAATCCGCAACGTCCTGGAAGCCGCGCCAGCGGTCGGAGATGTCCTTGTCCTTGGCGAGCGTATTGGTGATCAGCGCGAAGGTTCGCTCATTGGCCTTGAAGGTCTTGGCCAGCGCCTCGGCGGCGGCCTTCCGCTTGGCGCCGTCACGGTCCTGCAGGAAATTCAGCGTCGGCTCGATCGCGAGTTCCTTGCCACCGACTTGAAACCGTAGACCGGCGATGGTCTGGTCGAACAGCCGGTTCCAAGCCGAATAGCCGGTCTGCGACTTCTCGTGGAACAGCTGCTCCACGCGATCCTCGAGCTGATACGGCTTGTCCTTGCGCAGATCCTCGATCCACGGCCGGTAGTGACCGAGCGCGGGCGTCTCCATCGCGCGCGCGATCACGGCGTCGTCGATGCGGTTGAGCTCGAGCGGAAAGAACAGCAGATGCGTCGACGCGGCCGTCAGGCGCTCCGAGATGTCGCCGTAGAATTTCGAGATCGCGGGATCGACGCTGTCGCCGGCATGCGCGAGACCCGCGAAGGAGCCGAGCCGTCCGGCGAGGTCGTCGATGGCCTCGTAGCGCCGCACGGCTTCTGCGAGCCATTCGCCACCGTCTTCGCGCGCCACATGCTCGGCAAGCTTGCCCTTGTAGTCGGTCTCAAACGCGACGCATTCGGCATCCATCTTCGCGAGATCGTGAGCGATCTCCGGCGCGTCGATGCCCATATAAAGATCGCCGAGATTCCATTCGGGCAGCGTCCCGATCCCCGTCTTGGCCGCGACCACCTTCTTCGCCGGCTTTGCAGACGATTTGGCCGTCGCGCCACGCTTGGTCTTGGCGGCTGCCTGCCTCGACGGAGTCTTGACGACGGACTTCTTGGCCGGCTTGGCCTTGGCAGTCTTTGACGCGGTTTTGGGCGGAGGAGCAGCTTTGGTCGGCTTGCGAAGGGCAGAAGAGGCGCGCGAGGTCATCGGATGGGTAACCTGTTGTTCGAACGTTTATCCCGATCAGCGAGGTTTAAGGTTGCGTTAATCGGCGTCGGCGAGAGTGCCCCGATTCGAGACAGATAGTCGTAGCGTGCAAGGAAAGCCATGGCTGCCAGCATTTTGATTGCCGATGATGATCCGGTCCAGCGCCGGCTGGTGGAGAACATGGTGCAGAAATGCGGCTACGAGGCGGTCGTCGTCGAGACCGGCGACGCCGTCATCGAGAAGCTGACGAATCCTGATGCCGGCCCCATCGACGCCATCGTGCTCGACCTCGTGATGCCCGGCCTCGACGGCATGGGCGTGCTCTCCAAGATGCGCGAGACGGGGATCTCGATACCCGTGATCGTGCAGACCGCGCATGGCGGCATCGACAACGTGGTCTCCGCGATGCGCGCCGGCGCGCAGGATTTCGTCGTCAAGCCGGTCGGCATCGAGCGGCTCCAGGTCTCCCTGCGCAATGCGCTCAATACCTCGGCCCTGAAGGGCGAATTGCAGCGCATCCGGCACAGCCGCGAGGGGCGCCTGACCTTCGCGGACATCATCACCCGCGCCGAGGCGATGGCGCCGATCCTGCGCATCGCGGAGAAGGCCGCGGCTTCGTCGATTCCCGTGCTGATCGAAGGCGAATCGGGCGTCGGCAAGGAGCTGTTCGCCCGCGCGATCCACGGCACCAGCGAGCGCAAGACGAAGCCGTTCGTCGCCGTCAATTGCGGCGCGATCCCGGACAATCTGGTGGAATCGATCCTGTTCGGCCACGAGAAGGGCGCATTCACCGGCGCGACCGAGCGTCACATGGGCAAGTTCGTCGAAGCCCATGGCGGCACGCTGTTCCTCGACGAGGTCTCGGAGCTGCCGCTCACCGCCCAGGTCAAGCTGCTGCGCGCCCTGCAGGAGGGCGCCGTGGAAGCCGTCGGCGGCCGCAAGCCGGTCAAGGTCGACGTGCGCATCATCTCGGCGACCAATCGCAGGCTGCTCGACCGCGTCAAGGAAGGCCACTTCCGCGAGGATCTGTTCTACCGGCTGCATGTGCTGCCGCTCACCGTTCCGCCACTGCGCACCCGCCGCGAGGACATCCCGCATCTGTTGCGGCATTTCCTCGCGCGGTTTGCGGCTGAGGAGAACCGCGCCATTTCGGGCATCACCGGCGAGGCCGTCGCCTATCTGACCAAGCTCGACTGGCCCGGCAATATCCGCCAGCTGGAAAACGCGGTCTACCGCGCCGTCGTCATGGGCGAGAGCGACCAGCTCGGCGTTGCCGATTTTCCGCTGATTCCCACCCACGCGCCGCCGGTGGAGCCTGCGCCGGCCCTCACCGTGGAGCGGCCCGTTCCTCCCCTGCCTGCGATGGTGCCGGGGAGTGAAGTCCCCATTGCCCCCCTGCCCTCGCATGGGTTCCTGCCGCTGCTCACCGCAAGCGGCGAGGTGCGGCCGCTCGAGGAGATGGAGCATGAGATCATCCGTTTCGCCATCGCCCATTACCGCGGCCAGATGTCTGAGGTGGCGCGCCGCCTCAAAATCGGACGCTCGACGCTCTACCGCAAGCTCGACGAGGCCAATGGCGAGACGCCCGCGACGGAAAGCCCGCCGCTTGGCTGAGCCGCTCGGATCCTCACCATGGTCGCGCTCGGCTGTCGTCCGAAAAAGGCCGCAAGTCTTGGCAACACTGGAACATCTGAACCGTTGCCTTGCGGTGACAGACAAAGGAAATAACGCGTGGCACAAACGCACGATCGGTTTGGCCGGGGTTTCCCAAGAGTCAGTTTGTCGTGAGTTGTCCCGTGTGGCGCTGGCCGCAGAAGTGGGGCTTGAGTATCGTTTGGGCGTGAATCATTGCGTGCAGACGTGAACCATCCTCACCGGCGGTACCGACGCCGAAGCTGGCAGATCGACCTTGTTACACCTGTTCCAGCCGGGACAGATCATCCGAGGGATTGACGATGCGAGATTGTGTGACCACCCGTGGCGGATATGACCGCGTGCTCATGGCTGTCGCGGCGACCTTCCTCGCGGTGTCCTCGACCTCTGCTTTCGCCCAGAGCGATCCGCCCCGCAGCAGCGCGGCCGAGCTCGCCATCGATGCTGCGATCCCGTTCCCCGAGCCGGCCAACGTGCCGCCGCCGACCGCCAGCGACTTCAAACTCGACACCACCGCCACCGTGTCGCCCGACCCGGCCAAGGCGCCGGAGACGACGACCAAGCCGCTCGACTCTGCCGCGGCGCCTGCGGCCGATCCCGCCAAGACCATCGCCACACCGCCTGCAGCAGCCCCTGCGACCGCGACAGTCCCAGAGCCGGTCAAGGCCGCCAGCACCGTTCCCGCCGCCGATCAGCCGGTTGCCGACCGTCTGCGCGACCTGATGGCGACCAAGGCGACAAGGTATTTCGACCGCAAGGCCGAACGCGCCGCCGTCGAGAAATTCTACATCGGCCGCGACTACGCGCCGATCTGGACCCAGGGCGGCAACCTGACGGCCGCCGCGAAGGGCGTCATCGCCCGTCTCAAGGATGCAGCAGCCGATGGCCTCAATCCCGGCGACTATCCGGTGCCGGACTTCGCGGCCGCAGCCTCCGCACCGGACGCACTGGCGGAGGCCGATCTCAGGCTCACCGAGAGCATGATGGACTACGCCCGCCAGGCGCAGAGCGGCCGCATGCACTGGTCGCAGGTCTCGGCGGACATCCAGTATCCCGAGCACCCGATCGACCCGAACGAGGTGCTGGCCAACGTCACCGGCGCCAAGGACGCCTCCGCGGCGCTGGAGAGCTACAACCCGCCGCACCGGCTCTACAAGCTGTTGAAGGCCAAGCTTGCCGAGCTGCGCGGCGTCACCGACGGCGCGCCCGTCATCATCGACGAAGGCCAGCCGCTGAAATACACCCCGGCCCGCGGCAAGAATGCGCAGGAAGCCGAGGCGCAGATGTCCGACCCGCGCGTGCCCAAGCTGCGCGCCAAGCTCGGTCTCACCGAGAATGCCGACGACATCCGCTACGACGCCAAGGTCGCCGCCGCCGTCCGCAAGTTCCAGGAGAGTGTCGACCTCAAGCCGACCGGGGTGCTCGACGACCGCACCGTGAAGGCACTGAACACGCCCAAGCGTGACAAGCAGATCGATACGGTCCTCGTCAACATGGAGCGCTGGCGCTGGTTGCCGCGCGACCTCGGCGCGCCGGCGATCGGCGACGCCTATGTGATCCTCAACATCCCCGACTACACGCTGAAGGTGATGCAGCACGGCGCGCAGGTGTGGACCACCCGCGTGGTGACCGGCAAGCCCGGACAGCATGCGACGCCGCTGCTCAGCGAGACGATGAAGTTCATCACGGTCAATCCGACCTGGAACGTGCCGCCGTCGATCATCTACAACGAGTATCTGCCGGCGCTGCAGCAGGACCCGACCGTGCTGGACCGCATGGGCCTGCGGCTGGAGCGCGCGCGCGACGGCTCGATCCACATCTCGCAGCCGCCGGGCGAGGCCAACGCGCTCGGCCGCATCCGCTTCAACTTCCCGAACAAGTTCCTGGTCTATCAGCACGATACGCCTGACAAGAACCTGTTCGCCCGTGAAGAGCGCGCCTTCAGCCACGGCTGCATGCGCGTGCAGTATCCGGATCAGTACGCGTCGGTGCTGCTCAACATCACCATGCCGAACGAGCGCTACACGCCCGAGCGCATCCGCAGCATGTACGGCCGAAGCGAGATCGACCTGAAATTCCCGACGCCGATCCCGGTCAACATCACCTACCAGACCGCCTTCGTCGACGAAGCCGGCAAGCTGCAATTCCGCAAGGACATCTATGGCCGCGACGCCACCATGATCGCGATCCTGAAGAACAACCGCGGCAAGGATCTCGAGAACGTCGTCGCCCACGCCCAACCCAGCTACGCGCGTCCGAAGGGGGCGCTGCCGAACTCGGTCAGCCTCAGCGACAACAGCTTCTCCTCCGGCCCGAACTTCTTCGAGCGTCTGTTCGGTGGCGGTGGCCCGCCGACGCCGCCGGCGCCGGTCGGCCGCCCTGCCCGGCGTGTCTTCACCCGCTGATCGGGCCGCCGATCACGGTCACAATTTCCATTTGGAGATCAAAGGCCTCGCCGATCGGCGGGGCCTTTGCTTTAGGTTAACCACAAGGATCAACCAAGATTCGATGGCTCTTTTTCGCCACACTCAAGAGTATATGTTAAGGGTAATTGGGGGGCGGGCCGGTCAGTATCCCTTAACCATCCCGCCTTAGGTAAGCGTTTCCTCTCTCTTCCGCCGGACGGGCCGCAAGAGGGTAATCGAGTAAACGCTCGTCGACGGGGTGGGCTGCATCTTGCTGTCTGTTTTCGCGCGCCAATCTGTTTCGCTCACGAGGGCGGGTTGGAAGGCTGGATGCCAATGCGGGCTGGCGGCGCTGCTGCTGCTCATCGGCGCCGGCTCGGTGCATGACGCAGCGGCGCTGAATGAAACCCACACCCTCTCCTTCCACCACACCCATTCCGGCGAGGACCTGACGGTCACCTTCAAGCGCGAGGGCCGCTATGACGAAGACGCGCTGAAGAAGCTCAATCACTTCCTCCGCGACTGGCGTACCCAGGACGAGACGGTCATGGACCGCCGCCTGTTCGACATCCTCTGGGAAGTCTATCGCGACGTCGACGCCAAGCAGCCGATCCAGATCATCTCGTCGTACCGGTCGCCCGCCACCAATTCGATGCTGCGCCGTCGCTCGGCGCATTCCGGTGTGGCGCGGCATAGCCAGCACATGCTGGGCCACGCGATGGATTTCTACATTCCCAATGTGCCGCTGGAGCAGATCCGCTTCGCCGGCCTGCGCCTGCAGCGCGGCGGTGTCGGCTTCTATCCGACCTCCGGCTCGCCCTTCGTGCACCTCGACACCGGCAACATCCGGCACTGGCCGCGGATGACGGCCGACCAGCTCGCCCGCGTCTTCCCCGACGGAAAGACCGTTCACGTGCCGAGCAACGGCGTTCCGCTCAAGGGCTATGAGCTGGCGAAGGCCGAGATCGAGAAACGCGGCAATGGCGATGACGCGTCGTCCAGCCGCCCCAACCTGTTTGCACGGCTGTTCCGCGGTCGTCCGAGCGAGGATGACGACGAGTCTGGCGAGAGCGAGAGCAAGGCCGACGCCAAGCCGGTCCAAACCGCGGCACTCGCCGCCAAGCCGGCTGACAAGAGCTCCGACAAGGACAGCCGGACCGCCGAGCGAGCGGTGGACAGCAAAGCCGCCACCGCGCGTGGCAAGATCGCCAATGCGCTGCAGCTGGCCTCCGCGGATGCGCAATCTGCCGCTCAGCCCGTGGCGACCAAGCCCGAGACGAAGTCCGAAACGACGGGTGCTGTCGGCAGCAAATCCAGGGACGGCGCGCCGCAGAGCGTCGCCGACATCATCAATTCGCGCGGCTTCTGGGGTGACAATCCTGGGACGCCGAAGCAGGCAACCCCCGAGCAGGTTGCCGCGATCACGGCGCGCCGTGCGCTGTCGTCGATCGATCAGCAACAGACCGCGAGCCTGATGCAGGCCATGGCCTTCGCGCCCCCGGCCTCCTCTCCGCTCGATCGCGCCAATGCCGCCTCCACGACCGCCATCCCGGTGCGAAACTCCCGCCCGGCGACCCGCAGCGTCACGCCGGCGCCGGAGCCCGCCCCGGTGGCGGCGAAGAACGGGCAAGGTCAGGACGGCGCCATCACGATGGCGACGCGAATCTCGGCGGCCAAGGGCCCCGATTCGACCTGGATGCGGGCCATCATGCTGACGCCGAGCGCATCGTCATCGATGTCCGTGACGAAAATGGGCGACGTGGACCTCACCGCGATGCGCAGCTATTTCGTCAAGCCGCAGGTCGCGCTGGCGATGAGCTTCGCCGCCGAGCCGACGCCGGGACTGAGCTATGACCAGTTCACAGGGCCGGCGATCATCAAGCTCGAAACCAAATCCTTCGCCATGCGCGCGGCAGCCTTGCGCTAACGCCGCTGTGGCCGGCTCGTCGTTCTCCTCAGCATTGACGCGTTTGGAGTGCGGCGTCGATCGCCGCAGCACGCGCATGCCGCCGGCGCGCCGAGCCGAATCGCGAGAAAGCGAATGCCCCGTCAGGGGCCGGCGGAGGTCTCCTGCGGGTAAGCGAGGCCGGCTGCTCAGATCATTCCGAGCGCCTGCATATAGGTCTCGAGGATGCTTTCCTCTTCCTGCCGCTCGTTCGGGTCCTGCTTGCGCAGCCGGATGATCGTGCGCAGCGCCTTGACGTCGAAGCCATTGCCCTTGCTCTCGGCGTAGACGTCCTTGATGTCTTCGGAGATCGCCTTCTTCTCCTCCTCGAGACGCTCGATCCGCTCGATGATCGACTTGAGCTGGTCTACGGCAAAGCGGGTCGCGGGCGAGTCGTCGTCCTTCGCGGCGGCGGAGGTGGCCATCTGATACTCCTGAGTGGAACTCTGTGTCCAAGGAAGGCGCCAAAGGGCGCTGCGTGTTCGCCGCGAACCCTCAAATCTGGCGTGCCCTGCGTCAAGGCGACATCGACCTCATCCACAGAGCGCCCACATCTTGTTGGCCTGCGCAGCGTCAAGCCCGCGCAAGCCGCCCGCGCCACTTGTGTTTCGTCGCCATCGCGCGCAGCACCCGATTCGCCGTTCGAAGCCCCTGCCAAGTCTGGACTCGCGCGCGCAGGGCAACACAGCGCGTCTCCTGCGCGCTCGTTCCGGATTCAGTGGCCCGGATGCGCCTTCTTGAACGCTTCGTGCTGCTCGGCGCTCGCCTCGCGCTGGTACTTCGCCTTCCATTGCTCGTAGGGCATGCCATAGACCGCCTCGCGGCTCTCGTCCCTGGTCATTGGCGCCCCCTGGGCGTCGGCGGCGTCCTTCAGCCAGTTGGAGAGGCAGTTGCGGCAGAAGCCTGCCAGGTTCATCAGATCGATGTTCTGAACGTCGGTTCTGGTCCGCAGATGCTCGACGAGCCGGCGAAAGGCGGCGGCTTCGAGCTCGGTCCGGGTGGTGCTGTCCATCGTCATCTCTTTGTTCCCTGTTCCGCGCCGTGACGGATGTCTGCTATATAATGAGGCTTCGTCGCAGATTTGGCCATATCGCAGCACCGTCAGGAGGAGCGAGGCGCTGGATCGCAGCGGCTTCGCACGAGATCGTCATGGCGTTGATGGCCGCAGCCAAGCCCAGCGACATCGTTCAACGGTTGATATAGCGTCGCGCAATGATCCCGAAAATCTCCTCTCTCTTGCATCGCAATCCCTTCCGCCCCGGTTACGGACTGCTTTCGCTGCTTGGGTTGGCCGCGCTCTGTCTGTGGTCGTCCCCGGCGGCCGCCGATTTTCGGCTCTGCAACAACACCTCCAGCCGGGTCGGGATCGCCCTCGGCTACAAGGACGCCGAAGGCTGGACCACGGAAGGCTGGTGGAACGTGTCGTCACGCAGCTGCGAGACGCTGCTCAAGGGCACGCTGGTGGCGCGCTATTATTACATCTATGCGCTGGACTATGACCGCGGCGGTGAATGGTCGGGACAGGCCTTCATGTGCTCGCGTGACAAGGAATTCACCATCAAGGGCACCGACAATTGCCTGGCCCGAGGCTTCGACCGCACCGGCTTCTTCGAGGTCGACACCGGCGACCAGCGCGCCTGGACCGTGCAGCTCACGGAGGCCAATGAGCAGCCGGCGCAGCAGCGCGTTCCGGGTATCCCGGGCACGCTCGGGCCCGGAGGCAACGTCCCCGGTCTGCCGAATGGGCCGCAGGGCACGCCGCCGGCGGCCGCGCCGGCCCTGCCGCCAGGGCAAGCACCCAAGCCATGAGGCGGCTGCGACGCATCAAGATCCTCGCCACGCTCGGTCCCGCCTCCTCGGACAGCACGATGATTCGCAAGCTGTTCGAGGCCGGAGCCGACATCTTCAGGATCAACATGAGCCACACCTCGCACGACAAGTTGCGGGAGCTGGTGGCCACGATCCGCAGCGTGGAGGCGAGCTACGGCCGCCCGATCGGCATTCTGGTCGACCTCCAGGGCCCGAAGCTCAGGCTCGGCACCTTCGCCGAGGGCCCGGTTCAGCTCAACAACGGCCAGAGCTTCGTGCTCGATTCGGACAAGACGCCGGGCGATGTGACGCGGGTCCACCTGCCGCATCCGGAAATCCTGGCCGCCCTGCAGCCGGGACATGCGCTGCTGCTGGATGACGGCAAGGTGCGGCTGATCGCCGAGGAGACCTCGCCGACCCGCGCCGTCACCCGGGTCGTGATCGGCGGCAGGATGTCCGACCGCAAGGGCGTGAGCCTGCCGGACACCGACCTGCCGGTCTCGGCGATGACGCCGAAGGACCGCGCCGACCTCGATGCAGCCTTGAACGTCGGCATCGACTGGATCGCGCTGTCCTTCGTGCAGCGCGCGGACGACGTGCTGGAAGCCAAGAAGATCATCCGCGGCCGCGCCGCGGTGATGTCCAAGATCGAGAAGCCGCAGGCGATCGACCGGCTCAACGACATCATCGATGTCTCCGATGCCTTGATGGTGGCGCGCGGCGATCTCGGCGTCGAGCTGCCGCTGGAGCGCGTGCCCGGACTGCAGAAGCAGATGACCCGGCTGGCGCGCCGCGCCGGCAAGCCGGTGGTGGTGGCAACGCAGATGCTGGAATCGATGATCCAGTCGCCGGTGCCGACCCGCGCCGAGGTCTCCGACGTCGCCACCGCCGTCTATGAAGGCGCCGACGCCATCATGCTGTCGGCCGAGTCGGCCGCCGGCAAATACCCGGTCGAGGCGGTCTCGACCATGAACCGCATTGGCGAGGAGGTCGAGCGCGACGTGGTCTATCGCTCGGTGATCGCGGCGCAGCGTCCCGAGCCGGAATCGACCGCGGGCGATGCGATCGCCGAGGCCGCGCGGCGGATCGCGGAAAATCTCGATCTTCCTACGATCATCTGCTGGACCTCGTCCGGCTCCACCGCCATCCGTGTCGCGCGCGAGCGGCCGAAGCCGCCGGTGGTCGCGATCACGCCCAACCTGGCGACCGGGCGCCGCTTGTCGGTCGTCTGGGGCGTGCACTGCGTGGTGGCCGAGGACGCGCGCGACCAGGACGACATGGTCGAGCGCGCCGGCTCGATCGCGTTCCGCGACGGCTTCGTCCGCGCCGGACAGCGCGTCATCATCGTCGCCGGCGTGCCGCTCGGCACGCCCGGCACCACGAACATGGTGCGGATCGCCTATGTCGGGCCGTCGAGCGACGCCCATATCTGAGACGACCTATTGGGTCGTATCGATCGCACCCAATCCGGCCGTCGACGGGGGCTTGAGCCGCGCGATCACCGGACAGGCCTCGATGGCAATGCCGGCGGCGCCAGGAATGCGCTCGCAGCCACGCGACGCATCGATCTGGAGGTCGTAGTCGGCGAGCACCTCGAGCCGCGGCGGGTTGTCGGCCGGGCTTCTGGACAGATACAGCGCCCATACGCCTCCCGGCAGCGGGTTGGCCAGGCCGTTGCGAACCCGGCGGTCAAGCACGCCGCCAGGCACGATCGGCACCACGAGCTCGGACAACTGATAGACGCGCGAGCCCTGTGGCAGGAACGACGTGACGTAGCCGAGCGGCTTCTGCAGCAGCAGGAATGTCGCCGGACGCTGCAGGTTGGCCGCGAGCTGCGGCCGATAGGGGTCCGACCACGACCGCCGCATCCAGTCGGTCGGCTGCGACGCCAGCGCGATGCCGAGCGCGGCCATCACCGTGACGGCTTGCGTCATCCGCCGCGACGGTGACACGTCCAGGCCAGAGCCCGCCTGCCAGGAATCGATCAGGCGGATGAGCAGCAGGACGATCAGCGGCGCCGACAACAGCTCGAGCGGCATCAGATAGCGTTGGATCGAGAAGGCCAGCATCCACAGGACGTAGCTGAGCCAGAAGAAGATCAGGAGGCGACGCTCGCGCAGCGGCAGCACCTCGCGCCGCCGCCACAGGCCGGTGACGATCAGCGCGACGAGCAGCACGATGACGATGGCGAAGCGCGGATCGCGGAACGGCCATTCCGACGAGGGATGCTTGCCGATCACCCAATAGAATGGATAGGCGAGCGCATCGAGCAGTCCCTGCGGCATGAAGCGCGTATCGACGATCGAGGCCTGCGGCGCTTCGGGCGAACGGAAGATCGTGTTGTAGAACGGAAACAGCGGGCTGCCGTAGTCGCGCGCCATCTTCAGCGCCCACGGCCCCGCGGTCACGATCGCGCCGGCCGCACTGCCGGCCCCGAACGCGACGATCGCGCGCCACGGCCGCGCCACCAGCAGCAGCGACACGCCCGCTCCGACCAGAAACGTCGCATTGGTGAGCTTCAATCCCGTGGCCGCGCCGATCAGCAGGCCCGCGGCGACGAAACGGCGGCCGCGCGCGTCATCTTCCCCGAAGATCAGCGCGATGCCGGCGAGGATCGGAATGGTCGTCAGAATGTCGGCGAAGCTGGTGCCGACCTCGGACAGCGCCATCGGACTGAGGGCGGCGATGATGAGCGCGGCGCTGAGCGTGGACGCGTCAGCCGCGCGCCCGAGCAGCACGCGCGCGACCCAATAGACCAGCGCGAGATTGAGGCCGTGCAGCGCGCCCAGCGCGACGCCCCACCACGGCGCCTCGAGCCCGTGGCGGACCGCGTAAGGCAGCAGGTAGATCAGCGGATTGAGGAAGCTCTGAAAGCCGCCGGGCGCCACATCGACATCGAAGCGGCCGTGCAGCAGCGCGAAGCCGGCATAGTCGTGATAGTTCTGCCAGTCCCAGTTGATATCCTCACCGGCGAGATACGCATAGACGGCGCCGGCGGCGGCCGATCCGGCGATGACGAGGCGCGTCGCCAGAGGGTTGCGTGCAATCGACATCGTCCGAGGAGGCACCTGGAGTGAGGCAAGGGCGGCCTTCTCGCGGCGCGCCAGCCCCCACCATCGCCGCGACGGGTGAATCCTTGCTTAAGCGCGGCCTTGCCCGACAGGCATGGGTGACGCGGACTACGCGCCGACCAGGTTCCTGACCGGCAGCACGGCCTGCACGACGAGACCGCGCGCACGCGCATCCATGACGCCGACCGCGCGCAGCGCCAGCAGGGTGACCGCCTGAACGGTGTCGCGGAGTTTGGCAGGGTCGTCGGGATTCTCGGTCGCCAGCGGCCCCACCAGCGCCTCGTGCAGCGCGCCGAGCAGCGCGGTCGCGGCCAACTGGGTGTCCTGCGCCGGAAGGTGGCCGGCACGGACGGCCGCGTCGATCCGCGAGGCGATCTCGCCGACGATCTCGCGGCGGCTCGCGATCCGTGACGCCGTCACGTCGACGTCGACCGGCTCGGCCAGGATACCCCAGGCAAGCTTGCGCTGCGACAGGATGTGCACTGCCACCGTGGATACCGCGGCAGCCAGGGCCGAGGACGGACCGGGCGCGGCATCGGCGGCGCGCCGGACGGCAGCGAGTTCGTCGCGCGAGACTTCCGCGATCAGCTCCGAGATCAGATCGGCCTTGGAAGGAAAGTAGCGATAGACGGTGCCGGCTGCGACATTGGCCCGGATCGCCACCGGGGCGATCTGGACGGCCGACATGCCGCCTTCTGCAGCAGTCTCGCGAGCGGCTGCCAGAATCGCACTGCGGCGGGCCGCCAGCCGCTTCACGACCTGATGGGTTCGCCGATAGACCATGGCGTTTCTCGTCCCGGACGCGCTCGTCCAGGGCACCCGGCGAACGCTGGTTCAGTGTTTTTGGAGGATCGACCTCACAAATGGCTGGGAAGAACTGAACACTTGTTCACGCGATAAGACAAGAGAAATCATGACCCTGTGCTGCGCGATCGATGCGTCAGGCGTGCGCGAGCGCCATGCCGGCGGGCGCCGGCTGCCGACGCCACCACGAGCCGGCGCGCGCCAGCACCAAGCCGGCCATGATCAGATTGGCGGCGAGCCCAAGCGGAATCCCGGACAGCATGAACGTGATCTGAAGCGCCGCGATGCCGCCGAGCGCGGGCAGCTCGTAGCGGCGAAAGCCCTCGGCGAGGCCGATCCGCACCAGCCACGCCACGGCGATGGCCTGAACCATCATGTCGTACATGAACAGATAAGGCGTCGTCAGCAGCAGTCCGACGGCCAGCGCGGCCGCCTTCAGAGCATAGCGCACGGGGCTGCGCCACAGCATCACCAGCACGATCGCAACGGCCGCGGTCAGCACCCATTGGAAGGTCCAGCCGAGCGCTTCCGAGCCGCCGAAATAGCGTACCAGCGAAAACAGGCTCTGCAGCTTCCACCAGGTCGCCTTGCCCTCGGTCAGGAACGCCTGCGAGAACATCGGCAGCCAATGCAAGAAGGCCTGCCAACTCTCCAACCCGAAGGCGAGCCATGACAGCAGCGCCAGCACGATGGCGGTGACGCTCGCAGAGATGAAGGCTGTCCAGCGCTGGGTGGCGATCAGCACGATCGGGAAGAGCAGGCCATATTGCGGCTTGTAGGTCAGCAGGCCGAGACAGATCCCCGCCAGCACCGGCCGCACCGGCAGCAGATAGAGTGTGCCGCCGACGAGCGCGGCGGTGAGGCATCCGTTCTGCCCGACCAGAGCGTTCGAGAACAGGGCCGGAAAGCCGGCTGCGAGCAGCAGGCCGAAGCCGCGGCCGACGATCGCGCGCATCGCGAGCGCATAGGGAACGAAGCTGGCATAGACCCAGCCGACAAAGGCGAGCGTGTAGGGAAATTGCGCCAGGAACGCCGCGACGAACAGGAATGGCGGCGGGTAGTGCCAGGCGAAGTAGCCCGGAAAATCCTGCCGCAGCAGAGCGAGCTCGACCTGGCGCTGCACGTCCCAGTCCCAGGCCAGCGCCGGATGTCCCTGCAGCGCGAGCTTGCCGGCCGCCCAGACATTGACGAAGTCCGTCGGAATGCCGAGCCCGGCCTGGTCCCAGATCCAGGTGCCCGACCACAGTCCGGCCGGGAAGAACGAGGCGTTGATGCAGGCGAGCGCAAAGCAGGCCGCGAACAGGCCGAGCGGAACGTCACGACGCTGCGATGGGATCGCGGCGGCATCAGGATTGTCGGCCATCTGGACCTCGCCCCGCGCTGCATGGATGCATTCCCGATCGAGACATAGGCGCGGACGCTTGAAGAAGGCTTAAACGCGGGCAACGGCGCGCGACTGCCGGCGCCGCACCGATTGTTTACTCGCAAACTGTATCGCAGGGTCCGAATGCAACCAACGGCGGCAGGCCGGGGAGATCCCATGTTCGTTCATCGCGCTCTCATCGCACTGCTCGTCTGCGTCATTTGGCCGGCCGCAACCCGCGCCCAGGACAAGGGGCCCGTGCGCGTCTCCTCCGACGTCAGCTATGAATATCTGGCCCGCTGGGACGTCGCCCGGCTGAACACCATCCTCACCGTCGACACGCCGAAATTCGCGGGTCTTTCGGTGACCTACACCCCGGCCCGCAACGCCGTCCGGCTCTATCGCGTCACCTATGCGTCCGTCATCCCCGAGCGCGGAAACAAGCCGATCACGGCGAGCGGCCTGCTCGCAGTGCCCGAGACCGGCGAGACCAGCCTGCCGATGGTGTCCTATCAGCACGGCACGGTGTACGGGAAGCAGGAGGTGCCGTCGTTTCCGGAGCAGTCGCCCGAGACCCAGCTGATGATCGCGCAGTTCGCGGGACAAGGCTATCTGCTGATCGGCGCCGACTATTTCGGGATGGGCATCTCGACCGAGCCAGAAGGCTACATGGTGAAGGCCAGCCATCAGCAGGCCACCTACGACATGCTGCGGGCGAGCCGCGCCGTGCTCGACCAGATGAAGCTGACGAGCGCCAGGCTCGACATCGCCGGCTGGTCGCAAGGCGGCTTCGTGACCATGGCCTTTCTCGAGAAGCTCGAAAGCGCC
This sequence comes from Bradyrhizobium sp. HKCCYLRH3059, assembly GCF_051168035.1. NCBI lineage: Bacteria > Pseudomonadati > Pseudomonadota > Alphaproteobacteria > Hyphomicrobiales > Nitrobacteraceae > Bradyrhizobium > Bradyrhizobium sp. HKCCYLRH3059. The sequence goes on along the minus strand of NZ_JBNPUF010000012.1, from coordinate 81,980 downwards.
GGCGCGCCGGTGACGGCGGCGGCGACCGCGAGCGCCCCTGTCGACGTGTCCGTGGCGCTCAACGGCTTCCTCAGCTTCCCGCGCAAGAACGACGCCGCCTGGGTCAATTCGCTGTTCATCCTGTCGGCGTTCGCGTTCGAGAACTACTATGCGGTGCCGGGGCTGGCGCGCTCGGTGATCAGCGACAGCTACTACGATGTGGCGCGCAAGGCCTATGAGCGCGAGCCCTTCAACGTCGCCGACGTCCCGACCGATCTGCACAAGCTGCTCAAGCCCGACTATTTCGATGCGGAGTATTTCGCGGCGTCGGCCTACGGCCGCCTGGTCGCGCAGACGCAGGCCTATCGCTGGATCATCAAGACGCCGGTGCGCAACTATTACGGTGAGACCGACGAGGCGATCTCGACCGGTCTCGGCCGCCTGGCGATGACCTACCAGCAGGCGATCGGGGCCGGTAACAGCAAGGTCGAGGCGGTGTCGACGGGACCGACCAGCCATCGCGGCACGTTCGCGACCGCCGTCCCGCAGTGGAAGGCCTGGTTCGACAAGCCGTGATGCGCGCGGCGCCGCTGGATGCGGTCCGCGGCAACCCCCGTCAACACACGGACTTCTCCCACGCTCATAACCGCGGTTCGGACCACCGCCGGCACCGATCTCCAAGCAAACAAAAGGCCCGGCTGCAAGCCGGGCCTGTCGTTTCTCTTAATCTTCTGGATCAGACGGGCTGACCGCCGGATGTCCGTTGCATATCAACCCTGGCTCACGCCTGGGGCTGCGGCTCCAGGCCCGGATCGGGCCGCGGCCGCGGCTTGCCGGCCGGCGGCACGGCCGACGCGCGCGGCGTCGACGGCTCGATCGCCGATTCGCGGTTCGGCTTCTTGCCCTTCAGGAGGTCGTTGATCTCCTCGCCGGTCAGCGTCTCGTATTCGAGCAGCGCCTGGGCGATCGCTTCCCAGTCGTCGCGCTTCTCGGTGATGATGCGGCGCGCCTCCTGCTCGCCGGCCTCGATCAGGCCGCGAATTTCGGAGTCGATCAGCCGGGCGGTATCGTCGGAGATGTTGGTCGAGCGCGCCACCGAGTGGCCCAGGAACACCTCCTGCTCATTGCTCTGGTAGCGGACGCGGCCGAGCTTGTCGGACATGCCCCATTCCATCACCATCGCACGAGCGAGGTTGGTGGCCTGCTGGATGTCGCCGGTGGCGCCGTTGGTCACCTTCTCCGGACCGAACTTCTGCACCTCGGCCTCACGGCCGCCGAACATCATCGCAAGCTTCGAGACGCACCACTCACGGGTATGCGAGTGGCGGTCGGCCTCGGGCAGCGACTGCACCATGCCGAGCGCGCGGCCGCGCGGAATGATGGTCGCCTTGTGGATCGGGTCGTGGCTCGGGACGTTGAGGCCGACGATCGCATGTCCCGCCTCGTGATAGGCGGTCAGCATCTTCTCTTCCTCGGTCATGACCATCGAGCGGCGCTCGGCGCCCATCAGCACCTTGTCCTTGGCCTCCTCGAACTCGGACTGCGTTACCATCCGCTTGTTGCGGCGAGCGGCGGTCAGAGCAGCCTCGTTGACGAGGTTCATCAGGTCGGCGCCGGAGAAGCCGGGGGTGCCGCGGGCGATGGTCTTGAGGTTGACGTCCGGCGCCAGCGGCACCTTGCGGACGTGAACCTTGAGGATCTGCTCGCGGCCGATGATGTCGGGGTTCGAGACAACGACCTGGCGGTCGAAGCGGCCGGGACGCATCAGCGCCGGATCGAGCACGTCGGGCCGGTTGGTGGCCGCGATCAGGATCACGCCCTCATTGGCCTCGAAGCCGTCCATCTCGACCAGCAGCTGGTTGAGGGTCTGCTCGCGCTCGTCATTGCCGCCGCCGAGACCGGCGCCGCGATGACGACCGACGGCGTCGATCTCGTCGATGAAGATGATGCAGGGCGCGTTCTTCTTGGCCTGCTCGAACATGTCGCGGACGCGGCTGGCGCCGACGCCGACGAACATCTCGACGAAGTCAGAACCCGAAATGGTGAAGAACGGCACGTTGGCTTCGCCGGCGACGGCGCGCGCGATCAGCGTCTTGCCGGTGCCGGGAGGGCCGACCAGCAGCACGCCGCGCGGGATGCGGCCGCCGAGCCGCTGGAATTTGCCGGGATCGCGCAGGAATTCGACGATCTCCTGCAGGTCCTGCTTGGCCTCGTCGACGCCGGCGACGTCCTCGAACGTCACCCGGCCATGCGCCTCGGTCAGCATCTTGGCGCGCGACTTGCCGAAGCCCATCGCCTTGCCGGCGCCGCCCTGCATCTGCCGGGAGAGGAAGATCCAGACGCCGATCAGCGCGATGAAGGGCAGCCACGACACCAGCAGCGACACGAACCACGGCACGTTGTCGCCGGGCGGCTTGGCCTGGATGTTGACCTTGGCGTCGTACAGGCGCTTCACGAGGTTCGGATCGCTCGGCGCATAGGTCTGGAACGACGAGCCGTTCTTGAAGGTGCCGTGAATCTCCGGCCCCTGGATCACGACGTCGCGCACATTGCCCTGATCGACCTCGGTCAACAGCTGCGAGAAGTTGATGTCGGTCGACGACGCGCGTTGCCCCGGGTTCTGGAAGAGTGTGAACAGCGCCAACAGCAACAGGACAATAATGACCCAAAGGGCGAAATTGCGCAGATTGGCGTTCATCGATTTTCCTTCGTGGTCGCGCGGATCGCGGCCGTTCGTCCTCGGACTCATCCCTGGGTAGCCACGAGGGAATCCCCCGGTCGACCATCTCGTAATCTAGGTACCACTCGCGGCAATGCCAAGGGAACTAGAAAGGACTATTTATCGCATCCTAGCCCGATTCCCGCTCAAAAAATGGCGCGGGAAAGCGCCGCCAAGGCAGGTGGTTAAGCGTCCGCGAAGGCGGTGAACCGCTTCAGACCCCGCGCGACCGCCGCGGCGGCGCGGGCGTGATGCGGATCGTCTCTCTCGTCATGCTTACCAGTGCACCAGCCAGGGTCTGTTTTAGCCTGCCCGGAGCAGACGTACCACCATCTGCGATCTCCGCAAGAGTCCGGTCCAGCCGCGCCAGCAGCGACTCTGCCTTGCCGAGTTCCACGGGACCTTCGGTTCCAACGCGGTTGATCGCGCGCATCAGCAGCCGCAGCCTGATTTCGGCTGGAAGTGCGACAAAGGCGCGCGCCTCGAAGGTCTCGCCGTGAATCGCGCCCACCGGCCTGCTCCCGGCCGCGCGCAGTGCAAGATAGCGTTCGGCGCCATCCACCATCAATTCGATCGCGGCATTGGCCCGTCCGAGCCGGTCGGCCAGCGTCGCCAGCGTCCGGGCATCGCCGCCCTCGGCGGCCAGAGCCGGCATCAGGGCGCGCAGCCGCGGCCGGGTGAAGGCGGGATCTTGATTGGTCGGATCATCTGCGAAAGGGATGCCGGCCGAGCGCAGCGTCGCCACCAGCCTGGCCTTGGCAACGTCGAGCAGAGGCCGCGCCAGCAACAGCCCTTCACGCTCGCTGAGCGGTGCCATCGCCGCGAGCCCCGCGATGCCGCTGCCGCGCAAGAGTCGCATCAGCACGGTCTCGGCCTGGTCGTCACGGGTGTGGGCGGTGACGACGTGTCCGGCGCCAGCCTGCCGCGCGGCGCGTGCCAGCAGGCGATATCTTGCCAGGCGCGCCGCTTCGGGAATCCCAGTGTCCGGCTTCTCATCGTTCCAGCGCAGGGTCCGGTGTGGAATTGCCAGCCTGCGCGCGGTCTCCTTCACCATGCGGGCTTCACGGGCGGACTCGCGCCGCAGCGCATGGTCGACCGTCACGGCCACAAGGCGCGGCCCCTCCGCGAGCCCCGCGCGCCACTGCGCCGCGAGCCACATCAGAGCCATCGAATCCGGACCGCCCGACACGGCGAGCACCAGCGCGGGCGCCCCCGAAAGCGGGGCGAACAGGCGCTCGGCTTCGGCTGCGGAGATCGCAGGATCGGCTTCGGAACGGGCCTTCGACATGGCGCCGCAGCCTACCCGCCCCGCCGATTATAGGCGAGAGGCTCCCCCTCGCCCGGGGACGTTCAGCACTTCACCCGCTTCTGCTCGCGATCGACGGTCGCCTTCACGCCCGCCGAGGCGCGCGGATATTTACGCGTCACTTCGCCGAACGCGGCGCAGGCGGCCTCCTTCTCCTTCAGCGCGGCCAGCGACTGGCCGAGCCGGAGCAGCGCATCCGCCGCCTTGCCCGACTTCTCATATTTCGTCGTCACGGCGAGGAAGACCTCGGCGGCATCGCGATATTGCTGACGCTGGTAGAAGCTCTCGCCGAGCCAGTATTGCGCGTCGCCGACCATCGGATCGTTCGGATATTTCTGGGTGAAGTTGCGCATCGTCTGCTCGGCCAGCGCGTAGTCGCGGCGCTGCATGTAGCCGATGCCGAGGTCGTATTCGTCGCGCGGCGTCTGCCGCGGCGGCGCGGTCTCCAGTCCGCCAGCGCCGGGAGCGGCGGCCGGCGGAGCACCCTGGGGATAGCGACCGCCCGTGTTGGCGAGAGTCGTGGGATCGCCGGCGGGACGGCCGGCGGGCTGGCCGCCACCCGGCTGGATCGGCAACTGGCCGCCGCCGAGCGCTTGCGGGGCGCCGGGAGCCGTCGGATTCTGGCTCGGATCGAACGCATCGCCGCGGCGGCCCCGGCCAGGGGCCGCGGGCTCCTGGACGATTTGCACCGGCGCGCCGGCCTGCGGCTGCGCGTAGCCCGGCTGCTGCTGGGGATAGGCCTGTTGCGGCTGGCCGTACGGCTGCTGGCCATATTGCTGCTGGCCGTTGGCCGGCTGAGCAGCCTGGCCGTAGGCGGGATTGGCCTGCGCCGGCGCGGCCGCGGTCGGCTGCGCCGCGGCGGCGCCCCCAGGTGCTGCGCCCTGCAGTTGTCGCAGCCGCTCCTCGAGCTGGCGATTGCGATATTGCAGCTCCTCGTTCTGACCGGTCAGTTGCCGGAGCTGATTTTCGAGCCGCTGAATCCGGATCTCGGGATCATCATCATCGGTCTGGGCGAGCGCCCGCGACGAAAATGCCTGGCACGAGAAAATGACGAGCGCGGCGAGGATCGCGGCGGCGCTCCGTGGAAGAAACATGAACGACATGCTGCCCTGACGACCAGATCGGCGAGACGTTGAAAACAGGCCTGTGAGCGTGGCTGTAAAGCAGAAATGCGACGGATACAAATGACGTTCAAGCGAAGAAAAAACCAAGTCCGGCCGAGACCCGCCGACAACAAACGATGAAGCCGGCGTCGATGGGCGACGCCGGCTTCATCAGCAACGGATTCGTTCAGCTTTATGAACTGGCGTTCAGGACCGTCACCGCACGGCGGTTCTGCGACCAGCACGAGATGTCGTTACAGACCGCCACCGGCCGCTCCTTGCCGTAGGAGATCGTGCGCATGCGGCCCTGGTCGATGCCGCGCGACGCCAGGAAGTTGCGGACCGACTGCGCGCGCCGCGCGCCCAGCGCAATGTTGTACTCGCGGGTGCCGCGCTCGTCGGCGTGGCCCTCGATCGTGAAGGAGTAGCGCGGATAGCTCTGCAGCCACTGCGCCTGCTTCTCCAAGGTCGCGATCGCCTGCGGCGTGAGATCGGTCTGATCGCTCTCGAAGAAGACGCGATCGCCGACATTCACGACGAAGTCCTGCTGGCTGCCTGGAGTCGCAGCGCTGGCCATCGCCCCGTCGGCCCCGGTGAGATTCTTGTTGGCGCAGGCGCCCATCGACAGCGCCACGGCCAGCACGGCGGCCAACTTCAATCCCTGGAGGATACGCATCTGATATTTCATTCCCGGAGCCTCCACGCTCACGTTCTTAGACTGCCATCCGGTCTACAGGGCGATGGTTAAGCGAACGTTCCGTCAACCTTGATGGGGTCTTGCCGAACCCCGTCAAATGCTAACGAAACCCGAAAAGCGACCGCGATGGTTAATGGGTTGTAAATGTGGCGCCAGGGTGAAGGCAAGCCGCTCAGCGCCTGCAGCAGGGCGCTTTTTCGCTGATTTTTGCATCGCTGCCACGGTGCGAACCGGCCGGACGGCCGAACTGGCCCCGATATCGGCCGACGATCAGCCAGCCCTCGCGACCGCGTGAATCCTGAACGAATCAGTGAAGGCGTCCGGCGCCGGACGATCGAACAGCATCCGTCGCTCGAACGCGCTCGATCGCATGAACGGAAAGCGCTGGAACACGCGATCGCGGATCGAAGGATAATGCGCCGCCACCAGGCCGACCGGCTTGGTGAGACCGGAGTAGAGCCGCGGTTCACCCCATGGTTCCTGCAGGAACACCTTCTTGTAGAACGCACGATGCTCGGGGCGCACGTTGGCGAGACCGATGTCCGCATTGAAATGGGCGCAGGCAACGTAGCCGAGCCGGACGGTCACATAGGGAAGCGCCGGAAACAGCCGCGCCTTCTCATGGTCGGCGACGAACCGAGTCGGGTCGATGATGACCTTGCCGCGATCGAGCTCGGGATGCAGCAGGTCGGCGAACATGTCCGAGGACAGCGATCGGCGCCATTGCGAGTTCAGCACGCTGATGCGGATCGAGCTGTAGAGCTCGCCATTGACGTAGACGCCGAAGATGAAGCTGTTGGGAAGATCGTCATATTCGTCGCTGACGCGTTCGCTGGGCGACGGCAGGATGGCGCCTTCACGCAGGTAGGCGCGGTAGCGCAGCCGATAGATCTCGTCCTTGTCTTCAGCAGTCAACGCCAGTCGATAGTCCACGTTCTCCAGCACATCCGACTTCTGCTCAGCAACGGCACTCACTCTAGCCGCCGACTTCATCCGCAACCCCTTTTCACACAACTCCTACGAGCAGTATGAGCTTAACAGCGGGTTAATGCCGACGCAAAGCTTTCGCCGGTACAAAGTTAACGGCACGTAGAATCCCGGAGGCGTAACCGTGACTTACGGGATTGGATGCTACGCTGGACGATTGCTTCGGATCACTTGCGTATCAAATCGAAACGGATTCGCTTGGCATGCACGTGCGATGTTTCCGAACGATGCGACGTGGGGTTGTTACATTGCCATTCCCATACGAGCCATGCTCGGACCGGCGGGATGCTGCGCACAGAGCCGCCTTCAGCACTGGTCGGTCTTTCCCGGCACCACCGCATCAAGGCGGAGGTCGGGCGATCAAGCGATCGAACGTGTCCCGCCGGCGGCCGCGATCGCCCCGTCGCTCGAACGGCGCCCATGCGATGCATTCAGGAGCTGCCGGATGCGGATGGCGGGGACGGGCCGGCTGAACAGATAGCCCTGCGCCTCGGTGACCGTACCGTCGGCGCTGACCAGTTCGAGCTGCTCGTTGGTCTCGATGCCCTCCACCACCACCGACATGCCGAGATCGGCGGACAATCTTGCGACACCGCGCAACAGGGTCAGCGGCCGATCGCTGTCGATTCCTTCGAGGAATGAGCGATCGATCTTGACCTTCTCCAACGGGAAGTTGTGCAGATAGCTGAGGCTCGAATAGCCGGTGCCGAAATCATCGAGCGAAATACGGACCCCGAGCATGTGCAGCTGCGACAGCACATCGTGGGTGAGCTGAGTGTTGCGCAACAGCGAGGATTCGGTGATCTCGATCTCGAGCCGATGCGGCGGCAGCCCGGACACTTCGAGCGCGTAGCGGACCTCACTGAGCACATCGCGCTGATGGAACTGCTGCGGCGAGAAGTTGACGGCGACGCTGACCGCATCCGGCCATTTCATGCATTCCAGGCAGGCCTTGCGCAGGATCCAGCGGCCGAGATCAACGATCAGGCCCATGTCCTCGGCGACGGGAATGATGTCGACCGGCGAGACCGTGCCGCGCACCGGGTGGTTCCAGCGCAGCAGCGCCTCGCAGGTCGAGATCTTGCCGGACTTCAGGTTGACCAGCGGCTGGTAGAACAGCTCGAACTCCTCGTTCGCCAGCGCCTTGCGCAGGTCGAGCTCGAGGATGCGGCGTGCTTCCACCGTCTGGGCGAGTTCATCGCGGAAGAAGCAGAAGGTGCCGCGTCCCTCCGCCTTGGCGCGATACAGCGCCATGTCGGCATTCTTCAGCAGGGTGTCGGCGCTGATCCCCGGCGCGGTCATGGCGATGCCGACACTGGCGCCGATCTCGACCAGGTGATTGTCGATCTTGTAGCGCTCGCTGAGCTGGTCGACGATCCGGCGCGCCAGCATCGCCGCGTCGTCGTTGGAGCGGATGTTGCGCTGGAACACCACGAACTCGTCGCCGCCGAAGCGCGCGACGAAGTCTTCAGGACGCAGCATGTCGCGCAGCCGCTCGGAGACCGCGCAGAGCAGTTGATCGCCGCAGGGGTGGCCGAGCGTGTCGTTGACCTGCTTGAAGCGGTCGAGATCGACGAACAGCAGCGCGGACAATTCGCCGTGCCGCTGCGGAATCCTGAGCAGCCGTTCGATCTCGTCGCGGAAGCTGACGCGGTTCGGCAAGGTCGTGAGCTCGTCGTAGCGCGCCAGATGCGAGATGCGCGCCTCGGCATGCCGGCGCTCGGTGATGTCCTCGAGCAGGACCACGGCGCCGCCGTCGGCCATCGGCTGGAAGGTCCAGGACAGCGACCGGTCGCGCGCGACGTCGGGATCGCTGGTAATGACATTATGGGTCTTGGTGTGCTCGATCTCGGCCAGGATCAGCCGGCCGCTCGAAGCGGAGATCGAGCCTGCAATCACGCAGGCGTTGATGATGTCGGCCGCCTTGCCGCCACGCTGCAGGATGTCATCCGGCAGGCTCATCATCTGGCCGAAGCGATGGTTCATCACGGCCAGACGCCCGTCGGAGCGGAACATGCACAGGCCGTGCGGCATGTTGTTCAGAGCCGTATCGAACTGCTTGGCCAGTGCGGCCTCGCTTTCGCGCGCCACGAAGGCCTGGACGAAGATCCGCTGCAGGTTGGTCGAGATGTGTTTCAGCGACACGAAGAACAGGACGCAGAACGCCGCCATGCCCAGGTAATAAGGGCTGCCGTGGATCGCGAGGGCCACTGCGAGCGGTCCGCAGGCGAGCAGGATCTGGACGTGGAAGATCCAGGGCCGCCCGTAGGTCCGGCCCGCGCCCGCCGACATGTAGCAGAGCGTCACCGTGATCGCGATCAGGTGCACCACCGGGTCGCTGTTGTCGACCAGGGCGACCACGCACCAGACGCCGAGCACCAGCGCATAGATCATGGCGCCGATCTGGTAGCGAACCTCCCAGCGCTCGACCGCCTCCTGCGTGAGGCGGCCGTTGTCGCACAGGCTTCGATAGTAGCGCATGTCGAGCGAACGGAACGCCCCTGCGATGATCAGCATCGCGGCACACGGCCACAGATTGACGTCGCCGCTCTTGATCGCGGTCATGACGGCGGCGACGGCGGCGCAGAGTGCGCCGGCGAACATCGGGCCGGGATCCTGGAAGAGGGAGTCGACGAGAGCCGCCTGGATCGCAGGCGACAACTTTCGATCGTCTTCTCCGTTCTGAGTGGCAAGCTGCATTCGTGCGCACGCGTCCTGTTCGGTGCACAAACATTACCGCTCGCAGGTGAAGTCTTTCTGAGGGAACATCGTTAGCGGAGCGTTTCCGCGTTCGCGAAGTGCACGAATTCGCTCGAAAATTCAGAGAACTAGGCAAACACTACCCGGCTACTACAACTAATAGTTCTGCCTTTCCATATTACACGCATCGCGCGACTGGAAAAATCGCGTCCACCACGACGTGAGCGGGCCCAGAGGCTCGCTCCATCACGACAGCAGCGGCGACCAGGCCGGATCCGAGGCGAAGCCCGGCGTCGGCACCTTCTGCTCGAAGCGGCCGGAGACGTCGATCGAATATAGCGACGGACCAGCGGTGCCGCCGGGGTCACGGAAGAACATCAGCACGCGGCCGTTGGGCGAGAAGGTCGGCCCTTCATTGTGGAAGCCGGCGGTGAGGATGCGCTCGCCCGAGCCGTCCGTCTTCATGATGCCGATCGCGAATTGACCGCCGCCCTGCTTGGTGAAGGCGATGAAGTCGCCACGCGGCGACCACACCGGCGTCGAGTAGCTGCCCTCGCCGAACGAGATGCGCTGCGCTGCGCCGCCACTGGAGGACATCACGTAGATCTGCGGTTTGCCGCCGCGATCGCTTTCAAAGCAGATCTGGCTGCCGTCCGGCGAGTAGCACGGCGAGGTGTCGATCGCCGGCGTGTCGGTGAGCCGCGTCGTCGTGCGCGAGCGCAGATCCATCACGAACAGGTTGGAGTTGCCGCCCTGCTGGAGGCTGAGGATGATGCGCTGGCCGTCCGGCGAGAACCGCGGCGAGAACGACATGCCGGGGAAGTTGCCGACGATCTCGCGCTGGCCGGTCTCGATGTTGAACAGATAGACCCTCGGGTCACCCTGCCCGAACTCCATGTAGGTGATTTCCTGGCTCGACGGCGAGAACCGCGGCGTCAGCACGAGGTCGGCGCCGCGGGTGAGGTAGCGGACGTTGGCGCCGTCCTGATCCATCAGCGCGAGCCGCTTGACGCGCCGCTCGGACGGGCCGCTCTCGTCGACGAACACGACGCGGCTGTCGAAATAGCCCTTCTCGCCGGTCATCTGGGTGTAGATCTGGTCCGAGATGATATGTGCGATGCGCCGCCAGTATTCCGGCGCCGTCACATATTGCTGGCCGGTGAGCTGCTGGCCTGAGTTCGGGTCCCACAGCCGAAACTCGGCCTTCAGCCGCCCGTCCGGCTGCCGCGTCGCGCGGCCGGTGACGAGCCCGCGCAGATCGAGCGGCTTCCAGCTCGCGAATTGCGGCGGGGCCTCGAAATTGCTGATGCGCTCGGGAAAGGCGGCCGGGTCCACCGGCGCGAACAACCCGCTGCGCTTGAAATTGTTGGTAATCACCTGTGCGATACCGTTGCCGACATCGGCGTCGCCGGCACCGCCGGGCACGAAGGGCGGAATCGCGATCGGGATCGGCTTGAACTCGCCGGGGCCGATAATCACACGTTGCGCGAACGCGGGCCCCGCGCCCAAGGCTGCCATGGCGGCTCCTCCGCCCAGCAGAACCTGGCGCCGCGTGGTGGATCCTGTCTTGCGCGTCGGAGGTGTCGTCAAGTTCGGCCTCGCATCGAATTCATCATTTTGAGGTTGAATGTCGCGGGTATCAACTTCCACTCATTGTACCGGTTCTTCGGCAGAAACGCGTAGGGCGCACAGTTCTCGACCGCACGCTTGGCATTTTCCGCCATGGCCAGGCTGACGGTACGGGACGGTCCGGTCATGCCGACGACGGCGGGAGCAGCAAAGAGCGATCCATCCGGCCGTAGCTGGATATCGAGATCAACGGAGATCTTGTCTTCATCCACGCCGCTATAGGGCGCATTGAAGCAGCGGGTGACCGCCTCCTGGAACGCGGCCTGCCAGCTCGCGACATTGGCCTCTGCCGTTCCTCGCACCGAGCCCAGCGCCGCATTCGCATTGATCTCGGATCCCGTGACCGCCTGCCGCGTCGGATCTTTCTGATTGATCAAGCTCGCCATCTTCTCGGCGTCGAACTTGCGCTCGCTCTTGTGCTTGGGCGGCTCCGGCGGCGCGGCGGCGGCCTGCGGCTTCGGCGGCTGCTTCGCCTTGTCCTTGTTGAGCACGCTGGCGATCTGGTCCGGATTGAACGGGTCCGGCTTCTTCTCCTCCGGCTTCGGCTTCTCGGCCGGCGCGGGCTTCGGCGGCTCCGGCTTCTTCTCGGCCACCGGCTTCGGCGTATCCGGCTGCTTCTCGACCGGCTTCGGCGGATCGGGCTTCTTCTCGACCGGCTTCTCCGGCTTGGGCTGCGGCTCAGGCGCGGCGTCGGTCTCGGTGACCTGCTTGGTATCGACCTTGCCGACGATGTCCTCGGTCGGCTTCTTCTCGCCGATCTTGTCGGCCAGCAGCTTCTGGGATTCCTTCTTGCCCGTCAGCGCGCCGGCCTTGGCCTTCGAGCTGTTGTCCTCCGAGATCACGTCGACCGGCACAAGGTCCTCCGGCGGCGCCACCATCGAGCGCGCGGAGAAGCTGAACAGGCCCCAGCACAGCACGAGCACGTGCAGGGCGACGGACAGCACTGTCCCCTTGCGCGTGCGCACGAACCGGATGAGGTCCTTCGACGTCATGAGCCCTGATCCGGCAGCACGACGATGCTGGCGCGATAGCCGGCATCGCGCGCCAGGCCCAGCACCTTCATCATGTCGGAGTAGCAGGCGTCGCGATCGCCGCGGATCTTGACGACGTTGTCGCCGCCGCCTGCGCCCGCCTCCTTCATCGCCTTGATCTTCGGCCCAAGCTCGTTGATCGCGATCGGCGAGTCACCGAGATACACGTCCACCTTCGACGCGCAGCCGCCGCCGGTCTTCTTCACGGTGACCTCGAGCGGCGGCTTGGCGTCGGCCGTCGAGGCCGAGCCGCCTTGCGCCTGGGGCAGGTCGACCTGGATGTTGACGGTGAGCAGCGGCGCCGCGACCATGAAGATGATCAGCAGCACCAGCATGACGTCGACCATCGGCGTGACGTTGATCTCCGCCATCACGGCCGCCTTGCGCCGACCGCGGCGACCACCGCCGCCGGACGCGCTGCCCATGCTCATGCCCATGCTGTGGTACTCACGATCCGGATGCCACTATACCTGCCCTCATCCCCGCTCGTCGATCTGACGGGACAAGATGGCCGAAAATTCATCTGCGAAGCCTTCCAACCGCTGCGCCTGCCGGTTCACCTCCGAAGAGAACTTGTTGTAGAAAATCGTCGCCGGGATGGCCGCGATCAGGCCGATGGCAGTGGCGAACAGCGCCTCCGCGATGCCCGGCGCGACCACCGCCAGCGAGGTGTTCTTGGAAGCCGCGATCGCCTGGAAGCTGGTCATGATGCCCCAGACCGTGCCGAACAGACCGACGAACGGGCCGGCGGAACCGACCGTGGCAAGCACCAGGAGACGGCGTTCCAGCCGCTCGACCTCGCGCGCGATCGACACGTTCATCACCTTCTCGATGCGCATCTGCAGGCCGGCGAAGGAGCGCGCGTGGCCCTCGAACGAGCGCTTCCACTCGCGCATCGCCGCCACGAAGCACGCCGCCATGGATTGCGTCGGCTTCGCCGATAGCACCCGGTACAGCTCCTCGATGGATTCTCCGGACCAGAAGGCCTGCTCGAACCGGTCCATCGAGCGACGGGTCCGCGAGAACAGGAACATCTTGTCGATCGCAATCGCCCAGACCCAGATCGAGCAGGAGATCAGGCCGAGCATGATGATCCGAACTACCCAGCCGGCATTGCCGAACAGATCGATCAGGGACAGGCCGCCGCTATCGACAGACATCTGCAGTATCCTCTCAACCAATCATCCCGGGATGCCCGGGACCATGCAGCCGCCGTTCCATGCCGGATGCCGTCGCGGCGGAAAGCGCCTGCGCGAGAAAACCCTGAACTGATCGCTTTAAGAGGCCCGCCGAAGCCATAAGCGGCCTGCTTCCTCTGCCAACGTGTCAAAACAAGGGCTCTTGGCGCGCGTAAGCGCCCCTTAACCAAACCCCCTCCGGGGTTAAGGCGGGGTTACCGCGGAGTATTGCCGAGGTCAAAGGTCCAGCCGGACCAGCCAGATAGAGCCTTTGTGATCAGCCGCTTGACCGTTTTGGCCGGCGGCGGACAGCGGCCAGCCGCCGCAGGCGGGCGGTATCGGAGAACGCAAAACGCCCGCAGGCGGGGGAACCGCAGGCGGGCGTCTTGTGCCGTCAGGGCGGGGGCTGAAAGCCCTGCGGCGTCAGGTGAGAGGCGATCAGCTCTGCGGCTGGTCGTTCGGCGGGGTCGGACGCGGCTTGTGCTGGGCCATGAACGCGTCGAACTCCTCCTTGTCCTTGGCGTGGCGCAGCCGGGTCAGGAAGTCACGGAACTCCTGCTGCTCCTCTTCGAGCCGCCGCAGGGTCTCCATGCGGTACTCGTCGAAGGCGCGGTTGCCGCTCGAAGCCGGCTGCGAGAAACCGAAGCCGAAGCCGCGGCGCTCCATCTTGTCGCGCATGCGGTCCATCTTCCACTGCATCCGTTCCATCTTGTTCGACCAGCGATCGCCGCCGTTCCAGCACGACATCTTTCTGCTCCCGAGTGTGAAAAAGAGAAGGGCAAGTCCGATCGGCCACCAGATGATGAAGCCGAGCACGGTCACGGCGATCCAGCCGGGATGCCAGGGCGACTCCATCATGCGGGGCCGGTACCTCTGCTCCTCCTCCGAACCGCGCCAACGATTGACATCTGCGGTGTAGGCCATCTCCCTCTCCATTCGCGGCGCCATGCCGTGTGAATGTAAATAACATTTACATAGCTAGCTCAACCCGGGATTTTGTCAAGGCGACCGCCTGACGCGTCGCTCGAATTATTTTTCGGCGTTCTTTGAACCTTATTTCGGGCGGCCCCAGGGCCCTGCCGGCTTGTCATCGTCCGGCAGCGGCGGCGGCTCGGCAGCGGAGGACGGCGCAGGCCGGCGGTCGGTCGGGAAGCCGAGCCCGCGCAGATAGATCAGCAGCTCGGCCTCCAGCAGCTCCTCGGGCGACATCGGCAGCTTGCGCCGGGCGGCATCGCCGCGCGCGAACAGCGAGGCGATGCCATGCGCCATCGACCAGATGTGCAGCGCCATCATCAGGGCCGGCGGCCGCGGCATCCCGGGCGGCGCCAGCGCCGCCAGCCGCTCCGCCGCGGCCCGAATGACGCCGAAAGCGCGCTCACCCGCCGCCAACAGGCCCGCGGTGGAGTCCGCCGGCACGCCGGATTCGAACATCGCCGAATAGAACGCAGGCTCCGAACGGGCAAATGCGAGATACGCCTTGCCGACGCGCTCGAACGCCGTGACGGTGTCGGGCCGGCCGTCGTCCCACGCCGCCGAGAGCTGCGCCTCGAACTGCTCGAAGCCGCGCTGGGCGATGCTCGACAGCAGTTCGTCGCGGTCGCGGAAGTGGCGATAGGGCGCGGCCGGACTGACGCCGGCCATGCGGGCCGCATCGGCAAAGGTGAAGCCGGCAGCCCCCTTCTGCGCGATCAGGTCGAGCGCCGCCTGCAGCAGCGCCTCCTTGAGGTTACCGTGATGATAGCCGCGCTCGGCGCGGCGCTCTTCCTTGCGCCAGCTCATGTAAATGGCTTTTACATGAGCCGGGTCGAAGGAAGCCAGCGACTTTTGGGCGGGGTCAGCCGCCGACTTCCGGGACGCTCTATCGCGCCGTTCGGTTAAGCCCCCGCGAACAGGTGCCACCCTCGCCCCTTGAGGGCCCCCGCAAGGGGCAGGGTGGCACCGAAGTCGCCGCGGGATCAGCGCGCCCGGCACAAGCGCCGGGCGCCCGCAGCAAGCGGGACGTTCACCTCAGCCGACGTGCTCCGCCCTGCAGGCCGCTCAACTAGCCGCCCGGAATCGGCAGCACCGGCATGATCTCGACCCGCTCGCCCGGGAAGATCGCAAAATGCGGATGGTTGACGAACATCTTCGCGGCATCCTCGTGCGACGCGGCGCGGACCACGGTAAACGCGCCCATCTCGTTGGCGATGTCGTTGACGCCGCCCTTGTCGACCCGCTTGGTCTTGCCGAGCGGCCCGCCCATCGCGACGATCGCGTCCTTGTGTTGGTCCACCCAGGCATGCCAGGCCGCCATGCCCTGCTGTCCCCTGGCATTGCGCTCCGTCTCGGACAGCGCCTCCCAGTCTTTCCAGACCGGACTGGTCTTGCTGCCGAGAAAGACGGCGAGATAGGTGTTGCTGTTGTCACTCATTGCACTTCCCTCTCCTGCTGTGAAACGGATCGATCAGACACGGCCGGCATGCGGCAGCTCGGCGAAGCCCGCCGCCGCCTGCTGCACCTCCTCGGAAAAGTCGGCCATCTCCTGGACCTGGCGAATCTCGATGATCTCGTTGTCCGAGGCCGGGCACTGCCTGGCCCAGGCGATCGCCTCGTCGCGCGAGGCGACCTCGATCATCCAATAGCCGCCGAGCACCTCCTTGGCCTCCGCGAACGGGCCGTCGGTCACCACAGGCTTGCCGCCCGCGAACGAGACCCGCGCCCCCATCGACAGCGGATGCAGGCCCTCCAGCGTGATCAGCACGCCGGCGTCCTTCAGGGCCTCGTTGTAGCGCATCATCGCCTTGACACGCTCGGGATCGAGCTGCACGTCCGGCGGCGCACTCTCATAGCCGAGCGGGATCATCAGCATCATGAATCGCATCGCGTTTATCCTCCTCTCCTGATCAGGGTCGGTTCAGTTCCTGGCGGCCTGCGCACGCAGCCGTTCGACCCGCTCACGCAATTCGGGCGTGAACGTCTCGCCGAAATCCTCCGCGGCATAGACCTGGCGGATCTCGATCTCGCCGCTCGGGAACGGCGCCCGCTTCATGTGCTCGATCACCTCCTCGAGCGAACCGGCCTTGAGCATCCAGAAGCCCGCCGCGAGATCGCGGGAGAGATCGAACGGACCGCGCGCGACGCTCGGCGTCCCGTTCGAGAAGTCGATGCGCGCCCCCTTCGCGGTCGGATGCAGGCCCTCGCCGGCCTCCATCATGCCGGCCTTCACCAAGCCCTCGTTGAACCGGCCCATCGCCGCGAACTCCTCGGTGGTCGGCAGGATTCCGGCTTCCGTGTCCCTGGTCGCCTTCACGATCACCATGAACCGCATGGCTGCTCTCCCCTGATGCTGTCCGGCAGGACTGCCCTGCCCTCATCAGTAGGACGATCCGGCCCCGGCACGGCCGACACGCTCCCGCAATTATTTTGGCCGGGTTCCCGGTTCAGCCCGGCTCTTGCGGGAACATGTGGAAATAAGGCTGGGCCTCGGCGAGCACCCGCGCGACGGAGGGCCGCGCCTTGAGCCGGTCGAGATAGGCTGTGACCCCAGGCAGCCCATCACCCAGCGGCTCCACTCTGTCGGCGTAGAACAGCGCCGGCAAGGCCGCGCAATCCGCCAGGGTGAAAGGGTCGCCCATCGCCCAGCCACGCGGCGGCAGCTCGGCCTCGAGCATGGCGTAGGACGTGCGGAGCCGGCTTCGGGCGTCGGCGACGCCGAGCGGATCGCGGGCATCGGCCGGCCGCAGCCGGTCGAACACGACGGTCTGCGTCGGCATGTGCACATAGAGGTCGAGAAAGCGATCGCGCAGACGTGTCCGCAAAGCGAGATCGGGATCATCGGGAATGAAGCGCGTCCTGCCCGCATAGTGCTGGTCGAGATACTCGATGATGATGCTCGATTCCGGAATCGTGCGCTGCTCGTCGCGCAGCACGGGAAATTTACCGATCAGCCACAGCTTCAAGAACGCCGCGCGCTCATCCGCGTCACCGAGATTGATCAGCTTCGGCGTGAACGAAACGTCGTTCTCATACAGCGCGATCAGCACCTTCCAGCAGAACGACGACAGCGGATGATAGTAAAGGGTCAGGGACATCGTACGCTCCTGCTGAGTTGAGTGAGAACAAGTCGTTTGGTCCCGAACGCGCGGCCGCAGGACGGTGCGCTCCCGCGGCCCGCTGTTCACGGGGAGAGGGTTGAGGTGAGGCCCTTGACGCACGGATGATGTGAGTGGAAAGACCTGCGCTGCCCCGGAACCCGGAGCGCGCCGCGAGATATGGGCTCACACGCCCCGAACGGGGGCATAGCGCGCGATGACAACGCCGTTGGACAGCGCCCGGCTGTCGATCAGGCTGAGCTTCAAGGCCTGCCCCGGCTTGAACAGCGGCCGTCCGGCGCCAAGCACGCGCGGGTTGATCGCGATTCGAAGCTCATCGATCAGGTCGTGTGCCACAAGCGTCGAGCCGAGGTCGGCGCTGCCGAACAGGAACAGGTCCTTGGCATTCTCCTGCTTGAGCTTGTCGACCTCGGCCGCGAGCTCCGGACCCAGCAGATGCGCGTTTGACCATGCCAGGCGAGATAGCGTGCGGGAGGCAACATATTTGGGGATGCTGTTCATGACGTCGGCGATCACGCCCTTCTCGGTCGGCCAATAGCCGGCCATCAGATCGTAGGTCACCCTGCCGAACAGCAATCCGCCCGCCTCGTGCAGTTGCGTCTCGGAGATCTGCTCCAGCTCCGGGCCCCACACATCCTCGTGCCAGGAGATGTCGCCGTTCGGGCCCGCAACCATGCCGTCCAGCGTCATCATGTTCCACATCACCAGTCTCGCCATCGACTGCCTCTCCCTGACTGCTTTCATTTTGCAAGCAGTTGGAGAATGCCCAGACCGGTGCAATATTGCAAGCGGTTTATGCGCGATCCCTGCTCACGAGACTTCGATGTCCGACCCTCAGCGCTCCGGCTGCCCGATCAACCTGTCGCTCGAAGTGGTGGGGGATAAATGGAGCCTGTTGATCATCCGCGACATGATGTTCGGAAATCGCCGGCACTATCGCGAGCTGCTCGGCGGCTCGGAGGAGGGCATCTCCTCGAACATTCTCGCCGACCGGCTGAAGACGCTGCTCGCGGCCGGCATCATCAGCCGTGAGGACGATCCGAGCCACAAGCAGAAGGGCATCTATTCCCTGACCGAGCAGGGCATCGAGCTGTTGCCGATCCTCGCGCAGATGGCGGGCTGGGGTTACAAGTATCTGCCCGTCTCGGAGGAGCTCGGCATCCGCGCCAAGCTATTGATGGAAGGCGGCCCGAAGATGTGGGCCGAATTCATGGACGAGCTGCGCGAAACCCATCTCGGCGCGAAACGGCGCAGGAGGGCTGGACCGAGCGTCGGCGAGCGGCTGCAGGCAGCTTACCAGAAGGTCGTCGCTGCCAAGAAGGCCGAGGCAGGCGGCCGATGATCGCACGCCTCGCGACGCGCACGGATCGTGCGCGCCGCTTCCCGCATCAGAACCGCGTGTTGTCGGCCCTGTAGCGCGATGATTTGCGCGGGGCGCGTTCGGGGGCCTGCTCGAGCTGCGCGATCGGACGGCGATAGGTCTCGGCGCGACGCAGCCAGCCCGCCTCCCACACGCGGTTCGAGGGCAGATTGCGAACCCGCTGCTGCAGCACGACCTGCACCGCGTCGGAATATTCGGCGAGCACGGCCTTGGACTCGGTGGTGGTGCCGTTCATCTTGAGCAGCACCTGCTTGAGACCCCAGCCCTGGCGCTGGCCCGTCTCCTTGTCCACGGCCGTCTCGGACGGATTGGTGCCCTCGCCCTTGAAGTTGATGTAGTCGATCAGCGGGTAGAGATCGTTGGAGGCGCGCACGACCCGCGAATATTGCGCGACGATGTGCTCGCGTTCGGCGCTGTCGGGCGTGTTGGCGAGGATCTTGTCCATCGCGCCTTGCGCACGCGCCACCAGGAACTGCGTCTGCTCCGCAATCGTGTCGAGCAGGAACTGCCGCAATTGCCGCATTTGCGGCGAGTTGAAATTCCGCTTGAAGTCGGCCCGGCTGGTCCACGGGCATGCCGGAATCGGCGTCTTGTCGAGCCATGCAGGCAACGGCGTCTTGCCCTTGCGCAGAAATGCGATCAGCCCCGGAAAACCCTCTTCATAAGGCGGCTTCGCGGTGGACGGGTACCAGATGAAATGCCCGATTCCCAGCGAGGCGAATTCTTCACCCGCATTCCACGACGTGATCGCGTCGCGCCGTCCCCCGGCCTCGTTGAGCCAGATCCTGCGGCCGATCATCTGCGCGACGTCGGCCGGCAGCGCGCGCTGAGGCACCGACAGATTCTTCGTGGTCTTGGCGTCGCTCCGCGGGTCGCCCTTGCGCTCGGCCGCGATCGGCTTCGCAGGCTCGGTCGGTGGAACAACCACTTTCAGAGCCGGCATCTGCACGTCCGACGGCCGCCCCACCGTCTCGGGCTCCGCCGTCTGCGGCTGCTGCGGCGGCGCGACATCGTGCGCAGCCTGCTCGGTCTCTGCCGGTTTCGCAGCAACGCTGCCATCCGCTCCGACGGCGCCGGACGCCGCGAGCCCGAGGACAATGCACGACAACAGCAGCGCGCCGCACCCGCGCCACAGACCATTCGACCCGTGCGACGAAGCGTGCAGCTCCGTGGTTCTGACGAGGGTGATTCGCCGGCTGATGAATAGATCGCCCATGTCGATTCTACCGAGACTCTTAAACTCTACGCCACCGGTTCAGATTCGTCCCGGACACGTCCGAGAGCCACCCGACGACGAGCAAATCAGCCGACGGCGGGACTGTCCAATTCCACGGGGGAACGCGCCTGGAGAGGCGGCTCTTTTCCTGAAGACTTTCAAGTCGATCACCCTTGTCCAGTGCTTCCCGTAAAAAATCCCTCTTTCGCCTTTCCGGAATTCATGCTCCTTTAGCCACGTCCTGTTCCCGATCGAGAGGGACGTTTCGCGGTCGTCACGAACGTGGGGAGCAGGATGCGGTGAACGCGTCGATGTTGCAGCGTGGAGCATGATTCGGAACCGGAGGCCGTTGACGGCTATTGCGCCACAGCTTTCCGACAAGATCATGCTCATATGAGGACACGCAGACGAACAACGCGGCGCGTACGGCGAAATCATGTGGTCCCTGGCATCCCGATGCTGATGCCGTGTCCGATGCGGGAGCGTATTGTGGCGGAAACGGGGGCAAAACAGCCGGTCCCCGGGCATCGCGCAGGGAGGGCCGGGATGTCTCAGCCGAATCTGTGGTTCCTGCCCCGTGCATTTTTCCCGCGGGGGCCATGGGGCGGGCAAGCTCCCGGTCTTCCCTGCGCCCTCCGACCCGAGAGGGAGGCCAGGGCGAGCACGACTCGGGTGCTTCGACACCGCGAGAACGCGAATTGACGTCGTCGTTACCACCCCTGGCTGTTTGACAACGCCCACGAAACTCGCTGGCTATACGCATCGCGCGGAGCTGGATTGAACGTACACTGACAGATGTGACGGCCTCCACAGCCGATCCGCGCAGCGCATGTTAGGACTCAACGACGAGAAGAGCCGGGCTGCCGGCCCGAGGAGTCGACCCCCGTGACGGAAACATCGACGACGACGCTGACTGACAAGGTCGCCCTGATCACCGGGGCGGCACGCGGCATCGGGCTGGCGACGGCAAAGAGATTTCTGCACGAAGGCTGGCGCGTGGCGCTTCTCGACATCGAGAAGACGCTGCTCGACGACGCCACATCGGCACTCAAATCCCCCGATCGAACGCTCGCGCTGCATTGCGACGTCGCGGACGCGGCGATGGTCGCCGATGCGTTGGCGCGCATTGCCGGCCGTTTCGGTCGTCTCGATGCACTGGTCAACAATGCCGGCGTGGCGCGTTTCGCCCCGATCATGGAAACCAGCGAAGCCGACTGGCAACGCATCCTCGACGTCAACCTGACCGGGCCGTTTCTGTGCACGCGCGCCGCGGTGCCGCTGATGCGCGAGCACGGCGGCACCATCGTCAACATCACCTCGATTTCAGCCGTCCGCGCCTCGACGCTGCGCTCCGCCTACGGCACCAGCAAGGCGGCGCTGGCGCATCTGACCAAGCAGCTCGCGGTCGAGCTCGCTTCCGCCGGCATCCGCGTCAACGCGGTGGCGCCGGGCCCGGTGGAGACCGCGATGGCCAAGGACGTGCACACGCCGGAGATCCGCGCCGACTATCACGACGCCATTCCACTCAACCGTTACGGCCTCGAGGACGAACTCGCCGAGGCGATCTTGTTTCTCAGCTCCGAACGCTCCAGCTATATCACCGGACAGATCCTGGCCGTCGATGGCGGCTTCGATGCCGCGGGAATCGGATTGCCGACCTTGCGCGGCCAACGCAGGAACACATGAAACGATGCCGAGCCGGACGCGCATCATCCTGACCTTGCTGCTCGCCGTCCTCTTGTGGGGGATCGCGACGATGCTGGCGCGCGCCGACGTCCGCATCATCTCCTCGCCCGGCGGCGAGGTGGGACCGTTCCTCGATCTGTTCGAGAAGGTGCGCGCCTCCGGGGAGCGTGTCATCATCGACGGTCCCTGCCTGTCGGCCTGCACGCTGGTGCTCAGCGTCGTGCCCGAGGACCGCATCTGCGTGACGCGGCGAGCCTCCCTCGGCTTCCACGCCGCACGCTCGGTCGACCGGCGCGGCCGCGTTTATGCGGAACCCGAAGCCTCCAAGCTGGTGCTGCAGACCTATCCCACGCCGGTGCGCGGCTGGATCGAGCGCCGCGGCGGCCTGACGTCGCGGCTTCTGTTGTTGCGCGGGCGCGAGCTCAAGGCGATGTACCCCTCGTGCCGCTAGCGGCGTCACGCCGCGTAGCCTTCCGCCGGGGAATTGATCATCCACGGAATGCCGAAGCGATCGACGCCCATGCCGAAGCCCTTCGACCAGAAGGTCTTGCCAAACGGCATGGTGACGGCACCGCCTTCGAGGAGCGCGTTGAACTTGCGCTCGGCCTCGGCCGGATCCGCGATCTGGAGCGAGACCGAGATTCCGTGCGGCTTGCCTTGATAATATTCGGGCGGCGAATCCGAGGCCATCAGGACGCCTCCGCCGATCGAGAAGCGGACATGCATGATCCTGTCCTTGTGCTCCGGCGCACACGGCATCTCCGGCGGCGCCTCGCCGTTGCGCATCATCATCTCGATCTTGGCGCCGAGCACCTCGCGGTAGTGCTTGAGCGCCTGCTCGCAATCGCCGTTGAACGTCAGATAGGGACAGATCATCGTCATCCTCCTTGGTTGAAAGATCATTCGTCAGCGCGGCAGCGGCAGCGGCAGCAGCGCGCGCAGCCGGCGATCGCGCAGCCACAAGCCGCCCCACAGCATCAGCCCGAGATAGAGGCCGAACAGGACGTGGCTGAACAGCGGACTGCCGATGCGGACATGAGAAGCGATGGCGCCGCCGAGATAGCCTGTCAGCAGGATCGCCCCGACGAACGACGTCGCCGGCAACGCATAGAGCACGGTGCAGACGATCGTGATCAGACCGAGCGCGCGGGCCGTGCCGTCACTCGCGCCATAGCCCATCTGATCCAGCGTCTGGGTGACGACGGACAGAGGGACGAGCTTGATCGCGCCGTCGAACAGCAGGAACAGGGTCACCAGCCCACTCAGGATGCGGCCGCTCCACAATTCGGCGCGCGAGACCGGTTCTTCCAAGGTGATCGTCGTCATCTGCAGCTCCTCCCCGTAATGCTGCTCCAAGGACGAATGAAGGAGCGTGCCGCCGACAGCCCGGTTCAAGATTTTGGATCGAATCTCAGCGGAATGTCACTGGCCGACCTGGACCTGAGCCGTTGCGCTGTCGCGCATCAGGCGATCGAGCTGCATGCGGATATGCGCGGCCTCCGCCGAGCTGTGCGCCAGCGCGATGGCGCGGTCGAAGGCGGTCCGTGCCTCGTCGGCGCGTCCGAGCTGCATCAGCAGCGCGCCGCGCACGCCGAAGAAATAGAAATAGTTGGCGAGCCGCCCTTCGAGCGGCGCGATCAGGTCGAGCGCCGCCCCGGCGCCGCGGACCTTGGACACCGCAACGGCGCGGTTGAGCGTCACCACCGGCGAGGGCTGCACCACTTCCAGCGCGCCATAGAGCAGGTCGATCTGCGTCCAGTCGGTGTCCTCCGGACGCGCGGCGCGCGAATGCAGCGCCGCGATCGCCGCCTGGATCTGGTACGGACCGCTGCGGCGATGGCGCATCGCCTTGTCGATCAGGGCTGTGCCTTCCGCGATCATCGGCTGGTTCCACAGCGAGCGATCCTGATCCTCCAGAAGAATCGGCAATCCCTCGGCGTCGAAGCGGGCGGCGGAGCGGGCGTGCTGCAACAGCAGCAGCGCCGTCAGCCCCATGATTTCGGGCTCGCTCGGAAACAGCCGCAGCAGCAGCCGCGCCAGCCGGATCGCCTCCTCGGACAGCGGCTGGCGCTGCGCGGCGGTCTCGCCGCTGGCCGAATAGCCCTCGTTGAAGATCAGGTAGACCATGGCGGCGACCGCGGTCAGGCGCTCCGACCGCTCGACCGCGCCAGGGGTCTCGAACGGCACGTTCGCCTGCGCGACGCGCGCCTTGGCGCGGGTGATGCGCTGCTCCATGGCGGCCTCGCTGACCAGGAAGGCCCGGGCGATCTGCTTCACCGTCAGTCCGGACACCACGCGCAGCGCCAGCGCGATCTGCTGCGTCGCGGGCAGATCCTTGTGGCAGCAGATGAACAGCAGGCGGAGGATGTCGTCGCGATAATGCGAGCCGTCGAGCCGGTCGGCCAGCGCGCTCTCGGCGTCGTCGAGATCCGAGATCGCCTCGTCCTCCGGCAGCGGCTGCTCGCGGCGGACACGGCGGACATCATCGATGGCCGCGTTGCGTCCGACCATGATCAGCCACGCCGCGGGATCGCGCGGCGGCCCATTCTGGGGCCAGCTCTTCAGCGCGCGCAGGCAGGCGTTCTGGAATGCCTCCTCCGCCGTGTCGAGGTCGCGGAAATAGCGCAGCAGCGCGCCGACGGCCTGGGGACGTGCTGATGTCAGGGCTGCATCGATCCAGGCCGTATCGGTCATGCCAGCGCTCCACCCGGCCTGAACGTGCCGACGGGACGGATCTCGTAGGAGCCGCCTGGATTGGCCTCACCGAGCTCGCGCGCGACCTCGAGCGCCTCGTCGAGATTGGCACAGTCGACGAGATAGAAGCCGAGCAGTTGCTCCTTGGTCTCGGCATAGGGGCCGTCGATGACGAGCGGCGGATCCTCCTTCCGGAGCGTCGTCGCGGCCGTGGTCGGCAGCAGCCGCGCCACCGGCCCGAGCCGCCCCTGCTTGGCGAGCTTCTCCTGGATGACCGCAAGCTTGGCCATGACCGCGGCATCCTGGTCCTTGCTCCAGGCGCAGACGACATCCTCGTCATGATAGCAGAGCAGCGCATACAGCATCGGAAGTCATCTCCATTCGTCTTCAAGACGGCGGAGTATGCCTCCGGCCGACAGACCCATGAAGTATTTTCGCGGGTTCCGCCTGCAGGAACAAGCCGCCTACCAAGAGATGCCGTACTTGGCCGCGATGTTGCGCGCCCGCGTCTCCTGCGCGCTCTCGCGCGGCTGCCTGGCTCGGCCCGTCTGGCGCTGCGACTGGCCTTGGCCCTGCCCCTGACCTTGCCCTGCGGCACCTTGGCCGCCCGCACCTTGCGCCATGCCGTCCGCGGCGCCCTGTTGACTGGCGGCCTGCGGCTGACCGCCGCCCTTGCCAATGGAAATGCCGTTGGCCGACAGGATCGACCCGACATCGATGGTCTGAGCCTGGACCGAGGCGGATGCGATGACGAAAGCGGCGGCGAGAAGCAATTTGCGCATGACGATGTCTCCGTGTTGATGGCTGGAGATTGGCCTGCGCGCGCGATCTGGTATGTGGAACACGTCACATAAGCTCGAGGACCCCCCGATGACCAAAGGCGCGCTGGCGCTCCTGATCCATGGCGGCACCGATAACTGGTCGCCGCAGCGCTGGAAGGCGCGTTTCGACGACGTCTGCGGCGACCGCCCGGTGGTGCTGCTGCCGGATGCGAGCCTCGATCCGGCGGAGGTGCACTACGCCGCGGTGTGGAAGCCGGTCCCCGGCGAGCTCGCCGGCTTCCCGAACCTGCGCGTGATCTTCAATCTCGGCGCGGGCGTCGACGCACTGATGGCCGACAAGACGCTGCCGAGCGTGCCGCTGGTCCGGGTCGCGGTCGATGATCTTACGGCGCGGATGACCGAATATGTCGTGCTGCACGTGCTGATGCATCATCGGCAGGAGCTGTATCTGCGCGAGTCGCAGCGCGTGAAGCGCTGGGCGCCCAAGTATCAATGGCCGGCGGCCGCGATCGGAGTCGGTATTCTCGGACTGGGTACGCTCGGCATCGATGCGGCCGAAGTGCTCAAGCGGCTCGGCTTCCAGGTCGCCGGCTGGAGCCGCAGCGAAAAGCAGGCGGACGGCATCGAGTGCTTCCACGGTGCGGCGCAGCTGGATGCGTTCCTGGCGCGGACCGACATTTTGGTGTCGCTGCTACCGCTGACGCCCGACACGCGCGGCATTCTCGATCGCAAGATGTTCGCGAGGCTTCGGCGCAGCTCGCCGCTCGGCGCCCCCGTCATGATCAATGCCGGGCGCGGCGGCCTGCAGAACGAGGCCGACATCCTCGCCTGCCTCGACGACGGCACACTTGGTTCGGTCTCGCTCGACGTGTTCGGCCAGGAGCCGCTGCCGGTCGACAGCCCGTTCTGGAGCCACCCGAAGGTGGTGCTGACGCCGCACAATGCGGCCGACACCGACGCCGACGCGATCTCGCGCTACGTCGCCGAGCAGATCGCGACCTTCGAGGCCGGCGGGGCGCTGCGCAATCTGGTCGATCGCGTCAGGGGATATTGAACCGCTATTTGTTGCCGACCATCACATCGATCGCGCCGGCGACGATCGCCTCCAGCTCCTGACGCGGCGCCCGCGCGCGCGCCCGGACAGCGATCGAGTGGATCGTCGCCGACGCCAGACGCGCCAACACGACGGGATCGGCGTCGGCCGGCAGCTCGCCTTTTTCCTTGGCGCGGCGGAAGCAATGCGCAAACGCCTTGTCGAGCTCGGTCAGCGCGTTCTGCACCATGGCGCGGATGTCGGGGTCGGCGACAGCCTCCGAGCCCGCCGTCATCACCGTGAAGCAGCCGCGCGGTCCCTCCTCGCCCGACAGATAGATGTCGAGCGCCGTGGCGAAGATCTGCTCGAGCTGCCGTCGCACCGGCCAATCGTTACTGAAGACGTCGCCCATGAGGACGCGGGCATTGTCGCGATAGCGCTGATAGCTCTTGATGTAGAGCTCGCGCTTGTCGCCGAACGCGCCATAGAGGCTCGGCCGGTTCATGCCGGTGGCGGCGCTGAGATCGTCGAGCGAGGTCGCGGCGAAGCCGGTCGACCGGAACAGGTCGAGCGCCTTGCCGAGCGCGACATCCGGCTCATACGCCCGCGGCCTCCCGCGCCGCTTCGGCTGGTCGGGGGCACCCGCCTTTTCTATCGGACGGTCGCCCTGCGGCGGCCCTTTCTTTTTTTGTACCATTTCGCACTAAATTCCTTGACCGAGCTCATATTATGCGAGACAGTATAAAAATCAACCAATGCTCCGGTCCGGAGCCCGAGGGAGACGTCCATGGACCTGTATTTCTCGCCGCTCGCCTGCTCGCTCGCCACCCGCATCGCGCTCTACGAAGCCGACGCCGCGGCGAACTATCTCGAGGTCGATCCCAAGACCAAGATCGTCCTCAACGACGGCTCCGATTTCCGCGCCGTCAACCCGCTCGGGCTCGTCCCGACGCTCCGCACCGATGACGGCGACCTGCTGACCGAGAACGCCGCGATCCTGCAATATGTCGCCGATCGCTTCCCCGAGGCCAAGCTCGGCACCGGCCCCGGCATGGACCGCAGCCGGCTGCATCAATGGCTCTGCTTCATCGGCACCGAGCTGCACAAGGGCCTGTTCATTCCGATCCTCGACAAGACCGCGCCCGAGGAAATGAAGGCTCATGTCCTGAAAAAGAACCTGTCGCGGCTCGATCATCTCGAGAACCATCTGCGGGATCGCGACTATCTGCTCGATCATTTCACGGTCGCCGACGCGTATCTCGTCACCGTGATCAACTGGACCATGGCAACGCCGCCGGTCCAGCTCGCGAAATGGCCGGCCGTGAAGGCGTACTACGAGCGCCTGCGCGCGCGGCCGTCGATCGCCCGTGCCATCGCCGAGGAGTTCGAGCTCTACAAGGCGGAACTGGCGCGGCATAAGGCAGCGGCCTAGGAACAGGCGGCCTGGGAACATACGAGTCTCGTCTCCCTCGATTGGGAGATGAGACCTCTTCACGGGGAAGATGAACCATCGCTCATTGACCCCTTCTCCACCGCGCCGGATGCTTGACCGCGATCATTCCGGGTTGCAATCCTCGAATCGCAGGAGGATTGCACGTGGCGACCACATCCGTACGAGACCGATTGCTGGCGGACCGGCGCGCGCTGCTCGATCTGGGCACGCGCAACCGGCTCGTGCACATCCCGCTCAAGACCAAGACCATCCGCACCATCGACATCGTCGGCGCGCGCTCTGCTGCGCTCTTCGAGCTTCTCGGCGAAGGCAAGCGCTTCACGTTCCTTCCGACGAAGGCAGAGACGGCGGAGGCGGAAGGCACCCTGCCCTTGAGCGTGCCGGCACCTCGATCCGACACGCCGACCACCAAGGTGGACCAGGAAGGTGATGATTCGGAGTCGCAGACGCGGCAGCCGGACACCCGGCTCAGGACCCGGCTGTCATCGGAGGCGCTGCAGAAGCGCCTGCTGGATATCTGGTACGACGCACGAACGCTCGAGGAAGAACAGGGCGTCAATATCCTCTATCTCGCCTTCGGGCTACTGAAATGGTTCGAGGACGACAAATCCGATGTCGAGCGCTTCGCGCCGCTCGTCCTGCTGCCCGTCCGTCTGGAACGCAGCAGCGCCGCCGATCGGTTTCACCTGGTCTCGCGCGCTGAGCCGCCGTCGCCGAACCTCTCGCTCCAGGCCAAGCTCGACGCCGAGTTCGGACTCAAGATCGAGGATTTTGGCGACGAGGACGATGTCGACATCGCGGCCTATCTCGCCGGCGTCGCGGAGACGGTCGCCAACAAACAGCGGTGGGAGGTCAGGACGGACGCGATCGTCCTCGGCTTCTTCTCGTTCTCCAAGTTCCTGATGTATCGCGATCTGGATCCAGAGAATTGGCCCGCAGATGGCGGCCTTGATCGTCACCCCCTCATCGCAGCGCTGCTTCAGGACGGTTTCGAGGGCGCGGAGCCGATCGTGGCCGACGACGGAAAGATCGATTCCGTCATCCAGCCAGTGGCGATGAACCACGTCGTCGATGCCGATTCGTCGCAGGCGGTGGTGATCGAGGAAGTGGTCCGCGGACGCGACCTCGTCGTCAAGGGACCGCCTGGAACCGGCAAATCGCAGACCATCACCAACATCATCGCGTCGGCTGCCGCCGAGGGGAAAACGGTGCTGTTCGTCGCCGAGAAGATGGCGGCGCTCGAGGTCG
The DNA here is from genome assembly GCF_051168035.1 of Bradyrhizobium sp. HKCCYLRH3059. Classification (NCBI taxonomy): domain Bacteria; kingdom Pseudomonadati; phylum Pseudomonadota; class Alphaproteobacteria; order Hyphomicrobiales; family Nitrobacteraceae; genus Bradyrhizobium; species Bradyrhizobium sp. HKCCYLRH3059. The sequence goes on along the minus strand of NZ_JBNPUF010000012.1, from coordinate 53,067 downwards.
TGCACCGGCGTTTGAAGCATGTCGGTCTCGGCGCGCTCGCGCTGGAGCTGCACTCCAACAAGGCCAACAAGCGCGTTCTGCTCGAAGAGCTGAGGCGCTGCAAATCGGCCGAGGTCGCGGTCCCGCGCGGCGAAGCCACGCTGGTGCAGCGCCTGACCGACAGCCGTGACGGCCTCAACCGGCATGCGGAGATGATGCACCAGCCGCATCAGCCGAGCGAGCTGACACCGTTCAGGCTGCTGGGTCATCTCGTGCGCTGCGGGGACAACTCCGCGCAGCCTCCCTATCCGTTGCAGGGCGCCCCCTCCTGGTCTCCTCTGGATCTGGAGCGGCGGCGTGAGCTGATCGCCGAACTCGCCGGACGAATTGCGGCCGACGGCGCGCCTCACCTGCATCCCTGGCGCGGTGTCGGCCGCGACGCGCTTGATCCCGCCGAAATGACCGAGCTGCGCAGCTCGCTGGGCGACATTTCGAGCGGTGTCGGCAGCGTATCCACAGGCGCGGCCCGCCTCGGCACGCTGCTCGATCTCCCGCCGCCGGCCACCTTGGCCGATGCCGCGGGGATACTCGCCTTCGCCGAGGCCGCGGCCGCGATGCCGGAGTGCGATCGGACGTCCTTCCGCGACGGCGTCTGGAGCCAGACCGGACTCATCACGGACATCATCGACAAGGGGCTGCGTTACGCGAAATTGAGGACGGCCTTCGAGAGCGCCTTCGTCGAGGCCGCCTGGGATGCACCGATCGCCGAGTGCCGCAAGGTCATCGCCGAGAAGGGCCGCTCCTGGCTGCGCCTGCTCAGCCCGCGCTATCGCGAGCAGGTGGCGCTGCTGGCCTCGTACCTGAAGGTGCCGATGCCGAAAACGCTCGAGCAGCGGCTTCTGCTGCTCGACGGCCTCATCGCGGCGCAAGCCGCACGCCGGTCCTTCGCGGAGGTCGAAGCTGCCGGCAGCACCGCATTCGGAACGGCGTGGCAGAAGGAACGGTCGGACTGGGATGCGCTTTCCAGATTGGCGAGCTGGTGGAGTGCATTCCCCAAGCCGTTCGCAAACGACGAAACGCGCCAGCGGCTGACGCAGCTGGCCTTGTCGGCCGATGATCGGCAATCGATCGAACAGCTCAACCACGACCTCGCAAGTCTGAGGTCCGGCCTCGGCAGGCTGATCGACTTTCTCCAGCTGGAGCCTGCCCGCATCCCGCTCGACGCCGGCGACCAGATCCGGTTGGACGGCCTGTCGCAGACCTTGTCGGAGTGGCAGAGCGCGACCGAGCGCCTCACCCGCTGGATCGCGTTCATGGACCGGGTCCGCCTTGCGCGCGCGCAAGGCCTCGCCGCGCTGGTCGACCGCACGCTCGACGGCTCCTTGCCGGGCGACGCGCTCGAAGCCGCCTTCGACCGGTCCTATTACGACGCCATGCGCAGCGTGATCTTCGCCGATCATCCTGAACTGAAACGTTTCGACGGCGAATCGCACGATCGGCTGGTCGATGGCTTCCGCAAGCTCGACGTCGCGCGGATGCAACTGGCCCGCGATCAGATCGCTCACGAGCATGCCGCGGCCCTGCCGCGCAACGCCGGCGGCATCGGGCCGCTCGGCGTGCTGAACGGCGAGCTTGCCAAGAAGCGCAATCATCTGCCCATCCGCCAGCTCCTGGAACGGGCAGGTCCGGTCATTCAGCAGATCAAGCCGATCTTCCTGATGAGCCCGCTGTCGGTGGCACAGTTCCTCAAGCCTGGCGCGATCGCCTTCGATCTTCTGGTGGTCGACGAGGCCTCGCAGATCGAGCCGGTCGACGCGCTCGGCGCGGTCGCGCGCTGCCGGCAGATCGTGGTCGTCGGCGACGAGCGGCAGCTGCCGCCGACGCGCTTCTTCGCGAAGCTGACAGGTAACGACGACGAGGACAATGACGACGAGGATCAGCCGACCTTCCAGGTCAAGGACGCCGAGAGCATTCTCGACCTCTGCCTTGCCAAGGGCCTGTCGCATCGGATGCTGAACTGGCACTATCGCAGCAAACACCAGTCGCTGATCGCCGTTTCCAACAAGCAGTTCTACGACAACCGGCTGTTCATCGTGCCGAGCCCGTACGACGCCGTCGCGGGAATGGGGCTGAAGTTCAACTACAACCCCGATGCACACTACGAACGCGGCAGCAGCCGGACCAACCCCAGGGAAGCGCGGCTCGTCGCCGAGGCCGTCATGCGCCATGCGCGCGAGACGCCGGACCGAAGCCTTGGCGTCGCGACCTTCTCGGTGGCGCAGCGCCAGGCGATCCAGGATCAGCTCGAAATCCTGCGCAAGGAAAACCCGGCAACGGAGAGCTTCTTCGTCCGCGGAGCCAGCGAGCCGTTCTTCGTGAAGAACCTCGAGAACATCCAGGGCGACGAACGCGACGTCATCTTCATCTCCATCGGCTATGGGAGAACGAAGGAAGGTTTCGTCTCGATGAGCTTCGGTCCCCTCAACTCGGACGGAGGCGAGCGCCGGCTGAACGTGCTGATCTCGCGCGCCAAGCTCCGATGCGAGGTGTTCTCGTCGATCACCGGCGACGACATCGACCTGTCGCGCGCCAAGGGCCGCGGCATCGCGGCGCTGAAGACGTTCCTGACCTTCGCGCAGACGGGGCGGCTCGGCATCGCGCAGGAGACCGGGCGCGATCCCGACTCGGTGTTCGAGGAGCAGGTCGCCGCAAGGCTGCGGGCGCTCGGCCACGATGTGAAGACCCAGATCGGCACCGCCGGATTCTTCGTCGATCTCGCTGTCGTCGATCCCGACAAGCCGGGCCGCTTCCTGCTCGGAATCGAATGCGACGGCGCCCAGTACCATGCGTCTCGTTCGGCGCGAGACCGCGACCGCCTGCGGCAGAATGTGCTGGAAGCGCATGGCTGGGTGCTGCATCGCATCTGGTCGACCGACTGGTTTCTCCGTCCCAAGGAGGAAACCGAGAAAGTCCTCCGCGCGATCGACGCTGCGAAGGCGCATTGGCGGGACATCGACCAAGGGACTGCGCGAGCTCAACCCGAGCCTCCGGCAACCTCCGATGTGCCGGCGCCGGAGCAGACCGAGCAGCGCCCTCAGGAGATCCTCGCACAGGCACCGACGGTGGCCCCCTATGAAGAGGCGAAGCTGCGCGTCCGTCGGGAGATCGAGCCGCACGAGACGCCGCTTGCCGACATGACGCGGCATGTCGTCGAGATCGTCGCCATCGAGGGGCCGGTGCATGAATCGGAAATCATCGTCCGGATCAGATCGGCCTGGGGCCTTGCCCGCGCCGGCAATCGCATCCGCGATGCCGTGAGAGCGGCGCTGGGATCGGCAGTTGCGAGGGGACAGATCGCCGGAGGTCCGTTCTACGCCGTGCCCGGACAGGCGATCGTCGTCCGCACGCGCGAGGACGTGCAATCGCAGTCCCTGCGCAAGCCCGAGATGCTGCCGCCGGATGAGATCAAGGCGGCCATCATGCAGATTGTCGAGCAGAACTTCGGTGCCGAGGAGGACCAGTTGATCCAGGCGGTGGCCCGCTTGTTCGGCTTCGGGTCGACCAGCGCCCAGCTGCGGGAGACCGTGCAGGGCAGTCTCAGAAGTCTTCTCGACGCAGGACACCTGCGCCGCGAAGGAGCGCTGCTGACCAGGCCGCAGGAGGCCTCGCCGGCGGCGCAGGACTGACCGGCTGAATGCGTGCCGGGATTCTCGGCCCGAACGCCGCGTCACAGCCGCCCCGCGGAGCGCACGTCGCACCGCGTTGCGCAGAGGCGCTGGCAACGACGATCTCGCGATCCATCCGCGTCCTGCAATGGCGGTGGAGCGCCGACGATGTCGGAGCTGACGCCCCGCAGGGCGGAATGTCGCCCCTCCGGCTGTCACCGCAAACCCGCGGAATCGCTGAAGGAACGGAACAGGCGAGGTCAGAATTCGTTCAGCACGGACGCTCGTCCCGGCCAATGCATCGGACCAGGATTGCACGGGTCCGTCCCGGCCACTATCCTTGAGGCGAGACACGCGCTGGCCCGCATCCAACAGGAGCGCCCCATGCCGACCGCGACCCCGGCTCAGACCCTGGCTCCCCTGGACGAGACCATCACCATCGCGGAGCTGACGCGCGATCCCTATCCGATCTACCGGCGCCTGCGCCGCGAAGCGCCGGTGTTGCGGGTCAAGTCGGTGGGCCGGACGTTCCTCACCAAGGCGGCCGACACCAAATATGTGAAGGACAATGCGTCGCTGTTCTCGTCCAACGATCCGAACACGCCGATGAAGCGCGCCTTCCTCGCGCATACCCTGATGCGCAAGGATCACGACGAGCACCGCGCCGAGCGGATGGCGATGATGCCGGCCCTGATGCCGAAGACGATCGAAGCCGTCTGGGAGCCGCTCTACACCAAATTCGCTACTGATTATCTCGACCGGCTGCCGCGCGGCGAGATCGTCGATCTGTTCCCCGCCCTCGCAGGCCCCTTGGCCGCGCGCATCCTCGCTGAAGTGATGGGCATTCCCGACGCCAGCGATGCGGACATGCAGCGCTGGTCGCAGGCGCTGATCGACGGCGCCGGCAATTTCGGCTGGACGCCGGGGCCATTCGACGCGTCCGACATCGCCAACGCCGAGATGGACCGCTGCATCCGCGCCAACATGGCGCGCGTGCGCGCCGCGCCGGATTCCTCCGCGCTGTCATTCATGGTCAACGCGAAGAACCCGATCCCCGAGAGCCAGATCATCGCCAACATCAAGATCGCGATCGGCGGCGGCATCAACGAGCCGCGCGACGCGCTGCTGACGATCCTCTACGGCCTGCTCACCAATCCGGAGCAGCTCGCCGCGGTGCGCGCGCAGGACAAATGGCGCTCCGCCTTCGAGGAAGGCGTGCGCTGGGTGGCGCCGATCCAGGCGAGCTCACGCCTGGTGATGGAGGACACCGAGATCCGCGGCTGCCTGATCCCGAAGGGCGACACCGTGATGACCATCCAGGCCTCCGCCAACCGCGACGAGGAGCTGTTCACCGACGGCGAGCACTACAACGCCCTGCGCGACCCCAACCCCCACCAGGCCTTCGGCAACGGCCCTCATCACTGCGCCGGCGCCCACCTCTCCCGCCGCACCGTCGGCGCGATTTTGCTGCCGATGCTGTTCGAGCGGTTTCCGAAGATGGAGCTGGTGGATGCGGCCAGCGTGCGGTGGCATGGATTTGGTTTTCGGGGGCCGGTGAACTTGGCAGTGAGGTTGCAGTAGGAACGGGGCGGCGGGCGTTCTTCTTGCAATGGCACCCGCCGCATTTAAGATATGCATTTACCGGCCCGGATCACTCAGCACGATTTTGACGCAGCCATGAAGCTGGCAAACCGGAGAGGCGCCATGCCCTGCAGCAAGTCAACGGCAAGATGGAAGATGTGTGCGATGAGACTGCCCCATCGAGATCGACTAGAACAAGCAATCATCCGCGATACGTGAGCTTGTATGTTCGTCACCATTTTTCAAAGCCTCGAGCGCAAGGCGATATTTGCTCCAGTTAGCCCTTACCTCCCCAACAGCGGGCACCTCCAAGCGAAGAAGATCACAGGGTTCGTGCTTTAAAAGGCCGTCTGCGTAGGTTCGACCGTAGCTCCTTAACTGCTTTCGTACGTCCGACTGAAGTAGGGACATAGCTATTCCTAACCGGCCTTGCTCGCTTAAGTTCGGGTCTCTAAAACTAACAGTATACAACGTATTAGTAGCTGCCAGCTGCGGCATTGCACAAATACTCAGAGTCGGCATTGTTTTTGACATACCGCTAACAAAGGCATCGCACGCAGCGACTCCCAAGCAGCGAAACCATGGTTGCCGACTTGACACTTTGTGGTTATCGACCTTGCATCCACCGCTTAATCCGTATTCGAGGTACGATAGAACAGATCTATTCCGCAAGCTCTTCGCCCCCGGATAGAAAAGCCACACTCTCTCGTCCGCGTCCTTCAGAGCCTCCCACTGAGACGCTGTAATCTTAGCTGACGACAAATGTCTAGCTTTGGAGAGGACGGGTCTCACTGCGCAGACCGGAATCCTTAGCTCGCTACGCCGGCTTTCATTTAAAAGAAAATAGGACGAATCACCGGTTACAGTGCCGAGCCGTACAGATATTAGACTCCCAAGCAGTTCACGCTTGACTCTCCGATGCATGATCGCCGGTGCTGCAAGCAGTTTAGGTCCTCGTGCGCTCCTCGATCGATTGGACGAGAGAGCCTCGACCAAATCGTCGATCGCGTGAATTTCGTGCCGTAGAACCCTTTGTAAACCTCCTCCATTTTCGTTTCGGCGCCCTCTTGCAACGAGTACAATCGATCCCTCCTGAACATTTTCAGCTCGGAAGACGGGGGTTGCAGTACGAAAGATATCGACGGCCGTGAAATACCTCCAAATGGAGTTACGTAACGATGCGGCGTAGTTCGCATAATCCCATGCTGCAGGTAACAGAAAGCATAGGCTCCCGTCCTTCTTTAACAATCGAATTGCCGCACAAAGGAACGCGTACCAAGCATTTCCGTTTGACGTTACCCTGATCTCATTCGACAGAGACACATTCACGGCTTCATCGCGGATAGTCGGATCTAGACGTTCCAGTGCAATATAGGGAGGATTGGCGACGATCTTATCGAATCTTAAGCGCGTTCGATTAGACCACCGCAAAAACTCTTTCCCTCGACGGACGGATGCAAGACGATCGTTTGCCCGCTCGCATGGGTCGACATCCAAGCCAATGATTTGATCTCTTCCGACGCCAATCTGTGAGAGGGCGGCCAAGAGGGCACCATGTCCGATGCAAGGCTCAAGCCATTTGTCGGCCTTGTCATGGCCTAGAGCAGCTACCATTGCTGCAGCGAGAGATGGCGGAGTCTGCACTACACAAGAAGTGGGTACGGTCACTACCCGTGAAGCGAAGTTGGCGGGTTTCATTTCCCCTCAGCCTGTTAAATAAAAAGAGCGGGGTCTGGCTTAGCGGCCTTAAGAGCCGACCAAGGGGAACCCGAAGTCTGCTCAAGTTCCTTTAGTTTCCAGTACAGAAGGCGCTTGAGCCGCTCACGCTGAATCGGCGCCCAGCGTTGTAAGTGCGGCACGAGAGCTGCGGTGTGCTTTCCCCATGCGTCCTGAAACAACTCTGCCAAGACAAATTCAGCTACGGCGAGCGGCGTCAAAATAATTGAAGGCAGGCGAGGCACTGGGATCGACTTAGGAAACGGAAGCTCATCCGACTGCCCAAGAATTTGTACATGAAAATAGCATCCAGGAGCTTTCCCGTCTGCCACCTCCATTCTCCACATTGCAACCTCTTGCGCCGGTTCGCTGTCGGTTGCCGGATACTTTAGGCGAACCCTCGTTGAGGCATTCCCAATTAGGCTGAAGTGCTTGGCTGGTTGGGTAGTCTTTTTGAGGGGTTCCCGTTTGATCCGCCAAATACAGGTAATCTCACCAACTATCGCTCTATGGCCTCCTCCACCAGGTTCATACTCCTTCGCGGGAATCGTACAGAGCGGACACGAATCGGCTATTTTCCAATCAATAGCCTCTTTGGTTGGCATGTTCCGGTAGTTCTCGAGCGCTTGGTAGAAGCGCGGCAAAACCTCCAGCGAGGCCGGCGCAATGTACTTCCTTGCAAGTTCGTTGAATGAACTCACCTCGTTCAGAACATCCTGAAATTGGAATCGCAGCGCTGTCATTGTCTCAAAACTTATTCTTTTCGATTTGGGGTATCAAACCAACAAATGCGGGATCGCTAGCGTTTACTGCAGCTATCCATGCGCACTCGGCGAACGGTGGCCAACCGTCAGGTTTGATCTCGACCGCTTCGGAAAGCTCGGTCAGGTCATCGCTAGGCTGCAAATTCGAGCTGACAGAAATAACAGGGTTATTCAATTCGCTAAACCTTGCTTTTCTTGTCAACCGGTCTGCGACGAGCTGTTGAACCGCTTCCCGATCAAATGCTTTCCCCTTGGTGTTGTCCCAAATCCATTGCTCGATTCCGGGTCGCCACCATCTTAGGCCCGCAAAGCCATTCAGTATCCCTTTGTACTCGCAAAATCCGAGAACGCGACGAATATCGTCTCGTTCGGTTTTCATAAGTCGCGAAAATGATGTCGGCTCGATCCACAATCGCGCTGCAAGATAGCGCTCATCAAGCAAAAAGGTCGGATACGGCAAAATGACGTGTAGGAGCCAGCGGAGCACTGCAATGCCCGACCCATTGCCGATCATGATATCGTGCGGCGGATAGGACCGATCGATGGCTTCAATGGCCGATTGGCGCCAAGTTGCACGTGACGGCACTGCCAACAGGTCATTCAGCATATCTCTAGTCTTAGAGCTGTCAGTCCAATCTTTAGGAAGAGACTTAACAGCCTCAGCCAGCCGAGAAACAGCCAAAGGAAAATGTTCGCGGTTTGAGCCTTTTGAAAATACCCATTCGACATCAATGGCGCGTGCGATGGCGTGTTCGCTGCCGTTCGGATCACGCCCGGCGTTCAATTGCTTGAGTGCGCCGGAGTTCAAAGCAAATGCGACGGGGCTAGTACTGCCCGCCAAATTGGAACGAAGCACAGCAATAAGCGAGATTCCATCTTTTGGCTTCAGAGAAGGCGTCGCGAGCACGTCTCTCTGTGGCCAATGCTCAAGCTTGTAGTCGACCAACACGAGCTTTGCTTTGCGCAAATCGCTAGCAGTTACATCATTTGGGTGGCGCACGGTGGACTCGATTGACGTTCCCAGCATGCGCTTTGTAACTCGTCCGTCCTCATCATCAATTATGAGGATAACTCCCCCCTGCTTGACCATAGCCTACTCCGGAAATATGATCTCTAGCGCTGTCGCAAAACCGCTGGTGGGCTCCACGAATTGAATGGTGGCGCCATATTCCTCCAACATGCTCCGCGTAATGGTAAGCCCAAGTCCCATCCCCTGGCCGAGAGCGGCATCAACGCTGGTGGTTGTAGACTCAAATGGCAGGAAGAATCGCTCTCTGTCACGCGCCTTGACAACCTGTCCAGTGTTTTCAACTCGGACTTGAAGAGTGCCATCAGAGCGCTGCCGCGCAGTGCCTCGAATGGTTCCCCCGTTTCCCGCCGCCTTCACCGCGTTCGAAAGAAGATTTGAAAAAATTGTCGTCAGTTCAGCCGCAAACATTGGCGGCGATTTTAGGTCGTGCGGAATCTTGTTAAGAATCTTGATCTTTCGTCGCTCCGCTTCACCGGAGACCAATCTTGCTCCAGTGTCGAAACGATTTGAAATTGATTGACGCGAGCGTCGTCGACGAGCGTCCGGCGTAACCACGTCGATCAAATAGGCTGCTTGTCGCTCAACTGAACGCTTCAAATCGCCAACGTCCCTCTGCAGGGCAGCTATCTCGCGCCTGTGCTCTCGGGGAAGTCCCGGCATGTCCAATATGCTGGTTAGGGCGCGCTCCACGGCGGTCGCCATATCACGAAGCCCATTGATCTCGTGAATGAACGACGCGACCTGGGTACCAACAGAGGCCAGCACTCGAAACATCGCCAGCTCCTGCGACGCCCCTTCGGCACTGCTCGCAATCTCTTCCACCCCTGAGAGGGCCGAAAGGATCTCCTTATTGGCCGACTCGACCTTGCCAGCTGAAACAAGCTCTCGAGCTTTCGCGGCATGAGCCTTGGCTTCGCTCATGCGCTGTTGGGTCAATTGGGTAGGCGATAGATAGGAGACAGACCCATCCGGTGTCCGACGCTGAACTCTTCTATCAGCACGCTTCCTCTCAGTCGCTGCTGCTTGAACGCGGGTTGAAAGGTCTATTCCCGTACGGACGATCGACGTAAGGGTTGCAAAAGCCTGGTTCGGAATAAACCCCTCACGATTAACGAGCATCTGCAACCCCAAAGAATCACGTTCTGTCAGAAATACCGCGCCAAAGTAGTGTTTGTTCGGTAAGTGATTCAAGCCTGCCTTTGGGTCTTTCTCCGCCTCACTCAACTGAGCCGCGACATCCGCATCCGAATCGAGATGCCAACGGCCTCGCTCCGCAACTTCTTTATCAAGTTGAAGCCAGTCGTCGGTAGGCTCACCGTATGGAAGAACTCGAAAGCCTTCCATGAACACACGAATGCCGCTGGATCTGCCGGCCCACTGTTTCAGTGAGCCACTAGGACCTCTTCCGGTTCTCTTCAAAATGCGCGCTTGGAAGAAAGGCCCCAGAGTTGGGAAAGGATGTGGCATGACAAATTCGCGCGATACAGCATCGATAGTTTCGTCATCCAAGGTCAAAGACGTTGGAGCAATAGAGAAGCGGACTTGCTTACTTTTCCGATCTGCGTCGATTTCGATGATCCAATTGGCGGCCTCCACGATAGAGGTCCAATAGTCATCCGGAGGAGCGAGTTCGCCCTCTAGTTCGACGAAGAATCGATTACCCGCAGCCTGCCCGATATCGCGAACTTGAGGAGACGCGAACAGAAGCTGTTTTGATACATTCCTGGGTAGCGGTTCGGTCAATGAGGGAGGAGGCTGAAAAGCCTGCAATTCTTCTAGAAACCGACCATGTTCTGTTGGGGTCCAATTGCGGCGTAGGTTGCGGAGCGTGATCGATGTACCAGCCGACTTCTGGTGAGTTTGAATTGATCGGACCGAGATGGCGTCAGTGTCGTTGACCTCCGCTAGTGTCTTGCTCGCCTCAACCTTGTCCCAGTCGATCACGGCATCCACGGTCTCTCCCTCGGCAGGCAAATGTCCGGGATGGCGCCCTCGGTCATTTTCACCGGACCATCTAGTTGAGGTTATCTCCAATCGCCTGGCCAGCTTATGAGCGGCAAGGCGACCAACGCCTTTTTGACCAGTGTAGCGGCGCTGAAAGACTTTGGATCGACGCGCTCTATCGTCCTTCGTTCGTGAGGCGATGGTCAGGAAGCCCCTCTCGAATTCCGCCTCAGACATTCCGATGCCATTGTCGCGAATCGTTATGAAGCCGCGCCCCAAGTGAGACAACGATTCGGCGTATACCACGACTGAAGTTGCGTCGGCGTCATAGGCATTCTTGATGAGCTCGATGAGTGCAGTTGAGTCTCTGCCGACCAACAGCTCTCCCAATTCGCGAAAAAGATGAGTGTCAACCGAAAAAGTCGTCATGAAGTCGCTCGTAGTCGCTGAGGCTCAAGTTACTCTTTATTCATTAATACGCCGTTCTCGCGCTAGGATGGCCGTGCGAGTGGCGGACTTGGCACGGGAGCGGGGACGTGCGAGCGACGCATCGGTACGCATTTCGATCGGACAACAAGTTCGACAGGGCACCTCAACCTCGTTACATGACTTCCCCCGGTAGGGTGCAAGCATATGCGAAGTTCGTAAGGTGGGCGATGCGGTACCGTCGTGCAACTGCCTTAGAATATATGCGCCCGGCGATCGTCGCACGGCTTTACGCAGTAGCTTTGTGAATTGCGCTCCAAGAATGTCCGACGTCAAGAAGCCGAGCGTTGCGCATCCCACCCATACCCAAACTGCCCGTCGTGCCAGTTTGCCGCATTCCGTCGGGCAAATCCGGCCTTGTGTCGTCGGGCAAATCAGATCGATGCTCCTCGCCGTCTCCTGCTCGCTGAAGGGGCGTTTCGCGATCGTCACGGACCGTGGAGCGGGAGATGCGGTGGCCGCCTGGGGTCGCAGTGCGCGTTTCGCGTGCGGACGAACGAACCCCAAGCGGACGGTCAAGCCGTGTGGTCCCGACACCCCGACGCTGGTGTCTTGGTCGGCGACATCCCGATGACGGGGGCAAGCAAGCCCGGTCCCCTGGGAGAGCACGGAGCAGCCGTTCAACCCATCGCGCAGGGAAGGCCGGCGTGTACCGGCCAATCCTGTGGTGACTGCCGCCTGCTTTCTTTTCTGCAGGCGGGCCATGGGTGCGGCCTGCACCCGGCCTTCCCTGCGCCCTTCTGTTGAAGGGCGTGCCCGAGAGCAAAGCTCGGACGCGAAAGCGCGCCGCGAGGCTGAGGAGCCGCGCGTGCAGGTCAGAGATCGAGGGTTGAGCGCCGGGGAATGGCGCTCCCTAGGGGAATCGAACCCCTGTTTCAGCCTTGAGAGGGCCGCGTCCTAACCGCTAGACGAAGGGAGCGTGAGGTGAACCGCATAGCCTTGAACGCGCCGCGCCGCAAGACGGGGATGCAGAATTTGTGGGATTGGGTGCCCCGAAGATCTTTCCCCGTGGGGACCCCCACCCCCGCCCCCTCCCCGCAAGGGGGAGGGGAGTGGACTGCCCGGGTGGCGAAGGGATCGGCCATCATAGGATGGAAACAGCCGGCCAAGGCGGCGGTGGGCGCCCTCTCCCGCTTGCGGGGGAGGGTTGGGGTGGGGGCGCCGCGGGCGCCGGTGCCAGTGGAGAGAAGTTCCCCCACCCGCATCGCATCTTCGATGCGATGCGACCTCCCCCGCAGGCGGGGGAGGCGCTGACCGCCCGAGTGGACAGGATGGGGCAGCAGCGCAAAAAATGGCTGGCGGCCGGGCGAAACCGCCCTGCCCTTACGGCTCCACGGCGAAGCGGAGGCGGCCGGTGGGTTTGAGGGTCTTGGCGTCGAAGGTGCGGATCTCGGTGGTGCCGCCGACATCGAGCGTCACCGCCAGGCGGTCGCCGGCGGTGCCGGTGGCGACGATGCGGGCGCCCTTCGGGAGCATGGCGGTGAGGTCGGGGCCCGACGCCGTGCTTCCCTCGCCGCGGAAAAGGCGGTAGCCGATGGCGACCAGAAGCACTGCGATCGCGATCGAGGTGGTCACGCCCGCGATCATCATCATGCGCCGCAGCCGCGCCATCAGCTGGGCCTGCTCGGGCGAGGACGGCTCGGGCGCAACGGTAGAATTCATGGACATCTCGACTTCACAATCCCACGGTCTGATGACGGTCACGGTCGCCGGCGACGAAGGCTCGCCGCGGCTCGATCGCGTGCTCGCGGCCAGGCTGCCGGAGCTGTCGCGGTCGCGGCTGAAGGCGCTGATCCTGGCCGGCCAGGTGTCGCTCCGCGCGGCGGCGGTGCGGGACCCCGCTTATCACGTCGCCGCCGGCGACACGATCACAATCGACGTGCCGGAGGCCGTCCCGGCCGAGCCCGCCGCCGAGGCGATCCCGCTGAAAATCATCTACGATGACGACGACATCGTCGTCATCGACAAGCCGGCCGGCCTCGTCGTGCATCCCGCCGCCGGACACGAGACGGGAACGCTGGTGAACGCGCTGATCGCGCATTGCGGCGCCAGTCTTTCCGGGATCGGCGGGGTCAAGCGGCCCGGCATCGTGCACCGGCTGGACAAGGACACCACCGGGCTGATGGTGGTGGCGAAGAACGATCACGCGCACGCCTCGCTCAGCGCACAGTTCGCCGACCACGGCCGCACCGGCGCGATGGAGCGCGGCTATCTGGCGTTCGCGTGGGGGGTGCCGCACCGGCCGCATGGCACCATCAATGCGCCGATCGACCGGCATCCGCATGCCCGCGACAAGATGGCGGTGCGCGCAAAAGGGCGCGAGGCCATCACCCATTACGAGGTGCAGGAGAGCTTTCCTGGCCGCGACGGCAAGCCGGCGGCGTCGCTGATCGCCTGCCATCTCGAGACCGGGCGCACCCACCAGATCCGGGTGCATCTGGCCCATCTCGGCCATCCGCTGCTCGGCGATGCCGTCTATGGCCCGCACTTCAAGACCAAGGCGAACCAGCTCGCGCCGGCCGCGCGGGACGCGCTGGCGGCGCTCGGGCGGCAGGCCCTGCACGCCTATCTGCTGGTGATCGAGCACCCCCGGACGGGAGAAATAATGCGCTGGGAATCGGAGCTTCCGGAGGATCTTTCTCTTTTGGGGCGCGCCTTGCGAGCGGCGCTATGACGCAGGACCTTCAGAAAAACGCAAGCATGTCAAAAACTTAATGGAGCCACACGGGGTCGTGACCCCCGGAATCCTTCCACCGGGGGGCGAAAATGGTGTATGTTGCGCCTGCGTCGAATGGTCGACGCATGGAACGTCGCAAACCGGCCGGCTTTAACCAAGCGACCGCTTTGCCTGGCCCGCCGCTATCGGGGGCCTGAACCAACTGGAGGGCGCTCGATGGCCCGTACAGCTACACTGCCGGTTCTCAACGGAGAATCGGGACTTTCACGCTACCTCGCCGAGATCCGCAAGTTCCCGATGCTGGAACCGCAGGAAGAGTACATGCTCGCCAAGCGTTGGCGCGAGCATGACGACAGCGACGCAGCGCATAAACTCGTGACCAGCCACCTCAGGCTCGTGGCCAAGATCGCCATGGGCTATCGCGGCTACGGCCTGCCGATATCCGAAGTCGTTTCGGAAGGCAATGTCGGCCTGATGCAGGCGGTGAAAAGGTTCGAGCCCGAGAAGGGCTTTCGCCTCGCCACCTACGCCATGTGGTGGATCAAGGCGTCGATACAAGAGTACATTCTGAGATCGTGGTCGCTCGTGAAGATGGGCACCACCGCGAACCAGAAGAAGCTGTTCTTCAACCTGCGCAAGGCCAAGAGCCGCATCAACGCGCTGGATGAAGGCGATCTGCATCCGGATCAGGTCAAGCTGATCGCGAAGCGCCTCGGCGTGACCGATCAGGACGTGGTCGACATGAACCGCCGCCTCGGCGGCGACGCCTCGCTGAACGCGCCGATCCGCGACGACGGCGAAGCGGGCGAATGGCAGGACTGGCTGGTCGACAATACGCCCAACCAGGAAGCCATCATGGCCGAGCACGAGGAATACGACCACCGGCGGCAGGCGCTGAACGGCGCGATCGGCGTGCTCAACGCCCGCGAACGCCGCATCTTCGAGGCGCGGCGCCTGGCCGACGAGCCGATGACGCTCGAGGACCTGGCGGCCGAGTTCGGCGTGTCGCGCGAGCGGGTGCGCCAGATCGAGGTGCGCGCGTTCGAGAAGGTGCAGTCCGCCGTCAAGGGCGCCATCGCCAGGCAGGAGGCGGCGGCCCTGGAGGCCGCGCACTAGACGCGCGGCTTGCTTGAAGGTGGTTTTTGGATGCGATCGGAGCCGGCGGAGACGCCGGCTTCTTGTTAGGTGCAGTTAGTCGGGCGCGGCGCGGGCGAGCTCGGCGAGCGCACAGCCCTCGCAGTAGCGGGCGTCCTTGTAGTCGATCCAGTTGTGCGCATAGATCCGCTCCCGGGCGATGCCATAGCGCAGCCGGAGCAGCTTCGAGAGCACGCGCCAGGCGGCGACCTGGGCGTCCGTCGGAGGCGTGGTGACGTCGGGATAGTTGCCGGCGAACTCCACGCCAATGGAATTGTCGCGCACGACCTTGCGATAGGTGGGGCCGTTGTCGATATAGCGGTTGTCGTTGCGGTTGGCGCCGTCGCCATGCAGGGTCACCAGGGTTTCCGGCACCGCCCAATACACCGTGCCGTCGGTTTCCACCCACACGGTGACGCCGCGCCGTTTCGGGTTCTTGGCTTGCGCCAGCGCCCCGGCTCGCGCCGACCCGGCCGGACCCTCGGTCTGGTGGACGATGATGTTGGTCCAGGGATGGGCGAGGTGCGGATCGCCCCAGGGCGCCAGCCAGACCATCTTCAGTCCCGGGATGTCCGGCGTGCCGGACGAACGGGCGAGCGACGTGAGATCCTCAGCCGCAACAGGCAGAGGCAGCGCGACGAGAAGCAGCGCGAGCGCTGCGCGGTGGGAGAACGGGACCGGCCTCATGGTCGGCAACGATAGCACCGGCTACCCGGCGGCGGCATCCTGCCGACGCGGCGGCGCCATCATCGGCTCGATCTGGTCCGGCGCCAGTGCCGGCGTCTCGTGGTCGGCGGCGAAGACGGCATAGCGGTTCTTGCCCTCCTTCTTGGCGGCATAGAGCGCCTGGTCCGCCCGCGCCATCAGCCGGTCGGGGAATGCGCCGACATCCTCGGTCCATTCGGCGACGCCGATCGAGACCTCGATCGGCACCTCGGCGCCGGCACAGGCCTCCGCATCGTCGCGGCAGACCTGCAGGATGCGCCGCGCGATCATCGCGCCTTCGCGCAAGGCGGACGCCGGCAGCACGATGCAGAATTCGTCGCCACCGGTGCGCGCCAGCATGTCGCCGGGGCGCAGCCGGGTCTGGGCCATCAGCGTGAAGTGCTGCAGGCAGGCATCGCCGGCGGCATGGCCATGGGTGTCGTTGATGATCTTGAAGCCGTCGAGATCGATCACCAATAGCGCGAACGGCCGCCGCGAGCGCTCGGCGCGCGCGCATTCCTCGCTCAGGCGCTGCATCAGGTGACGGCGGTTGGCGACGCCGGTGAGATCGTCGAGCAGCGCGAGGTCGGCGACCTCGTTGCGCAGCCGGTCCACCGCCATCAGCAGGAAGCCGAAATTGAGCGACATCGACAGGAAGATCAGCAGCAGCACCGCGGCGGCCTGACCGCTGGTGGAGCGGCTGAAATTGAAATCGGCGCCGATGAACGCCCCGATCGAGCGCGCGGCAAACACCGCGATGATCAGAACGGACAGCAGGCCGGCCAGCCGCGCTCCCGGATTGACGGGCCCGCGCCTCGCATCCAGCACCAGCCGCGCGATGATCGCCATGGGGACCGCCTGTCCGATCGAGTAGCACAGGATCCTCAGCGGGCCGTGGTCGTATCCGTATTGGAAAAATGCGATCGACGAGCAGGTCATCGCGACGACGGTCAAGCTCAGTCGCCACGACGCCCTGGAGCCATAGAAGCGCTCGACGCCCATCGCCGCGAGGCAGATCGCGAAGGTCATCAGCGAGCCGCCGACCAGCAGCGGAACGAACGAGCCGAAATAGAACCGCGTCAGCGCGAACGCCGCCGCCGGCGCGCACATGAACGCAGATGCCGTCCAGTACCGCGCCGAATCCAGATTGGGATAGCTGCGCATCACGTAGGCCCAGATCAGGCCCAACGCGAGGAAATTGACCACGAAGGCGGTCCACAGCGTCGGAACGTTCAGCATCCCGACAGCAGGACGCCGCAGGTCCTGTCCTCGATGTTCAATAACGCCGCGCTCATGAGCTACCCTGTTGCTCGAGGCAACATGGGCGCGGCGCAGTTAACGGTTCCTCAAGGGCCCAACCAAGGTTGCGCCTTGGTTTTGAATCAATGAAGACACCTTTTACGATCCGCTAACCTTGTCACGCCCCCAGCGCCAGTGGCGCAACTGGCCGGCGAATGCATCGAGCTGTGGATAAGCGCAACCACGCTGGTGACAGCGTGAGGCAGAGCTTCGCGAATCTGCTGGGATCGACACCCGAGGCTGATGCATGGCTGGCGTGCGCCAGCGAAGCCTCGAAGTCGCGTTGCAATCCATCAACTCCTGACGAGGATTCCATGGCGAAGAAGGCGAAGAAGGCCGCAAAGGCCACCAAGAAAGCTGCGAAGAAGACCAAGAAGGCTGCCAAGAAGAAGTAGTTGCACTTCCCGGGTGGGAGCGCGGCTTCCACCCGGCTCTCAGTCAGCTCGACCCGCTAGCCGATCCTACGTCTCCACCGGTCGGCGGTTGCCACGCAACACGCCTCACCTGATATCGGGCGTGCGCTCGAGCGTCACCTCGGCTTCGCGCAGCACGTCCAGCGGCGCCCACGGCTTGCTCCAGAACTTCGTGCCGCCCGGCAGCGGCTGCGACAACGGCCGGCCAGAAGTGACGACCACATTGATGTGGGGGTGACGCGCCTTGGCGAGATGGGCAAGCTCGACCCCGTTCATGCGGCCCGCCAGATTGACGTCGGTCATCAGCAGCACGATGCGATGACCCGGCTTGTTCAGGACGAGT
Organism: Bradyrhizobium sp. HKCCYLRH3059; assembly: GCF_051168035.1. NCBI lineage: Bacteria > Pseudomonadati > Pseudomonadota > Alphaproteobacteria > Hyphomicrobiales > Nitrobacteraceae > Bradyrhizobium > Bradyrhizobium sp. HKCCYLRH3059. Next base: position 35,331 of record NZ_JBNPUF010000012.1, on the reverse strand, counting down.
TCGGCGGCCTCCGCGCTCTCACACGCGATCACGTCGTACTCGCTCTCTTCGAGCAGCAGCGTGATCATCTCGCGCTGCGCCAGATCGTCTTCCACGATCAGTGCGGTGGCGCGAAAAGGTTGCGACTGTCCCATGCAGGTCCTCCACGAATGTGTGCTCGCAAAGTAATGTGAGTTAAAAGCTGAACGGCCGGATGGTTCGGTTCCAATCAGAAAAAGTGGCCGAAAACCCAGCTGCAATTGGAACAGGCACGTAGAACCGGTCGATCAGGGGAGTGAAGCGACAATGACGATCATTCGAGGCGCATCTGCCGCCGTGACAGGCGCAGCCAGCGGCATTGGCCGTGCGCTGGCGCAGGAGCTGGCGGCCCGCGGTTGCGATCTCGCGCTCGCCGACCGCGACGAGGCGGGCCTCGCAAGCCTCGCCGCCGAGCTCACCGCAACCGGCCGCAAGGTGACCACGCACCGGCTGGACGTCAGCGATGTGGCTGCAGTCACCCAGTTCGCAGTAGACGCGACCCGCGCGCATCCCGGCCTCAACATCGTCGTCAACAATGCTGGCGTGGCACTGTTCGGCAGCTTCGCCGAGATCGATCAGGCGGAGATGGAGTGGCTGTTCAACATCAATTTCTGGGGCGTCGTGCACGGCACGCGCGCGTTCCTGCCGCATCTTTCGCGCCAGCGCGAAGCGCACGTCGTCAACCTGTCCTCGATCTTCGGCATCATCGCTCCGCCCGGTCAATCGGCCTACGCCGCGGCAAAGTTCGCGGTAAGGGGATTTTCCGAGAGCCTGCGTCACGAGCTCACAGCCGCCGGCAGTCCCGTGCGGCTGTCCGTCGTGCATCCCGGCGGCATCGCCACGGCGATTGCGCGCAATGCCCGCGCCGGCCAGGGCATGACCGACAATGCGCGCCGCGTGCAGGCCATCGAGCGGTTCGAGCGGCTTGCCAGGACCAGCCCGCGCGACGCCGCGTTGCGGATCATCGAGGGCATCGAGCGCAATGAGCCCCGCATCCTGATTGGCGGCGATGCGCGCTTCATGGATCTCCTGCAGCGCTTCATGCCGGGCACCTATTGGCGCGTGATGGCGAAGCGGCTCGAGAAGGCGGCCGCGAAGCAGGGATGAGCCACGGGACAGGAGCCCCCACCCCAGCTCGCGCCCGTGGCTACGCCGGAGCGATCGGCGTGTCGGCGAGCTTGATACTTCAGCCACCCAACGACCGGTCAGGCCGCCCTGATATGGGCTAGGAACTGGTTGACCTCGCTACGCAGCCGGGTCGACTGCTGCGCGAGCTCGCCGGCCGCCGACAGCACCTCGTTGGCGGCGTGGCCGGTCTGCACGACCCCGGACGTGACGCCCGCGATGTTGCGCGTGACGTCCTGGGTCTTGCCGGCGACGACGTTCACATTGCCGGCGATCTCGCGGGTCGCGGCGTCCTGTTGCGCGATCGATGAGGCGATGATGGTCGAGATCTCGTCGACCTCCTGGATCGTGGTGCAGATCATACCGATGCTCTGGACCGCGGCGGCGGTTTCGGCCTGAACCGCGGCGATCTGAGCACCAATCTCTTCGGTCGCCTTGGCCGTTTGGGTCGCCAGCGTCTTCACCTCGCTAGCGACGACGGCGAATCCCCTGCCCGACTCGCCGGCGCGCGCGGCCTCGATCGTCGCATTCAGCGCCAGCAGATTGGTCTGGCTGGCGATCTGGGTGATGAGTGCGACGACCTCGCCGATCTTGCTGGCCGCAATGTTGAGCCGCTGCACCTTGTCGTTGGATTGCTGCCCTTCGTCCGCGGCCTTGCGAACCACGGACGACGCACGCTCGAGCGTCTTGCTGATCTCGTTCATCGAGGATGACAGCTCCTCGGCCGCCGAGGCAACGGTGTTGACATTGTCCGACGCGGAGCCGCACGCCTGCGATACCGTCAGGGCCTGCTGCTTCGACTGATCGATCGTCACCGACATCGAACGGGCGGTCGCCTCCATTTCGATGGCCGCAGCCGACACGGCGTCGACGACGCCGCGGACGCTGGCCTCGAAGCCATCGGCCACCTCCATCAGCATGCGGCGCCGGTCCTCCTCGGCACGAGCCTGGGCCTTCTCCTGCTCCGCCTGCAGATCCCTCATCCGGACGGCGTTGTCCCTGAAGATCGAAACGGCGCGTGCCATCTGTCCGACCTCGTCCTTGCGCCAGTCGGCCGGGACGCGAACGTCCAAGTTGCCGTCGGCGAGCTCGCGCATCGCGCTCGTCATCTGGACGATCGGGCGGGAGATGCCGCGCGCGATCAACAGCCCGGCGAGCGCGATCAGCACGAGGCCGGCCAGCGTCATCCCGATCGCCAACGCCCCGGCGCGATTGCGAGCCTGGATGAACTCGCTGTTGTCCATGATGATCTCGACGGCCCCGATCGGCTTGCCGGAGAAATCCTTGATCGGGCCCAGCAGCGCGACGACCGGAACACCCTTGAGCTGTCCTTGGCGCGACAGGAAGCTGCCGGCCGATGCCTCCCGATAGTCGCCGCTTGCGAAGAAGGAGGTCTCCCCGATCGTCGTCGCGAACAGCTTGAAGCCGGTGTCGCCAGCCAGGCGGAACGCGACCTCGACATTCCGGCTGCGCTTGAACTCGTCGAAGAAGTTCTGGCCAAAGGTCAGGCCGAACTCGACCGAGCCCAGATGCCTGCCGGCGGAAACGATCGGTACGACGCCGCGGAGGCCGAGGCCGGCAACGCCGCCCTCCAGCCCGACGATCGGCTTGCGGTCGGTGTTGGCGGCCACCACCGTCTTGCGGAATCCCGACAGATCGTCGCCGAACTTGGCCGGCTGGTGCACCCGCAGGAAGGACATCGCTGGCGGCGTGTGAAACTGAAACTGGTCGACGCCGTAATCGGATTTCAGGCTGGCCATGCCCGCGCCGAACAGCCGCATCAAGGCGTCGCGGTCGTTCTGCGCCATGGCGTCCTGGACTGCGGGGATCTTGGCGACCACCGCGCTCATGGCTTCCGCGCGGGTCGACTCCAGCTGCAGGCGCGAATTGAAGGCGTCATATTGGGCGTGGAGCTCGCGCTCATTGGCGCGGTCGATGATGCCGCCGATGATCCACATGGCGACCAGCAGCACGAAGAGGGCCGTCGCTGCCGCACCGATCACCAGAGAAAGGGTGATCCGGGTTCTCAAGCCAACAAACTTCAACATGCGATCCTCGAACGTCGACCGGTGTTCGAGTATTGCAGCGTTGCAACTAATTATTCCTGAACGAGTCAACCAATGGACTGGACCAACAACAAATTAGCTGCTGCGGGGCGGGAACGGCTATCGGAGCCTTCCGCCGCACACTTTGCTCTTAACCTGCCGCAATCCATGCTGGTTGCAGATCACTTCACCTCAACCCTTCACAAGTCCCGTCGGAACATGCTGACAGAGCAGAGCGTCCGACCTGTCCGGCAGGGCGCGTTCAGGCGACAGGACCGCCGCGCGCCCGCCAGCCGCTCATGCCGCCGGCATAGTGGCGGATATCCTGCCGCCCGGCCGACAGCGCCCGCCGCAGGGCGGTGGCCGAGCGGCCGCCGGCCTGGCAGATCAGAACCACCGGCTTGTCGTGCACGAGGCTGCCCGGGTCGAAACGCGACAGCGGGTGATTGACGGCGCCGGGGATGTGGCCGCCCTTGAACTCATGCGGCTCGCGCACGTCGACGATGACGCAGCTCCGCTGCTGATGCGCCCGCACCAGCTCATCATGCTCGATCGCCGGCACGCTGGTCGACCCGGTCAACCTGCTGAACAGTCCTGATAGCATGGGAGGAACCTCTCACTGTTTGACATAGGGGCACTCGGGCGACTCAGCCTAGCCCTGTGTCCGCTTCGCCTTGGCCGCGGACGCTTCGACCCAGAAGAAGAACGCACCTGCACCGATCGCGAGCGCGGCGAACCAGACGCCATCCGGCACGCCGGTGATGTCGGGCAGCCGCACCTTGCCGAGCGCCCAAACATTCAGGACATGGGCCTTCACCCAGTCGAAGCTCAGCGCATAGAGGATCGCCCCGACGATCATGCCGAAAGCGCCCACTGCAGCATGAACGCTGCCGCTGGCAATGGCGCCGAGCGCAGTGCCCGGGCAGTAGCCGTAAACCACCATGCCGACGCCGAACAGCGCCGCGCCGAGCGCGACCGCAAGCATGTTGGCGTCCTTGACGTAATACTTGGTGTTGCCGGTATCGACCAGCAGCAGAACGCCGATGCCGCCGACCACGATCGCCGTGCCCATCACCTTCAGCACGGTGAAGTCGCGCAGCCGGAACTGGTTCTCGATCACGTTGCAGCTCGTGACCTTGCCCTGCTGCAGGAGATAGCCGAACACGGCGCCCATCAACAGCGGACCGGCGATGCTCATCAATGACGTCATGGCCCTTCTCCTATGCTTTGCGGAACATGACGCGCGACACCACCAGGCCGGTCGCGAACATCACGGCGAGGAACAGCCAGCTCGACAGCGCCAGTTGCAGACCGCCTGAAATGCCGTGGCCGCTGGTGCAGCCGCCGGCCAAACGCGCGCCATACATGATGACGATGCCGCCGAGAAACGCAGCGACGAAGCGCTTGAACACCGACGGGCCAAAGCGCTCCCTCCAGACCTCTGGCACCAGCTCCAGTCGCCACGTGCCGGAGATGACCGCGGACAGGAATGCGCCGAGCGGAATGCCGACCAGAAACCAGACGCCATAATCCCATTTCAGCGGCATCGACTTCCAATAACTGTTGGCGGCGACGGCGTCGGATCCGATCACCGGCACGGCGAACAGCGACGCGATGCGCGAGAACGCCGTCGTCACGCCGAGCGGATCGCCGAACCCGGCAAAGGCCACCCAGCTTAGGATGCCGATGCCGGCGCCGACCAGATAAGGCGACCAGTCGATGCGCCCGGACTCGCCCAGATCCTTGACCATGACGTCGTTCATCATTGCCACGACGGGTCCTCCCTGCTGACGCGGCCCAGCGCCGCGACCGACGTACGCCACTATATGCATATATTCGAATTTATGCAATTATAAATCGGCCGGTGCCGATAGGTGAAAGGCGAGGTCCTGCGGCAGCGTGACGGCGAGGAATCAGCGGCACGGACGACCTCGGGGATGGCAGGCCCGAGCAAGCCGCAGTGGAGCATGATCCGCCGCAGCCCCACGCTCTGTTCATGTCGGCGCGGCCTCTCGCAGGTCCATCGTCACCACGCGACTCGGTCGCGCCGCTTGCCGCGGCCGCGGGAGAAGTCCTCGAGATGAGGCTCGCAGGCCAACGCAGAAGCGATGCCCGGCGCGTGGTGGCCGGGCCTGCGCACCTGTCCAGCACTCCGACGCGGGCCGGCGAATGGCGGCGAGATCGGGTCTGCGCGGCTCTCAGTCGCTGCGAGTTCCTAGGCGGCTCTCACGCCGGCGATGAACTTCTTCACTTCCATGCTCAGTCTGGCACTGTCGTTGGCCAGCGATTTCGCGGCGGACAGCACCTGGGACGCGGCGGCTCCGGTATCGACGGCACCGCGCTGCACATCCGCAACGTTGGCTGAGACCTGCTGCGTTCCCGCCGCCGCATGCTGGACGTTCCGCGAGATCTCCTGCGTGGCAGCGCCCTGCTGCTCCACGGCCGATGCGATCGTCGACGAAATCTCCTGCAATTTCTCGATGGTGATGCTGATGTCGCGGATGGCACCGACCGATTGCTGGGTGGCGGACTGGATGCCGGAGATCTGCTGGCCGATCTCGCCCGTGGCCTTCGCCGTCTGCTCGGCCAGCGCCTTGACCTCGGATGCGACCACCGCAAATCCACGGCCGGCCTCGCCGGCGCGTGCGGCCTCGATCGTTGCATTCAGCGCGAGCAGATTGGTCTGTCCGGCAATCGTATTGATCAGCTCGACGACGTCGCCGATGCGGGCAGCGGACTTCGAGAGCTCGCTGACCTGTTCATTGGTCCTGCGGGCCTGTGCCACCGCCTCATTGGCCATCCGGGCTGAATCCTGGACTTGCCTGCTGATCTCGTTGACGGACGCGGAGAGCTCCTCGGTCGCAGATGCCACCGACTGCACATTGGTGCAGGCTTCCTCGGAAGCCGCGGTGACGGATGTGGCCAGGTTCTGTGCGCGGCTCGCCGTGTTGCTGAGCCCGCCGGCGTGACCTTCCAAAGTGCTCGATGCCGTGGACACGGTGTCGACGATCTCGCCGACCACGGCCTCGAAGCGGCCAGTGATCTCGTCGAGGCGCCGGCCGCGTTCCAGTTTCACCTCTGCCTCTCTCGAAGCGATATCGTCGGCCTGCTTCTTCGCAATCAAGGCGGTCTTGAAAACCTCCAGGGCGTCGGCCATCATGCCTACTTCGGTCTTCTGACCGCGATAGGGGATCTCGATCGCCAGGTTACCCTCACCGAGCGCCTGCATCGGCCTGATGATGGAAGCGATGCACCGGGAAATGTCGCGAACGAACCAGCTTCCGACGCCGATGCCGGTGAGAACGGCAAGGACGATGACCGTCGACATCAATGCAAATGCCTCGGCATAGCCATCCGCGGCGATCTTGGTTTCGGCGTCGGCGCCACGATTGTTGAGGTCAATCAGCTTTCGAAGAAATTCGTCCGACTGATTGGCGACGCTCCGGACCGTCTTGTTGAACAGATCGCTCGCCTGCTTGGTCGCGTTGCCGTTCCCTGCGCGCAGCACCTCGAGCACACCATCGGCAGCCTTGACATATTGCTCCCAGCCCCGCGACCAGCTCTCGAACAGGCTGCGCTCCTCGGCCGACGAGATCATCGCCTCATAGGAGCGGCGCGCCGTCGCGATGACGGCGAGCGTTGCCTTCATGTTGCGGTCGAGATTGTCCTTCTCCTCAGTCGTATCTGCCGTCATGTAGGCTCGCAGCTGCGCCCGATTGAGATTGATCGCCGAACGCAACTCGCCGAGCACGCGCACGCTCGGCAGCCAGTTCTTGGCGATCTGTTCGGTATGCGTATTGATTGTCTGCATGCCGCGGACGGCCAGCAACCCGACGATGGTCATCGCCACCAGCAGCAGCGCAATGACGGCCGCCATTTTTGCTCGAATGGAGAGTTGCGACATCACGCGTGCCTTTCGTAGTCCCGGCGATTCGTATCGGTCCGCCGCATGATTGCGTCGTCCCCTCGCGACGGTATCACCCGACCTTCGCAAATTGGTTAACGGGCGGGATTTCCAGACTGGAATCTACCAACGTCATGATCGGGCACGATGGTCCGAATGCCGTGTTCGGCACGCATCTCCTGTGGCCAATCCGCGGACTACGCGATCTGCGCTCCGGCGTGACGACGCAAAGACGCGTGTCTTCGGGCTCGATCCGATCTGATCAGACAATGTTCTTCGTCGGAGGCTTGAAGTGCGCCGACACGCCACGCGTCGACGAGCCTGTGACAGACAGGTCCCGGAGATTCATGGATGCTGCGCCTTGACGCTGCATGTCCAATGCCGCTCAGCAGAAGCAGGCTCGCTTCCGCAGGATGCCTCAAGAAGGCATGACGGAGGGCGACTGAACCGGGCTCTGCGCCGGCTTGGTGGCGAACAGCCAGCGGTCGACGACAAAATCGGTGACGGCCGCACCCAACCACATGCCACCGAGCACGATCCACGCTGTGAGCGCAAACACCGATGCCCCGGTTACGCCGGCGCCAACGGCGCAGCCGCCCGCCAGCATCGCACCGAATCCCATCAGGACGGCGCCGATCATGTAACGGCGCATGCCGCGCCCATCCGAGAAGCCTTCGAGATTGAGTTCACGCGCCAGCGCAGCCGCAACGAACGAGCCGATGAACACCCCCGGAATGATGCCGAGATCGAAGCCCGGCTTCAGTTGCGGGCTGGCGAGCACCTGCATCAGCAGCTCCGCCGAAGGACCGCTGAATGTCAGGCTCTTCAGCGGCACCGGCGAGAACGAGGCCTGGCCGAGCTGATAGGTGAGGAGCCAGCCCCCGGCGACCGCCGCGCCCGCGGCCACCGCCGAGCGCAGGATCTTCGGGCCAACCTGAAACTTCGACACGGCGGCGAGCCCGGCCAGGAACCACAGCATGCCGAAGCCGAGCTTCTCGGGCGTACCCCCGCCGAACAGGCTCATGATGTCGCGCGACGGTCCGCCGTCGACGAGCCAAAGATTGGTGAGCCACTCGCGTGCCGGCGCGAGCAGGCCGCGATAGGCCGACTGCGCCGTCACCGCGAAGACGAGGCCGGACAGCAGCGCCCGCAGATTGCCGTTGGCCGAGAGCACCAGCAGACGGCTGGCACAGCCTCTCGCCAGGATCATGCCGCAGCCGAACAGCGTGCCGCCGATCATCGCGCCGGAAATGCTGCCCTGCTGCGCCAGCTGGCGCGCTTCGGAGACGTCGAGCAGGCCCATCGCCACCAGCGCCTGGGTGCCCAGCAGCGCCGAGGCGAAGGTGAGGAGCCACACCGCCAGCCGCGGACCGCCCTGCCCGCGCGCGAACTCGACCGTGGCCGCCCGGAGGCAGAAGCGGCTGCGCTGGGCGAAGAAGCCGAACGCGCCGCCGGCCGCGAGCCCGCACAGCAGCGACACCAGCTCCTCACCCAGAAGGTCGATCAATGCGGTGAGCACAGGCGCTCCCGTCGTTCAGGCCTGCCGCTCAACATGCCGGGCGGCATCGGCAAGGACGCATGCGCCCGTCACGGGCGCAGGTAGGCGTATCCACTCTGCTGCAGCTCCGTGAGGCGCACGACGCCGCCCTTCTCCGCCACCGCGAAGCCTGGCAAGAGATCGTCGAGCTTCACGCCTTGCGCCTTCATGGTGTTCGCACAGGCCTCGAAGCCGACGCCGGCCTTCATGAGGCGCTCGGCCAGAGCCGAGATGGTCTGGTCGGCCGAAATCGCATGAAAGGCCCGCAAGCCCGGACCGTGGATCACCAGGCGAATGTCTGCGCGTCCAGGTCCTCCGGTCCCGTCGACGTGGTTCTGGAGGTTGCCGAGAACGAACAGGGCGCGGTCCTGATCGGCGAGATGATAGGCGACGCGCTGGCGCGGAGATTCCGTCGCCGCGCGTGCGCTGCTGACACCGAAGATTCCAAACAGGCCGGCAAGACCGGCTTGCATCAAAGATCGACGTTCCATGGTGGCTCCTAACGCGCGGCTGCAATGAATCCTGCGATGCGATCAGCGGCATCCTCGGCGGCGAGATCGCGAAAGAAGTGATCTGCGTCGTCAATCGTCTCCAGTCGGACACGGCTGCCGGCGCGTGACGCCAGCGGCGCGAACGACGCTGCCACGTCCGGTACCGTCTTGTCTTGCGCTGCCGCAAGCACCAGAACCGGCAGGCTCACATCGGCGACCAGCGCCGCCGTATCCTGGCGCCGGTCGGCGCGATAGAATGCTGCGAATGCGCGCGCCGTCACCTTGGCATCGCGGCAATAGATGAAGCCCGGCACCGACATCCAATCACCGCCGCGCCCGGCGGCGATCGCTGCCTCAGCCTTGTCGAGCAGCGGCGCCAATCGCTGGCCGTAGCTCTCCGCATAGGCGTCTCTCAAACCGGCCTCGATGCTCGCCGTCGCGGGCGCCAGCAGGATCGCACCGTCGACCGCCGCTTTGGGATTGGCGGCCAGATAGCGCGCGACCTGATTGGCGCCGCGCGAATGACCGAGGACGAAGACGTGCGACGACGTCTTGCGCGCTTCACTCAGCCAGGCGGCGATCTCCACGACAGCATCGTCCGTCACATAGTCATGGGGTTTGGCACAATCGTACATGCCAGTGCGGCGATCGAGACCGAGCACGAGATTGTGCGCGAGCGACGCGATCCCCCGCTCGGCCAACGCCTTGGACAGACCCTGGATGGTCTCCATGTCCTTGTGCGCGAGCGTGCCGTGCGTCATCAGCACCAGCGGTACATCCGGTCCAGACTGCGCCGGCAGTCGGAGCGTGCCGAGCGCCGTACGCCCGCCGATCGTGAGCTCGCGCGGCTCCTCGGCCGCGAAGGCGATCGACGCAATGAACGAGACGACAAGAGCGAGCCACCACCGCATCGCAAATTCCTCAGGGACGCACGATCGTCCAGTTCTTCTCGGACAGCTCCAGCAGGGTCGCGACCCCGGTCTTGACGACCGTGACACCGTCGAGCAGAGGCGGCTGCCGTCCCTCCTTGCTCGCGAGCGTCTCCAAGGTATTGCCGCAGGCGATGAAGCTCACATTGGGCATCGACTTGGCGAAGCCGAGCACCCGCTCCTTCACCGGCGAGCGGTCGGCCAGCAGCATGTCGAGGCCGCCATTGAACGCAACGATCACGATCTCGACCTCCGCGCCCTCGCCCGAATAGTGGCGGGAGACATTCGCGGCCACGTCGAGCACCGCGCGCATCTTGGCAGGATCCTCGTCGCTGATCTGCAACGCGAGCCTATGTGGCTCGGCTGCAGTGGCGATGGACGCAACCCCGCTTCCGGCCAGGGCGACGGATGCGGCCGCCAACAGCATCTGGCGGCGGCTGCATCCGGCAATCCTCACTCGACGCCTCGCGGCTTGCCGTCCTTGTCTTCCGGCGTGACGTCGACCGCTGTCGCGCGTCCGGTGATCTTGACCGGCGCGATGCAGTTCTTCATGCAAGGATCCTTCTGCCAGAACGCCTTCTCGCTCGTGCTCCGGTCATCCATGATGAACCCGCCCTCGTTCGGCATCTTGATCGTGGCGAGATTGCTGTTGCTCAGCTCGAAGTTCTGATCGGTGATCACGTCGTTCAGATACAGCACATAGGCGACCAGCGCGTAGTACTCGTCGACCTTCAGCGACTGCGGGCTGCCGAACGGCATCGCGTGGCGGACGTAGTCGAACAGCGTCGAGGCGTAGGGCCAGTAGGAACCGACCGTCTTGACGGGATTGTCTGATGTCAGCGATCCCTTGCCGCCGGCGAGCACCGGCCAGCGGCCGGCACCCTCGCCGAATTCGCCATGGCAACTGGCGCAATTGTCCATGAACAGCTTCTCGCCCTGGGCGACGGTGCCCTTGCCGACTGGCAGCCCCTGCCCGTCCGGACGCACGTCGATGTCCCAGCCGCGGATCTCCTCGGCGCTCGGCGCGCGGCCGATGTTGAAGCGCTGCGGCGCCTTGGCATCGGACTTGGCCTCGGTCTTCTCGCTCGGACCGCCGGCGAACGCCACCGAGCCCGCAAGCGTTGCCAGCGCTGCGGCGGCAATGATGAGCTTAGGCGACCTCGACATTCTCGACCTCACCGTTTGCCTGCACATGCCAGGTCTGGATGCCATTGTTGTGATAGATGGAGTTGTAGCCGCGGACCTTGCGCAGCTCGGCCTTGGACGGCTGGACGTAGCCGGTCTCGTCCTGGACGCGCGACTGCAGCAGCAGCGGCTCGCCGTTCCAGTCGAACTCGTAGTAGAACCGGGTCAGCGCCTTGTCGAGCACCGGGCCGTCGATCCGCGCCGGCCACCAGTTGCGGCCGCCATCGAGCGACACGTCGACGCGCTTGACCTTGCCGTTGCCCGACCACGCCAGTCCCGAGACGATCGTGAAGCCCTTGCCATGCTTGATCGGAGCCTGCGGGCTCGGGCTCGTGATCACCGACTTGGCATCCATCGCCCAGGTGAAGCGCCGCGCCTTTCCGTTCGGCAAGAGATCGGTGTATTTCGAGGTTTCCTCGCGGGTGTGCCAGGGCTGGTCGCCGACCTTGATACGGCGCAGCCACTTGACCCAGAGATTGCCCTGCCAGCCCGGCACGACCAGGCGCATCGGATAGCCCTGCTCGGGATACAGCGCCTCGCCGTTCATCTTGTAGGCGATGATGCAGTCGTCGAGCGCCTTCTCGATCGGCAGGCTGCGATCCATCGACGCGGAGTCGGCGCCCTCCACCAGCAGCCATTTGCCGTTGGTCTTGACGCCGGCCTCTTCGAGCAGGGTGCGCAGCGAGACGCCGGTATATTGCACGCAGTGGATCATGCCATGCGTGAACTGGCAGCCATTGAGCTGGGCGCCGCGCCACTCCATGCCGGAGTTGGCCGCGCATTCCATGAAGTGGATGCGGTTGACGCGCGGGTAGCGCTTGAGCTCGTCGAGCGTCAGCAGCAGCGGCCGCTCGACCAGCCCATGGATCATCAGCCGGTGATCGGCCGGATCGACGTCGGCTACGCCGCCGTGATGGCGCTCGAAGCACAGCCCGTTCGGCGTGATGATGCCTTCGAGCTCATGCAGCGGCGTAAAACTGACCGAGGATTCGCGCGAAGCCGTCAGCCATTCGACGTCGCGGCGGACGACGTCCTTCTCGAACTTCGACGGCTTGCCATAGGGGCGCACAGCGACGCCCTCGCCGAGGGTCCGCGTCCATTCCGGCACGTTTGGCGGCTGGTTGGCGGGATTGCCGACGCCGGCACGCGCCTGCGAGGCCAGCGCCGTGGCGGCAAGACCGCCGGCTGCAGTCAGGAAACCACGGCGCGACGCGCGTGGGGCTGAGGGAAGTAGTTTGTCCTTGGACATCGTCGTCACACTCCGGAGACTTTGACGGCCCGGTTGGGCTCGAGACGAACGGTTTTCTGGCGCTGCAGATAGCTCGACACGACCTCCCAGATCGGCGGCCCCTGCGTGCCTTCGTTGACGCTGGCCCAGCCCGCGACCTGATACTCCCGCGTCGGATCGATCGCGGCCCCGGTCTTGATCAGGCGCATGTCGGAGATGCGCTGCCCCTGCGGCTTGTTGACGTCGATGGCGTAGGACATGCCGCCGATGCGGACCATGTCGCCGCCCTGCTGGTAGTAAGGATCGACGTTGAACAGGTTGTCGGCGACGTCCTCAATGATCTCCTTCAGCCGCGTGCCGGTCATGCCCATGCGATAGACGGCCGGATAGGTGATCGCGGTGGCGTTGGTGACGTCCTCGAACGTGATGTCCTGGCCCGGCATCACGCTGGTGCCCCAGCGGAAGCCCGGCGACAGCGCGATCTCCGCATCGCGCTCCTGCAGCAGCGCCTGGCAGATGAGGTCATCGAACGTGCCGTTGAAATTGCCACGGCGATACAGCAGCGTCTCGGTCCGTCCCAGCGGGCGGGCGAGATCGGCGGCAAACGGCTTGCGCACCTCGGCGATCTTGGCCGCCATCGCCGGATCCGGCGTGATCACGTCGGAGAACAGCGGAATCAGCTTGTAACGATAGCCCTTCACCTCGCCGTCCTTGACGTCGAGATCGAGCCGCGAGACGAACTTGCCGGAGGAGCCCGACGCGATCAGCAGCGTCTTGCCGACCTTGACCGCTTCAGGCAATGCATCATGGGTATGACCCGTGAGAATGACGTCGAGACCCTTGACGCGGCTGGCCAGCTTGCGGTCGACGTCGAAGCCATTGTGTGACAGCAGCACCACGAGGCCGGCGCCGTCCTTGCGTGCCTTGTCGACTTGGGTCTGAACATCCTCCTCGCGCACGCCGAACGACCAGTTCGGAATCATCCAGCGGGGATTGGCGACCGGCGTGTACGGGAATGCCTGGCCGAGCACCGCGATCTTGACGCCGCCGCGCTCGATCATCGTCGAGGCTTCGAACGCCGGCTCGTTCCATTCGGTGTCGCGGATGTTGAGGCCGAGGAAAGGGAAGCCCAGACCATCGACCGCCTGCTTGACGCGCTCGGTGCCGTAGGTGAACTCCCAATGCCCCGTCATCGCATCCGGCTTCAGCAGCGCCATGCAGTCGATCATGTCCTGGCCGCGGGTCTTCAGCGACGACCATGAGCCCTGCCAGGTGTCACCGCCATCGAGCAGCACGACCTTGTCGCCGCGCTCGGCGCGGATGGCCTTGATGACGGTGGCGGCGCGGTCGAGCCCGCCGATCCGCCCGTAGGTCTTGGCGAGCGCCTCGAAATCCTCCGAGGTCAGCGCATAGGCCGACGACGAGCCCGGCGCGATGCCGAAGCGGGTGAGGAAATCCTTGCCGGTGACATGCGGCGGCTGGCCCTTGGCGTCACCGACGCCGAGATTGGTCGACGGCTCGCGGAAATACAGCGGCATCAGCTGGCCGTGGATGTCGGTGACATGCACCAAGGTGACGTTGCCGACCGGATCGAACGCCAGCAGCTCCTTCTCGGTCAGCTTCTGCTGAGCAAAGGCGCGGGTCGCACCCGCAAGACCGGAGCCACCCGCCAGGGCAGCCGCCGCCAATGCGACCTGAACGAATTCGCGACGCGATATCATGATGTATCTTCCTTGTGTCCGCGGCTAGTTGCGGACCGACGGTGTCTCGACGGGCAGCCCGATGCCGCGCCAGGCGACGTAGACTTCGAGCGCGAGGAACTCGTCCGACAGCGGCTTGTAGGGCACGCCGCGAACGTCGAACATGCAGCCCTCGAACCGTTCGTGCAGCGGGATCAGGCGCTGATCGCGCAGCCGGTAGGTCGGAAAGCCGTTGGTCTGGCCTTGACTCAGAAAATCGGCGCGCATGAACTTGCCGTTGTTCTTCTCGTGGCAGGACGCGCAGGCGAGATCGAGCTGCCCGACCCGCGTATAGTAGATCTCCTTGCCCTTCTCGAACCATGGCGACATCGGACCATCGGTCTTCACCGCCACCGGCATGCCGCGCGACTGGTAGCGGACGAACGCCGTCATGTCCGTCAGTTCCTTCGACTTGAAGGCCCAGGGCTGCGCCTTCATGTGCTCGGTGCGACAGATGTTGATCTGCTGCTCGAGATTGACCGGCTTGTTGAGCTTATCGCTCCATTTGGGCATGGCGGCGCCGACGCCCTTCATGGTCTTTTCCGCCTCGCCGTGGCAGCTCATGCACGACTTGCCTTCGCTGCCGTCGACCGTCTTCCAGACGTCGGCGGCCCGCTCCACCGCGAGGAAGCCGGGATTCTCCAGGTCGTCATCCTGGAGCGCGCGCGTTTCCTTGGTGCGGAACTGATAGCCCGAGATGATGGTCTTGAAGACGTGACCGGGAGGCGCCGGAATGCCCTTCCGTTCGGCCTCCTGGCCGAACGTCGCGACTGCCGACAGGGCCAGCGCGGCCGAAGCCAGGACGGCGAGAGAACCGTAGCGAATGGACATCCGTCACTCCTCCTAGCGATCACACGCTGCCGATCAGGCCTTCAACGCGATCTTCTCTTCGGCCGTCACCACGGAGCCATCATCATCCGTCCATGCGAACTTGAACGTACCTTCCTCGTCGATCCTTGCGTCGAACTGGATGTACGGGTTGGCGGAGATCGCCGGCTCCAGCGCGCAGGAGAACACCGGCTTGCCGTTGAACTCGCAGGTGAACTTGTTGATGATCTTGCGTGGGATCGGCTTGCCCTGCGCATCCTTGCGCTGACCCGATTCCATCAGATGCGAGACCAGCGTCTTGATCTGGATGATCTCGCCCTTCTTGGCTTCCTTCGGAAGCTTGATCCGCGGCTTGTCTGCCATGTTCGTCTCTCCCCTGTCTCAGCCGCCGCAGCCGCCGATGGTGACCTTGACGGTCTTGCGCTCCGTGAAGAGCGAGCCGTCACTCATCTTCGCGACCGCGATCACGTTCTGGGTCTGCGCCAGACGGATGCGGATCGATGCCTCGGCCTTGCCGGACATCGGCGTGAACATCAGCGTGGCGACGCCGGCATTCGGATTGCCGTCGGCCACGAACAGCACTTCCTTGACGTAGTTCTCGGCGGTCATCGGGCTTTCGACCGAGAGCGCGAGCGGCACGGTGTTGCCGTTCTCGGCGATCTCAGGCAGATCGAGCGTGATCTTGCCCTTGGCCGCTTCCTTGCCGCCGGTGAACTTCTTGATCATCTCGGCCGCGTCGTTGCTCGGCTCGGCGTTGGCGGCCATCGGCAGCACCGTCAGGGCGACGAAACCGCCGCCGAGAAGGAACGCCTGTCGTCTGTTGATTGCGCCCATGCATCATCCTCCAGAGGCGGTTACTTCAATGTTTCGAGAAAGGCGACGACGTCCTCGACCTGCGCGGCGGTGAGGACGGGTTTGCCGACGAACTCCGGCCTGACGCGATTGAGTCCGTCGTTCTTGTAGAAGGCGGGCATCACCGTATCGGTGAAGATGCGCTTGGGATCGGCGACGATCAGGCGCAATTGCGCCGCGTTGTAGCGGGTCGCGACGCCGTCGAGCGACGGACCGAACTCGCCGTGAAACTCCTCCGACTTCAGCGACGACACCTGATGGCAGGCGAGGCAATTGCCCAGCGTCCGCGTCAAGAACACCTTCTTGCCGGCATCGGCATTGCCGGGCGCGCCCGTCAGCGATTTCGGAATGACATAGTCGACGACATCGAGCCTGATCGGCTCGTCACCCCGCGCGGCTGCCGACAGCAACACGCAGAGCAAGGCGGCCGGAATCAAACGGCGCATGTTTCCACCCTGACCGACGAGGCGTCCCCTCGCCTTACGATGACACGACGGACTTACGATCCATCATATTCAAGAATTATGATTTGATAATGTGATTGGTGTCAAGCGTATTTCGATGCCGCACTGCACTCAACCCTTGGTCGAAGCGAGATAGTCGCGGAAGGTGCCGCGCTCATAGGCCCTCTCGCGCACGAAGCGGAACATTGCGAGGAAATGCGGCGGCTTGAGATAGCCCGGCGCGCGCGCCACCTCGCGCGCGAGCGGCTCCTTCGCAGAGACCCCCTCGGCCGATGGCGGAAAGAACTGGAACGTCGGCGTGAAGCGGATCGCGTAGCGCTCGGCGAGCTCCTTCTCGGCAAGCTCGTTGCCATCGAAGTCGATCACCTTGCGCGCGCCGAGCAGGTTGAGCTGCAGCACTTCGAAATTGGCGCGGATGTAGTCCGTGATCTCTTGATCGGCAAAGTTCACCAGATGCGTCTCGCGGCAATACGGGCAGCCGCGCAGCTCCCACATGATCGCAAGCCGCTTGCCTTCCGACGCCGCGCTTTCGAGATCCTCGCGCAGGTCCAGGAAGCTGTTGAGAAACCAGGACTGGTGATAGAGCCCGTCGTCGCCGAGCGCCGCGTCGGCCTGCGCCGGCGCCGACGCCGGGCCGACGGCCGCCGCAGCAGAGAGCAGCGCAACCAGATCGCGCCGCGTCATCGTCCGGTTCGTCGTCATCAGCCTGCTCGCGCGCTTTGCCAAGTCCACTTTGCCAAGTCCACGGAATTTCGATACATGATATTCGAATAAGAGAATGTGAAAAGGACATTCGATGCTGCGCCGCGTCATCATGCTGTCGCTCGTGCTGTCATGCCTCACGCACGGCGTCCGTGGGCGCGCCGAAGAGAACACGGACGTCGCTGCCTTCATGCGCTCGGCGATGGCCAGCCTGCGCACCGCCGCGAGCTATGGCCGCACCGGCAATGTGGGCCTGGCGCAGATCGAGCTCGACGACGCCCGGATCGCCTGGGGCAGGCTCAGCCGGCTCGCCGAGCGCTCCAATGCGCCCTATTCGGCCAAATCCTTTGCAGAGCTGATCGCCACCGGAAACGATCGCCTGAAGCAGGCGGACGAAGCGCTGACCGCAGGTGACGGGGCACGCGCTGCGGCGGCCATTGCCGCGTTGCGCCGGTCGCTTCACGCCCTGAGGCAGGACGCCGGCGTGGTCGAACTCAGCGATTGCGTGTTCGACCTGTCACCCGTCATGGACGCGTTGCGCAACGCAGCTGCGCGGTTCGCTGCGGGCAAGGCCGAGCCTGGCGAGGTCGTCCAGGCCGGCACAGCGCTGCGCGACCGGCTGCAACGCTGCAACGGCCTCGCCGCGCCCGACGTGGCGAGCCAGGCCGAGTTCCGCCGCCTGATCGACGGCGCCACGACGAGTGCCGGCGAGATCGGCCGCGCGGCGCGCGAGAGCGACGCCGGCCTGGTGCATCGCTATGAGATCGAACTGCAGTCCTTCGTCAATCTATTGGACTTCCGCTTCGGCTGATCAGCCGATGGTGGCGAGCGACGGAAAGCGCTCGAAGATCCATTCCGACATCCGCGGGATCACGCCGGCGAGAAAGGCCGCGCCGGTCAGGACGAGAAAGCCGCCCATCGTCTTCTCGACCAGGGGGAGATGCGGCTTGATGCCCTTGAGCATAGTCATGAACTGTCCCGTGAAGGCAGCGGCGATGAGGAACGGGATGCCGGTCCCGACCGAATAGGCGGCGAGCAGCAGCGCGCCCTTACCCACCGTCGCCTCCGCGCCGGCCATCATCAGGACGGCGGCAAGGACCGGCCCCGCACACGGCGTCCAGCCGAAGGCGAAGGCAAGTCCCATCACGAACGCACCGAGCAGGCCGGCCGGCTTGCTTCCGACGTCGATCGTCGCGCTCCGGTACAGCAGCGGGATCCGGAGCACCCCGAGGAAATGCAGCCCCATCGTGATGATGACGAGGCCAGCGAGGATGCCGAGCTGGCTGAGATGGCCGGCGATGAACCGCCCGAACACCGAGGCGGTAGCACCAAGACCGACGAACACCAGCGAAAAACCGCCGACAAAGCACAGCGCCGTCAGCACCGTCCGCCGCCGCTGGGCCATGCTGGTTTCGCCGATCGCGTCGGCCGCCGAGACGCCGGCCATGTAGCACAGGAACGGCGGGACCAGCGGCAGAATGCACGGTGACAGAAACGACAACAGACCCGCGGCCAGCGCGGCGCCCAGCGTGACGTCGAGATCCATCTTTCCCCCCGGTCGGCCAGCGCTACGTGCCCGGCCTGCCGGGCAGGATTCGGAAATCGCGCACTAGTACATATTCGAATTTAATGATAGATTGGCCGCCAAGTCCAGAGAGGATCTCGGCATGACCAGCAGACGTGCATCGCGCGGATTCGCAACGCTCGCAGGAGCCGTAGTGACCGGCATTTGCCTCTCGTCCCCGGCGTTCGCCTCCGAGCTCGTGATGTTCGAACGTCCGGGCTGCGGCTGGTGCGCCCGCTTCAACGCGGAAATCGGTCCGATCTATGACAAGACCGACGAGGGGCGCGCGCTGCCGCTGCGACGGGTCGACCTTGCCAAGCCGCTGCCGACGGACCTTTCCGGTATCGATCCGGGAGCGTTCACCCCGACCTTCGTGGTGGTCGATCAGGGCCGCGAGATCGGACGCATCCGCGGTTATCCCGGCGATGCGTTCTTCTTTGGGCTGCTCGGCCGCATAATGAATGCTACAAGCGGGGCTCCGGCCCGCTCCTGACGCCAACCGAGGGATTCAGAATTCATGCCGCTGCCGAAGTTGAAGGACATCGAAACCTCTGCCGAGCTCGAGCAGATGATCGAGAAGGCGCGGGAAGCCAGCGAGATGCTGAAGGCACTGTCCCACGAGTCCCGGCTTTTGCTGCTCTGCATCCTTGCCGAAGGCGAAAAATCCGTCACCGAGCTCGAGCAGTTCCTGGGCGAGCGGCAGTCGACCGTCTCGCAGCAGCTCGCCCGTCTCAGGCTCGACCGGCTGGTCACGACGCGGCGCGAGGGCAAGACGATCTACTACAGCCTTGCGAGCGAAGATGTCCGCAAGATCCTGACGGCGATCTACGACGTCTATTGCGAGCCGGTCCGCAAGCGCCGCCGCTGACCGGTTGGCCCTCGCGGTCTCGGGCTTCGCATCGGCGCGCCCCGTAGCGGCGCAAGAGGTCTGGCGTCCCCGCCGCTCCTGGCGCACAATGCCAGGAAACCAACGAGGATGTCGGAGAGGAATGCTCAGCCCATCAGCACTGACGTTCATGTGTGGGCTCCTCGCGGGCGCCGTTCTCGGCGTCGCCGGTCGCGCCGGCCGCTTCTGTACGCTCGCGATGCTGGAGGACGCGTTCTTCGGCGCCGATACCCGGCGACTCAAATCCTTCGCTCTGGCGGCCGCGGTCGCGCTGGTCGCAACCCAGCTGCTCGCCAGCTTCGGCCTGATCGACCTGTCGCGCTCGATCTACTTGACGTCGTCCATTCCGCTCGGCGGCGCCATCCTCGGCGGCTTGTCGTTCGGAATCGGGATGGCCCTGGTCGGCACCTGCGGCTTCGGGACACTGGTCCGTATCGGCGGCGGTGATCTGCGCGCCATCGTCGTGTTTCTGGTGCTGGGCGTGTCAGCCCTGGCCGCGATGCGCGGGCTCACGGGATTCCTGCGCATCTCGCTGATCGAGCCGCTCTCCATACGCCTGCCCGAAACGATGACCCAGGGCATGGATATGCTGCTGTCGCCCGCACTTGGCTCATATGCGCGGCCGGCAACCGTTTCCGTCGCAGCGGTCGCGCTCGCGGCCTGGGCATTGGCCGACGGGCGCCTCGTGAGATCGCCGCGCCTGCTGCTCTCCGGCCTCGCCGTAGGCTGCGCGGTGGCGTTCGGCTGGTTCGCCACCAGCTGGCTCGGCAATGACGATTTCGATCCGGCGCGCGTGGCATCCCTGACCTTCGTTGCCCCGCTCGGCAATACCGTGCTCTACATCGCCACGCTTTCGGGCAGCCGGGCCGACTTTGCGATCGGCTCCGTCGCCGGCGTGATCCTGGGCTCGTTCGTCGCGGCAATGTTTTCGCGCGTCTTCCGCTGGGAAGCCTGCGATGACGCGCGTGAGTTGAAGCGTCACATGACCGGCGCGCTGCTGATGGGCACCGGCGGCATCATGTCGATGGGCTGCACGATCGGACAGGGCCTGTCGGCATTCTCGACGCTGGCGATCTCGGCGCCGCTGACGATGCTGGCGATCACCTGCGGCGCACGTCTCGGCCTCGAATACACCATGACCGGCGAATGGCGCCCTGCCGTGCGCAACCTGCTGCGTCTGACATCGTGACGGCGGCTGCGCTCGCGCAATGTGCAAGCTCGCTCCCACACCAGGGCAATGGGGTTGTACCGCAGGCAGACGGATTGTGGATTTCGCCGTTGCCTCAATACTTCAGTTCACGCGCTTCGCAGATTGTCTGCCGGCTCGCATGGTCGCCTGAGCGCCGTCCTGGTGATAATTCCCGGATCTTCCGATGCCACGCTTCAGGGGGAGACGGCACTGTCCTCAGCTGCACAGCAGCTCACAAACCAAAACTCCCGCAGCCTCGTCGGCTACGGGAGTGTCGGTCTCAATGGTTGCGGGGATAGGATTTGAACCTATGACCTTCAGGTTATGAGCCTGACGAGCTACCGGGCTGCTCCACCCCGCGTTAACTTGTGCGTCACCTTCAGAGAAGCGCCGGGCGGTCCTGGCAGACACCGAGGCGCTGCCGATCCATCCCAAAGGCTTCCTGAGAAGGCTTGAGCCCGTTGGCCTAGCCGGCCGTCGGGTGCGGGCGGTATGTACCAATGCGAGGCCGGTTTGGAAAGGCCTTTCGGGAAGTTTTTTTGCCGGATTGTGACACCGCCTCTCTCACGACTCACATCAGAAATTACCTCAACATTACAAATACATATGAGAGCGACCTATTTGCCGACCGGGACCACGGCACGGGCCGGGCTGGGGACAAGGACAAGTTCTTCGAGGGGCAGCGGCAGGGACCGACGACACCCACCCCAAATGGATTGGCTCCACGCTCGCGCCCAGCCGGCGCAAAACCGACGCCGCGCTTGCCAAGGGTCCCGCAACGCGGCAGCTTTAAGCCAACCAGAATGACGGCCCTGCACGCGGCCGCGGTACACGCGAGGAGACGTCCATGGACCAGTCCCTGAAGAGCCCAGCCCTCTCGGCGCTCGACGACGCGTTCCACGCCCAGGTCGAGGCCTCCCGCAATGCGCCCCCGCCCGCTCTCGCGGCACGGCTGGACGGCCTGAAGCGGCTGCGAGCGATGCTGTCGGACAACGAGAAGCGCCTGGAGCAGGCGATCTCGGCCGATTTCGGCCACCGCTGCGCCGTCGAGACGACGATTGCCGAAACGCTGTTCCTGCAGGCCGAGATCAGGCACACGCTCAAGGTGCTGCCGCGCTGGATGGCGCCGCGGCGCATCGCCACCGCGCTGCAGTTCTGGCCGGCGCGCAACCGCCTGATTCCGCAGCCGCTCGGCGTGGTCGGCATCATCGCGCCGTGGAATTACCCGTTGCAGCTGACGCTGGCGCCAGCAATCGGCGCGCTCGCCGCCGGCAACCGGGTCATGATCAAGCCGAGCGAGCTGACGCCGCACTTCTCCGCGCTGCTCGAGGAGCTCATCGCGGCGAATTTCGACCCGACTGAGCTCATCGTCACCGGCATCGAGGACGGCGTCGCGGAGACCTTTGCCGCGCTGCCGTTCGATCATCTGGTCTTCACCGGCTCGACCCGCGTCGGCCGCATCGTCGCCGAGGCCGCCGGGCGCAACCTGACCCCGGTGACGCTCGAGCTCGGCGGCAAGTCACCGACCATCGTCGACGTCTCCGCCGACATCGACGAAGCCGCGGAGCGCATCGCCTATGCCAAGCTGCTCAATGCCGGCCAGACCTGCATCGCACCGGACTACGTGTTCGTGCCCGAACAGCACGCGGACGCATTCGCGAGCAAGCTGCACCGGCACATGCTGCAGATGTTCGGCACCAACCCGGCCAATGGCGACTACACGTCGATCATCTCCGAGCGGCACTATGCCCGGCTGGAAGGATTGCTGCGCGATGCGATCGCGCGCGGCGCCAGGACGCTGAGCACGACCAGCCCGGAAGATCCGGCCTGGAAGAAGCTGCGGAAATTTCCGCCGACGATCGTGGTCGGTGCGAGCGCGGACATGGCAATCATGCAGGAGGAGATCTTCGGTCCGCTGCTGCCGATCATGACCTATCGG
This sequence comes from Bradyrhizobium sp. HKCCYLRH3059, assembly GCF_051168035.1. NCBI lineage: Bacteria > Pseudomonadati > Pseudomonadota > Alphaproteobacteria > Hyphomicrobiales > Nitrobacteraceae > Bradyrhizobium > Bradyrhizobium sp. HKCCYLRH3059. The sequence continues at coordinate 12,706 of NZ_JBNPUF010000012.1, read as the reverse complement.
CAATCCGACGACGTCATCCGCCACATCAACGCCCACGACCGGCCGCTCGCGCTGTACTGGTTCGGCACTGACGCTGCGGCCCGTGACACGGTGCTGGCGCACACCGTCTCCGGCGGCGTCACCATCAACGACTGCCTTCTGCATTTTGCGCAGATGAACCAGCCGATGGGCGGTGTCGGCGCCTCCGGCATCGGCCATTATCACGGAGAATGGGGCTTCAACAGCTTCAGCAAGTTGAAGCCGGTGTTCTACCGCTCTCCCTTCAACCGCATGAAGGATCTCTATCCACCCTACGGCGCCAGCATCGCCCGGATCGAAAAGCTGCTGCGATTCCTGTCCTAGCCAATCGTCGTTCGGGGGCGCAGGGCGCGCCCCCCCCCTGGAATCCCGAGACGATCGGGTGCAGACCAAACTCTCGATTCCGAGTTCGACGCTCAGCGCAAATGACTTCGCCACCTGCCGCGCGCCGCCGGAACGACATTCGAACAACAAGCAAGACAAACATCAGGGAGAGATGCGTGACGGACGAGGTCGATTTCATCGTCGTGGGCGGCGGCAGCGGCGGCGCAACGGTTGCAGGCCGCCTGTCGGAAGATCCGGCGACATCCGTCGCGCTGCTCGACGCCGGGGGACGCAACGACAACTGGATCGTGACCACGCCCTACATGCTGTTCCTGATGGTCGCGGGGCCCGTCAACAACTGGTCCTTCACCACCGTGCCGCAAAAGGGCCTGGACGGGCGCAGCGGCTATCAGCCGCGCGGCCGCGGGCTCGGCGGCTCCTCCGCGATCAACGCCATGGTCTACATCCGCGGCCACCGCGCCGACTACGATCATTGGGCTTCCCTCGGCAACACCGGATGGTCGTATGACGACGTGCTGCCCTACTTCAAGCGCGCCGAGAACAACGCCGAGTTCAACGGCGCGTATCACGGCCAATCGGGACCACTGCCGGTCAGCCGGCTGCGCACCGACAATCCCGTGCACGACATCTTTCTCCAGGCGGCGCGCGAAGCGCAGTTTCCGGTCCGCGACGATTTCAATGCCGACACGCAGGAAGGGCTCGGGCTCTATCAGGTCACGCAGAAGAATGGCGAGCGCTGGAGCGCGGCACGGGCCTACATCCAGCCGCATCTCGGCAGCCGCAGCAACCTGCGGGTCGAGACCTCGGCGCATGCGTCGATGATCCTGTTCGAGGGCAAGCGCGCGGTCGGCGTCAAGTATCGCCAGGGCAAGGAGGTCAAGGAGATCCGCTGCCGGCGCGAAGTGATCCTCGCCTCCGGCGCGTTCCAGACCCCGCAATTGCTGATGCTGTCGGGCATCGGCGACGCGAGCGCCCTGGCGCGGCTCGGCATCGCCGGCGTCCACCATTTGCCGGGTGTCGGACAGAACCTGCAGGACCATCCGGATTTCATCTTCGCCTACACCTCCGACAACCCCAACTTTTCTTCGCTGTCGCCGAAGGGCCTGCGCCGGCTGCTGGCGGGCATCGGCCAATATCGCCGCGAGCGCCGCGGCGTCCTGACCTCGAACTTCGCCGAATGCGGCGGCTTCCTGAAGACGCGGCCTGATCTCGACGTGCCCGACATCCAGTTGCATTTCGGCATGGCCGTCACCGACGATCACGGCCGCAAGCGCCACGGCAATGGCTTCTCCTGCCATTTCTGTCTGCTCCGGCCAAAGAGCCGCGGCATGGTCGGCTTGAAGAATGCCGATCCGCTCGCCGCGCCGCTGATCGATCCCAACTTCCTGGGCGAGGCCGACGATCTCGAAACCATGGTGGCCGGCTACAAGACCACGCTGCGGCTGATGCAGACGCCGGCGATGCGTAGCCTCGGCAAGCGCGACCTGTTCACGTCGGATGTCAGGACCGACGACGACATTCGCGCCATCCTGCGCGCCCGCGTCGATACGGTCTACCATCCTGTCGGCACCTGCAAGATGGGCGTCGACGATCCGCTCGCCGTGGTCGATCCCGAATTGAAGGTCCGCGGAATGTTCGGCCTGCGCGTGGTCGACGCCTCGATCATGCCGACCCTGATCGGCGGCAATACCAATGCGCCGACCATCATGATCGGCGAGAAGGCCGCCGACATGATCAAGCGCGAGCTGAAAGGCTGAGACGGCTCGCCATCGAGGGAAATCAACCTGCCGATCAGCAGGGTCTCACGTCAGCAGGAAGCCGCCGTCCACCGTGACGACGCTGCCGGTCATGTAGCGCGAGGCGTTGGACGCCAGCAGCAGGATCGCGCCGTCGAGGTCGCTCTCGTGGCCGACGCGCCGCTGCGGGATCCGCTTGACCAGCTTCTCGCCCGCCGGCGTCTCCCAGACCTCGTGATTGATGTCGGTGTCGATGTAGCCGGGCGCCAGTGCGTTGACGCGGATGCCGCTCGCCGCGAGCTCCAGCGCCAGCGCCTTGGTCGCCTGCACCACGCCGGCCTTGGAGATCGCATAGGGCGAGATGAACTTGACGACGCTGAAGCCGAGCACCGAGGCGATGTTGATGATGTTGCCGCCGGTCTTGCGCGCGGCCATGCGCCGAGCTGCTTCGGTTGCGGCAAAATAGGCGCCCTTCAGATTGGCGCCGATCACGGCGTCCCAATCCGCCTCGCTCTGCTCGACCGCGAGCTTCTCTACCGCGATGCCGGCATTGTTGATCAGCACCGTCACGGGTCCGAGCGCGGCCTCGGCCGCATCCATGCCCCTGACGATCGATGCCATGCTCGTCACGTCCATCTCGACCGCGGCGGCGCGACCACCCCTTGCCTTGAGCTCCGCCTCCAACGCCTTGAGCTTGCCGGTCTGGCGTGCCGCGAGCGCGACGGCGGCGCCACGTGCCGATAGAACCCGGGCGAACTGCCGGCCGAGCCCCTGGCTCGCGCCGGTGATCAGGATCACCTCGCGGCTGACGTCGAACAGCTCGGACATGGTTCCTCCCACGGTTGCTCATTTGTTGCGGCGCATTGATACAGACGATTTGAAGTAGCGCAAACCGGAATCGTTTACCGGGCCCGGCCTACAACCGCGGCGGAGCAACCATGAACGCTTTCGACCTCGCCGCTTGTGCCGCACTGATGGTTGCCGTCTACAGCGGCTTCTCGACCGGGCTGTTGCGCAGCGCCATCACGATTCTGGCCTACCTGCTCGCGATGCCGCTGGCGATGGGCGCGGTTGCGGCGATGAGCCCGCAACTGCGCGACGTGCACGGCACTCCGCTGGCACAGAACTGGCTGCAGTTCTTCGCCGCCTTCGTCGTCATCGGCATGGCGCTGGGCAAGATCGGCCGCATCCTGCTCGACGAAGCGATCGGTTCCGAGGCCGGTTTTGGCGACCGGCTCGGCGGCGCTCTGCTGGGCGCCGTGCGCACCGGCATGGTCGCGACCACGCTGGTGCTGGTGTTCGACAGGATCGTTCCCCCCGAGCGTCAGCCGCGCTTCCTCGAGGGATCACGCCTGCGGCCGATGCTCTCGCTCGCAGGCGCAAAAGGCTTCCGCTCGCTGCCTCCGGAGCTCGCAAGCCTGATCGACCGGCTGAAGCAGGAACGGCGCATCTGACGGACACGGCGGCGCCGCCTCTCCGGTCATAGCGAGCCATGCAATTCGGCACAGGCCGGCTGCTCTTATCAGCGGCAATTCGGTTGGCTAGAATGCGCCCATCTTTCTTCCAGCCTCACTGACATATCGGAGTGATCAATCGTGGATCTCGGGATCAAGGGCCGCCGCGCCATCGTCTGCGCCTCCAGCAAGGGCCTGGGCCGCGCCTGCGCCATCGCGCTGGCCAATGAAGGCGTACATGTCACGATCACGGCGCGCGGCGCCGAAGTGCTGGCGAAGACCGCGGCCGAGATCCGCGCGGCCAATCCTGGCGTCACCGTCACGGAAGTGGCGGGCGACATCACCACGCCCGAGGGCCGCGCCGCCGTGCTGAAGGCCTGCCCGGATCCGGACATCCTGATCAACAACGCCGGCGGCCCGCCGCCCGGCGATTTCCGCAACTGGACCCGCGACGACTGGATCAAGGCGCTCGACGCCAACATGCTGACGCCGATCGAGCTGATCAAGGCGACCGTCGACGGCATGATGGCGCGCAAGTTCGGCCGCATCGTCAACATCACCTCGGCCGCGGTGAAGGCGCCGATCGACATTCTCGGCCTCTCCAACGGCGCCCGCGCCGGCCTCACCGGCTTCGTCGCCGGCCTGTCGCGCAAGACCGTGATCAACAACGTCACGATCAATGCGCTGCTGCCGGGGCCGTTCGAGACCGACCGCCTGCTCTCGACGGCAAAGGGCGAGGCCGAGAAGCGCGGTGTCACGCCGGAGCAGATCCTCGCCGACCGCGCCAAGACGAACCCTGCAGGTCGCTTCGGCGATCCCGAGGAATTTGGACTCGCCTGCGCCTTCCTGTGCGGCGCCAAGGCCGGCTACATCACCGGCCAGAACATCCTGCTCGACGGCGGCGCCTTCCCAGGCACGCTGTAAGACAGACTTCCTTGGGCGGTCTGGCGCGGAAACCTGCTACGCCGATCCCGGGCTTTCACCTCGCCCCGCTTGCGGGGAGAGGTCGGATTGCATCGCGAGATGCAATCGGGGTGAGGGGGGCTCTCCGCGAACGCGGTGTCTGTGGAGAGTCCCTCTCACCCCAACCCTCTCCCCGCAAGCGGGGCGAGGGAGCGCAGTGCCGGCGCAATAGGAATTCGAATCCAACTAATAAAGCTGTGAGTTCTGTTTGCCATCCGCGCTATGAATACAGCGACTCTGCCTTTCCGAACGACCTACCGCTTCTCGTCCTCGTCGCGCTGGCTTGGGCTCGACGAATCCGCCGTGGTGCGGCCTTCGGTCCAATCGATGCCGAACGCATCGAGGCCCTCCGCCAGCAGGTCGCCGAGCATCGGCTCGCCCAGCAGATAACGCGCGGTGTGGCGGTCGCGCTGGCCGGCGGCCTCGCGGCGCAGATCGTCCCACTCGTCGATATCGCCGTCGCCGCGGCCGAGCCGCATCAAGGCGACGAGATCGGTCTGCTCGTCCTCGGTCATCGCGTTGATGAAGCCGGTGATCTCGCGCACCACGGGATCATCGCCGCTATCCTGGAGCACGTCGACCATGTCGTCATCGACGGCATTCGAGCCGGATTCCTCATCGGTCGCCTGCTCCTTGACGTCGAACTCGCGCGCCTTTTCGATCAGGAAGGCGACCTTCTCGGGCGATATCGTCAGCTCTGGCATGGCGTTCTCCTCATGGACGGACTGCAGCAACGCCTGTTCCGGGCAGTTGATCCATTGCGCCGGAACAAGCCGCGCGGCATCGTGACCGGCATCAAGAATAGGACGAGGAAGCGCGCATGTCTTGGACGATCGGCCGGGTCAGGGTCACCAAATTCGTCGAGCTGGAGACCGTCGGCGGCACCCGCTTCATCCTGCCGCAGGCAACACCCGAGACGATCCGCGAGCTGTCCTGGCTCACGCCCGATTTTGCGACCGATGAAGGTCGGCTGAAGATGTCGATCCACACCCTGGTGCTGGAAACACCGACGATGCGGATCGTGGTCGACACCGGGCTCGGCAACGACAAGCAGGGCCGCAGCGTGCCAATGTGGAACAACCGCGCGACACCGTTCCTGGAAACGATGAGCGCTGCCGGCCTCCCGCCTGAGAGCATCGACATGGTGATCTGCACCCACCTCCATGTCGACCATGTCGGCTGGAATACGCGGCTGGTCGACGGCCGCTGGGTCCCGACTTTCTCCAATGCGCGCTACGTTTTCGGCCGCACCGAATATGAGCATTGGCGCGATCACAGCGAGGCCGCCGACGAGACGGCGACCTTCGCCGATTCCGTGCAGCCGATCGTCGCCGCCGGACGCGCGGAGTTCGTCGGAAGCGAAGCGGTGATCACCGACGAGATCACCCTGATCCCGACGCCGGGGCACAGCCCGGGTCATGTCAGCCTGCACATCCGCTCGGATGGCGCGCAGGCCGTGCTCACCGGGGACGTCGCCCACCATCCCTGCCAGATGGCGCGTCTCGATTGGAGCTCGACGGTCGATTCCGATCCGGCGCAGGCGATCGCGACCCGGCGGGCGCTGTTCTCGCGTTTTGCCGACACCGAGACGCTGGTGATCGGCGGCCATTTCCATGCCGGCCATATCCGGCGGGACGGCGCCGCCTTCCGCTTCGAGGCATTACAGGGCAGCGGCGACGCATAGCCCGCAAGGTTGAATTTCCTCCCGCCATGCTCCATGACAGGGCTCTGGAATACCAGGGAATTGAGGGAGAGAAACCAATGAAGCTTGTTCGCTACGGCGAGAAGGGCGCGGAAAAGCCGGGCCTGATCGACGCATCCGGCCAGTTGCGCGACCTGTCGGCGCATGTGAAGGACCTCGATGGCGCGGCCTATGCGCCGGAGTCGCTGAAGAAGCTCGCCGCGCTCGATCCGGCCTCCCTGCCCGCCGTTGCCGGCAAGCCGCGGCTCGGCGCCCCTGTCACCGGCATCTCGAAATTCGTGGCGATCGGCCTCAACTACTCCGACCATGCCAAGGAGACCGGCAACCCGATCCCGGCCGAGCCGATCTTCTTCCTGAAAGCCAACACCGCGCTGTGCGGTCCCTATGATCAGGTCGAGAAGCCGCGCGGCTCGACCAAGCTCGACTGGGAAGTCGAGATCGCCGCCATCATCGGCACTCGCGCCAAATACGTCTCAGAGGCCGAGGCGTTGAACCACATCGCGGGCTACACGATCTGCAACGACGTCTCCGAGCGCAACTTCCAGATCGAGCGCCTGGGCCAGTGGACCAAGGGCAAGTCGCACGACACGTTCGGTCCCGTAGGTCCGTGGCTCGTCACCAAGGACGAGATTCCAGACGTGCAGAACCTGTCGATGTGGCTCGACGTCAACGGCCAGCGCCGCCAGACCGGCACCACCGCGACGATGATCTTCTCGATGGCGAAGTGCATCTCCTACGTCTCGCAGTTCATGACGCTCCTGCCCGGCGACATCGTCACCACCGGCACGCCTCCCGGCGTCGGCATGGGCATGAAGCCGCCGACCTTCCTCAATGTCGGAGACGTCGTCACGCTCGGCATCGAGCGCCTCGGCGAGCAGCGCCAGGAGATCATCGAGGCGTAAGGCGCGATATCGACTTGTGAGTCATTCCGGGATGGCGCGTAGCGCCAGACCCGGAATCTCGAGATTCCGGGTTCGATGCTTCGCATCGCCCCGGAATGACCAGCCAGAGGACACTTCCGATGAAACTCACCTTCTCGCCCGCCTCGCCATTCGCCCGCAAGGTGCGCATCGCTGCCATCGAACTCGGGCTGATCGACCGGCTCGAATTCGTGCCTGCAGCCGTGGTGCCGGGCCAGGCCAATGAGGAGTATTCGAAGATCACGCCGCTGAAGAAGCTGCCGGTGCTGATCCTCGACAATGGCGACGTGATCCTGGATTCCTACGTGATCGTCGAATATCTCGACGAGCTCGCCGGCGGCAACAAGCTGATCCCCGCTTCCGGCCCGTCGCGCTGGAAGGTCAAGAGCGAGCATTCCATGCTGCAAGGCATGCTCGATTCCATGCTGCTATGCCGCTACGAGGCGATGGTGCGGCCCGAGGGCCTCCGCTGGCAGGCCTGGTCCGACGATCATTGGAACAGGGCCTGGATGGGCATGGCGCGCTTCAATGCGCAGCCCGACTTGATGACACGCCCGTTCGACATCGTCGCGATCGGACTCGTCTGCGTACTCGGCTATGCCGATTTCCGCTTCGCCGATTGCGGCTGGCGCAAGGCATTTCCGGCACTCGACGCGTTCCACAACAAGATGCTCGAACGCGAATCGGTGAAGATCTCGGTGCCGCCGGCGGCTTGATCCCTGAACAGGAGCTGCCGTGACGCTGACGTTCTCGGTTGCAGACACGACCATTCATCGCATCATCGAGCAGGAAACCACGTTCCTGCCGGCGCGTGAGATGTTTCCCGAGCTGACATCGGAGATGCTGGCGGCAGAGCGCAGCGCGCTGCAGGCGGCCGGTGCCCTCGATGCGCAGGACACGCTGATCCTGTGCTTTCAGTCCTACGTGGTGAGGACGCCTCACCACACCATCCTGATCGACAGCTGCATCGGCAACGACAAGCCGCGCGCGCGGCCGGTCTGGAACATGAAGACCGACGACAGCTACATGCTTGCGCTTGCGGCCGCGGGCGTATCGGTCGACGACATCGACGTCGTGATGTGCACGCATCTGCACACCGATCATGTCGGCTGGAATACGCGGCTCGACAACGGCCGCTGGGTGCCGACCTTCCCGAATGCGCGCTACGTGTTCGCGCAGCGCGAATATGACTACTGGGTGGCGCAGAATGCCAAGGCCGAGGTGCCTCCATTCGCCGACAGCGTGCTGCCGGTGGTCGAGGCCAAGCGCGCCGACATCGTCGGCGACGCATTCGCGATCGGTGATCATGTCCGGCTGCTGCCGACGCCGGGCCACACGCCCGGCCATATCGCAGTCGCCGTCGGCAGGGGCAGAGACGATGCGGTGTTCGCCGGCGACCTGATCCACACGCCGCTGCAGCTCAGCTTTCCCGAGCTGTCACCGAGATTCGACGTCGACCCGGCTCAGGCCGGGGTGACGCGCCGCGCCTTTCTCGAGCGCTATTGCGACACGTCGACGCTGTGCTGCACGGCGCACTTCCCGTCGCCCTCGGTCGGCCGCATTACCCGCAAGGGCAACGGCTTCGCCTGCGAGGCGGTCTGAGACACGGGCGCGGCGCCGGTCACCGCGCCCGTCAATCGAACAGGCTCGGCGTATGGTTCACCGCGGCGCCTTCGATCGCCAGCATCTTCAGCTTGGTCTCGACACCGCCATTGGCGGAGAAGCCGCCGGGCTTGTTGCCCGCCGCCAGCACGCGATGGCAGGGTACCACGATCGGGCACGGGTTGCGCCCGAGCGCCTGGCCGACCTCGCGCGACAACTCGACGCCGCCGAGCTGCTTGGCGATGTCGCCATAGGTCAGGGTCCGGCCCGGCGGGATCCGGCGCGCGATCTCGTAGACGCCGCGCTGGAACGCGCTGACGCCGTCGAGATCGAGGTCGACATCGCTGAGATCATCCGGCTCTCCGGCAAGCAGCGCCGTGATCCGCGTGATGGTGCGCCGCACATGCGGCGGCGGCTCGGCTTCGCCGATGCCTTCGTAACGCTGCTGCATCCGGATGCGGATCTGCGCGACGCCGCCCATCGGCAGTTGCACCGCATTGATGCCGCGCGCTCCCCATGCGATGGCGCAAGGGCCGATCGCGGTCTCGAAAATTGCAAAGCTTTGCTCTGACATGACGGACTCCATCGCCGCTCTGCCCCGTATCATCTGCCAGTCAAATTAGGCTTGGAGAATGTTGCGATCCACCCGGATTCTGCCAATGTCGACAGCGGAAGCACCGTGATGTCCATCGGCAGGCCGAAAGGATGGGAGCACGGCGCAGGGGCAGCCCGGCGCAAAGAGCGGGCGCCTCATCCGAGGAAACCAAGGCGAGGGAGACGGCCATGAAGCTGACGCCGGAGCAGATCGCATTCTTCAACCGCGAGGGCTGGCTGTTCCTGCCCGAGCTGTTCAGCCCCGAGGAGACCGCCTTTCTCGCCCGCGAGGCCGAGGCGATCTATGCGGCTAACCGTCCCGAGGTCTGGCGCGAGAAGAGCGGCGCGCCGCGCACGGCGTTTGCCGCCCACCTCTACAACGACGCCTTCCGCGTGCTCGCGGCGCATCCGCGCATGATCGAGCCGATCGAGCAGATCTTCGGCGAGAAGGTCTACATGCATCAGTTCAAGATCAACGCCAAATCGGCCTTCACCGGTGATGTCTGGCAATGGCACCAGGACTACGGCACCTGGAAGCGCGACGACGGCATGCCGGAGCCGCGCGCGATGAACATCGCGATCTTCCTCGACGAGGTGATGCCGATCAACGGCCCCTTGATGCTGGTGCCGCGCAGCCAGCATGCCGGCGACCTCGAGGCGTCGCATGATCTCGCGACCACGTCCTATCCGTTGTGGACCTTGGACGAGGCGACGGTGACGCGGCTGGTCGCGGAAGGCGGCATCGTCGCGCCGACCGGAAAGCCCGGCGGCATGCTGATGTTCCACGGCAATCTTGTGCACGGCTCCGCCGGCAACATCACGCCTTACCCGCGCAAGATCGTGTACCTCACGCTCAACGCCGTCTCGAACCATATCCGCACCCCGACGCGGCCGGAGTACATCGCGCATCGCGACTTCACCCCGATCGCGATGCTTCCGGATGACGCGCTGCTGAAGCTCGCTCGCGCGAAAAATCGCGAGGCGGCGGAGTGAGGCTCGCACTCCACCATCTAACAGGTCGTCATGCCCGGGCTTGACGAGTGAGTATTGGCCGCATCGACTTGCGTCGAAGAAGCACTGGATCTTTCAATGAACCTCCACGCCCTCCTCCAAGCCCGCGCCGCCGCCGGCAAGCCTGTGCGCGTCGCACTGATCGGCGCCGGCAAGTTCGGCTCGATGTTCCTGGCGCAGGTGCCGCACGTCGCGGGCCTCGAGGTCCCCGTCATCATCGACCTCGATCCCGAGCGCGCCCGCGACGCGTGCCGGACGGTCGGCTGGAGCGCCGAGCTGATCGCGCGCACGAATTTCAGCCCCGACGGTTCGAAGGCGACGGGTGACGGCATTGACGTCGTTGTCGAAGCGACCGGCAACCCTGCTGCCGGCATCCGCCACGCGCGCGCCGCGATCAAGGCCGGCAAGCACATCGTGATGGTCAATGTCGAGGCCGACGTGCTGGCCGGGCCGCTTCTCGCGGAAGAGGCGCGCAAGGCGGGCGTTGTCTATTCGCTGGCCTATGGCGACCAGCCGGCGCTGACGGCCGAGCTCGTCGACTGGGCGCGCGCGACCGGCTTCCACGTGGTCGCGGCCGGCAAGGGCACGAAATATCTGCCGGCCTATCACGACGTGACGCCCGATGGCGTCTGGCAGCATTACGGGCTGACGGCCGGCGAAGCACAGTCCGCCGGCATGAATCCGCAGATGTTCAATTCCTTCCTCGACGGCACCAAGTCGGCGATCGAGATGGCCGCGATCGCCAACGCGACCGGGCTCGACGTGCCCACGGACGGACTGCTGTTTCCCCCCTGCGGCGTCGATGATCTGCCCCATGTCCTGCGTCCGCGCGACCGCGGCGGCATGCTGGAACGATCGGGCATGGTCGAGGTGGTGTCATCGCTCGAGCGCGACGGACGGCCGGTGTTTCGCGATCTGCGCTGGGGCGTCTATGTCGTGCTGGAGGCGCCGAACGACTACGCCGCGGACTGCTTCCGCCAATATGGCCTGAAGACGGACGCCAGCGGCCGCTATGCGGCGATGTACAAGCCCTATCACCTGATCGGGTTGGAGCTGAACGTCTCGGTGCTGTCGGCGGCGCTGCGGCGCGAGCCGACCGGACAGCCGCTCGGTTTCCGCGGCGACGTCGTCGCCGTCGCCAAGAAGGATCTGCGCGCCGGCGAGATGCTCGATGGTGAGGGCGGCTACACGGTCTGGGGCAAGGTGATTCCGGCGCGTAAGAGCCTCCAGCTTGGGGCGCTGCCGATCGGATTGGCGCATCGCGTGAAGCTCACCGACGGCGTTGCTCATGGTTCAGTCGTACGGTGGAGCGACGTCGACGTCGACGACATGGACAAGGATATCGTCGCGACCCGCAAAGAGATGGAAAGGACGTTCGCGCGCTGATTCGCTCCCGCGCATGACCTCTCACGGTCAATAAAAAGCCCCGACCAACAGGCCGGGGCTCTGAGTTCACATGACGTCCGGGGCTCAGTTGTCGTCCTCGCCGAACGCCGCGGCGAGCTTGTCGTAGTATTTGACGACGAGATCGATGTTGCCCTTGTTCTCGACCTCGGGTGGTTTCGCCTTCAGCGCCGCGTTGAGATCGCTGAGGACCTGCTTCTTGTCGTCGGGCTTCATCTTCGTGTCGGCCTGGACCTGATCGATCTGCTGCTTGATGACGGCTTCGGGACCGATGTACTTTTTCGTCTTCGGATCGATGCCGCCCATCACCAGGCTGATGTTGTCGACGACGATGTTGAAATCGTCATAGCTGGCGAAGCCGTATTTCTTGGCGACGCCATCGAGCTGCGTCACCACCTTCTGGTCCGGCGGCGCATTTTCGGGAAGCTTGTCGGTGACGGCATCCATGTCCTTTTGCGATGCCAGCACGTTTTCGATCTGCTTGTCGGTCAGCGCGATCTGCTTGAGCTGCGGCGGCTGGCTGATCGTGGGTCCGGGCGGCTGGGCCGGCGAATCCTTGGCAGCCTGCGCAAGCGCCGGAAGCGTTGTAATGGCCGTCATCGCGGCTCCTGAGCCCGCAAGGGCCAGCGCGAAGAAGGTGGTCCGGACGAACATGCGCATGAAGATCTCCTGTGGGACAATGGCTACGACGACAGAGAGCGCAGCATTGCGTACGTTCTGGGGAATGAACCGCGCCTGAATCGGTTCCGGAGACTCCGATCACACGGTTGTGCAGCAGCACTTGCGACGCGAACAAGCGCATCGTGACGAACGAGCGACGGGGCGCAGGCATCGGCACAAACGACAACGCCGCGCTGAGGTTTCAGCGCGGCGTTGTCGTTTTGGGTTGTGAAGAGGGGATGTCCTTTGCAGGCCTGGCAGCGACCTACTCTCCCAGGGCTTGAGCCATAGTACCAT
>NZ_JBNPUF010000011.1:0-236292 GCF_051168035.1 Bradyrhizobium sp. HKCCYLRH3059 | reverse complement strand
CCTGTGGTACCTGCCGCCTGCATTTTTTTCGCAGGCGGGCCATGGGTGGGGCCTTCACCCGGCATTCCCTGCGCCCTCTGCATTTCGAGAGGGACGAACTGATCGCAGGCCTCGGGCGCGATGCGCCGCGAGACTGCAAAGCTCTGTCGATCGCTGTTTGAGCCGTGAATTCGCCTTGCGAACCGTCGTCGTCCCGGACAAGCCACGGCGCGCGCCAGCGCGTCGGGGCGCCGATCCGGGATCCGTACGCCGCGGCCGTCGTGATGAGCAAACAGCCAATGATTAGCCCGCCCCAAACTGCTTCCTGGGGGCTATGGTCCCGGCTCGAGGCCGGGACGACAGCGGAGTGTGGAGCTGCCGCAGGGTGGGCAAAGCAGCGCCCGCAGGCGCAGCGTGCCCACCGCCGTGCCGCGAGCTCGGAGCCGGATGGTGGGCACGGCGCGGGACAGAGCGCCTTAGCAGGCGCACATCGCGGCGCGCCTTTGCCCACCCTACTGCATCGTGCCCTACTGCAGGCTCAACGCCACGAAGCGCAGCTCGCCGTCGGCGTTGGAGACGAGCAGCAGCACCGACTTCTTGCCGTCCTTCTTGAGCTGGTCGACGCGCTTCTTGATATCGGCGCCCGAGGTCACCGCCTCCTGGGCGACCTCGACGATGACGTCGCCGGCCGACAGCCGCTTCTCGGCGGCGTCGGAGGCCTGGTCAACACCGGTGACGACGACGCCCTTGACGCTGTCCTTGATCTTGTAGCGGGCGCGCAGGTCCTTCGACAACGCGGCGAGATCGAGCCCGAGCGCCTTCTGGGTCACCGGCTTCTCGGCCGGCTCGTCCTTCTTGATCGCCGCCTGCTGCACCTTCTCGGTGTCCTCGAGCCGGCCGAGCTTGACCTTGAGCGTCTGCTCCTGGCCCTTGCGGATGACGATGACGTCGACCTCCTTGCCGACAGCGGTGTCGGCGACGATGCGCGACAGGTCCTTCGGCTCCTTGATGTCATGGCCGTCGAACTTGACGACGACGTCGCCCGGCTCGATGCCGGCCGGCTTGGCCGGTCCCTTGTCGTCGACGCCGGCGACCAGCGCGCCGCGCGCCGGCTTGATGTTGAGGCTCTCCGCGATCTCGTCGGTGACGCCCTGGATGCGCACGCCGAGCCAGCCGCGGCGCAGCTCGCCGAACTGGCGCAACTGGTCGACGACGCCGGCCACGGTCTTCGAGGGCACCGCGAAGCCGATGCCGATCGAGCCGCCCGACGGCGAGATGATCAGCGTGTTGACGCCGATGACCTCGCCCTCGAGGTTGAACAGCGGGCCGCCGGAATTACCGCGGTTGATGGCGGCGTCGGTCTGGATGTAGCTGTCATAGGGCCCCGACGAGATGTCGCGGTTCTTGGCCGAGACGATGCCGGCGGTGACGGTGCCGCCGAGACTGAACGGGTTGCCGATCGCGACCACCCAGTCGCCCAGCCGCAGCTTGTCGGAGTCGCCGAACTTGACCACCGTCAGCGGCCGCGGCGGCTTGAACTTGAGCACCGCAAGGTCGGTCTTCTTGTCGACGCCGACCAGCTCGGCCTTGATCTTGGTGCCGTCGTTGAGGATCACGTTGATCTCATCGGCATCGGCAATGACGTGGTTGTTGGTGACGACAACGCCCGAGTCGTCGACGATGAAGCCCGAGCCCAGCGAGTTGGTGCGGCGCGGCGAGTTGTCGGCACCGCCCCGGCCGCCCGGACCGCCGCGGCGGTTCTTGAAGAAATCGTCGAAGAACTCCTCGAACGGCGAGCCGGGCGGCACCTGCGGATTGGCGTTCCGCCCCTCGGACGAGCCGCCCTTGGGCTCGACAGTTTGCGAGGTCGAGATGTTGACGACGGCGTCGATCACCTTTTCGGCGACATCGGCGATCCCCTCCGGCCCCCGCGCCGAGGCCGGGGCCGGCGCGAGCGCCCAGCCCGCGGCAAGGACCGCCGCGGTCAGGATCGGGCGCAGTCGACGGCTGAAAGCAAGGGTTGCGGTCATCGGGCGGATCTCCAGAAAAGTCGGCAAATTCAACTGTTACAGTGCGCCGGAACCGGCGGGGGACGCAAGCACGCCGGATCGGACCGCAGATTCATCATTGAGGGCGACCTAATACGGCAAAATGGCGCAGCCATCGCCTCACAATGGCGTTGGCCGGGCAGCAGACCGTCATTGCAGCGGTCGCGCCTCGTTCCTGTGCGACGGGGCACGCAAACGCACGACAATCCACCGCTCAGATCGGCCGCCGGATCACCCAGATCAGGACCAGGCCGGCCACCGCCGAGCCGATGCCGACTGCGCGCAGCACGTTGTCGGGCGTGGTCATCGCGGTCTTCATGGCCCGCCGCATCCACTCCGGACTGGCCGCGAACAACAGGCCTTCGAGCACGAACAGGATACCTAATCCGATGAGGAAATCGGAAAACGCAATGGACCTCATCGGACCCGGACCTCCCGTTCGATCTTCTTGATATGTAACGGGGCGAAGCAACGGCTTCGCCCCCTCCATGTCAACTCTTATTCGCCCCGATCAACGGCTCCGGCATCGAGGCAGGCGCCATCAGGGCTTGGGCGCCGGCACCGCGACGGCCGCCGTCGAGTTGGCGGTGGAAGGCGTCTCCCCCGCCGGCTTCCCCGAGGGGTTGGCGAAGTAGCGGAAGAACTCCGAATCGGGCCGCAGCAGGAAGCGAGTGTCGCCGGATTTCAGGCCGTTCTCATACGCCGCCATCGAGCGGTAGAAGGCGAAGAAGTCGCGGTCCTTGCTGTAGGCCTCGGCGAACAGCCGGTTGCGTTCGGCATCGCCGGCGCCGCGGGTCTGCTCCGCCTGCGAGTTGGCCTCGGCGACGATCACGGTGGCCTCGCGATCGGCCTTGGACCTGATCTCCTGGGCCTTCTGGCCGCCGAGCGCCCGGAACTCCTCGGCCTCGCGCTGCCGCTCGGTCTTCATCCGGTTGTAAACCGCCTGGCTGTTGGCCTCCGGCAGGTCGGCGCGACGGATTCGGACGTCCACCACCTGGATGCCATAGGCGTCGGCCTCCTTGTCGAGCTGATCGCGGATCTTGCGCATCAGCGCCTCGCGCTCGTCGCGCACGACTTGCGTGAAGGTGACCTCGCCGAGCACGCGGCGCAGCGCGGCGTTCAGCAGCGTGCCGAGCTGGACGTTGGCGGTCTGGATCGAACCGACGCTCTGGTAGAACTGCAGCGCGTTCTTGATCTTGTAGCGCGCGAAGGCGTCGACCACGAGTCGCTTCTGGTCGAACGCGATCACCTCCTGCGAGGGGTTCTCGAGGTCGAGGATGCGCTTGTCGATCGAGATCACGTTGTCGATGAACGGTGCCTTGAAGTTCAGACCGGGCTCCGTGACGACGTCGACCGGCTTGCCGAACCGCACCACCAGCGCCTGCTCGGTCTGGTTCACGGTGAACAGCGAGCTGTAGCCGATGACGACGAGCACGAGCACGGCGACGAGCGCGACGATGCCTGCAACGGGGGACCTCATCGGACGCCTCCCTGCTGAGCGGCCGGCGCCGGACGGCGCGGCAAGAGATCGCCGAGCGGCAGCAGCGGCACGGGTCCGCCGGTGGCGCCGCTGTCGAGCACGAGCTTCTCCGAGCCACCGAGCACGCGCTCCATGGTCTCGAGATAGATCCGTTCGCGGGTCACGTCGGGCGCCTTCTTGTACTCGTCATAGACCTTGAGGAAGCGCGCGCTCTGGCCCTTGGCCTCGGCGATCGCCTGCTCCTTGTAGCCCTCGGCGACCTGCAGGATCTGCGCGGCACGACCGCGCGCATCCGGCACCACCTTGTTGGCGTAGGTCTGGGCTTCGTTCTGGAGACGCTCGAGGTCGGCACGCGCCGCCTGGACGTCGCGGAATGCCTCGATCACCTGGGCCGGCGGATCGACCTTCTGCATCTGCACCTGGGTGATCTGGATGCCGGAGCCGTAATTGTCGAGCGTCTTCTGCATCAGTTCCTGCACGTTCTGCTCGATCACGGTGCGGGCACCGGTGAGGATCGGCTGGATGTTGGAGCGGCCGATCACCTCGCGCATCGCGCTCTCGGCCACCGCCTTCACGGTGCCCTCGGGGTTCTGGATGTTGAACAGGAAGTCGGCCGCGCCCTTCGGCTTGATGCGCCAGAGCACGGTGACGTCGACGTCGACGATGTTCTCGTCGCCGGTCAGCATCAGGCTTTCCTCGGGGACATCGCGACCGCCGCGGCCGCGCCGGCCGGGATCGTCATTGGCGGTGATGCCGATCGAGATCGAGTTGACGCGCAGCGCCTTGGGCAGCAGCACGGTCTCGATCGGGTAAGGCAGGTGATAGCGCAGGCCCGGCTGCTCATCACGGACATATTTGCCGAAGCGCAGCACGACGCCGAGCTCCTCGGACTGCACGCGGTAGATGCCGGAGGCGAGCCAGATGATGATGGCGCCGAGCACGATCAGGAGCACGCCCGCGGTGCCGAAACCGCCGCCCGGCACGAACTGCTGCAGCCGGTCCTGGCCGCGCCGCAGAAGATCTTCCAGGTCGGGCGGCCTTGGACCGACCGGTTGCGGTCCCGAGCCCCAGGGCCCCTTCGGACCCTGACCCCACGGGCCTCCGCCCTGATTCTTCCACGCCATCGATCGATCTCCTCCGAGAGGCTGAGTGTACACCAACGCCGGCCCCGACGGTCGCCGGGTTATAAGGGACGGCCCCGCCCCTTACAACGTAGCGCTCCAGCTAAGCCCGAACCGGGTTTTGTCAATGTAAACAGGGCCGGAAGCGCCCGTTTGCCGCGGCCTCAGCTCCGCCACGCGGCCAAACTGCGCGACTTCATCATTAACGGATGGTCTTGAGGGGGCCGTCGCGTCGATCCGACCGGCGAAACGCTCACCGCCGCCGGCGATAGGTGACGTAGGAGAATTCGGCCTGATCGTCGGGCCCCGAGGCATGGCGCTCCCGCGCCACCTCTTCCCATTGGGCCGGGTCGATCGCCGGAAACACGGTATCGCCAGGCGGGCTCGCATGCACCTCGGTGATCTCCAGCCGGTCGGCGATCGGCATCGTCGCAGCAAAGAGCTCGGTGCCTCCGATGACCGCGATCTCCGCGGCTGAACGCCGCAGCGCATCACCACGCGCGATGCCGAGCGCTTCATCGACGGTATGGGTCACGATCGCGCCCGGCGCACGAAACTCGGCATCGCGGGTGACGACGATGTTGGTGCGGCCCGGCAGCGGCCGGCGCGGAAACGAGACGAAGGTCTTGCGGCCCATCACGATCGGGCGGCCCATGGTCATCGCCTTGAAGCGCTGCATGTCGCTCTTCTGCCGCCACGGGATCGCACCGGCGGCGCCGATGATGCCGTTGTCGGCGACCGCGACGATCAGCACGATCTCGATCACGGCGCCCTCTCCGCCAGTTGAGCCAGAGCCTCGCCGGTCACCTTGCATAGCGTCCACTCGTCCATGAGCTCGGCGCCGAGCGATTTGTAGAAAGTGATGGAAGGAGCATTCCAGTCGAGCACCGACCATTGCAGCCGCGCCCAGCCCTTTTCGACGCAGGTCCGCGCGAGGTGACCGAGCAAGGCCTGGCCGATGCCATTGCGGCGAAACGCCGGCCGCACGAACAGGTCTTCGATATAGATCCCTGGCCTGCCGGCAAACGTGGAGAAGTTGACGAACCAGACCGCGAAGCCCGCCACCGCGCCGTTCCATTCGGCGAGATCGCAGAACAGCGTCGGGTGCTCACAGAACAGCGCGCCGGCGATGCCGGCCTCGCTCGCGCCGACCTCGTGCGATAGCTTCTCGTAGTCGGCGAGCTCCCGGATCAGCGCGAATACGCTTCCGATGTCGTCAGGCCGGGCGCTACGGATCGAAACCGGCATGCGTCAGACCGCGACCTCGGCCTTGATATGCGGATGCGGATCGTAGCCGGCGAGCGCGAAGTCCTCGTAGCGGAAGCCGAAGATGTCCTTGACGTCCGGATTGAGCGTCATGGTCGGCAGCGGACGGGGAGCGCGCGTGAGCTGCAGGCGCGCCTGCTCGATATGGTTGGAATAGAGATGCACGTCGCCGAAGGAGTGCACGAATTCGCCGGGCTTCAATCCCGTCACCTGCGCCGCCATCATCGTCAGCAGCGCATAGGATGCGATGTTGAAGGGCACGCCGAGGAAGACGTCGGCCGAGCGCTGGTAGAGCTGGCACGACAATCTGCCGTTCACGACATAGAACTGGAACAGGCAGTGGCACGGCGGCAGCGCCATCTTCTCGACGTCGGCCGGGTTCCAGGCCGTCACGATCAGCCGGCGCGAATCCGGATTGCGCCTGATCATGTCGATCACGTTCGTGATCTGGTCGATATGACCGCCGTCCGGCGTCGGCCACGAGCGCCACTGATAGCCGTAGACGGGGCCGAGATCGCCATTGGCGTCGGCCCACTCGTCCCAGATGGTGACGCCGTTGTCGTGCAGATATTTGATGTTGGTGTCGCCCTTCAGGAACCACAGCAGCTCGTGCACGATCGCCTTGAGCGGCAGCCGCTTGGTGGTCACCAGCGGAAAGCCGGCCGCAAGGTTGAAGCGCATCTGGTGGCCGAACACCGACAGCGTGCCGGTGCCGGTGCGGTCGTGCTTCTCGGCGCCGTCGGACAGGATGCGTTCGAGCAGGTCGTGATACTGGTGCATGGTGCGCGCTGGCGGCCTTTCGCAGAAGGCGGCGAATTTAACGGCAGGGATCGCCCGGCCCTAGCCTCGACTCGGCCGGGCCGCCAATTATACCCCGAAAAATGTCGGCCACCGCTGCAAACGACAAGGGCGGAACCGCACGCTCCGCCCCCCCTCCCGATCCATGGCCGTTCCGTACCCTGCTCGCCGGCTTGAGGACCGCGGACCATTTGACGATCTCGCCCTTCACCAGCGTCCCGAGCGCCTCCGGCGTCCGGTCCGCCGACGCAGGTCAGCCTTCGCTCTCCACGAAGACCTCGTCGCGCTTGCGGCGCAACGTCGGCAGCACCGCCAGCACCAACAGCCCCGCCGCGATCGCGAGCAGCACGGCCGACAGCGGCCGCGTCAGGAACACCGACCAGTCGCCGCGCGAGATCAGCAGCGCCCGGCGCAGGTTCTCCTCCATCAACGGGCCCAGCACCATGCCGAGCAACAGCGGCGCCGGCTCGAAATCATGCTTGATCAGCCAGTAGCCGACGAGGCCGAACGCGCCCGCCAGGACGACGTCGACCGGCGCGTTGTTGACCGAATAGATGCCGATCGCGCAGAAGATCACGATCGACGGGAACATCAGCCGGTATGGCACGCGCAACAGCCGCACCCAGATGCCGACCAGCGGCAGGTTGATGATGATCAGCATGAGATTACCGATCCACATCGAGGCGATCATGCCCCAGACCAGATCGGGCTGCTTCTGCATCACCTGCGGGCCCGGCACGATGCCGTGGATGGTCATCGCGCCGACCATCAGCGCCATGACCGCATTCGGCGGAATGCCGAGCGTCAGCAGCGGAATGAAGGAGGTCTGCGCCGCCGCATTATTGGCGCTCTCCGGCGCCGCGACGCCCTCGATCGCACCGCGACCGAACCGCGACGGATCTCGCGCGATCTTCTTCTCCAGCGTATAGGCCGCGAACGAGGCGATCACCGCACCTCCGCCCGGCAGGATGCCTAGGATCGAACCAAGCACCGTGCCGCGCAGGATCGCCGGCGCGGAGTCCTTCAGATCCTTCCTGGTTGGCATCAGGCCGGTGATCTTCTTCTGCACGAGGTCGCGGTCCATCTCCGCGCCGGCATCGAGATTGCGAATGATCTCGGCAAAGCCGAACACGCCCATCGCGACGGTGGCAAAGCCCAGGCCGTCGGCGAGCTCGGGAATATTGAAGGCCATGCGCGAGACGCCGGTCTCGATGTCCGAGCCGACCATCGACAGCAGCAGGCCGAGCACGATCATTGCGATCGCCTTCAGCACCGAGCCCTTCGCCAGCACGACTGCGAAGATCAGGCCCAGCACCATCAGCGAGAAATACTCGGCCGGGCCGAACGCCAGCGCGAGCTTGGTCAACGGCGCGCCGAGGATCGCAATCAGCACGGTGGCAACGCAGCCGGCGAAGAATGAGCCGATCGCGGCAATCGCCAGCGCCGGACCGGCACGGCCCTGCTTCGCCATCTGGAAGCCGTCGAGCGCGGTCACCACCGACGTCGCCTCGCCGGGAATGTTGACCAGGATGGACGTCGTCGAGCCGCCATACTGGGCGCCGTAGTAGATGCCGGCCAGCATGATCAGCGCGCCGACCGGCGGCAGGCCGAAGGTGATCGGCAGCAACATCGCGACGGTGGCGATGGTCCCGATGCCCGGGAGAACGCCGACCAGCGTGCCGACCAGCGCGCCGATCAGGCACATCAGCAGATTGATTGGCGACAACGCGACGGCGAAACCGTGGGCGAGATTTGCAAACAGATCCATCACGCCCTCACTGCAAAAGGAAACGCGGCAACAGCGGCATCGGCAACCCCAGCACGTAGGGGAACAGCAGCGCGCAGCCGCCGGTCAGGCAGATGCCGACGATCAGGGCCTCGCGCCAGCGCGTCTCGGGGCTGCCGATCGCCGCGATCAGGAAGCTTGCAAGCCCCGTGACCAATAGTCCGAGCGGGCGAATGGAGACGGCGAAGGTCAGGATCGCGAGCGAGACGAACAGCGGTCCGCGCCAGTGATAGGTCGCAAGCTGCGCGCCTTCACTCACGACGCCGATCACGGCCACGGCAGCTCCGAGCCCTAGCAGCAGCAGACCGAACATCCGCGGCGCAGTTCCGGCACCGAACGAGAAGCCGCGCATGCCCTGCAGGTCGCTGGAGGCCCACAACGCGAACAGCGCGATCGCCATCAGCACGACGCCGCCGAAATAGTCCTGCGGCGCGCGTGGACGTACCATGAATGTGAACACCGCGACCGCGATCAGCGGATAGGTGTAGATGAGCGCCAGCAGAACATCGGAAGACAGCGAGGTCTTGCCGCTTGCGGCATATTGCTGCGCCAGGCTCGGGATCGCCATTGACAAGGCCGACGCATGGGCTCCAATGACCTGCAGCGGACCGCGTCCGGAGAGTGGACCTACAAGACCGGCCAAGGCGATCAGCAGTTCGATGATCTGTGGCGCGAAGGCAAGGACCAGAATGATCGATGCGCCGGTCACGCTGCGGGCGGCCGACATGCCCGCCGTTTCGCCCGACAATTGGCCCGTGGTCTCGGCCATGCCTCGCCCTCCCCGATCGGCCTTGATGGCCGGCACTGTTTTCGTTCGGCGGCCCGGAGCAAACCGGTCGCGCTTCTATTTTGCCTAGCGACTTTCCCTAGAGAAGGCCAGCAAAACCAAGACAGCCGCCCGCGGCGAGCAGCCAGAGCGGATTGAGTCGCGTCATAGATGCAACGACTGCGGCAAGGACCGTCAGCGCGAACGCCCGCCACGTCTGGTCGGAAGCCTGACCGAGAATCCATGCGCTCGCCGCCATCAAGCCGATCGACAACGGCACCAGCGTCGCCTGCAGCATGGCGGGCCAGCGCGCATCCCGCGCATTCGAGAGCCAGCGGCTGACAAAATAGGAGAGCACGGCGGTGGGACCGCACATCGCGATCGTCGCGACCGCCGCACCTGCCACGCCTGCGACCGAATAGCCGATCAGGGTGACGATCAGAACGTTGGGCCCGGGCGACAATTGCGAGAGTGCGAACAGATCGGCGAACTGTTTGTCCGTCATCCAGTGCCGGGCCTCGACTGCAACACGTTGCAGTTCGGGAATCGCCGCCACTGCGCCGCCAACCGCAAACAGCGAGATCAACGCAAAGGTCCAGAACAGCTGGAACAACGGATTGTCGTCCCCGCTCATCGTGCCGACCGCGTCTTGGCATAGGTGACGGCTAGGCTGAGCGGCACGGCCACCAGCAGAACCTCCTGAAGCGGCAGGCGCGCCAGCCCGATCGCCACGAACACGCCAGCCACGACGGCAACGCCCGCCACGTCGCTCTTCTTCAGGAGCGGCGAGATCATGCGAAACACCACCGACGCCAGCAGACCCACGGCCACGCAGGACACGCCTGCAAGCGCCCGTCGCCACGTGTCGGCTTGTCCAAAATGACCGTAGATGGCACCGAGAGAGGTGATCAGCAGCATCGGTGGTCCGAGCAGGCCTGCAAAGGCAGCGATTCCACCCGCGACACCGCGCAATCGCGCGCCGAACACCACGGAGAAATTCACGATGTTCGGTCCGGGCAGGAAATGACAGAGCGCGAAGGTCGCGTTGAACTCCTCCGCCGTCATCCAGTGATGCTCATCGACGATCGCACGCCGCGCGAACACCAGCACGCCGCCGAAGCCCGACAGCGACATTTTCGCGAATGCGAAGAAGAGCGTGCGGAGGCTGGGCGGGTGTCTGGCGATGTCGGCAGCGGGAGAGGCAACCTGCGCAGCTTCGGGAGGCATGCCGCACTGTAGGAGGACGAAAACCAGGCTGCCAAGGTCGAACCAGAGGTTCCCAGCAGCCGCCCACATTTTTGTCGCGCGCCGCGGCGTTTCGGCCCTGTGCATCCGCCGGCCGGCGGCCTATATAGGGGGTGCCGGCTTGCCGGCTATGGAAATAAATCGCCGTCGAAATAAACCATTCGGACCCGGGGGCGGTACCCGGCGCCTCCACCAAAGCCCACCGACGGATGGGTTTTGGCGGGGGCGAAATAGGATCGACGAGGGCGTAAAGGGCGAGCTTTTTCCCGGTATTGTTCCGCCGTTATCGGGCTACTGCAATAGTTGCCAACGACAACTTTGCTCCGGTTGCTCAGGCTGCGTAACGCAGTTTGAAAGACCACCTTAAAGTCCTAACGGGTTAAGCTCCGTTAGGCGGGGTTCGGAGGCACCTGGCAACAGAAGCCTCCACTTTCATTTGCCCCGCTTTGGCCGGTCTCCCCGTCGCGGGCCGTGCTGTCCCCAGTTTTTTGGCGCGTCATCCGTTCATTCCTCCGTTGACCGGACTTCCGCCAGCTTCTACCCGTTCCCATATCTGGCGATCGACCGGCATGGCTGCTGACCTCGGCACCGATGCCGGGTACGATGTGACTGACGCGAGTCGGGAATGCTGCTGCCTGCCGGGCGCGGCCGCTCGACACGTCGGGCGCAGCCCTCACGATACAGGACCGATCATGGCGACGGATCATATTCGATACGATGTGCTGGCGCGCGACGCGTTGCGCGGGGTGCTGCGCCGGGTGCTGACCGACGCTGCTGCCCATGGTCTCCCGGGCGAGCATCATTTCTTCATCACCTTCGTGTCCAAGGCCGAGGGCGTGAAGCTGTCGCCGCGGCTGCTCGCGCAATATCCGGAGGAGATGACGATCATCCTGCAACACCAGTTCTGGGATCTGGTGGTTTCGGAGGATCGGTTCGAGGTCGGCCTTTCGTTCGGCGGCATCCCTGAGCGCCTCGTGGTGCCGTTCCACGCGATCAAGAGCTTCTTCGATCCGTCGGTGCAATTCGGACTGCAGTTCGAGCCGTCGGAGGCGATTGCCGAGACGCCGCCAGCTCCGAAGCTGCCGGCCGCACCGGCGCCATCGGCCATCGCCGGTCCGCAGCCTGCGACACCGGCCGAGACCAGCGACGACAAGCCGCTCCCGCCAGCCTCGCCGGGAGAAGGCGCCGAGGTCGTGCGCCTGGACCGTTTCCGCAAGAAGTAGGCGCATTCGCCGCGCGCGGAACGCCGGTTGGACCACGAGATTGAAGCATGCTTGAACCGGTCGACGCCGGTTCACCACCAATCATGGGCATGCTTCATGGCACATTCAGCAAATCCATCATCGCACGGAGCGACGCGCACGGAGACCGACAGCTTCGGCCCGATCGAGGTCGCCGCCGATCGCTATTGGGGCGCGCAGACCGAGCGCAGCCGTCAGAATTTCCGCATCGGCCACGACCGCATGCCGATCGGCATCGTGCACGCGCTTGCGCTGGTGAAGATGGCCGCGGCCCAGACCAACCGCGAGCTCGGCCAGCTCGAGCCGCGCATGGCGGACGCCATCGTCCAAGCGGCGCAGGAGGTCATCGACGGCAAGCTCGACGACCACTTTCCGCTGGTCGTCTGGCAGACCGGCTCGGGCACCCAGAGCAACATGAACCTCAACGAGGTGATCGCCAATCGCGCCAGCGAGCTGCTGGGGGGCGAGCGCGGCACCAAGAAGCCCGTTCATCCGAACGACCACGTCAACATGAGCCAGTCGTCCAACGACTCGTTCCCGACCGCGATGCACATCGCCGCAGCGCGCGCGATCTCAGGCCATCTGGTGCCGGCGCTGTCGGAGCTGCTGGCGGCATTGCGCGCCAAGCAGGAGGCGTTCGCGGACATCGTCAAGATCGGCCGCACCCACACCCAGGACGCCACGCCGCTCACGCTGGGGCAGGAGTTCTCCGGCTACGCCGCGCAGGTCGAGAGCGCGATCGCAAGAATCGAGATTGCGGCGCGGGATCTCCTGCCGCTGGCGCAGGGCGGCACCGCCGTGGGCACCGGCCTGAACGCGGATCCGAAGTTCGCAAAGCTGTTCGCCAAGCATGTTGCCGACATCACCGGCCTGCCCTTCACCAGCGCGGCCAACAAATTCGAGGCGCTCGCGTCCAACGACGCCTATGTGTACACCCATGGTGCGCTGAATGCGGCGGCCGCCGGCCTGTTCAAGATCGCTAACGACATCCGCTTCCTCGGCTCAGGCCCGCGCTCCGGATTGGGAGAATTGATCCTGCCGGAGAACGAGCCGGGCTCCTCGATCATGCCGGGCAAGGTGAACCCGACGCAGTGCGAAGCGCTCACGATGGTGTGTTGCCAGGTGTTCGGCAATCACACGGCGATCACCATGGGCGGCAGTCAGGGTCATTTCGAACTGAACGTCTACAAACCATTGCTTTCACATTGCATGATGCAGTCCATACAATTACTAGGTGATTCAGCACGTTCATTCAGCGAACATTGCGTAACCGGTATTCAGGCCGACGCTGCTCGCATTCGCGAGCTGATGGAGCGCTCGCTGATGCTGGTGACAGCGCTTGCGCCGAAGATCGGCTACGACAACGCTGCCAAGGTCGCGAAATCAGCGCATCAGCGCGGCACCACGCTGAAACAAGAGGCCTTGCGGCTCGGTCTCGTCTCCGAGGACGAATTCGACCGCCTCGTTCAACCCGAGAGGATGACAAGGCCGGGGCGAGCGTAGCGGTAGCCCCGTAGTACTACGGGGGGTGATGCAATTCTCGCTGTTAACCCCTAAAGGATACTCTCGACTACAAGTTCTGCTGCGTTTGTTGAGTAAACAAATCCCGCTCGCAACGACGCGAATGGCCATCGAACTATCAGGGAGCGATGACATGATTGTCTGGAGAACGCCTGGGCTCATCCGCGCAATGCGCATGCTCTCGTCGCGACGTTCGATGGCTTAGATGATTGGAGCAAGCATGGGTGATGTCATCAACTTGAAGCGTTTCAGAAAGCGCGTGGAGCGCGATCAGGAAGCGAAGGTCGCCGAAAGCAACCGCGCTCGCTTCGGCAGGACGAAGTCCGAACGCGCAACTGACGCCCAACGCGACAAGCGCGCGAACGAATTACTCGATCAACATCGTATCAATGGCGAGGACGCGTGATGAAGTCGCCCGTCGTAAAACGTTCAATCGTGGTCGCAGGCCACAAGACCAGCGTCAGCCTCGAAGAGGCCTTCTGGAACGGCATGAAGGAGATTTCGGGTCTCCGTAACATGACCCTGTCCGAGCTGGTCGGAGAGATCGACAACAATCGCCAGCAGGGCAACCTGTCCTCGGCGATCCGGCTGTTCGTGCTCGACCACTTCAAGAGCCGCGCCGCAGCGTCTTCAGGCCTCGAGCCGAAGGCGGCGGTGGACACCCGGCACACGGCAGCCGCCGCGGCTCCTTGAGGCAGATCAGACGGCGATCCGCCCGGCCTGTTTAAAATCGCTCTAAGATGCCGCGGCATTTAACATGCCGCGCTTGACCTCTTGGCACGCGATTGAAAATACAGGCTATGAGCGAAATTTGCGATACAAGGCCGCCTCAGCCGCTCGGTCTCGCCCGGCGAGGCTATACCGGAACAATCCAGCATCTGGCTGCGGGCGGCGCGAGCTCGTCCCTGCCGGACGTCGAATTGGAGAGCCGGCTGATCGAACTGGGCTTCGTCGAGGGCGCCCGGGTCGAAATCCTGCATGAGGGGATCGTCGGGCGCGATCCGATCGCCGTGCGTGTCGACAACATCACCGTCGCGGTCCGCCGGCGCGAGGCCATGGCCGTCATCGTGGCATAGGCCGCGCGGAAAGCGTCGTCATGGAAAGCCCTCTGCTGCATCTGGCCCTGGTGGGTACGCCCAACAGCGGCAAGACCTCGCTGTTCAACGCGCTGACGGGAAGCCGCCAGAAGGTCGCGAACTATCCCGGGGTCACGGTCGAGCGCAAAGAGGGCGCCTTCGTCACCCCGCAGGGCCGCCAGGTCTCGCTGGTCGACCTGCCCGGCACCTATTCCTTGCGCGGTCGCAGCCCTGACGAGGAAATCACCAGGGATTTCGTGCTGGGACGTGCCACCGGCGAGGTCCTGCCCGACCTGGTGTTGTGCGTTGCCGACTCCACCAACCTCAGGTTGACGATCCGGCTGCTGCTCGAGCTCAAGAGCACCGGCCGGCCGCTGGCGCTCGTGCTCAACATGTTCGACATCGCCAAGCGGCGCGGCGTAACGGTCGACGTCTCCGCGCTGTCGCAGGCGCTGGGCGTGCCGGTCGTGACGTCGATCGCCGTGCGCAAGGGCGGCACCGACGACCTGCTGCGGCTGACCGACGAGCTCCTGGCCCAGGCGGCCGCGGCCACCGGAGAGCGCGCCAACACCTGGCGTCCCCTCACGGTCCCGGAGCTGCGCGCCACCCAGCGCGAGGCCGACCGTATCATCGCGGAGACGGTCAGCCTGCCCGAGCGGCCCGATACCTGGACCGCCCGGATCGATGCCATCGCGCTGCATCCGGTCGGCGGCCTGCTGATCCTGCTGGCGATCCTGTTCGTGATGTTTCAGGGGGTGTTCGCCTGGGCCCAGCCGCTGATGCAGGTGCTATCGGCGGCTTTTGATGCGCTCGGCCAGCTCGTTCACGACGAGCTTCCCGAAGGCCTGCTGCAGAGCTTCCTGCAGAACGGGGTGATCTCCGGCGTCGGCAGCGTCATCGTCTTCCTGCCGCAGATCATCATCATCTTCCTGTTCATCCTGCTCCTGGAAGATTTCGGCTACATGGCGCGCGCGGCGTTCCTGATGGACCGCATCATGGGCGGCGCCGGGCTGCATGGCCGCGCCTTCATCCCGCTGCTCTCGAGCTTTGCCTGCGCCATTCCCGGCATCATGGCGACGCGCGTGATCGACAACCGGCGCGACCGGCTCACCACGATCCTGATCGCGCCGCTGATGACCTGCTCGGCGCGGATCCCGGTCTATACGCTGATCATTTCGGCCTTCATCCCGCCGACCAAGATCTGGGGCCTGGTCAACCTGCAGGGCCTGGTGATGTTCGGGCTCTACGCCGCCGGGATCATCAGCGCGCTGCTGGTGTCGTTCCTGGTCAAGTTCTTCCTGATGCGCGACTACCAGCCGGCGCCGTTCATGCTGGAGCTGCCGGACTACAAGATGCCGCGGTTGCGCAGCATCGCGATCGGCGTCTACACCCGCGCCAAGATGTTCTTGCAGCGCGCCGGCACCACGATCTTCGCGATGATGGTGCTGATCTGGTTCCTGGCGTCGTTCCCGCAGCCGCCGGAGGGCGCGACCGAGCCCGCGATCAATTACAGCCTCGCGGCGATGATCGGCCAGGCGATCGCCCCCCTGCTCTCGCCGGTCGGCTTCAACTGGCAGATCGCGGTGGCGCTGGTACCCGGCATGGCCGCCCGCGAAGTCGCAGTCGCCGCGCTCGGCACCGTCTATGCGATCGAAGGCGGCAAGGAGGCCGCCGAGCAGATCGGACAGGTGCTGGCCAGCAAATGGAGCCTCGCCACGGCGCTGGCGCTGCTCGCCTGGTACATCTTCGCCCCGCAATGCGCCTCGACGCTCGCCGTCATCCGCCGAGAAACCGGCAGCTGGCGCTGGATGGCTGTCACCTTCTTCTACATGTTCGCGCTGGCCTATGCGGCGGCGTTCGCGACCTACCACATCGCGGTCGCGATGGGCGCGGGCTGAGCCCGCGCCTTTCGCGTCAGCGCGCGGCGTCGACATGCAGCGCGAAGCCGCGCGCGTCCGGCGCGCCGAGCTCAGGACGAAGCTGCATCGACGGGATCAGATAGTCGCCGTGGTTCTGCCGCCGGTACGGAATCGGCTGATCCGTGAACAGCGTCCGCATCCGCGCGCGCAGTCGGTCAGCGATCTCAACAAATCCGGCCTCGTCGATCCGGCTCACCTTGTGCGCCACGAAGGCCGGCAGCACGTCGAAGCCGGGATAGAACAGGATGCCATGGTTGATCGGAAACAGCAGATCGTCGATCGGCCCGTTGATGCCGCGCGCCGAATAGTGCTCCTCCCAGCCGCCGGTGGTCACGACCAGCATCGCGCGCTTGCCGGCAAACACACCCTCGCCATAGCGGTTGCCCCAGCGCTTGTCGCTGTGCTCGCCGACGCCATAGGTGAAGCCGTAGGAATACACCCGGTCGACCCAGCCCTTGAGAATCGCGGGCATCGTGAACCACCACAGCGGGAACTGCAGGATGACCGCGTCGGCCCACAAGAGCTTCTCTTGCTCGGCCCTAACGTCGTCAGTGAGCGTGTGCGTCTTGAAGGCCTCGCCCGACGCGGTGGCAACGTTGAGGCGCGCATCCGGCGGCAGTTGCGGAAAGTCGGCGCGATCCGCAGCCGCCTTCCAGCCGATCGCATAGAGATCCGAGACCCTGACCTGATGGCCTTGAGATTCGAGCTCGGCGGCCGCGACGTCGCGTAGGGCGCCGTTGAGCGAGCGGGGTTCTGGGTGGGCGGAGACGAGCAGCACATTCATGGCCTTGATCCCTTTGCTGGAACAGCCGGAACATAGACGCGCGCCCACCTATCCACTATATGGCATATATCGATAACATTATGCTGATTTATGGATAAGTCAGGCATCAGCCTCATCAACATGCGCAGCTTCGTCCGGGTTGCCGAGCGCGGCAGCCTGTCGGCCGTGGCGCGCGAGCTCGGGCTGGGCCAATCCACCATCTCGCGTCACCTTCAGGAATTGGAGGATGCGATCGGCGTGCCGCTGCTCAGCCGCACCACCCGGCGCGTCACCCTGACCGACGAAGGCAGCCGCTATTACGCGAACTGCGTCCAGATCCTCCGCCTGATCGACCAGGCCGGCGACGAGGCACGCGGTGCGCGTGGCGCCGCCGCCGGCACGATCCGGATCTCCTGTACGGCGGCCTTCGGGATCCTGCACATCACGCGGCTGGTCTTCGCGTTCCAGGATCGCTATCCGGACATCGCGATCGATCTCAATTTGACCGACGAGCGCATCGACCTCGTGCGGGAGGGTGTCGACATCGCACTGCGTCTCGCTCCGCTCACCGACAGTTCTCTGAAGCTGCGGTCGCTCGGCTACTCGCACCGGCTTCTTGTCGCCTCGCCGGACTATCTGGCGAAACGCGGCACGCCGCGCACGCCGCAGGAGCTGATCGGGCATGACGGCATCCGCATGACCAACGTCGCGGGCAGCGAGTCGCTCGTCGTCATGGGACCCGACGGAGAACGCCATGAGGTGCCGTTCAGAGGCTGCTTCCGCACCAATCACGGACTCGCGGTTCGAGAGGCCGTGCTGTCCGGGCGCGGAATCGGCGGGAGCCATGCGTGGCTGGTCGACGACCTCATCGCGGCTGGCAGGCTGACGGTCATCCTGCCCGACCACCGTCTGCCATCGACTCCCCTCAACATGCTGATCGTCCCGGAGCGCGCCGGCATCGCGCGCGTGCGGCTGCTGATCGACTATCTCGTTGAGGAGATCGTCGGCCTGCCCGGCATCCGGCCCGAGCCCTGAGCTAAAGCCGCGGCATCGCGTCCGGCCGTACCTCGCGGGCCTGCGCGGCCAGCCGGATCGCGGCATTGGCCGCACCGAAGCCCTGATAGTTGCGCCGCTGCACGATCTCGAAGAAGAAGCGCTCCTCGAAGATATGGGTGTAGACTTGGAAGAACTCGGCGTCGCCGTCGCGGTCGTACAGGATCTCGTTGGCACGGAGCGCTGCGATCGTCTCGGGCGCAAGATCATACTTGGCTTCGAGATCGTCGTAATAGTTGTCGGGAATGTCGAGGAAGCCGGCACCACGGGCGCGCATCTCGGCCACGGCCGCGAAGATGTCGTCGCAGGAGAACGCGATGTGCTGGACGCCGGAGCCGAAGAACTCGGAGATGAAGCGCGACGACAAGGTGCGCGTCGCCGTGGAGCCGTTGAGGATGAAGCGCAGGCTGCGATCGCCGTTGACGATCGCCTGGCTCTGCACGAGGCCTCTGGGATCGGCGATCTCCATCTGCGGCAGGCGGGAGAAGTCGATCAGCCCGGCATAGAACAGCAGCCAGGACAGCATCTCCTCATGCGGCATCGACTGGGCGATGTGATCGACCGCGACGAGACGGTCGGTGCTCTTGTCGCTGGCGACGGCTTCGAAATCGACGTCCCAGTGCCGCCCGTGGGTATCCAGGAAGTACAGCAGGCTGCCGCCGACACCATGGATCGCCGGGATCTCCAGCTCGCCCGGCCCGACCGGCTGGGTGAAGGTGCGCGTCTTCAAGGACTGCGCCCGCGCCATGGCACGAGCGGCACTGTCGACGTCCAGCGCCAACGCGCAGACACCAGCCCCATGCGTGACGTAGTGTGAATGCGCAAAACTGGCCGGCTCGCAGTTGATCACCAACTCGATTGCGCCCTGGGACCAGCGCTGCACCGCCTTGCTGCGATGACGCCCCGTCTTGCGGAAGCCAAGCTGTCCGAACAGTCTCGCCAGAGACTCCGCTTTGTCCTCGCTGACCGCGAATTCGACGAAGCCGATGCCGTGGCTCTTGACCCGAGGCTCGAAGCGCGCGGCCGATGACGCCGGCGTCTTTCCAGCGAGGTCGTCCTGCAACAGCAGCAGCGAGCGCATGCCATCGAGCGCGGTGCGCGGCGCCGAGCCGGCGCGGAACTGATCGTTGAAGATCTCCAGCGACAGCGGCCCGAAATAGCCGGTCGCGGCGACCGCCTCCATGAACGCGCCTACCGGCAGATCGCCCTGCCCCGGAAAACTGCGAAAATGCCGGCTCCAGGACAGCACATCCAGTTCGAGCTTCGGCGCATCGGCAAGCTGCACCAGGAAAATCTTGTCGGCCGGAATCGCGCGGATCGCGTTGGTCGGCAGCGCCGGCGCCAGCGCATGAAAGCTGTCGAGGATGACGCCGATCGCCTTGTGATCGGCGCGGCGCACGATCTCCCAGGCGTCACGATAGTCATGGACGTGGCGGCCCCAGGCCAGCGCCTCGTAGCCGACGCGCAGGCCGCGCTTGGCCGCGCGCTCGCCGAGCTCGTGGAAATCGGCGGCGGCCCGGTCGATGCCGCCAAGCGAGGCCGGCGACACGCTGCTGCAGATCAGCAGCAGATCGGTGCCGAGCTCCTGCATCAGGTCGAACTTGCGCTCCGCGCGGATGAAGTTGCGCGCGCGCTGCGGCTCCGGCATGCCCTCGAAATCGCGGAACGGCTGATAGGCGCAGATCGACAACCCAAGGTCGCGGCACATCTGCCCGATCTCGCGCGGCCGCATCCCGAACGCGACGAGATCGTTCTCGAAGATCTCGACCGTATCGAAGCCGGCGGCGGCGATCGCCTTGAGCTTCTCGTCGAGCGCGCCTGAGATGGAGACCGTTGCGATCGAGCGCAGGTTCATGCCGCGGTCTCCTCCATCGCGCCGCCCAAGAACAGCTGGCCGACGCGCGGATCGGCCAGCACGCGGTCGGCCTTGTCGATGATCCGGGTGCGGCCGAGCTCGAGCACGATGCCGTAATCGGAAATCTCCAGCGCCGAGCGCGCGTTCTGCTCGATCAGGAGCACCGAGACGCCGCGGTCGCGCAATTGTTTTAGCATGTCGAAGGTCTGTTGCACCATCAAGGGCGACAGGCCGATGGAGGGCTCGTCGATCAGCACGAGCTGCGGCTCGAGCAGAAGCCCGCGCGCGATCTCGAGCTGCTTCTGCTCGCCGCCTGACAGGGTCGAGGCCTGCCGGTCCGCCTTCTTGCGCAGCACGGGAAAGACGTCGAGCGCCGCCTCGACACGGGCGGCCAGATCGAACTCGCGCGGTGCGGCCACGCCGCCGAGCTCGATATTGTGACGGACCGACAGCTCGCCGAAGATGTTGCGGCCCTGCGGGATGTAGCAGATGCCGGCGCCGAGCAGCGCGCGCTGGCTCAAGCCGGTGACGTCGCGGCCCTTGAAGACCACCTTGCCTTCGCGCAGCTTGAGCAGGCCGAAGATCGCCTTGAACACGGTCGACTTGCCGGCGCCGTTCGGACCGATGACGGTGGTGATCGAGCCCGCCGGCACCGAGAAGGTCGTGCCGTTGAGGATCGTCATCTTGCCGTAGCCGCCGACGAGGTTCTGGACGTCGAGAATGGGATCGCTCATCGCCGTCTCCTCAATGTCCGAGATAGGCTTCGATCACGGCCGGGTTGGCCCTGATCTCGTCGGGCTTGCCGATCGCCAGCACCTTGCCCTCCGCCATCACCATGACGCGCGAGCACAGCGACATCACGAACTCCATGTTGTGCTCGATCACCACGAAGGTGGCGCGGCGTTCGCGGTTGATCGCGATCAGCCGCTCCTTGAGGTCGCCCAGCATGGTCGGGTTGACGCCGCCTGCAGGCTCGTCGAGCAGCACCAGCCGCGGACCGCCCATGAAGGCCATGGCGGCATCGAGCAGCTTCTGCTGGCCGTAGGACAGGCCGCCGGCCGGCTCGTTGGCGAGATGCTCCAGCTTGAAGAAGCCGATCATCTGATCGGCGGTCGTGGTCAGGCCCGCATCGGACGGACCGAACAGACGCGACAGCATGCTGCCGCGATGCTCCTGGCCGGCAAGAATGAGATTGTCGCGCACCGACAGCTTCGGGAATACCTGCAGCAGCTGGAAGGTGCGGCTCACGCCGAGACGATTCAGCTCCGACGGCCGCTGCCCTGTGACGAGCTTGCCGTCGACCCTGACCTCGCCCGCGCTCGGCACCAGCTGGCCGAGAATGCAGTTGAACAGCGTCGACTTGCCGCAGCCATTGGGGCCGATCAGGCCGAGGATCTCGCCCTCCTGCACGTCAAAGCTGACGCCGTTGACGGCGGTGATGCCGCCGAAGCTCTTCTTGACGTCGCGTACGTCGAGAACTGCGGTCATCGCGCGGCCTCCAGCTTGGATTGAGCCGCCGCACGCAGCGCGGACGCCGCCTGGGTTCGCCGTGAGCTGAGATAGCGGTCGAGGATGCCGAGAATGCCGCTCGGCGAATAGATCAGCAGCACGATCACGGCGGCCGCATAGAGCATCAGATAATAGCCTTCCGCGAAGCGCAGCCACTCCGGCAGCAGCACCGCTATCATGGCGCCAAGGAACGGCCCGAGCATGAAGCCGGCGCCGCCGACGATCACCATCATCAGGAGATCGAGCGAGAGCTGCAGGTTGAACGGTACGGGATCGACATATTGCGTCAGCGGCGCATAGAGCACGCCGGAGATGCCGCCGAGCACCGAGCCGATCGCGAACGCCATCAGCGTATAGCGGCGCGTGTCGATGCCGAGCGATTGCGCCCGGATCGGATTTTCGCGCAGCGCCATGAAGGCGCGGCCCCAGGGCGAGCGGATCAGCCACCACATCGCGAGCGTCACGAGGCCGAGGGAGCCGAGACAGAGATAGTAGAACGGCAGCGGCT
Source organism: Bradyrhizobium sp. HKCCYLRH3059 (assembly GCF_051168035.1). Lineage (NCBI taxonomy): Bacteria > Pseudomonadati > Pseudomonadota > Alphaproteobacteria > Hyphomicrobiales > Nitrobacteraceae > Bradyrhizobium > Bradyrhizobium sp. HKCCYLRH3059. The sequence goes on along the minus strand of NZ_JBNPUF010000011.1, from coordinate 214,358 downwards.
TGCGGGTCGGGAAGCCGAAGATGTCGGGACGTGGAATGTTGCTGATGCCGTAGATGCCGTTGGTGAGCCAGCTCTCGTTGCGGAACACCAGGAACGCCAGCGTCGAAAACGCGAGCGTGACGAAGGCGAGATAGTGATGCTGAACGCGCAGCGCCGGATAGCCGAGGAGCCAGCCGACGATGAAGCAGATCAAGATGACGAGGCCGAGCGCGGCAATCAGCGGCCAGCCATGCGTGGTCAGGATCGCCGCCCCATAGGCGCCAATGCCGACGAAGGCGCCCTGCGCCAGCGACACCTGCCCGGCGTAGCCAAGCGTAAGGTTCAATCCCATCGCTGCGATGGTCATCACCGCCCACTGGCTCAGGATGTACAGGCCGTAGCGGTTGAAGTTCATCGGGATGATGATCAGACCCGCAATGACCACGACGGCCAGCGCGACGAGAAGCAGTCTGCTGTGCTTGCTCATACCGTACGCTCCTCGGCGCGTCCGAGCAGGCCCTGCGGCCGGAACAGGATGACAAGGATCAGCAGCACCATCGGAACGGCGGCGCGATACTGGGTGGAGACGTAGGCCGCGGCGAGGTTGTCAACGACGCCGATCAGGAGACCGCCGGCGATGGCACCGCGCACCTGGTTGAAGCCGCCAACGATCGCGGCGATGAACGCCGCCTGCCCGAGCACCTCGCCGCTGGAGAACTTCGCGAGATAGATCGGCGTGATCAGCAGCGAGGCCAGCGCGACCAACACGGCATTGATCAGGAAGGTCAGCAGGATCATGCGCTCGACGGGCACGCCGATGATGCGCGCCACCGTGGGATTCTGCGCGGCCGCCTGCATCTGATGGCCGAGCGAGGTGCGGTTCAACAGCGTGGTCAAGCCGACGACCGCGAGGATCGCGACGGCGAGCACGCCGAGGCTCTGCAGCGAAATCGCCCGGCCCAGGACGGTGACGTCACCGACCGGCACGATCGAAGGGAAAGGCGAGGCCTCGGCGCTGAAGAACTGCTTCACCGCCTCCTTGATCCCGACCGCCAGCGCCATGGTGGCGATCGCCAGCGGCAGCACGCCATGCCGCAGCATCGGATCGACCAGCAACATCTTGAAGGCGAGACCGAGCAGCAGTGCCGACAACAGGATGCCGACGAGAACCGCGAGCCAGAACGGCGCGCCGAGATGCATCACCGCAAGCATCAGGAAGGCCGGCAGCATCACGAACTCGCCCTGGGCGAAGTTGATGGTCTGCGAGGTCTGCCACAGCAAGGTGAAGCCGACGGCAACGAGCGCGTAGATGGCGCCGGTGGCGAGACCCGCCACGATCAGGTCGAGCAGATTGGACATCGTTTCCCCCTAAGCCTTTGGGTGACGGCGGCACTGGCATCCCCTCCGGCGCCGCCGGTCGACCGTTGTCCTCAGTTGAGCTTCGGCAGCACCTGCTTGACGACCTGCTTGCCTTCGACCACCTCGACCAGGAAGCCCTGGCGATCGATGTCGCCATTCTGATCGAAGGTGACGTCCATCAGGATGTTCGGCTCGGCCGATGTCTTGATGGTCAGGCCGTGCAGCGTATCGGCAAACGCCTTGGAGTCGACCTTGCCCATCTTCTCGGTCGTCGCCTTGACCATGTAGATGGCGAGATAGCCCTTCAGGCCGTTATGGTCGGGCACGTAGTTGTACTTCTTCACGAAGCGGTCGCGGAACGCCTTGATGGCCTCGACCGGCGCATCGGTGGTGAGGCCGACATGGCCGCGAGCCCCGTTGGCCGCATCACCGGCGAGCTCGATGACCTTCTGGCCGACCAGCGTGGTCTCGCCGATCAGCGGCGCCGTCACGCCCTGGCGCTTGATCTCCTTGAGGATGCGCGCGCTCTCTTCCTCGTTGACATAGATGAAGACGGCATCCGGCGCGGCCGCCTTGATCTTGCTGACGTCGGCGGCGAAGTCGGCCTGGCCGGCTTCGGTCGACAGGTCGGCCGCGACCTTGATGCCGAGGCGGTTGAACTCCTTGGTGATGACGTCGCGTCCGCCGCGGCCGAAGTCGTTGTTGACCCAGACCACCGCCACCGACTTCGCCTTGATCTCGTCGTTGATGTACTTGGCGACCTTCGGCATCGACGATTGCTGGCCGAACGAGGTGCGGAACAGGAACTTGTTGCCGGCCTGCGTGAGCTCGGCCGCTTCGCCGCCCATGATTTGGGTGATGCCGGCCTCGGCCGCCAGCGGCGCCGTCACCTTCACCGAGCCGGAATAGCCGGGCCCGAGCAGCACGTAGGGCTCGCCATCGAGCGCCTTCTGCACCTGCGCACGCGCAACGCCGGGGTTCGACTGCGAGTCGGCATGGCTGACCTCGATCTTGCGGCCGAGGATGCCGCCCTTGGCGTTGACCTCCTCGACGGCGAGGTCGATGCCGTTCTTCCAGTTGTTGCCGACGGTCGCGCCGCCACCCGAGAGCTCGGCGACATCGGCGATCTTGATGGGGGCGCCGGACTGCGCGTAGGCGGCTCCGGACAGCAGCACGGCCGAGCACAGGCCAGCCAGGATGATCGATCTCACGTTGTTTCCTCCTCTGTCTTAAACGCTTGTTTGCGCTTCTTGCTTGAACGACTTGTTCCGGCGCGTATTGGCCGTCGGCTCAGGCGGCGTCAACCGCCGGATATCTCTCCGCCATGTGGTTGTCGAAGGCCGCGCCCATCGCATCGGTCGAAGGCACAAGGCCGGTGAACAATTCGAAGGCGTCCGCGGCCTGGTAGATCGCGAGCTCGCGGCCGAGCAGGACCTGAGCGCCCTTGGCCCTGGCGGCTTTCAGCAGCGGAGTCCAGAGCGGAGAATAGACCGCGTCGGCGACCCAGAGGTCGGCACGCAGCAAGTGATCCGACACCGGCGTACCGCGGTTCGGCAGCATCCCGATCGGTGTGCCGTTGACGACGCCCACCGCCCCCTGCAGCGCCTCTTCGACGCTATCGGCCACCGTGATGGATTTGCCGCCCGGAAGCAGGTTCGCCAGCTTCTCCGCACGCGCGCGCTCGGTGTCGTAGATGTGCAAGCCTGCAACGTCGAGGTTCGCAAGCGCGAACGCAATCGCTTTACCAACCCCGCCGGCCCCAATCAGCGCCACGGTGCCGCGACCTGTCTGGCTGACCAGCGGCGCCACTGCCCGCTCGAAGCCGGTGGTATCGGTATTGTGGCCGATCAGCCGGCCATCGCGCACGACGACGGTATTGACCGCGCCCATCGCCGCCGCCTTCGGCGCGAGCTCGTCGAGCAGCTCGACCACAGCTTCCTTGTACGGGTAGGTCACATTGACACCGGCAAAGCCGAGCTGGCGCACGCCCTCCAGCAGCATCGCCAGTCCGGCACGATCCGCGCCGGCGACCTCGATCAGCTGATAATGGCAGCGCACGCCGAGCGCCGCCGCGGCGTGCTCGTGCATGGCGGGAGAGGCCGAATGCGCGATCGGGGCACCGATCAAGCCGGTCAGGAATTTTCGGGCTTTGAGCGCGGAAAGATCAGGCACGTTCGCTTTTGTCTCTTGCTGCTGCGACGTGCGAGCGCCGCACGCGCGGATTTCGTTGCAGACGATAGCGCGTCCGCTCGCTAACACAATTACTCAAATATCGGCTGAACCTAACATCATGTTATTTTTTGCCGCCACCGGATTTCGCCGGTTTGGCCACCTGACGTCGGCCGGGCTCCAGCGCGCGCATCTCCGCGCGCAAGCAGTCGATGAAGTGTTCGGCGTAGAGCGACAGCGGCGTACCGCGCTTGACCGCGATGTAGGTGTCGAACCGCGTCGGCTCGGCGATCTTCAACAGCTCGATGCCGGGATAGCCGCCATGCGCGACCGTGAACTGGTCGATCACGGCGATGCCGAGCCCCGCCTTCACCAGCGCACAGACGGTGGTGCCGAAGCGCGCTTTGATCGAGATGTTGTAGCTGAGTTTGTTGCGCGCGAAGATCTCCGCCATGATCCTGCCGTAAGGGTCGTTGGGATCGATGCCGATCAACGGATAGCGGGTCATCTCGGCAGCAGACACCTGCTTGCGGCCGGCGAGCTCGTGGCCGGGCGGGACGATGCAGAACAATTCGCCGGAGGCCAGCGGCAGGAATTCGAGCCCGGAATGATCGAGCCGGTAGCTCATCGCCACGCACTCGCCCTTTCCCAGCATCAGATAGTCGATCGCCTCCTCGATCTTGAGGATGTTGATGTCGATGCCCAAATCAGGATAGCGGCGGCGGACGCGCTCGATCGCGCGCGGCACCATCACCTGGGAGATGCTGGGCACCGAGCCGACGCGCAGTTCCGACAGCGCGCCACGGCCGATGTTGGAGATGATGTAGCTGAGATCGTCGACCTTCTCGTAGACGCTGTTGATCTGCTCGAAGATGTTCTGCGCCTCGGGCGTCGGGAAGTAGCGGCCGTTCTGGCGCTGGAAGAAGCGGATGCCGAGCGAGCGCTCGGTGTATTTCACCAGACGGCTGACGCCCGGTGCCGACACCTTCAGCAGGCGCGCGGCGCCGTTGATGGTGCCCGTCACCATGACCGCCCGAATGACCTCGACCTGTCGCAAGGTCATCATCGGCGCGGTCTCCGCACGCCGTCAGCCAGCATCATGGACTGCCCGGCGGCGTCAGCACGACCGGCGGACGCGGCACCGGCCGTGGGCGCGGCGGCAGCGCACCCGGCGCGGGCTTGATCTCGACCGGCGGCGGCAAGGGCGCGACCTGCGGCTGGCTCGATGCCATCGGTGCCGCCGGCTGAGGCGCAGGGGCGGGAGCCGAGAGCGGCGGGGTCAGCGGCGGCACGACGGCGCGCGGACCACCCAGCTTGGTGCGCGGCTCGCGCCGCGGATCACGACCGGGCAGCGGCACGTCGGCCGCGCTCGGTGCCGCCGGGCCAGCCTCGGGTGCACCGGGCAGCGACGCCGTCGACGACGGATAGGCCGGCGGCACCTCGCCGCGCGCGATCGCATCCAGCCGCCGCGTCTCGCGATCGATGGCACGCACCGCCAGCCACGACGACAGCGAGGTGACGTCGACCGCGCGCGTCAGCGCCTCGGACGTCCCGACCACGAACAGCTGGATCTCGGGACGGCTATTGGCATTGCCGACCGTGCCCGTGCTCAGGCTGACGCGAATGTCGGCCTGATCGGCCGGAATGTCGAAGCCACCGGAGACGATGGCACGGGCGCCCTGCGCTTCGAGCGTGGTGGCGCCGACACGCAGCCGGCCATCGCGGATGATGAAGGGGATCTGCGCAGCCGTGACCGGCAACGTCCCCGATGCCAGCACCGGCTCGATCACCTGCCGCAACTTGCCGTCGTCGCTCACCTGGCCTGCGTCGGCCGCGCGCAACGCCGCATCGAACGCCCGCGGGTCGAGATTGGGGAGCGCCGCATTGTCAAGCGTCACCGTGCCATTGCCCGAGAGCGCATTGATCATTGCCTGCACGCTGCGTCCTTCGGCGGCGAGCGTCATCTGCGCCGAAACCTTGCCGGCCGGCATCTTCAGGCTGTGATAGCGTAGCGCGTTGCCGTCAATACCGGCCAGCTCGACGCGGCCGTTCAGGACGAGACCATTCGCGTTGGAGCGCGTATCGACGGTCGCGGTGACGTCGCCGCCGCCGAGCTTGCCCTTGAGATTCTCGATGGTCAGCGACTGGCCGTCGCTCTTGATGGCGCCGCCCAGCGGACGCAGATCAGTGCCGTTCAGAATGGCGCCGCTGAGGGCCTGAAACGAGACGCGCCCGCGCCATCCCTTCAAGAGACCGGCGCCCAAAGGCTCGGCCGGCTCACGCCCGGCCCCGCCGATCAGCACCGAGAACACTTGCGGCACGTCGAGCGCGTCCAGCCCGAGTTCGCCGTCGATCTGCTTGTCGTCGTCGAGCACCAGCGCGAGCCGGCCACGCAGCCGCGATCCGCCGACCGTGCTGTCGATGTCATCGAGCGTCACGCGATTGTTGGAAAGACCAAGACGGCCGAACAGGCGGATGTTCTGCGCCGCCGGATCCTGCGGCTTCAATCCGAACAACGGCGACAGATTGGCGCTGCGCAGGCGCAGATTGACGTTGGCCTTGGCGGTGTCGCCCCAGGGATCGACTGAGCCTTGCGCATCGCAATCGAGACCGGCGCCGGACAGCTTCGCATTCACCCGCAGCGGCGTCCGCCAGCTGCCGGTCACGCTGGCGTCGAACTGGGCCGGACCGTTGCCCGCCGCCGCGACGCGATCTAGTCCGAGCAGCGCTAGCACGGCACTGCCCTGCTCCGACGACACCCGGCTCTCGATTCCAAGCTCGGTTCGATCGATCGCATCGAGCTCGAAGCTGCGCAGCGCCGCCGCCGACGGTTTTGCCGTCAGCGTCGCCGAGCCCTTGAGTTGCGGCGCGTCGAGATCGAGCACCGCCTTGGCCTGGCTGCGATCGGCATTGGCCGGATCCTTGGCGAGATCGAGCGTAAGCTTCAGCCGGGCGGCACCGGCAGGCGTGCCGAGCGCATCGAAGCGGGCGGCGATCTGCGGCGCGAGCGGCTGCACCAGCGCAGTGATCTCCTTGAGCGAGCCGGCCATCGAGGTCACCACCAGCCGCCCGGTTGCATCGGCGCGATCGAACCGGCCGGAGCCCTCGCTCGTCACGCCGCTGCTTTGGCCGAACTTGATCTGGTCGATGGCGATGGTCTTGGGATCGTAGGAAAAGCGCGCGGTGAGCGGACGCAGCTCCTGGCCGCTGAGCTTGGCGCGGCCGACGTCCAGCGCCACGCTGGCCTCCGCCGGCCACTCGCCGGTAACGCCGACCAGCGAACGCGTCACGGCCATCGCCGCGTCGAGATCGAGCCGATCGCCCTTCAGCACCGCCTCGAAACGCGAGCCCGGCCCTGCTGGCCGGTTGACGAGGGCGACGCGTCCATCGACGGAGCCGCCGTCGATATCGGCCTTGAGGCTGTCGATCGCGACCCGCTCCGGCGCCACGTTGAGGTCGCCGCGCAGCCGCAGCGGACGCTGCGTGCGATAGCTGCTGTCGCTGCGGCCCTGCAGCCAGGCCACCAGCGTGTCGGGCTCCGACGATTCGAGATCAAGCGCGCCGGTGAAGCCCGATGTGACCGAGGTCGAGATGCCGATGGTCCGGAAGGTCAGCCGTGTCGAGCCGGGCGCGCGCAGATCGACCTTTTCGAGGCTCCATGCCGAAGGCTCGTTGTGGAGGTCGGCAGTAAAGTTCTGCACCGGGCGGCCGGAAAGCATGATCTGCTCGGTCGCGAACTGCACGTTGGCCGGCATCGGCAGGGTCGGCAGTTGTGCGATCCAATTGCGCAGCGCCGGCAGCACCAGCGCGGGCGCGATCGCCCGCCGATCCTTGATGTCGTCACCGCCGGCCAGGAGCTTGTCGGCATCGAGCTGGCGTGCGGACAGTGAGGCTTTCAGCACGGGGGCGGCGCCGAAACGGACGTCGCCGCTGCCCGCGAATTTGAGCGAGCGATCCTCCTGGCCGAAGCTGACCTCGATCTGGTCGAGCTTGGCCGACGCCTGGTCGCCGACGATCTTGGTGGCGATGCGCCAAGGCGTCGCGCCGGCCTGGTTCAGCGGACCCGCCTTGGCCTGTTGAGCCTGCTTTGCGGATGGCTCCTTCACAGGCTGGGCGGGCTTGTCGTTGTCGGCGCCCTGCTCCTTCGGGGGCGACGACAGCGTCAGCGCGCCCTCGAACTTCGGCGAGCGGTTGGGGAAGCTGATGAGGCCTTCGATGTCGGCCATCACGGGACGCTCGCCCGGGTCGATGTTGAGGTGGACGCGCAGGCCGTTGGAGTCCTTGTCCTGGCTCGACGACACCCGGAACGGGTAGCGGCCGCCGCGGATCGACACCGCGCCATCGCCGCGCAGCGAACCGGCCAGCGAACGCACGTCGCCGGAGAAGACGATGTCGGTCAGTTCCAGCGTCGAGCGGCTGGCCGCGTCGTGCAGCGCGACACGGCCGGTGAGGTTGAGCCGGTCGATGGCGAGCGCGGCCAGATCGAAGCGGCCGGAGGCTGCCGGCAGGTCGACCTGACCCTTGGCATCGAGGCCGAGATCGGCCGCCATGCCGCCGATGGTAAGCTCGTTCGCCCGCCACTGCCCCCGCATGAGGTCGCCGAGGCTGAATTCGACGTCGAGCTTGTCGGCGCGCAGCTTGCCGAGGTGGTTGGCGCCGCCGAAGGTGACCTGGCGCAGCCGCAGCGTCGGCGTCGGCAAAAGCCGTGCGTCCAGCGCACCGGCGACCCGCACGGGCACGCCAATGATCTTGCCCGCCTCGGCCTCGAACTGCGGCCGGAACTGGTTCCAGTCGACGAAGTACGGGCCGATCAGCGCAGCAAGGAGCGCAAGGATGAAGGCAATCGCCAAGCCGAGCAGGGTCGTCTGCACGGGGTCTCCCTCAAAGGACAACGCTCCGGCGTCCCAACCTTAAAACCAATGCGGCCGCGGCCCACTGGCATCGATACCGGAGCGCTGCATCATATAGGATTAAGTATGGCGAAGTCACAGCGCTGTCGGTCTTTCCGGGGCGTTGGACAACTCCGTTGACGAAGATGGTTACCAGTGGGCCGGCAGCCGTTTGAGGCCGCGCAGCACGAAGGTCGGCCGCCAGTCCGGGTTGTCCGGATCGTCTAGCTTCAGCTCCGGCAGCCGCCGCAGCAGGGTTCCGATGGCGATCTCGGCCTCGATCCGGGCAAGCTGCGCGCCCAGGCAATGATGGATGCCGCCGCCGAACGACAGCGGCTTCACGTTTGGCCTGGTGATATCGAGCTGCTCCGGATTGTCCGGATACACCGCGGGATCGCGGTTGGCCGAGCCGAGCAGACACAGCACGCTCTCGCCCGCAGGAATCCGCCGGCCGCCGAGATCCTCGATATCCTCGAGCGCGACCCGCCCGGTGAGCTGCACCGAGGAATCGTAGCGCAGGAATTCCTCGATCGCGTTCGTGATCAGCTCCGGCCGCGCCTTCAAGAGCGCCAGCTGCTCCGGGTTGCGGTGCAGCGCCAGCAGGCCGTTGCCGATCAGGTTGACCGTGGTCTCGTGTCCCGCGCCGAACAGCAGGATGATGTTGGCGGTGAGTTCCTCATGGCTGAGCTTGGCACCATCCTCCTCGGCCTGCAGCAGCTGCGTCGTCAGGTCGTCGCCCGGATGTTTCCGGCGCAGCTCGAACAGGTGCTGGAAATACGCCTTGGACACGGCATTGCCGGCATTGCCCTCGGCGATCTCGGCCTTGGACAGCGGCACCGGCTCGAGCAGGCGGCCGCCCTCGCGCGAGCTCTTGTAGAACGCCTCGCGATGCTCCTCGGGAATCCCAAGCATGTCGCAGATCACGGTGACGGGCAGCTTGAAGGCGAAATCCTCGATCAGATCCATCCGGCCCTGCGGGATCACCTGATCGAGCGTGCGGTCGACGATCTCCTGGATGCGCGGCCGCATGTCCTCGACCCGCCGCGCCGTGAACGCCTTCACGACGAGGCCGCGCAGCCGGGTGTGGTCCGGCGGGTCCTGCTGCAGCATCCAATGCCGCATGCTCTGGAACACCGGCTCCTTCATGATGTCGGGGCCGTAGCGCCGGATCGAACGCGCGACGAAGTCCTTGCCGAAGCGCTTGTCGCGCAGCACCAGGCTCGATTCCGCGTGCCGGCTGGCGAGGAACGCGCCGAACGGCGTCACATGCATCGGATCGTTGTCGCGCAGTTGCGCATAGAAGGGATAGGGGTCGCGGATGAACTCCGGCGACAGCGGATTGAACAGCGGCGCGGCCTTGGCGGCCTGGACATGCTCGTTCATGGGGTTCCTCTCCCTGGATTGGCCGATTAGCTCACGGCCGCGGCGCGATGGCAAGTCGGCCCCGATCACACATCATGCCGCCGCCCCCGCCGTCTTTAACCTGTGCAACTGGCCGGCGACGAGGCGGACCCGGCGGGGGGCCGCGATCCAGATCGCCGCCGCCGAGACGAAGGCGCCGAGGAAGGCGATCACGAAGCCCGGCGTGTAGCTCAGGGTGTAGTCATACAGCACGCCGGTCACCCACGGCCCCGCTGCGCCGCCGCACAGCCCGATCAACATCAGCGTTCCGAAGATGCTGCCGAAATGCGCCCCCTGGAATATTTCCAGCGCGACCGCGCCCATCACCGAGGTCAGGCCGTAGCCAAGCGCGCCCTGCGTCGCCACCATGACGTAGATCAGCACCAGCGACGGCGCGGCCTTGAGCGCGATCAGCGCGGCGAAGCAGATCGCGAAGCCGAGACAGCCTAATCCCCACACCGCCTCGCGCCCCAGGCGATCCGACAGATGGCCGAGCGCGATCTGGCCGGGAATCCCGAGCAGGCTGACGGCCCCGAGCGCCCACACCGCGACGCTCGAGCTGAAGCCGATCTCGAGCAGGTATTTCGTCTGGTGCACCTGCACCGCGTACCAGACGTAGAGCCCGAAGAAATAGCCCAGCGCGAGCCACCAGAACCGGCCCGTGCGCAGCGCGCGCGACAACGTCCAGTCGGTGCCGGCCCAGGCGGCGTCGACGACGTTGGAGACCGGCTTGGCCGCGTGGGCGAGCGGCGCGGCGTCGCCGTCGGGGCGCAGGCCGATCTCCTCCGGCTTCTTGCGCAGCAAGAGATTGATCGGCGCCAGCACAACCAGCACGACGATGCCCATCGCGGTGCAGGCCGTGCGCCAGTTGGTCTGCGCGATCATGTGCTGCACCCACGGCAACAGCGTCATCGAGCCGACGCCGACGCCGGCGAAGGCGATGCCGATCGCCAGCCCGCGGCGGCGAATGAACCAGTTCGGCAGGAACAAGGACTGGCCGGAATAGCCAAGGCAGACGCTGCCGGCGCCGACCATCACGCCGATGGTGAGGTACAGATGCCAGGGCTGCGTGGTCAGCGGCGCGAGCAGGAGACCGCCGGCCATCAGCACGACGCCGAGCTCCATTACGGCCCGCGGGCCGGTGCGATCCATCAGCCGTCCGATCAGCGGACTGACGATTCCGGAGGCAACGAAGCCGAACGAGAACGCGCCGGCGGTGACGCCGCGGTCCCAGCCGAATTCGGCGAGAACAGGCGGATAGAACAGCGAGAACGCGGTGCGCGCATTGACGCCGACGGCCATCGTCACGAAGGTCACGGCGACGATGACCCAGCCATAATAGAAGGGTAGGCGCATTGTTGTTGTTTCACTCCCTGGTGCATCCTTCGCATCATCTGCATGCGGAGGGGTCAAGGATTTTCTACGCCGCGCCATCCCGTGTCAGTTACCTCCGAGGTCATGTGTGCGGCGCACCTTTGGGAACGCTGGCCTCTCCTCCGTCATTGCGAGCGCAGCGAAGCAATCCAGGGCTGTGGACGGGACTCTGGATTGCTTCGCTGTGCTCGCAATGACGACGCTGAGATATCTCGCGTTCATCGAACAGACCGACGCGCGTCTGCAATTCCGCGGCATGACATGCCCGGGCTGTGCAACGTCCGTTCACCCTCATCAATCAGGAGGGCGCAGGGAAGGCCGGGCGCTGGCCGCGCCCGTGGCCCGCCTGCTCAAAAAAATGCAGGCGGCAGGTACCACAGGTTCAGCCGAGATCGCCCGGCCCTCCCTGCGCGATGGGCTTCACGCTTATATGCAGGCTTCCTGGCGCTCGGCTTGTTGGCCGCCATGCGCGACAACGCGTTTCACGCGTTGCGCGGTGATACCAGCGTCGAGGTATCAGAACCCTGCAACTTCACGTCCGCAAGAGCTTCGTTCGTCCGCACATCGACAGGACATGCTGCGAGTTCTCGCGGCCACCGCTCCCCGCCTCGCGTGTCGTGACGATCGCGCGCAACGCCCCTCCGCAAGTGAGGCGGGATGCGCGGAAGGATCGCGGTGATTTGCCCGACGACGCAAGCGAAATGACTGCGACAAAGTAACCCGTCGGGCAAAATAGGCCCGACGGGCAAATGCAGATCGAACTAACAAGTCAGCGGCTCACGCCGCAGCCTTCGCCTCGTCTGCGCCGTGGAACGCATACACGTCCATGCGCAGCACGCCGTAATTGGCGCTGTTGTGCAGGCGCTCCACGCGGGCGCCCTCGCCGGCGGCGCCGAGCGCGGCGAACAGCGGCAGGAAGTGCTCGTCGGTCGGATGGTTGTCGCGCGCATGCGGGGCGAGACGGCGGTAGTTGACGAGATCATCGACGCGGCCCTCGATCGCGGCCTGGTGCACCCAGTCGGCGAAGTCGACCACCCAGGACGGCGCGGGATCGTCGATGTCGAGCCGGCGCTTGCGGAACTCGCCGAGATTGTGGGTGAAGCTGCCGCTGCCGATGATCAGCACGCCCTCCTCGCGCAGCGGCGCCAGCGCACGGCCGAGCGCGAGATGATGCGCAGGGCCCTGCTCGGTCTGGATCGAGAGCTGCAGCACCGGAATGTCGGCCTGCGGGTACATCAGAAGCAGCGGCACCCAGGCGCCGTGATCGAGGCCGCGCTCGCGGTCGATGCCGACCGGCAGGCCGGCCGCCTGCAACCGCGCCGCGACGGCCTGCGCGAGATCGGGCGCCCCCGGCGCGGGATAGCGCAACTGATAGAGCTCACGGGGAAAGCCGTAGAAGTCGTAGATGGTCTCGTTGGTGGCCACCGCATTGACGGCGGGGATGTCGGTCTCCCAATGCGCCGAGATCACCAGGATCGCCTTCGGCCGCGGCAGGCTGCCGCCGAGGCCGACGAGGAAGTCACGGGCGGCCGAATCCGTGAGCGGCAGCATCGGCGAGCCGTGCGACAGGAAGATGCTGGGCAGGGTCATGTCATGGCTCCTCGGGCGATATAGGGATGTCCACCTGTCAACCCAACCCACAGCCGTCGTCCCTGCGAAAGCAGGGACCCATACCGCGGGATCGACGTTTGAGGCAGGCTGCGCGTCGACCAGCGTGCTCGACCCAAGTCCGCTTGTGGTTATGGGTCCCCGCGTTCGCGGGGACGACACTGAGATTGTCGCGGCAGTCAACCAACCATGACGATCAGTGTGCGCTGCGGAGCTGACCGCCGGCAAGGCCGCTGCGCAGGCCCCCCAGCGCATAGGCGCCGTCGCCGAGGAGGGCCTGGATCACCAGGGTCACCGCCCAGAACGCCGGATACTCCCAGCCGCCCTTCGGATTGTTGAAGAAGAACCCGGCGGAGCCATGCACGGTGAAGATGGCGCCGAGCAGGATCGGCACGGCGGCGAGCGCGACCCAGCGGGTGGCGATGCCGAGGATCAGGGCAATGCCGGCCAGGATCTCGGCGGCGATCACGAGATAGGCCAGCTCGGGCGGCAGGCCGATGCTGCCGAAGAACTTTGCGGTGCCGGCCGGGCTGAAGACGAACAGCTTGAGGCTGGCATGGGCCAGGAACAGCCCGCCAAGAGTGAGGCGGAGCAGGAGCGCGGCATAAGGCGCAGTACGGGAATCGATCATCGGGACCTCCGTGGGGACTTCCCGCCATATGGATCATTTCCCCTCAGACGATAATCCGCTACAATGGAAAATCAGTTCACACTCCAAGAGTGAGATGATCCAGTGTTGGACCGGCTGACCGGACTGGAGGTGCTCTCGAAGGTGGCCGGCTGCGGAAGCCTGTCGGGCGCGGCCCGCCTGCTCGGCATGTCGCCGACCATGGTGACAAAACACCTCGCGGCGCTGGAGACGCGACTCGGCACCAAGCTGTTTCACCGCACCACGCGCCGGCTGACCATCACCGAGGCCGGACGCCGCTATCTCGACCTTGCCGAGCGCGTGCTCGGCGACTTCGAGGCGGCCGAGAGCGCGATCGCGGCCGACCGCGTCGAGCCGCGCGGGCTGTTGCGCCTCAATGTCCCGCTCGCCTTCGGCACGCGCCAGATCGCGCCGCTGCTCGCCGGCTTCGCCGCGCTCTATCCCGGCGTCAGCGTCGAGCTCGGCCTCAACGACCGGCTGGTCGACCTGATCGAGGAAGGCTGGGATCTCGCGATCCGCATCGGCACGCTCAAGGACTCCAGCCTGGTGGCGCGGCGGCTCGCGCCATGCCGGATGATGCTCTGTGCCGCGCCGTCCTATCTCGCCGTGCATGGGACACCGCGCACCACGGCCGATCTCGCCGGTCACAACTGCCTCGGCTATACGCTGGCGGCGGCCGGCCCGTCGCGCTGGCGCATGGGCGGCAAAGCCGCGGTCGATGTCACCGTGAGCGGCAATCTGCGCGCCAACAATGGCGATGCGCTGCTCGCGGCGGCGTTGGCCGGACAGGGCGTGATCTACCAGCCGACCTTCATCGTCGGCGACGACATCCGCGCGGGCCGGCTGGTGCCGCTGACGCTCGACGCGCCGCCGTCGGACCTGCTGGCGGTGCACGCCGTCTATCTGCCGGACCGCACGCCATCGGCCAAGGTGCGCGCCTTCATAGACCACCTCGCCGCGGCGTTCGCGCCGGAGCCGCCCTGGGATCGCGATCTTGCGTGAGCGGACGAACACATCGACCGTGATGCGCTTGGAGACATCGACATGATCGAGCAACCACGCCACGACGGCAACCATCATTGGCCGATGCTCCGCTCGCTGCGAGGCTGGCGGATCAGCGCCCTGCCCGCCGATCTCGCCGCCGGATTGACGCTGGCGGCGATCGCGATCCCCGAGCAGATGGCGACCGCCAAGCTCGGCGGCTTCACGCCCGAGACCGGCTTCTTCGCCTTCATGGCGGGATCGCTGGGGTTCGCGCTGTTCGGCGCCAACCGCTTCCTGTCCTGCGGCGCCGATTCCACGATCACGCCGATCTTCGCCGGCGGCCTGGCGCTGCTCGCGGCCAGCGGCACGCTTGAATACGGCAGCCTCGCTGCGGCGCTGGCGCTGCTGGTCGGAGTCATGCTGGTGCTGGCCGGCGGCTTCAGGCTGGGCGGCATCGCCAACCTGCTGTCGGTGCCGGTCACCGTGGGCTTCCTGGCCGGCATCGCCGTTCACATCATCGTCTCGCAATTGCCGGGCGTGCTCGGCCTGCCGTCACCGAGCGGGCCAACGCTGGCGCGGATCGCCACCCTCGCTGGCGAACTCGGCAAGGCCAACGGGTACACGATGCTCATCGGCTTCGGCGTGCTCGCGACCATCACGGTCTGCGAGCGGATCAGCGCCCGCATTCCCGGCGCGCTGATCGCGCTTACGGCCTCGACCTTGTTCGTGCTCTCGGCCGGGCTGCGGGGACGCGGCGTGCCCGTCATCGGCGAGATCGCCGGCACGGTGCCGATGCCGTCCGTGCCGCTGATCGGGCCGGAACAATGGGCGAAGCTGGTTCCGCTCGCCTTCCTGATCGCGGTCGTGGTGATGGTGCAGACGTCGGCGACGACGCGCTCGTTCCCTTCCGATCCCGACCGCGCGGCCGACGTCGACCGCGACTTCCTCGGCGCCGGTGCCGGCAGCCTGCTGGCCGGATTGTTCGGCGCGTTTCCGGTCGATGCGAGTCCACCGCGCACCGGCATCGTGGTCGAGACCGGCGGCCGGTCGCAGGTCGCGGGCCTGCTCGCCGCTGGGATCGTGCTGCTGCTCGTGCTGTTCGGAGCCCGGCTGCTTGCAAACGTCCCGGAGGCAGCGCTCGGCGGCGTGCTGCTGTTCGTCGCGCTGCGCATCATCCGCGTCGCGCAGATCACGAGCGTCTATCGTGCGTCGAAGGGCGAGTTCCTGCTCATCCTGGCCACCGCGGTGGCCATCGTCGCACTGCCGATCGAGCAGGGCGTCGCGCTCGGCATCGCGCTGTCGCTGCTGCACGGCATCTGGAGCACGACGCGCGCCCACCTCATCGCCTTCCAGCGCGTGCCGGACACGACGATCTGGTGGCCGGCGCATCCGCAGATCAAGGGCGAGGAACTGTCCGACATCGCCGTGGTCGGCTTCCAGGCCCCGCTCAGCTTCCTCAATGCAGCGACGTTCCGCGCCGACATGCAGCGCCTGCTGCGCAGCCGCAAGCCGCGGCTGGTGGTGTTCGAGGCCAGCGCCATCGTCGAGATCGATTTCACCGCCGCGCAGACCCTGCGCGACGTGATCCATATCTGCAACGAGACCGGTATCGTGTTCGCGGTGGCGCGGCTGGAGTCGCTGCGGGCCCAGGCGGCCTTCGAACGGTTCGGCCTGTACGATGTGCTGCCGCGGGAGCGCGTGTTCCACAGCGTCGATCACGCGCTGCAGAAGCTGCGCAGCAGTGCCTCGGACGTGCACGCTTGAGGGAATGGCGGCACGAGCGCCGCCGTGGTCGACGACGACCCCGGCGGCAGGCGGACGCTTGCGCTCTGCGCAGTGACCTCGTGATACAAACCGTTACACGTTGCGGCGACGGTCGACATATGCCCGCTAAATTCATCGGCGAGACAACCGCCTCACGAGGCCCGGCGCGTCGGCCGCGGCGAGAGAGGAATCATTGATCATGCACAAGCTTCTTCCGCTGCTGTTGATAGTCATCTCCAGCACGGCCGCCCAGGCTCAGGACAGGAGCGCCATGCGCCAGGCCTGCGGCGACGATGTGCGTACGCTCTGTACTGGAATCATGCCGGGCGGCGGCCGCATCAAGCAATGCATGATCGAGAAGTTCGACAAGCTCTCCGACGGTTGCAGGACGGCGTTGAAGGACGCAAAGGCGCAGCAAGGCGGAAAATGATGCCGCCTGCGACGAAAGCCAACGGGACGCGTCGCTGATCGTTCATGTTCCTTGCAGCGAATGTCTGCTAGAAGACCGCACGATGGCGTCGACACTGCAGCGATGCGCCACATGATCGGCAGAGCTGCATCGGGCGACCGGCGTCGTGGAGAGCTCTATGGTACTGGGAAGAGGTTTCGCGACCTCGAAAAAATTGCGAAACCAAAATTTGCCCGACGACGTCTAAGGACTGCACTGCTTCGAAACCAACGAGAGGACCGCACTGCAATGCGCAATCTGTTCACCTCCGCCCTGCTCGCCGCGACCGTCATGTTGGGCGCGTCGGCCGCGCAGGCCTTCACGCTGCCAGCCCAGCCGGCTGCTCCGGACAGCAATGTCGAGCGCGTCGCCGGCGGCTGTGGTCCCGGTTGGTTCCCCGACCGCTGGGGCCGCTGCCGGCCCGCCCCGCGCGTCTATCGCCCCTACGGCTACGGCGTCTACGGCCCGCGCACCTGCTGGGTGCGGCCGACCCCGTGGGGACCGCGCCGCGTCTGCCGTTGATCTGCACGGAAACAAAGCGCCGCCGCGTGTCGAACGCGGCGGCGTTTTCTATTTGGTGAATCGTGATGCATTCCGACATCTCCCGCGAGCTGGGAGATGTGAGCAGCGGCCCTATGTGAGCAGCGGGCCTGCACGCCGAACCCAAATCCGAAACCCAGCTCGGCTTGGATTGCCAATCAGCGCGCCGGGATGATCTTGCCTGGATTGAAGATGTTCTGCGGATCGAGCGCCTGCTTCACCGCGCGCATCGCATCGAGCGCTTCCGGGCCGAGCTCGGACTCGAGATATTTCTGCTTGCCCTGGCCGATGCCGTGCTCGCCGGTGCAGGTGCCGCCCATGGCCTGCGCGCGCTCGACGAGGCGATGCATGAACTCGTCGCCGCGCGCCATCTCGTCGGCGTCGTCGACGTCGCACATCAAGGAGCAGTGGAAATTGCCGTCGCCGACATGGCCGACGATCGGCGAGGTCAGCCTGAGACGCGCGAGGTCCTCCTCGGTCTCGGTGACGCAGTCCGCGAGCCTGGAGATCGGCACGCAGACATCGGTCGCGACCACGCCGACACCGGGCCGGATCGCCTTCACGGACCAATAGGCATCGTGACGCGCCTGCCACAGCTTGGTGCGGTCCTCCGGCTTGGTGGTCCAGGCGAAGTCGCCGCCGCCGCACTCCCTGGCGATCTCGGCAAAGTTCTTCGACTGCTCGGCGACCTCGGCCTCGCTGCCGTGAAACTCCAAGAGCAGCAGCGGCGTCTCCGGCAGCGTCAGCTTGGAATAGGCGTTGCACGCCCTGACCTGCGCCGCATTGAGCAGCTCGATGCGCGCCACCGGAATCCCGGTCTGGATCGCGAGGATCGTCGCCTGGCAGGCGCCGCGCACGGTCTCGAACGAGCACGACGCCGCGGCGATGGTCTCGGGAATGCCACGCAGCCGGATGGTCATCTCGCAGATGATGCCGAGCGTGCCCTCGGCGCCGATGAACAGGTGCGTCAAATCGTAGCCGGCCGCGGACTTCTTGGCGCGGGTGCCGGTCTTGATGATCTCGCCGTCGCCGCGCACGACCTTCAGCGCCAGCACGTTCTCGCGGATGGTGCCGTAGCGCACCGCATTGGTGCCGGAGGCCCGCGTCGACGCCATGCCGCCGAGGGACGCGTCGGCGCCGGGATCGATCGGAAAGAACAGGCCCTGGTCGCGCAGATATTCGTTCAAGGTCTTGCGGGTGATGCCGGGCTGGATCACGCAGTCGAGGTCCTCGGCATGCACCTCCAGCACCTTGTTCATGTCGCGCATGTCGATGCAGATGCCGCCGGCCGGCGCATTGACCTGGCCCTCCAACGAGGTGCCGGTGCCGAACGGAATGATCGGCACGCCCTTTGGCGCACAGATGCGGACGACGTCCTGGATGTCGGCGGTCTCCTGCGCCAGCACCACGCCATCCGGCGGCTGCGTCGGCAGCCAGGTCGTGGTATGGCCATGTTGCTCGCGCACGGCCTGCGAGGTGATGAGCCGGTTGCCGAAGCGGGCCGCCAGCGCGTCGAGCGCGCTCTTGAGCGCCTCCGGCGCGGGCCGCTTCAAATCGTGATGGGGGATCGTCGTCGCCACTGCTTCCTCCGAAAGTTGGGCGGACCGTGGCAAAGGACGCAACAGGGGTCAAGGGAGCAAACGGAAGAGCCGATGAGCGATAATGCAGTGCCCACACAAGCCGGCGCGGGGCCGTTCCTGTCGTCCATCATGCAGATCGAGCCGCAATGGATCGACTACAACGGCCATCTCAACATGGCCTATTACAACGTGATGTTCGACCGCGCGATCGACCAGCTATGGGCCGAGCTCGGCATCGGACCGGCCTACATGAAGGAACGGCAGGGCTCGACCTTCATCACGGAGTGCCACGTGCGCTATTTGCGCGAGATCCATCTGGGTGATCCGGTGCAGGTCGCAGTCTGGCTGATCGGTGCCGACGAGAAGCGGCTGCACACGTTCGAGGAGCTCCGCCACGCCGACGAAGGCTGGATCTCGGCGAGTTCGGAGGGCATGTCGGTGCATATCGACATGACCAAGCGCAAGGTCGCGCCGTTTCCGCCGGACATCCAGGCCAACATCGCCCGCGTGCTGCAGGCGCATGCCGCGCTGCCGCAGCCCGACGGGCTCGGCCGCGCCATCGGCATGCCGAAGAGGTGACGGTGACCGGCCGCCGCTACGCCGGCAGGCCGGCGTCGGACAATCCCTCGAATACCCGGGCCGAATAGGCGTCCGGTAGCGGCGGCATGCCGCGCTGGACCTCGGCCAGGGTCAGGTCCGGATAGCCGGCACGCAGCGCCTGCAGACTGCGCAGGGCCGCGGATCGCTCGCCCGCCAGCACGTGGGACGGGCACATGGTCCGGTGCACCCAGAGCGACGACGGGTGCTCGCGCAGGCCGCGCTGCTGCCAGCGCGCCGCCTCCGCGTAGGTCCCGGCGGCGAAATGCGCGCAGCCGATTCCAATGATGGCGTTGAAGGCGAGCGGGTCCTGCGGCGCGAGATCCAGCGCAATCCGAAAGCGCTCGATCGCCGACGCGGCATCGCCGCGATAGACATCGAGCCAGCCGCTGCGGCTCCAGGCCCAGGCGGCACCGCCATCCAGCGCGAGCGCCCGGCCCACCACCTGCTCGGCCTCGGCGAGCTCATCCAGCAAGGTGAGCGCGTTGCCGAGCACGCACAGCACGGTCGCATCCGCAAGCTCGGTCGGCACGCGCTGCGCCAGGGCGCGACCAAGCTGCCGGTCCTGCCCGGGCGCGGTGCCGAAATGATAGACCGCGCGCTGGCCGTAGGCCCAGGCCGCGAGCGCCGTGGCCAGGGCATGACGGGGATCGCGGGCGATGGCCTGATGCAGCAGCTCGAGCGCACTGCGGTTGCCGTCGGCGTCGAGCGACAGCACGCCGGGCATGGCGCGCAGCGCGAGATCCTGCGTGGTCAGATCCTCATCCGGTTTGCGCAGCGCCCGATCGATCTCGGCGCGGCGCAGGCTTTGCAGCAGCGATGCCGCCACGCGGGCGGCCAACCGTTCGTGACTGTCGGCCTCCCACCGCAGCATGACCTCGCCGCGATGCGCCCATATCAGCCCGCCGCTGTCCTGGTCGATCAGCTGCAGCAGCAGCCGTGACGCGCCATCCCGACCCTGGAGCGACGCGTTCATGCGGTAGCGCGCCGCGCGCGGCTGGGTCGTCACGGCAAATCCCGCGCGGGTCAGCGCCAGCGTGAGCTCGGCCGCGAGGTCGTCCGCCAGCTCGCGCACGCTCGGATCGGTGGCGATCATGGCGAAGGCAATGGTCGGCCGATCGCGCACCGGCGCAATGGTGGTGCGCGACGCGGCGAGCTGCGCCATCAAGACCGCCTGCCGCTTCAGGGTTTCCGACGGCGTCTCGCCGTGGCAGCGACGATAGCCGGCGGCGAAGCGGCCGTAATGCGGGAAGCCGCAGCGCAGCGCGACGTCCATC
The DNA here is from genome assembly GCF_051168035.1 of Bradyrhizobium sp. HKCCYLRH3059. Taxonomy (NCBI): domain Bacteria; kingdom Pseudomonadati; phylum Pseudomonadota; class Alphaproteobacteria; order Hyphomicrobiales; family Nitrobacteraceae; genus Bradyrhizobium; species Bradyrhizobium sp. HKCCYLRH3059. The sequence goes on along the minus strand of NZ_JBNPUF010000011.1, from coordinate 193,740 downwards.
ACCTTCCCGCCGGCGCGCCCCTGCAGAAACTCGACACGGGCGCGCGCGTAGCCGATCTCCTGCCGGACCATTTGCGGCGACCGGCCGATCGACCTGACGAACTGGCGCTGCAAGGTCCGTCCGGAAACGCCGGCAATCTTCGCCAGATCGGCCAGCGTCCAGCGCCGCCCGAGGTCGTCATGCATCGCTTCGAGCGCGCGGCGTACGCTGCGTGGCAAAGGCTGCCGCGCCGCCAGGGGAACCTGATCTCCGTCCATCATGCGACGACGTCCAATTGCCTATGGGTCATCGGCGGCGCTCGAAAAGTTCACGATCCGGATGGCCGTGTCGCGATCTGGATAGCGCCGCCCGAAGCCTGCCGCGTACGTCTCCACACACCAGCGCGCGCAACAGCGCTGCATTCTCCGGAGGAGACCATCATGACCGCATCAGCTGCAATTCAGGCCGGCGCGACCGCAGAGCCGGATTTCACCGCGCTCAAGGCACGCCAGCACAGCGCGTGGTCGTCCGGCGACTACGCCATCGTCGGCAACACGCTGCAGATCGTCGGCGAGGAACTCTGCGAGGCGCTTGACATCCGCGCCGGCCAGAAGGTGCTCGACGTGGCCGCCGGCAACGGCAACGTCACATTGGCTGCGGCGCGGCGCTGGTGCAACGTCGTCTCGACCGACTACGTGCCTGCCCTGCTCGACCGCGGGCGCCAGCGTGCCGCCGCCGACGGCCTGTCCGTGCAGTTCCAGGAGGCCGATGCCGAGGCGCTTCCGTTCGGCGATGGCACATTCGACGTGGTGGTCTCGACATTCGGCGTGATGTTCACGCCCCGGCAGGAGCGCGCCGCCGCCGAGCTCACCCGGGTGTGCCGCAGCGGCGGCAAGATCGGCCTGGCCAATTGGACCCCCGACGGCTTCATCGGCCAGTTGTTCAAGACGCTCGGCAAATATCTGCCACCGCCCGCCGGCGCCAGATCGCCGGCGCTGTGGGGCACCGAGGCACGCATCCGAGAGATGTTCGCCGATGCCACCGACATTCGCTGCCATCGGCGTCATTTCGCGATGCGCTACCGCTCGCCTGAGCATTTCGTCGACGTGTTCAAGACCTACTATGGCCCGGTGCTCAAGGCCTTCGCTGCGCTTGATGGCGACCGCCAGGCCGATCTCAAGCGCGACATGCTGGCCCTGATCGGGACGCTCAATCGCGCCGAGGACGGCACGATGGTGGTGCCGTCGGAGTATCTCGAAGTGGTCATCATCAAACGCTGAGATCGTCAGCTCTGCATCACCCAGTCCGGCAGGCGCGCGAACCAGGGCTGCGCCTGCTCGAGCTGGCGGGCGAGCCGCAGCAGCCTCGTCTCGTCGCCGAGCCGGCCCATGCGGGCGCGCCTGCGTCCCGCGCTCAGCTCCCGCCGGCCGCCCTCTTCTTCGCAGCACCGGACTTGGCGACGCGCGCCTTCGCGGCGCGCGGCTTGGGACTGGTGGCCCTGACCGCCAAGCGGGCCTGCGGCCGAATGCGGTAGCGTCCCGACCCCACCGGATCGCGGTTGCTGACCTGGTTCTGCGGCACGCCCTGCAGCACCTGGACGATGTCGTCGCGGACCACCGGGAAGATCCGGTAATACTGGTGCTGCTGCGGGTCCTGCTCGAACGTCGTCACATCCGAACAATCGATCGCGGTGACCTTGTCGCTGATGCTGCCCATGTTGTCGGGACCGTCGCTGCCGAGCCGCGGACCGTTGAATTTCGTGCCCGCGCTCAGCGTATTGAGCACCCAATCCTTGGTCGAGTGATAGACCGTGACGCTGCTCGCGGTGCGCGGCAGATATTTCAGCTTCGCCGGGTCGTCGAACGCGTCCGCGTCCTCGTCGGCCGCCGCGAGCACGACCTTGTCGAAGGTCCTGCGCAATCCGGTCAGGGACGGCTGCGTCCCGCCCATCCGCACCATCGCCGGAACGCCGCCGGCCATGGCCGCGCCGGCGACCGGGTCGGGCATCTGCATCAAGGCCTGCAACGCGTTGCGCAGGACATAGACGCCCATGCTGTGACAGATGAGATGAATGCTCTGGTTGCAGCGTTCGCTCTCGGGCAGCCCGTCGACGAAATCATAGAGCCGCCGCAGCGTGCGTGCCACGGCCGGGCCGGATGCCGCCGCCGTCTTGCGATCGTGCTGGTAGTCCACAAAGGGCAGCGGCACGCCGACCAGCGAGGCGACCGACGGCCAACTGAACACGAACATGTTGGCGTCGATCCCGTAGAACGCCGAGATCCACCCGGCGCGTTCGATCGAGTCGACGAAGCTGTTGCTGAAGCCGTGAATGAACGCCAGCGTCGGCCGCGCCTTCGCCAGCATGTCGGCACGCAGGGCGCCGAAGATCGTATTGCTGCCGAGGACCGCACGGGAGCCTTGCGGAAAGATCAGTTGCTCATCCTCGACATGAAGCGATCCAGGCACCAGGGCATAGCTCGATGCCTGCAGATCGACCGCGATCTCGGCCCGGCCATACCTGATGTTCAAGCCGTTGACGGGACCGAGCTCGGAGCTGAACCCGGTAATCTGATTCGTGCCTTCAGCCGTGATCGGTTGCCTGTTGGTCGCGAAATAGACTGTGACGTTCATGATCCAGCCCTCTGAAAGTATCGCCAATGTGCATGGCACGGCACCGGACGAGCGGACCGTCGGAAGCGACGCGGAGTAGTTTCCGCACGACGGCAGCGACGTGCGATGTGCCGGGCGCGAAGAACGTGGCCGTCCGAAGAACGTGGCCGTCCGAAGAACGTCGCCGAGCCGGCGCGGCTTAGGCGACCGCGCTCCACCTAAGATAGAACACCACAAACAGCGCGCACGCAATCGCGATGGACGTGCACGGCGTCGTGCGACGCACGACCGCGCTGCTCGAACCGGCCCGCCGGGTGTGGTCAGCTCTGCATCACCCAGTCCGGCAGGCGCGCGAACCAGGGCTGCGCCTGCTCGAGCTGGCGGGCGAGCTGCAGCAGCCTCGTCTCGTCGCCGAGCCGGCCCACGAACTGCACGCCGAGCGGCAGGCCGTCGGCGGTCCAGTGCAGCGGCACGCTCATCGCCGGCGTGCCCGTGAGATTGGCGAGCTGCGTGAACGGGACATATTGCAGGCTGTCGCGGGCGATCTTGTCGATCATGCCGTCGAGCAGGCCCCAGCGCGTCATCAGCCCGAGCAGGCCGATGCGGTCGAGGATGTCGAGCAGGGTCTGCTCGGCGGTGCTCGGATCGCCCTCGCCGTGCCGGATTGGCGGATGCGCGAGCGTCGGCGTCAGCAGCAGGTCGTAGCGGGCATGGAAGCGCGCGAGCGCCCGCGCGAACTCGTTCCATTTCAGCAGCTGCGTCGTCAGCGCGCCGGCCGAGATCGCGCCGCCGAGCGTCGACAGCACCCGCGTCAGCAGCTCGAACTCCTCGCGCCTGGCGCCCTTGCCGCGCGCGTCGGCGACCAGCGCCGCGACCTGGCCGAAATAGATGTGCAGGAACGCTGTCGCGAGCGCGGCGCCATCGATGTCGGGCGAGGCCTCCTCGACCTCGTGACCAAGGCCTTGCAGCAGCTTCACGGCGTTGTCGACCGCAAGCTTCGCCTCGGCATGCACCTCGGTCCCGATCGGCGACGCCACCGTGTAGCCGATGCGCAGGCGGCCGGGATCGCGGGCCACCGCGTCGGCGTAGACCACGCCGGGCTCGGCGGTGAGAAAGGGATCACCGGGCTCGCCGCCCGCGATGACGTCGAGCGCGAGCGCGGTGTCGCGGACGCTGCGCGACACCACGCCCTCGCTGGATGCGCCGAACCAGTACTCGCCGAAGCCGGGCCCTGACGAGATCAGCCCGCGCGATGGCTTCAGGCCGAACAGGCCGCAGCAGGCGGCGGGAATGCGGATCGAGCCGCCGCCGTCATTGCCGGCGGCCATCGGCACGACGCCCGAAGCGACCGCCGCCGCAGCGCCGCCGCTGGAGCCGCCGGGCGTATGTGCGGGATTCCAGGGGTTGCTGACGCGGCCGAAGGCGCGGGAGTCGCTGACGCCCTTCAGCGCGAGCTCCGGCAGGTTGGTCTTGCCGAAGATTACGAGGCCGGCCTCGAGATACCGCCTCACGACCGAGGCATGCTCGCCGGCGACGAATCCGGATAGCGCCTTGCTGCCATAGGCCGTCGGCAGGCCCGCATAGTCCTGGGCGCAGTCCTTGATCAGGAACGGTACGCCGGTGAGCGGGCCGTTGGCGGGCTTGGCGAGCTGCGCGCGGGCCTCGCGCTCCATCAGCCTGCAGACGGCGTTGGTCCTCGGCTGGGCCCGCTCGTTCTGCGCCAGCGCGAGCTGCAGCAGCTCCGCCGCATGGGTCTCGCCGCCCTTCACCGCGGCGGCAAGCGCCGTCGCATCGCGCTGCACATAGTCCCGGACGTTCACATTGCCCTCCCCGCGCCGCCATTCGTCGCCGTGATCGTAGCTGATTCTGGCTGCGACCGAGGCGCAGTTGCGCCGAACGCGGCGGCAATACGGCGCATTGGCGGCAATCGTGGCCACACGATGATCTGCTGCGGTCGACTTGAGGGCGGGATTACGCAGTCTGGTCCTGATTTTAGTTAATTTGATTCAGATCATTCGTCCTGTCCCTTGCACCGACCTAACCTTATGCATCGTTAGTTGCGTAGAGTGACGAGAGAGCGATGGGACGCCTCGCAAGCCTGCTGAGCCGAGCGCACGGTCCGCATGAGGATGCGGCAGCCCTGCCCGTGACCACCGCCGACTACTTCATCCTGCTGTCGCGCGCGATGGAGAGCCTGCCGGATTCCACCCCCGAACGCCGCGCCGAAGTCTACCAGTCGGCCCGCCAGGCGCTGGTGACCCAGTTGCAGGCGATGGATCCGCCGGTCTCGCGATCACGCATCAAGGCCGAGCAGCGCGCGCTCGACGATGCGGTTGATACGATCGAGACACGCGCGCTGACGGCGCCGGACGGCAGTCCGGAACAGACGACGACGCTGGTCCCGGATGACCCGCTGTATCCCTCCTTCGTTACTGCACAAATCGACATTCCGACCGCTTCCGTTTCAACAGCTCAAGATGATGACCAGGACCCCGCCATGGCTCAAACCCAGTTTCATTCCAAGTTTGCCCCGCGCGCCGTCGAGGAGAAGCCGATGTCACGACTCGATGAAATCAACCGGGTGCTGCGCAAGCTGCAGAGCGACTCGTTCGGGGTCGAGGCCTGCGCGCTGATCTCGGAGGACGGGCTGATGATCGCGAGCGTGCTCGCGGCCGACATGGAGGAGACGCGGGTTGCCGGCATGACCGCGACCTTGCTGTCGCTCGGCGGCCGCGCCGCCATGGAGCTCGGCCGCAGCCATCTGCAGGAGGTCATCATCCGCGGCGAGTCCGGCTATGCCGTGCTGGTCAGCGCCGGCCGTGGCGCGCTGCTGCTCGCGCTCACCAACGAGAACAGCAAGCTCGGGCTGACCTTCTTCGACATGCGCGAAGCCGTCAGATCGCTGCAGAAGGTACTGTAGCGCACCGTCGTCCAATGAGCCGGCGCGCTGCGATGGCGCGGCGCCGGCGGGAGTAGTTTCATGGCCAATACCGTCCTCTACGACGACGGCGTTCACAAGAACATTCTGCTGGAGGATTTCGGCGCCGGCGACCACGCGGTGCAGGCGAACCAGCATCTGATCATCCACGACCGCGTCGGCATGCTGCTCGATCCGGGCGGCCACAAGGTCTATTCCAGGGTGCTCAGCGAGACCTTCAGCGAGCTCTCGGGCGGGCGGCTGAAATATCTGTTCCTGTCGCACCAGGATCCCGACATCGTCGCGGCGATCAACGGCTGGCTGATGACGACCGACGCCGACGCCTACATCTCCGAGCTGTGGACCCGCTTCGTGCCGCATTTCGGCTTCGACCACATCGTTGCCCACCGGCTGAAGCCGATCCCCGACGAGGGCATGGTGTTCGATCTCGCGGGCAGCAGGCTCTACGCGCTGCCGGCGCACTTCCTGCACAGCGAGGGCAATTTCCAGCTCTACGATCCGATCTCGAAGATCCTCTACAGCGGCGACCTCGGCGCCTCGATCGGCGTCGACTACACCGTCGTGCGCGACTTCAAGGCGCATACGCGCTTCATGGAGGGCTTTCACCGGCGCTACATGGTCTCCAACCGCGTCATGAAGGCGTGGGCGCAGATGGTCAGCACGCTCGACATCGAGATCATCGCCCCGCAGCACGGCGCGCTGTTTCCGGATGCTACGATGTCGCGCCAGTTCATCGCGTGGTGCGCGGGGCTCGAATGCGGCATCGACCTGATCACGCCGAAATTCAAGGTGCCCGTGGGCTGACATGCTGGCGCCCTCCCCGAACTCCGCTCTGCCTTCGCCCACCATGCGCATCGATGCGTGCACCGTGGCCGGCGAGGAGGCGCCGGTCTGGCTCGCCGCGGCCTTCGCCGTCGCCGGCACCCTGATCGCCGTCATGTCGGCAGCGCTCTGGCAGCAAGGCACCGCCACGCCGCCGGTCGCGACGGCCGCAATGCCGGTGACGGCCGTACCGCAGCGCGACGCCCCCGTTGCCGACGCGGCACCCAAGCGACGGGAGGCGCGGATCGTCGACCCGGCACCGGTCGCGGCGCCGCCGATGCCGCCCGCGATCGCTCCCGTCGTGATCGCGCCACCGACACCGCCGGTCGCCCCGGCAGCGCCCCCGGAGCCCCAGAGCCCTGCGAAGCCCTCCGCCGAGTGCTTCGCGCCGCTGGCGGTCGGCTTCGAGCGCGGCAGCGCACGACCGAACCCTGCCGACATGAAGCGGTCGCTGGCGATCCTGCAACGCGCGCTCGCGCGCCACGGTGAGGCGACCATCATCATCGAGGGGCATACCGATGCCAGCGGCACCGAGGATCTGAACGTGCTGCTCAGCTATTCGCGCGCCAAGGAGATCGCGGCCCAGTTGAAGCGCGAGGGCCTCCCCGCGCAGCGGATGTCGGTGCGCGCGGCCGGCGCCGGCGAGGCGCGCGGCGATGCCCAGGCGGTCGCGGGCGACCGCAAGGCCGTGCTGCGCATTGCGGGCGTCGATGATTGCAGTCAACTCACAGCGACGAAGCGACCATGACGATCTATGCCATCGTGAGCGGCCTCGGCGCCGCCATTCTGCTCTTGACCTCGGGCTATCTGTTCGGCGCCCGCCAGGGCGCGCTGTCCCGCGAGCTGTTGCGCCGGCAGGTGCAGATGCAGGCGGCCAGCCTCGACCAGTTGCAGGAGCAGAGCAGCCACGACGCCATCGAGCGGGAGACCAGCCTGCGCAGCGCGATCGAAGATGTGCTGGCGCCGCTGGTCGAGCGTGAGCGCATCTCGCTGGATCTGGCGCAGCTCGCGAGCCGGCCGGGCCGGCGCCGCGAGCTGGTGCCGCTGCTCGACCGCATCGCCGAAGTCGGCCGCTTCCAGACCGTGCTGCTCACCAACGAGGAAGGCTTGCCGCTCGCGGCCAATACGACCGCACACCGCACCGAGCAGCTTGCGGCGGCGGCGACGCGGCTTGCGCTCGTGGCGGAGAAGATCGCCGACGAGACCCACATCGCGCCGTTGTCGGTGATGCTGCGCGACGCCTCGGAGGCGACGACGCTGTGCCGGATCTTCCGCGTGCAGGACCAGACGCTCACTCTGACCGCGCTCTCCAACGATACGCGCCTCGCCTCCGTGGCGCTCGATCCCGCCCTCGCCAAGGTGCAGGTCGCGCTGACGGCCCCGGCCTGACACCTCCTCAAAACGCAAAGGGCGCCGCACCTCTTGCGAGGCACTGCGCCCTTCGCCGACCTCATTGTCAGGGATGAGGCCGACTACACGCGGCTGCGGCCGCGGGCGAGGCCCACGACGGCCGAAACCAGAAACAGCACGATGGCGATGAAGAAGATGATCTTGGCGATCTCGATGGAGGCACCGGCGACGCCGCCGAAGCCGAGAATGCCGGCGATCAATGCGATAACCAGGAAGGTGACAACCCAGCCTAACATGACACGACCTCTGTCTCTCGATTGCGGTTCAAAGCGACGCGGAGCTTGCGCCGTTGCCGAAATAATCGTGGCTCGGAACAAAGGTTCCGGCCACGCGGGTCGCTAAAATTTCGCGATTTGCCGGAACAAATGCCCAGCGAGGCTGGAGTGGCGTCCGCCTGGCCCGATTTAGGGCTGTAAAACGCCGGCCCCGGCCCCATATAGCCGTCAATCCCTGCTATGAGGGCTCCTTCCTGCAGACCTCGTGATGCCGTCATATGATGCCATCCGAGGGACGAGACTGATTCGCTGATGACCGAGCCCAACCGCGTGAGCCCCTTTCCTGCGCCTGACCACCAGCCCGTTGCCGGCGGCATCGCCGCGCGCGCTCGCGCCGCCGCGACCGGTGGCGCGCGCTATCTGGCCGGCCTCAATCCGGAGCAGCGGGAGGCGGTCGAAACGCTCGATGGCCCGGTGCTCGTGCTCGCCGGCGCAGGCACCGGCAAGACCCGTGTGCTGACCACGCGCATCGCGCATATCCTGAGCCAGGGCCGCGCCCGGCCGAGTGAGATCCTGTCGGTGACCTTCACCAACAAGGCCGCGCGCGAGATGAAGACGCGGCTTGCCGAGATGCTCGGACAGGCGGTCGAGGGCATGCCGTGGCTCGGCACCTTCCACTCGATCTCCGGCCGCATCCTGCGCAGCCATGCCGAGCTGGTGCAGCTCAAGTCCAATTTCACCGTGCTCGACGTCGATGACCAGATCCGCCTGCTCAAGCAGTTGCTGCAGGCCGAGAATATCGACGACAAGCGCTGGCCGGCGCGCATGCTGGCCGGCCTGATCGACGGCTGGAAGAACCGCGGCCTGGCGCCGTCCCAGGTGCCTTCGGGCGAGGCCGCCGTGTTCGCCAACGGCAAGGGCGGCAAGCTCTATGCGAGCTATCAGGAACGGCTGAAGATCCTCAACGCCGCCGATTTCGGCGACCTGCTGCTGGAGAGCATCCGGCTGTTCCGCGAGAACCCTGACGTGCTGCGGCAATATCAGAGCCGCTTCAAGTTCATCCTGGTCGACGAGTATCAGGACACCAACGTCGCGCAATATCTGTGGCTGCGGCTGCTGTCGCAGGCGCCGAGTTCGTCGCGTGCCGTCGCCCCATCCTCCGTCACTCCGGGGCGGCTCGAAGGGCCGAACCCGGAATCCCGCGCTGAGGATAGCCAACTGCGAGATTCCGGGTTCGCACCTGGCGGTGCGCCCCGGAATGACGACGACGCCGCGCAGGGCGCCACGCCGCCGCTCAAGAACATCTGCTGCGTCGGCGACGACGATCAGTCGATCTATGGCTGGCGCGGCGCCGAGGTCGACAACATCCTGCGCTTCGAGCACGACTTCCCCGGCGCCAAGGTCATTCGCCTCGAGCGCAACTACCGCTCCACGGGTCACATCCTCGCCGCCGCCTCGCACCTCATCACCCACAATGAAGGCCGGCTCGGCAAGACCTTGCATACCGAGGACGTCGAGGGCGAGAAGGTCACCGTCACCGGCGCCTGGGATTCCGAGGAGGAAGCGCGCGGCATCGGCGAGGAGATCGAGGAGCTGCAGCGCAAGGGCGAGCATCTCAACGACATCGCGATCCTGGTGCGCGCGTCCTACCAGATGCGCGAGTTCGAAGACCGCTTCGTCACGCTCGGCCTGCCCTATCGCGTGATCGGCGGCCCGCGCTTCTACGAGCGCGCCGAGATCCGCGACGCGCTGGCTTACTTGCGCGTCATCAACTCGCCGGCCGACGATCTCGCCTTCGAGCGCGTCGTCAACGTGCCCAAGCGCGGGCTCGGCGATGCCACGGTGCAGATGCTGCACGACCATGCCCGCAAGCGCCGCATCCCGCTGTTCGAGGCGGCGCGCGCGGTGGTCGAGACCGACGAGCTGAAGCCGAAGGCGCGCGGCTCGCTGCGCGGGCTGATCCTGCAGTTCGAGCGCTGGCGCGCCCAGCGCGAGGTGACGCCACACACCGAGCTCGCCGAGATCGTGCTCGACGAGAGCGGCTACACCGAGATGTGGCAGAAGGACCGCTCGGCCGATGCGGCCGGGCGACTGGACAACCTCAAGGAGCTCGTCCGCTCGATGGAGGAGTTCGAGAACCTACACGGCTTCCTCGAGCACATCTCGCTGGTGATGGACCGCGAGGGCGCGGCCGACGAGGAAGCGGTGTCGCTGATGACCTTGCATTCGGCCAAGGGGCTGGAGTTCGACAACGTGTTCCTGCCGGGCTGGGAGGAAGGGCTATTCCCGAGCCAGCGCACGCTCGACGAGCAGGGCCGCGCCGGGCTGGAAGAGGAGCGCCGCCTCGCCCATGTCGGCCTGACCCGCGCGCGGCGCCGGGCAAAAATCTATTTCGCCACCAACCGCCGCATCCACGGCACCTGGACCACCACGATCCCGTCGCGCTTTCTCGACGAGCTGCCCGCGGCGAGCGTCGAGATCACCGAGTCGAAGGGCGGCTCGGGCTGGGGCGGCGCCGGGGGCTACGGCCCGTCGCGCTTCGACAACGTGGAATCGTTCGGATCGAGCTATTCCACGCCGGGCTGGCAGCGCGCGCAGGCACGTCGGCCGGGCGCAGCGCGCGGTTCGTCGGAGGGCGGCTTCAAGGAAGAGCCGTCGCCGTTCTCGGGCCGTGATCCGTTCGGCAGCGGCTTCGGCGGTCATTTCGGCCGTGGCAAGCGCGGACCGATGACCATCGAGGGCGAGCTGGTGGCGAAATCCACCGGCACGACATCCGAATTCGCCCTCGACGACCGCGTCTTCCATCAGAAGTTCGGCTATGGCCGCGTCGTCAAGATCGACGGCAACAAGCTGACCATCGCCTTCGACAAGGCCGGCGAAAAGCACGTCGTCGACAGCTTCGTGCAGCGGGCGTGACCTGACCGCCACGCCTGCGCTTGCCGCGTAGCCGCTCGCCGCGATCGAACTTCACACTTCGCCTTGGTTAGGCCTTGACCGTGGCAGCGTGCATCGTATGAGATGCAATCATGGTCCGGGGATACATTCTGTTGAGTGTTGCGGTCGCGCTGTGTGTGCCCTCGCTGGCGGCGGCGCAGACGATGAGCTTTGGCGATTCCGCGGGGCTGATCGCGTCGAGCTGCGGCGCCGACATCACCGCCAATTGCCGCGGCGTCAATCTCGACTCCAACCGCCTCAAGGAATGCCTCTCGCGCAACCAGGACGTGGTCTCCGCGCAGTGCAAGGCGACCTATTTCAAGGCGTTCGAGGCGATCCAGAAGCGCATCGCGGCACGGGTCACGGTCGCCAACGCCTGCCAGCGCGAGATCGTCAAGCTGTGTGGCGGCTCCACGAAGGAGACGAGCAAATCGATCCCGTGCCTGATGACGGCCAACGGCGTGAGCGCGCGGTGTCAGCAGGCGATGGGTGAAGCGGGGTATCGCTGATGCGGCGGACCGCGAGATCATTGCTGTCAGGGCCGATCGTGGCTTCGCTGATGGCCGCGAGCGCGCCCGCCTGGTCGCAGGAGCCGGGTCGCGAGGACATCGTGCGCCAGCTCGGCCGCTTCGAAACCGCACCCACGCTGGATCTGCCGGCGCTGAAGCAGCAGACGCAGGAGCGTTCCAGGTCGCGCGGGCGCAACGAGCCACCGCCGCAGAAGCGTCCGCCGATCGCGCCGGAGCTGATGAATCTGCCGGCCTTCAACGTCGACATCCAGTTCGACGTGGACACGCCGATCGTGCGCCCGGAATCGTACCAGACCGTCGGGCGGATCGCCGATGCGATGGTGTATTCCGATCTGCTGCCCTACACCTTCCTGATCGTCGGCCATGTCGAGGCCAACGGCAAGCGCGAGGCCAACGTCATCCTGAGCCAGCGCCGCGCCGACGCGATCCGCGACATCCTGGCGAACACCTTCAAGATCTCGGTCAAGCGGCTGCAATCGATCGGACTTGGCGAGGAGCAGTTGCTCGACCCGTCCAAGCCGACCGCCGCCGTCAATCAGCAGATCCAGATCATCCCGATCGCAAAGACCGTAGAAGAGGCCGCGCCGCCGCCTTCGGCCCCTGCCCCGGCAGCGCCCCACAAGCAGGCCCCGCGCAAGCATCGCAGTTGATGCAATTGAGACCTGCGCTGAGGCCATGAACCCAGCGCGCTGCAGGTGCGACTGTTGTCTCAGCAGGTTGCCGATACGCTATTCCCGACAGGCGCCAATGGAACCTGTTTTCAAGTCGGGTCGCGCGGCAATGCTGCTGGGCCGTGATTGCCGGGTTTGTCGATGCAGCCGCTTGATGGTATAGCCCCCTCTTTGCGGCCGTCGATTGAGCGACGGTCGATCTCATTGACGAGCGAGCCAGCCATGAACGCCATGTTCCGACGCCAGATGGTCGACTACGTCGAATACCATCGCGATCCGCGCAACGGCCTGATGCATGTGTTCGGGATCATCCTGTTGTTCCTGGGCGCCGTGCTGCCCCTGAGCTTGTGGCATTTCGACGCGTTCGGCATCCGGATCGGCCTCGGCGCCGTGCTGGCGCTGCCCGTCCTGCTCTACTGGCTGCTGCTCGATGCCGCACTCGGGGCCGGCATCCTGGCCTTCGCCGTGCTGTTCCTTGCTGCGGCCATGATGATCGCCGATCACGTCCATGGCGTCGCCTTCTGGGCGCTGTTTGCCGCGCTCATCATCTTCGGCTTTGTCTCGCAGGCCGTGGGCCACAAGGTGTTCGAGCGCAACAATCCATCTCTGCTGGATCATCCGGCGCATCTCTTTCTCGGTCCGATGTTCGTGATGGCGAAATTGTACATGGCGTTGGGTCTGCGGCCTTCGGTGTCCGACCTCATCGCGCCGGACTGGTCGCCGGATCGGCTCGCATCGGACCGGCTTCAAGGCGATCAGCACTCGCGCCCCTAATGAAAGTCCTCGTCACCGGCGGCAGCGGTTTCATCGGCCATCACCTCGTCTCTGCGCTCGCGACGCGGGGCGCGGAGGTGCGTGTGCTCGATATTCGCTGCCCCAGCCACATGATCGCTGACGTCGAGTACATCGAAGGCTCGGTGCTCGATGCGGGCCTGGTGAAGCAGGCGGTCGCCGGCGTCGATCAGGTCTATCATCTGGCTGGACTGCCCGGCATGTGGATGCCGGACCGCGAGGACTTCTACCGCGTCAATTGCGTGGGCACGGAGACGATGCTGGCGGCGGCGCGCGCCGGCCGGGTGCGCCGGTTCCTGCACTGTTCGACCGAATCCATCCTGTTCGACTATCCCGGCTCGACCGGCGCCGCATCGGCACCGACCGCACCGCCGGCCGAGGCGATGCCGGGCGCCTATACGCGCTCCAAGGCGCTGGCGGAGGCCCGCGCCATGGCCGCCGCGGCGGACGGCTTCCCCGTCGTGGTGGGCACGCCGACAATGCCGATCGGGCCGCACGACAGCAACCTGACACCGCCCTCGCAGATGCTGCGGCACTTCCTGGACAGCCGGCTCCAGCTCTATCTCGACTTCGTCGTCAACCTGGTCGACGTCCGCGACGTCGCGGACGGCCTGATCCTGGCGATGGAGCGCGGCAAGGTCGGCGGCCGCTACGTGTTCGGCGGCGAGAGCCTGCGTCTCAGCCGGATCCTCGATCTCATGGCGGCGATCAGCGGCCGCAAGCATGTCGCGGTCGCCGTGCCCGGCCGGCTGGCCGAGCTGTCGGCGGGCATGCTCGAGCTCGTCTCCGATCACCTCACCAAGCGCTGCCCGTCCGGCACCGCCGAGGGGGTGCGGATCGCCCGCGCGGCCTCGGATCTGTCAATCGACAGGGCCAAACGCGAGCTCGGCTACGTCCCGCGCCCGATCGAGCCGACCTTGCGCGAGACGATCGCCTTTCTGCTCGGTTCCGAGCCGGGAAAGCGGCTCGACGGTAAACAACACCCTTTTCGCACCGCGGCCGAATAGCTAAGAGCAGCCGGTCCCAGGTCTCATAACGGTTCCAACACATGTCCGGCGATGCCAGCCCCATCTCGTCGTTTGCGTTCAGCGGATGGACCACCACCTGGCCCACCTCGCTGCTGGCCATCATCTGGCTGATCTGGCTCGCGAGCTGGGTCGGCGCCTCGTTCTGGTCGGGGCAGACCCGCAAGCATGTGACGGTGATCAAGACCAGCCGCTATCACGCGCTGATCGTGCTCGGCGGCATCCTGTTCACGCCGTGGACCTCGCGCCTGCTCGGCGAGAAGCCGTTCTGGACTCCCGGTGAGACCGGCGTCTACCTGCTGACCGTCGTCACCCTGGCCGGCATCGCCTTCACCTGGTGGGCGCGCATCCATCTCGGCCGCTTCTGGTCCAACGCGATCACCCACAAGGAAGGCCACAAGGTCATCGACACCGGCCCCTACGGCATGGTCCGTCACCCCATCTATACCGGGCTGATCCTCGGCATGATCGCCACCGGCATCGCGGTGGGCACGGTGACCGCCGTGCTGGGCGCCGTCCTGATCTCGCTCGGGATGGCCTGGAAGGCAAAGATGGAAGAGGTCTTCCTCGCGCAGGAGCTCGGGCCGGATTACGTCACCTACCGGCAGCGCGTGCCGATGATCATTCCGTTCCTGCCGCCGGGCTAGAGCGCTCAGCGTCTGGCCTGGGCTTCCGAAGGCGGCTGCGGCGACTGGTTTGCCGCCTGCGGCAGCAGGTGGCGCGGCAGGATGATGCGCTGGCCGGGGACCAACGGCTGGGTGGCGAGGCCGCGGTTGGATTGCTGGAGCGCCCAGAGCGGAACGTGATAATTGGTGGCGATCTGGTCCAGGGTCTCGCCCGGCCGTACCGCCAGAGCAGTGCCGCTGTCCCACAGCTCCACGGAGGCTTTCGGCGGCACCAAGTAGCGCAGCGGCACCGGGTCCGCGTCGGCGGTCGCCGAGGTCTGCGACAATTGGCTGATCATGGTGACCAATTGGGCGTGCACGTCCTCCATCTTGTCGATGTTGATGTGCGTGACCTCATCATGATCCTTCATGTCGAAACTGGCGTAGTGACCGCGAAAGCCGGGCTCCGGCTTGACGTCGCCGCCGCCGAGAATGTTGTCGGACAGGAACAGGTTGATGAAGCGCTGCACGTTGGGCGGCACGCTCTTGGTCGCATGCGCCGGATCGACGGTGACGACGAGGGCAACCGGGATGTTCTGCTCCTGCAGCGTGATCGCGATGCGGACGCTGCACAGCCCGCCCATCGAATGGCCGATCAGCACGATCGGGCCCGGCTCCTGGCGGTAGTTCTTGGCCACCTGGAGCGCGATCAGGTCGCACAGCGTGAATTCATAGACACTGGCCCGGTAGCCGGCCTGCTCGATCTTTTCGGCCAGACGATCCATCCCGGTCGAGAACAGCGGCCCGAGCGCGCCGCGGAACAGGTACACCCGCGGCGGCGGCAGCGGCTGGCTGATCTCGGGCGGCGCAGTCGGTACGGCGCGGATCGCCGCGGGGGTTGCTGCCGGGGATGCCTTGGCGGATCTGGTCGGCGCGGGGGCGGACGCAGCGCCGGGCTGGGCGGCCCGCGAGATGCTTGGGGCGGCAAGTCCCGCGAGCAAAGGTGCGGTGACGAGGATCGCGAGCAGTCTCCTGCCGGCAGCCACCTTGGCTGGACCGAGCCACCGCTTCGCGATTCGCGCCACGCTGGTCATTCGCGCTCCCGGGAAAGCTCTCGGCTGAGATCAAGCAGGGTCATATCCCCCCTGCCATACCGTTTGTCGCCGCCGAATGGGAGCATTTTGGGGCGCGCGCCCCGTGGCGCGGCCGCGGACTACCGGTAGCCGGTCACGTTGGCCGCGCGCTGCGGCGCGGCCATGCGCGTCGGCGGCGCCGCCGCCGGGCGGCCGCGGCCGCCGAACACCACGCCATCGATGGCACCGATCACCTTCTGCTGCATGATCTGGTTCTTCTCGATCGTGACGTGGCCGACACCGGGAACCGACTGGACGTCGACATTCTCAAGCTTGCCGCGGAAGCCGTCGTCGCGGCGGACCGGCTCGCCGGCACCGCTGGCGATGTAGAAATTGATGTAGCGCTCGGCGTTGCCGCCGACGAGCTTGGTCTTGAACACCGAATCGAGCCCGATCGCGAGCTTCACCGGCACCCCGAGCTGGCCGAGCTTGTTGATCATGTCCGGCAGCGCGGTCGCGCCCGAGGAATGGCCCACCAGGATGATGGTCTTGATCCGGCCGGCGCGATAGGCGGCCGCCGCTTCGTCGGCGAGCGACGACCACGACACGAAATTGGCGACCGTGTTCGGAATGCCCTGCGAATCCAGCTTGGCGGCGATGTCGTCGAGCCCGAGCGAGAAGATGTTGAGCACGCCGCGCAGCAGATAGACATGCGTGGTGCTGGCGGCGGTTGCGGCCGCCGGGCTCGGTGCCGCCCGGACCGATCCGGTGCCGAGCGGCAGAGCCAGCGCAACGGCCAGCGCCACCATGCCAAAGCAGCGCGCCGAGAGGCTGCGCTTGAAGGTGGGTCGAACGGTGCTGGCGCGTGCCGTCATCGGTCCTTCTCCGCGGCGGAAATGTCGAGACGGCGCGACCGTACCCAAGATGCTCGCGGACGCAACATCGTCGGACATCGCAAGGCGGCGTTCCTCCTCAGACGTGGCTGAGCGGCAACACTCAGCCATATCGGCCACGGAAAAGCCCAACAAGCGACATGATCGAGGGCGGCGCGCACGATTGCGCGAACGCATCGCCGTCCCTATCTGAGCGCTTCGCCTGCGCCCCCTCCTCCGCGCAGCTCCCCCGCTCTTTTCGAATCCCTCGCATCGAATCCCCGTGATGGCTCCCGTCATTTCCGTTACCGGCCTGTCGAAGACCTATTCCTCGGGCTTCACCTCGCTCAACAATGTCGATCTCGCGATCGAGCGGGGCGAGATCTTCGCGCTGCTCGGGCCCAACGGCGCGGGCAAGACGACGCTGATCAGCATCATCTGCGGCATCGTCAATGCGTCCGCGGGCAAGGTCGCGGTCGGCGGCCACGACATCAACCGCGACTACCGTGCCGCACGGGCGCTGATCGGGCTGGTGCCGCAGGAGCTGCACACCGATTCGTTCGAGACCGTATGGGCCACGGTCAGCTTCAGCCGGGGGCTGTTCGGCAAGCCGAAGAACCCCGCCCTGATCGAGAAGATCCTCAAGGACCTGTCGCTCTGGGACAAGAAGGACGCCAAGATCATCACGCTCTCCGGCGGCATGAAGCGCCGCGTGATGATCGCGAAGGCGCTCTCGCACGAGCCGCAGGTGCTGTTCCTGGACGAGCCGACCGCGGGCGTCGACGTCGAGCTGCGCAAGGGCATGTGGGACGTCGTGCGCGAGCTGAAGGCCGCCGGCGTCACCATCATTCTCACCACGCACTACATCGAGGAAGCCGAGGAGATGGCCGATCGCGTCGGCGTCATCAACAAGGGCGAGATCGTGCTGGTCGAGGACAAGGCCAAGCTGATGGCGAAGCTCGGCCGGAAGCGGCTGAGCCTGCATCTGCAGCACCGGATCGAGACCATCCCCGAGACGCTCGCGCCCTATCATCTGGCGCTGTCGGACGACGGCTGGCGGCTCGCCTATGACTACGATACCAAGGGCGAGCGCACCGGCATCACCAGCCTGCTCGGCGATCTCAGGACCGCCGGCATCCGCTTCGTCGATCTCGAGACCAAGCAATCATCCCTTGAAGACATCTTCGTGAGCCTGGTGCGGCAATGAATTTTCGCGCGGTCGCCGCAATCTACAAGTTCGAAATGGCGCGCACCTGGCGCACGCTGCTGCAGAGCATCGTGTCGCCCGTCGTGTCGACGTCGCTCTACTTCGTCGTGTTCGGCGCCGCGATCGGCTCGCGCATCAGCCACGTCGAGGGCGTCAGCTACGGCACCTTCATCGTGCCCGGCCTCGTGATGCTGTCGGTGTTGACCCAGAGCATCTCCAACGCCTCGTTCGGGATCTACTTCCCGAAATTCATCGGCACGATCTACGAGATCCTCTCGGCGCCGATCTCGCATTTCGAGATCGTGCTCGGCTATGTCGGCGCGGCCGCGACGAAATCCATCATTCTCGGGCTGATCATCCTCGCGACCGCCGGGCTGTTCGTGCCGCTGCACATCCAGCACCCGGTGTGGATGCTGTCGTTCCTGGTGCTGACGGCCGTGACCTTCAGCCTGTTCGGCTTCATCATCGGCATCTGGGCCGACGGCTTCGAGAAGCTGCAGATGGTCCCGATGCTGGTGGTGACGCCGCTCACGTTCCTCGGCGGCAGCTTCTACTCGGTCAACATGCTGCCGCCGACCTGGCATTCGATCGCGCTGCTCAACCCGGTGGTCTACCTGATCTCGGGCTTTCGCTGGAGCTTCTACGAGATCGCCGACGTCAGGGTGGAAATCAGCGTCGGCGTGACGCTGCTGTTCCTGGCGATCTGCATGACGATCATCTGGTGGATCTTCAAGACGGGCTACCGGCTCAAGCATTGAGCCGGCGCCTCAACTCAGCGGTAGCAGTGGAAGCGGCCGTAGCTGTCGCGGTATCCCCGGCAGTGATAGTGCCGGTGGTAATAGGAGCGGTGCGGAATGCCGAGCACGCCTTCGACGGCGCCCACGGCTCCGCCGACGCCGGCACCGACCGCGCCGCCGACGACGCCGCCCACCGGACCGGCGATGCGGTTGCCTTCGTGGGCCCCTTCATGGGCGCCACGGATGATGCCCTGGGCATGGGCGAATTGCGGCAGCGCCAGCCAGGCCAGCGCCAGGACGACCAGCGCGAGCGCAGCCAGCAGGTAGGTCAGCTTCTGCGGCGCGCGATCATCGAGCACCGCCGTCTTGGCCTTCATCGTCAACATTTTGAGTCCTGGGAACCGCATGGGGGAATCTTTGAAACGCGGATGCGGCCAAAAAGTTGCGCGGTCGTGACGAATTGCACCGATTAGAGAGGTCCCAAAACGCCGGAATGAAAGACCATCCGCGGTCGCGAAAATGTCAGCGCCGGTGAACGCGGGGAGCCTTTGTCCTGGTCCTGCCCGACATTAAGGTTGAGGCTGCCCTCGGCTGGAACAAAGCCGGCAATTCCGACATAGTGCAGGCCGAGGCGATGACCTGGGCGTTAAAGTCCCGTTTTGAGGTCTCTCCACAGTCGAGGGCCCTGGAGGCCAGAGGTTAGATGCGTACCATCCTTTTTGCAGTTGCCGGCTTCGCCTTTCTGTCGGCCACGCCGGCTCTGGCCAAGATCGACATCACGGTCGACAAGAACAGCCAGATCATGACGGTCGCCGTCGATGGCGTCGAGCGCTATCGATGGCCAGTCTCGACCGGCATTCCCTCACGGGAAACGCCGAATGGCTCGTTCCGCGCCTTCCGCATGGAGGCCGATCATTTTTCCAAGGAATTCGACGACGCACCGATGCCGCATTCGATCTTCTTCACGAAGGTCGGTCACGCGATTCACGGCACGGATTCGGAAAGCCGCCTCGGGACCCCGGCGTCCCACGGCTGCGTCCGGCTGTCCAAGGCCAACGCCACGACGCTCTACGACCTGGTGCAAAAGGACGGCGTGCTCAACACCACGGTGACCCTGACCGGCTCGGCCGAGGTGGCGCTGGCGCGCAATCCACGCCGCGGCACCGCTGTTGCCCGCCGCGACGTGCCGCAGCAGTATGACGACAGCGGCGAGCCGGTCGTGCTGACGCCGCAGCCACAGATGCTGCCCGGACGCCAGGTCGTTCCGCAGCAGCGGCCCGATGACGGCTACATCTATCCCGCCGACGGCAGCGACAACGGCGTGCGTTATCCGGCGCCGCGCGGCACGGCCCGGCGCGTCTATGACGCCCAGGCCTATCCGCAGCAGCAGCAGTACGATTACCAAAACGGCAATCCGAGCTACGCGCAGCCGCGCTATTACCAGCCGCGCTCTTATTATCAGCCGCGCGGCTACTACACCTATCAGGACTGATCGCGCATTGATCCTCGCGGCCGGGCGCTGTTACGCAGCGCATCGGCGCCTCCTCACTCGGCGTTGACCCGCTCGAGCGAGGCGGACGCACGATCGGCGCTGGCCTGCCCGCGGGCCGTCGGCATGCGCGCGCGCCGCTGCACGAAATACTGATCGGCCAGCACGCCGATCAGGATCACCGTGCCCATCACGGCGAAATTGAGCGAGCTCGGGATGCCCAGCAGATTGACCAGGTTCTGCAGCATCTGCAGCAGGATTGTGCCGAGCACGACGCCGATGACCGAGCCCTCGCCGCCGCGCAGCGAACAGCCCCCGAGCACCGCTGCGGCGATCGCATAGAGCTCGTAGAACGAGCCATGCACCGCCGGCGAGATCGAGCGGGTGTACATCGCCAGCAGGACCGCGGCGAGCGCCGTCAGGGCGCCGCAGATCACATAGGCCGCGATCGTCACCCGATCGGACCGGATGCCGGAGTAGCGCGCCGCCTCCTCGTTCTTGCCGACCGCGTAGAAATAGCGGCCGTACACCGAGCGGTGCAGCACCAGCCAGGCGATGCCGGCCACGATGGCGAGCGCCACGACGCTATGCGGCAGTGGAAAGCCGAGGACATCGGTGCGGCCGGCGGCCAGCCATTCCAGCGCCGGGAAGCTCGCGCCGTAGCCGAAGCCGGCCGTGGCATCCTCGGTGTAATAACGGGCCGCGCCGCGATAGATCAAAAGTCCGCACAGGGTCACCACGAAGGGCTGGATGCGCATCTTGGTCACCAGCGTGCCGTGGACCATGCCGATGGCGACGCCGCCGGCGAGGATGAGGAACAAGGCGGCGACCCAGTCGACGTCCCGGTTGACGATGAGGTCGATGAACAGCACGCCGAGCAACGCGATCACCGAGCCCACGGCGAGCTCGATGCCGCCAACGATGATGACGAAGGCCTCGGCGATCGAGAAGATTCCGAACATGCCGACCTGGTTGGCGGTATTGGAGAGGTTGCCGACCAGCAGGAAGCGCGGGTTGATGAAGGCGACGACGGCGCCGACCACCAGGATCAGGATCAGCAGGCTGAGATCTTTTTTCTGCACGGGCGCCCTCGCTCAGACGGTATGGCCGACGGCGAGCTGAAGCACGTTGTGCTCGCTGAACTCGTTGCGGGCCAGGAAGCCCGAAATCATGCCTTCATGCATCACGGCGATCCGGTCGCTCACCCCGATCACCTCCTCCATGTCGCTCGAGATCATCAGGATCGCGACGCCGGAATCCGCCAGCCGCCGCAGCATGTCGTAGATCTCCTGCTTGGCGCCGACATCGATGCCCCGGGTCGGCTCGTCGAAGATCAAGACCTTTGGCCGCATCGACAGCCATTTGGCGAGCACGACCTTCTGCTGGTTGCCGCCGGACAAGGTGCCGACCGAGACCTTGACGTCGGACGCCCGGATCTTGAGCCGTTCGCGCTGCCGGTCGGCATTCTCGGTCTCACGCCTGATGTCGACAAGTCCAAAGCTGAGATAGGAGGCGAGATCCGGCAGCGAGATGTTCTCGGCGATCGACAGGTCGAGCAGCAGGCCGCAGGCCTTGCGGTCTTCCGGAATGAGATAGATGCCGCGATCGATCGCCGCGCGCGGTGTCGAGATGCGGATCGGCTCGCCCTCCAGGCTGATGCCCCCGGCCAGCAGCGGCTCGACGCCGAAGATGCCGCGCGCGAGCTCGGTGCGGCCGGAGCCGACGAGACCTGCAAGCCCGAGGATCTCGCCGCGCCGGAGCTGCAGGCTGACGGCCTGGTTGGGATAGGTCGCGGTCACGGCCTCCACCACGTCGAGCACGGCCTCGCCGGGCGGCGCGGCCGGCGGCACGTAGAGTGACCGCAGGTCCCGGCCGATCATCAGCCGGATCATCGCGGCAGGACTGAGCTCGTCCCGCGTGAGCGCGCCAACCATGCGGCCGTCGCGCAGCACGATCGCGCGATCGGCGCATTGCATGACTTCGTTCAAGCGATGCGTGATGAAGATGACGCTGACCCCGCCCGCCTTCAGGCCGGCGATGACCTGCATCAGCCGCTCGGTTTCCGACAGCGTCAGGCTGGAGGTCGGCTCGTCCATGATCACGCAGCGCGCATCGAGCGACAAAGCCTTCATGATCTCGACCAGCTGGCGCTGCGCCAAAGACAGCTCGGCAAGCGGCGTCTCCGGCTCGAAATCGGCCCCGAGGCGCGCGATCAGCGGGCGCACCCTGGCCCGCAGCGTCGCCCGGTCGATCAGCCGCAGCGGACCGCCATAGACCGGCTCGCGGCCGATGAAGACGTTGCCTGCGACATCGAGATTGTCGAACAGGTTCAGCTCCTGGTGGACGAAGGCGATGCCGGACGCGATCGCGTCCGCCACCGTGTAGCTGGTCCGCGCCGTGCCATCGATCCGGATCGTGCCGCTGCTCGGCTCGACGACGCCGCCGAGCACGCGCATCAAGGTCGACTTGCCGGCGCCGTTCTCGCCGACCAGGGCGATCACCTCGCCGGGCGCGACCGACAGGCTGGCGTGGTCGAGCGCGACCACGCCAGGATAGGTCTTGCCGATGTCGATCAGCTCGAGGAAGGGCTCGCGCACGCCGGCCGTCGCGCTACTTCTTCAGCATCTGCTTCATCTGCGCCATGAAGTCGTCGACGTTCGACTTCTCGATCACCTTGCCGGGCACGATGATGATGCCGTTCGCCGGCACGCCCGACTTGTCGCCCTCAACGACCTTCGCCATCAGCTTCATGCCCTGATAGCCCCACTCGAACGGCTGCTGCACGACGGTGCCCTCGATCGCGCCGTCCTTGACGCCGCCGAGCGTGATCGGATCCTCGTCGAAGCCGATGATCTTGATCTTGCCGAGCTTGCCGGCCTCCTTCAGCACCTCATAGATGCGCGGGGTGTTGTAGGAATAGAAGCCGACCAGGCAGCTCACGTCCGGCATCGCTGCCAGGATGTCCTCGACATTGCGCTTGGCCCGGGTCTGGTCGATCTCGTCGCCGCGCACGTCGACCAGTTCGACCTTCGATCCCTTGATGGTCTCCTTCACGCCTTCGATGCGCTCGCGAGCGTTGTCAGCCCCGAGCAGGCCGACGAAGCCGACACATTTGCCGCCGTTCGGGAGCGCCTTCAGCATCAGCTTGCCGGCATCCTTGCCGAGCTCGGTATTGGAGGAGCCGATATAGGCGATGCGTTTGGATTGCGGGGCGTCGCTGTCGGTGGTGAAGAGCACCGTCTGTGCGGCAATCTTGTTCAGGTGCTCAGTCTGGTTCTTCGGATCGACGGCGCTCACCATGATTCCGGCGGCCCCGGCCGCGACGAGGTCATCCAGCATCCGCTGCTGCACGGCGGCTGCCGCCTGCTCGGGATATTTGAGCTGCAGGTTGTAATTGGGCAGCTCGCCCTGCGCCTTCTTCACGCCGGCCTCGGCGATCTTCCAGAAGTCGGAGGCACCGTTGACGACGAAGGCGAGGACCTTCTTGTCCGCGGCTCCCGCGGAGCCGAGACCGAGCGCCATCGACAACAAGGCAGACGCACCGGCAATCCAAAGACGCTTCATTGAACCCCTCCCATGTGAAGCCGGCCTGCTTTGATGCGGCCGGCATTTGGTAGTCGAACGATATCTAGTCGCGAACAGTCGTCTCTCGTCCGAACCGCTGGCTCCGCCCGGACGAACAGCACCTCGATCTGGACAGCGTCCGCGCGATCGTTCGCTCAGGGCAAGACGACCAGACCGGTCCCTCACCGCTCAGTTTGCGATCCAGCTCGACTGCGCGTGCGTGCCCCAACCCACCCATTCGAAGACGCGCAAAGTACCGACCTCAAATGAGGGGCGCACCTCAAGGTAGCATGGTCATGACGGGCACGCAACAGAGGCCCGCGCAGAAAGCGCGAAACCACTGCGTTTTGCGATGCGGTACAGCAAAGTCGGCGATCAGACGCTCGAGAAATCGATGCGGCAATGCAACCGAGGCCCGCCGCTGACGAGGCGCGCACCTCTTTGGGCGCCATCATCACGGCGATCCAGGCCCGGCGACGTCGAACGGCGGCAGTGCCCTGTTACTCGCCGTCGCGAAGCCGCCGATACACCGCGCCGAGAATGTTCGAATAATCGTCGGTCCAGACCCGTTCGCCGTCGGTCGGCTCAGTTTCGGTCCACTTGTCCGAGGAGGCCAGCTTGCCGACGTCGGCGTCCTCGCGCGCGCTGATGACGACGTCGGTGGAGAAGATGTACTCGTCGTCGCGGCCGGAGTCCTCGTTGTAGACCCAGCTCTTCAGGTCGTTGGCGTCGGCGATGCCGACAACGACGCTCTCCAGCTCCAGATGCCGATTGGAGACGTGCATCACGACGGCGCCCTGCGGCGCCAGCTTCGCCTTGTAGATCGCCATCGCCTCCTCCGTCGCCAGATGGATCGGAATCGCATCCGAGGAATAGGCGTCGACGATGATCAGATCGTAGGCGCCGTCCGGCTCCTTGGCAAAGGTCAGCCGGGCATCGCCGATGACGGGCTTGATGTCCGGCGCGCAGTTCCTGATGTAGCTGAAATATTTCGTGTCGCTGGCGGTGTCGACCATGGTCTGATCGATCTCGAAGAATTTCCAGCTCTCGCCAGGCTCGGCTGCGCATGTGAGCGTGCCGGCGCCGACGCCGATGACGGCGACCTTGAGCGGCGCGCCCTTGCGCTCCCGGATCGCGGTGATGGCGCGGCCGATGCCGCCGTCCTTGTGATAGTAGGTGATCGGCTCGGGCCGCCCCGTCACCTTGGAGCCATCGGCGTTGAGATATTTCTGCGCGCCGTGAATGGTCGTGCCGTGCATCAGCACGTGGTAGTGCCCGTCCGATGTCACCACGATCTTGTGCACGCCGAAGAAGCTGCGCACCGTCTCGACGCGGCCGTCATCGGCCGGATAGGCGCGGATCAGGACGAGCGCGAGCGCGGCCGTCGCGAACACCTTCCAGCGGCCACCGTTCAGCAGCAGAGCGAGCAGCGCTGCGAGCACGCCTACGGCGCCCGCGACATAGACGCGGTGGTCCTCGAGATAGGTCGTGACCTTGCCGGTCATGCCGGCGGGCACCAGCAGCGCGACGGCGATGACCGCGAGCGGGAGCCAGTACCAGCGCGTGATCCCGGGCAAGCGCTCGTTGGCCGCGGGCCGGCACAGCGCCGCCAGCGCCAGCAGGATCGGATATTCGGCAACCCATGAGAAGGTGAAGGGGGCGATCAAGCCGGCGAACAGGCCGCCGACCATGCCACCGAACGACAGCGCGACATAGAAGCCGGTGAGATATTTGGCCGGCGGGCGCGTGCGCGCGAGCTCACCATGGCAGGCCATGGCGATGATGAAGAAGCAGAGCTGGTGACCGCCGAGCGTGAGCGCGAGATTCTGCTCGCCGCCGAAGGCGAGCAGCACGACGACGCCGGCGATCGCCAGCGGCTGCAGCGCCAGCATCCATTTGTGCGGCAGCAGCGGCCGCGACTGGAACACCAGCACCCAGGTCAGCAAATAGAGCGACAGCGGCAAAACCCATAGCAAGGGGGCGGCCGCGACGTCGGTGGAGATGTGCGCGGTCACCGCGATCAGCAGGCCGGAGGGCACTGCGGCCAGGAAGATCCAGCGCAGGCGCAGCAGCCAGCGTGGCGCCGGCGCATGGCTGTCGCCGGTGTGCAGCAGGCTCGTCACGATCACGGGCGACCGCAACAGCAGGACGCCGCAGCCGGCGATCAGCGCGATCAGGAGGCCATAGCCACCGGTCCAGATCAGGTTCTGCATGCGCAGGCTGAAGATCGGCTCGATCAGCAGAGGATAGGACAGCAGCGCCAGAAAGCTGCCGATGTTCGACGACGCATAGAGGAAATACGGGTCGGGCGCGGCCGGATGACCCGTGCGCACGAACCACGCCTGCAGCAGCGGATTGTTGGCGGCGAGCGCGAAAAACGGCAGGCCGATCGACACGGTGAACAGGCCGAGCAGCCACAGCCCGTAGCCCGAGGTCGGCGGATCGCCCCAGCTACTCGCGATCGACAGCGGCAAGCCCAGGATGGCGAAACCGAGCAGCAGCAGATGAATCGCGATCGGCAGCACCCGGCTGCGCAGCTGGGTGAGAAAATGCGCATAGGCGTAGCCCGCCAGCAGCAGGGTCTGGAAGAACACCATCGCCACCGACCACACCGCCGGCGAGCCGCCGAGCCGCGGCAGCACCATCTTGGTGAACAGCGGCTGCACCGAGAACAACAGCAGCGCGCTGACGAAAATGGCGGCGGTATAGACGACGAGCACCAGCCGGTTGCGTGCGGCGGAGGGCTGAGCGACGGCGGCGGGCGAGGCGATTGAGGTCATGACAACTCCGGCAGCAGCGCGGCCGGCATCAGATGCCGAGGCCGGACCGCGATGAGCAGACGAGACATAGCGGATCGCAGGGCGGTATGGCGAGCAGCTGAGGCAAAATGGAGTTTTCCTTGACGTCGCAGCCTTCCGGCGCGACAGCACCAGCCGAGGTTCCCGGTGCGGGCCATTAAACAGGGCTTCTTGAAGCTGACATGAATGAAACCGACGCCATCATCATCGGCGCGGGCCACAACGGCCTGACCTGTGCGGCCTATCTCGCCATGGCGGGCCTGCGGGTGCATGTGGTCGAGCGTCGCAAGGTGGTCGGCGGCGCTGCGGTGACCGAGGAGTTTCATCCGGGCTTCCGCAACTCCGTCGCGTCCTACACGGTGAGCCTGCTCAATCCGCGCGTCATCTCCGACCTGAAGCTGCTCGAGCACGGGCTCGAGATCGTCGAGCGCCGGGCGCAGAACTTCCTGCCCTCGCCGGACGGTCGCTATCTGCTGACGGGCGAGGGTCGCACGCTGGCTTCGGTTGCGCGGCTGAGCCAGCGCGACGCCGACGCGATCGGCCCGTTCTCGGCCCGGCTCGAGGCGATCGCGGATGTGCTTCGCAGCCTCGTGCTGCGGGCGCCACCGAATCTGGTCGCCCAGTTCGGGCTGTCGGCGATCCGCGAGGCGTTCAACGCGCTCGGCACCGCCAACACCCTGCGCGCACTGTCGCTGGAGCAGCAGCGCGACCTGCTCGACCTTTTCACGCGCTCGGCCGGCGAGATGCTCGACGAGATCTTCGAGACCGACCTGGTGAAGGCGCTGTTCGGCTTCGATGCCATCGTCGGCAACTATGCCAGCCCCTACGCTGCCGGCTCGGCCTATGTGATGCTGCATCACGCCTTCGGCGAGGTGAACGGCAAGAAGGGCGTCTGGGGCCATGCGATCGGCGGGATGGGCGCGATCACGCAGGCGATGGCCGGGTGCCTGAAAGAGCTGGGAACGCTGGTCGAGGTCGAGGCCGGCGTGCGCGAGGTGATCGTCGAGCGCGACCGCGCGGTCGGCATCGTGCTCGAGGATGGCCGCACCATCCGCGCCCGCCATGTCGTCGCCAACGTGAACCCGAAGCTGCTGTATACGCGCCTGGTGCCGGCCGGTGCCGTGCCCGAGCCGTTCCTGAGCCGCATCCGGAACTGGCGCTGCGGTTCGGGCACGTTCCGCATGAACGTGGCGCTCGACCGGCTGCCCTCGTTCAGCGCGCTGCCGGGCGAAGGCGACCATCTGTCCGCGGGAATCATCCTTGGCCCGAGCCTCGGCTACATGGACCAGGCCTATCTCGACGCGCGGGCGCATGGCTGGAGCCGCGATCCCGTGGTCGAACTGCTGATCCCCTCCACGCTCGACCCGACGCTGGCGCCCGCGGGCCGGCACGTCGCCAGCCTGTTCTGCCAGCATGTCGCGCCCGAGCTGCCGGACGGCCGCTCCTGGGACAATCATCGCGACGAGGTCGCCGACCTGATGATCGCGACCGTCGACCGCTATGCGCCGGGCTTTGCGGCCAGCGTGCTCGGCCGGCAGGTGCTGTCACCGCTCGACCTCGAACGCCAGTTCGGGCTGATCGGTGGCGACATCTTCCACGGCGCGCTGACCTTGAACCAGTTGTTCTCGGCCCGCCCCATGCTCGGTCACGCCGACTATCGCTCGCCGCTGAAGGGGCTCTACCATTGCGGCTCCGGCAGCCATCCCGGTGGCGGCGTCACCGGCGCCCCCGGCCACAATGCGGCCCAGGCGATCCTGGCGGACCATCGCGCTTTGTTCGGCTGAGGATAAGGGGTGGAAAGGCGCGGCACACCCCTGTGGACAAGCGGTGGATCAACCGCCAAAGAAGCAGTGCACGGCCGTGTGGATATGCTGTGGACCCGGCGTTCGATACGCCCTCTCAAGAGCAGAAAAACCGGGCGCTGAGGCCCGGTTCTTCGAGGACGCCGCGGCGGTCGGATTACTTCAGCGACGTGTTGATCGATTCGAACTTGCTGCTGAGCGAGCTGCCCAGGCCGTTGACGGCGGCAATGATCGCCAGCGAGATGCCCGCTGCAATCAGGCCGTATTCGATGGCGGTGGCGCCGGATTCATCACGCAAGAACTTCGACAGAATGGACTTCATCTGAACCTCGTTTCCCAACCCAGGAACCGAGGATCATCCGGTTCCCATGACGGGAAAATTAGGGGCCAGGACCCTAAAGTCGGGATAATGCCCCCAGTTCAAGTTGCAGAGATTCTTCGCTGCAATTGAACCTCAACTTTTATTCGGATCAGGAAAGGCATTATACAACCGCCGGATGTGCAGATCCGGCCGCATTGCGGCCCTATCGCTTGCGTTGGCAGGCAATTCCCTTAACCACGCCGTCAAATCTCGCCAGGATCCACCTTGATGACCTCAACGACCACGCCCGCCACCCACAAGGCCAGCTTCACGGTTGCCGATGAAGCGACCGCCCGCCCGGCGGTCGACGTCCTGACCGAGGTGTTCTTCGAGGGCGACGCGGCGGTGGCGGCGTTCGAGCGTCCGGACGGGCGCTGGGACGTCACGGTTCATTTTGCCGACCCGCCCGACCAGGCGCTGGTGCGCGAGTTGGTCGGCGGGGCGGCAGGCTCCGACGTGGCCCAGACCCTGGCGTTCGAGGTCGTCGAGGCCAAGGACTGGGTCAAGGCCAGCCTGGACGACCTCGTTCCGGTGCCGGCCGGCCGCTTCATGGTCCATGGCAGCCATGACCGGCAGCGGGTGCCCGGCAACAAGCTCGGGATCGAGATCGAGGCGGCGCTCGCCTTCGGCACCGGCCACCACGGCACCACCCGCGGCTGCCTGCTGCTGCTTGATCACGTGCTCAAGACGCGCGCGCCGCGACGGGTGCTCGACCTCGGCACCGGAACCGGCGTGCTCGCCATCGCCGCCGCCAAGGCGACGCACCGGTCCGTGCTGGCGAGCGACATCGATGCGCCCTCGGTCATGGTGGCGCGGGAGAACGCCCGGCTCAACGGCGCAGGCCCCCTGGTCCGGGTCATCCGCGCCACCGGCTTCGCCGCCCCGGACTTTGCCCGGTGCGGCCCGTTCGACCTGGTGCTGGCGAATATCCTGGCCAACCCGCTGCGCCAGCTGGCCGCGCCGATGCTGCGCCACCTCGCGCCTGGAGCCTTCGTGATCCTGTCGGGCCTGTTGACCCCGCAGGCACGCGCCGTCCGCGCCGCCTATCGTGCTCGCGGCCTGGTTCCGATCCGGCATTTGAGAATCGAGGGGTGGAGCAGCCTGTTGCTGCAGAAGCAGCAGTAAGGCGGATCAGCTCGCGGCGTGGATCGAACCTGCACGGTAACCTTCACGCTGGTGCGGCAAGCTCGCGACTACGTCTTCGGCTGGCTCTGCTGGGAGGTGGAGTCGGACTGATTACGCGAGGCACGTCGACCGCGCGGCGCAACGAGACGATTGACGAGATCGGCCAGCGCGCTGCGCGGCTTCTCGGCCGGTGCGGACGCCGGTCCGCTTGGCGCGGGCGCCGATAGTTTTTCGAAGGTAAAAGCAGGCATCGTGCATCCCCTCGCCGTTGAGTTGAGGCACTCCCCGGATCATGCGACCGACCGCGGATGATCTTTACGATCGCGGTCGTCACGTCCATACGTTTCCTCGCCGCACCTCTTTCGGATGACTGGCATGCGACAGCAAATCTTTTTGCACAGGCGAATGCAAGGAGATTCTTCGTGCACTGCACTGTCGGCTGAAGGAGTATTCGTCGCCGACGCGGCAAGATCCACTTCTGCGGCAGGATCCACTTCTAAAGTATGAGACCGATGTTCGAAGCTCTGTTCCAGACGTTCGAAGAACCCGAAACCGGCGTGGCGCTGACCGCGCGGCTGGCCGCGCTCCGCGAAGAGCTGGCCAGCCGCAAGCTCACCGGATTCATCGTGCCTCGCGCCGACCAGCAGCAGAACGAATATGTGCCGCCATCGGAGGAAAGGCTGGCATGGCTGACCGGCTTCACCGGCTCGGCCGGCCTCGCGATCGTGCTGCCGCAGGCAGCCGCGATATTCGTCGACGGCCGCTATACGCTGCAGGCCGGCAAGCAGGTCGACGGCAAGGCCTGGATGGTGGAATCGCTGATCGAGCCGCCGCCCGAGAGTTGGCTGACGCGACACCTGCAGAGCGGTGACCGCGTCGGCTTCGATCCGTGGCTGCATACGACGGCCGCGGCCGAACGTCTGGCCGCCGCTTGCGCCAAGGCGGGCGCGGAGCTGGTGCCGGTCGAGCGCAACCCGGTCGACAGCATCTGGACCGAACGGCCGCTGCCGCCGCTCGGCGCCGTCTCCATCCACGGCGCGGAATTGTCCGGCGAGAGCGAGGCGGACAAGCTCGGCCGGATCCGCCAGGAGATCGAGCGCCTCGGGGTCGAGGCGCTGGTGCTGTCCGATTCCCACAACGTCGCCTGGACCTTCAACATCCGCGGCGCCGACGTCTCGCACACGCCGCTGCCGCTGTCCTATGCGCTGGTGCCCAAGGCCGGACGTCCGACCATCTTCATCGATTCCCGCAAGCTCTCGAACCTGACGCGCGATCATCTCGAGCAGAGCGCTGATGTGGCGGAGCCGGACACGCTGACACTGCGCCTGAGCGAGCTCGCACAATCCGGCGCAGCCGTCGCGCTCGACAGCGCCACGGCCGCCGATGCCCTGACGCGGCTGATCCAGGGCGCCGGCGGCAAGGCGGTGCGCGGCGCCGATCCGGTCAGCCTGCTCAAGGCCGCCAAGAACGCGGTGGAGATCGACGGCACGCGGCGCGCCCATCAGCGCGATGCGGTGGCGCTGGCGCGCTTTCTCGCCTTCATCGATCGCGAGGCGCCGAAGGGCACGTTGACCGAGATCGATGCGGTCGAGGCGCTGGAGAGCTTTCGCCGCGACACCGGCGCACTCAGGGACGTCTCGTTCCCGACCATCTCGGGCACCGGTCCCAACGGCGCCATCGTGCATTATCGCGTCACCCGCAAGAGCAACCGCCGCATCATGCCGGGTGATCTGCTGCTGATCGATTCCGGCGCGCAATATCAGGACGGCACCACTGACGTCACCCGCACGATCGCCGTGGGCGCGCCGACCGAGGAGATGCGCGACCGCTTCACCCGCGTGCTGCGCGGCCACCTCGCGATCGCACGCGCGATCTTCCCCGACGGCACCACCGGTGCGCAGCTCGACACCCTGGCGCGGCAGTTCCTGTGGCAGGCGGGCATCGATTTCGAGCACGGCACCGGCCACGGCGTCGGCAGCTATCTGTCCGTGCACGAGGGACCCGCGCGCATCTCGAAACTCGGCACGACGCCACTGAAGCGCGGCATGATCCTGTCCAACGAGCCCGGCTACTACAAGACCGACGCCTTCGGCATCCGCATCGAGAACCTTGAGCTCGTTGTGGCGAAGGACGTCGCAGGCGCGGAGAAGCCGATGAACGGCTTCGAGGCGCTGACCCTGGCGCCGATCGACCGCCGCCTGATCGATGTCGTCATGCTGACCGCCGAGGAACGGGCATGGCTCGACGCCTATCATGCCCGGGTCAGGGAAACCGTCCGTGCAGCGCTCGACGACAGCGACCAGCGCTGGCTCGATCAGGCGACTGCGCCACTGTAGTCATCCGGACTGTCCAGCTACGAACTGTCCCGCTGCCCGCATGGGCGCATGCCGAAACAGGCATTTCCGCGAAGCGGAAGGCCGCTACAGTCAGGGCGTTCACCCGATTTGAGCGGCAGCATGCATGGAATGATCAGCAGACCGCCTGGGGCGGCGCCACCGCGCGCCGCTCCCTCGCGCACGCTGCTGGTCCTGCTGGTCGTAATGACCGGCCTGGCGCCGATCTCGCTATACCTGCTGGTGCCAGCCCTGCCGATGCTCGCGACCACGTTCGGGCGCGACGCCTCCGTGGTGCAGATGACGGTGTCGTTCTACATGGCCGGCATCGCGATCTCGCAGCTGCTGCTCGGGCCGCTGTCGGACCGCTTCGGCCGCCGCCCCGTGATGCTCGCAGGGCTCGCGCTGTCGATCGTCGCGAGCGTCAGCTGCATCTTCGCCGACACCCTGCCCCAGCTGATCGCGGCGCGCTTCTTCCAGGCGCTCGGCGGCGCCAGCGGCATGGTGATCAGCCGCGCCATCATCCGCGATCTCTATCCGCGCGAGCGCATCGGCGCGATGATCAGCCTCGTCGTCGCGGTCATGATGATCGCGCAGATGCTGTCGCCGCTGACCGGTGGCCTGATCGAGATCGCGTTCGGCTGGCACGCCATCTTCTACGTCGTCGCCGCGCTGTCGATCGTGATCGCGATCGCCGTGACCATGGCGCTGCCGGAGACCCGCCCTGCCCGCGTCGAAGACGCGAGCTTCCGCCGCGACGTCGCCATGCTGGTGAAGAGCCGCGCCTTCCTCGGCTACATGCTGTGCCAGGTGCTGGCCTCGCAGATCATCTTCGCCTTCGCCGGCGGCGGGCCGTATATCGTCGAGGTGCAGATGGGCCGCTCCTCGGCGGAGTATGGCGCGTGGTTTGCGACCACCGGCTTCGCCTATTTCGTCGGCAACCTGTTCTGCGTGCGCTACGCGCCGCGCCATTCGCTCGATCGGCTGATCTGGTTCGGACTGGG
The DNA here is from genome assembly GCF_051168035.1 of Bradyrhizobium sp. HKCCYLRH3059. Taxonomy (NCBI): domain Bacteria; kingdom Pseudomonadati; phylum Pseudomonadota; class Alphaproteobacteria; order Hyphomicrobiales; family Nitrobacteraceae; genus Bradyrhizobium; species Bradyrhizobium sp. HKCCYLRH3059. The sequence goes on along the minus strand of NZ_JBNPUF010000011.1, from coordinate 160,844 downwards.
GCTGCAGCTCACCAGCGCCGCGCTGAACTTCACGTGGAGCCTGTTCGGCTTCAACCAGGTGCCTTCGGTGCTGTTCGGCACGCAGATGCTGCTGATGTTCGCCAATGCCGCCGTGATGGCGAACTCCGCCGCCGGCGCCATCAGCGTCCGGCCGGGCGCGGCCGGCACCGCCTCCGGCGCGATGGGCTTCCTGCAGATGGGCGTGGGCGCGCTGACGTCGCAGCTCGGCGCCTGGCTCGGCGGCCATTTCAGCAGCACGCTGCCGCTGACATCAGCGATGCTCACCCTGTCCCTCGCCTGCGCCTGCAGCATGATCTTCCTGGTCCCGCGCACGCAGATGAAGGTGACGAAGGAGCTGATCGAGACGGCGGAAGAGGACGAAGCCGGGGTAATGTGAGGGAGGTGCGTGAGCGACTGCACGACCGCGCGTCACTGTCGGCGTCATACCCCGCGCAGGCGGGTAACCAGCAGGCCGAAGCGTCCTGGCTCCATGACAAATGCCTCTGGAATACTGGATCATCCGCTTTCGCGGATGATGACAATTGTTAGGGCGCATCCAGCGTCTGTCGCACCGACACCGCGGAGCTGCTACTCCCCGATCAGCTGCAGCCACTCGTCCTCGGTGAGCACCTGCACGCCGTGCTTCTGCGCGTCCTTCAGCTTTGATCCCGCGCCGGGACCGGCGACGACGTAGTCCGTCTTCTTCGACACCGAGCCCGAGACTTTCGCGCCGAGCCGCTCGGCGGTCGCCTTGGCTTCATCGCGCGTCATCTTTTCCAGCGTGCCGGTGAACACCACGGTCTTGGTCGCGATCGGCGAATTGCGCTTCGGCTTCTCCGCGTCGAGGATCTTCACCTCTTTCGTCAGCCGCTCGACGATGCCGCGATTATGGTCCTCGCCGAAATAGGCGGCGACGCTCTTGATCACGGTGTCGCCGATCTGGTCGAGCGCATCCATCTCCGCGATCGCCTCCTCGTCGCCGTTGGCGACCTTGAGACAGGCTTCGTGGAACGCATCCCAGGAGCCGTAGCCGCGCGCCAACGCCAGCGCCGTGGTCTCGCCGACATGGCGCATGCCGAGCGCAAAGATGAAGCGCTCCAGCGCGATCTCGCGCCGGGCGTCGATGGCATTGAAGAGATTGCGCACCGAGGTCTCGCCATAGCCCTCAATCTCCTCGAGCTTCAGCTTGGCGTTGCGCGCGGCCAGCGTGAAGATGTCGGCGGGCTCCTTGACCCAGCCCTGGTCGAAGAAGAATTGGATCTGCTTCTCGCCCAGGCCGTCGATGTCGAAAGCGCGGCGCGAGGCGAACAGCTTGAGGTGCTCGATCTTCTGGAACGGACAGGCGAACTCGCCGGTGCAGCGGGCGCGCGAGCCCTCCTCGCCGGTCGCAATCTCCTCCCGCACGACGTCGGTATGCAGCGGGCACGGGCACGTCTTGGGGAAATGGAATTCCTTGGCGTTCTTCGGCCGCTTGTCGATGAGGACGTCGACCACCTGTGGGATGACGTCGCCAGCGCGCTGGATCACGACGGTGTCGCCGATCCGGATGTCGCGGCCCTCGCGCAGAACCTCGCCCTTGTTGCCGATCCCCTTGATGTAGTCCTCATTGTGCAGCGTCACGTTCTGCACGATGACGCCGCCGACACCGACCGGCTCAAGCTTGCCGACCGGCGTGAACGAGCCGGTGCGGCCGACCTGGATCTCGATGTCCTTGAGCACGGTCATGGCGCGCTCGGCCGGAAACTTGTGCGCGATGCCCCAACGCGGCGTGCGTGACACGAAGCCGAGCCGCTCCTGCCAGTCGATGCGGTCGACCTTGTAGACGACCCCGTCGATGTCGTAGTCGAGCTCGGCACGCTGCTCCTCGATGTGACGATGGAACGCGATCAGTTCCTGCACCGAGTGGCAGAGCCTGGTGAGCGGATTGGTCGTGAAGCCGCAGCGCTCGAACCATTTGATCATGCCGCTCTGCGTCTCCGCCGGCATCGCGCTCATTTCACCCCAGGCATAGGCGAAGAAGCCGAGGGGACGCGAGGCGGTGATGGCCGGATCCTTCTGCCGCAGCGAGCCTGCGGCGGAGTTGCGCGGGTTGGCGAAGATGGTGTCGCCCGCTTCCTTCTGGCGCTCGTTGAGCGCGAGGAAGGCCTGCTTGGTCATGTAGACCTCGCCGCGCACTTCGCAGATGTCGGGCAGGTTGCGGCCGTGCAGCTTGTGCGGCACGTCCTTCAGGGTGCGGATGTTGGCGGTGACGTCCTCCCCCTCGGCGCCGTCACCACGCGTCGCGGCGGTGACCAGCTCGCCGCCCTCGTAACGCAGCGACATCGACAGCCCGTCGATCTTCGGCTCGGCCGAGAAATCGATGCGATCGTCGGCAAGCTTGAGGAAGCGCGCAATGCGGCCGACGAAGTCGCGCACGTCCTCCTCGGCGAAGGCGTTGTCGAGCGACAGCATCGGCACCGCGTGCCGCACTTTCTTGAACCGGCCGGAGGGCGCGGCGCCGACCTTCTGCGACGGAGACTCGCTGCTGACGAGCTCAGGGAAACGCTTCTCGATCGCATTGAAGCGGCGACGCAGCTCGTCATAGGCGCCGTCCGAGATCTTCGGCGCGTCATCCTGATAATAGAGCCTGTCGTGGGTCTCGAGCTCCAGCGCCAGCCGTTTCCATTCCACCTTGGCCTGGGCCTTGGTGAGATCGGCAACGTCGATGAGCTGCTTCGGTTTTGCTGTCTTGGGCATGCGTATGATCTGCTCGTCGTTGCGGGACGGCCCGGAGGCCGTTCCGAAACGACGGTGTACACAATGCGCACGCCGGAGCCAAAGCGTTCGGCCCGCTCCGTTTCCAGCTACGCCGCCGCAGCCTCCAGCAGCCGGTCGGCGGCGGCGCGGGCTTCGGCGGTGACCTCGGCGCCGGCCAGCATGCGGGCGATCTCCTCGCGGCGGTGCAGGGTGGCGAGCGTGTTGACCCGGGTGACGACACGCTTGCCGCGATCCAGCGCATCCTTGGAAATCAGGAGATGCTGGTCCGCCCTGGCCGCGACCTGCGGCGCATGGGTCACGGCCATCACCTGAACCCCGTGCGCGAGCCGCGCCAGCCGGGCGCCGATGGCATCCGCGACCGCGCCGCCAACACCCGTGTCGATCTCGTCGAACACCAAGGTCGGCGCCGAGCCGCGGTCGGACAGCACGACCTTGAGCGCCAGCAGGAACCGCGACAGCTCGCCGCCCGAGGCGACCTTCATCATCGGGCCCGGCCGCGTGCCCGGATTGGTCTGGACCCAGAACTCGACACGGTCGATGCCCTCCGGCCCCGGCGCCTCGGCGTCGCTGTCGACCTGGGTCATGAACTTGGCGCGCTCCAGCTTGAGCGGGGCGAGTTCGGCATGGACGGCCCGGTTCAGCTTCTCTGCCGACTTGGTCCGCGCCGCCGACAGCTTGGCCGCCGCCGCGGCATAGCGCGCATCGGCTGTTGCCGCCGCCGCCTCCAGCTTCTTCAACTGCTCGGCGCCGGCATCGATCAGGACGACATCCGCGGCATATTTGGCAGCCAAGGCCGCCAGCCCATCCACCGGCGTCGAATATTTGCGCGCAGCCGCGCGCAGCGCGAACAGCCGCTCCTCGATGCGCTCCAGCTCCAGCGGATCGAAATCGGTGGCCGCGAGCGCCACCGTCAGATGCTGATCGGCCTCCTCCAGGGCGTTGATCGCCGAATCGATCGCCTTCACCGCCGGATCGACCAGCGCGGGCGAGCTGACCGCGCGTCGCTCCAGCCGGCGAACGGCCGCGGCCAGCGCGGCGATCGGCGACTGGTTGCCGCTGACCGCATCCTGCGCGTCGCGCAGATCGCCTGCGATCTTCTCGCCCTGCATCATGGCCGTGCGGCGGGCGGCGAGCTGCGTCTCCTCGCCCTCCTTCGGCGCCAGCTTCTTCAGCTCGTCCGAGGCATGCCGCAGATAGTCGGCCTCGCGGGCCGCGCGCTCCATGCCCGCCCGGTGCTCGTCGAGCGCCGTGACCGCGGTCCGGCGGGCCGCCCAGAGGGCCTCGACCGCGGCGACGTCCTTCTCCAGGCCCGCAAAGGCATCCAGCAGCCGGCGGTGGGTGGCGGCATCGACCAGCGCACGTTCATCATGCTGGCCATGGATCTCGACCAGGGTGGCGCCGATCGCTTTCAGCGTCTGCACGCTGACCGACTGGTCGTTGATGAAGGCGCGGGTGCGGCCGTCGCCGAACTGGACGCGGCGCAGGATCATCTCGCCATTGGCATCCAGGCCGTTGGCGGCGAGGATCCTGGCCGCGGGATGATCCTTGCCGATCTCGAACACGGCCGTGACCTGCCCCTGGTCGGCCCCGTGGCGCACCAGGCTGGCGTCGCCGCGACCGCCGAGCGCGAGAGCGAAGGCGTCCAGCAGGATCGACTTGCCGGCACCGGTCTCGCCGGTCAGCACCGCAAGTCCATGGGAGAATTCGAGATCGAGTCGTTCGATCAGGACGATGTCACGGATCGACAGTCGCGCCAGCATGGAACCGAAGTCCTTCGTAACGGGGCGGAACGCCCCTGAGCGAACGACTCGATGCTAGCAGCAAATAGAGAACAAAACAAGAATATAGAACAAAGCCAGATCAAACGAGCGATCCGGCCGATTGCTCAGCCCAGGCCGAGCTTCTTGAAGGCGCGCGAGATGTAGGAGCCCTTGTTCTCCTCGGGCTCGACGCCGCCCGACTTCACGAGATTGTAGGCGTCCTTGTACCACTTGCTGTCGGGGAAATTGTGCCCGAGCACGGCCGCCGCGGTCTGGGCCTCGCCGACGATGCCGATCGTCATGTAGGCCTCGGTCAGGCGATACAGCGCTTCCTCGACGTGCCGCGTGGTCTGATACTGCGTCACCACCGCCTTGAAGCGGTTGATGGCGGCCGTGTAGTCGCGCTTCTGCATGTAATAGCGGCCGACATCCATTTCCTTGCCGGCGAGCTGGTCGCGGGCGCCCTCCATCTTGGCCTTGGCATTGGTGGCGTATTCGGAGGTCGGATATTTACGCACCACCTCTTCGAGGGAGGCGATGGCCTTCTCGGTCCGGCCCTGGTCGCGGCTGATGTCCGGGATCTGGTCGTAATGCGAGGCAGCAATCAGGTATTGCGCATAGGCCGCGTCCGGGCTGCCCGGGTGCAGGGTAACGTAGCGGGTGGCGGCGCCGATGCAGCCATCGTAGTCGCCGGCCTGATAGGAGGCGTAGGCCGACATCAGCAGCGATTTGCGGGCCCAGTCGGAATAAGGATGCTGGCGGTCGACCTCCTCGAACTTCTTGGTCGCGCCTTTGACGTCCTTCTTCTCGTTCATCAGGTACAAGCCCTCATTGTAGAGCTTGTCCGCGGGCTCATCGACGAAGGTGTCGTCCTTGGCGAGGAACTTGTCCCAGAGTCCGCCGGTGCCGCAGCCGCTCAACGGCAGCGCCAGCAGGATCAGCGACGCGGCGAGCCGGAGCCGGCCGATGCTTGCTGCGGGATGACGGAGGTCGCGCGTGAGACGCTGTATCGACATGCTTCTTTGGAACCCGATGCCTGTGATCTGATCTACGCCGTGCACCATGAAGGTCGCTTCATGACCGCGAAGGAAGAGCCCCGCCAGTGGCACGCATCACGCGGCCCCGGCCTCTCTAGCCGAAAACACTTCATCAACCAACCGCATAGGAAGCCAATCCGCCCGGATTAAGGCAACACCGAGGCTGCCGCCGCGCATCATGGTTACCGCTGAAGAAGCCGTTGGAAAACATCGAAATGCCGATGATCCAGCCACGGAGAAGACGTGGCCAGTAACAAACATTGACAAAAAAGCAGCCGGAAAAAACCGAACGAAGTCGAAAGCAAAGCTCCCGGCAATGCCGCGCGTCGCGCAACCCCGTCGACGGATCAGCCGAGCGGCAGGACGGCGCTCAGGACACGTCCGGGCCGTAGGCCGGCGCAACCATGCCACCGACCATGCCGCCAACGACCTCCGCGGCCACGCGGGGACGCCGCACGGTCTCGCCTTCGACGATCCGCCAAGCCGTGCGATCCGCCATCAGAGCAGTCAGCACCGCATGGTTGAGCTTGTGACCACCACGGACCGAACGATAGGTTCCGAGCATCGGCAGGCCGGCCAGCGCCAGATCGCCGATCGCATCCAGCACCTTGTGGCGGGCGCATTCGTCGGCGTAGCGCAGACCTTCGGGATTGAGCAGGCGGTCCTCGTCGAACACAAGCGTGTTGTCGAAGGACGAACCGAGCGCGAAGCCGGCGCTCCACAGTCGCGACACGTCGCTCATGCAGCCGAAGGTGCGGGCGCGGGCGATCTCGCGGCGGAAGCGCTCGGGGCTGAGCTCGAAATGATAGGCTTGGCGGCCGATCACGGGGTTGGTGAAATCGATTTCGGCTTCGACCCAGAAGCCGGAGCTGTTTGGACGCAGCTCGCCCGTGGAGGCGCCGATGGTCACCTGGACCGGCTTGAGCACCTGAATGTAGCGCCGCGGAGCCGACTGATTGACGATCCCGGCCTGGTCGATGGCAGCGACGAACGGTGCCGCACTGCCATCCATGATCGGAACCTCGGGACCATCGACCTCGATCAGCGCATTGTCGACACCCATGCCGCGCAGCGCGGCGAGAACATGCTCGGCGGTGGACACCAGCGGACCGTTGCGGTCACCGAGCACCGTCGCCAACTCGGTGGCGATCACCGAGCCGAAGGACGCCTGGACCTCGCGGTCGGCGCCATCGAGGCCGGTGCGGAGGAACACGATCCCCGCATCGATCGGCGCAGGCCCGATCGTCAGGCTGACAGGCGCGCCAGAGTGGACGCCTACACCGGTGACGGTGGCTTGCGAACGAAGCGTTGTTTGCCGGCTGAATTTCATCGACGATCGCCCAAGACCCCGCCTGATCCCCTCGTCAGCCCGCCCCTCGCGAACCGACTCACTTTCAGGCATCCCCAAGTCACGGCAGAACTTAACGAGAGCCCCAAAGAGCGCCAACTCACGCTTCTTTACGGATTGTTACCCCATCTCTGCCGTATTCGCGCCAACCCTTAACCAAACTGGAACGAGGCCTTAACCCTCCCGGTTCCCGATCTAAACACCGAAAGAATAATTAATCATTTAAAATCAGTTAGTTGAACGGCAATCACGGAGCCCCGGCGGCCCATGGAAAAGGCCCGGCTCTCGCGAGCCGGGCCTGTTCAGCACCATCAGGGCTGTAACAATTCTCAGGTTGCCTGCCGGCGGAGGAAGGCCGGGATATCCAAATGGTCGTCTCCCTGTGGCGCCGGGGACACAGGCGCAGGACGGCCATGGACGTCCAGACCCTGCGGCGCGGGACGGCGGGCATATTCCGAGACAGGCGATTCGTGGCTCGCAACCTGCTGAGCAACGTTCCGCTGCGACTTACGTTCCGGCAGGGGCGGCATCTGCGGCATGGCAGGACCCGCGGTCCGCACCGGCAGCGGCGGCTCGGCGTCCTCGTCCCGGCGGCCGAGACCGACATTGGCGAGACGCTGCAGCAGCGACATTCGGGTCTTCTGCGGATGCTCGTCGCCCTCGTCGCCCCTCGCCTGACGGATCTCGGCCTGGGCCGGCATCGGCAGGTCCTCGAACTTGGGCATGCGCGGCGCGCGGACCGGAACCCGCTCAGCGGCCTGGGGAATGAAGGTCTCGGGCGGGGCCGCCGGCTCGATCGGAGCCGCGCGCTGCGCCTCGGGCTCCGGGAACAGGGACGGCTTCTGCGCAATCGGGCGGACCGTCACGTCGCCATAAGAGGCTGCCGGCGCCGGGGCAGCCGAGGGCGCGGGCTCGCTTGCCATTGCGGCGGCAACGGCGGCCAGCGTGTCGCGCTCGAGATTCGGCGCCGGACGCGGCGCAGGCGCCATCGGCGCGGGCGCCGCGGCGGCGACGGCCGGAGCCTGCGACGCCTGCTGCTCGAGCTTGGCGGCGCGTTCAGCCAGGCGCTGATTGTCGGCGCGCAGGCGCGCAGTCAGATCGGCGAGGCGGCTTTCAGGGAGACCCGCGGCAGCGGTCGGGGCGGCGGCAATCGGAGCGACAGCCGCCGCCGGCTGTGAGGTCGTGACGTTCCGGTTGAACTGCGCCTGCTCGATGCCGGTCGCGACCACCGAGACCCGAATCAGCCCGTCGAGCGATTCGTCGAAGGTGGCGCCGACGATGATGTTGGCGTCCTGGTCGACCTCCTCGCGGATACGGGTCGCAGCTTCGTCGACCTCGAACAGCGTGAGATCCTTGCCGCCGGTGATCGAGATCAGGAGGCCGCGCGCGCCCTTCATCGACGAATCGTCGATCAGCGGGTTGGCGATGGCGGCTTCGGCGGCAGTGAGCGCGCGCTTGTCGCCGGAGGCTTCGCCGGTGCCCATCATCGCCTTGCCCATCTCACGCATAACAGCGCGGACGTCGGCGAAGTCGAGGTTGATCAGGCCTTCCTTGACCATCAGGTCGGTGATGCAGGCGACGCCGGAATAGAGCACCTGGTCGGCCATCGCGAAGGCGTCGGCGAAGGTGGTCTTCTCGTTGGCGACCCGGAACAGGTTCTGGTTCGGGATGATCAGCAGCGTGTCGACGACCTTGTGCAGCTCGGAGATGCCCGACTCCGCGGTGCGCATGCGGCGCGCGCCCTCGAAGTGGAACGGCTTGGTGACGACGCCCACGGTGAGAATGTTCATCTCGCGCGCGGTCTTGGCAATGACCGGAGCTGCACCGGTGCCCGTTCCGCCACCCATGCCGGCGGTCACGAACACCATGTTGGCGCCCGAGAGATGATCGCGGATCTCGTCGATCACCTCCTGCGCGGCGGCGGCGCCGACGTCCGGCTGCGAGCCGGCGCCGAGGCCTTGGGTCACCTGCGTGCCCATCTGGATGATGCGCTGAGCCTTGGACATGGTCAGCGCCTGCGCGTCGGTATTGGCGACCACGAAGTCCACCCCCTGCAGGCCGGCCGTGATCATGTTGTTGACGGCGTTGCCGCCCGCGCCACCGACACCGAACACGGTGATCCGGGGCTTCAGCTCGTGGATATCAGGAGGGGTAATAGTGAGTGCCATGATTGCCTCTCGATCACGCGCGGGTGGGTTCGCCCCGGCCGCCGGCCGCGGTTGGTGTTGTTGAAAATCGCATGGGGTGGAAACCGGTCATCAGAAGCCCTCGCGTAGCCATCGTCCGACCTTTCCGAAGTAGCCGTCGGTTCCTGTCCCGACCTGCCGCGTATGCCGCGGTTCGACGTGTTCCAGGTGCGCGTATTGCGGATAGACCAGAAGCCCGGTGGGCACCGCGAAGGCGGCGTTCTTGGCCTCGTTGGGGAGACGGCCGAAACCGAGCGGACGGCCGACGCGCACCGGGCGGTCGAGGATCCGGGTCGCAAGCTCGACCAGCCCCGTCAGCTGGGAGGCGCCTCCGCTAAGGACGACGCGCGCCTTGGGTTCTGCCGCAAAGGGCGAATCCTTCAGCCGGTCGCGGACCATTTCAAAAATCTCCTCTGCGCGGTGCCTGACGATGTTCGCGATGGTGGCGCGGGACACGATCTGCGGAACATCCCGCTCGTTGTCACCGGCCGTCGGAACAGACATCAACTCACGCGCGTCGGACCCGCCAGTCAGCACCGTGCCATATAACGTCTTGATTCGCTCGGCATCTGCAATGCACGCTGATAGTCCGCGCGCAAGATCCATGGTCACGTGATGCCCGCCGAGCGCAAAACCGGAGGCATGGACGAAGCGGCCGCCGGAATAGATCGCGATCGTCGTGGTGCCGGCCCCCATTTCGACCACCGCCGCGCCGAGATCGGCCTCGTCGTCGGTCAGCACCGACAACCCGGCAACATACGGGCTTGCCGCCATGGCCTCGACGTTGAGATGGCAACGCTCCACCACGAGCATCAGGTTCTTGGCCACGGTGGCGTCGGTCGTGACCACGTTCATGTCGACGCCGAACTGCCGCGCCAGCATGCCGCGGGGGTCGCGGATGCCCTTCACGCCATCGAGCGTGTAGCCGACGGGCAAGGCATGCAGCACCGCGCGCCCGTCGCCGGTGGCGTGGTGCATGCCGGTTGAGGTCACGCGGCTGACATCGGCCTGGGTCACGGCGCCGCCGCGAATGTCCGAGGTGGCCTCGATCAGATGGCCCATGACGCGGCCGCCGGCGACCGGCAGCAGCACGGACTCGACCCGCACCTTGGCCATGCGCTCGGCCAGCGCGACCGCCTGCCGCACGGCCTGCTCGCATTCGACGGGATCGACGACGGCGCCGGCCTTGACGCCGCGCGACTGGATCTGGCTGTAGCCGATCAGCTCGACCGTGTGGGTGCGGCCGCGCAGCGCGTCGCTGGGCGGCGCCGGCTTCAGCCGCGCGATCATGCAGGCGATCTTGCTGGTGCCGACATCGAGAGAGGCCACAAGCGCGGTGCGCTTCTGGCCCATCGGGCGCGTCTTCGGAGTCTGGCGATCGAAGCCGGTCATGCGTCACCGGCCTTCTTCTTGGACTTCTTGTCCTTGAACAGCTCGTCGTGCGCCTTCGCTGCGTCCTCGGACAGTTGCACCGTCAGCCGGTCCGACAGCCGCAAGTCGATGGCGACGATGTCGCGCGAGAACAGCTTGTCGTCCTGGTCGAGCTGGGTCAGGGTCGCGAGCGCATTACCGACATCGTGCTCGGGCAGGCGAATATCGAGGCCGTCCTTGGTCCGCAGGTTCCAGCGACGCTCGCCGACGAACACGGCGGCCTTGGTGACCGCGCGCACCTGCGGGTAGCGGGCGAGCAGCGCCAGGAAATCACGCGCCCGGCTTTCGGCTCCCTTGCCGACCACGAGCGGCAGGGTCAGGAAACGGCGCGAGACATATTGCTCGAGCACGGCGCCGTCATCGGCGATGACCGAGAGGCGGCCCTCCTGCTGCCAGAGCGCGAACGCCTTGCGCTCGACGACGTCGATCTGGAGCTGGTTCGGAAAGAACTTCTGCACCGTGGCGTCGGCGATCCAGGGGTTGGCCTTGAGCCTGTCGCGCACCGCGGCGGCATCGAGGAACAGCAACGAGGAGCGGCCGGTGACGCCGCCGACGGCGAGGATCTCGTCCTGGGTGAGCTGCTTGCGGCCATTGATCGCCACGGCCGTGATGCGGAAGCCGGCCGCATTGGCCAGGGCATTGCGGGTGTCGGACAGGGCCGCGCTGACGTCCTGGGCGTGGCCGCCCTTGACGATGCCGAGCCAGACGCTGCCGAACAAGAGCACCACGGTCGCCACGGTGCCGAGCCGGCGCGGCAGATAGCGCTCGACGAGCTCGACCACGCGCGGCGGCGCCTCGCGCTCGACCATCGGCGCGCGCGCGGCCTGCATCGACGCCAGATCTCTTCGGCTCGACCGCCTGCCTTGCTTCGTGCCGCCGTGCGCGAAGCGGATACGCGGAAGGCGGGCCGAGACATACTCGCGCAGCAGGATTGCCGCGCCAAGGGCAGCGGCTTTCAGGTTCGCTTGAGGCCTCTGCGATCGAGCGAGGCGTCCTGCACCATCCATTGCACGAGCTCATCAAACTGTTGCGCCCGCAGATACTCGCGGACCCACGCCTGCGCTCCCGGCCGGCCGGACGCTGGTGACGTCGCGATGCGTGACGTCACGACCCGGCAGCCGAGCACCACTGAGGCGCCAGCGTTAACCTTCGGACGTCCTGGTAAACAAAAAGTAAAATCGGTCCGGAGAGACGAATTTTTTCTCCGATTTATGAGGACCTTGCCCGGAATTCTTAAGCATTTTACGGGTTACAGGAACCACCGGGAGACGCCGGGCCGGGTTCCTGCGGGGCGTCTACCGAACGCCGGATCGACGGCTGCGCCCCTCCGCCAAGGCGATCTGCTGATTGAGGAAATCGACAAAAGCGATCCCCTGCGCCGCGAGCGCCTTGGGATACAGCGAGGCCGCGGTCAGCCCGGGCAGCGTATTGGTCTCGAGATAAACGGGACCATTGGCCGAGACGATGAAGTCGGTCCGCGAATAGCCGCCGCAGGACAGCGCGCGATGCGCCTTGATCGCCTCCGTCTGCAGCGCGGCCGTCACCTCCGGACTGAAGCGGCCGGGACAGATCTCCTTCGTCGCCGCGGCGAGGTACTTCGCGAAATAGTTGAAGGCGCCGTCGGCGGGGAGGATCTCGATCGGCGGCAGCGCGATCAGCGAGCCGTCTACCTGTTCGAGCACGCCGCAGGTGGCTTCCGTTCCGGTGACGAACGGCTCGATCAGATACTCCTCGGTCGCGGCCGCCGCTTTGACGGCAACGAGGTCCTGGCTGGCGTTGACGAAGATCAGCCCAAAACTCGATCCGTCCTTCACCGGCTTGGCGATCAGCCGGCCGTAGCGCGCCAGCGCCGCTTCGGCGTCATCGAACGCGACGCCCTCGGCCGCTGTGACCCCGCCGAGCACGGCGAAGCGCTTGGCGGCAACCTTGTCGAAGGCGAGGTGCGAGGCGGCCGAGCTCGAGCCGGTGAACGGCACGCCGCGAAGCTCGCACATCAGTTGAAGCTCGCCATTCTCCGCCCGGCCGCCGTGGAGACCGAGCACCAGAACCCGATCCTCGGCCCTGGCGCGATCGAGCGCCTCGGCGAGCGTCCCGATACTCTCACCATCGGCGGTGAACGGCTCCTCGAACGGCTTGGCATGAGCCGTGAGCGCCGGGCCGCTCGCCTGATGCACCGTGTCGTCGGCCTCCCAGAACCAGAGGTCAGCCTCGGGCAGCGCGGCATGCAGCGCTTTGGCGCTGGCGACCGAGACGAGGCGCTCCTTGTTGGAGCCGCCGAACAAAATCGTGGTGCGCATCAATGTCTTCTCGGTTGATCTCACAACCGCAGTCGCGATTGCGCTGACGTCACTTGAGCAGGCGGGGCGATCAGCTCGCCTTGACTCCGATCCGCTTGATCTCCCACTGCAACTCGATGCCCGATTTCGCCTTGACCCGCTCGCGCACGGTCTCGCCGAGAGTCTCGATGTCGTCAGCGGTGGCGTTGCCGGTGTTGATCAGGAAGTTGCAGTGCATTTCTGAAACCTGGGCGCCGCCGACCTTGAGACCGCGGCAGCCTGCGGCATCGACCAGCTTCCAGGCGGAATGTCCCGGCGGATTCTTGAAGGTCGAGCCGCCGGTCTTCTCGCGGATCGGCTGCGCCGTCTCACGATGCGCCTGCACCTCGGCCATGCGCGCCCGGATCGCCTCCGGCGCCGACGGCGTGCCGCGGAAGCGCGCTACCGTGAAGATCAGCGACGGATCGACGCCGCTCGCGCGATAGGTGAACTTCATCTCGGCATTGTCGAAGCGGTGCGTCTTGCCATGGCGGTCAATCGCGATCGCCTCGACCAGGATGTCCTTTGTCTCGCCGCCATTGGCGCCGGCATTCATCCGCAGCGCGCCGCCGATCGTGCCGGGAATACCGAACAGGAATTCCAGGCCCGCGAGATTGGCCGACGCCGCGATCTCGGCGACGCGCTTGTCGAGCGCGGCGGTGCCGGCGGTCACGATGTCGCCCTCCGCCTTGACCTCGCCGAACGCGCGCGGCGCCAGCCGGATCACGACGCCCGGCACGCCGCCGTCGCGCACGATCAGGTTGGAGCCGACGCCGATGACGTAGAGCGGCAGATCACTGGACAGGTTCTTGAGGAAGTAGGCGAGGTCGTCAGCATCCGCCGGCGTGAACAGCACCTGCGCCGGTCCGCCGACGCGAAACCAGGTGAGAGGCGCGAGACTCTCGTTGGCGAGGAGCCGCCCGCGCAGCTCCGGCATTGCGGCTTTGAGCTCGGGCGTAATGTCGGGGAAACTCACGCGGCTGCTCTCACATCGTGCGCCGACATCGTCAGGGTCGGCACGCACTCTCCGTTCCCTCCCCCCTTGTGGGGGAGGGTCAGGGAGGGGGGTGAGCCCCAGGCGCCGGCGCTCGTGGTCCCCCCCTCTCCACCTCTCCCCCACAAGGGGGGAGAGAGCAGAGTATGCCGCGTAGCTGCCAGCTCGCCCAACGACACAGCCCTCATCCCAGCGCCTTCAACTCACCGGGCAGCGCGTAGGCCCATTGCGTGATGTTGCCGGCACCGAGGCACACGACCAGGTCACCGGGCTTGGCGAGACCCTTGACGATGCCGGCGAGATCGGCGGCCTTCGGCAGCGGCACCACGTCGCGATGGCCGTGGGCGCGCAGGCCCAGAACGAAGTGATCGCGATCGATGCCCTCGATCGGCGCCTCGCCGGCCGGATAGACGTCGGCAACGACGACCGCATCGGCGTCGTTGAAGCAGGTGCAGAACTCCTCGAACAGCGATTGCAGCCGGGTGTAGCGATGCGGCTGCACCACGGCGAAGACCTTGCCATTGGTGGATTCGCGCGCCGCCTTCAGTACCGCCGCGATCTCGACCGGATGGTGACCGTAGTCATCGATCACGGTGACGCCATTCCACTCGCCGGTGCGGGTGAAGCGGCGCTTGACGCCGCCGAAGCCGGCAATCGCCTTGCGGATGGCCTCGTCGGACAGGCCGAGCTCGCGCGCGACCGCGATCGCCGCCGTTGCGTTCGAGGCATTGTGCCGGCCTGGCATCGGCAGCGCGATGGCGGCAATCTCGTGCGTCTCACCGCTCTTGCGGTCGCGGAACACGACCTTGAACGACGAGCCGCCGCCCATCGGCGCGAGGTCGACAAGGCGGACATCGGCTTGCGGGTTCACACCGTAGGTGATGATGCGGCGGTCCTCGATCTTTCCGACCAGCGTTTGCACCACCGGATGATCGATGCACATCACGGCGAAGCCGTAGAACGGCACGTTCTCGACGAAGGCGCGGAAGGCGTCCTGCACGGCCTCGAAGGTCTTGAAGTGATCGAGATGCTCGGGATCGACATTGGTGACGATCGCGACATCCGCCGGCAGCTTCAGGAAGGTGCCGTCGCTCTCGTCGGCCTCGACCACCATCCATTCGCCGGCGCCAAGCCGCGCGTTGGTGCCATAGGCATTGATGATGCCGCCATTGATGACGGTCGGATCGAGCCCGCCGGCATCGAGCAGCGCCGCGACCATCGATGTCGTCGTGGTCTTGCCATGGGTGCCGGCGATGGCGACGCAGCTCTTCAGCCGCATCAGCTCGGCCAGCATCTCGGCACGCCGGACGACGGGAATGCGCTGGGCGCGCGCCGCCATCAGCTCGGGATTGTCGCGCTTGATGGCGGTCGAGACGACGACGACGTCGGCACCCGCGACGTTCTCGGCCTTGTGGCCGACGCTGACGGTGATGCCCTTCTCGCGCAGGCGTGCGACGTTCGCATTGTCCGAGGCGTCCGAGCCCTGCACGGTATAGCCGAGATTGCACAGCACCTCGGCGATGCCGCTCATGCCGATGCCGCCGATCCCGACGAAGTGGATGGGTCCGATCTCGCGCGGCAGTCTCATGGGGGCATCTCGTCTCAAGGGTTCCGGGCGCCCGGCGGGAGGGGAGCGGCCGCGAATCATCAGCCCTTCTTGCAAGACATGACCGACCTGGACAAGTGCGGCCAGGCCGTAAGAACTGCCAAATTCGCAGCCGTTCGCCCGATTTTGGCCGATTTTGGCAGCCCAGCCGGCGCGATCGGCCAGGAGTTCCCGCTCGATCCCACCTTTCACAAATTGTTAAGCGCGATCCCACGCTGCCCCCTCCCAACAGGATACCTGCAATTTTTGCGCGCTCACCGCGTCAGTTCGCGTGGCATGAGTAGCGGGCGGCCGGCGTGCCGGGCACGCATATTTCAATCTTTGATGGAGAACCCTCGCCGATGTGCTCGCTGTGTGAAACGCACCCTCCCGTATTGTCCCGGCGCCGGCTGCTCGGCGGCGGCGCAGTGCTGGCTGCCGCGGCGGTCGGCGCACTTCCGGCGTTTGCCAAAGAAGCCAAGCAGGCGAGCGACAGCGCGATGCCCCCCAACGCCATCTCTCCGGACGACGCGATGAAGCGCATCGTCGATGGCAACGCGCGCTACGTCGCCGGCAACCTCGACAACAAGGATTTCTCGGCCGGCCGGGCAGCGCGCGCCGCGGCCCAATACCCGATCGCCGCGATCGTGAGCTGCGCCGATGCCCGGGTCGCCCCCGAGCTGGTGTTCGATCAAGCGCCCGGTGAGCTGTTCGTGGTCCGGGTCGCCGGCAATTTCGTCAACGACGACGGTCTCGCCAGCCTCGAATATGGCGTCAAGTTCCTCGGCACGCCTCTCGTGTTGGTGCTCGGTCACAGCGGCTGCGGCGCCATCGATGCGACGATCAAGGTACTCAAGGACGGCACCAAGCTGCCAGGCCACCTGCCCGCACTGATCAATGCGCTCAAACCCGGCGTCGAGGCTGCGATCGCGAAGAAGCCGCAGGATCTGCTGGCCGAAGCCACCGCGGAGAACGTGCGCAGCAACGTCCGGCGCCTGTCGACCGCCAAGCCGATTGTCGGCCGCATGGTCGCCGAAGGAAAGGTGAAGATCGTGGGCGGCATCTATGACATCGGCACCGGCCGGGTCACGATGATCTGACGCCTCAAGCTGGCCGCAGCACGCGATCCGCACGCGCGGCTGCGGCCGCGAGCCAACACACTTGGTGGCAGAACCAGGCCTCCACGGAGGCCACGAAACCCGGCGTCAGCATCAGATGCCGGCGCCCGTCGCCGAAGCGGAGCAGACCGCGCCCCTCCATGGTCGTCAGGAGATTGCGGATATGGGAGCGCGAAACGCCGAGCGAGCTCGCAAGCTCCGCCGTCGAAATCGCGACGGCCTCGCGCCCAACGGCGGACCGGGCGACGAGCGTCAGCGCCAGATGGATGCCGCTGTCGTGCTCGTCGGTCCAGGCGAGATCGGGAAATCCCGTCAGGGGCCGATTGTCGCGGCACAGCCAGCTCGCACATTGCCGGATCGTCTCCGCATAGAACGCGGCGTCATCCTGCAGACGAAGGCTCAGTCCGCCGGCATGCGTCAATCGGGCGTGGCAATCCAGATGCATGGCAAGCCAGCCTCGCAGCCCCTCAAGGATGACGGGGCCGGGCACCAGGTAGCGGAGACGGGCATCCTCGGGATCGCGCTCGACGGTCACCAGCGACAGACCGCGCAACACCGCGACGAACGCCGCCGTCTGCCGCGGACCCGGCAGTCGCCTCTGCAGGCGTGTCAGGGTTGGCCGCTCGACCGGCTTGCGCGCCGACATGTGCATCATCACGATGTGCGCGGCGATTTCCGTCGGAGCGCGCTGACCGAACAGCTTGATCATCAGGCGTTGACCGCGCAGCGGCGCAATCAGCCGGTCGCAAAATCCGACGAGCACAGGCACAAAGGACGGATGGCGCCGCAAGTGCATCGGATGATCGTCAAGCAGGATAGCGCCATCGTCGGAGCTCCGGTTCATCATGGGATCACCGTGCGCTTGCGCGACTAGAGCGCCGCAGTCCTGATCACGAGATCGGCCAGCCGTTCCGCGGCATCGAGCCGCCCGGCTGTGCGCGCAGCCTGGGCCATCGCGGCGAGACGCGTCGGCTCGGCGGCGAGCGCCGAGATCTCGGAAGCCAGCCTGTCGGAGGTGAATTCGCTCTGCACGATCCGGATCGCGGCGCTCGCGTCCGACAGCACGCCGGCATTCGCGAACTGGTCCTGGTCGATGGCGCCCGGCAGCGGCACCAGGATCGAGGGCCGGCCGATCGCGGCGAGTTCGGCCACGGTGCCGGCGCCGGAGCGCGAGATCACGAGATGATTGGCGGCAAGCCGCGCCGGCAGGTCGGTGAAGAAGGGTTGCAGGTCGGCATTGATCTTCAGCCGGTCATAGACCGCGCGCACCCGCGCCATGTCCTCCTGGCGCACCTGCTGGGTCAGCACCAGACGGCCCCACAGCGCCGGCTCCAGCCGCTCGATCGCGCCGGGCACGATATCGCTCATGATGCGCGCGCCCTGGCTGCCGCCGACGACGAGCAGCCGCAGCGGCCCGGCGGTCTCCGGCGGGACATAGGGCACGCCCGCGGCTTCGAGGATTGCAGGTCGCATCGGGGTGCCGACCGTGGTCGTCTTGCCGGCCAGCGCAGGATCGCGGTCCAGCACGCCCGGCAACGAGGTTGCAATCGCCTTCACATGCGCGGACAGGAAACGATTGGCGCGGCCGAGCACGGCATTGGCGTCGTGGATCAGGCTGGGCACGCCGGCGAGGCGCGCCGCCAGCAGCGGCGGCACGGTCGGATAGCCGCCGAAGCCGATCACGGCCGCGGGCTTGAGCCGCCGCATCAGGTTGAAGGCCGCGATGGTGCCGGTGCCGAGCAGCAGCGCGGTGCGCGCGAGCGCGACCGGGGAGCGGCTGCGCACCGTCTCGCTCGGCACCACGTCGATCATGTCGTTGGTGAACAGGCCGCTGTAGCGCAGCGCGCGCGCGTCGGTGACGAGACGGACGCGATAGCCGCGCCTGATCAGCTCGACGCCGAGCGCTTCAGCGGGAAACAGATGGCCGCCGGTGCCGCCGGCCGCGAGCAGAATGAGAGGCGCGGTTGAGGTCATGCGCTGATGTTTACAGGCAATGTCTCGTCATTGCGAGCCAGCAGCCTAAGCGTAATTGCGCAGCGCGCCGGCTGCGTCGCCGGCCTCGAGCTCCATCCGCGGCCGCTGTCGGGTCAGCGCCAGCATCATGCCGACGCCATAGGCCAGCGACACGATCGAGGAGCCACCGTAGGAGATGAAGGGCAAGGTCATGCCCTTGGCCGGGATCAACTGCAGATTGACCGAGATGTTGATGGCCGCCTGGATACCGAACAGGATCGCGAGGCCCGAGGCCGCGAAGCGCGCAAAGCTATCCTCGGTCGCATAGGCGCGCGACAGCGTGCGGATCACGATGAACGCAAACAGCGAGACCAGCGCCAGGCACAGGATGATGCCGAACTCCTCGGCAGCGACCGCGAACACGAAATCGGTGTGGCTGTCCGGCAGGCTGCGCTTGGCGATGCCCTCGCCCGGCCCCAGCCCGAACCAGCCGCCGTTGGAGAACGCCTCCATCGCGGTGTCGACCTGGAAGGTGTCGCCGGAGGCCGGGTTCATGAAGCGCTTGATGCGGCCGGCGACATGCGGGACCAAGAGATAGGCGCCGAACAGGCCGGCGGCGGCGGCGCCCGCGAGGCCCGCGACCCAGATCATGCGCATGCCGGCGATGAAGAACAGCGAGCCCCAGACCATCAGGATCAGCATGGTCTGGCCGAAATCCGGCTCCATCACCAGGAGCGACACCAGCATCAGCAGCAGCACCAACGCCATTGTGGTCGCCGGCATGTCGGGCCGCCGCGCGGATTCCGAGAACAGCCAGGCGGAAACGACGACGAAGGCCGGCTTCGCCGCCTCGGACGCCTGGATGTTGACGCCGATCAGCGTGATCCAGCGCCGCGAGCCCTTCACCTCCGGGCCGATCGCGAGCGTCAGCACGATCAGCACGATGGCGATCGTGAACACCACCAGCGCGCTGCGCCGGATCTGGCGCGGCGACAGGAAGGAGACGCCGATCAGCACGATGAACGACGGCAGCAGGAAAAGGACGTGGCGGTTGAAGAAGTGGAACGGATCGAGCCCGATCCGGGTCGCCACCGGCGGGCTGGCCGCGAGCGACAGGATCACCCCGCACAGCATCAGCGCGAGGATGGAGCCGAGCAGCGGCTTGTCGATCGTCCACCACCAGTCGGACAGCGGATTGCGTTCTTCACGGGAGAGCATCGGGCGTCCACCTGAGCCGAATATTCGGCCCATTGGCGCCCAGGATGGTTATCGAAGGGTTAAGAAAATCGCTGGCAACGCTGCCTCAGGCCACCCGCTCTACGCCCGGTAGCGCCTGCACCAGGTCGCGGAAATGCGCGCCGCGGATTTCGAAGTTGCGGAACTGGTCGAAGGAGGCGCAGGCCGGCGACAGCAGCACCACGACATCCTTCAATCCCGAGGCCTCCGCATCGGCGGCCGCCTGTGAGACCGCGACCTCCAGCGTGCCGGACATGTCGTGCGGCACCTTGTCGCCCAGCGTGCCAGCGAACTCCGCGGCCGCTTCGCCGATCAGATAGGCCTTGCGGATGCGCGGGAAGAAACCCGCGAGGCTGGTGATGCCGCCGGCCTTCGGTTTGCCGCCGGCGATCCAGAAGATGTCGGCGAAGGACGACAATGCGTGCGCGGTCGCGTCTGCGTTGGTGCCCTTGGAGTCGTTCACGAACAGCACGTTGCCGCGACGGCCGACCTGCTCCATGCGATGCGCCAGGCCCGGGAAGCTGCGCAGCCCTTGCTGCAGCACGTCCTCCTTCATACCGATCGCGAGCGCCGCGGCGGCGGCGCAGGCCGCATTCTGAGCATTGTGCTGGCCGCGCAGCGAGCCGATGCCGCCAAGCCGGGCGACCTCATTGCGAGCCCCGCCTGCACTGCACACAATCGTCTCGTGCTCGACATACAGCCCGTCCGCCAGCGGGTTCTTCACCGAGATGCGCACGACGCGCTTGCCGGCCCGGTCGAGCCGGTCGGCGATCGCGCGCGAAAAACCGTCGTCGACGCCGACGATCGCGGAGCCCTTGGACTGGACATTCGCCACCAAGCGCTCCTTTACGGCCGCATAGTTCTCGATCGTGCCGTGCCGGTCGATGTGGTCCTCGCTGACATTGAGCAGGATGCCGACGCTCGGATCGAGCGATGGTGTCAGGTCGATCTGGTAGGACGACATCTCGATGACGTGGACGCGGCCCATGCGCGGCGGCTCGAGGGACAGGATCGCGGTGCCGATATTGCCGCCCATCTGGGTGTCGTAGCCGGCGACGCGCATCAGATGCGCGATCAACGCCGTCGTGGTCGATTTGCCGTTGGTGCCGGTGATCGCGACGAACGGCGCATCCGGCGCGTGCCGCCTGCGCTCGCGGCAGAACAGCTCGATGTCGCCGATCACCTCGACCCCGGCCTCGCGCGCCTTCAATACGGTCCAATGCGGCACGGGATGGGTCAGCGGCACGCCCGGCGCCAGCACCAGCGCGGCGAAGTTCGCCCAGGAGACGGTGCGCAAATCGGCGGTGATGAAACCCGCCTTCGCCGCTTCCGTCACCCGATCGGCGCCGTCGTCGGCAGCGATCACTTCGGCGCCGCCGGCCCGCAGGGCATGACACGAGGCCAGCCCCGAGCCGCCGAGCCCGAACACGGCGACGGTCTTTCCGGCAAATGCGGTGACGGGGATCATGTCAGCGCAGCTTCAGCGTCGAGAGACCGACCAACGCCAGCATCACCGAGATGATCCAGAACCGGATCACGATCTGCGGCTCGGTCCAGCCGAGCTGCTCGAAATGGTGGTGGATCGGCGCCATCTTGAATATGCGCTTGCCGGTCAGCTTGAACGAGGCGACCTGCACGATCACCGACACGGCCTCCAGCACGAACAGGCCGCCGATGACAGCCAGCACGATCTCGTGCTTCACCGCGACCGCGATCGATCCGAGCATGCCGCCGAGCGCCAGCGAGCCGGTGTCGCCCATGAAGATCGACGCCGGTGGGGCGTTGAACCAGAGAAAGCCGAGGCCCGCGCCGAGCACCGCGCCGCACAGCACGGCAAGCTCACCAGTGCCCGCGACATAGTGGATCTGCAGGTAGTCCGAGAACACCGCATTGCCGGCGAGATAGGCGATCAGGCCGAAGCTGGCGGAGGCGATCATCACCGGCACGATTGCCAGGCCGTCGAGCCCGTCGGTCAGGTTCACGGCATTGCCGGCGCCGACGATGACGAACGCTCCGAAGATGACATAGAGCCAGCCGAACTTGATCACCAGATCCTTGAAGAACGGAATGGCAAGCCCGGTCGAGGACGGATCGCGCCCGAGCCGCACCAGCGCGTAACAGGCGACCAGAGCGATCGCAGCCTCGATCAGCAGACGCAGTCTGCCGGCAAAGCCGGAATGCGACTGCTTGGTCACCTTCAGATAATCGTCATAGAAGCCGACGAAGCCGAAGCCGAGCGTCACCGCGAGCACGATCCAGACATAGGGGTTGAGCGGATTGGCCCACAGCACGGTGGAGACGACGAGGCCCGACAAGATCATCAAGCCGCCCATCGTGGGCGTGCCCTTCTTGCTGATGATGTGCGATTGCGGGCCGTCGGTGCGGATCGGCTGGCCCTTGCCCTGGCGCAGGCGAAGATGATCGATGATCCAGGGCCCGAACAGGAACACGAACAGCGCCCCGGTGACGACGGCGCCGCCCGTACGGAACGTGATGTAGCGGAACACGTTCAGCAATCCGCGAAAGACGGACAGGCTCGGAAACGTATTCGTCAGCTCGATCAACCAGTAGAACATCCAACCCGCCTATGCCGCCTCACCGAGACCGCGAACACGAATTCGGTCGCGAATCCGGTCCAGCCTCTTTTAACCATGATCGGGGCCGGGTGCGAATCATAGCCCGGCGGAATGACCCATCCGGCATGACCGCTTCGACCACCAGTGGAAAATATCCTTCTGCCGCGCCGCGATATCGCCCGATTTTCAAGTGGGCCGCTGCAGCGCCGCGGCGAGCTTCGACACGAACTTATTGACCCAGAAGATCTTCTTGCTGCCCTTGATGACGACGACGTCGCCCGGCGCAAGCAGCGCCGCGACCCGACCGGGATCCAGAGTCACCGGATCCTCATGCCAGCCGAGCCGCTTCGCGTGAGGCAGGCTATCGAACAGGTGACGCATCAGCGGACCGACGCAATAGACGCCGTCGACCCCCGCGAGATGAGCGACCATCCCCTGATGATAGGCCGGCGCCTCGTCGCCGAGTTCGAGCATGTCGCCGATGATGGCGATCCGCCGTCCCCGCACCGGTCGCGCCTGCAGACTGTCGAGCGCCGCCGCCATGCTGGCCGGGTTGCCATTGAAGCTGTCGTCGATCAGAACAATGTCGCCGACGGTCTGCTCGACGCCACGGCCGGTCATGATGCCGACATCGCCGAGCGTCGGCGCGAGCAGCGCTGGATTGAGCCCGGCCGCTGCGATGGAGGCGAGCGCCGCCAGCGCATTGTGCAGGCGATGCGGCGCACCCGGCGTCAGCGTGAAGGCGACGCGGCGACCGGCGATGTCGGCGCGCACATCCCAGGTCTCGCCGCGCGAGTCGTGCGAGAGCTCGCGGACGTCAGCGCCGCCACCGAAGCGGATCACCTTGCCGGTCCATTCCGGTGCTGCGAGATCGGCCGGCAATACGAGGACGCCGTCGGCCGGCAGCCCAAGCGCGATCGAGACCTTCTCTTTCCTGATCGCTTCCAGGCTGCCGAGCTTCTCCAGATGCACCGGCTGCACATTCACGACCAGCGCCACCGTCGGCTGCGACAGCTCCGTCAGCCGCGCGATCTCGCCTTTTTGATTCATGCCCATCTCGACGACCCACACCGAAGCGGAGGGATCGGCGTTGCACAGCGTCAGCGGTACGCCCCAGAAATTGTTGAAGCTCGACGGACTCGCAGAGGCACCGGGATAGGCGGCGATGAACTCCTTGGTCGAGGTCTTGCCGGCGCTGCCGGTCAACCCGATCACCGGGCCATGGAAGCGCGCCCGCGCGGAGCGCGCCAGCGCCCACAGCCCATCGATCAGCGTGTCCGGCACCACGAGCTGCGGCACCGTGATCCCATCGATCCTGTGGGGAACGATCATCGCCACCGCGCCGGCCGCTTCGGCATTCGCCGCGAACTCCCAGCCGTCGCGGCTGGAGGCGAAGCTCGATACGAAGCCGCCACTCGGTGTGCCACTCAGTGCCACGAACAGGCTGCCGGGCTTCACCGCGCGACTGTCCTGCGTGACGAAGTCGATCGGGGTCTCCGGGTAGTCCCCGGCGAGGCCGAGCGCGCGCGCCGCCTCTGCCACGGTCCACAGCGCCTTCGTCATGATGTCCTCGCTGCCAACGCGTCCGCGACCGCTTCATGATCGCTGAAATGCAGAATAGTGCTGCCGATGATCTGTCCGGTCTCATGGCCCTTGCCGGCGATCACGAGCGCATCGCCGGGCTGCAGCTCGCCGATCGCGACGCGGATTGCCTCCGTTCGGTCGCCGATCTCACGCGCACCGGGCGCGGCGGCCAGGATTGCAGCGCGGATCGCAGCCGGATCCTCGCTGCGCGGATTGTCATCGGTGATGATGACACTGTCGGCCTCTTCGGCGGCGATCGCGCCCATCAAGGGGCGCTTGCCGGTGTCACGGTCGCCGCCGGCGCCGAACACGACGACGAGCTTTCGCGGAGCATAGGGCCGCAGCGCATGCAGCGCCTTGGCGAGCGCATCCGGCTTGTGCGCGTAGTCGATGAAAATGGGTGCGCCATTGTGCTCGCCGACCAGCTCGAGCCGGCCCTTGGCGCCCTCGAGCTGCTCGAGCGATTCGAACACCGCTTGCGGATCGCTGCCGGTGCCGATCGCGAGGCCCGCCGCGACCAGCGCGTTCTCGATCTGAAACGCGCCGACCAGCGGCAGGCGGACCGCATGCATGCGGCCGCAATGCTGGATCTGGAGCTGCTGCGCAAAGCCGTCGATTGCAACGGCCACGAGGCGAATGCCCTCGCCTGCACCGTCGCCATGCGTCCCCACCGTCATCAGGCGAAGACCGCGCGTCTGCGCCGCAGCGATGACTTCCGGCGAGCACTCATGATCGGCCGAGATCACCGCAGGCCCGCCCGGCGGCACGAGATCGCGGAACAGCCTCAGCTTGGCGTTGAGGTAGTGCGCGATGTCCGGATGATAGTCCATGTGGTCGCGCGACAGGTTCGTGAACCCGCCGGCCGAGACCCTGACACCGTCGAGCCTGAACTGATCGAGCCCGTGCGACGAAGCCTCGAACGCTAGATGGGTGACGCCATCCTGCGTGATCTCGTCGATCTGCCGATGCAGCGCGATCGGATCTGGCGTCGTCAGCGAGCCGTAGACGGTGCGCTTGTCCGACACCAGCCCGACGGTGCCGATGCTGGCCGAGCTGTGGCCGAGGCGCTGCCAGATCTGGCGCGTGAAGGCCGCGACCGACGTCTTGCCGCTGGTGCCGGTGACGGCGGCAATCGTCGCCGGCTGGCGCGGATAGAACCGGGACGAAGCGAGCGCGAGTGCCCGCCGCGGGTTCGGCAGCGCGATGAATGGAACGGCCAGCCCTGTTCCAGGGCCCGCCGCACCGGCCACGGCGACCGCACCGGCCGCGATTGCCGCCGCAATGAAGCGGGAGCCATCGGTCTTGGTGCCGGAGAGTGCAAAAAACAGGTCGCCGGGCCGCACGGCTCGGCTGTCGACGGCGAGGCCGGATATCTCGACTGCGGCGATGGGAGCGTCGAGCGTCGCCTGATCGCCCAGGAGGTCGTGAAGTTTCATCCTGGTTCCGTGCCAGTCCTGGCCCCGCCCGGGATGGCGGCAGCTCCAAAGCCTGCGATTCGACGACGGCTTACTGTGTCAGCCGCGATGCCGCAAGAATTTGGCGGTCGGACGGCGGGAGGTCGAAACGGGGCTCAATTCCCAGCAGCGGCCCGATCCGGGAGATCACGTTGCCAGCGGTCGGCACCGCGTTCCAGCCCGAGGTGATGAAGCCATAGGTTTCCTTCAACGGCTGCGGCTCGTCCAGCATGATCAGGAGCTGGTATTTTGGCTTGTCCGCCGGGATCACGGCGGTGAAGAGGGTCAGCACCTTCTTCTTGGCGTAGCGGCCGTTGATCACCTTCTCGGCGGTGCCGGTCTTGCCGCCGATGTAGTAGCCCTTCACGTCGGCCTTGCGCGCGGTGCCGACCTCGGCGTTCAGACGCATCAGATACCGCATCTTCTCCGAGGTCTCCGGCTTGATCACGCGCTTGGCGACCTGCATCGCCTCTGCCTCGGTGCGCTTCATGAAAGTCGGCGGGATCAGATAGCCGCCATTGACCAGCGCACTGACGCCCATCACACCCTGCAGCGGCGCCACCGCCATGCCGTGACCGAACGCGATCGTGACCGTGTTCAATTCGCCCCAGCGCTTGGGCAGGATCGGCGAGGCGCTCTCAGGCAGCTCGGTGCGCAACCGGTCGAACTGGCCCATCTTGCGCAGGAACGCCTTGTGCGCTTCCACGCCCTGCGTCAACGCGATCCTGGCAGCGCCGACGTTGGACGAGAAGTAGAACACTTCCTTCATGTTGAGGAAGCGGCCCTTCGGCTCGTCGTCATGAATCGCGAACTTGCCGTAGTGCAGCGGCCCGCGTGCATCCCACAGCGAATTGAGATCATATTTGCCGGTGTCGAGCGCCATTGCCAGGGTGAACGCCTTGAAGGTCGAGCCCATCTCGTACACGCCCGTGGTCAGGCGGTTGATCCGGTCGGGATCGTGCGCTTCCTTCGGGTTGTTGGGATCGAAATCCGGCAGCGACACCATGGCGATGATCTCGCCTGTCCTGACATTGACGACGAGACCGGAAGCTGCCTTGGCCTTGAACTTGTCCTTGGCCTTGAGCAGTTCGTCGCGCAGCGCGTGCTCGACGCGCAGATCGACCGAGAGCTCGATTGGGCGCTGCAGGCGATCGGTGGCGAAGCCCGCGCGATGCAGGTCGGCAAGGCCCTGATTGTCGAGCCACTTCTCCATGCCGGCGATGCCCTGGTTGTCGATGTTCACCAGGCCGATCAGATGGGCCACCTCGTTTCCGGTCGGATAGACGCGCTTGTTCTCGCGCAGGAAGCCGATGCCCGGCAGGCCGAGGCGATGAATGTCCTGCTGCTGCTTCGGCGTCATCTCGCGCTTCAACCAGACGAAACCCTTGCGCGACAACAGTCGGTCGCGGACCTCGCCCGTATCGAGATCCGGCAAGGTCGCCGTCAGAAGCTCGATTGCCTCGTCCTTGTCGATGAGACGACGCGGCTCGGCGAACAGGCTCGGCGTCTTCACGTCGGTGGCGAGAACGGCGCCATTGCGGTCGACGATATCGGGGCGCGCGGTGGCGATGGCGTCCTGCTGCGCGGCGCGCCGCGCGCTCGGACCATCCGAGCCGATCGCGAACATCACGAGGCGGCCGCCGATGACCGCGTAGACGGCAGCAAAGGCAATGATCGCGAGGCCGACTCGCGCGCGCGCCTTGGCAGTCCGATCGACATCGCGCCCATACAGCAGCGTGCGCACCAGACGTTGCCGCCAGGGTTCCTGCGGCTTGACGTCGGGCCGAAGCTGATCGGTCATTGCTGATCCTCCGGGCGACGCACCGACCCGGTCACGGGGGGCTCTTCGTTGATCGCGTCGATCGCATCGATCATCGATCCGATCGGATCCGGATTGTCCGGTCGCGCAAATCGCGGCGGCCGCTCCGGCAGATTCTTCAGGCTGTCGTATTGTGTGGCGTTGAGCGGCTTCAGCGGCAGATGCCGCTCGACCAGCCCTTGCAGCCGCAGCGGCGCGTCGAGCTTGGCCCATTCCGCGCGCAACACTGCGATGGCCTCGCGCTGCTCGCGGATCTCGGCGCGCAATTGCAGCACGCGCTCGACCCGCGCCGTGGAGTCCATCTTGATGCGATAGACATAGGCCGCCGCGAAGATCAGCGAGCAGATCACGACGAGATGCAGGAGGCGCATCGGTCACCCTCCTCGCAGGACATCGGCCAGCCGCGGCCAGGGCGACGAGGATGCCGAAGCGTGCGCCGGCGCCGCCGTGCGCTCGGCACCGCGCAGCTTGGCGGACCGCGCCCGCGGATTGGCTTCGGTCTCAGCCTCCGCGGCCACGACCGGCTTGCGGTTGAGCAACTGGAAGCTCGGTGCCTCCTGCGCGATCTCGGGCAGATGGCGCGAGCCGCCGCCGGTCCTGCTGCGCTCGGCGAGGAACGTCTTGACGATGCGGTCCTCGAGCGAATGGAACGAGACGACCGCCAGCCGGCCGCCCGGCGCCAGCACGCGCTCCGCTGCCGACAGCGCCTGTTCGAGCTCGTCCAGCTCCTCATTGACGAGAATCCGCAGCGCCTGGAACGTGCGCGTCGCCGGATGGATGTCGCCAGGCTTGGATCTCACCACGCGCGCGACGATGTCGGCGAGTTGCCGCGTCGTCGTGATCGGCTGTTCCTTGCGCGCGGCGACGATGGCCCGCGCCACGGCGCGGGAGTGCCGCTCTTCGCCAAAGATGTAGATGACGTCGGCCAAAGCGCGCTCGGCAGCGTTGGCGACGACATCGGCGGCCGTCGGTCCCGTGCCGCCCATCCGCATGTCGAGCGGGCCGTCGAACCTGAACGAGAAGCCGCGCGCGGCGGAGTCGAGCTGCATCGAAGAGACGCCGACATCCATCACGATGCCATCGACATGCGCAAGGCCTCGCGATGCACAGATGTCGGCCAATGCCGAGAAACGGTTCTCGACCAGTGTCAGGCGACCGCCCGCCTCAGTGAGGAGACCTGCGCCGCCGGCGATTGCGGTGCTGTCGCGATCGATCCCGATGACGTGTGTTCCCGCCATTGCCAGGATCAGGCGCGTATAGCCACCGGCGCCAAAGGTCGCATCGACGTAGGTTCCGCCGCCGCGTGGCGCCAGCATCTCGACCGCTTCGGGGCCGAGCACCGGGATGTGCCGCTGGTCAGCCGTGCTCACCCGGCCGCTCCGCACGCGCGCCGTTGCTTCAGACTGACTTTGGTTGGCAGCGAGCCCATCGCGCCCTCGATCCTCGCGCCCCGTCAATTCGCCAAGCCATCTCCCGGGACGCTCCGTCATCCGTCGCGCCGTCACGACATCAGCAGCACGATCCGGCCATGTCGAGATCCTCGATCCGACAGCGATCGCGCGGCGCCGGAGCGCCCCGGAACCGCTTTCGATCGTGATCTGCCGTGCAGGACCTTGCATCGTGGCGGCTTGCCGTCCCGAAAGCCGGCTTGGCTCTTCACCACTCAGTAACGGCGTTTAGCGTTAACAAACCGTTGATGGTCTGTGGCGGATGTTGGGCACTTGGACCGCGAGGCGGAGCTGCCCGGTAGACCTTTCGTCCTGCTCGCCGCCGTGCCGTTCGGCGGACCGGCGATCGCGATACAACGGTCCGCTCAATAGCGAGGGCTCGCATGCGATTTCGATTGCGGCTGGGTCATGTAAAAGAGTAGTGCCTGCCCATATCCGGTTTGAGCCACCGCCGCCGCCGTCCGCTTCGAGTCGTTCATGCCAAGTCCCTCCGACAAGCCGGAATCGAAGCGTCCTCGTGCGCTGCAGATCCCCAAAGGCGTTTCCAACCTGCCGGTCTTCACGCCGGACTCGTCGGTCGCCTCCGACGTGATCCCGTCGGCCAATTTCGGCGAGCGCAAGGGTGGGCGCCAGCCGGACATGATCATTCTTCATTACACCGGCATGCCGGATGTCGAAGGGGCGATCACCAAGCTGTGCACCGCCGGCAGCGAGGTCTCCGCGCATTACGTCGTGCTCGAGGACGGACGCATCGTCCAGTGCGTGCCGGAGGCCTTGCGCGCTTGGCACGCGGGTCTCTCGTCATGGGACGGCGAGGAGGACATCAATTCCTGCTCGATCGGCATAGAGATCGTCAATCGCGGCCACGATTGGGGCTATCCGGATTTCCCACCGCGGCAGATCGCGGCGGTCATCGCGCTGTGCCGGGGCATCATGCTCCGCCGCAATGTCCCGGCGCATCGCGTGCTCGGGCATTCCGACGTGGCACCCGCGCGCAAGAAGGATCCGGGTGAGAAATTCCCGTGGCATTCGCTGGCGAATTCGGGCGTGGGCCACTGGGTGCAGCCGGCGGCGATCACCAAGGGCGAGACGCTGAAGCTCGGCAGCATCGGCGACGACGTCAAGGGCTTGCAGAAGGCGCTCGCCAAATACGGCTATGGCGTGCCGATCACGGGTAAATTCGACGGCATCACCATGGACGTCGTCACCGCGTTCCAGCGGCACTTCCGCCCCGAAAAGATCGACGGCATTGCCGACCGCTCGACCTTGTGGACGTTGCATGCGCTGCTGACGAGCCTGCCGGCCGAGGATCAGGCGCCGCGCGTCTGACACGTCAGGCCTCCACATCGAGCTCACCGAGCCGCCGTGCATAGAGACGCTTGAGCGGCGCGAGCTGCGTGGCTGCGCTCGCCTCGCGGTAGGCGGCGCGCGCCTCGTCGCGCCGACCGAGCCGCCGCAGAAGGTCTGCCCGCACCGCCGGCAGCAGATCGTACTGCTTCAATCCGCCGCGCGCGGCCAGCGCATCGACCAGTGCCAGCGCCCGCGCCGGGCCGTCGACCATCGAGACAGCGGCCGCATGATTGAGCTCGATCACAGGCGATGGCGCGATCCGCAGCAGAACCTCGTAGAGCCCCACGATCTGCCGCCAATCCGTTTCAGCGTAGCTGGCGGCCTGAGCATGAAGCGCGGCAATCGCGGCCTGGACCGTATAGGGCTGCGGGAGCCCCTTCATGCCCAGGGCCTGTTCGACCAGCCCAAGCCCTTCGGCGATCTGCTCACGATTCCACAGCGAGCGGTCCTGCTCCTCCAGCAGGACGATGTCGCCCGCCGCATTGGTACGGCCGGCGCGCCGCGCATCGTGCAGCAGCATCAACGCGAGCAGGCCCTTGATGTCGCGCGCCTCCGGCATCAAGCCAAGCAGCAGGCGACACAGCCGGATCGCCTCGCGCGCGAGATCCTCGCGAATCAGCTCGGTGCCTGAGGTCGCGAGATAGCCCTCGGTGAACACCAGATAGATCACGGTCAGGACGCCGCGCAGCCGCTCCTCGAGCGCATCGCGTCCCGGCACCTCGTAGGGAATGCCGGCGAGGCGGATCTTCTGCTTGGCGCGCACCAAGCGCTGCGCCATCGCCTCCTCGCCGGTGACAAGAGCGCGGGCGACCTCGGCCGTGGTGAGGCCGCAGACCGTGCGCAGCGTCAGCGCCACCTGGACCTCCGGCGCGAACGACGGATGGCAGCAGGTGAAGATCAGCCGCAGCATGTCGTCGTCGAGATCGGCCGGCGCGTCGGCGTCGTCGTTGGCGGCATCACGCTCGATGGCGTGAACGATCTCCGCCTCCTTGTCGCGAAAATTGCTCCGCCGCCGGATCCGGTCGATCGCCTTGTTGCGGGCGACATTGACCAGCCACGCCCGCGGGTTGGCGGGGGCGTCGGACCCCCGCCATTTGAGCAGCGCCGCAGCGAACGCATCCTGCAGCACGTCCTCGGCCAGATCGAAGTCACCGACGAGCCGGATCAAGGT
Source organism: Bradyrhizobium sp. HKCCYLRH3059 (assembly GCF_051168035.1). Lineage (NCBI taxonomy): Bacteria > Pseudomonadati > Pseudomonadota > Alphaproteobacteria > Hyphomicrobiales > Nitrobacteraceae > Bradyrhizobium > Bradyrhizobium sp. HKCCYLRH3059. The sequence goes on along the minus strand of NZ_JBNPUF010000011.1, from coordinate 129,722 downwards.
CGCGAGTGCGCGGCCGGCCTCATCGCGGAACACCTTGTCGATCGCATCAAGCGTCATCGGTGACCCTTCTCGGCCGCGAACCGCACCGGTCTCAATGATTATATTGCCAGACCGGCCGCACCTCGATCGAGCCAAAACGGGCGCCGGGAATCCGCGCGGCAATCCCGATCGCCTCGTCGAGATTCTTGGCCTCGATCATGTAGTAGCCGCCGAGCTGCTCGCGGGTCTCGGCGAACGGACCGTCGGTGGTGAGGATCTTGCCGTCGCGCACCCGCACGGTCGTCGACGTCGTCGTCGGCTGCAGCCGGTCGCCGCCCTTGTAATTGCCGCTCGAGATGATCGACTGGGTGAAGGTCTGGTACTCCGCCAGCATTTTGCCCTCGGCCTCCTTCTCCATCTTCGCGTAGTCGACTTCGTTCTGGTAGATCATCAACAGATATTGCATCGAACTTGCTCCCTTGTTTCGGCCGGATCGCCGACATCCAGTCGAATGGCGCGCTCACGTAACGACACGCCCAGGATAATATTTTTGCAGGCGCAGCGATGGCTTGACCTGATGGCCGGGAAGCCCCATTCAAGCTGCGTCAGTCGGCCGGACGGCCGCTCCGGCAGGCGCCGAAAGGCCGCCGGGGAGGAAAGTCCGGGCTCCATCGACATGCGGTGCCGGATAACGTCCGGCGGGGGCGACCCCAGGGATAGTGCCACAGAGAACGAACCGCTTCCTCCCGCGAGGGAGGCGAGTAAGGGTGAAAAGGTGCGGTAAGAGCGCACCGCGGGGCCGGCAACGGAACCGGCATGGTAAACCCCACCGGGAGCAAAACCGAATAGGGACGGCCACGCGGAGACAATCGCCAAGGCAGATGATGCCAAGGCGATGACGTCCGCGGGAGCGATGTCAGGCTCGCCGTCCGGGTAGGTTGCCCGAGGTCGCGCGCAAGCGCGATCCCAGAGGAATGGCCGTCACGTATCGTCATGCGCAAGCATCACGGTGCCCTACAGAACCCGGCTTACAGGCCGGCTGATATGTTCATGAGGGGCTCGGCGCAGCAGCGCCGGGCCCCTCACCATTTTTGTCAACCGGCGGCCGAGAGCTGGCCGAACTCGGTGGCCTGGCGCTCGAACAGGCTGCGATAGAGTCCGCCGGGTCTGCCAACCAGCGTGGCGTGGCTGCCCTGCTCGACGATACGGCCGCGGTCGAACACCAGGATGCGATCGAGGCTGCGGACGGTCGCCAGCCGATGCGCGATCACGATCGCCGTCCTGCCCTTCATCAGCCGCTCCATCGCCTCCTGGATCAGCGCCTCGGATTCCGAATCGAGGCTCGAGGTCGCCTCGTCCAGGATCAGCACCCGCGCGTCCGCCAGGAACGCCCGCGCCAGCGCGACCCGCTGCCGCTCGCCGCCCGACAGCTTGACGCCGCGCTCGCCGACCAGCGTGCCGTAGCCCTTGGGCAGGCGCGTGATGAACTCATGCGCGTTGGCGAGCCGCGCCGCCTGCTCGATCTCGGCCTGGCTGGCGCCAGGACGGCCATAGGCGATGTTCTCGGCCAGCGAGCGGTGGAACAGGATCGGCTCCTGCTGCACGATCGCGATCTGGCTGCGCAGCGAGTCCTGCGTGGCATGCGCGATGTCCTGCCCGTCGATGAGGATGCGGCCGCCGCCAACGTCGTAGAGCCGCTGCACCAGCTTGACGAAGGTCGTCTTGCCGGAGCCGGAGCGCCCGACGAGGCCGATCCGCTCGCCCGGCCGGATGTCCACCGACAGCCGGTCGTACAGCGGGGTGCGATGGCCGCCATAGTGGAACGTCACCGCATCGAACACGATGTGCCCACCGGTCACCGCGATCGGCCTGGCGTCCTTGGCATCGATGATGCCGATCGGCTCGCTGTGGATCGCCACCAGCTCGTCCATGTCGTTGACCGCGCGCTGCAGGTTGTTGATATGCATGCCGACGTCACGCAGATACGCATGGATGACGTAGTAGCTCGTCAGCACATAGGTGACGTCGCCTGGCGAGGCCTTGCCCGCCATCCACAGCAGCACGGCGCCGCCGATCACCGAGGAGCGCAGGCACAGCAGCACGCCGAGCTGCACGGCCGCCGTCGTGTTGTAGCGCAGCCAGGTTCGGTTGACGCGACGGCTCCAACGGCTGACGACGCGCATCAGCCGGCCGTCCTCGCGGGCTTCCGCCCCGAACGACTTGACCACCGCATTGCAGCTCAGCGCGTCCGCCAGCGTGCCGCCGACCTTGGTATCCCAGGCGTTGGAGATCCGTGCGGCCGGGGCGATGTAGCGGGTCGAGAACACGACCGTCATCGCGACATAGAGCGCCGCCCCGACGGCGATCACGCCGCCCAGCGCGCCCCAGTGCAGGCCGAGCAGCACCATCGAGCCCAGCAACACCGAGAGCGACGGCAGCAGCGCCAGCAGGATGGTGTCGTTGTAGAGGTCGAGCGCCCACATGCCCCGGGTGATCTTGCGCACCGTGGAGCCGGCGAAGCTGTTGGCGTGCCAGTCGGTCGAGAAGCGCTGCACGCGTACGAATGCGTCGCGCGCCACGTCGGACATGATGCGCAGGGTGAACGGCACGATCAGTTGCAGGCCCGACAATCGCAGCACGATCGAGGCGAAGCCAAGGGCTACGATGGCGGCGAACGCCACCAGCGCGCTGTGCCGTGCATCGGCATTGCCTGGGCCCAGGGTGAGCGCATCGACCAGCCGGCCGGAGAACAGCGGCATGAACAGATCGGCAGCGGTGGCGCCCAGCAGCGCGCACGCAATGCCGAGCGTCATGCGTGGCTGCTTCAGCCAGTGGCGGGTCACGAACGGGATCACGACGCGGATCGCGGCGGGACGCTTGTCGGCCTTCAGGCCGGAGACGTCGACGGTCATGGCATCATCCGGCCGCGCTCGCAGCGCCAGCCGGCTCCAAATAGTGCAGACGCGACGCGGCGCGCGGTCTGCGGATGAGTAACTCAGGCGTTGGGAAGTTAAGCGATGGTGCTCAAAGCGAGCGGCCGAACACCAGAACAGGCATCGAGCGGGTGCATGCGATCTGCAGATGCGATGTGGTCATGCAAATCTCCCCGGTTCGAGCGACAATTCTTGTTCCATACCATCGACGGTATGATTTGGCAACCCGCGGCGCGCGCAGGAGCCGCTCACGTCAATGTGCGTCGCCGCCGCCCGCCATCGGCGAGCTCGGCTTGTTGAGCAGCATCACCATGAAGCTGAGCCCGATGTAGAAGCAGGTCAGCATGAAGAACGCATCGCCATAGCCCATCACGACGGCCTGGCGATGCACGATCTGCGACAGCTGCTTCATCGCCATCAGGGCCGAATCGCCCATGCCCTGCAGCTTCTGCTGCAGCATGTTGAGGGTCTCGACCGCGGTGGCATTGCCCCAGTTGACGCGCTCGTGGAGGCGGGAAATGTGCAGGTCGGTGCGATCGTTCAGCACCTGGTTGATCACGGCAAGGCCGACGGCGCCGCCGAGATTGCGCATCAGGTTGAACAGGCCGGATGCATTCTTGACCCGGTCCGGCGCCAGGGTGCCGAGCGCGATGTTGTTGGTCGGCACCATCGCGAACATCATGCCGACGCCGCGCAGCACCTGCGGCAGGAAAAGCTCCCAGAAGTCGTAGTCGCGGGTGATGCCGGTCATCTGGTAGGAGCCGATCGCGAAGATCACGAGGCCGAACGCGATCATCAGGCGCATGTCGATCTTCAGCATCAGGCGGCCGACCACCGGCGCCATCAGGAACATGGTGACGCCCGAGACGAACATCGTCTCGCCGATCATCAGGGCGCTGTAGCCGCGGACTTCGGCGAGATAGCGCGGATAGATGTAGGTCAGGCCATAAAGGCCGATGCCGATGCAGAATTGCAGGAGGCAGCCGACCGCGAAGTTGCGGTTGCCGAAAGCGAAGAGGTCGACGATCGGCTCGTCGGCCGTCAGCACCCGCCAGAAGAAGCACACCGCCGAGACGGCGCAGACCGCGGCGAAGATCGCGACCGAGGTGTCCTGCAGCCATTCATATTGCGGCCCCTCCTCCAGCACGTATTCGAGCGAGCCGAGGAAGCCGGCCATGAACAGCAGGCCCCACCAGTCGAAGCGGTCGAGCAGCTCGAAATGCGGCTCGTCGAAATCCACCAGCGCCAGCACGCCTGTCGTGATGATGATGCCCGGCACGATGTTGACGAAGAACAGCCAGTGCCACGACATCGCGTCGGTGATGTAGCCGCCGACCGTTGGACCCACCGTCGGCGCCAGCGTCGCGACCAGGCCGATGATCGGACCGACGATGTGGAATTTGGTGCGCGGGAACACCGTGTAGGCCGAGGCGAACACGGTCGGGATCATGCCGGCGCCGAGGAAGCCCTGCAGCGCGCGCCACACGATCATCTGCTCGATCGACGAGGCGAAGCCGCACAGGAAGCTCGAGATGGTGAAGCCGGCCGCCGAAATCGCGAACAACAGCCGCGTGCCGAGCGCGCGCGACAGGAAGCCGGACAAGGGAATCGCGATCACCTCGGCGATCAGATAGGCCGTCTGCACCCACGACACTTCGCTGGAGCTCGCCGACAGTCCGGCCTGGATCTCGCTCAGCGACGCCGAGACGATCTGGATGTCCAGGATCGCCATGAACATGCCGAACACCATGATCAGGAACGCGATCAGCCGCCGCGGCGCGATGCGGTCCGACGGCGCGGCCGGTGCGCTCATAGTGGGGTCGGCTGTCGTTGCGGTGGCCATGTTCTAATGAGTCCGCTGGAGTCGATGACCGCGCCTCGTCACAGGTGCGCTCCCCTCCCCCCGCGCGAAGCGGAGCTTCGCTAGGCGGGGAGGGGTCGGGGGTGGGGGTCCCCAACGGCGGTCTCGCCCGGAGACCCCCCACCCCACCCCTCCCCCGCAAGGGGGGAGGGAGCTGACTTCCGATGACGCAACAGCGAATGCAATCGCGTCAGTTAGATCACCTCGCTACTTCCCCTGCACCGTCGCCGGCGCGTCGAGATCTCCGTCGCTGTCGGCATCCTTGGCGCCGACGGTGGTGTCGACGGTGACGTAGACCGACATGCCGGCGCGCAGCAGGTTCTGCCGCGCCACCTCCTTCGGCACGCGGATGCGCACGGGCAGGCGCTGCACGATCTTGGTGAAGTTGCCGGTCGCGTTGTCCGGTGGCAGCAGGGTGAACACCGAGCCCGAGGCCGGCGAGATGCTGTCGACCACGCCCTTGAAGCCGCGTGCACCATAGGCGTCGACCTTGATCGTGACCGGCTGGCCCGGACGGATACGCCTGAGCTGGGTTTCCTTGAAGTTCGCGTCGATGAAGACGTCGTCGAGCGGCACGACGTTGCCGAGCCGCTGGCCGACCGCGACGAAGTCGCCGGTGCTGACGAGACGGTTGGAGAAGGTGCCGTCGACCGGCGCGCGCACGGTGGCGAATTCGAGATCGCGCTCGGCCTTGGCAAGCGATGTCTTCAGCTCGGCGAGCTGCGCCTGGGCCTCGACCTGCTGCGCCTTCGTCACCTCGACATTGTCGCGCGCGGCGTCGTACGCGGCACGGGCGGCGCGGACCGCCGCCATGCCCTGGTCGCGCGCGGCTTCCGACTGCTCGAAGGTCGCATGCGAGGCAAAACCCTTGCTGCTCAGCGCCTGCTGGCGCTCATAGTCGAGCCCGGCGCGCTTCATCGCGGCTTCGGATGAGGTGAGATTGGCCTGCGCCTGCTCGGCGGCACTCTGCTGTGCGGCGACCTGGCGACCGATGCGCGCGATCGTCGCCTCCTGCGTGGCGATCTTGGTGCGGGCGGCATCGACCGCGATCTTGTAGTCGCCGTCGTCGATACGGAAGATCACGTCGCCCTTGCGAACCACCGAATTGTCCCGCGGCACGATCTCCTGGATGTGCCCGGAGACGCGCGCGCCCAGCATGGTGTTGTTGGCGCGAACGTAGGAATCGTCGGTCGAGACCATGAAGCGGCCGACCAGATAATAGTGCGTGGCGTAGCCGGCGGCAGCGAGCGCGAGCAGCACGCCGATGCTGGCCAGCACCCGCTTGCGCTTGCCTGATTTCGGAGCGGGGGCGGGCCCGGCTTGCGGCGTCGTGGCTGTGGGAGCGCCGGCCGGCGCGGGCCGTTCGGGCTGAGCCTCGGTGCTGACGTCGGCCTTCGGGTCGGCCGGCTTAGCATCAGCAGGCTTGCGCTGCGCCGTGTCGCTGGCCTGCGGCCGGACCGGCTCAGACCTCGTCTGTTCCGGCGCCTCCTCAGCGTCCGGACGGCGCGCCCGCACAGCCTGATCTCTCGCAGCGGCCATCAGAGACTCCCACCCATGACAGCGGGGCCGTCCAGGCCCCGAAAATCCCGACCGAACCGTTCGGTCAATCCACATCTATCATTGACCGAACCGTTCGGTCAATTTATATCTTCGCTATCGCAACATATCCGCGCAGATGCGTTTGTGACGTTGGCGCCGGCCAAATCTTCGGGAACAGCCTAAACCAATGATTGAGGCGGACCACAACACCACCCAGGCAACGTCGGACGACGATTCCTCGAAGCGCCGGCAAATCCTCGCGGGTGCCCGCAAGGTGTTCATGGACATGGGTTTCGACGGCGCCAGCATGGGCGAGATCGCGCGCGTTGCCGGCGTCTCCAAGGGCACGCTCTACGTCTACTTCGCCGACAAATTCCGCCTGTTCGAGGCGATCGTCGAAGAGGAGAGCGTGCATCGGGGCGCCTCGAACTTCAGCTTCGATCCCGCCCGCGATGCCACGACCGTGCTGTACGAGTTCGGCACCGCGTGGATCGCGGTCGTCTGTCGCCCCGGCGGCGGATCGGCGATCCGCACCGTGATGGCGATCGCCGAACGCATGCCGGAGGTGGGACGGCGCTACTATGATTGCGTCATCGAGGGCACGATCGGCCGGCTCGCCGCCTATCTGCAGGCCCGCGTCGATGCCGGGGAGCTCGCCATCGACGATTGTCACCTCGCCGCATCGCAATTCCAGTTGATGTGCCAGGCCACGCTGTTCCTGCCCTTCATCTTTCAGGGAGCCCCCGCCCCCTCGCCCGACGAGACGCACAAGGTGGTGGCGAGCGCCGTCCGCATGTTCCTCGCGACCTACGGCATCAAGAGTTGAGACGCCGCTGACCGCCTTGATGCGCGCGGCGATGTCGGCCCAGAAGATGTCGGTCCAAGCGACGTCGATCCAAGACATGCGCTCTCCTTCTCGCGGCGGGTGACGCCCGAGCTCTGCAATCGGATCACCCTCGAACTGATCGGAGGGTGCAGGGAAGGCCGGGCGCTGGCCGCGCCCGTGGCCCGCCTGCTCAAAAAAATGCAGGCGGCAGGTACCACAGGTCTGGCCGAACACACCCGGCCCTCCCCGCGCGATGGGCTTACGACTTATACGTAATCTCCCCGGTGTCCGGGCTTGTAGCCACCGTCGCCATCCGGATCATCACCGAACGACTTAGCGCCAGCATCGGGGCGCCAGGACCATACGACTTCATCGTCCTGCCGGTCGCGTTCGTCCGCTCGCGATTCCAGCGCGCTGCGCGCCGACAGGCCACCGCTCCCCGCCTCCAACGCTCGTGACGACCGCGAAACGTCCCTCTTCGATCGAGGCGGGATGGCGGTAGACAACCACGAAATTCGGAAAAATGGAAGAACAAAATTTTTACGCGAGGGACTGGACAGGGCAAATCAGTTTGATCGGGCAAACGAAATCGGATTCTGCGCGCAGCCGGTTTTAACCGCGCGCGACCGCAGCAGCAGCGGGCGACGATACCACGGCGCCGTATCCGCGGAAGGAGCCTAGCGTCCGAGAAGGGTCGCGAGCCGACCTTGCAAGCGGTTGCGGATTGGGGCAATCGAAGCTCGGCAGCTGCGCATCCTGGGCCTACCATGTCAAAGTTCTTCGCTATGGAATCCGTCGGATCTCCCTGGGGTGACTACGGCGATATTCTTTTGAACGGCCTCGTTGAAGCGACCGAGTGCGTCGGGCCGCCGATCATCCGCATCTTGCGCACTGGCCCATATGTGCCGCCGATGACCCAGCCATTCGGCTTCATCATCGTCACCGACGAATTTCGACGTGACCTTGAACGCAGCCAGTTGACTGGCTTTGACTTCGAGCAGACTCAGTATGGGAAAGTCGTCCGCCTCGATTGGCAGACTTGGAGCACGGACACCAATGAGCCGATGTCGTATCCCGAGACAGGCGAACCAGAGGACTACATTTTGGGATGCCCCCACGACCCCACTCTTCTGGCGCAGATGCCTCGGTTGTGGGCTCTCGCCGTCCGGCCTACGCCCGAATTGCAGGTCCAGGGCACACATTCCTTCCGCGCAGATCGACATCCGGGCACGGACATCGCTCGTGAGCATACGCTCCATTGGGTAAGCGAGCGTATGAAGGTTTGGCTCGAAAGATCGTCGGCGGCGAGATGGATTGCGTTTCGTTCGATAAGGCCGAGATGAACAATGTCCGCTTCGGGACGAGACTGTTGACTAAGCCGCTGCTTAACGAGAACTGTCGTCGCCAACAACGTCTCGCTGCTGGTCCAAAATGCGCCTCAGCACCGACGAGGGTCGACGAATTGCTCGCTTGGCGCGTCGGCCAATCGATCTGCTGTGTCGGAAAAACGCATAACCAGCGAGCAGAATTGCAGTGACGCCAGAAATCACGTGACCAGCCGCTAGAGTCGCAAAGCAGAGCGGCCCACCGACGCAGATCACACCGGTCCATAGTAGACAGAATCCAAGGTAAGTCTTGCCTGTCGGGATGCCGCTGCTCATGGTCACAACCGTAGCGCCTTTATGATCTCTGGGCCCCGGCAAAATCGTCCGCGCCGCATCCGCACGTGGCCAATGGTGAATCTAGGATTGACGCTATCTGCCATTGTCCCGGTCGGACCAGGCGCTAGGTGTTTCGCCGACGGCATCCGCAGGCGCATGACCGGGCGCTGGCCCGCCGGCTCTGGGAGCGCTCGGAGCAGTTGCTCGACGCAGCCCCGACGATGTCACGCGCAGCCGTGCGGGCCATCTGATGGGTATCGGAAACATCAGTTGTAGGGTGGGCAAAGTAGCCGCCTGCAGGTCGGTCGCGTGCCCACCATCGCCCCGCGCACGAGAAAGCGGGATGGTGGGCACCGCGCGCGATGCATCACGTATGATCAGCGGCATCGGGGGCGCGCCTTTGCCCACCCTACCCTGTCGCCAACACAAGCGAAGCAGTCAGAGGCGCGGGAAGAGTCTGGATTGCTTCGGCGCAAGAGCGCCTCGCATTGACAGAGAGTGGGCAGGCTCCGCGCCAAAACCTCAACTGTCGTCGCCCGGCCCGACCGAGCGATCCAGTATTCCGCGGCGGCTGTGATGACACGCGACGTCATGGCGTACTGGATGCCCGCCGGAGCCTGCCCTCGGGCTCGCCAAAGGCGAGACCCGGGGGGCGGGCATGACATTGGAGGATTTGGCCGGCAGTGTGCCAAATCTCTTTCTGCTCTACTTCTTACCGCTCTTGGTCGTGTGGGAATGCGAATGGCTATGACTATGGGCGTGGCTATGACTATGCGCGTGCCCGTGGTCATGCGCCGGATCGACCGGCATCATCGCGACGTGGCCGTGGCGGACGCCGCGCTCGGCGATGACGTGGTCGGCGAACGCCTTGACCTCGCGACGCTCGCCCTTGAGCACGGTGACCTCGAGGCAGCTCTCCTGGTCGATGTGGACGTGCAGGGTCGCCTGGGCGAGGCCGGAATGGTCGTGCGCCTCCTGGGTCAGGCGCTTCGGCAATTCGCGCGCGGCATGGTCGTAGACGTAGCTGAGAGTCGCGATGCAGTGGCGGCTGTCGGCGGCGCCGGCATCGGCCGTTTCGAGGCCGCTGCGCAGCAGATCGCGAAACGCCTCCGAGCGGTTGTCGTAGCCACGCCGGGCCATGAAGGCGTCGACCTCGGCCAGAAGATCGTCGTCGATCGTGATCGTCAGGCGCTGCATGTCCCGTCTCCCTGAGCTGCGCGACAAGCGCCTATCCACCCGATGAGTATGATGTTTTCACGTTGACATCATACTGGTGTCACCTTAGCGTTCTTTAACACTCGACATCAGGGCGAACCAAGTGCGCGTGTCGCGGGCCAACGACGGCTCGCGGCAGATGATGACGCACGCCCGATGACGAGACCGAGGGGCGTGACGATGCGGTGGCGTGGGGCAAGTGTTGGCGTGCTGATGGCGGCATTGGCGCAGCAGGCAAACGCCCATCCGGAACGGGCCCCGGCCGAACTGCCGACGGTCGACGTCGATGCCCCCCGACGCGCGGCCAAGCCGAAACCGCAGGTCCGGCGCGAGGCGCAGCGGCCGAAGCCGGGCGCCGCCCGTGCGGCGACGAATGTAACGCCGGCCACCGCGGCGGCGGCTGCACCGTCCGGCGCGCCCAATGTCGGCTCCGGCCCCGCGCGGCCGCAGGGCATGGCGAGCGAGGTCGTGATATCCGGCGAGGAGATCAACGCCCGCCCGGCGACCCGCCCCGGCGAGGTGCTGGAAGCGGTGCCCGGCCTGATCGTCACGCAGCACTCCGGCGAAGGCAAAGCCAACCAGTATTTTCTGCGCGGCTACAATCTCGACCACGGCACCGACCTCGCACTCCATGTCGATGACGTGCCGGTCAACATGCGCACCCATGCCCACGGCCAGGGCTATGCCGATCTCAACTGGCTGATGCCGGAGACGATCGGCCGTGTCGACGTGCGCAAGGGGCCCTACTTCGCCGACGAGGGCGACTTCGCCTCGGTCGGCAGCGTCCATATCGGCCTGGTCGACAGCGTGCCTAAGGCGATCGCGCAGGTGACGGCGGGCAGCTTCGGCTATCGCCGTTTCTTCAGCATGGATTCGGTGCATGTCGGCGATGGCCATCTGCTGATCGCCGGCGAGGCCGGCCGCTATGACGGACCCTGGACCACGCCCGACGACGCCAAGAAGCTGAACGGCCTGATGCGCTATTCGCAGGGCACGGCGACCGACGGCTTCTCGATCACCGGCATGGCCTATGCGAACCGCTGGACCTCGACCGACCAGGTGCCGGAACGCGCCATCACCTCGGGCGATCTCGGCCGCTACGACGCATACGATCCGACGGACGGCGGCAAGACCAACCGCTTCGCGCTGTCCGGCCGCATCGCCGGCACCGACGAGGCCGGCTCGTGGAAGGCCAACGCCTATTTGGTGAAAAGCCAGCTCGATCTCTACAACAACTTCACCTACGCGCTGAACAACCCGACCTATGGCGACCAGTTTCACCAGCACGACGACCGGCTGATGCTCGGCGCCAATGCGTCACGCACCTTGAACGGCAGCTTCGCCGGCCGCCCCATGGAGACGACGTTCGGCGTCCAGACGCGCTACGACGACATCGCGCTGGCGCTGACCAATACGCGTCAGCGGGTGCTGCTCTCCGACATCGATCCCTTGAGCACCGGCGTCGTTCGCGCCGACAAGGTCGGCGAAGGCAGCGTCGGGCTCTATGTCGAGAACACCGTGCGCTGGACCGACTGGCTGCGCACCACGGTCGGCTATCGCGGCGACTATTATCAGACCCACGTCTATTCGCTGACCAACGGCAACAACACCGGCGATGCCGCGGCCAGCCTCGGCAGTCCGAAATTCAGGATGGTGATCGGGCCGTTCGACAAGACCGAGTTCTTCGTCGGCGCCGGCTATGGCATGCACAGCAACGATGCCCGCGGCGCGACCACTACGGACGATCCGGCTGCGCCGGGCACCAGGATCGACTCTTCGCCCCTTCTGGTGCGCACCAAGGGCGCCGAGGTCGGCGTGCGCACGCGCATCGTCCCCGGACTCGACTCGTCGCTGAGCGTGTTCATGCTCAACCAGGATTCCGAGATCCTGTTCTCCGGCGATGCCGGCAACACCGAGGCCAGCCGGCCGAGCCGGCGCTACGGCTTCGAGCTGACCAACCACTATCGCCCGGCGTCGTGGATCGACATCGATGCCGATCTGGCGATGACGCATGCGCGCTTCGTCGGCGACAACACCGACCAAGCGGCGGTCTACGCCTCGCTCGCAGGCTACCCCCAGGCCCAGCTCGGCAATGCGCCCGGCAACTACATCCCCAACGCGCCGGCGATGATCGCGTCGGCCGGCATCACGCTCGGCGAGAAGACCGGCTGGTTCGGCGGTCTGCGCTGGCGCTATCTCGGCTCCACGCCGCTGACCGAGGACAACTACTTCCGCTCCACCCCGACCAGCGTGTTCAACGGCCGCATCGGCTTCCGCGACGCCAATGGCTGGCGCATCCAGCTCGACGTGCTGAACCTGCTCAACAGCAAGGCCAGCCAGATCTCCTACGGCTACGGCTCGCTGCTGCCGACCGACCAGCTCTACCAGGCGTGCTACGGCTCACCGGCCTCCCCGTTGCCGCCCCCGCCGGTGCCGCCGGCCCAGGTCTGCCAGACCGGCGTGATGGACCGCGTGCTGCATCCGATCGAGCCGCTGACGTTCAGGGTGACGGTGGCGGGGACGTTTTGAGGCGGAGCTTGCTAGGTCTCACGCCCTCTCCTCGCGGACGGTGAACTCCCCTCCCCCTTGCGGGGAGGGGTTGGGGGTGGGGGACCACGAGTCCCGCTGTTCGTGATGGAGAGTCGATCTATCAAGAACACTGGAGAATCATCGCGCGCGTCGAACGACCGCAGTCGAACGCGTGAAATCGTTCACGCGTGAAGTGTGCCCCATGGAACGTTCAGCGCGTGGGGACCCCCACCCCCGACCCCTCCCCGCAAGGGGGAGGGGACTCACCGCCGGCTGGGCAAGAGTTCGAGCCGTCACGTGCTATAATGTGTGCCTCTCCTCGGGACCGAAACCATGTCCGACCGCACCACCCATTGGCAGACCGTCTACACCACCAAGGCCGAGACCGAGGTGAGCTGGTACCAGGACGACCCGGCGACGTCGCTGCGGATGATCCGCGAGGCCGGTGCGACACCGACATCGCGGATCATCGACATCGGTGGCGGCGCATCGCGGCTGGTCGATGCGCTGCTCGCGGCCGGCTACGGCGCGCTCGCCGTGCTCGACATCTCCGACGCGGCACTGGCGACGGCGCGCCGCAGGCTTGGCGCGGCGGCGGCCGGGGTGACGTGGATCGCCTCCGACGTCACCACCTGGACGCCGGACGCGCGCTACGAGGTCTGGCACGACCGGGCCGCCTTCCATTTCCTCACCGCGCCTGAGGACCGCGCCGCCTACGTCGACCGCCTGCGCGCGGCCGTGGTGCCCGGCGGGGCCGTCATCATCGGCACGTTCGCGTCCGATGGTCCGGAGAAGTGCAGCGGACTGCCGGTCGTCCGCTACGACGCCCACGGACTGGCCGCTGCGCTGGGTCCTGCTTTCACGCTGGAGGACAGTTGCACCGAGGTGCATCGCACGCCATGGGACTCGACGCAGCAGTTCCAGTTCTGCCGCTTCCGCGCCGGTTAGAGCATGATCCGGAAAAGTGGAAACCGGTTTTCCGAAAAGATCATGCTCAAACAAGGAGATGAGATCATGATGCGATTCCGTGGAATCGCATCATGATCTAGTCAGCAGCACAGAGGCGGGCCATCCGACACGACGAGAACCTCGGTGTCGGCATCCTCGCTGCGCGCGGCATCCTCCGCTCCACCAGCCGACGTCTCGCTCTCCGGCGGCGTGCGCCAGGGAATCGGCTTCGGCGGCATCCGCTCCAGACGCTGTGCATCGGCGACGGCGCGGCGTGCCGTCTTCAGCGAGCGGCAGACCAGCACGGCCTGCTCGGCGGTGCCGACCTCGAAGCCCGCCCCAATCGCCTTGATGCGATACGATGCCATCTCCGCCTCTCCCAATCCGGCAGCAACCAGAACCCCGCGCGCCTTGTTCCTGGCGACTGTGGCAGGTCTAGTGTCGGCCAAAGGCGGACGGCAAAACTGGTCAACGGACTCCTAATCCGCAGCGCGTGACGTCGGGGTTTCCGTTTCGGGGCGGGACAGAGCGCGGTCAGGCGCGGCTGACGGCGAAAGAAATCCACAGCCGCGCACAGGAATGGCGAATGGCGAGCAGGTGATCGTCCCGATCTCGATTCGCTACTCGCTGTTCCCTATTCGCCCTCTCAATAGTCCCGGAATTCGTCTTCCTCGTTGATCAGCTGGCCGATGCTGCGCGGCTGCTTGCGCGACGGGATCGAGCTGGTCACGTCGGGCTCGCGCTGGCCGTAGCCATAGCGCCGCTGCTGCGCACGTGCCGCCACCGCCTCGCCGGATTGCGCGGCTGGCTGGCAGATCATGCGGCGGCTGGCGCGGCGCATCAGGTCCACATGGATGTGGTCGTAGTGATAGACGTTGGAGCCGGGCGCCAGCACGGTGGTGAACTGCTGGCACGCCCCGCCCTGGATGTCGCGCAGAAAGCCCTGCTCCTCCGGCAGGCCGATCCAGCCGTCCTTGACGCTGATGCGGCGGCCGTCGGCGAGCGTGAAGGCGGCGATGTCGAGCGCGTTGCCGAAGGCATGCTCGGAAATGTGCGCGCTCGGATTGCCGTTCATGCCGCGGCAGGAATAGGCCGAGATCTGCTTGATCTCGACGACCTTGGTGCCGAACCAGCGCTGGGCTGCCGGCTGCACCGACTCCGCGATCCAGCGGTCGAGTGCCGAGACGATCGGACAGGCGAGCGTCGCGGTCGGCTTCACCGCGACCGGGCCGACGGTGCCGACCGGATCGCGCGACGGTCCGAGCCGCGGCGGCGGTTCCTGCTGCGGATAGGCGGTGCGAGCGCCCGGCTGACCGCCAGAGGGCGAATAGGCCGCGTCGGCCGGCTGATTGACGTCGTCCTCGCCGACCGGCGGCTCGAGCTGCAGTGGCGCGCCGGGAGGGGCGCCATAGGACGGCGATGCCGGACCCGGATAGGCCGCGCTCGACGACGGATAGGCGGGCTGCGGCGCCGCCTGTGGCTGATAGGTCGCGGGCGGGGCGTAGCGTTGCGGCGGCTGGTTGATCGGCCAGCGCGGCTGGCCGCCGATCGCGGCCGGCGGACGCAGGCTTTCATCGGCGAAGCCATAGCTCGTGGTCGCTTCGCCGAGCGCTGCCACCTTCAGCGGATAGTCGGCGCCGCACATGCCGGGGCCGGAGATCGGATTGATGCGGACGATATCCGCGCTCTCCTTCACCGCGCCAGATTTCAGGCAGGCGATCTCGGCCTCGGCCCGCCACGGCTCGCGCTCCTGGAAGAATCCACGGCCGCAACCCGCAAGCGAGACAAGGACGATGGAGCCGACGAGATACAAACGAACTCCGCGCGTCATATGCAGAGGTTTGCGGCAATTTGCTTAAGGACCTGTCAATGCCGTCCATTTACGGCGCGCAAACCATCGTGACGTGAAAGGCAGTCCATTTACGGGGAAGCGACAACCGCGCTGTCTTTTTTGCCGATGCCGATCGGATATGTGTGGCGCGCGCTTTGCGGAGCAGGCGTCAAGCGCGAGCGCACGCCAGGTGCGCGAGATGCGAAACGGGAGCGGTCCCATGAGCCTTGCCGATCGGCTGAGCATGGTGGTCACGTATGTCGTGTTTGCATTCGTCGGCGCGATCATCGTCGGGATGATCTGATCGCTGCGATCCGACCTCGATCGATTGACGGGCCGCGGTGGGCCGCGTGCGGCCCCAGCCGCATTGGCCTTTCGGCTGTGACCCTTGTCACAGATCGCGCCGTCACCCGCGTCTAAGAGTTCCCTCCAGGTTCACGACGCCGTCCGAGGGAGCTCATTCATGAAGACCGTGTATCTGGCCGCAGCAGCCGTTCTGATCGCGAGCAGCGCCGCGCAGGCCGGCAGCTCGATCGCGTTCAATTTCGACGGACACAAGATCCGCGTCACCGTGCCGCGCAACTGCCAGTCGCTGTCCTGCCTGCAGGTGTCCGGCATCGACCTCAGCGGGCTGAAATCATCCAAGCTCGACGATGACGATGCGCCGGCAGGCAGCGCGCCTGCGGCCGGCGCTCCGGCCCCCGCGGTCGCGGCGCCCGTGGCGGCTCCGCCGGTCGTCAACGCGCCGGCGCCCGCCGCCACCGCGCCAGCCGCGGCCGCGCCAGCCCCCGCATCGCCCGCTTCCGCTGCGCCATCCACGACCGTGCAGATGCCGGCGGCGCCGGCGCCGGTCGCGGCGACCGCGCCTGCTCCACAGCCAGCCCCGGCACCCGCGCCGGTCACGGTTGCCGCGGCGCCTGCCGCAGTTCAGCCGGCGCCGGCAGCCGATCCGAACTCGCCGCTCGGGCTGTGGGCCACCGAGGGCGGCAAGGGCAATGTCGTGATCGAGCCGTGCGGCGCCAACATCTGCGGCTTTGCCGAGAAGACGCGGGAGAAGATCCTGATCAACATGAAGCCGAAGGACAGCAAATGGGTCGGCCGCATCCACGATCCGGACGGCGGCGGCAACTACGACTCCACCGTGGTGCTCAAGAATCCGAACACGCTGCGGGTCCAGGGCTGCGCCTTCGGCGGCCTGTTCTGCGGCGGACAGACCTGGAAGCGCGTGAGCTGATTGCCGTCCCTCGACATCGGCGAACGCAAAGGCCCCGCCGGGATCAGCACCGGCGGGGTTTCCTCCTCGTGGCGTCTGCTACGCCACCTTGGCGGGGATCGCCGCGGGCATCGCGAGGCGCAGCGGCAGCGACAGCCGTACCCGCAGGCCGCGCGGGGCGTTGGGCATCAGCGCGATGCCGCCGTCATGCTTCTTCATGATCTCCTGCGCGATCGACAGGCCGAGGCCGAAGCCGCCGGCGGAGCGCGCCTGGTCGAGCTTGACGAACGGCTCCAGCGCCCGCGCCTGCAGCGCCTGAGGAATGCCCGGACCGTCATCGGCGACCTCGATCGCGATCATGCCGTCGGCCAGGGTCGACAGGCTGACCACGACCTCGCTGCCATGCTTGACCGCGTTCTCGACCACGTTGGTGACGGCGCGCGACAGCGCCCGGGCCCGGCCCTCGCAGACCAGCCGCGACGGTCCATCGAAGGTGACGGCGTGGCCGACATCGGCGAAGTCGCAGCAGATCGTCTCGAGCAGGCTCGCCAGCTCGATCCGCGCCGGCTGCTCCGCCTTGGTGTCGTCGCGCAGGTAATCGAGCGTCTCGTCGAGCATGCGGCTGACCTGGTCGATGTCGCGCAGCATCGCGCTGCGCATCTCGCCCTGCCCGATCCGCTCCGAGCGCAGCCTGAGCCGCGTCAGCGGCGTGCGCAGGTCGTGGCTGATCGCCGCCAGCATCCGCGTGCGGTCGTCGAGCAGCGCGCGGATGCGCGCCTGCATCTCGTTCAGCGCCTCGGCGACCTGGGCGATCTCCCTGGGCCCGCGCCGGCTCAGCGGCTCCTGCGCGCCCGGCGAGCGGCCGAATGCGGCCGCCGCGCGCGCCATCTCCGACAGCGGCCGGATGATCGCCCGCGCCGCGTAGATCGACAGCAGCACGCCCAGGATCAGGATGAGAAACAGGAACACCGCCGTCGGCTTCAGCACCATCGACCAGAATTCGAGGCGCGGCACGTCGTCGAACACCAGCGCACGCTCGCCGTCGACCTGGACGATGATCTGGGTCGGCGGCGCCGCGCCATAGCCGACGCCGTGGAGCAAGGTGACGTCACGCAGCACGCTGAGCTGACGGCGAGCCAGCCGCGAGGTCCATGGCACGTCGCTGACCGGCTTGGCGAGCAGCGTCAGCGAGGTCAGCGGCACCAGCTCGACCTGGATGCCGGAGCTGCGCAGGCTCGACAGGCTGCTGTCGACGGCCACGGGATCATTCGTGGCGCGGACGAAGTGCACCGCCTCGGCGACGCGCGCGATGCCGTAGGCCGGCGATTCCTGCTCGTCGGGCGGATCGAGAAACAGCAGCGCGGCCGCGATCATCAGCACCATGCCGAACAGCACCGACAGCGACGCCAAGGTCACGATCTGCGTGGTGAGGCCGAGGCGCGGGCACGGCTTGTTATCTGGCGTCATCGATGGTCTCGACTCTTGGCGTGAAGACGTAGCCGCCGAGGCGCACGGTCTTGATCAGGGTCCAGCTCCTGGCGCCGGGCTCGATCTTCTGGCGGATGCGGCTGATGTGAACGTCGATGCTGCGCTCGACCGGCCCGGCCTGCCCGCCGTGCGCCAGCTCGATCAGCTGCTCGCGCGACAGTACGCGGCCGGCATTGCGGCAGAACGCCAGCAGGATGTCGAACTCGGCGCTGGTCAGCGTGATCTTGACGCGGTCGGGATCGAACAGCGTACGCGTCGCCGGCTCGATGCGCCAGCCGTCGAACGTCATCGGCGCCTGCCGCGCCGCGATCACGGCCGGATGCAATTGCGACCGGCGCAGCAGCGCGCGGATGCGCGCCACCAGCTCGCGCGGATTGAACGGCTTGACGACATAGTCGTCGGCGCCGAGCTCGAGGCCGAGGATGCGGTCGATGTCCTCGCCCTTCGCCGTCACCATGATGATCGGCACGGTCGAGATCTGACGCAGGCGGCGGCAGATGCTCATGCCGTCGTCGTCCGGCAGCATCACGTCGAGCATGATGAGGTCGACCTGCTCGCGCTGCAGGAGGTCGTTCATCGCGGCGGCGGAGGATACGAAGCGCGGCGCGAAGCCGTGCTCCTGTAACAGCTCGGTGAGCAGCGCCGCAATCTCCCGGTCATCTTCGACGCAGAGAATGCGCGCGGCTGCCGGCATGTTTGCGTCTGCGGCCACGACGGTATTGTGTGACGACATCATGCGCGGAACATGGTCGATTTTGGTCGAAAAGAACAGCCCGAAGCGGCGCGCGATCGTGGCGAAAGTAAGCTGTATTGTTAAGGCGGAAACATTTCTTCACGCGACTTAACCCTGCGCAATCGTTAACCTGCCTAGGCTCTGCGCATCAAACAAACACCAACGGGGAAGTCCTGCGGCGTGGCCGACCAGCCGGCGCGGCCTCCTTTCGAACCGCGATAGTATCAGCCGCCGTGAAGCCCGTTTTGCTCGCACTCTGCCTCGCCACGCCGCTGCTCGCCGGCTGCGCCGTCGGCCCCGATTACGTGACGCCAGAGTTCGGCGTGCCGAAGCGCTGGAGCAGCGACCGCAATCGGCCGGCGCAGATTCTGAAGCTCGCGCATTGGTGGCGCAACCTCAACGATGACCTGCTCGATCAACTGATCAGCGAGGCGGTTGCCGGCAATCTCGACGTCGCCGCCGCCAAGGCGCGCATCCGCGAGGCGCGGGCGACGCAGCGCCAGGCCGTCGGCGCGCTGTTTCCCACGGTGAGCGGCACCGGCACCGCGACGGAGACCCGCAGCGCCAGCAGCTCGACAAGCGGCATCGCGATCGCTCCGACCACCTACAGCCAGTACCAGGCCGGCTTCGATTCGAGCTGGGAGCTGGATCTGTTCGGCGCCAACCGCCGTGCGGTCGAGGCCGCGACCTACGGCGTCGATGCCGCCGAGGACGATCTGCGCGCGACCTTGCTGACGCTGGTCGGCGACATCGCCTCCAACTACATCGATGCCCGCGCCTACCAGGCGCGCGCGGCACTGGCGCGGCGCACTGCCGCCTCGCAGCGCGAGACCGCGGCGCTGACCGAGCGCAAGCAGAATGCCGGTTCGGCCTCGGCCGTCGACACCGCCAAGGCGAGCGCGCTGGCCGCCAGCACCGAAGCAACCATCCCGACCTATGAGAGCAGCTATCAGCAGGCCGTGCACCGGCTCGGCGTCCTGCTCGGCCGCGACCCGACGGCCCTGAATCTCCGCCTGTCGCGCGCGACACCGATCCCATCGCCGCGCCTGCCGCTGCCGAAGGGCATCCCGGCCGACGTGCTGGTCATGCGGCCCGACGTGCGCAAGGCCGAACGGCAGGTCGCGCAGTTCACCGCGAAGATCGGCCAAGCCACCGCCGCGCTGTACCCGGATGTCAGCCTGACCGGCACGGTCTCGACCACGGCGCTGAAGCTCGGCGATCTCGGCAAGAGCTCGACGATCGGCTGGTCGATCGGCCCGAGCGTCTCGGTGCCGATCTTCAACGGCGGCAAGCTGCAGGCCGCCGTCGAGGTCGCGGAAGCGCAGCGTGACGAATACCACGTCGCCTGGCGCAGCGCGGTGCTGAGCGCGCTCGAAGACGTCGAGAACGCCATCGTGAGCCTCGGCCAGGAGCGCATTCGCATCCGCAGCCTGAGCGAGTCGGCGCGGCGCTATGGCGAGGCCGCGCGGCTGTCGCGCTCGCTCTACCAGACCGGCTCCAGCACGTTCCTCGACGTGCTCGATGCCGAGCGCTCGCAATTCACCGCCGAGGACAGCCTGCTCGCGAGCCGCGCTACGCTCGCGAAGAACTACGTGGCGCTGGCCAAGGCGCTGGGCGGCGGTTGGACCGCAGCGATCGACAGCTCGCTGCCCGAGGTCGTCGACAGCGGCACCGGCCCGCATCTCGCACAGGCCGTCGCGCCCAAATAATCTACGATCTGAACTTCAAAAAGTGCCTCCGAAGTGATCCGATGAACGCACCCTTATCCTACATGCCCCGACCGGTCGCGGTCGATGGCGGCCTCGCGCCGGCGCCGAAGCCGAAGCGGCCACGCCGCTGGCCGCTGCTGATCGCCGGAGCGCTCGTCGTTCTGGCCGCCGCGATCGTGCTGGTCATGAGGCTGACCAGCAATCCCAACGCCAATCTCGTCACCGCGCCCGTCACGACCGGCGACATCGAGCAGACCGTGCTCGCCACCGGCACGCTGAAGCCGGTCAAGCTGGTGGCGGTCGGCGCCCAGGCGTCGGGACGGCTGGTCGCGCTCAACGTCAAGCTGGGACAGAAGGTCAGGGCCGGCGATCTGATCGCCGAGATCGACTCGCTGACGCAACAGAACACGCTGCGCACCAACGAGGCGAGCCTGCGGAGCGTACGGGCGCAGCGTGACGAGAAGGTCGCCACCCTGGCGCTGGCCGAGGCGAACCTGGCGCGGCAGCAGGTCACGCTGGCGCAGAAGGCCTCGTCGCGCGCCGACTACGACAGTGCCGAGGCGACCGTCAAACAGACCCAGGCCCAGATCGCGCAACTCGACGCGCAAATCGTCGAGGCCGAGGTCGCGATCGAGACCGCGCGCGTCAACCTCGGCTACACCAAGATCACGGCCCCGATCGACGGCACCGTGCTGTCGATCGTCACCCAGCAGGGCCAGACCGTGAATGCGGTGCAGTCGGCGCCGACCATCGTCGTGCTCGGCCAGG
Source organism: Bradyrhizobium sp. HKCCYLRH3059 (assembly GCF_051168035.1). Classification (NCBI taxonomy): domain Bacteria; kingdom Pseudomonadati; phylum Pseudomonadota; class Alphaproteobacteria; order Hyphomicrobiales; family Nitrobacteraceae; genus Bradyrhizobium; species Bradyrhizobium sp. HKCCYLRH3059. Next base: position 108,489 of record NZ_JBNPUF010000011.1, on the reverse strand, counting down.
TCGAGACGATGACCGTGCGGGTGGAGATTTCCGAGGCCGATGTCGTCAAGGTCAGGCCCGGACAGAACGTCTATTTCACCGTGCTGGGCGAGCCCGATCATCGCTACGAGGGCACGCTCGGATCGATCGAGCCGGCGCCCGAATCGATCAAGAGCGATTCGAGCTTCTCGTCGAGCACGACGACCACGTCGAGCAGCAGCTCGTCCTCGTCCACCACGTCCTCCGCGATCTACTACAACGGCGTGTTCGACATCGCCAATCCGGACGGGCGGCTGATGACCTACATGACGGCCGAGGTTCACATCCTGCTCGGCGAGGCCCGCAAGGTCCCGACCATTCCGTCGTCCGCGCTTGGCAACGCCAATCCCGATGGCAGCTACACGGTGCGCGTGCTGACCGGCGCAGGAACGCTGGAGAAGCGCACCATTCGCGTCGGCCTCAACAACAAGATCCGGGCCGAGGTGCAGTCCGGCCTGCGCGAGGGCGAGCGGGTCGTGATCTCGGCGCCCGAGGAGGGCACGAAGCGAACCGTGATGCCCCCGCCCGGAGGCGCGTGATGACGGAGGTCCTGATCGACCTGCAGAATGTCGGGAGGCGCTACGCGTCCGGCGAAGGCACGGTCCATGCTTTGCGTGGCGTCGACCTCCAGATCGCGCGCGGGGAGATGGTGGCGATCATCGGCCAGTCGGGCTCCGGCAAGTCGACGCTGATGAACATTCTGGGCTGCCTCGACCGCCCGACATCCGGCAGCTACCGGATCGCCGGCCGCGAGATGGGCTCGCTCGATCCGGACGAACTGGCGGCGTTGCGGCGCGAGCATTTCGGCTTCATCTTCCAGCGCTACCATCTGCTGGGCGAGCTCAGCGCCGCCGACAATGCCGAGGTGCCTGCGGTCTATGCCGGGCTCGGCCCGGCGGCACGCCACCGCAAGGCCGAGGCGCTGCTGCAGCGGCTCGGCATGGGCAGCCGTACCGACCACAAGCCGGGTCAGCTCTCGGGCGGCCAGCAGCAGCGGGTCTCGATCGCCCGCGCGCTGGTCAACGATCCCGACGTGATCCTGGCCGACGAGCCGACCGGCGCGCTCGACCGCGCCAGCGGCGAGGAGGTGCTGCGCATCCTCGACGAGATCAGCGCCTCCGGGCGCACCGTCATCATCGTCACGCACGATCCGAGCGTCGCGCAGCGCGCCCGGCGCATCATCGAGATCGAGGACGGCCGCGTCATTTCAGACCGGCTCAATCCGCGGACTTCGGAACCCGCGCCAGCCGCAGCGACCGAAGACCACGCAGCGCAGGCGGCGTCGTGGTGGCGCAGCCAGCTCGACCGTTTCCGCGAGGCCGCGCGGATGGCGCTGCTCGCCATGAATGCGCACCGGATGCGCGCATTCCTCACCATGCTCGGCATCATCATCGGCGTCGCCTCGGTCGTGCTGGTGCTGGCGCTCGGCAAGGGCTCGCAGGCCAAGGTGCTGAAGGACATCAACCGGCTCGGCACCAACACGCTGGAATTCTTTCCCGGCAAGGATTTCGGCGATACGCGCTCCAGCAAGATCAGGACGCTGGTGCTCGCCGATGCCAAGGTCATGGCGCAGCAGCCTTATGTCGATGCGATCTCGCCGACGGTCTCGACCACCAGCACGCTGCGGTTCGGCGCGATCGAGGTCAGCGCCCAGATCTCCGGCGTCGGCGAGCAGTATTTCCGGGTCAAGAACACCGAGCTTGCCGAAGGCAGCTATCTCGATGCCGATACCGTGCGCTCCTACGCCCAGGACGCCGTGATCGACGACAATGCGCGCAAGGCGCTGTTTCCCGATCCCGACGTCAGTCCGCTCGGCAGCGTGGTCCTGATCGGCAAGGTGCCCTGCCGCGTCGTCGGCATCACCAAGCAGCAGCAGGCCGGCTTCGGCTCCAGCTCCACGCCGATCGTGTACCTGCCCTACACGACCGTGCAGGCGCGCTTCCTCGGCAACCAGGTGCTGCGCAGCATCAGCGTCCGCGTCGACGAGGCGACGCCGATGGCGGCGGCCGAGCGTGCCGCAACGGCGCTGCTGACGGCGCGGCACAATGCCAAGGATTTCTTCGTCCTCAACACCGATGACATCCGCAAGACCGTCGAAAGCACGACGCAGGTGCTGACACTGCTGGTGGCGGCCATCGCCGTGATCTCGCTCTTGGTCGGCGGCATCGGCGTCATGAACATCATGCTGGTGTCGGTGTCGGAGCGCGTCGGCGAGATCGGGGTGCGCATGGCGGTCGGCGCCCGCCGCAGCGACATCCTGATGCAGTTCCTGATCGAGGCGGTGCTGGTCTGCCTGCTGGGCGGTGCGCTGGGCCTTGCGCTCGCGGTCGGCTTCGGCACGGTCTTCAACGCGCTCGACGTCGGCTTCCAGCTGATCTATTCGCCGCTCGCCATGGTCGGCGCCGCCGTCACGTCGATGGCGATCGGCATCGGCTTCGGCTACATGCCCGCCCGCAGCGCCTCACGGCTCGATCCGGCAACGGCTCTGGCAAGGGAGTAGGTCGGAACGAATGAGCTCCACTCCTCCGGACAACAACCGGATCGATCTACTTCACCGGGCGCTTCTCCAGCTTGCGCGCCAGCGTCCGGCGATGCATGCCGAGCCGTCTCGCAGCTTCGGAGATGTTGAAGTCGGTCTCGATCAGGGTCTGGTGGATGCGCTCCCATTCCAGGGTCTTGATCGAGGTGGAGCGCTCGGCCAACGCCACTTGCGCGTTGCCCTGCGCCTTGCGGAACGCCTCCTCGATGTCGTCGGTGTTCGACGGCTTGGCCAGATAGTGGCAGGCGCCGAGCTTGATCGCCTCGACAGCAGTGGCGATGCTGGCAAAGCCGGTCAGCACCACGATCAGCATCTCCGGATCGTGCGCATGCAGCTTCTCGACGCAGACGAGGCCGGAAGCCCCGCCGAGCTTGAGATCGACGACGGCATAACCGAACGTCTTCTCCTTGAGGATCTCGTCGACGTCCTCGAGCGAGCCGGCGACGACGGCCTCGTAGCCGCGCCGTTCGAACGAGCGCTTCAGGGTGCGTGCAAAACCGTCATCGTCCTCGACGATCAGGAGGGACAGGTCATTCGCCATCGCGCTCTCCAATGACAAGCGTCGACAACGGCAGTGACAGCCGGACGGTCGCTCCACGTCCCCGGTGGTTCCAGGCGGAAACGCTGCCGCCCAGCTTGCGGATCACGTTGACCACCAGGAAAAGGCCCAGGCCGCGGCCCGGGCGGCCCTTGCTCGACTGATAGGGACGTCCGAGTTGCCCCAGCATCGCCCGATCAAAACCCGGCCCGCGATCGCTGACGCTGAGCAGCAGCTGATCACCATCTCGTTCGACCACGAACTCCACCCACTCGCGCGAGACTTCGAACGCGTTGTCGAGCACGTTGACGATCGCCTGCTTCAGGGCGACGTCGGAGACGATCGCCGGATCCGAGCCGAACTCGTTGCGGAACATCAGATTGCGCGCCGAGCGCGCCGCGCTCCATTCGGCGACCAACGTCGTCAGGAACGCCTTCAACGTCGTCGGCGCCGAGCCTTCGCCGCGCGCCTGACCGGCCGAGACCAGGATGTCAGTCACGATCGACTTGCAGCGCTGCACCGCCGCTTCCATTTCGGTGAAATCCTCCGCGAGCGTCGGATCGGCAGAGATCACGGTCATGCGGCGCCAATCGTTCAGGATGACCGAGATCGACGCCAGCGGCGTGCCAAGCTCATGCGCGGCGCCTGAGGCGAGCAGGCCCATGCGGATGATGTGATCCTGCTCGACGGCGTGCTGGCGCAGATCGGCGAGTTTGGCGTCGCGCTCGCGCAGGTTCCGGTTGATGCGGGTGACGAAGACGACGAGCAGCACGGCGTCGAGCATGAAGCCGACGAACATGCCGGTGATGTGCAGGGTGAAGGCATCGCTGACATGATGCTGCGGCAGTTGCAGCGGGCGGTACTCGATGGTGAGCCAGATGAAGCTGAGCACCGTCAGCGCGACCAGCGACCAGGACGAGCGCGCGTCGAGCAGCACGGCCCCCAGCGTCACCTGCAGCAGATAGAGGCACGTGAACGGGTTCGACGCGCCGCCGGTGAGATAGAGCTCCGATGTCAACGCCACCACGTCGAGCATCAGCGCGATCAGCAAATGGCGATTGCCGACGTCGTCGCGCCTGCGCAGCCAGATATGGCTGGCGATGTTGAGCGCCACCAGCGCGCAGATGATCGCCGCCATCGGCAGCACCGGCAGCGCAATGCCGAACCAGGTGGTCACGAAGCCGATGGTGACGATCTGGCCGACCACGGCGATCCAGCGCAGCTGGATCAGCAGCACCATGTTCTTGCGGTTGGTCGCGTCCTTGGTCGGCAGCGGCGCGTTGATCTCGGGTGTGGCGATCGCGGCCACGACTCCGAACGGCAAATTGGGGGCCTCGCTGCTCATGAGGGCCCGTCCGATCTCCGCCGGCAGAACGGCAAGCGTCGATCGCTCAAGACGCCGTCCCGCATCCACCCATGTCCTGCCGCTGCTGATCCCATTCCACATCCTGCGCTGCCGGCGCGCCGGGCTCACGCTGCGCTCGGCGGAGCCGCTGCAGCCCGGCGCCGGCCAGCATGAGGGCCAATGTAAACCAGGTCAGCGCGTAAACCAGATGGTTGTTCGAAAACGAGATCACGGTGAGTCCGCCGATTGGAAGTCCGCCAGGATTCGGGGTCGCATCGGCATCGACGAAGAATGGTGCGACGTCGGACAGACCGCGCGCCGCCGCGATCGCCGCGACGTCACGTGAATACCAGCGATTCCCCGCGGGATCGTTGCGGCGGAGGAAGCCGCCGCCAGGCTCGGAGATCCGCAGCAATCCGGTCACGTTGACTGCGCCATCCCGGTTCCCCGCGCTGCGGCTTGCGGGGTCGCGGCGATCCGCGGGCACGAAGCCACGATTGACGAGCACGGCGCCGCCGGCGGTCTGCAGCGGCGTCACCACCCAATAGCCGGAGCCCTCGACCGTCAGCGCCTGGACCAGCGTCTCGCGGTCGTTGAGGAAGCGGCCGCTCAACGTTATCAGCTTGTACTCGTCGCTGCTGCGATCGATGGCCGGCCAATCCGCCGGGCTCGGCGCCGGCACGGGCGCGGCATGAACGCGGCGCTCGACGCGATCAATCAGGTCGAGCTTCCAGGCCCGCCGCTCGATCTGCCAGACGCCCAGCGCCAGCAGCATCGCGACGCAGGCAACCCACGCCGCAACGATCGCGAGCCGCAGCGCGCCGGATCGCCTGCGGCTGGCCTCGTCGCGTTCCCCTGCCCCGTCGGCAGGAGCTGACATCACGGCGTCTGGCCCATCTCGTGCACCGGCATCATGTTGGTGGTCAGGTGATGCATGACCCAGAGCGAGCCGCTGAGCGCGATCACCACCATGATGATGGTGAAGATCAGCGCCATCATGGTCCAGCCGCCCTCGGCCTTGGTGTTCATGTGCAGGAAGAAGATCATGTGGACGACGACCTGCACGGCCGCGAATGCCATGATGATCAGCGCCGTGGCCTGCTTGTCGAGCGAGCCGTTCATGACCAGCAGAAACGGAATCGCCGTCAGGACGACGGAGGCGCCGAAGCCGATCAGTTGGCCCGAGCGCGTGCCGGCATGGTCGTCCGCCGAACCGTGCGCGTGTGCATCAGAGCTCATCGAAGCATCCCCATCAGATAGACGAAGGTGAAGACACCAATCCAGATCACGTCGAGGAAGTGCCAGAACATGCTGAGGCAGACCAGCCGGCGGCGGTTAGCCTCGATCAGGCCGTGGGTCCCGACCTGCACCATCAGGGTGACCAGCCAGACCAGACCGAACGTCACATGCAGGCCGTGGGTTCCAACCAGCGTGAAGAACGACGATAGGAAGGCGCTGCGCTGCGGCGTCGCGCCCTCATGGATCATGTGCGCGAACTCGGTCAGCTCGATGCCGAGAAAGGCGAGGCCGAACAGCCCGGTCACCACGAGCCAGGCCTGCATCGCGCCAATGCGGTTCCGCTGCATCGACAGCATCGCGAAGCCATAGGTGAGCGACGACAGCAGCAGGAACGAGGTGTTGACCGCGACCAGCGACAGGTCGAACAGATCCTTCGGCGCCGGCCCGGCGGCGTACCTGGCGCCGAGCACGCCATAGACGGCAAACAGGATCGCAAAGATGAGACAGTCGCTCATCAGATAGATCCAGAAGCCGAGCATCGTGCTGCTGCCTTCGGGATGCTCGTGCTCGTCGACGACATAGAAGACCGGCTCCCCGGCCTTCATCGTGCCCATCGCAACGGTCATGACTTGGCTCCTGCCACGAGCAGCTTGGTGCGCGCGCGCTCGACGCTTATGACCTCATCGGCCGGGATGTGGAAGCTGCGGTGATAGTTGAAGGTGTGGCCGATCGCGACCGCGAGCAGCGCGACGAAGCTGCCTGCCGCCATCCACCACATGTACCAGATCAGTCCGAATGCCATGGTGGTGCTGAGGCCCGCCAGAATCACGCCGGTACCGGTGTTGCTCGGCATGTGGATCGCCTTGAAGCCGGCGAGCGGACGCGCGTAACCGCGGCGCTTCATGTCCCACCAGGCGTCGTTGTCGTGGACGACGGGCGTGAAGGCGAAGTTGTAGGCCGGCGGCGGCGACGACGTCGCCCATTCCAGGGTGCGCGCATTCCAGGGATCGCCGGAGACGTCGGCGAGCTGCTCGCGGCGGAGGATGCTGACCGCGATCTGGATCAGGAAGCTCGCGATGCCCAGCAGGATCAGGAACGCGCCGATGCCGGCGATGATGAACCATATCTGCAGGCTCGGATCGTCGAAGATGCGCAGCCGACGGGTCACGCCCATCAGGCCGAGCACGTAGAGCGGCATGAAGGCGAAGTAGAAGCCCACCGTCCAGAACCAGAACGACATCTTGCCCCAGAACGGATCGAGCCTGAAGCCGAACGCCTTGGGGAACCAGTAGGCGATGCCGGCGAACAGGCCGAACAGCACGCCGCCGATGATCACGTTGTGGAAATGCGCGACCAGGAACAGGCTGTTGTGCAAGACGAAGTCGGCCGGCGGCACTGCAAGCAGCACGCCGGTCATGCCGCCGATCACAAAGGTCAGCATGAAGGCGACCGTCCACATCATCGGCAGCTCGAAGCGGATGCGGCCGCGATACATCGTGAACAGCCAGTTGAACATCTTCGCGCCGGTCGGGATCGAGATGATCATCGTGGTGATGCCGAAGAACGAGTTCACGCTGGCGCCGGAGCCCATCGTGAAGAAGTGGTGCAGCCAGACCAGGTAGGACAGGATGGTGATGACGACGGTGGCGTAGACCATCGAGGTGTAGCCGAACAGCCGCTTGCCCGAGAAGGTCGAGGTCACCTCGGAGAAGATGCCGAAGGCCGGCAGGATGAGGATGTAGACCTCCGGATGGCCCCAGATCCAGATGAGGTTGACATACATCATCGGATCGCCGCCGAAATCATTGGTGAAGAAGTTGGTTCCGACGTAGCGATCGAGCGACAGCAGCGCCAGCACCGCCGTCAGCACCGGGAAGGAGGCGACGATCAGCACGTTGGTGCACAGCGAGGTCCAGGTGAAGACTGGCATCTTCATCATGGTCATGCCGGGCGCACGCATTTTCACGATCGTGCAGATCAGGTTGACGCCGGACAACAGCGTACCGACGCCGGCGACCTGCAGGGCCCAGATGTAATAGTCGACGCCGACATCCGGACTGTAGGAGAGGTTCGACAACGGCGGATAGGCCAGCCAGCCGGTGCGCGCGAACTCGCCGACGAACAGCGAGCACATCACCAGAACGGCGCCCGACGTGGTCATCCAGAAGCTGAAATTGTTGAGGAACGGGAACGACACGTCGCGGGCGCCGATCTGCAGCGGCACAACGTAGTTCATCAGGCCGGTGACCAAAGGCATCGCCACGAAGAAGATCATGATCACGCCGTGCGCCGTGAACACCTGATCATAGTGGTGCGAGTTGAGATAACCTTCGGAGCCGTTGAACGCGATCGCCTGCTGCAGCCGCATCATCAGCGCATCGGCAAAGCCGCGCAGCAGCATGACGATGCCGAGCACCATGTACATGATTCCGATGCGCTTGTGGTCGACGGTCGTGAACCACTCCTTCCAGAGATAGCCCCACAACCGGAAATAGGTGACGGCGCCGAACAGCGTGAGGCCGCCGAGCGCGACCATCGCGAAGGTGCCGACGATGATCGGCTCGTGCAACGGCAGCGACTCCAGCGTCAGCCGGCCGAAGATGAACCTGGTGAGATTGGCAGTGTCGAACATGATGTGACCCTCACGAATCCGACGTCACGAATCCGATTTGGAGGTTGTCCCCGTGATGAAGGTGGCCTTGGACGGCCGCAGCAGGCCGGGCCGCTCCAATCCACGGCCCTGCAGCGGCGTCCAGTCGAGCGGCGCCAGGACCGTCGGCGAGGAATCGTCGGCCATCCGCGTGACCTGATCGCCCGGCAGGCAGACGCCGCCGGCAACGAAGCTCGGCTCGGCGCCGAACACGGCGCCGCGGCCGGCGAACTTGTCGTAGGCGAGCGGCAGCGTGTTGCGGACGCCGGCCATGCCCATGCCGCCTCTCGCGTCGATCGCCATCATCTCGCTCATGCACATCTTGCCGGGCTCGACGCACATGTTGAGGATGGCGCGAAACAGGTCGCTATCCACCGATGCGTAGTAGCGGACCGGCTCGTTCGCGCTGGGACGCTCCAGCTTGAGATAGTCCGGCTTGCCAAGCCCGGCACCGCTGGCCTTGGCCTTCTCGATCCAACCGGCGAATTCGACATCAGACAGGCCATGAAAGGCAAAGCGCATGCCGGAGAAGCCGGCGCCGCTGTAGTTCGCCGAGAAGCCGCGATAGACGCCGGGCTTGTTGATGATGGCGTGCAGCCGGCTCTGCATGCCCGGCATCGCATAGATCTGGCCGGCGAGCGCGGGGATGTAGAACGAGTTCATCACCGACGACGAGGTGATCCTGAAATCGAGCGGCCGGTTCACCGGCGCCGCAAGCTCGTTGAGGCTGGCGATGCCATATTCGGGATAGATGAACAGCCACTTCCAATCGAGCGCGACGACGTCGACCTCGAGCGGCTTGTCCTGCGGCGTCACCGCGCGCTCGGCGGAGATGCGTCCGAGCGTGCGATAGGGATCGAGCAGATGCGTGCCCATCCACGTCACCGCGCCCAGGCAGATGATGATCAGCAGCGGCGCCGCCCAGATCAGAAGCTCGAGCTGGGTGGAGTGATCCCAATCCGGCGTGTAGGCCGCCGCCTGGTTCGACTGGCGGTAGCGCCAGGCCACGATGGCGGTTGCGGCCATCACCGGCACCACGATCAGCAGCATCAGCACGGTTGCGATGATCACGAGATCGCGCTGCTGGGCGGCCACGTCACCGGAGGGCGAGAGCACGACCAGATTGCAGCCTCCGAGCGCGAGCCCCAGCGGCAGCAGTGCCAAGAATTTCCAGTAACGCACGCTTAACCTCGTCGCACGGCGGATCTCTGAACGAGGCCTCACGTAGCGACCGGACGACACGGCCGACATTGGACAATTTGTCCAATACCGGAGCGGCGCCGAGGACGACAATTACGGGGCAACAATAGAGTATGAGAGGACTGCAGGCAGCGCGATGACACAGGCAGCGGCGACCGCCGACGGCGAAACCCATCTCTCCCGCACGCATGAGGCGCATCCGGGCGAGATCGCGATCGGCGTGATCATCGGGCGCACGTCGGAATTCTTCGACTTCTTCGTCTATGCCATCGCCTCGGTGATCGTGTTTCCGCGCCTCGTGTTTCCGTTCGCCGACGAACTGACGCAGACCCTGTATTCGTTCGCGCTGTTCGCGCTCGCCTTCATCGCACGCCCGTTCGGCAGCGTGATCTTCATGGCGATCGACCGCCGCTACGGCAAGAGCGCCAAGCTGATCACCGCATTGTTCCTGCTCGGCACCTCGACCGTCGCGATCGCGTTCCTGCCGAGCTACCACACCGTCGGCGCCGCGGCGATCTGGCTGCTGGCGCTGGCGCGGATCGGCCAGGGCCTCGCCTGGGGCGGCGCCTGGGACGGGCTGGCGTCGCTGCTCGCCATGAATGCGCCGGAGCACCGGCGCGGCTGGTATGCGATGATCCCGCAGCTCGGCGCGCCGCTCGGGCTGATCGTCGCCAGCGTGCTGTTCGCGTTCTTCGTCGGCTATCTCTCCGCGGCCGACTTCTTCGACTGGGGCTGGCGTTACCCGTTCTTCGTGGCGTTTGCCATCAACGTCGTGGCGCTGTTCGCGCGGTTGCGCATGGTCGTGACGCCGGAATATGACGAGCTGTTCCAGTCGCGCGAATTGCAGCCGGCACGCGTCGCCACCACGATTCGACACGAGGGTCGCAACATCGTGATCGGCGCCTTCGCGCCGCTGGCGAGCTTCGCGCTGTTCCACATGGTGACGGTGTTTCCGCTGTCCTGGGTGTTCCTCTTCACCAAGGAGACCCCGGCGCGCTTCCTGATCATCGAGGCCGTCGGCGCCGTGTTCGGCGTCGTCGCGATCGTGGTGTCCGGCATGCTGGCCGACCGCATGGGGCGCAAGTCGCTCCTGATCAGCTCGGCGATCGCGATCGCGGTGTTCTCCGGCTTCGCTCCGCAACTGCTCGACGCCGGCCCGGTCGGCGAGACCATCTACATGGTGCTCGGCTTCATCCTGCTCGGCCTGTCGTTCGGCCAGTCCTCGGGCGCGATCGCCGCCAACTTCGCGCGCACCTATCGCTACACGGCCTCGGCGCTCACCGCCGACCTCGCCTGGCTGTTCGGCGCCGGCTTCGCGCCGCTGGCGGCATTGGTGCTGGCGGCCAATCTCGGCCTGCTGTCGGCCGGCGGCTATCTCTTGTCCGGCGCCGTCTGCACCCTGCTCGCGCTGTGGCTCAGCGCGCCGCGCCAACTGCAGCAGGTGTGAGGCCTCACGAGCCGCGCCACTTCCGTTCCGCCTCGTCCCACGCAGCAAGCGGCTGCAGGTCCGGCACCCAGGCGAGGCCCGTCTTGGCATCCGACGACACCGCTTCCGGCGTGACGACCATGTCGAGCAGCGCCGGGCGGTTGGCCAGCGCGCGCTGGATCGCGGGGCCGAGCTGCTCCGCGGTCTCGACGCGCTCGGCATGCATGCCGAAGGCGCGCGCCATCGCCGCGTGATCGGCAAATTGTAGCCTGGTGCCGACCACCTTGCCATGGGTGACGGTCTGGTCGTGGACCTCGATCTGCCAGGCGCCGTTGTTGGCGACGACGATCAGCACCGGCGCCTTGTGGCGCACCGCGGTGTCGACCTCGATCGCGTTGAAGCCGAACGCGCCGTCGCCGGTCGCGACCACCACCGGCTTGTCTGGATAGGCCAGGCTCGCGGCAATGCCATAGGGCACGCCGATGCCGATACAGCCGAACGGGCCGGGATCGAGCATCAGGGGCGCGCTCAGGCCGACGCGGGCGAAGGACAGGAAATCACCGCCGTCGGTGATGACCACGGCGTCATTGCCGATCGCGTCCTGAATGGCCGAGAGCACGCGATTCGGATGCAACCGGCCGTCGGAGCCGGCCGGCGCCATCGCCATGCTCTGCTTCAGCTTGGCCGCGCGCTCCTGATGCGCGGCCCGCAGTCTTGCGGCCCATTGCCGATCGACGGCCGACTCGCGGTTGCCCGCCAGCCCCACCATCGCGCGCAAGGTCTCCGCTGGTGTCGCCAGGATCTCGGCCGCACCGCGACGGTTGTCGCGCAGCTCGCTGGCGGTGTCGCTGATGCGCACCAATTTGGCGTCCTTGAACACGGCCGGCGAGCCATAGGCGAGCTGGAAGTCGAGCCGGCGGCCGACCGTCAGCACCACATCGGCATCGCCCATCACGGCGCCGCGCATCGCGCCGACAACAGACGGATGATCATCAGGTACCAGCCCCCTGCTCTCACCGGTGTCGAGATAGACGGCGCCGAGCCGGTCGAGCAGCGCGATCAGCTCAGGGCCGGCACCGCGCGCGCCGCGGCCGGAGATGACGAGCACGCGGCGCGCCGACCACAACAGCTCGACCGCCTTCTCGACCTCGGCCGGATCAGGCCGCGCTGCCGCACGCGGCTTCGGCGCGAGATGCTCCTCCAGTTGCAGCGCCTTGGGCACGATGCCGCGCAAGGTATCCACCGGGAAATCGATGAAAACGGGCCCGGGCTCGCCGCCGTCGCCGAAGGCGCGGGAGATCGCCTCGTCGAGCTCCTGCAGCACCAGCGACGGCTCGCGCACGGTGCGCGCATAGCGCGTGATCGAGCGCACCAGCTGAGTGTGGTCCATGTCCTGCAGGCCGCCGCGGTTCTCCTGCGGCCGCGGATTGCCGCCCGAGATCACCAGCACCGGCGCGCGCGAGACATGGGCATTGGCGATGCCGGTGACCGCGTTGGTCATGCCCGGCCCGGCGGTGACCAGCGCGACGCCGAGCTCGCCGGTGAGCTCCGTATGCGCCTGCGCCATGTGCACGGCGGCGCGCTCGTCGCGCACGTCGATGATGCCGATGCCTTCCGCGTCCAGCCGCATCCAGATCGGCATGATGTGGCCGCCGCACAGCGCGAACACGCGGCTGACGCCGCGGCGCTTGAGCAGGCGGGCGATCAGATCGGCGGCACTGTCGGGAGAGATCTTCATCTGACGACTCCTGCGGATGGTGACGTGATCAGCCCGGCGCGAGCCAGGCCACGAGCAGCGAGACGGTGAGGACGGCGAAGATGTGTGAAACGAGAATCGAGCCGGAGGTGACGCCGGCCTCCAGGCCGTAGAGCTTGGCGATCGTGAATGGTCCCGAGCCGATCGGCAGCGCGCTCAGGATCACGGCCGAATGCGACCACAGCGGCGGCATCGAGAACACCTGAAAGGCGAGCAGCGCGGTCACCGCCGGCTGCATCACGAGCTTCAGCGAGACGAGGATGACGATCGAGGTCGCATCGCGCGTCGCGACGCGCTCCTGTGCCAGGAACAGCCCGATGCAGACCAGCGCGGCCGGCGAGGCTGCGCCGCCGAGCAAGGTCGTGAAGCTGAGGAATGGCGCCGGCAGTGAGAATCCGCTGAGGCCGACCGCCAGGCCGGCGACGGGCGCGATGAACAGCGGGCTGGTCAGCAGCGAACGCGCCACCTTGGCGACCGTCGCGCCCAGCGTGGCGCCCTTCTGCAGATCCATCTCGACGACCACGATCGCAAACAGGAACAGCACGCAGGCCGTGAACAAGGTGGCGATGATCGAGGCCGGCGCGCTGTCCGGACCGAACACCAGGAGGCACATCGGAATGCCCATGAAGCCGACATTGCTGTAGCCGGCGTCCAGCCCCTCGATGCTGGCGTTCGCAACGCGCCGGCCGCGCAGACGGCTGATCACGAAGCCCGTCGCGAACGTCGCGGCGATGCCGCCGCAGAACGCGCCGATGAAGCCGAACTGGCTGACCTGCTCGACGCCGATCTTGGACATCGCGGTGAAGATCAGCGCCGGCAGCGCCAGATAGACGGCAAAACGGTTGAGATTGTCGGTCGCGGTGCGATCGAACACGCCGAACCAGCCACACAGGAATCCGGTCAGGATCAGCGCGAAGATCGGAAGGGCGGAATTGAGGACGGCCTGCATCGCAACTACATATCAGACCGTAAGCCATTGCAGCGACTCACTGCGAGAATCTCTTCTTCAGCTCGCGATGCAGGATCTTGCCCGTCGCGTTGCGCGGCATCTCGGCGTCGGTGATGAAGGCGTAGGAGCGCGGCCGCTTGAAGCCGGCGAGCCGTTCTTTCGCCCATTCGACCAGGTCGCTCTCCTTCACCGCCATGCCGTCGCGCGCCACGATCACGGCATGGACCCGCTCGCCCCATTTGTCGTCGGGCAGGCCGATCACCGCGATATCCTTGACACCAGGATGCGCGCCGACCTGCGCTTCGACCTCGGAGGGATAGATATTCTCGCCGCCCGAGATGATCATGTTGCTCTTGCGGTCGGCGAGATGGATGTAGCCGTCGGCATCGCGGCGCGCCATGTCGCCGACCGAGCAGTAGTCACCGCGGAACGCCTCCGCGGTCTTCTCCGGCAGGCGCCAATAGCAGTCGAAGGTGTGCGCGTTCGACGAATAGAGCTCGCCCGCCTCGCCGTCCGGCACCTCGTGGCCGGCCTCGTCGAGGATGCGGATCGGTGCGGCGCCGACGCATTCGCGCCCGACCGAGCCGGGCTTGGTGAACTGCTCATGCGGATGCAGCATGGTGACCCAGCCGGTCTCGGTCGCGCCATACAGCTCGTAGAGCCCGGACTTCGGAAACATCTCCATCACTTCGCGCTTGGTCTCCGGGCGCGCCGGCGCCGAAGAGATCATCAGCTTGGTGACGGCGCTGAAATCATGCTGCGCGCGCACCGCGCGCGGCAGATCCAGCATCATGATGTAGTGAGTCGGCACCAGCGACGTGAACGTGGAGCCGCCATCGGCAAGCGTCGTCACGGCGTGCTCGGGATCGAAGCTCTTGCGCGAATAGATCGAGTTGACGCCGCCGATATAGCCGAACGCGCCGAAGAAGTTCAGCGAATTGGCATGGCACATCGGCATCACCAGCAGCGCGCCGTCGTTGCGGTTCAGCTTCAGCTCGATCTCGGTGACCATCGACAGCAGCACGGCGCTGCGATGACTGCGCAGCACGCCCTTGGGCTTGCCGGTCGTGCCCGAGGTGTACATCAACGTCCAGGGATCGGACAGCGCGACCTGCTGGTCCGGCTCGCGGTCCGCAGCCGCGGCGATGACGTCCTCGTAGCCGCGATAGCCTGCCGGACGCGGCCTGGTGCCAAAGTGGATGAAGCGGTCGTCGGCGATGCCAAGATCCTTGCGCGTCTCCTCGACCAGGCCCACGAGTTCGTCCTGCACGATGACAGCGGCCGCTTCGGCATTCTGCACGATGAACTGCATCTCGGGCGCGGTGAGGCGGAAATTGATCGGCAGCGCCACCAGGCCGGCCTTGGCCGTGGCTGCATAGATCTCGCACCATTCGACACAATTGTAGGCAAGGATCGCAACCCGATCGCCCTTGGCAAGGCCGAGCCCGAGCAGCGCGTTTGCGAGCCGGCACGCGCGCTCGTTCCACAGCGCAAAGCTCATCGCACGTTCGAGATCTCGGGCACCGGTGCGCTCCGGCGACATGCGCGCATGGGCCGACAGCATCTGCCCGAAATTCAAGAGATCCCTCATCGTCGTTTCCTCCCGGCAACCGGGTTCACGACGCCGACTGGCGCGCGCCTCCAGCGGAGCGCGATGAAGGTCGGCGGCGGATTAGTTGATATCCTTGGTGATCCGCACCAGCGTCTGATCGACGAAGCTCTTGGCGTCCTGATCCGGCTTGCGGAACAGCTCGCGCTCGACCGTCAGGGTCCGGCCGGGCACCGTCTTCTTGCAGACCTCGCGCAGGAACACGCCCCCGACGGGCTGCTCGCCTGCGGTCGGCTGCTGCTCCTTGCACTCCCAGCCCTCGGCGCCATAGCGCGACTTCACCTGGTTGCCGAGCAGGAACGCCTTCTTGCGAATATAGAGCCGCGCCTTCGGATCGGTCTCGATCGTCAGGCCGGTGACGGTGCCCTTGTCGTCGACCAGGACCGTCAGCAGCACGGGATGACCGGCCACCTTTGTGCCGTCCTGGCTGGTCTCCGGATCGAAATCGAAGCGCACCGCGTGCCGCGCCTGCTCGTCCGCGGGACAGTCGCGCCATGCCGACCACGCATTGAGCTTGCGATTCGGATCCTTGGCGCAAGTCAGATTGACATAGCCCTGATCGGGCAGGTCGCCGACCGGCATGCCGACGGTGATGTCACGCAGATCGTAGTTCGGCACCGCCTGCGCGGAGGCCGCGTGCATCACGAACGACAGCACGAACGTGGCGAAGATCGCAGCGCAGGTCGACCGCTTCATTTCGATGGCTCGCTTGCAGGCTTGGTGGCATTCGCCTTGTAGATATCGCAGACCCGCGACGTGTTGCCGAAGAAGGCGGTGCACTCGTCGTAGGTCGGCTCGCCGCGCCCCTTGATGTGCGCGAGCACGTAGTCTGCGACCGCCTCGATGTCGTTCGGCCGCAGGAACACGCCGCCTTCCGGCGGCATGCGCTCGCCGACATCCTGGCGGCTCATGCCGTAGCACTTCGCCGTGTCATAGGAGCCGCGCGCGAAGTACGGCATGCCCGTCCCGGGCCGGCCGCAGGTCACGGTCTCGATGATCTGGTCACGAGTGAGCTGCGTCCTGCGCAGCGACAGCGCGTCGCCGCCATAGCCACCACCGCCATTGCCGTGCCATTTGTGGCAGCCGACGCAGTTCGCGCGCTTGAACACGGCCTTGCCGGCCTCGGTCGGATCCGCCGGCGCCGCGGACTGCGCCAACGCGAGCGAAGCGGAGCCGAGGACGAGAGCCGACGTCACGGCGAACGTGATCGCACTGAGTTTCATCTGATCTTCTTGTCGAACAGGGGATAGGAGGCGGAGCGGAGGCCATGCCTCCGCTCCGCAGCCGACTTCACAGCGAGAAGACGTAGAGCATCGAGCCGGGCTGGATCTTCTTCAGCTCGGGCGTGGATTCGATGAACCACTTGTCCCAGGCGCCGCCGAGACCGACCAGGATCGCGACATACTGCTTGCCGTCGACCGAGAACGTCACGGGAGGCGCATTGACGCCGCCACCGGTGTTGAACTCCCACAGCTTCTGCAGGGTCTTGGCATCGAGCGCCATCACCTCGCCCGAGGGCTGGCCGGTGAAGACGAGGTCAGGCGTCGACAGCATGCCGCCGAGATTCGGGAACGGCGTCTCCATCTTGCCGGCGATCTTGCCGGTGGTGACGTCGATCGCGGTCACGCTGCCCGTGATCTTGAACGGCTGGCTCGGTCCGCCGCCGGTCCAGAACTCGCGCGGCTTCAGCTTGTCCTTGGTCGCTTCTTCCACGGTGATCCGGTTGCAGCTCTCGATGACAGGGATGTACCAGAGCTTCAGGTCCGGATTGTACGAGGTCGGCGGCCAGTTCTTGCCGCCCATGTTGCCTGGGCAGATGTCCGCGACCTTGTTCTCACGATGCGGCGACACCGACGCATTGTAGCGCTGCACCGGGTTCTTCGGATCATACTCGATCGGCTTGCCGGTCTCGGCATCGAGCCCCTTGGTCCAGGTCACCTTCTTGACGAAGGGAAGGCCCCAGATGAACTTGCCGCTGGTGCGGTCGATCGCATAGGCAAAGCCGTTGCGGTCGGCCTCGAGCGCGAGCTTCAGGGTGGAGCCGTTCGGCGCGGGCACATCGACCAGGACATTCTCGGCGACGCTGTCATAGTCGAAGGGATCGTTCGGCGTGTGCTGATAGTGCCACTTGATCTTGCCGGTGTTGGCATCGAGCGCCAGCGAACTGTCGGTGTAGAGGTTGTCGCCCGGACGATAGGCGTTGTCCCAGTCCGGACCGGGATTGCCGACGCCCCAGATGATGGTGTCGGTCGCCGGGTCGTAGGTCCCGGTCACCCAGGTCGAGCCGCCGCCGGCCGCGGCCGCGTCGTTGCTGTCCTTCCAGGTCTCGCTGCCCGGCTCGCCCTTCCCCGGAATGGTGTGAGTGCGCCAGACCTCCTTCTGCGTGCCGAGATCGGTCGCCGCGATCCAGCCGCGGATGCCGTATTCGGCGCCGGCCACGCCCGAGATCGCCATGTTCTTCACGATCAGCGGCGCACCGGTGATCACCTCGCCCTTGTCGGGATCGGCGACCTGGCGCTGCCAGGCGACCTGTCCGGTCTCCTTGTTGGTCGCGATCAGGCGGCCGTCGAGCGTGTGCGAAATGACGAGATTGCCCCACAGCGCGACGCCGCGATTGTCGACGCCGCAGCAGGCGATCGCACCGGCCCAGTCGTGATCCGTCTTCGGATCCATCTTCCAGACCAGTTGGCCTTTGCCACCGCGCGCGTCGATCTTGTAGACCGAGCCCCAGCCGTCGGTGACGTAGATCATGCCGTTCTCGACGATCGGCGTGCCTTCGAGACCGCCGTGGCTCCAGATGCCGCCGCCCTCGACGCCGCCGAGATGCATCGTCCAGGCGACCTTCAGGTTCTTGACGTTATCCTTGTTGATCTCCTTCAGCGCCGAGAACCGTGTGCCCGAGTAGTTCTTATGATGGTGCAGCCAGTTGCCGGCTTCGTTGTCGGCGTTGAGAAGCCGTTCGGGGGTCATCTCGTCGGCGGCCTGCGCCGGCGATGCAAGCTGGAAACAAGCGAAGGCTGCGCTGGCCAGCAGCACCGCCCGCAGGGTCGACCTGACGTTAGTCCTCATCGTTTCCTTCTCCCATTATATTGATTATGAGTTCGAGCGAATACCGCTCCGCCAAGCGCGACGGCGGAGGGCAGCAGGCGACAAACACGCTTCAAGGGGACTTGCGAACCTCGACCTCCGTTTCGATGGATCCTGCTTTCTGGAACACGATCGTGCAGGTGAAGCGCTGGCCTGGCTCGAGCGGCTCCCGCGTCTGCAGCAGCATCACGTGATAGGCGGTCGGCAGCAGCACCAGCGTGCTGCCCGCGGCAATTGGAATGTTGGGAATGGAGCGCATCGCCGGCGCGCCTTCGCCGCGGTCGACGGTGTGCCGCTCCGAAAAATTGGCGATCGGACAACGCACGCGCATCAACGCTTCCGGCGCGCTCGTGTCATTCTTGATCGTGATCAGCAACGGGATGTCGCGTCCCACCTCGGGCGCCGCCGGCACCCACGCATCCGACAGGGTCAGGCCTTCTCCGGCCACCCCGAGCGCAGGCGCCATCGCTGCAACCGACGCCACAGAGGCCGCCAGCAATGCGCGCGAGACCGCCGGCATCACGCCGGCGCGCACGCTGCCCTCCGAGCGCGCGGACCAAACCTGATCGCGCTCCAGACTGGTCGGATCTTCCGACAACGGAGTCCCTCCCCTATATGGCCGCCTCTTTAACTTGCCCTAGGGCGGCGCCCTTTTTTGAATTCGTACTCTGAATTCGAATACGTCGCAAATGGATTTTCTGTCTTGACATGCTAATGTCCGGCAAAATGTGATGACCCATGCGAATCGTGCCCGCCGCTCCCTCTCTGGTCGACCAGGTCGTCGAAGCCATCACTGACGAGATCGTCAGCGGCGTTCTCGCGCCGGGCTCGCGGCTGATCCAGGACGATCTGGCCCAGGCTTACGGAGTGTCGCGCCAGCCGGTTCAGCAGGCGCTGATCCTGCTGCGCGGCTGCGGGCTGGTGCAGAGCGCGCCGGGCCGCGGGTTGATCGTGGCGCCGCTCGACCCCGGCTTCGTCCGGGACCTCTATGAGATGCGGGCAGTGCTCGAAGGCCTCGCGGCGCGACTGGCCGCCGAGCGGGCGAGCGATCGCGCTGCGCGCGAAGGTCCGGCCTACATCGCGGCCGGCTACGAGGCGGTGAAGAGCGGGCTCGTCAACCGCAAGATCGAGACCGACATCGCCTTCCATCGCTTCCTCGGCGACCTCTCCGGCAACGCGCTGATCGGCGAGACGATGGCACCGCATTGGCCGTGCCTGAAGCGGGTGATGTCCGACGTGCTGCAGAAGGAGCAGAGCATGTCACGGATGGTCTGGGACGAGCATGAGGACATTCTTGCAGCCGTCATCGAGGGCCGCAGCGCCGAGGCCGAACGGCTGAGCCGGGAGCACATTTCGCGCGCGGCCAGCGTGTTCATCCATCACCTCGAAATCCAGCAGGACAGCAAGTCCAAGCAGCGGCGGACGCTCACTGCGCGGAAATTCCCGCTATGACTCCGTTCAAACCGACAGCGGCCGCAATGCGAGCGCTGGGCTCCGGCACGGCAGCCTCGCATTCGCGACCGGACATCACACCTGATCCCGTGGAGGCCGTGTGCCGCCGCTGAAGACCCAGCCGAGCCTGACCGAACGCGTCTACGAGCGCATTCTCTCCGACATCGTCGGCGGGGAGTTGCCGGAATCTGCCCGCCTCATCCAGGACGATCTGGCCCGCGACCTCGGCGTCTCGCGCCAGCCGGTGCAGCAGGCCCTGCTGCTGCTGCGCAATCAGGGCTTTGTGCGCGAGGCGCCGGGCCGCGGCCTGGAAGTCGCGCCGATCGACACCGACTTCATCCGCAACCTCTATGAAATACGCGCGGTCGCCGAGGGCCTCGCCTGCCGGCTCGCGGCGACCCGCGGCGCCAAGCGAGCGGCCGAGGAAGGCCCGAATTTGATCGAGCAGGGCCGGCGCGCCGAGCGCGAGCATTCGGTCGAGAAGCTGATCGAGGCCGACGTCAGGTTTCATGAATTCCTCTACGAGATCTCCGGCAACTCCGTCATCCAGGACACCACCCTGCCGCATTGGCTGCATCTGCGCCGGCTGATGGGCGAGGTGCTGATGCGCGACGAGACGCCGCGGCGGATCTGGGATCAGCATGAGGACATCCTGCGGGCGGTGATCGCGGGCGATGCGCAGACAGCCGAGGATCTTGCCAGGCAGCACATCACGCGAACCGCAACCGTGCTGCTGGCGCGGTTGACCAATCAGCGCGAGCGCGTGCCGGTCGCAACGGCGTCCTGATCACCTCGGGCTTGGCTTCTGCCCGCAACATCCGACGGCACCGCCGTCAGGAACCCCAGCATCGTTTCGAAGGGATACCCAGCATCCCACTTCAGCGTCGGCAGCAGCGCCGCCGCTATGGTCAAGCCGCCGGCAAGCTGAAAGAGAACGTGGCGCCGCCCTGCGGCTCGTTGCTGGCCAACAGCTCGCCGCCGTGCTCGCGGACGATGCCGTAGCTGATCCACAGCCCGAGCCCCGTCCCCTCCCCGACGCGCTTGGTCGTGAAGAACGGCTCGAAGATGTGGGTCAGATGATCCTTGTCGATGCCCGGGCCGTTATCGGTGATGCGAAAGGCGATCTCGCTGCCCTGGCGCGCCACCGCGACCAGAAGGCGCGGCAGGTCGGTCGATCGCATCGCGTCGATCGCGTTCTCCACGAGGTTGACGATCACCTGATGCAGCTGGCCTTCGTTGCCCAAGATCCACAGATCCGGCTCGACCTCGATCTGGATGTCGACACGATGCTGCTTGGTGCGCCCTGCCCACAGCACGGCCGTATTGATCAGTCGCTCGATGTTGACGCGCTCGACCTCGCCGAGCTTCGAGAACGACAGGCGGCGCAGGTTCTTGACGATCTCGCTGATGCGCACCGCGCCTTCCACCGTGCCGTCGATCAGCGGCCCGAAATCCTCGAGGATGGCGTCGATCCTCAGATCCGAGCGAAGCGCGGCGATGTCCTCGCTGACCGGCTGCTCATGGATGGCATCGAGATAGCCGACCAGCGAGGTGCGGTAGCGCATCAGGGTGTGGATGTTGCCATAGACGAAGCTGATCGGATTGTTCAGCTCGTGGGCCACGCCGGCGACGAGCCGGCCGAGGCTCGCCATCTTCTCCTGCTCGACCAATTGCCGCTGCGCCCGCTGCAACTCCTGATGCGCCTTGTGCAGGGCCTCATAGGCGCGGCGCAGCTCGCCGATCGGACGGCCCGTCAGCACGACGCCGATGAAGCGGCCGCGATGGTCATGCCGCGGCGAGCTGTTGATCGCGAACAGATCGGAGCTGACGCCGGCTGCCGCGGCAAAGCGCAATTCACCGTCGACCACATCGGCGCTGCTGCGCGGCTTCAGCAGCGAGGCGAGCTTGGGCCGATGATCGGGATCGATCATCTCGGCGATATCGCGACCGGCGATGTCGGCCAAGGCCCGTCCCGATGTCTGCAGGAATGCGGAGTTGGCCTGCTGTACCGTGCCCCCGGCGTCGCAGACGACCAGGATGTCGGAGACGGACTCGATGACGTTGGTGACGAAGGCCTGGGCTTCCTCGAGCTCGGCGTTCTTGTGCTCGAGATCGACCTCGTAGCGCAGCAGGTCGGAATAGACCTCGTCCATCTTGCGGATCACTTCGATCCACACGCCTTCGCGCTCGCTGTCGAGTTCGAGCGTACTGCTGCTCGCGATCAGCTTGAGCAGCGTGTCAGCCCCGGACTCAGGAGAGTGAGTGGCCTTTGCCATGTTTCTTCAGATCGTATCTCGACAATTTGTTCCGGAGCCCCACCCTTGACAGGCCGAGCTCGCTGGCGACGCGACTGATGTTACCATCATATTTCTCCAGACAGTGAACGATGATGGTCTTTTCAAGATCCTCGACCCTGTCCTTCAGGCTCCCGGAACCGTTGAGCTTGCCATTGGCGATCGCGGGCGCGGCGCGGCGGCCGTTGCGCCGGCCGGCGAACGGCGGACAGCGCAGTTCGTCGGCATCGGCCAGCACGGCCATGCGCTGGATCTCGTTCTGCAACTCGCGAACATTGCCGGGCCAGTGATAGCGGGAGAATTCCTCCAGCGCCGCCGGTGCGAACCGCAGATGCGGCCGGTTGAACGATGTCTTCACCGCCGACAGCACGCCCTCGGCGATCAGCGGAATATCCATCGGACGCTCGCGCAAGGACGGCATGTGCACCGGAAACGCGGCGAGCCGGTAGTACAGATCGCGGCGGAAGCGGCCGGCTTCGACTTCGGCCTCGAGATCCCGGTTGGTGGCCGCGACCACGCGCACGTCGACCTGGCGCACGCGCTGCGCGCCGAGCGGCCGGATCTCGCTCTCCTGCAGCACGCGCAGCAACTTGACCTGAAAGGCGGGGGATGTCTCGCCGATCTCGTCGAGAAAGATGGTGCCGCCGTCGGCGACCTCGAACAGGCCGATGCGGTCCTGATAGGCGCCGGTGAACGCGCCCTTCTTGCAGCCGAACAGCTCGCTCTCGAGCAGCTCATCGGGCAGCGCGCCGCAATTCTCGACCACGAAGGCCTTGGTGGCGCGCGCAGAGCCATAGTGAATCGCACGCGCCAGGAGCTCCTTGCCGGTGCCGGATTCGCCGGTGATCAAGACCGAGATGTCGTAGTCGGCGGCGCGCCGGCCGAGCTCGATCACGTTGCGCATCGGGCTCGCCGCCGAATGCACGATGCGGTCGAAATCATAGAGCTGCTTGGCGGCGCCGCGCTTGACCGACACCACCTTCTTGATGTGGGCCGGCGTGGCCTTCACGTCGACGCCGGCGGTCTCCGTCTCCTTCTGCAGCCGGTACAACTGCACGGCCTCGCGGACGATCTCGATCAGGCGATCCGGCTGCCAGGGCTTTGTGATGTACTGATAGATGCCGGCCTCGTTGAGGCCGGCGATGATGTCCTCGGAGTCCGAATAGCCGGAGATGATCATCCTGACAGGGTCGGGCCACATCTCGCGCACGCGCTTCAGGAAGCTGACGCCGGATTCCTGCGGCATGCGCTGGTCGCAGATCACGGCGTGCACGATCTCGCCTTCGAGCAGCTTCTCCGCGTCGTTCGTGTTGCCGGCACACAAGACCTCGAAGTCCTGGTTGAGGACGCGGCGCAGCGCCTCCTGCGACCGGACCTCGTCATCCACGACCAGTATCGTTCCCTGGATCCCCATCGCGCGTCTCAGCAGATCCGCGGCAACTGCTCGCCGGACAGCCAGTCGACGATACGGCCGCCGCCGAAGCTCGTCGCCATCTGGACGAAGCGGTGATCATCGGCCACCGCTTCGCCGATGTCAGCCGCATCGCGGCCGAGCGGATGCGCCCTCATGGCGGCGAGCACGGCGCCGGCCAGCTCCGGCGCGACCACCGCGACGAGCTTGCCCTCATTGGCGACGTGGAGCGGATCGAGCCCGAGCAGCTCGCAGGCGGCAGCGACCGCAGGCTTCACCGGAATCGCTTCCTCCTGCAGACGGAAGCCGAGATTGGACTGCTGCGCGATCTCGTTCATCGTGGCCGCAACCCCGCCGCGCGTGGGATCGCGCATCAGCCGGATGCCGGCGCCGCCGGCTGCAACCATGTCGGCGACGAGCCCGTGCAGCGAGGCCGAGTCGGAGATGATCTCGGTGTCGAAGGTGAGGTTCTGCCGCCGCGACATGATCGCCACGCCGTGATCACCGAGGCTGCCGGACAACAGCACGCGGTCGCCGGGCCTGGCCTTGTCGGCCGAGAGATCGAGGCCGTCCGGCAGCACGCCGACGCCGGCGGTGGAAATGAACACGCCAT
This sequence comes from Bradyrhizobium sp. HKCCYLRH3059, assembly GCF_051168035.1. Classification (NCBI taxonomy): domain Bacteria; kingdom Pseudomonadati; phylum Pseudomonadota; class Alphaproteobacteria; order Hyphomicrobiales; family Nitrobacteraceae; genus Bradyrhizobium; species Bradyrhizobium sp. HKCCYLRH3059. The sequence goes on along the minus strand of NZ_JBNPUF010000011.1, from coordinate 84,363 downwards.
CCGCCTTGCCGCGCTCGACCACCTTGGTGTCGCCGGTGATGATCGCAATGCCCGCCTCGCGCGCCGCCTCGCCCATCGCATCGGCGATCCGTTTCAGGTCGGAAAACGCAAACCCCTCCTCGATGATGAAGCTCGCCGACAGATACAGCGGCCTGGCGCCGGCCATGGCGATGTCGTTGACCGTGCCGTGCACCGCCAGCGAGCCGATATTGCCGCCGGGGAAGAACAGCGGCGAGACCACATAGCCGTCGGTCGTCATCACCATGCGGCCGGCGGCGACGTCGAACGCCGACTGGTCGTTGCCACGCGCCAGCCATTCATTGCCGAACGCCTCGTGGAACAGGCCGGCAATCAGTTGCGCCATCGCGCGACCGCCGGCGCCATGCGAGAGATCGACGCAGCCGTTCTTCATGTCGAGCCGGCGCTGATGCATGCTCATGATGCAAGCCTCCGCTGATGGTCGCGGAAGCGGCCATAGGTCCAATGCGCCGCGCAGGCACCTTCCGACGACACCATGCAGGAGCCGATCGGCGTCTCCGGCGTGCAGGCGGTGCCGAACAGCCGGCAGTCCACCGGCTTCTTCAGGCCGCGCAGAATGGCCGGACATTCGCAGGCCGGATTGTCGGCCACAACCAGCTCGGACATGGCAAAGCGCAGCTCGGCGTCGAGATGCGCGAAGGCGGGCCGCAGTTTCAATGCGCTCGCCGGAATGCTGCCGAGGCCGCGCCATTCGAACTGGTCGCGCAGTTCGAAGATCTCGGCGACCTCGCGGATGGCGCGCTGGTTGCCGCTGGCGGTGACGGCGCGACGGTACTGGTTCTCCACCTCGTGGCGGCCGTCATTGACCTGCTCGATCAGCATCAGGATCGCCTGCATCATGTCGAGCGGCTCGAAGCCCGCGATCACGACGGGCTTGCCATCATCGCGCGCGAACGGCGCGTAGGGCTCGGTGCCGATCACGGTCGAGACATGCGCCGGCCCGACGAAGCCGTCGATCTCGACCGTGTCGTCGCTGTCGAGGATCGCGCGCATCGCCGGCGGTGTCAGCACGTGGTTGCAGAACACGGTGAAGTTCGACAGCTGCTTCTTCTCGGCGGCCCGGATCATCACGGCGGTCGGGGGCGTCGTGGTCTCGAAGCCGATGGCGAAGAACACCACCTCGCGACCAGGATTCTGCTCGGCCAGCGCGATCGCATCCAGCGTCGAATACACCATGCGGATGTCGGCGCCGCGCGCTTTCGCCTTGAGCAGCGAGGACCCGCGCGAGCCCGGCACGCGCATCAGGTCGCCATAAACGCAGAGGATGACCTCGGGCCGTTCGGCCAGCGCGGTCGCCATATCGATGCGCCCGGCCGGCAGCACGCAGACCGGACAGCCGGGGCCATGGATCATGCGCACATTGTCGGGCAGCATGTCCTCGAGGCCATAGCGCGCGATCGCATGGGTATGGCCGCCGCAGAACTCCATGAAGCGATAGGCGCGCGCCGGCTCGGCCTTGGCGCGGATGGCGCGCGCAAGACCCGTCGCCAGCTCCTTGTCGCGAAACTCGTCGGCATATTTCATGGTCTGACCTCCGCCACAGCCTCGCCCATCTGCCGGAGCAGGTCGAGCGTCTCGCGCGCCTCCTCCGGATCGATCTTGGCCAGCGCGTGGCCGACATGAAGAATGACGTAGTCGCCGACGGCGATCTCCTCGATCAGCGCGACCGAGACCTCCTTGCTGACACCGTCGATCGAGACGATCGCCATGTCGTCAGGTAGAAGCTTGATCACCTCGGCAGGAATGGCCAGGCACATCAGACGGTCCCTCCAGACATCATGTTGTTTTGTGTGAGATGCAGACCGGCCACCCAGGCCTGCCCGAGGCTGAGGCCGCCGTCATTGGGCGGCAGACGGCGCGGCAGCAGCGGATCGAGGCCTGCGGACCGGCAGCCGCGCACGATCTGTTCGGCCAGATGCGCATTGAGAAAACAGCCGCCGCTCAGCACGATCGTACCGATGCCGGTCGCACGCGAGGCTCTCACGATCCAGTCGACGCAGGCCGCGGCCAACGTGCCGTGAAACAGCCCCGCGGCTTCGACGGCGTCGAGATCACGCGCGATCAGATGCGCGAGCAGCGGCCGCAGCGACAGCACGCCATCGGCAATGGTCCAGCCGCGCTCCAGCGCTGCCGGTTCGCGCACCAGCGCCTCCAGCTTCATGGCCGCCTCGCCTTCGTAGCTCTGCACCGTGGTGACACCGAGCAGTCCGGCCACGGCATCGAACAGCCGGCCGGCGCTGGTGGTGACCGGAGCATCGGCACGATCCAGCAGCATGGAGATGTTGCGCGACTGTGTCTGGGCCGCGAAACGCCGCCCGATCTCGTCACCGCGACCGATGTCGTGCAGCACGGACGCCGCCATCCGCCACGGCTCCCGTGCGGCCCGGTCGCCGCCCGGCATCTTCAACGGTGCGAGATGGCCGACGCGCCGGAAGCCCGCGCCGTCGCAGGACAGCAGCTCACCGCCCCAGGCGCCGCCATCGCTGCCATAGCCGTAGCCATCCAGCACCAGCGCGAGGGCGGGGCTGGTCACGCCATGCTCGGCCATGACGGAGGCCGCATGCGCCTGGTGATGCTGCACCGGCAGCGTCGGCAGACCGTGTGCCTGCGCGAACCGCGTCGACGCCATGTCCGGATGCAGGTCATGAGCGATCGCGACCGGCTGGACATCGAGGATGGCGGTGAGATGCGCAATCGTCTCCTCGAAGAAGCGGATCGCCGCCGCCGTGTCGAGATCTCCGAGATGCTGCGACACGAACGCCTCGTCGCCGCGCGTCACCGTCACCGTCGCCTTCAGCTGAGCGCCGACCGCGAGCACCGGCGGCATGGTGCGCGCGAGCCGGATCGGCTCCGGAACATAGCCGCGCGCACGCCTGACGAAGCGGGGAACGCCGGCCACGACGGCAAGCACGGAATCGTCGGCTCGGATGACGATGTCCCGGTCGTGGGTGACGATCAGATCCGCAATGCCGGCAAGATCCGCGAGCGCCTCGGCGTTGTCGGTCAGCAGCGGCTCCCCGCTCGGATTGGCGCTGGTGCAGACCAGCGCCCATGGTCCGTCGGCAGCCACGCGGCGGCCCGCCTCCAGCACATGGAAGATCAGATGATGCAGCGGAGCGACCGGCAGCATCACCCCGATCTTTGCGAGCCCTGGTGCGACCGAGGACGCAACACGCTGGCGTGAGCGCAATAGCACGATCGGCCGCGCCCCCCGCTCCAGCAGCGCGCGCTCAGGCGCATCGATCTCGGCAATCTCAGTTGCGGCGTCGACCGTGGCCAACATCACGGCAAACGGCTTGCCGTCGCGCTGCTTACGCGCGCGCAGTCGCCGGACGGCCTGCTCATCCTGGGCGTCACAGAGCAGCTGATAGCCGCCGAGACCCTTGATGGCGACGATCCTGCCATTCGCGAGCGCGGCGGCAATATCATCGATGCCATGGCTGAGCCGCGGACCGCAGCGCGGACACGAGATCGCCTCGGCATGAAAGCGGCGCCCTGCAGGATCTTCGTAGTCGGACCGACACGCCTCACACATCGGAAAGTGCTTCATCGCCGTGGACACGCGATCGTAAGGCAGGCGCTCGGCGATGGTGAAACGGGGGCCGCAATGGGTGCAGTTGACAAAAGGATAGAGATGGAAGCGGCTGCCGGGATCGAACAGCTCGGCCAGGCATGCGGCACAGGTGGCGGCGTCCGGCACGATCCGCGTCGTGACGCGCCCGCCCACGCTCCCGGCGATCCGGAAGCCCGTGCCGATACCGGCCGCGATCGGCTCGACGGCGATGTCGTCGATGCGCGCCAGCGGCGGTGTCTGCCGCGGCAGAGCCTCGACGAATTCGGCGACCTCGTCGCCCTCGACCTCGATCAGCACGCCATCAGCATCGTTGGCGACGAAGCCGCCGAGCCGATGGCGGGTTGCCAGACCATGGACATAGGGACGAAAGCCGACGCCCTGCACGGCCCCGCGGACGCGGAGCCGGAGGCACGTATGGTTCGCCGCCGATGTCCGGCCGGGCGTGCTCATCCCCGCACCGCGTTCGCTGCGCCCGCCCGCATCCGCTCAGACTGCTTCCTGATCCAGGCGTAGAACGCCGAAAGGCCCTCGCCTGTCTTCGCGGAGATCGTCAGTACCTCGATCTTCGGATTGACTCGGCGGGCATATTCGATCGTCTGCGCAAGATCGAAATCGAGCACCGGCGCCAGATCGATCTTGTTGATGAGCATCAGCGATGACGCTGCAAACATGTCGGGATATTTGAGCGGTTTGTCCTCGCCCTCGGTGGTCGAGAACACGACGATCTTGCAGGCCTCGCCGAGATCGAAGGCGGCCGGACATACGAGGTTGCCGACATTCTCGATGAACAGCAGCCCGCCGCGCAGTGACGGCAGCCGGCCAAAGGCTTCGCCGACCATGGCCGCGTCGAGATGACAGCCCTTGCCGGTGTTGATCTGGATCGCCGGCACGCCGGTGGCGCGGATGCGCTCGGCATCGTTGGAGGTCTGCTGGTCGCCCTCGATCACCGCGACGGGCCGACTCTGCTTGAGATCGGAGACGGCGCGGACCAGCAGCGAGGTCTTGCCGGCGCCCGGGCTGGAAACGAAGTTGAATGCCAGCACGTCATGCGCGGCGAAGCGCGCGCGGTTTTCTGCCGCGAGCCGGTTGTTCTTGCCGAGAATGTCGCGTTCGATCTGGATGATGCGCCCGCTGGAGAGGCCGGCAACCTCCTGCCCGGCCGGATTGGCCGAACAGTCGACGTGGTCGGCAGCATGATCATGTTGATGATCATGCGCGCGACCGTGATCATGCGGGTCATCATCGTGATGGTGACCATGCTCGTGAACATGATCATGATGATGATGGCCGTGATAGTGATGATGTCCGGACTGATCATGGCTGTGATCGTGTCCATGAGCCTGATGATGCTTACCGTGATCGTGATGATGATCACCGGATTCGACGGAGGGCTTGCCGTCGCTGCAGCCACACACCGTGCACATTACTCGACCTCCAGCTCCTTGACCCGCATGTCCTCACCGCCCGTGACCTGCAGCTGATGACTGCCGCAGGCCGGACAAGACTGATAGCGTTGACTGATCTCGACGCCGCGCGAGCAGCCCAGGCACCATGCCGTGCCCGGCTGTTCGATGATCTCGAGCGCTGCCCCGTGCAACAGGGTTTTCGCGGTCACCGCCTCGAAACAGAATCGCAGCGCCTCCGGCGCGACATGGCTGAGCGCACCGATCTCCAACCACACGGTCTTCACCGTGGAGAAGGCGCCCTTACGTGCCTCCTGCTCGACGATCTCGACGATGCCTTCGCACAGCGCCATCTCATGCATCGGCCATCCCCCGGAACGCCAGGTGATAGCCGACGCAGGGATCGAACGATCCGACCATCGTATGGATGGCCTGGCGATCGACGGTGCCGCGCAGCGCAACCCCCGTGAGGCTCCTCACGACAGGACCGCGCGGGTGAAAATTCCATTCCGTCGGCGCCAGATACTCGAAACGCGAGACCGCGCCGTGCGCATCCAGCTCGATCGCGTGATGCAGCCGGCCGCGCGCGCATTCGACTGCGGCGGCACCGCGCCGCGACCCGAGCGCGTAGCTTGCGACGGCATGCGGGTCGGCCGCCTGGTCCTCCGCCTCGCCGGTCTCGATCCAGCGGAACAGCTCAGCAATCTCAGCGATCTTGGCTGAGAGGCGTTCGACGGGACCAGCCGATGCCAATTGATGGCGCTCCGCATAGCGGGCCCAGACTCCGGTCTCCGGAACGCGGCCGTCGAGCTCGGGAGCCTCAGCAAAGGCAGATCCCACGTCGATCAATTGCGCGACGATGGCGCCATCATCGGCGGCCGACAGGATGCCGTGCTCGGCCGGCATGTGCCTCCATCCTCCATCATCGGCGGCCTTCCGGGCCGCGTCCATCATCGATGCAAGCAGAGTTCCCGGCAGAACCGGTTCCCCTGGCAAGCCTATGCCCAGAGCCACCATGCCCGTCTTGATCTGAGACAAGGTTGCAGCGCGAGATTGCTGCGAGACGCCGGAATGCGTCTGTAGCGCCGCGATCGCCTGCAAGAGCCGTTGAACCGGCTGCGCAGCACTACGATTGTCCGCCATTGAAGCGATCAGCAGACCGCGCATGAGTTCGGCGAAGCGTTCCGTCAGCACGGCCTCGATCCGACGATGACGCGTCGACGGCTTCGCCTGCTCGCCGCGCGCCGCTTCCAGCGCCGAGAGCAGCGCGACCTGATGCGCACCGGCGCACAGCGAGAACAGCCGCGGCAGGGCCGCAAGCAGCATCTCGGCCGGCTTGCCGGCGAACAGCCGTCCCAGCGGCGGCCGCGTGCGCGGCTGAATGTCGACGCCTGCGATCCGCCGATCGGCGACCGACAGCGTCACGTCGATGCGGTTGCGAAAGCCGAGGGTCATGCGCGGCCCTCGGAGAGGGTGCCGCGCAGGAACGCGCGGCGATCGATCGTGCTCGACGCCTTCGCGGCGCGTTCGGACAACGCCTCGTCCTCAGGTGCCGCCATCAGCGCGGCCAGCGCGGCCTCCGCCGCCGCACGCGCCGCGGCCATGTCCGCGAACTCGAACATCGGCGAGAACAGCGAGCAGCTCGCGATCCGCCCGATCCCGGCGATATCGCCGATCGTGAACTCGAACGAGCCGGCCGGAAGCACGATCTTGACGACGGATCCCGCGGAGCCCTGGGCGGCCGGAGTGACCAGGTTCATGAACCAGGGCGTGACGACGATGCCGAGGATGCGGCCCTCAACCACCGAAAATCCGATCGCCTCGACGTCGAGCGCGTGGTGATAGATCGGCAGCTCGCGCATCGCACGCGCGCCGATCCCACGATAGACGCCGGCGAGACGCTCGCCCCACGCGACCGGCGTGACGTCAGACCTGCCCTGCGCGTCAGCGCTCATTGCTCGACCACCATGAACTTGGTCTTCGGCGCGTCGCAGTTCGGGCAACGCCAGTCGTCCGGCAGCGCCGCGAACGGCGTGCCCGGCGCAATCTGGGCGACGCCATCACCTTCGGCCGGGTCGTAGCGCGTCCAGCAGATGCCGCACTCCAACAGCGCGTCATCAGCGAGATCGCTGCGGACACCGTAATTCTCGAAGCCGCCGTTCATGTGAAATAGGCCTCGATGATCTGGGTCAGGCGCTCGGCCGAATCCTCGAAATCCTCGGCTGCAGCGAGCGCGACCACCGGCACGCCGCCGACTTCGAGGGTGTCGAGAATGATCGTATCCATGGCGTTGAAGAATTGCACCGACCAGACATGGCGGATGCCGGTCGCGAGCACGCGGCAGGTGCCGTAGCCGCGCGACATCAACTGGATCGGGCCGTTGCCGAGCGTCTGCTGCATGAAGCTCATGTCGGCCGGGCTCATCGGCAGCAGCGTGAAGTTGATGGTCTGCGAGCGCTGGCCCGGTCGCCAGGACAGCGCGCGCTCGCGGATCTCGGCGAGCACCGGCAGCGCGTTCATCGTGCCCTCGGGCACCGGTCCGATCGCGATGTCATTTGCGGTCAGGTCGGCGGCCGCGCGCGACACGATCTCCGGCACGGCGCCGACTTCGATGTAGTCGTGGCGCTCATCCGCTTCCAGCCGCACCCGCCAGATGCCGGCGAGCACCGATTCCTGGATCTGGGCCAGCGTCCCGTCGGGAAGAGCCACGACGCCCGCAACCTCGCCCTCGCCCAGCACGTCGTCGATCAGCCGCCGCTCGAGATCGTTGAGGCCTTCGAGACGGAATAATTGCGTCGGTGCGCCGGCCGTCTGCGCCGCGGTGGCGGATGCAATCGTCGACAGCAGTTCGACCGCGCGCGGACAGCTCCGCGCCAGCGCCTCCGAGTCGAGCGAGGCCAGCTTGGCCAGCGCTCCGGAGGCGGTCAGCCCCTTGTGGGAGGTATCGAGCGCCTCTTCGCCGATCGGAAAGATGTTGACCGGCTCCTCGGCTCCTTCAGGCGCGATCCAGAATCCCGGCTTCATCGCTCGACTCCCGCAGGCTGATGGACTGGGACGATGCTGGCGACGACCGCCGCCGTCGCGCCCTGCGGCCGGTCGATCAGCCGCGAGATGCGATCGACATAAACAGACCAGTCCTGGATCTTGGCAATCAGGCCGAGCGTCTCTCCCCCGCGGCACAGGATCAGGCTCGGCTGCACACGCACGCCGAATCGCGCCCCGATCTCGGCCTCCGCTTCGCGCGCGACGACCGCGCCGCGCAGCCGGCCCTGAAACGCCGTGATCAGCTCCGGCAGCACGATGGCCACGTCCAGTGCCTCTGGAAACCGCGCGGGATCCCCGGCCGACAGCAGCACGGCGACAAGCCCGGCGCAATCAGCCTCGGAGAGAAAGGCATCGACGGTGCCCGTATCGACCTCCGGCAACCCGCCTCGCGCGCGCGCGGGGTCACGCTGCTGCATTTCCATCGGTGTTTCTCCCTGACCAGTTATCGTTGCCATATTCCCCATGATCAGCAATCGACGTGCCAGACGCCCACGCGGGGCCAAGAATTCTCAAGACATTGAAATATATTAAGTTTTTATTGCAACTAAAGGATTGCGCGAGAAATTGGAAAGGTGCTTTCCAGGCAAGGCCTGCAAACTTACTTCGTATATGGAAATCTTGTTATCAGTAATTTGGCGCCGCCCGAGGGCATGACGCCGCTACCGCAGATGCTCCGGAAGCTCCGGCTCGCGCCCGATCAGATCCGCGAAGAAGTCATCGCAATTCTCGCCGTTCACGGCCGCCTGCAGGCCGCGCAGCGCCTCGCCGATCAGCCGCGCTTCCTCATCATCGAGCAGGCGAACGGCATTGTCGATATAGACGAGCACCCTGGCTCCGACCGGCGGATTCGACAGCAACAGCACCGAGACGCGGCGCTCCTCGCCGTCGAAGCTGCACAGCGCCGAGACGCCATCGGTCTCCAGGATTGTCATCGGCAGGCCAAGACACATGGCGGATTCCCTCGCGGCGCGGTCAATCGGCCGTGCGCGCCCCCAGTTCGTAGCTGTGATGGTCGATGTCGTTCGCGAGCAGGCGTTCGTCGCCGGCGAGCGGTGCACGCCGCGACACGGCCGGCGAGCCCCATTCCGCCAGCAGGGCGCAGGCCAGCTCGATCGCCGGCGCGATCTGCGCACGAACCGGCGCCGTCAGCGGACCGCCCCAATCCTCGAGGTCGAGCGGCTGGCAGCCGATCAGCGCAAGCCGCTGCGGATAGCGGCCGAGCAGGTCGGCCGCGCTCAGTACTTCCTGGAAGCCCGTCTGGTGGAGGCTCATCTTCTTGGCGCCGGTGAAGCGCGGCACCTCGTCGTCGCGGACGAGCTTGAGCTCGCCCGGCACCAGGCCATAGTCGATGGCGTCGAACACGATCAGGCCGTCGGCTTCCTCGACATAGTTGACGAGGTAAAGTCCCTGCGTGCCGCCATCGAGGATCGTGACATTGTCGGGCACGGTGAAGCGGCGGTGGAATTCCTCCACCACCCGCACGCCAAAGCCTTCGTCCGCCCAGAGAATGTTGCCGATCCCGAGCACCAGAATGCGATCGCGCCCGCGCTCATCGACCATGCCGGCCCCCCCTGCTACTCGCGGAACTGCCGCTCGCCCGAGATCATCGAGGAGATGATGCTCTGACGTGACATGATGTCTTCGCGAATGGCGGCATAGACGTGCACCATCACGAAGGTGACCAGCGCCCACATCCCGAGATGATGCCAGGTGTGGACGTCCTGGCTGTTCGGCCAGATCGCGAACACCCAACCGAACAATTTGTGCTGCCAGCTGTCGATGCCGGTGCCTTCCGAATAGAGCGCAAAGCCGGTGATGATCATGAAGGTCACGAACAGCGTGAAGCCGGTAAACATGGCTGTCTGCGCCAGGGGATTATGGCCGACATACATCTTCGGCTCACGCTCGAGGAAAGCGTACCAGCGGATCTCGTGCAGCACCTCCTTCCAGAACTGCTTGCGGTGCACCGGAATGTAGAAGATCTGCCGGGAGTGGTGGTTGCCGACGAAGGCCCAGAAGATGCGGGCAAGGAAGAACACCGCCAGCACCTGTCCGGCCGCGAAATGGGCAAAGCGGATGTAGCCCATCACGAAATTCGCCGACGCCTCGCCTTCGACGCTGGGGAGCGGAGTCCCGATCAGATAGCCGGTGATCATCAGCACGACGATCGCGAACGCATTCACCCAATGGCAGATGCGCACCGGTGCTTCGTACACATAGACCGTGGGCCGGCCGACCGCGTGTTCACCGGCGGCGTCGGCCGCGATCGCCGCAAGGTTGGGCTCTGCCTCGGCGGGACGTGCAATGGCATCCATCATGGTGCGTCTCCCACTACCTGACCGTGACCGTCGCCATTTGCTGGCCGTCCGGGCTCATCACGTGGGTCGAGCACGCGAGGCACGGATCGAACGAATGGATCGTGCGCAGGATCTCCAGCGGCTTCTCCGGATCCGCCATCGGCGTATCCATCAGGGAGGCCTCGAAGGCGCCGATATTGCCCTTGGGATCGCGCGGCGAGCCGTTCCAGGTCGTCGGCACGACACACTGGTAGTTGTCGATCTTGGTGTCCTTGATCTTGATCCAGTGCGCCAGCGCGCCGCGCGGCGCCTCGGTGAAGCCGTAGCCCTTGGCCTCCTTCGGCCAGCTCTCCGGCTTCCACTTCTCGATGTTCGCGGTCGAGGAATCGCCGGCCTTGATGCGTGCCACCAACTTGTCCTGGAAGTAGCGCATCTGGTTCGCCGCCCATTCGCATTCGAGCGCCCGTGCCGCGGTGCGGCCAAGCGTGGAGAACAGCGCTGTGACCGGCAGGTTCAGCGTCTTCAGAAGCCTGTCGGTCGGCTCCTTGAACTCCGGTCGCCCTTGCGCATAACCAATGATGTAGCGCGCCAGCGGTCCGACCTCGACCGCGTTGCCGCGCCAGCGCGGCGCCTTGATCCAGGAATATTTTCCGCCCTCGTCGAGCTCCTTGATGTCCGTCTTGGTGCCCTTGGCGTTGGGGCCGAGCTGGTAGTTCGGCTCAGTGACGCCGTCCCAGGGATGCAGCCCCTTGCTCTCGTCGGGATATTTGTACCAGGAGTGGGTGACGAACTCCTGGATCTGCTCGGGGTCGCCGTGATCGATCGGCAGGATCTCGTTCAGATTCCCGTTGAGGATCACGCCACGCGGCAGCTTGAGATTCTTCCCTGAATAATCGTTCGCATTCTCCGGAATGTCGCCGTAGGACATCACGTTCTTGCCGGAGAGACCGCCGCCATAGAGCCAGTCCTTGTAGAAGGAGCCGATCGCCGCCACGTCGGGCAGATAGACCTTCTGCACGAACTCGATCGAGCGATCGATGATCGAGGAGACGAGGTTCAGCCGCTCCATGTTGATCGCACCGACCGCGCCGGTGCCGTCGACATTGATCGCACACGGCACGCCGCCGACCAGCCAGTTCGGATGCGGGTTCTTACCGCCGTAGATGGTGTGGATCTTGACGATCTCCTTCTGGAAGTCGAGCGCTTCCAGATAGTGCGCCACCGCCATCAGGTTCGCCTCCGGCGGCAGCTTGTAGGCCGCATGACCCCAATAGGCGTTCTTGAACGGACCGAGCTGACCGGACTCGACGAACTTGGTCAGCCGGATCTGCAGGTCCTTGAAATAGCCCGGCGAGGACAGCGGCCAGTCCGAGACCGACTGCGCCAGCGCCGAGGTCGCCTTTGGATCGGCCTTGAGCGCCGAGACCACGTCGACCCAGTCGAGCGCATGCAGATGATAGAAGTGCACGAGGTGATCGTGCACCTGCAGGCAGAGCTGCATGATGTTGCGGATCGAGTTGGCATTATCGGGGATCATGATCCCCAGCGCGTTCTCGACCGCGCGGACCGAGGTCAGCGCGTGCGTGCCGGTGCAGACGCCGCAGATCCGCTCGGTGAAGGCCCAGGCGTCGCGCGGATCGCGGTTCCGCAGGATGGTCTCGATGCCGCGCCACATGGTGCCGGTCGAGACCGCGTTGCGGATCACGTTATTGGAATCGACATTCACCTCGACGCGCAGATGGCCCTCGATGCGCGTCAGCGGATCGACGACGACACGCTTGCCGGAATTGTCGAGATTGAAGCCGTTGGGAGTCTGGATGCCCATCGTTGCCTGCCCTGAATTCGATTAATGATCTTGCTTGGCGTCGTCGCGCTTGCCGGCGAGCCGCTTCACGGCCGTCACCGCCGCGTGCGCCGCAACCGCTGCGCCCACCGTGCCCGCGGCCACCATGCCGACCTGGTCGGCGTTGTGCTCGATGCCGAACTGCTTGATGTTGGTGAGGCGGTCGTAGAACGAGCCCTTGTCCCAGAAGCCGTCCTCCGAGCAGCCGATGCAGCCGTGACCGGACTGGATCGGGAACGACACGCCGCCGTTCCAGCGCACCGTCGAGCAGGCGTTGTAGGTGGTCGGGCCCTTGCAGCCCATCTTGTAGAGGCAGTAGCCCTTGCGCGCGGCCTCGTCGTCCCACTCCTCGACGAACTGGCCGGCGTCGAAATGCGGTCGGCGATAGCACTTGTCGTGGATACGCTGTGAGTAGAACATCTTCGGCCGGCCCTGGCGGTCGAGCTCGGGCAGCTTGCCGAACGTGGTGATGAAGGTGACGACGCCGGTCATGACCTCGGCGATCGGCGGGCAGCCCGGCACCTTGATGATCGGCTTGTTGGTGATGACCTTGTCGATCGGCGTCGCCTGCGTCGGATTCGGCTTCGCCGCCTGCACGCAGCCCCAGGACGCGCAGGCGCCCCAGGCGATGATCGCCATGGCGTCCTCGGCCATCATCTTGAGCTTCTCGACGAACGGCTTGCCGCCATCGATGCAGAACATGCCGCCCTCGTTCAGCGGCGGATTGCCCTCGACCGCAAGAATGTACTGTCCCTTGTACTTCGCACGCGTCTCTTCGAGGATGGCCTCCGCCTGGTGGCCGGCCGCCGCCATGATGGTGTCGTCATAGTCGAGCGAGATCATCGACAGCACGGCATCCTTCACCAGCGGATGCGCCGAGCGGATGAAGCTCTCCGAGCAACACGTGCATTCGAGCCCGTGCATCCAGATGACGGGCGTGCGCGGCTTGGTCTCCAGCGCATTGGCGATGCGGCTGGCCGCGAGCGGCCCGAGGCCGAGGCTCGTTGCGGTGAGGCTGCAGAACTTGTGAAAGCTGCGCCGCGTGATGCCCTGACGCCTGATGACGCTGTAAAAAGTTTCCGTTGCCGCGCCCATGAGTCCTCCCCTGACATCGCGTTGGCGATCATCTGATCGCGTTCTGGCGAGAAGGACAGCAAGATGCGGGCCAGCATCACGGCTGGATTTGAATCATAATGATTTCAGATGCTTGAGGCGGTGCGATCGCAGCGACGGAGCCTTCGGTGGTGGATCGCGCGCGACAATCGGAAATCACGCGCTTTGCACCGACAATCTTGTTTCCGCTTGCCGCCTGCCTGTGTGCAGCGCGCTCAATGCGCCGTGCAGACCATGCAGGGATCGAACGACCGCACCACGTGCTGGATGCCGACCGCACGCGCGCCGGCGGTGCCGACCTCAGTGCCGACCAGCGCCTGTTCGAGCGGGCCCGCGACCCCATCCGCGTCGCGCGGAGAGAAATTCCAGCTCGTCGGCGCGATGATCTGATAGCGCTCGATCCGGCCGGAGCGCACCGCGAGCCAGTGGCCGAGGCTGCCGCGCGCAGCTTCCACGAGCCCGACGAAATTGCCGTCGGCCGCGCCGGCGCTGTTGTCGCAGAACGGCTCGTTGAGACGCAGCCCCTTGATCCAGTGCTCGATCGACAGCGCGAGCCGCGCAGTTTCGATCAGCCGGGCGATGACACGATTGCGGACATTGCTGCGACCGCTCGCGAGCAGCGCGGTGATCAACGGCTGACCGTCGATGGCCTGCCTTGCGAGAGCGCCGACCTCGACCGGTTCTCCCGCAAGACGCGGCGCCTTGCACCAGCTATAGGCGTCGGCTTTGTCGGCATCGGGCACGGTGCGGCTCTCGGCCGGATCGAGCGACGTATCGTGCATCCAGGCGTGCGAGACGTCCTCGGTAATGCCGTCCGACGGCAAAGCGTGGACCTCGCCACTGCTCGTGCGGACACCAGCGCGAAAACGAGCCCCATTGAAATCGTGATACGCGCCGAAGCTCATCAAGAGACCGGGTCCGCTGCCGAGGTCGGCCAGCGCGAGCGCATCGGCCAGCCGCAGGAAATGCGCGAAGTCGCCGGCGCGGCCCTCCCGCCAACGGTCGAGCTCGTCCGATGTCGACAAGGCGAGCACGTTCTCCAGCTTGTCGGCAAACACGACGCGTTCAAGGAAACCGCGAAACGACGCCGCGATCGCGTTGAGCTGCACGCGCTCGCCGAGCTCGATCGCGCGCGTCGTCCCGCCTGGCTGGAAGGCGAGACTGTGCGGCCATTTGCCGGCGATCAGGCCCATGATCTCGAGCAGTCGCGCGCGTGCAGGCAACGCATCGCGGGCCGCGCTGCCCTTCGTCGCCGCGAAGCGCTCGGCCGTAGCCGAATGCCAGGCATGCGAGGCGTAGGCGTCGCGGGCGAAGTCCGGCATGAAGAAGATGTAGAAATGCGTCAGATGGTCCGCTGCGTTCTCGGCCGCGTGCGCGATGTTGCTCGCGAGGATGCCGTTTGGTGCTGCCGCAATGCCCATGGCCTGGCGCAACGCCGCGGCGGCCGCGATCGATTGCGACACCGAGCAGATGCCGCAGATTCGCGGCGCGATCACCAGGGCGTCCAGCGGCGGCCGCCCCTCCAGGATCTGCTCGAAGCCGCGATAGAGCGGCGCCGTCACCTCCGCCCTGGTGACGCGACCGCTCTCGATATCGAGCCTGACCTCGAGATCGCCTTCGACACGATTGAACGGTCCGACCGTGATCCGCGTCATGGACGGCGCTTGTCGCCGGCACGGCCCGGCGGCACCACGACATGATCCGCCGTCGCATTGACTCGGACGCGACGCGGCGTGGCCGATTTCGACAGCGCTGCGAGCGCGACGAACCAGGCTTTCGGCATGTCGGTCGGAAGCCCCACGGGAATGCCGGCGAGCTTGGCCGTCTGCAGATAGTTCTGCGCGCTCTCGAAGCCCGGCGAGGTGCAGGCGATGCAGGCGTAGCCGCCCTTGGTGCAAGAGCCGCCGCCGTTCCACGAGCGCTGATTGCAGTCGCCGACCGCTTGCGTCGCGCGGCAGCCGAGATGCTCCATCAGGCAGCCGCGCTCCGACATCGTCTCCGCGCTCGCCTTGAACTCGTAGAACTCGTTGCGCGAGCAGCCGTGATGCGCCAGGTGATTGGCGATGAAGGTCGGACGGCCGACTGCGTCGAGGCCGTCTGCCGACAGATCGCCCGAGGTGAGCGCCAGCAGGCTTTCCATCATCCAACCCGGATGCGGCGCACAGCCTGCGACGTTGATCACCGGCAGCCCGCGTTTCGAGCGGAAGCCCGCGCCGAGCGCGCCGCCGATGTCGCTGCCCTCGAACTGCAATCCGACCGCATCGGTCGGGTTGATGCCGGCAGCAGGAATGCCGCCATAGGCGGCGCAACTGCCGACGGCAACGACGTAGTCGGCCAGCGGCGCCAGATCGAGCAGCCAGTGATAGATCGAGCGGTTGGTGCCGGCGAGCATGTTGAAGCGGCCGGTCAGACCAGGTCCGCGCGCCACCGAGCCTTCGAGCACCAGCAGATCGAGCCGCTCGCGGCCGTCGCGGATCGCCTCCAACAGCTCCACGACCTCGTCCCCTGTCTGCTCGCTGACGGAGGGATGCCACACCAGATCGATGCCGGATTGGCGCAATTCGTCGAACCAGCCGGACGCGCCGCTTTCCAGGATCGACATGGTGCAGCCGCCGCAGCTCGCACCCTGCAGCCATAGCATCCTGATCGTTCCCTCAGAGCCGACCATCATAAGGCCCCGCTCCTAGCCCGTCTTAAGCGTTCCGCTTCGTATCACCGGCGGGTTTAGCGCCCCCGCATGAACACTGGCAAGCGCTTCCCCGGGGATAGCCTCGGAACCGCGCTGGCTGCGACCGAGCAGCATGGCGACCGCCCAGATCAGTCCGAACAGGCCAATCGCGACGATCCCGAGATTGGCGACATCGTCGCCCAGCGCGGTGGCGACCCCCGTCCATCCCCCGGTCAGGCCAAGCCGCGGCGCCAACAGCGTGATCGCCTCGAAGCCGCCGATCACCAGCGCGATGGCAACGGATGCGCCGGTGATCACGAGGTTATAGCGCAGCTTGCGTGCGGGATCGGTCAGCGCCCAGCGATAGGCGCCCGCCATCAGCATGCTGTCGGCGGTGTCGACGGTGGCCATCGCAGCCGCGAACAGCGCCGGAAACACCAGGACATGGGCGAGGCTCGCGCCGCGCGCTGCCTCGGTCGCCGACAGGCTGAGAAGCCCGATCTCGCTCGCAGTGTCGAAGCCGAGACCGAACAGGAAACCGAGCGGATACATGTGCCAGGCGCGTCCCACCAGGCGGAGCACCGGGCGCAGCAGGCGGATGAGGATGCCCCGTCCGGAGCTTCCGGCGGTTTCCATCTCGGACTGCGGCTGTGCGGCGCGGCGCCAGAGGTTCACGAACAGAATGAGGTTCGCCAACGCGATCAGCAGCAGGAAGCCGGCCGACACCGACGTGCCGATGACGCCGCCGATCGCCCTGATCGCGCTCTCTTCATCCAGGAGGTCGGCGCCGGCGATGAGGCTCACGACGATGGTGGCGATGACGACGACGCTGGAATGGCCGAGCGCAAAATACAGGCCGGCGGCGCGCGGGGCGCTACCGTCCTGCACCAGCTTCCGCACGACGTTGTCGATCGCCGCGATGTGATCCGCATCGACCGCATGGCGCAGTCCGAGCAGCCAGGCCAGCATCGCGGTGCCGACGATGGCGGGCCGGTCGGCGTAGAGCGCGAACGCCCAGGCCCAGGCGAGCGCGTTGGCGGCGACCAGCCCGCCGACGAGCGCAACGTTGCGGCCGGGCTGCGATCGCCACCACAGCAGCCGAGGGGCACGAGGATGATCAATTTGAACAATCGTCATACTCGGACTATAGCAAGAGCCAGGCCAGTTCGGTAAAGCCCCCCGCTGCAGGCAAAAGCTGCGGGAAAACGTGGGCGGCCCTTCCCGGATTGCCCTCTTGCTTGGCAACCCGCTATCCAGTCACGCACAGATCATGACCAGCGGCGGGACATCCTCTTCTCTCGTCCCTCCTTCGCTCACCGCATCGAGGCACTCTGTGCCGCGATCTCGCGCCGCACGACCGCCTCGAACTGGCTCGCGGGGGCGGCGAACATCAGCCGGGTCTCCTCATGGAACGCCGAGAAGATGCCGACCACGGCCGGCTGTCCGCCGACTTCGGCCATGATGGGGGAGCCCGAATAGCCGAAATTGGCGAGGCAATGCACCGTCAGCAGCATCCCGTCCTTGGTCATGCCGGCGCTGCAATTGCGCTGGCCGGTCGGCGAATAGCGCCGCTCCTGGCCATAGCCGATCTCGGAGATGGTTCCGGCCGTGGTCGCAGCCTGCAATTCCTCGCGCGTCAGCGCCCTGACCTCAACCGGCTTCGACGGCAGCGCGTCCTTCAGCACGATCAACGCCCAATCGGCGGGCGAGCGGTCGAGCGACCACCTGTCGTGCCGGGTCGGGACGAAATCAGGCGCCACGATCAGCTTGTCGGCGACAGACGATGCCGCCGGCGTGCCCCTGTTCATGCCGGCCAGGAAGCGGACGTTGCCGGGGCTGACCTGCGCCACGCCGTTGAACACGCAATGCGCCGCGGTGAGCACGACGCGCGGCGCGACCAGCGTGCCGGTGCACCAGCCGCCGGTCGAGTATTGCGCGACGGTGACGACGCCGATCGACGACGCCGGCCACGAGGTGGGATCGACGACCTCGCCGATGTGGCGGTCGAGCCCGAGCAGTTGCTCCGGACGCGGAGCGGCGATGCCGGCCTCCGCCGATTCCGGCTTCGGCCGCCAGGCCGCAATGGCACTCTGAGCCTGGACGCGCTGCGGCTCGGTCAACTTGACCCGCTGCACGTCGCGGCCGGCCGATCGCACGCCGCTACGGCCCGCCATCACCAGCCAGGCATAGCCCTGCACGACGTCCTGTTTCACACCGCGGCCGTCGAGCAGCATCAGGCCGAGCATGTATTGCGACTGGGCGAAGCCCTGCGCCGCGGCGCGGCTGAACCAGCGGCCGGCTTCGCCGTAATTGCTCGCAACACCTTCGCCATTGACGTAGGCGATGCCGAGATAGTGTTGCGCGACAGCGAGCCCCTGATCGGCGGCCTTGCGGTACCACGCCAGCGCCTCGGCGGGGTTGCGCGGTTGGCCCCAGCCGAAGGCGTGCATGAAGCCGACGTCGAACTGCGCCCGCGCATCGCCCTTGGCGGCCAGCGGCAGCAGCCGTCGCATCGCCGCCGCATGCTGCCCGTTGCCTGCCGCCGCGACCGCGTCTTCGAGCTCGGCGGCCGTGGCGCCCGCCGCGCCGCCGAGCAGCACGGCAAGAGATATGATGATGGTCTTGATCAAGGGCGTCCGCTGGCACCGAAACATCGTGACGGCCACGAAGCAGACACGATCAAGACGGCGGCGGCGTGGCGGAAAGCGGACCGCGATCTCCTCAATCGGGCCGCCTCGCGTCTCACACCTGCTGCGTCCTCACGCCGGATCGCCCCTTACACCTGCTCGCTCTTGGCGAAGCGATCATCGAGCGCATAACCGGCGCCGCGCACGGTGCGGATCGGGTCCTGCTCGCGGCCGGGATTGAGCAGCTTGCGCAGGCGGCCGATATGGACGTCGACGGTGCGCTCGTCGATGTAGATGTCGCGGCCCCAGACACTGTCGAGCAGCTGCTCGCGGCTGAACACGCGGCCGGGATGCTCCAGGAAGAACTCGAGCAGGCGGTATTCGGTCGGGCCGAGATCGATCGGCCTACCAGAGCGCGCCACGCGGCGCTTCTCGCGGTCGAGCTCGATGTCGCCATAGGACAGCACGGTCGCCAGCCGCTCCGGACTCGCCCGCCGCAGCAGGCCTTTCACCCGCGCCAGAAGCTCCGGCACCGAGAACGGCTTGACGATGTAGTCGTCGGCGCCGGTCGCGAGGCCGCGCACGCGCTCGCTCTCCTCGCCGCGTGCGGTGAGCATGATGATCGGCAACTGCCGGGTCTCGGTCCGCGCCCGCAGGCGGCGGCACAGCTCGATGCCGGACAGGCCCGGCAGCATCCAGTCGAGCACGACGAGATCGGGAACACGCTCCTTCAGGCGCGTGTCGGCTTCGTCGCCGCGCGCCACTGTCTCGACCTCGTAGCCTTCGGCCTCGAGGTTGTAGCGCAGCAGCGTCGTCAGCGCCTCCTCGTCCTCCACCACCAGAATTCGGGCGCCCATGTCTGAACCGTCTCTCTCAGTTGCCGGGGATCGTCGATGCGAAGCTCGTCATGTCGCCCTTCGGGCGCTTGTCCATGATCTGCTGGCCTTCGATCATATAGAACACCGTCTCGGCGATGTTGGTCGCGTGATCGCCGATGCGCTCGATATTCTTGGCGCAGAACATCAGGTGGATGCAGAACGAGATGTTGCGCGGATCCTCCATCATGTAGGTCAGGAGCTCGCGAAACAGCGAGGTGCAGATGGCATCGACTTCCTCATCGCCCTTCCACACCGTCATCGCCGCCGGCAAATCGTGCGCGGCATAGGCGTCCAGCACCGTCTTGACCTGCGACTGCACGAGATCGGTCATGTGCTCGAGCCCGCGGATCAGCTTCAGCGGATGGAAGTCGCTCTCCAGCGCCGCGACGCGCTTGCCGATGTTCTTGGCGAGGTCGCCGATGCGCTCCAGATCGGTCGCCACGCGCATCGCGCCGACGATCTCGCGCAGGTCGACCGCCATCGGCTGTCGCCGGGCGATGGTGAGAACGGCGCGCTCCTCGATGATGCGCTGCAGCTTGTCGACCTCGGCGTCGGTGGCGACCACCTTCTGGCCGAGCGCGATGTCGCGTCGCACCAGCGCATCGACGGAATCGACGATCAGCCGCTCGGCGAGGCCGCCCATCTCCGATACCAGACGGGTGAGGTCCTGCAGATCGCTGTCGAACGCCTTGGCGGTATGTTCACTGGCCATGATGATCTCCTGAAGACAATGTCGTCGGCGTCAGCCGAACCGGCCGGTGATGTAATCCTGGGTCCGCCGATCGCTCGGCGAGGTGAAGATCTTGCTGGTGTCGTCGAACTCGATCAGCTCGCCGAGATACATGAAGGCGGTCTTGTCGGAGACGCGCGCCGCCTGCTGCATGTTATGCGTCACGATGGCGATCGTATAGTTTTCGGCGAGTTCCTGGATCAGCTCCTCGACCTTGGCGGTCGAGATCGGATCGAGCGCCGAGCACGGCTCGTCGAACAGGATCACCTCCGGCCGGACCGCCACGGTACGCGCGATGCACAGCCGCTGCTGCTGGCCGCCGGACAGCGACAGGCCCGAGGCGTTGAGCTTGTCCTTGACCTCGTTCCACAACGCGCCGCCGCGCAGCGCCTTCTCGACCCGGTCGTCCATCTCCGACTTGGAGATCTTCTCATAGAGGCGGATGCCGAAGGCGATGTTCTCGTAGATCGTCATCGGGAACGGCGTCGGCTTCTGGAACACCATGCCGACCCGGGCACGCAGCAGGTTCAGATCGAGCTTGGGATCGAGGATGTTGGTGTTGTCGAGCATCAGCTGCCCGGTCGCCCGCTGCCCCGGATAGAGATCGTACATCCGGTTGAAGATGCGCAGCAGCGTGGACTTGCCGCAGCCGGACGGGCCGATGAACGCGGTGACGCGGTTGGTGCCCAGCGACAGGTTGATGTTCTTCAGCGCATGATGGTCGCCGTAGTAGAAGTTGAGGTTGCGCGCGGTCACCTTGGCCGGCGCATCCGGAAGCGCCTTGCCGTGAAGAGCGTGATTGGGCTGACTGACGGAGACGGACAGTTCGGTCATTTGGTGTTCCTCTCGGCGCCGAGAATGCGTGCACCGATGTTCAGGGCGAGCACGGCCAGAGTGATGAGAAGGGCTCCGCTCCAGGCCAGTTGTTTCCAGTAGGCATAAGGGCTCTGGACGAAATTGTTGATGGTGACGGGCAGGTTCGCCATCGTCTTGGAAAGGTTGAGGCTCCAGAACTGGTTCGACAGCGCGGTGAACAGCAGAGGCGCGGTCTCGCCGGCGACGCGGGCGGTCGCCAGCAGCACGCCGGTGATGAGGCCCGAGCGCGCCGCCCGATAGGCGATGCGGCGGATCACCAGCGAGCGCGGCAGGCCGAGCGCAGACGCCGCCTCGCGCAGCGGGTTGGGCACGAGCAGCAGCATGTCCTCGGTGGTGCGCAGCACCACCGGGATCACGATGACCGCCAATGCAAGGGAACCCGCGAGTGCCGAGAAGCCGCCCATCGGCACCACGACCGCACCATAGATGAACAGGCCGATGATGATCGAGGGCGCCGACAGCAGGATGTCGTTGATGAAGCGGATCACCGAGGTCAGGCGGTCGTTGCGGCCGTATTCGGCGAGATAGGTGCCGGCGAACAGGCCGAGCGGCGCGCCGATGCCGACGCCGATGATCGTCATGATCAAGGAGCCGACGATGGCGTTGCGCAGGCCGCCTTCGCTGGAGCCGGGCGGTGGCGTGTCGGCGGCAAAAACCTGCAGGCTGAGGCCGGCGAGTCCGTTATAGAACAGCGTGAACAGGATCAGCGCCAGCCAGGTGACGCCGAACATCGCGGCAGCAACGCAGAGGCCGCGGATCACGATGTCTCTGCGGCGCCGGCGCGCATAGATCGGATTGACCGGCGCATCGAGTGTAAGCGTGTCAGCGCTGGACATGGCTTATTTTCCCGCCTTGGCTTCGAGCCGCATGAGCATCAGCCGCGCGCTCGCCAGCACGAAGAACGTGAGCACGAACAGCAGCAGGCCGAGCAGGATCAGGCTCGACTGGTGCAGCCCGTCGCTCTCCTGGAATTCGGAGGCGATGGCGGCCGAGATCGTGGTGCCCGGTGCGAAGATCGAGGATGAGATACGGAACGAGTTGCCGATGATGAAGGTCACCGCCATCGTTTCGCCGAGCGCACGCCCCAGCGCCAGCATGACGCCGCCGATCACGCCGACACGGGTGTAGGGAATGACGACGCTGCGCACGACCTCCCAGGTGGTGCAGCCGACCCCGTAGGCGGCTTCCTTCAGCACCGGCGGGACCGTCTTGAACACGTCGACCGAGATCGAGGTGATGAACGGAAGCACCATGATCGCCAGGATCAGCGAGGCGTTGAACAGGCTGAGATAGGACGGCGGACCGGCGAAGATGTCCTGCAGCACGGGGATGCCGGCGCAGAGATTGATCATGAACGGCTGGAACGTATAGGCCAGGAACGGCCCCAGCACGAAGAAGCCCCACATGCCGTAGATGATCGAGGGAATGCCGGCGAGCAGCTCGATGGCAAGTCCGATCGGACGGCGCAGCCATTGCGGGCAGAGCTCGGTGAGGAAGATCGCAATGCCCAGACCGACCGGAATGGCGATCAGCATCGCGATGAAGGACGTGACCAAGGTGCCGTAGATCGGGCCGAGCGCCCCGAGCACCGGCGGATCGGCCGACGGCGCCCAGCGCCGCGTCCACAGGAATTCGAAGCCATATTCTCTCATGGCCGGCCATGCGCCGACGATGAGCGACAGGATGATGCCGCCCAGGATCAACAGGACGGAGATCGCGGACAGCCGCGTGATCCAATAGAAGGTCACGTCGCCGAGCTTGAAGGCGCTGAGCGCGCGTGCCCGGTCATAGGGGCCGGCAGCAGCCGCGATATCGCTGACTTCGGTCTGAACCGCCATCTCTGCCAATTCTGCCCCCTGTTCCTTGGACACGCCTCAACCCCGGTAGCGCCCCTCCCCCGGAGGCCGGGAGAGGGGGATTTTCGATACGTCCAGCTCAGCTCTTGATGTCGGCCGACCAGGTCTTCTCGATCAGCTTCACGACGCTGTCGGGCATCGGGATGTAGTCGAGCTCCTCAGCCATCTTGGCGCCCTTCTCGAACGACCACTTGAAGAACTTGATGGCTTCGCCGGACGCCGCCTTGTCGGCCGGCTCCTTGTGCATCAGGATGAAGGTCGCCGCCGTCATCGGCCAGGACTTGTCGCCGGGCTGGTTGGCGAGGATCACGTAGTAGCCCGGGGCCTTGGCCCAGTCGGCATTCGCGGCCGCGGCCTGGAAGGCCTCGACGGTCGGCTGCACGGTCTTGCCGGCCTTGTTGATCATGCCGGTGTAGGTGAGCTTGTTCTGCTTGGCATAGGCGTACTCGACATAGCCGATCGAGTTCTTGGTCTGGCCGATGTTGCCGGACACACCCTCATTGCCCTTGGCGCCGACACCGACCGGCCACTCGACGGCGGTGTTGAAGCCGATCTTGCTCTTCCAGTCTGCGCTGACCTCGGAGAGGTAGTAGGTGAAGTTGAAGGTCGTGCCCGAACCGTCGGAGCGGCGCACCACGGCAATCGCGTCGGACGGCAGCTTGACGTTGGGGTTCAGCTTCTTGATCGCGGCGTCATCCCACTTGGTGATCTTGCCGAGATAGATGTTGGCGAGCGTCTCGCCGTCCAGCACCATCTCGCCCGGCTTCACGCCCTCGAGGTTGACGACCGGCACGATGCCGCCCATCACCATCGGCCACTGCACCAGGCCGTCCTTCTCGAGCTGCTCGGCCTTGAGCGGCGCATCGGTGGCGCC
The DNA here is from genome assembly GCF_051168035.1 of Bradyrhizobium sp. HKCCYLRH3059. NCBI lineage: Bacteria > Pseudomonadati > Pseudomonadota > Alphaproteobacteria > Hyphomicrobiales > Nitrobacteraceae > Bradyrhizobium > Bradyrhizobium sp. HKCCYLRH3059. The sequence goes on along the minus strand of NZ_JBNPUF010000011.1, from coordinate 60,540 downwards.
GAAGGTGACGGTCTTGGCCTGGATCTGCTTGATGCCGCCGCCGGAGCCGATCGACTGGTAGTTCAGACCGTTGCCGGTCTCCTTCTTGTAGGCGTCGGCCCACTTGGAATAGATCGGGAACGGGAACGTCGCGCCCGCACCGGTGATGTCGGCAGCGAACGCCGACGTCGATGCGGCGACCAAGCCGGCAGCGACGATAGCTTTGATGAAATTCATAGCTGGTCTCCATGCTTGGGAAGCGAAGCGCCATCTGCGCCCGATTGCGCTTCCCCGGCCGCTTTACGGGGCCTCAGTGTGGCTTTTATAAAGGTTCGATGACAGTCGGATGACAGTCACAAGCCGTTGATAATTCTAGGTATTTAGATTTTCATCCGAGTTTTTACGGATCGAGGGCGGTCGTTCGGGGAGGCATCGCCCCTGGCCTTTCGCAAGCATCGCTCAATCAAGATGGGCCTCCTTTGCCCGTGTCGCCCGCCGCACCTTTCGGTGTCGTCCCGGCCTTGCGCAGGGACCCATAGCCACCGGCGGATGTGGCCGGACGGGATCGGTCGACCATCGTGCCTCGCACGCCTCCCTGGAGTTTTCGGTCCCGGATCGGCGCACGCGGTGCGCGCTTGTCCGGGACGACGCCATGAGGATTGGGTTGGCGCCGTTGGCCAACGAGACACGATCTCGCCGTCTCGCGGCTGGTGAGACCCGAGTGATGCATTCGTCGTGTCCCTCTGAACAACGAGAGGGCGCGAGGAAGGCCGGACCTCGGCTGAGGCCCGTGGCCCGCCTGCTCAAAAGAATGCAGGCGGCAGGTACCACAGGTACAGCCGGACAGACCCGGCCTTCCCCGCGCGACGGTGTTAACGGTGTCCTTCGTGCTCTCCCTGGGGATCGGCTTTCTTGCCCCCATCGCCCGCGCGTGCCGTCAAGCAACGACCACGGACTTGACCTCAGCATCGAGAGGCCAGGACCACACGACTTCGCCGTCCGTGCCGCCTGCGCTCGTCTGGCACAGCCGTCACGTCCATCGCAGCCCGCCTCCACGTTCGTGACGACGCGTACGTCCCTCTGCTCGAGGCGGGTTGCACGCAAGAGACCACGATTTCCGAAAAATAGCAAGATAATTATTTTTCTCAGAACATGATCCGCCCTCCCCCCGCACGCGGGCATCGGCTCAATCCGGCTTGGGCGGCTCGATCCAGATCCCCGGGTCGGAATGGGCGCGGATGTGGTCGACGAGGAAATCGGCGAACACCCTGATCTTGGCCGGAAGCCTGACGCGGTTCTGGTAGGCGATGTTCATCGTCAAGAGCGGCAGCTCCCAGTCGAGCAGGACCGGCACCAGCCTGCCGGCCAGAATGTCGCTCTGCACGATGTAGAGCGGCTGGATCAGGATGCCGAGCCCGGCAAGCGCCGCCCCCTTGATCACCTGGCCGTCATTGCTGTCGAGCGTCGGCGCGATCCGAATGCTCTGGGCTGTCGCGCCGTTGCGCAGGGACAGGGAATACGGATCATTGGCAAGATTGTAGATCAGCATGTCGTGGCGCACGAGATCACCGGGAACGACGGGACAGCCACGGCTCGCGAGATAGGACGGCGCCGCCGCCAGCACGCGCCGCATCTGCCCGATGCGACGGACGACGATGCCCGAGTCCGGCTCATGCTCGCGGGTGCGGATCGCCACGTCGATGCCCGCCTCAATGAAATCCGGATAGCGGTTGGCGGCGATGATCTGCAGGTTCAGCTTCGGATACATCGCGCGGAACGCCGGCAGCATCGGCGCGAGATAGATCGTCGCGAACGACAGCGAGCTGGTGACGCGCAGCATGCCCTGCGGCGACAGCGCGCGATCGCTGACGGCATCCTCGGCCTCGGCCAGCTCGTTGAGCAGCGGGCCGCAGCGCTGCAGCAGTTCCTGCCCGGCTTCGGTCAGCCAGAGACGGCGCGTGTTGCGCTCGATCAGGCGCACCGCGAGCCGTTCCTCCAGCGCGCTGAGATGCCGGCTCGCCGCGGCGTTGGACATCCGTAAGGACTCGGCGGCCTTGGACAGGCTGCCCAGCTCGGCCGTCCGGGAAAACACCTCGAGTTGGAGCAGACGGTCCATTGTTACGCTAAGCGGAAAACAGAGTTACAATTTTTGTCCTTTATTTCCATTTCCTGCAAGGCAAAATCGTCCGACAAGAACAAAGCCCAAGAACAAAGCTCAGGTGAGGACGCTGGAATGACGGGGCCGATCAGGCACATCGTGATGTGGCGGCTGCGCGCCGAGACGGCCGCCGAGCGCGCGGCGGCCCGGCTCAAGGTCAAAACCCTGTTCGAGGGCCTCAAGGGCCGCATCGACGGCCTGACCCACATCGAGGTCGGTCTCGATGTCAGCGACGTCGACTATGCCTGCGACGTCGTCCTGTTCTCCGAATTTGCCAGCAGCGCCGCGCTGCGGGCCTATGCCTCGCATCCCGAGCACCTGCGCGTGCGCGAGGAGCTCGGCGACCTCAGGATCGGCCGCTTCCAGGTCGATTATCCCATCGCTGCAGCGCCCCGCGCGTGACGGAGGCGTTCACCTTCGACGGCCTGCCCGGCCGCGGGCCCGGCACGTGAAGCAAGCAACGGACGGCATCGATGTCATTTCCTGATAAGCGCCTCGCCTTCATCGGCATCGGCAAGATCGGCCTGCCGATCGCGGCGCGGCTTGCCAAGGCCGGCTATGACGTCACCGCGTTCGATCCCAACGCCGCCCGGCTCGATGAGGCACGTGCGCTCGGCATGGCCGCCGCGTCGTCCGCGACGGAGGCGGTGCGCGACCATGCCGTGGTCATCTCGTCGCTGCCCGACGACGCCGCACTGCGCGCGGCGATGCTCGGCAGCAACGGACTGATCGCGGTCATGGCGCCGGGCGCGATCCTGATCGAGACCAGCACCGTCGGCGTCGACGCGTCGAGCGCAGTCGCTGTCGCCGCCAACGCCCGCGACGTCGCCTATCTGCGCACGCCGATCTCAGGCAATGCCAGCATCGCCCACACCGGCGAGCTGACGTGCTTCGTGTCCGGTCCAAGAGAGGCGTTCACCCTGATCACGCCGGTGCTGGCCGGCTTCACGCGCGCGCAGACCTATCTGGGCGCGGCGGAAGAGGCGCGCTACGCCAAGCTCGCCGTCAACCTGATGATCGCGACGACGGCGGCGATGATGGCCGAAAGCCTCGCCCTCGCACGCAAGGGCGGCATCGCCTGGCCCGACATTCTGCAGGTGCTGCATGACAGCGCAGTCGCCTCGCCGATGGTGAAGTACAAGACCGCGCCGCTGCTGGCGCGCGACTTTGCCGCGACGTTCTCCTGCGCGCAGATGGCCAAGGATCTCGATCTGATTCTCGGCGCCGGCCATGCCGTCGGCGTGCCGCTGCAGCTCGCGGCGCAGGTCCGTGAGACCTATGGCGCGCTGATCGCGTCAGGCGATGCCGACACCGACTTCCTCGCCACCGTCCGGCATGTCGAGCGGCTGTCCGGGCTCGGCGAGCCTCTCTGAAAGGAGCCGCCTCTTGCGCAACTTCAACGAGACCACGATCACAGATGCCGTGCTCGAACGCCTGGCGGGCGCGCGTGATGCGCGGATCAAACAGGTCAGCGAGGCGCTGGTGCGGCATCTCCATGCCTTCGTGCGCGAGGTCCGTCCGACCCAGCAGGAATGGGAATACGGCATCGACTTCCTGACCCGCACCGGCCAGATGTGCGACGACAAGCGCCAGGGGTTCATCCTGCTGTCGGATACGCTCGGCGTTTCGATGCTGGTCGACGCCATCAATCATCCGGTGCCGGAAGGCGCCACCGAGACCACGGTGCTCGGCCCCTTCTTCGTCCAGGCGGCGCCAGAACGCGCCAACGGCGACGATATCGCGGGCCCGATGAAAGGCGATCCGCTGCTGGTGACCGGCTCGGTGTCGAGCGCGGACGGCGCGCCGCTGGCAGGCGCCGTGGTCGACGTCTGGCACTCCGACGACGACGGCTATTACGACGTGCAGCGGCTCGAGCAGATCGGCGATCTCGCCATGCGCGCGCGCTTCCACACCGACGCCGACGGCCGCTTCCATTTCTGGTCGATCAAGCCCGCCGCCTATCCGATCCCCAACGACGGGCCGGTCGGCGACATGCTCACGGCGCAGGGCCGGCATCCGTGGCGGCCGGCGCATGTGCATTTCATGATCTCGGCGCCCGGCTTCGAGCGGCTGGTGACGCATGTGTTCGTGGCCGGCGACCAGTATCTCGATTCCGACGTCGTGTTCGGCGTCAAGGACAGCCTGATCCGCGACTTCACGCGCTGCCCGCCGGGCCGTGCGCCAGATGGCCGCATGGTGGCGCAGGGATATTTCCATCTCAACTATGATTTCGGCCTGAAACGGCTTGCGGAGCGCGCCAATCAGGTTTGAGCTGAGCGGACGACAAGGACCGTCAAGAGTCCTGTCATCGTCGAGGAAGCGGACGGGAGGAATGATGGAGTTGCGGGTCGGCACCGGCGCATTGGCCGAGCGGCTTTCGAACCTGATCGGGCCACGCGCGAGTCTCGCGCGGGGCGTGCTGGATCAGCACGGCCGGAGCGAGTCGTACTATCCGGCGATGCCGCCCGACATCGTCGTGTTTCCCGAGACGACGCAGGAGGTCGCCGACATCGTCAGGCTGTGCGCCGAGGCTGCCACGCCGATCGTGCCGTTCGGCGCCGGCACGTCGCTCGAAGGCAACGCTGCGGCTGTCGCGGGCGGGGTCTGTTTCGACTTCGCCCGCATGAACAAGGTGCTGGCCGTGCATGACGCCGACATGGACGTCGTGGTGCAGCCCGGCATCACCCGCAAGCAGCTCAATGCGGCGCTGCGCACGACCGGCCTGTTCTTTCCGATCGATCCCGGCGCCGACGCCTCGATCGGCGGCATGAGTTCGACCCGTGCCTCCGGGACCATGGCGGTGCGCTACGGCACCATGAAGGACAACGTCCTCGCATTGGAGGTGGTTCTGGCCGACGGCCGGGTGATCCACACCGCGAAGCGTGCGCGCAAATCCGCCGCCGGCTACGACCTGACACGGCTGTTCGTCGGATCGGAGGGGACACTCGGCGTGATCACCGAGATCACGCTGAAGCTGCATCCCCTGCCCCAGGCGATCTCGGCCGCAACCTGCAGCTTCCCGACTTTGCACGACGCGGTCGACACAGCGATCGCGCTGATCCAGTCGGCCGTCCCCGCCGCCCGCATCGAGCTCGTCGATGACGTCATGATGCGCGGCATCAATGCCTATTCGAAGCTCGGCTATCAGGAGACGCCGACCCTGTTCCTGGAATTCCACGGCTCCGAGGCCGCCGTCGCCGAGCAGGCGCAGACGGCGGAGGCGATCGCGATCGAGCATGGCGGCCGCGGCTTCGCCTGGGCCAAGGCGGCCGAGGACCGCAGCCGGCTCTGGCACGCCCGCGACAATACGCTGTACGCCGGCCTCGGCCTGCGGCCGGGCGCCCGCGCCGTCATCACCGATGTCTGCGTGCCGATCTCCCGGCTGGCCGAATGCCTTACCGAAACGCGCCGGGACGCCGACGCCAACGGCTTCCTCGCACCGATCGTCGGCCATGTCGGCGACGGCAATTTCCACATGCTGATCCTGATCGATCCAAGCGATGAAAGCGAGCTCGCCGGCGCCAAGGCGCTGCAGGCCCGTATGGTGGCGCGCGCGATCGCGATGGACGGCACCTGCACCGGCGAGCACGGCATTGGCCTCGGAAAGGTCGACTATCTCGAGGACGAGCTCGGCGAAGCCGTCGCGGTGATGCGCGCCATCAAGGCCGCGCTCGATCCGGATGGCCTGATGAATCCGGGCAAGATCTTCGCCGGCGGAGCGCAGGCATGAGCGCCGCAGCCGCCATCGCATCCCCATCGCCTGCGCCGCTGCTGGAGCTGCGCGGGATCAGCAAGACGTTTCCCGGCGTCAAGGCGCTGGACGACGTCTCGTTTGCGATCTACCCGGGCGAAGTCCACATGCTGCTCGGCGAGAACGGCGCCGGCAAATCCAGCCTGATGAAGATCCTGTGCGGCGCCTATAGCGCCGATGCGGGTGAGGTCTATTACAAGGGTAAGAAGGTTGCGATCGCCTCGACGGCCGATGCGCAAGACCTCGGCATCGCCGTGATCTTCCAGGAATTCTCGCTGGTGCCATTCCTCGACATCGCGCAGAACATCTATCTCGGCCGCGAGCCGAAGGGCCGCCTGCCCGGCACCATCGACCGCCGCAAGATCCTGGCCGACGCCAAGCGCGTGCTCGACAGCATCGGCTTCGACATCGATCCTTCTGTCATCGTCGACACGCTCGGCGTCGCGCAGCAGCAGATGGTCGAGATTGCGAAAGCGATCAGCCAGAATGCGCGGATCCTGGTGATGGACGAGCCGACGGCGGCGTTGTCCGACCGCGAGGCGGAGCTATTGTTCGCGCTGATCCGACGGCTCAAGGCGGACGGCGTGGCGATCGTCTACATCTCGCACCGCATGGCCGAGGTGTTCGCGCTTGGTGACCGCATCACCGTGCTGCGCGACGGCCGCCGCATCGGCGATGTCAGCCCCGCCGACGTCACGCCCGACCAGCTCGTGCGCATGATGGTCGGCCGCAATGTCGACATGACCTATCCGCGCCAGTTCGCGGAAGCACCCGGCGAGCTGCTGCTCGAGGTCAAGGGACTGAGCGCCACAACCGGGATCGCCGACATCAACATCGAGGTGCGGCGGGGCGAGATCGTCGGCCTGTGCGGCCTCGTCGGCTCCGGCCGCACCGAGGTGGCGCGCGCGATCTTCGGCGCCGATCCCGTCAGCGAAGGCGAGATCATCTTCGACGGCAGGCCGATCGCGGGCGAGCCCGACATCGCGGCCCGCCGCGGCATCGCGCTGATCCCCGAGAGCCGCAAGAGCGAGGGCCTGGCGCTGCTGCGCTCGGTCGGCGACAACCTCGTGGTCTCGGCGCTGAAGAAGCTGTTTCCCAGCGGGCTCTACGATCCCCGCGGCGCACAGCGCACGGCGGACGGGCTGATCCGGCAATTGCGCATCGCAACACCGAATGCGCGGCAGACGGTCGGCCTGCTCTCGGGCGGCAACCAGCAGAAGGTCGTGATCGGCAAGTGGCTGGCGGCAGGCGCCAGGCTGTTCATCTTCGACGAGCCGACGCGCGGCATCGACGTCGGCGCCAAGTCCGAGATCTTCGCGCTGATCGACCGGCTGGTCGCCGATGGCGCGGCCGCGCTGATGATCTCGTCCGAGCAGATCGAGATCTGCCACGTCTGCGACCGCGCCTATGTCATGCGCGAAGGCCGCATCGCCGGGCACCTGGCGCGCAGCGAGCTGACCGAGGAGAATATCGTGCGACTGGGGATGCATGATGAGTGACGCCACCATCGTCGCGCCGCTCCGAACGCTGCAGCGCATCCCGGGCGTGGCGATCGTGCTGGTGCTGTTGATCGCGCTGTTCGGCGCGATCGCGCCGGGCTTCCTGTCGGCCGCGAACCTGTCCAACGTGCTGGTGCAGTCGACGATCCTGACCATGCTCGCGCTGCCGATGACCCTGATCATCATGACCGAAGGGCTCGACCTGTCGATGGGCGCGGTGCTGACGCTGACCTCGCTCTGCGTCGCCATCGTCTCGCTCGCGACCAAGTCCGTGCTGCTGGGCCTCGGCGCCGCGGTGCTGGTCGGCACGGCGTTCGGCACCGTCAATGGCTGGCTGGTCGCGATCGTCGGGATTCCGCCGTTCGTGGCCACCCTCGCCACGCTCGGCATGGCGCAGGGCCTGTCGCTGATCGTGAGCGACGGCCAGAGCGTGGTCGGCATTCCCCACGGCGTGCGCGACATCTATTCGGCGACGCTGCTCGGCATCCCCGTGCCGATCGTGATGGGGCTTTTGACCTACGCTGCGTTTCACGGCCTGCTCTATCACACCAGGTTCGGCACCTACATCTTCGCGCTCGGCGGCAATCGCGAGGCGCTGCGCTATGCCGGCCTGTCGCCGACACGACTCCTGATCGCGGTCTACGCGATCGGCGGCACGATGGCTGGCATCGCCGGTCTGCTGATGACCGCGCGGATGAATTCGGGACATCCGACCGCAGGGCTCGGGATGGAGTTCGACGCCATCGCGGCGGTCGCGGTCGGCGGCACCTCGTTCGAGCGCGGCAATGGCTGGCTGCTCGGCACCGTGCTCGGCGTCGTCGCCGTCGGCGTGCTGCGCAACGGACTCAATTTGGTATCGCTGCCGTCCTCGGTGCAGGTCGCGAGCGTCGGCGCGCTGGTCATCATCGCGATGTTCCTCGACGGCCTGCGGAGCCGGTCATGACCGACATCGCCAAGGACACGCTGCCGCCGCCGCGCTCGCTCCTGTCGCAGAACGCCGCGCAGGTGTTCTATCGGATGCTCGCCGCGCTGCTGATCTGCGCGGCGCTGACCGTGCTGAGCGACTCCTTCCTCAGCCTCGGCAACATCCTCAACGTGCTCAGGCAGGCGAGCCTGACCTTCTTCATCGCCTCCGGCCTCACCCTGGTGGTGCTGACCGCCGGCCTCGATCTGTCGGTCGGCGCCAACGTTGCCTTGTCGGCGTGTCTCGCCGGCACCGTGATCCATCAGACCGGCTCGCCCGCACTCGGGATCCTGACCGGGCTGCTCGCCGGCGGCAGCGTCGGCTTCCTCAATGGCTTCATGGTCACGGCGCTGCGCATCCCCTCCTTCATCGCCACCTACGGCATGCTCTGGGTGCTGAACGGCGTCACCTACTGGTACATGGCGGGCGAGACGATCCACGGCTTTCCCGCGGGCTTCCGCCAGATCGGCAGCGGCTATCTGCTCGGGCTGCCGATCCCGGTCTATCTGCTGCTGGTGTTTCTCGCGATCGGATCGTTCTTCGCGCAACGCACGATCTGGGGCCAGGAGATCTACGCCATCGGCGCCAATCCGGTCGCGGCCCGGTTGTCCGGCATTCCGGTCGCGCGCCGGCTGCTGCTCGTCTACACCGTCTCCGGCACCATGGCCGGGCTCGCCTCCATCATCTTCCTGTCGCGGCTCAACTCCGCCGAAGCCGACATCGGCGAGAGCCTGACCTTGCCGGCCATTGCCGCGGTGCTGATCGGCGGCACCTCGCTGTTCGGCGGCGTCGGCACGGTGTTCGGCACCTTCATCGGCGCCCTGATCCTGACGCTGGTGCTGAACGGCATGAACCTGCTCGCGATCAGCGCCAACTGGCAGCCGCTCGTCACCGGAATCATCGTGATCGTCGCCGTCTGGCTCGACATGAAGACCCGGCGCCGGGCGCAATGAACCTGGAAGACAACCAAAAAACGAGGGAAGGAAACGATATGCAACAACGGATCACGCGCTGTCTCGCTCTGTCACTTCTGATCGCCGCAGGCGCGACGCAGGCCCGCGCCGACGGCGAGACCATCGCCGTCTTCACCAAGAACCAGACCAATCCGTTCTTCCAGACGGTGCGCGTCGGCGCCGACAACATGGCGAAGGTCCTCAACGCCAAGATCCTGCACTACATCCCGACCAAGTCGGACTCGATCCCCGAGCAGCTCAGCCAGATCGAGGACGTCGTGGTAAAGAAGCCGAGCGCGATCGTGTTCACGCCGGTCGACTACAAGGCGATGGTGCCCGGGGTCGAGAAGATCAACGACGCCAAGATCCCCGTCGTCAACATCACCGACCGCTCCGCCGGCGGCAAGTTCGTCGCCTTCGTCGGCGCCGACGACTACAGCCTGGGCCTCGAGACCGGACGTTTCCTGCTCAAGACGCTCGGCGGCAAGGGCAACATCGTCATCATCGAAGGCGTCAAGGGCTCGCTGACCAATGTCGACCGCGTCCGCGGCTTCAACGACGCGCTCAAGGAGAACCCCGGCGCCAAGCTGCTGGCGTCGCAGCCCGGCAACTATCAGCGCCTGCAGGCCCTGCAGGTGATGGAGAACCTGATGCAGTCCAATGCGCAGATCGACGGCGTGCTCGCCGCCAACGACGCCATGGCGGTCGGCGCGATCGAGGCGCTGGACGGCGCCGGCCGCAAGGCGCAGGTGATCGGCATCAACGGCACCAAGGAGGCGATCGACGCCATCAAGTCCGGCAAGCTGCTCGCCAGCGGCGACTACAACGGCTTCGCCCAAGGCTGCCTCGGCACCATGATGGCCGTCCGCGCATTGCGCGGCCAGCCCGTCATCAACGAGATCGTGCTGAAGCCGACCGTCATCACCAAGGACAACTATCAGCCGTTCGACGTGACGCTGGAGCAGCGCACCTGCCCGAGCTTCGAGGATGCAGGCAAGCTCAGCGCGAAATAGGATCAGCCATCAGTCGGGAAGCAGGACGGCACGCAGCCGTCCTGCTTCACTTTGCGGAGAGAATTCATGCTGTTTGCGATTCACGCGCTCGACAAGCGGGACGCGCTGCCGGTCCGGCTTGCCAACTACGACGCGCACAAGGCCTATCTCGGCGACAGCGCCCGCCTGCCCGTCACCATCGTGATGTCCGGCCCGCTCGTCTCCGACGATGGTTCGACGATGATCGGAAGCCTGTTCCTGGTCGAGGCTCCCGGCCGCGCCGAGGTCGAAGCGTTCAACCGCGCCGACCCGTTTGCCGCGGCCGGGATCTGGGAGAAGGTGACGATCACCGGGTTCCTGCGGCGCCAGGGTTAATCCGACTGCGTCACGCGGATCTCAGCAGTTGCAGTTTCCGCCGTCACCCGGAATCTGGAAATTGTCAGGTGTGGACGCAAAACAATCTCGAGATTCCGGGTTCAAGGCCCGCGGCCTTGCCCCGGAATGACGGTGGTTGCGACGCAGTAGTACCAGTCACCCCTTCAGCTCGACGCCGGCCAGCGCCTCGCTCAGCTTCGCCAGCGCCGTGTGATCCTGCCCGGGTCCGAGCATCCCCTGCGCGCTGGCGCTGAGCTCGCGGCAGAGGTTGGAGAACGGCGCGGCGACGCCGGCTGCACGCGCGACCTCGAGCGCGATCGACAGGTCCTTCACCATCAGGTCGAGCCCGAAGCCGCTGTTGAATTGGCGCGACAGCACGAACTGCTTGAACTTCTTCTGCGTCGAGTTGTTCATGCCGGTCGAGGCGTTGAGCACGTCGGTCATCAGGCCGGGGTCGATGCCGAACTGCTGGCCGATCAGCAGCGCCTCGACGCCGATCAGGAAGCCACCGGCCGAGACGAGGTTGTTGAGCGCCTTCATCGCCTGGCCCGAGCCGAGGCCGCCGATGCGGTGGATCGTGGTGCCCATGGCGCGCAGCAGCGGCTCGACGCGGTCGAGCGCGCCCGGCTCGCCGCCGGCCATGATCGCGAGCTCGCCGGTCACGGCGCGCGGCACGCCGCCGCTGACGGGCGCATCGAGCATGGTGACGCCGAGCGGGGCGAGATCGGCGGCGATCGCCTGCGTCGCCGACGGCGCGCCGGAGCTCATGTCGATGACGATGTGATCGCGCGTCAGGCCGGCGCGCAGTGCGCCGGCGGCGTCCGCGACATGTTTGCTGGTCGGCAGCATCGTGATGATGACATCCGCCTGCCCCGCCGCGGCCGCGAGGTCGCCGGCCTCGACACCGCCAACCTTGGCGACGAACTCAGCAGCCCGCCCGCGCACGGCGTCATTGACGGCGACCGCAAAGCCGGCGCCGAGCAGGCGCGCGGCCATCGGCCAGCCCATGTTGCCGATGCCGACGAACAGGACCCTTTGCGGCGCGCTCATGCGCCGTCCTTCTTGGCGATGGCACCTTCCGCGACCAGCACCTCGTGCGCGGCCTTGAACGCCTCGAGGCCCGCGGGAATGCCGCAATAGACGGTCGCGTGCAGCAGGATCTCCTTGATCTCGTCGACCGTGACGCCGTTGGTGAGCGCGCCCTTGACGTGCAGCTTCAGCTCGCTCGGCTTGCTGAGCGCGGTCAGCATCGCGAGATTGATGATGCTGCGGGTGCGGCGATCCAGTCCTGGCCGGGTCCAGGCATAGCCCCAGCACATTTCGGTGGTGATGTGCTGGAAGGCCATCATGAAGTCGTCGGCCTTGGCGAGGCTGCCATCGACATAGGCCGCGCCGAGCACCTCGCGGCGCACCTTCAGGCCCTTCTCGAACAGTTCTTTTTCGTCGCTCATCCGCTCGTCTCCTTCTGCAAACCCTGATGTCGTCTCGCTGTTTGAGCATGATCTCCGCGCAAACGCCTTCGGCGTTTGTCGCGAGGGACAACCGGCTTCCACTTTTCCGGATCCTGCTCTGGCGCCTCGCCGCGCGGACTGACAACGACAACGCCGGGCGGCATTGTCAGTGACGTCCGCACGGCGGAACTGATCGGAACTCCCACTCCGCTAGCCGTGCTTGACGATCAGGGTCTTCATCGCGGCAAGCTCGTACAGCGCCTCGAACCCCTTCTCGCGGCCGTGTCCCGATTTCTTCATGCCGCCGAACGGCAGCTCGATGCCGCCGCCGGCGCCGTAGCCATTGACGAACATCTGGCCGACCTTGACCTTGCGCGCGACGCGCATCGCTCGCGAGCCGTCGCCCGACCAGACGCCGGCGACCAGGCCGAAATCGGTGGCGTTGGCGAGCCTGACGGCGTCGGCCTCGTCGTCGAACGGCATCGCCGCCAGCACCGGACCGAACACCTCCTCGCGCGCCAGCTCGGAGTCGCGCGCGACGTGCTGATACAGCGCCGGCGCCACATAGAAGCCCTCGCTCGGCACGCCCTCGGCGATCCTGCCGGTCGCCACGCGCCTGGCGCCGCCGCTTTCGGCACGCGCCAGCATGTTTTCGATCCGCGTCTTCTGGACCGCGCTGATGACCGGACCAAGATCGAGATCCATCTCCGGCGTGCCGGCCGTGATCTTCTCGAAGCGGAGCGTAAGGTCGGCCAGGAAGCGGTCCCAGATCGAGCGCTCCACCAGCACGCGCGAGCCGGCCGAGCAGGTCTGGCCGGCGTTCTGCACGATCGCCGCGGCCACCGAGGTCAGCGCGGCATCGAGATCGGCGTCGGCGAACACGATCTGCGGCGACTTGCCGCCGAGTTCGAGCGTGCAGCCGATGTGGTTCCTCGCGGCCGCCGTCTGCACGAGCGTGCCGACCTCCGGGCTGCCGGTGAAGGAGATGAAATCGATGCCGTCATGCGCCGACAGCGCCGCACCCGCCTCCTCGCCAAGACCCGGCACGACGTTGATCGCACCGGCCGGGAAGCCGGCTTCCGCCGCGAGCTCGGCAAGACGCAGCGGCACCAGGCAGGCCTCCTCGGCCGGCTTGATCACGGTCGCGTTGCCCATCGCCAGCGCCGGCGCGACGGTGCGGCCGAACATCTGCCCCGGATAGTTCCACGGAATGATATGGCCGGTGACGCCGAGCGGCTCGTACACCGTGGTGACGAAGAAGCCGTCGAGAAACGGGATGGTGTCGCCATGCACCTTGTCGGCGGCGCCGCCGTAATATTCGAAATAGCGCGCGACCGCGACAACGTCCGCCTTGGCCTGCTTCATCGGCTTGCCGGTATCGGCCGCTTCGAGCTTCGCGAGCTCCTCGGCATTGTCCTCGACGAGGCGGCCGAGCTTCGACAACAGGCGCCCGCGGTCCACCGCGGCGAGCCGGCCCCACGGGCCTTCCAGCGCGCGGCGCGCCGCCGCCACGGCAAGATCGATGTCGGCCGCGTCACCGGCGGCAATCGAGGCGATCACCTGTCCGGTCGCCGGCGCCAGCATCGCAATGGTGCGGCCCGACTGCGCGGGCTGCCACTTGTTCTCGATGAAGACGCCCTTGGCGGCAGGCAGTTTGACATTGGCGTTCATGGCAGCTCTCCGACTTCCTTTGCAGCTCGTCCGCGGGTCATATCAGACCTCGGCACGGCGCATCCCCTCGCGGCCGCGCGACAGCCGGTCGGCAATGGAGGCGTGTCACCAGGGCCGGACTGACCGGCCCCTCTCTCCGTTTGCGCTGCAGCGGTCATGATGCCCGATGGATGCGTCCGACGTTTCTGTCAGACAATCCGGGAGCCGTCCAGAACGGGACGTGGGGCGCACGAGAACGTGCGGCGCGCGGCCCTGCGGGACTCGCGCGCGATCGGCCGCGACATGATCGTCGCAAGGCTCGTCATCTGGCTGACCGCCCGGTCCGCCAGGCGGTCGGGAACGCTCGTGGCCGGCGCGCGATTACGCGCCGGTTCTCGCCTTGCTCGCCGCGATCTGGTGCAGCGCCCATCTCGCATTCTTGCGCACGTCGGGATCGAGATCGTCGGCGACCAGCGCGAGGTACGGCTCGCCGTCGGGCGCAGCGATCTCGCCCAGCGCAGCCGCCGCCTCCTTGCGCAGATTGGCCTGCTCGTGGGTGATGCAATGGCCGATCGGCCGCACCGCATGCAGCACCTTCATACGTCCGAGGCTGCGGATCGCCTTCAGGCGCACCTGCCAGAACTCATCCGCCAGGCAGGCGATCAACGGATCGGCGGCGACTGCACCATTGACGTTGAGCCCGAGCGTCTCGGCCGCCATCTCCCGCACCATCCAGTCGGAATCCTTGAGCGCGCGGGTGATGGTCTCCGCGGCGATCTTCATGTGCGAGAAGGCGAGCGCGCTGACCGCCGCGCGCCGGACATGCGCATCGGGATCACTGATCAGCGCCGTCAGCGCCGGAATCGACTCCTCGAGCTTGAGGAAGCCGATGACGCCGATCGCCTGCACGCGGACCGCGGCATCCGGATCCTGCAGCGCCTCCAGCGCCGGCTTGAGCGTGTCCTTGCGCCGCAGCTCCTTCAGCGCGCGCAGCGCGCCCATCCGGACGAAGGCGTGGGCATGCTTCACCAGCGGCAGGATGGCGTCGGCCGAAGCGGGATCCTTGAACTCGGCGAGACTGTCGGCGGCTGCCGATGCGACGATCCGCTCGGGATCGACGAGCAATTGGACCAGCGCCTCCGCCGCCTCCGGCCCGTCGAACTCGCCGAGCGCCATGGCGACCTGCTGGCGCACGCCGGCGTCGGGATCGACGACCATCTTCGCCAGATGCGCGACCGCGGCGGGATCGCCGGAATGTCCCAACGCGATGATCGCGACCCGCCGCTCCGCCGGATCGGCAGCACCGAGCCGCTCGTCGGCGTCGTCGAGATCGTCATAGGCTTCGAACGGGCTCGACATGGTCACCTCAACAGATAGGGAATGTTGACGGTGACGGCGCCGGTCGGGCAATCCGCCTCGCAGGGCATGCAGTACCAGCATTCGTCATAGGCCATGAAGGCCTTGCCGGTCATGTCGCTGATCCGGAGCACATCGAGCGGGCAGACGTCGACGCAGACCGTGCAGCCCTTGTCGGCGATGCATTTGGCGTCGTCGACGACGACCGGGACCGACGTCTGATAGGTTGCAAGAGGCATGTCTCGTTCTCCTTCTGATCGTCAGGCGCTGGCGCGGATGCGCTGCTTGTCGTAGAGGTCCTTCTCATCGTCCGCGATCGGCACGACATAGGGCTGCACCGCCCGCTTCTCGCTGGTCATGCGGCCGTCCAGCTTGCTCAGCAGCGTGTGACAGAACCAGTTCTCGTTGTCCTTGTCCGGAAAATCGGTGCGCCAGTGATAGAGCCCCCAACGGCTCTCCTCGCGGAACAGCGAGGCATGGGCGGCCATGTCCGCGCAATCCATGATCGACTGTACCTCCAGTGCGCGCAGCAATTCATGCGCGTTGCGTGCGATCATGCGCTCCTGCATGTCCTCGCGGACCTCGGCGAGCCGGCGCATCCCGAGCTCGTACTTCCGCGTCACCTTCGGCGGCTGCAGATAGTCGTTGACCAGGCGCCGCGTCTTGTACTCGATCTGGTTCGGCGGAATGCCATCCTCGCGCTTCGTCGGCGCCAGCACGCGCTCGCGCTCCAGCGCGATCTCGGCGGCATCGATGTCGCCGAAATCATGATTGTCGGCGAACTCCATCGCGTCGAGCCCGGCGAACGAACCGTTGGTGAATGCGCCCAACATATAGTTGTGCGGAACGCTGGCCATGTCGCCGGCCGCATAGAGCCCGGGGACGGTCGTGCGGGCATTGTCGTCGACGAACACGCCCGACGCGCTGTGGCCGGAGCAGAAGCCGATCTCCGAGATGTGCATCTCGATCGATTCCTTGCGGTAGTCGACGCCGCGGCCCTCCTGAAACAGCCCCCGCGTGGGCCGCTCGACCTTGTGCAGGGTGTGCTCGATCTCCTCGATGGTCTTGTCGTGCAGGTGCTTGAGCTGCAGGAACACCGGCCCCTTGCCGGACAGCAGCTCGTTGTAGAATTCCAGCATCATCTGGCCCGACCAATAGTCGCATTCGATGAAGCGGCGATCCTCGTTGTTGGCGGTATAGGCGCCGAAGGGACCGGCGACATAGGCGCAGGCCGGACCGTTGTAGTCCTTGATCAGCGGATTGATCTGGAAGCATTCGAGATTGGCGAGCGCCGCGCCCGCGTGATAGGCCATCGCATAGCCGTCGCCGGAATTGGCGGCATTCTCATAGGTGCCGAACATGTATCCCGAGGTCGGCAGGCCGAGCCGTCCCGCCGCGCCCATGCACAGGATGACGGCCTTGGCCTTGATCACCAGCATCTCGGCGGTGCGGGTGTTGACGCTGACGGCGCCGGCGATGCGGCCATCGCTCGACTTCAAGAGCCGCGTCGCCATGTAGCGGTTGGAGATCAGGATGCGTGCGCGGCGCAGTTGCCGGTACAGCGCCTTCTTGACGGTCTCGCCGTTCGGCATCGGCAGCACGTAGGTGCCGATGTGGTGCACCTTCTTGACGGCATAGTCGCCGTTCTCGTTCTTGAGGAAGCGGATGCCGAAGCTGTCGAGCTCCTCGATGATCCCGTAGCAGCTCTGGGCGTATTTGTAGACCGCCTTCTGATCGACGATGCCGTCATTGGCGATCGTGATCTCCTTGGTGTATTGCTCCGGCGTTGCATAGCCGGGGATGACGGCGTTGTTCAGGCCGTCCATGCCCATCGAGATCGCGCCGGAGCGCTTGACGTTCGCCTTCTCCAGCAGAACGACGTTCGCCTTGGGATTCTTCAACTTGGCCTTCAGGGCAGCCATCGGGCCGGCGGTGCCGCCGCCGATCACCAGCACGTCGCAGGACACCTCCGAGAGGCCGTCGACGATCTCATCCATTGCCATTCTAAGCTCCTGCTTGGCCGGGGTCACACCGGTCCGGACCAGACTTGTTCAGCGGGGGCACCCGGCGATAGCAATTAGTTGTCGCCTGAGCGCATTTCTTCGCGCCGGCCAATCAGCGCTCGACGAACGCCTTCTCGACCACGAAATGGCCGGGCGTGCTGTGGTTGCCTTCGACGAAGCCGCGGCCCTCCAGCATGGCCTGGAGCTCGGCCAACATCGCCGGGCTGCCGCAGAGCATGACGCGGTCGGTCTCGACATCGAGGTCGGGCCCGCCGATGTCGGCGAACATCTGCCCCGATGCGATCAGGTCGGTGATGCGGCCGCGGTTGCGGAACGGCTCGCGGGTCACCGTGGGGTAATGAAGCAGCCGGTTCCGGACCAGCGGTCCGAGGAATTCGTGGCCGCGCAGGCCATCGACGAGCTGCTCGCCATAGGCGAGCTCCGAGACCTGGCGGCAGCCGTGGGCCAGCACGATGGTCTCATAGGTCTCGTAGATGTCGGGATCCTTGACCAGGCTGGCGAACGGCGCCAGCCCGGTGCCGGTCGACAGCAGCAGCAGACGCCTGCCCGGAATCAGGTTGCCCGCGATCAGCGTTCCCGTCGCCTTGCGCCCCACCAGGATGCGATCGCCCTCTTTGATCTTCTGCAGCCGGGAGGTCAGCGGCCCGTCCGCTACCTTGATGCTGAAGAACTCCAGCTCCTCCTCGTGATTGGCGCTCGCCATGCTGTAGGCGCGCATCAGCGGCCGGCCGTCGACCTCGAGCCCGATCATCGCGAACTGCCCGTTCTGGAAGCGGAAGCCGGGATCCCGCGTGGCGGTGAAGCTGAACAGCGAATCGGTCCAGTGCCGGACCGACAACACCGTCTCGGTCTGAAAAGCGCTCATCGTCGTCTCCTGAGGCGTGGGGCGCGCCGTGTGCGGTTGCTGACGACGATGTCGCGGAAACGGCGCGGTTCGGCAATTTCGAACGCGCCGCGGCGGTGGATTAGTTGCAAAGATTGTTCCGCGGGAAGGCGAGCGCGCGGCAACGAAGCACCTCGCGCTCCACATTCCGTCGAACAAGGCAATTAGTTGCTGGGGGCCCTGGTCCGTCTCCCCTAGCGTGACGACGCCGGCTTCGGCACAACCAGGAGGCGCCATGATTCCAGCCGATACCCTCAACAGCGAAGTCAGTCCCGACCTGGCGTCGTTACGGCTGCGGAATGCCGGCGGCGCTCCCGCCGAGCTGTCCGCCGAACGGCTGCGGCTGTCCTGCATGTGCGCGCATTGCAGGCGGGCCCGCCTCGACGGCCGCTTCCCGGCGCAGTTTCCCGGGATCGGCATCGTCGGGGTCGGAGATCTCGGTTACGGCTTGAACATCGCGTTTTCCGACGGCCACAATCGCGGCATCTATCCGAAATCATACCTTTGGGAACTCGTTGCCGCCTGAGGTGCGTCGCGCGGTGACGGATGGCACGAACATTGCTCCGCTTCTGATCAGTATGATCAATGCGGAGGCAAGACATGTTGCTGCAGGCAGCCAAATCAGCTGCGGACGCCGTGCCCTCTCCCATGACGTCAGCGCGCGCGGTGACCAGTTCGTCGCTCCTGCTCACCGAAAGCCAGCAATCCATCGGCGGCCCGCCGTCGCTGATCGAAAGGCTCAGCCTGCGCGAACGTGAGCAGGTGCTCAAGCAGGGCCGCCGCAAGGTGCTGAACCGCGGCCAGACGCTGTTCAGCCAGGGCGCCAGGCACGACGGCATCTTCCTGGTCGAGAGCGGCCGCATCCGCGTGTTCTATACGTCGCCGCAGGGGCGCGAGATCACACTGGCCTATTGGCATGTCGGCAATTTCGTCGGCGGTCCCGAGGTGTTCGACACCGGCGTGCATCAATGGTCCGGCATCGCCGCCAGCAACGCCAGCGTGATCCAGCTTCCCGGCAAGGAGCTGCGAACGCTGGTGGCGGAGATCCCCAATCTCGCGATCGGACTGATCGAGGGGTTGAGCTTCAAGGGAAAATGCTACTCCGCCCTGGCCCAGATGCTGGGGACGCGTTCGATCACCGAGCGGCTCGCTCATCTGCTGCTGCATCTCGTCGACCTCTATGGCGTGGACGATCCCGACGGCAAGGTCATTGCCGCGGCCTTCACCCATGCCGACATCGCCCACATGGTCGGGGCGACGCGGCAGTGGGTGACGATCAGCCTCAAGCGGATGCAGGAAAAGAATATCGTCCGCACCAGGCGTTCGCAGATCGTGGTCTGCCGGCCCGACGTCCTGGACGAGATGCGCGGCCAGGCCGCGGATTAGCCGGCCTGCTCATGCAAGCGGCTGTCATGAGCGAAATTGCCCAAGGAGTACGCAACCGGATTTTGACGGCAACTAATCCACCCGCTGCCGAACTCCGGATTTGCGCTCGTGGACGCGGCCTTCATCATGGCGCCATCAGCCATCCAACCGAACGGGGATGAGAATGGTCCGCTGCCGTCACGCGCTCTTGCTATCCGTCACCTGTCTGTCCCTGATCGCGGCGCAGCCCGTCGCAGCAGAGACAGTCACGATCGGCATAGGCACCCAGGACACCACGACAAACACGGTGACGGCCGGCACCATCGTGCGGCAGCTTCACCTGCTGGAGAAGTATCTGCCCAAGGACGGCAAATACGCCAACATCAAGTTCGAGATCGAGTGGCAGAACTTCACCTCCGGTCCGCCCGTCACCAACGGGATGATGGCGAACAAGCTGCAGTTCGGCATGATGGGCGACTACCCGCTGATCGTGAACGGCTTCACCTTCGAGAACAATCCCGAGAGCAAGAGCCGGCTGATCGCCGTCGCCGCCTACAGCCTCGCCGGCTCCGGAAACGGCATCGTCGTTCACAAGGACTCGCCCTACTACGAACTCTCCGACCTCAAGGGCAAGCTTGTCAGCGTGCCGTTCGGCTCGGCCGCACACGGCATGGTGCTGAAGGCGCTTCAGGACGGCGGCTATCCGGCGGATTTCTTCCAGCTGGTGAGCCAGACGCCGGAGGTCGGCTCGACCAACCTGCAGGAAAAGAAGATCGACGCGCACGCCGATTTCGTGCCGTTCGCGGAGCTGCTGCCGTTCCGCGGCTTTGCGCGCAAGATCTTCGACGGCGTCCAGACCAACCTGCCGACATTCCATGGCGTCGTCGTCCGCACCGACTTCGCGGAAAAATATCCCGAGGTCGTCATCGCCTATGTCAAGGCGGTGATCGCCGCCAACCAGTGGCTACGCCAGGATCCGAAAGCGGCGGCCGAAAAGATCCAGGAATGGACCGGGATCAACAAGGAGGTCGTCTACATCTTCCTCGGCCCCGGCGGCAACATGACCACGGATCCGACGATCAAGCCGGCGCTGGTGGATGCCGCCGCGACGGACGTCAAGGTGCTGCAGAGCCTCGGCCGCATGAAAGAGTTCGATCCGAAGACATGGGTCGACGACAGCTACATCCGCAAGGCCTATGCCGAGCTGAAGCTGGACTACGACAAGGATCTCGCCAGCACCGCGAACTACGAAATCTCCGGCGAGGACAAGTTCTGCAACAGGCCGATCACCGAGCCGCGCAAGGCCGGTGAGGTCTGGGTCGACGGCGAGGGCATCACAGCCTTCAGCAGCGCTACCTGCACGCTCGGCGCCTATGCCGACTACAAGGCCAAGGGCAAGAAGATCAACGTCGCCTACGTCTTCGACACCGCGCGCGGCATCAAGCTGTTCGCCGACCAGGCGTTCTTCGCCGCGGCCAATGGCGAGATCGCGCCGTTCCTGCTGAAGAAGGATGCCGAGGCCTATGCCGCCAAGATCGGCGGCAAGGTGATGGGACTTGATGACGCCGTGAAGCTGGCGGTCGCGGGAGGCAAGACTTGAGCAGCCCCGCTTTGATGACATCCCCCGACCAGGCCGCGGCGACCGCCGCGCCTGGCACCGCGATCCCGCCGAGCCGTCCGGACGTCTCCGCCCGCGCGGCACGCTGGTTCCGGCTGAACCAGGACAGGCTGCAGTCGGTGCTGATCGGCACCGCGTCGCTGATCCTGTTCCTGATCGGCTGGCACCTGCTGACGACCTACCGCGTCGTCTTCTTCGTGAAGTTCACCAACGTGCCGGCGCCGCTGGCCGTCTATGCGAGCTTCACCAAGGCGATCCACGATCCGAAATTCCTGATGCACATCCTGCTCAGTTGCCGCCGGATCTTCATCGGGTTCTCGCTGGCCGCACTGGTCGGCGTGCCGCTCGGCCTGATCATGGGCCGCTTCAGGCTGGTGCACGAGATCGTGTTTCCGGTCGCCGAGGTGCTGCGTCCGATCCCGGCGATCGCCTGGGTCCCGATGGCGATCATGCTGTGGCCGACCAACGAGCAGAGCATCGTCTTCATCACCTTTCTCGGCTCGTTCTTTCCGATCCTGGTCAACACGCTGCACGGCATGACGCTGGTCGACCCCGTGCTGGTGCGGGCCGCCAAGTGCCTCGGCGCGCGGGAGACCGCGATCTTCCGCGAGGTCTATTTCCCGGCGTCGCTGCCGCACATCTTTACCGGCCTCACCGTCGGCATGGGCGTCGCATGGGTGTCGCTGATCGCGGCCGAGATGATCTCGGGGCAGTTCGGCATCGGCTACTTCACCTGGGAAGCCTATTCGCTGGTCCAGTATGCCGACATCGCGCTCGGGATGATCGCGATCGGCGTGCTCGGGCTCGGCTCGAGCCTCGTGATCCGCGCAGCCGGACAGTTGGTGATGCCCTGGAGGTCGCGATGAGCCAAGCCGCAGCGGATACGAGACAGGGCCATATCGAGGTCTGCAACTTCGCCCTGAGCTACGAGACCATCGACGGCGCCGTCGAGGCCGTCACCGACACGCAGATCCACGTCGAGCCCGGTGAGTTCGTCTCGATCGTCGGACCGTCGGGTTGCGGCAAGTCGACACTGCTCAACGCCGTCGCGGGTTTCCTCAAACCCACCAGCGGCGTCGTCACGGTCGACGGCCATGCCGTGACGGGTCCGAGCGCCGAGCGCGGCATGGTGTTCCAGCAATATTCGCTGTTTCCCTGGAAGACGGTGCGCGAGAACGTCGAGTTCGGGCTGAAGATGCGCGGCATGCCGAAGTTCGAGCGCGCACGCGCGGCGCGCACTCTGCTCGGGCTCGCCGGCCTCGAGGCGTTCGAGAACCATTATCCCGAGCGCCTCTCCGGCGGCATGAAGCAGCGCGTCGGCATCGTGCGCGCGCTCGCCACCGGTCCCAAGGTGCTGCTGCTCGACGAGCCGTTCGGCGCGCTCGACGCGCAGACCCGCATCATCATGCAGCAGATCCTCACCAACATGTGGCAGCGGCTGAAGATCTCGGTGCTGTTCGTCACCCACGACATCGACGAGGCGATCTTCCTGTCCGACCGCGTCTACTGCATGACCGCGCGCCCGGGCTCGATCAAGGCCGAAATCCAGATCCCGCTCGAGCGCCCACGCCAGCAAGCGATGATGATGTCGTCGGAATTCCTGGCGCTGCGGCGCGGGCTGATGTCGCTGATCCGCGAGGAAAGCCTGAAGGCGATGGGCGGCGAGATCACCGATCTCGGCATGCAGGGACTGAGTATCGAGCTGCAGGGTCAGTCGATCGCCGAAATCCTCTGAGGCGCTCGACCCGCGACGTCCGCTCCAGCTACGCCCGAAAGCGCCCGATGGTCGCACCCGGGCGGCGCATCAGTGCTGGCGTCCCTGCCGGTCCTGACGCAGAATGCCGGAAAGCCAAACAAGGACATCGCAGGGGGAGCGCCCGGATCCGTCAGCATCGACATCGGGCGCGAGAGTTGCTCGCAGGCGCACACGAAGGGGTACAGGCGAACGCGCACCGGCTGTGCATCGCACGGCACGGACGGCGTTCGAGATGCAGCCAGTGTCGTCGCCGGGCGCGGCTGCTCTCCAGGCGCAACTGAGAGGAAGCCAATGCAGGGCACCATCTATCCGAGCCTCAAGGATCGGGCCGTCCTCGTGACCGGCGGCGGCTCCGGCATCGGGGAAGCCATCGTGCGCAATTTCCTCGGCCAAGGCGCGCGTGTCGGATTCATCGACATCGATCTGGAGGCGTCGCAGCAGCTGCTGGCGAGCCTGCCCGCGGAGGCGAAGGTGCACTTCGCGCATGCCGACCTTCGCGACATCGGTGCGCTGAGGGCTGCGGTCGCCGGCGCCCGTGCGGCGCTGGGGCCGATCACCATTCTGGTGAACAACGCCGCGCGCGACGACCGCCACGCGATCGAGGACGTCACGCCGGACTATTGGGACGAGCGCATCGCCGTGAACCTCAAACATCAGTTCTTCGCGGCCCAGGCGGTCGCGCCGGACATGATCCAGGCCGGAGGCGGCGCGATCGTCAATCTCGGCTCGGTGAGCTGGGTGCTCGGCCAGGGCAACATGCCCTGCTACACCACGGCGAAGTCGGCGATCCAGGGACTGACCCGCGCCCTCGCCCGCGATCTCGGACCCAATAACGTGCGGGTCAATTCCATTCTTCCGGGCTGGATCATGACCGAGCGGCAGCAGAGACTCTGGCTGACGCCCGAGGGCGAGGCCGAGCTCATGCGCCGCCAATGCCTCAAGCGCAAGCTCGTGCCGGACGACATCGCCCGCGTGGTGCTGTTCTTCGCCGCCGACGACAGCGGCGCCTGCACCAACCAGAACTACATCGTCGACGGCGGCTGGGCCTGAGGCTCGACCATCATCACGAAGCCACGAGGTGCGGTCCGGTGCTGCCGCGTGCGACGATCTCGAAGCCGAGGTCGATCCGCCGCGTTCTCGGCCGCTTGCCGGTGGCGATCACCTGAAGCACCAGTTCGGACGCCACGCGCCCCATGTCGGCGCGCGGCGTCAGCACGGTCGACAGCGGCGGAT
Organism: Bradyrhizobium sp. HKCCYLRH3059; assembly: GCF_051168035.1. Taxonomy (NCBI): domain Bacteria; kingdom Pseudomonadati; phylum Pseudomonadota; class Alphaproteobacteria; order Hyphomicrobiales; family Nitrobacteraceae; genus Bradyrhizobium; species Bradyrhizobium sp. HKCCYLRH3059. The sequence goes on along the minus strand of NZ_JBNPUF010000011.1, from coordinate 36,533 downwards.
TGGAGGCCGCCGCGAATTCCAGGTCGTTGAAGCCGATCAGCGAGATCCGGCGCGGGACCTCCAGCCCCGCCTGCTGGCAGGCGAATAGCGCACCAAGCGCGATGTTGTCATCGCAGCAGAAGATCGCATCGGGAGCTTCGCTCGCGAGCATCTCCTCGGTCAGCTTCCGCCCCAGCGAGATCGTCGCCTGCGCCGGCAGCCAGGCCACCAGCGACGTGCCGTCCAGCCCCGCTTCGGCCAGCGCCGCACGATACCCCTCGAGCCGGGCGCGGGCCCGGTCGTCGCGCTGTCCCGAGAGATAGGCGATCCGCCGATGTCCCAGCTCGATCAGGAAGCGGGTCGCGGCGTAGCCGCCCTGGCGCTGCGAAAGTCCGACATTCAGATCGATCGGATCGTCGGTCAGCTCGAATGTCTGCACCACCGGAATCCGCGAACGTTCGAGAACGCGCCGCGCGGCCCGCGTCTGGTTCACTCCGACCAGGATCAGCGCCTCGATGTTCTGGCCCAGCAAGGTCCTGATCGCGCCCTCTTCCTCCTCCGCCGAGTAGCGGCTGCTGACGACGACGGGACGAAAGCCGAGCGGCAGCAGGGTGTCGTAGATCGCCTGCAGGTAGTCCGCGAAGATGCCGTTGGAGAGCGACGACACGACGATGCCGATCGAATGCGTGCGGGTCGAGGCGAGCCGGCTCGCCGCGAAGTTCGGCACATAGGCCAGCCTGTCGACCGCGGCATCGATCCGCTTGCGCAACTCCGGCGACACCATATCGGGCCGCCGCAGCGCCCGCGACACAGTGACAGCGCTGACATGGGCGATGCGCGCGACGTCCTCCAGCGTGGTGCGACGCTTCTGAGACATGATCCTTGCAACATTGATTCACGCGGATTTGTCCGAACCATATTCATGACATGCGACCGGCCGCTTGGCAAAAGCCGCGCGACGGTAATTGACAGCGCTGTCATTGATCAGTAACGCTTGGCGGGTCGAGATGACGAGCAATGCTCGCACAACCTCAGGAAACAAAGAGGCGTCTCGCACATGCGTCATTGATTTGGCGCCACAACAACAGGGGAGGTCACGAATGTCGTCCATGTCGATGAGGGCGCGATGCCTTGCCACTTGTGCATCGCTGGTGTTGGTCACGGCGTTTGCCGGCAAGGCGCTGGCGGAGCCGGAGATGGTCAAGGGACCGGCGACCGAGCCTGAATGCATGGTGCCGTGGACCACGGACACCAAGTTCTTCAAGTTTCCGGCCAAGAAGGGCCCGTACCGCATCGCACTGGCGAACGGCTACATCGCCAATACCTGGCGCATCCAGATGATCCAGACCGCGAAGGCCTATGCGGCGCAGCCGGAGATCAAGGCCAAGCTGAAGGAATTCAAGGTCGTCTCGACCGGCGAGGACGTGCCGGCCCAGATATCGGCAATCAACAACTTCATCGACTCCGGCTATGACGCCATCGTCGTCAACGCGCAGAACCCGACCGCGTTCGGGCCGGTGATCAAGCGCGCCAAGCAGGCCGGCGTGATCCTCGTCGCCTTCGACAACATCCTCGCGACGGAAGATGCGATCAACGTCAATGTCGACCAGAAGGGTCTCGGCGAACTCTGGGCGAAGTGGCTGGTCAAGAACGTGCCCGGCGGCGGCAAGGTGCTCGAGGTGCGCGGCGTCGCCGGCACCTCGGTCGACACCGATCGGCACAACGGCTTCCACTCCGTTCTCGATGCCTCCGGCAAGAAGTGGCAGGTCACCGAGGTCGTCGGCAAATGGGACGACGGCGTCGCCCAGAAGGCCACGGCGGATGCGATCGCGACCAATGGCCCGTTCGATGCGATTTCCGGCCAGGGCGGCGACACCGGCATCGTGCAGGCCATGCTCGACGCCAAGCACAAGATGGTGCCCTTCGGCGGCGAGACCGAAAACGGCTTCCGCAAGTTCTGCGCCGCCAAGGCGTCCGAAGGCCTGAAATGCTCTTCCGCCGGTACCGGACCTGCGCAGGTCGCGGTCGCGATCAAGGTCGCGCTCGCCGCGTTGGAAGGCAAGGTGGTGCCGCAATCGGTCAAGCTGCCGCTCGCCGTCGTCGAAGATCCGAACTTCAAGAAGGATCAGGACTACTTCCCGGCCCAGTCCGACAACTTCTTCGTCGGCAACTCCTTCCCGACCTGCGGCATCAACTTCACGGCGCAGGAGATCATGGGTCAGTCGAAGGAAAATCAATAGGCCGGTGTGATCGCTGGTCCGCGAGTTCTCTCGCGGCCAGCCCGTCCCTATTGCCCAAACGACTGAGGGAGCAAGCATGATCGCGGCCGAGCCGCTGTTTCGCGCCGAAGGACTGTCCAAGCGCTACGGCGGCGTGATCGCTCTCGACGGTGCGGACCTGGAGGTCCATCCCGGCCGCATCCACGCCATTCTCGGCGAGAACGGCGCCGGCAAGTCGACGCTGATCAAGCTGATGGTCGGCGTGGTCGCGCCGGACGAAGGCCGGATGACGCTTGAAGGACGCGCGGTCGCCTTCAGCGGTCCCTCCGCCGCGAACGATGCCGGCGTCGTCTGCATCTTCCAGGAGCTGTCGCTGATCCCCGACCTGTCGGTCGCCGACAACATCATGATCTCGCATCCGCCGACGCGGTTCGGCATGATCGACCGGCGCGCCCAGCGCCGACTTGCCGAGGAGGCGCTGCACCGCGCCGGCGCCAGCGACATTCACCCGCGCGCGCTGGTGAAGGACCTGCCGCTGTCGCGCCGCCAGATGGTCGAGATCGCGAAAGCCCTGTCGCGGCAGCCGAAGATCCTGATCCTCGACGAGGCAACCTCGGCGCTGACCGCATCCGACGTGACCAAGGTGTTCAAGGTGCTGAAGCGCCTGCGCAGCGAGGGGCTGGCGCTGCTCTACATCTCCCATCGCATGCACGAGATCGCGGAGCTCGCCGACGATTGCAGCGTGTTCCGCAACGGCCGCCGCATCTCGACCTTCCGGGCCGGCACCAAGACGGATGCCGAAGTGATCGAGCTGATGATCGGCCGTGAGTACAAGCATGCCTTCCCGGAAAAGCCGCCGCGCAAGACCGATGGGCGGCCGCCCGCGCTGCAATGCAGGAGCATCAGTTGGGGCGACCGGCTGAAGGACATCTCGTTCTCGCTGCAGGCCGGCGAGATCATCGGTCTCGGCGGGCTCGACGGCCAGGGCCAGCGCGAGCTGCTGCTGGCGCTGTTCGGCGTGCTGCGCGACTGTCGCGGCGACATTCTGATCGACGGCAACAAGGTGACGATCGACAGCCCCGTCACCGCCAAGTCGGAGCGCATCGGCCTCGCCCTCATTCCGGAGGACCGCAAGACCGAAGGACTGATGCTGCCGATGTCGGTGCGCGACAATCTCTCGGCCGCCGCCTTCGACCGGTTCGCGACATTCGGCATCATCGACCGGCAGCGGCAATCGATGCTGATCGAGGAGATGATCCGCCTGATCGAGATCAAGACCGCCTCCCCCGACCTCGCCGTCAGCGCACTCTCCGGCGGCAACCAGCAGAAGGTGGTGATCGCGAAATGGCTGATGAACAAGCCGCGCATCATCCTGCTCAACGATCCGACGCGCGGCATCGACGTCGGCACCAAGCAGGAGATCTACCGGCTGCTGCGCCGGCTTGCCGACGAGGGCGCCGCGATCCTGCTCTATTCGACCGACTATGACGAGCTGATCGGCTGCTGCGACCGCGTGCTGGTGATGTACGATGGCGCGATCAGGCGCGAGCTCGCGGGCGCCGAGATCACCGAGCGCGCGCTGGTCAGCAGTGCGCTCAATGTCGACGAAGGCGAGCGAGCGGAAGCGAGTCTGGCATGACCGAGTGGCGGTACTGGCTCTCCGAACAGCGCGGCACCCTGCTCGCGATCGGGATCTTCGTCGCGATGTTCCTGCTCTATGCGACCAATCATCCGGCCGGCTTCAGCGCCAACATGGTGCAGACCGCGGCCAACAAGGCGACGCTGCTGGCCTTTGTCGCGATGGCGCAGGCGATCGTGGTGATCACCGCCGGCATCGATCTGTCCGTCGGCATGATCCTGACCCTGACCAACTGCCTTGCATCCTGGATCGTGGTCGGCACCGCCACCGAAACCGCGCTCGGCGTGGCCGGCGTGCTCGGCACCGGCATCGTCTGCGGCATGATCAACGGCGCGATCGTGATCTTCGGGCGCCTGCAGCCGATCGTGACGACGATCGCCACCGGGGCGATGTACTACGGCATCGCGCTGTTCCTGCGGCCCAATCCCGGCGGATCCGTCAACGAGACTCTGGCGGATGCCTTGACGGGAAGATTGTTCGGCGTGCTGCCCACGAGCCTCGTGGCACTGGCTGCGGCGGCGCTGCTGATCTGGGTTCCCTATAGCCGCTCGGTCGTCGGCCGCGCCGCGTTCGCGACCGGCTCCTCCGAGGTCGCAGCCTACATGTCCGGCGCGCCGATCCGCGCGGCCAAGTTTGTCGCCTACACCTTGGCTGGCCTATTGTCGGCGATCGGCGGCCTGTTCCTGACGTTCTTCTCCTACACGGGCGAAGCCGCCTATGCGAGTGGCAATGCCTACACGCTGTTCTCGATCGCGGCCGTGGTGCTCGGCGGCGTATCGCTGATGGGCGGACGCGGCAGCGCGATCGGGGCGATCTTCGGCGCGCTCGCCTTCCGCACCATCGGCGATCTGCTGTTCGTGTTCGATTTCGATCCGCTGTGGCAGCCGCTGTTCCAGGGTCTCGTGCTGATGCTCGCGGTCTCGATCGGCGCGTTCGGTCTGGTGCGGGTGCGCAATCGGCTGGAGTGGTTCGGATGAGCGACGCAACGGCACCACGACCGACCCATCGCGGGATCGCCATGCTGCGTCGGATCGATCCGGCGGTGGCGGCCTCGTTCGGCTGCATCCTGCTGCTGCTGCTGGTGGGCAGCCTCTATTCGCGCAGCTTCCTGTCGCCGGATTATCTGCTGCAGCAGTTGAAGGTCGCGAGCTTCCTGGGCGTGATCGCCACCGGCATGATGCTGGTGATCCTGCTCGGCCAGATCGATCTCTCGGTGCCCTGGGTTGTCACGACGGGCGCGATGATGGCCTGCGCGGCGGCCGCCCATGGCACGACCGGCGCCATCATCGCGATTCCCTGCGGCATTCTCTGCGGAGCCGCCATCGGTCTCCTGAACGGCATCGGCGTCGCCTATCTGCGCATTCCCTCGATGATCATCACCCTGGCGACCAACGCGGTCGCGCAAGGGCTGATGGTCGCCTACACCGGAGGCTTCGCGCCGCAGGATTCCGCCTCCAAGGCGATGCGCTATCTCGCCACCGGCAATATCGTGCCCGGCCTTCCCAACGCGGTGCTGGTGTGGGCGATCATCGGCGGCGCCGCGATCTGGCTGCTGTCGCGGACCACGTTTGGCCGCGCCATCTATGCCATCGGCAATCGCGAGCGCGCGGCCTATCTCTCAGGGATCGATACACGCCGCATCACCATGCTGGCGTTCGCGCTGTCCGGCGCCCTCTCCGCCTGCGGCGGCGTTCTGCTCGCGGGCTACGCCTCGAAGGCGGCGCAGTCGATGGGCGACGCTTATCTGCTGCCCTCGATCGCGGCCGTCGTGCTCGGCGGCACGCACATCCTCGGCGGCCGCGGCAGCTATCTCGGCACCGTCGCCGGCGTCGTGCTGATCACCCTGCTGCAATCCATTCTGTCGGTGATGCAGATCAGCGAGGCCGGTCGCCAACTGATCTACGGCGCGGTGATCATCCTGATGCTCCTGATCTACGGCCGCCAGAAGCTGTGATGCATGCGACGTCGCGACGGACTTTGCTGACGGCGACCACCTCTCGCGCAAGCCCGCGAGCGATCGGCCGCTGACCCCACAGCACCACCACAAGTAGCTCGCCCGCAACGACTGGCGAAGCCCTTCAAACCAAAGCTGCCTCGGATTCGCTCTCGGTCTCTTCTCACCGATTCACCCGCTTTCTATGGGCGCGAAGGCGGCCTCATCGCCGAATGTGCTTTCCTGTCCGGCACAACCGAAACAGGGTTCCAGGCTACGCTTGATTAAGCATCGTTGCACGGTATCTGCGTATTTTACCCGCCGAGGTTGATTTATTGGCCCGACCGGCCGTAACAAGACACCGACGGGAAACAAATCGAAATCCATTTGAAATGTGAGAGCGGACGACAATGTCGGACACCGCAGCCGGTGGTCTATTGCCTGATCTCAGCCGCCGCTGGCTCCCCTGGACAAAGAGCGTCTTGCAACGGGCGCATGACAGCGAGGATGCCGCGACGGCCTGGGCCGTGTTCCGGTTCAACTGGGCTGTCATGACAGCTCTTTGGGTGCTGTTCGGACTGTGCCTGATCTTCACGGATTTTCGCATCGAACCCGTCGGCTACATCATCGTGCTATCGACATCGGCCATCTATGGTGTCATCGGCTACGCCAACGCACGGTCGGCGCGGCGTGCCAAACCCTGGATGTTCTCATTCCTGACGGGAATGGCCCAGACCACACTGGCATCCACCGTGCTGGCATCACTGTCCTACATTGCGACGGCCGCCAACCTGCCGCTTCAGGACGCCAACCTGCTCGCCCTCGATCGCGCCCTTGGCTTCGACTTTCGCGACTACTTGTCGTTCGTCAATGACCGCCCCTGGGCCGTCCTGAGCCTCGCGTTCGGCTATCGATCCATTTCCTGGACGATCTGCATCATCGTCGTGGCCCTTCCCTTGCTGGGCCACTATCGCCGGTTCGCGGAGTTCAACCTCGCGATCAGCCTGACGCTGGCGCTGACCTGCATCATCACCTTGTTTGTCCCTGCACTCGGCGTGTATCACGCGTTGGAGCTGCCGCCGTCCGCCTACGCAAACCTCATCCCGCAGGCCTATTTCGACACGGCGCGCGAGGTGCCCCTGGTTCGCGATGGGACGCTGCGCCTGTTGGATACCAGCCATCTCGCGGGGATCGTGACCTTTCCGAGCTTTCACGCGGCAGCCGCGGTCCTCGACGGCTGGGCATTGTGGTCATTGCGCTGGTTGCGACCGTTCAATGTCCTGATCCACGGCGCGATGCTGCTCTCGACCCCAATCGGCGGCGGACATTTCCTCGTCGACATGATCGCCGGCATCGCGATCGCGACGGCGTCGATCTGCATCGCGCGCCTTGTTGCCCTGAGGCTACGCGAACGCCACGCCACGTTTCCGCGCCGCATGCTGCGACATCCATTGCCTCAGACCTGAAGGATTTGGACAAGGCGGGTGTCTGTGGCACATCCGCCAGAGCTGCATCGGCGAAAACGTGCCGGCGGCTCCTCTCATACTTCGAGCCACTCCTGCCGGACCGCGGTGTTGGCCTTGAGCTGATCCGGTGTCCCTTCGAACACGACGCGGCCGTGGCCCATGACATAGACGCGTTTCGAAATGCGCATCGCGATCGAGAGCTTCTGCTCGACGAGCAGGATCGCGACGCCCGCCGCTGCGATCCGGGCAATCAGATCGCCGACCTGCTGCACGATCAGCGGCGCCAGACCTTCGGTGGGCTCGTCGATCATGATCAGGTCAGGGTCGCCCATCAGCGTGCGGCAGGTGGTCAGCATCTGCTTCTCGCCGCCCGACAGCACACCCGCAGGCGTATCGGCGCGCGCGGCGAGATTGGGAAACATGTCGAGCATGTCCTGAAGGCGCCACTTCCCCGGCCGCCGCGTGTCCTTGATGCCGAGCACGAGGTTTTGCCGAACGGTGAGGCTCGGGAAGATGTCACGGTGTTCAGGCACATAGCCGAGCCCAAGGCGCGCGATCTTGTAGCTCGGCAAGCCGGCAATGTCCCGGCCCTTGAAGCGGATCGTCCCCTGCGGACTGACCTCGCCCATGATCGCCTTCACGGTGGTCGAGCGGCCGACGCCGTTGCGGCCGAGCAGGCTCACCACTTCGCCGGCGGCGACGTCGAGGTCGACGCCCTGCAGAATATGGCTCTTGCCGTAGTAGGCGTGGAGGTTCCTGACCTCGAGCATCAGTGGGCCTCCTCGCCGAGATAGGCTTCCCTCACCTTCGGGTCGCGACGGATCTCCTCCGGCGTGCCCGACGCGATGATGTGGCCATAGACCAGCACCGAGATGCGATCGGCGAGACCGAATACCACGCTCATGTCGTGCTCGACGATCACCAGCGTCCGCCCCTCGGTGAGCCGCCGGATCAACGAGACCGCGCGCTCGGTCTCCGCGTGACTCATCCCGGCGGTCGGCTCGTCGAGCATGACGACCGTCGCGCCGCTCGCGATGGTGACGCCGATCTCCAGCTCGCGCTGCTCGGCATAGGTCAACAACCCCGCGGGAATGTCACGCCGATGCGTGAGATGGATGTCATCGAGGATCTGGGCGGTCCGCTCGCGCACCTCCGGCAGGCTGTCGACGTTCTTCCAGAACGCGTAGCGATGTCCGGTCGCCCACAGCACGGCGCATCGGACGTTCTCCCACACGGTCATGCGAGCGAACACGTTGGTGACCTGGAACGAGCGCGACAAGCCGCGCCGATTGATCTCGAACGGCCGCAGGCCGGAGATGAGCGTGCCGTTCAGCCTCACCTCGCCGGAGGTCGGCCTGATGTGTCCGCTGATCAGGTTGAACGTCGTGGACTTGCCGGCGCCGTTCGGGCCGATGATGGCGTGGCGCTCGCCCTTGGTGACGCTGAGATTGAGGTCGCGGATGACGCCGACATTGCCGAAGCGCTTTTCGACGGCGCGAACTTCGATCGCTGCGGTCATGCCAGATACCCCCGATCACGCGCCACGGTGGCGGCCCTGTCCCAGGCTCCGGCGATCCGCTGCCACGTCGACCGCGCGACAAAGAAGCCGGCGACCACCAGAATCGCGGCGACGCCCCATGTCGCCGGCGATTGCGGATTGAAGGCCACGCCGAACAGGTTGATGGCGTCACCACCCGAATAGCGCGCGACCGTCTCGATGGTCAGGATGACGCCGTAGGCGAGCGCCGCGGTCGGCACGACCGCAACGAGATAGGACGGGATCACCATTCCGAGCGTTCCGGCACGGACCAGCGGCCGGTGCATCATCAGCAGACCGGCAATGCCACCGGGTGAGAACATGACGATGCCGATGAAGATGATGCCAAAGTAGAGCTGCCATACGCTGGTGAGGCTCGTCAGCCCGAGCTGGAGATAGGTCACCAGGATCGCGCCGAGGATCGGACCGAAGAAGTAGGCCGTCCCGCCGATGAAGGTCGCGAACAGCACCAGGCCCGACTGGATTGCACCGAGATAGGCGGAATTCGCGATCTCGAAGCTGATCGCCGCGAGGCCGCCCGCGACGCCGGCGAAGAATCCGGCAAAACAATAGGCGAGATAGCGGACGACGTGCGGGTCGTAGCCGATGAACTGGACCCGTTCGGGATTGTCGCGCACCGCATTGCTGATCCGCCCCAGGGGCGTCCGGGTCAGCGCATACATCGCGATTGCCGACAGCACCAGCCAGAACGCGATCAGGTAATAGACCTGCAGCTGCGGCCCGAAGGTCCAGCCAAACATGCGCGGCAGAGCGGTGCGGTCCGTGGTGATGCCGGCTTCGCCGCCAAACACCGAGCGCAGGATCAGCGACGACGACGCCACGAGCTCGCCGATGCCGAGCGAGATCATCGCAAACACCGTGCCGGCGCGCTTGGTCATGACCCAGCCGAGGATGATCGCGAAGGCGAGGCCGCCCAGCCCGCCGAACAGCGGAATGAAGGGCAGCGGAATCGGCCAGCCATGCGCCACCACCGCATTCATCATGTGACAGGCCGCGAAGCCGCCCAGGCCGTAGTGAACCGCGTGACCGAACGACAGCAATCCGGTCTGACCGAGGAGGATGTTGTAGGAGAGCGCGAAGACGATCGCGATCCCGATCAGGCTGAACGAGGTCAGCGATCCGCCCGAATTGAAGAGCAGCGGCAGCACGATCAGCGCCGCCACGCCGATCACCCAGACGGCATAGAAGCGGAGACGGGATCCGGCGGGCTTTGCCGCGAGACGAGACGCGGAGGTCACTGCTGCGGTCATGATTCGCGAGTCCCCATCAGGCCCACGGGGCGCACGATCAGGACGAGCACCAGCAGCAGGTAGGGAACGATCGGTGCGACCTGCGCGATCGTCACGTTCCAGATGTCGGTGAGCACCGATGGCCCGGCGGATGGATCGAGCGGGCCGAAGGCGCTTGCCAGCGAGCCGTTCAGCGCGACGGCGAAGGTCTGCACCAGGCCGATCACCAGCGAAGCGATGAAGGCGCCCGGCAGCGAGCCCAGGCCGCCGAACACGATCACCACGAACAGGATCGGCCCGAGCGCCGCGGCCATGTCGGATTGCGTCACCAGAGCGGGACCGGCGATGACGCCGGCGAGACCGGCCAGCGCGCTGCCGACCCCGAACACCACCATGAACACGCGTCCGACATTGTGGCCGAGATGGCCCACCATGTGGGGATGGGTCAGCGCCGCCTGAACGATCAGGCCGACCCTGGTGCGCTTGAGCACGATCAGCAGCGCCACGAAGATCGTCACCGACACCGCCAGCATGAACAGCTTGTAGGCCGGATAGTTGGTCGAGAAGATCGTGAACGCGGGAAAGTCCAGCAGCGTCGGGACGCGATAGTCGAGCGGCGTCTTGCCCCAGATCATCGAGACGACTTCCTCGATCGCGAATGCAAGGCCGAAGGTCAGCAGCAGCTCGGCGACGTGGCCATGCTTGTGCGTGTTGCGGAGCCCGTAGCGCTCGACGGCCATGCCGATGGCCCCGACGAGGAGCGGCGCCAGCAGCAGGGCCGGCCAGAAGCCGACCCATTTCGTGAGCTGGAAGCCGAAAAAGGCGCCGAGCATGTAGAAGCTGGCGTGAGCAAAATTGAGCACCCCCATCATGCTGAAGATGACGGTCAGCCCGCTCGACAGCAGGAACAGCAGCATGCCGAACAGCACGCCGTTGAGGGTGGAGATGACGATGAGTTCAAGCACGGTGCACCCGCGAATGTCCGGGGCTTCGATGCCCCGCCGCTCATTCCCTAACAGATCGACGCAGGGCCGACGCCGCTTCCCGCACGGTGAGGACGTGCGGGAAGCCAGCGCGGATCGGTTACGGCCGCGCCATCTTGCACGTCGTCGACACCATGGCCTGGGGCGTATCGACCCTGGAGACCAGGTGCCATCCCCAGCCGGTGTTCTCCTCGTCGAACGGCTCGTTCGCCGCGAGCTTGCCGAAGGACGAGACGTAGATCGGCTGCAAGAACTGGTGATCATCCTTGCGCATGAAGCCGGTGCCGCCATCCAGCACCTCGAGCTTGAGGTCCTCGAGCGCGGCCGCGACCTTCACCGGATCGATGGAGTTGGCCTTCTCGGCCGCCGCCTTGAACATGCGCATCTCGTTGACCGCCCGCGGATACCACAGCGACATGTTGACCTTGGCGCGGAACGCCTTCTCGTAGTCCATCGCAGCCTGATGGCCCGAATTGGCGAAGCCTTCGGTGAGCTGGAAGACCTGATGATCCAGGCCCGTCTGCTTGATGGCGGTCGGGCCGCCGGCGCCGCCCGCATAGTAGGTGTACCAGTTGACCTTCAGGCCGGCATCCGCGGCGGCCTTGAGCAGCAGCGCGATGTCCTGGCCCCAATTGCCGGTGATGACGCTGTCGGCGCCGGACGCCTTGATCTTCGCAATGTAGGGCGAGAAGTCCGTGATCTTCAGCAGCGGATGCAGCTCGTCGCCGACGATCTGGACGTCGGGTCGCTTCGCCGCCAGCATCTTGCGCGCATCGCTGCGGACCGACTGGCCGAACGAATAGTCCTGATTGATCAGATACACCTTCTTGATGGAAGGGATGTCCTTCATGTAGTTGGTGAGCGCCTCCATCTTGATGTCCGAGCTGGCGTCCCAGCGGAAATGCCAGTAGCTGCATTTCTCGTTGGTCATGCTCGGATCGACGGCGGCATAGTTGAAGTACAGCACTTCCTTGCCGGGGTTGCGCGTGTTGTGCTTGTTGACGAAATCCTCCAGCGCGAGCCCGACGGATGATCCGTTGCCTTGCGTGATGTAGCGGACGCCGGCGTCGATCGCCTTCTGGGCCTGGATCAGGCTCTCTTGCGGATTGGTCTTATTGTCGAACGGCACGATCTCGACCTTGTGGCCGAGAATGCCGCCCTTGGCGTTGAGCTCGTCGGCCAGGTATTGGAACGTCTTCAGGCCACCCTCGCCGATGCTGGCGCCGCCGCCGGACAGCGGATCGATATAGCCGATCTTGACGGTGTCTTCGGCCTGCGCGGCATGACCGAGCATCGGGACGATCAGGGCAATGGCTAAAGTTAACTTGCGCATAGTCTTGTTTCCTCGCTGGCTGTCGACTTCAGTCGATCGATACGCATGATCGCGCAATTTGAAGAAGCAATGAGCAGAATAACGGCCGGATGACAAGCTCGGCATGACGTGAACGCCAGTTGCAGCTCCGGCAATGTGGAGGACAGGCCGCCCGCCGCCGATCGGACGTTTCATTCGGCGGAATGTTGGCGTCCACATCTTGGACGAACCCGCCGGGCACCCGGGGGGTGACAAGCGCTGCCCCGTTCATGTCGCTTGTTCCGCAAGCTGGGACAGCGCGGCGTAGGTTCCACGCTGATAGACAGGAAGAGCACGGCGGCCGGCAGCACCGCGCCCAGTGGCAATCGTGGCCCCTGTTCCCGCCGAGACCGGCACGTGATGCTGAATCAGATAGATCATGATCAGGTCATTGACGGGATCGGCCTGCCACCAGGTGCCGAAGATGCCCGGCCAGGTGATCGTGCCCGGTGCGCCACAGGCATAGGGATTGTCGGCGGCATCCTCGACGATCGCAAGCCCGAGCCCAAATCCGCAGGTCTGCCACAGCGGCATGCCGGCGAAGGGAATCTGGCGCTGCGCGTCGATCAGCCGGTTGGTGCGCATCAGGTTGACGGTTTCGGGCCGCAACAGCCTGACGCCGTCCAGCTCGCCGCCTCCGAGCAGCATGCGCGCGAACCGATGATAGTCGGGCGCGGACGAGATCAGCCCGCCGCCGCCCGGCGTATAGGCCGGCGGCTCGTCATACATGACCGGCTCGACCTTCGCGAGCCGCCCCGCCGTCTCGTCATATCCGTACAGGCTCGCCAGACGATCTCGCTTGGCGTGCGGCAACCAGAAATCGCTGTCGACCATGCCGAGCGGCGCGAAGATCCGCTCCTGTAGCACCTGCCGAAGCGGCCTGCCTGCGACCCGGCCGATCAGGAAGCCGAGAACGTCGGTCGAATGACCGTAGTGGAAGCAGTCGCCGGGCTGATACGCCAGCGGCAGCGTGCCGAGCGCCGCGAGCCATTCGTCGGGCGTCGACCGGTTCATCGCGGGATCGCCGAGCGCGCGCTCATAGGCGACCTTCAACGGGCCTTCCGAGAAGAACGCGTAGGCGATGCCCGAGCGGTGCGTGAGCAGATCCTCGATGGTGATTGCGCGCCGGGCGGGCACGGTCTCGTCGAGCGGACCGGCGGCGTCGCGCACGACCCGCAGATCGGCGAGCTCCGGAATCCAGCGGGAGATCGGGTCGGCCAAGGCGATCCTGCCTTCCTCGACCAGCATCATCGCCGCCACCGAAGTGATCGGCTTGGTCATCGACGCGATCCGGAACAACGTATCCGGGCGCATCGGGCTCCTGGTTTCGACATCGCGCCAGCCGATCGTCTCGGCATGAACGATCTCGCCGCCGCGCGAGGTGAGAGACACGATGCCTGCGAGCTCGCCGCGATCGACGAATTCGGCGAGTGCCGGGCCGATCGCCGCAAGCGCCGCAGGATCGAAGCCCCGACGGCGGCGGACGGCTTCACTGGTCATCAGCGGCGCTCCGACGGACAGAGTTCAGTTTTCGGCGCCGGCCGGCGCGGGTGACGGAGAGACAGCGGGGTATCCTGGCGCGCAAGCGGCGCTCGGTCAGGCCATGGCCGATGAGAGGATTAGTCCGCCTTGACGTCGTCGGTCAGAATCGGACCCGATATGATCCAGCGCTGACCGTCGAATTTCATCATCTGGAATTGCTTGCTGATGCGGTAGTCATCGGGGGTTGTCGTCACCGACATTCCCGGCAGCCCGAGATCGGGAACGAAGCCCTTGATGCTGGTCGCCTGCTTCATGATGTTGGCGCGCGTCAGCTCGTCGCCGCATTGCCTGAGAATGTGGACAAGCAGGGCCGCCGTCGAGTAGCCATAGGTCGCAAAGCCGCTGTTGGCGTCCTCGCCGGGCGCGTATTTCGCCATGAACGCCTTGTAGCGCTTCATGCCCTCGTCATCGGCCCATTGCGGATCGAGCGGATCCTTGCCGTAGGCGACCGAGATGATGTCCTTGGCATTCTCGAGCCCTGCGGGCACGAGCACCTGACCGACCGCCGTCGCGTTGACCTCCAGGATGTGGACGGGCTTCCAGCCAAGCTCGGCGGCCTTCCTGATCGATTGCGCCGCGAATTTCGGCGTCGACATGTTGTAGAACAGATCGGCACCTGAGGCCTTGAGCGTCACCAGCTGGGAATCAATCGTCGGATCGGACAGCTCGTAGGACATCTCTTTCACGATCATGCCGGCCTTGGCGCCGAGCCCGTCCTTCAGCCCCTTGACGTAGTCTTTGCCGAGGTCGTCGTTCTGATACAGGATGCCGATCTTCGCGTTCGGGTGGTTCTCCAGAATGTATCTGGCGTAGATGTGCGCTTCCGACTGGTAGTTCGGGTTGGCGGAGATCGTCCACGGAAAGTTCTTGGGATCGGTGAAGCGGGACGCTCCGCTTCCCGCCAGAAGCTGCGGAACGCCCTTGCCGTTCAGATATTTCTGGACCGCAGCGTTCGGCGGCGTGCCGATGATCTGGAACGTGGTCAGCACCTCGTCGCTTTCGACCAGCTTGCGCACCTGCTCGACGGTCTTCGGCGGGCTGTAGGCGTCGTCATACTGGATGAGGTTGATCTTGCGCCCGTTGACGCCGCCCTGCTCGTTGATCATGCGGATATAGGCCGCTTCCGCCTTGCCGATGGCTCCGAAAGCGGAAGCCGGCCCGCTGAGCGGGTTCGTCTGGCCGATCTTGATCTCGGTGTCGGTGGCGCCGACGTCGTATTTCTTCTGCGCGAACGCCGGGGCTGAAAGCGCCACGCCGAGCATCAGCACGGCAGCCGCCGTCGACTCGATCCGTGTCATGTGTCCTCCCGTGAGCGGCTGATCCATGGCCAGCCGATTGTCTTTGATGATGTCCGCGCACGACGAGACCGGCAGCGCGTTGCCCGCCGCCCGATCGTCGACCGCTTTTCATCAGGTCTCCGAGACCTACCGTCCGGCCGGCCGACGGTCAAGTTCATTCATTTAGCGCTAAATGAAAATGTTGGAAGCCCGAAGTCCTGCTTGACCGGGCGCGCCCACCCCCTCATCGTCAAACACCAACGGCGCCGTTCCTGTCTGCGCCGATCAGGGACCACGGAGAGCATGCCAGCACAGCCGAAATCCGAGGGACGCCGCACGCGCGCGGAACAGCGCGCGACGACGGTGAAGCTGATCCTCGACACCAGCGAGGAGCTGTTCGCGCAGCTCGGCTATTTCGGCGTGACGATCAAGGATGTCGCCGACAGGATGGGCATCCATCCTGCGCTGATCCATTACTACTTCGAGGGCAAGAGGGCGTTGTTCGATGCCGTGTTCGAACGCCGCATGGAATATGCTGTCACGGTGCGCACGGCCGGGCTGGATGCCTACGAGGCCAAGGTCGGAGATCGTCCGACCGTTGAAGGCGCGCTGCGTGCCTATTATGACGGCGCGTTCGACGTCTACGTCAACGAAGAGGACAACTGGCGACACTTCGGCCGCATCTTCGCGCAGGTCGCCAACGCGCCGGGCTATGGCGTGGAGATGATGGACACCTATCTCGATCCCATGGTGCTGCGTCTCATCGGGCTGCTGCAGAAGGCGTTGCCCGACGCCACGCCTGAGGACCTGTTCTGGAGCTTCCAGTTCACCTCCGGCGCCTACTCGCTGATCCTGTCACGGACCGGCCGGATCGACCGCCTGTCCGGCGGCCTGTGCAAGTCCGACGATTTCGCCGCGGTCCGCGAGCGGTTCGTGACCTTCATGGCCGGGGGCTTCAACGCGCTCTACAAGCGGCGGAAGCAGAAGTCGAAATGAGCGCCTCTTGGCGTCTCCTGGCCGTACCATGCAAACAAGCCGGAACGAATGATGATAGCTCCCTACGTCCCGCAAATGGCTCTCTATCGGCAATGGCTGAGGGACAATCGCGGCCTCCACTTCGAGAACTTCGAGGAGATGCGGCAATGGTCCATCCGCGACCTCGACGGCTTCTGGCGCAGCATCTGGGACTATTATGACCTGCAGTCGCCGACCGCGTTTTCGACCGTCCTGGGCAAGCGCACGATGCCGGGAGCGGTCTGGTTTCCGGGCGCTTCGGTCAACTACGCCCAGCAAGTCTTTCGTCACGTCGAAGCCGCCGATGCTGCGGCCCTGCCTGCGATCATCAGCAGTCACGAGGACGGCAGGCTCACGGAGACGACCTGGCCCGAGCTCCGGCGAAAGGCAGCCGCCCTGGCGCTGCATCTGCGCGAGCAAGGCATAGCGCCCGGCGACCGGGTCGCCGCCTATCTGCCCAACATACCCGAAGCCATCATCGCGTTTCTCGCTTCGGCGAGCATTGGCGCGATCTGGAGCGTTTGCGCCCCCGACATGGCCGCGCCCGCCGTGATCGACCGGTTCAAGCAGATCGAACCCAAGGTGCTGATCGCCTGCGATGCGGTCACCTATGCCGGCCGCCGGCACGATCGCCGCGGTGTCATCGAGGAGCTGCGCCGGTCGTTGCCGACACTCGGCCACGTCATCCTGCACAGTGACGATGCCGGCGCGCCGGTGAGCGGCGGGGTTCGTCTCTCGGACGTTCTCGCAAGAACGAGCCCTGGCGTCGATGCCTTCGAACCGGAGTGGCTTCCGTTCGATCATCCGCTCTGGATCGTCTACTCGAGCGGCACCACCGGGCTGCCGAAGCCGATCGTGCATGGTCACGGCGGCATCATCATCGTCACGCTGGCCCTGCTCGGGCTGCACAACGACATCGGCTGCTCCTATCAGCCCAATTCGTTCGGCGAGCGCTATCACTGGTACAGCTCGACCGGCTGGATCATGTGGAACAACCAGGTCGGCGCGCTCCTGAATGGCACCACGTGCTGCGTCTTCGACGGCAGCCCCGCCGGGCCGAAGGATCGTCCGGACTGGACTACGCTGTGGCGCTTCGTGGCGAATTCGAAATCCACCTTCTTCGGTGCGGGCGCGGCGTTCTTCGCGAGCTGCGTCAAGGCGGACATCAACCTGGCCGACGCGGGCGATCTGTCCCATCTGCGTTGCCTCGGGTCCACCGGCTCGCCGCTCAGCGCCGACACGCAGGCCTGGTTCGATCAGCGGTTCGCGGCGCTGTCGCAGGTCAATGGCAGCCGGGCGCAGGCGCAAATGTGGTGGGCCAACATCTCGGGCGGCACCGATTTCGCCGGCGCCTTCATCGGCGGCAACCGCGAATTGCCGCAGGTGCCCGGAACGATGCAGTGCCGCGTGCTCGGAGCAGCTGTCGAGGCCTTCAACGACCAGGGCCAGCCTGTCATCGGCGAGGTCGGAGAGCTCGTCTGCACCGCGCCGATGCCGTCGATGCCGCTGCGGTTCTGGAACGACGCGGGGAATGTCCGCTATCTCGCGAGCTATTTCGACGCCTTCGAGACGCGCGAGGGCGGGCCGGTCTGGCGGCACGGCGACTGGCTCAAGGTCGATCCGGACGGCTCCTGCGTGATCTATGGCCGCAGCGACGCGACCATCAATCGCCACGGGCTGCGCATGGGGACGAGCGAATTGTACTCGGCCATCGAAGCGCTGCCGGAGATCCTGGATTCGCTGGTCGTCGATCTCGAATATCTCGGCCGAGACAGCTACATGCCGCTGTTCGTGGTGCTGCGCGACGGCGTCGCGCTCGATGCGGCGATGAAGCGGAAGATCAACATGGCGGTGGAAGCCAGCCTGTCGCAACGTCAGGCAGCTCGTCCTGAACCACATTTGCTGGACGTCGCCAGCCCGGCGGCCTCCGCGGCCGTCAGGTGGCCGTAGTCGCGAGCCATGGCCGAATCGCGCCGGAGGAAGGTCGCCTCGATCACGAGCATGTCCGCGTCGCGGACGTGCTCGCGCAGACCCTCGGTCGTTTCCGCATCGCCGGCGATGACGAGCTTCTTCGCCCCCTGCGGAGGCCCCAGAACATCCTCGGGATCGATGGTTCGGCCGTCCTCCAGCGTGACCGGCCGGCCCTCCGCCAATGCCTTCCGCACGGGCCCATCAGGCACCGCGAGCGCTGCCAGACGATCTGGCTTCAGATGCCGGCGCGCTCGACTCACAAATGCGAAGCCGAAGCTGTCGGTGTCGCGGTGCCGGACGGGAAAGCAGTTGATCGTAAACTCGCCGGCGTCGAGAACCTCCCCGCGCCTGAGCGGAACGAGCTCAAGCGAGATCGGCGCGCGGCCCTCGCCCCACAGCCCTGCGAGCATTCGGACCACCACATCGAGCGTCTCGGGGCCGCCGTGGACGCGCATGATGTCAGCGCTCCTGCGCAGCCGCAGGGTGGAAAACAGCCCGGGAATGCCGAGGACATGGTCGAAATGGCCGTGGGTGAGCAGGATCCGATCGAGCCGGCGAAAGCCTGCCCCACTGCGGAGCAGCTGACGCTGGGTCCCCTCGCCGCAATCGACGAGAATGCGATGCCGGCCTGCTCGAACGAGAAGGCCGGGATGATTGCGGTCCGCCGACGGAACGCTCGCCGAGGTCCCCAGGAAAGTGAGATCGAACATCACAGCTGCTTCAGGCCCATGGTCGCAACGTCGTGAGCGGCTTTGACGACAGGTCCCGGCTGCGTTGCTTCGTCTCGATCACGGTCGGCGATCCCTTTTCTCATGAGCGTGTTTCCGTCGTCGCCGATTGAAGGCTGAGGGAGAGACAGACGTCGCAACGTCATTGTAAGGGACGTTGTTGGCAGCCAGCACTTGGCTGTGCAGACTTCATCGCCGCGCTCTGATAGAGCTTGGCCATGCCAAGCTCCGGCCCGGAACAGGATGGCGCGCCGACGGCCATTCGCAAGATCATCCACATCGACATGGATGCATTCTACGCGTCGGTCGAGCAGCGGGACAATCCCGAGCTGCGCGGCAAGCCCGTGGCCGTCGGGGGATCGCGCGAGCGCGGCGTGGTGGCAGCCGCAAGCTACGAGGCTCGGGCGTTCGGCGTGCGCTCGGCCATTCCGTCGGTGACGGCAAAGCGCCAGTGCCCGCACCTGATCTTCGTCAAGCCGCGCTTCGAGGTCTACAAGGCCATCAGCCAGCAGATCCGCGCCATCTTCGCCGAGCACACGCCGATCATCGAACCTCTGTCGCTGGACGAGGCCTATCTGGACGTCACCGAAAACCTGCAAGGCATCCCGCTGGCACGCGACATCGCCTTGCAGATCCGGGCCAAGATCAAGGCCGAGACCGGGCTCAATGCCTCCGCGGGAGTCTCCTACAACAAGTTCCTCGCCAAGCTGGCCTCGGACCATCGCAAGCCCAATGGGCAATACGTCATTTCGCCGGAGATGGGTCCGGCCTTTGTGGAGGGGCTGCCGGTCGGCAGGTTTCACGGCATCGGCCCGGCGACCGCAGCGAAATTCAAC
This sequence comes from Bradyrhizobium sp. HKCCYLRH3059, assembly GCF_051168035.1. Classification (NCBI taxonomy): domain Bacteria; kingdom Pseudomonadati; phylum Pseudomonadota; class Alphaproteobacteria; order Hyphomicrobiales; family Nitrobacteraceae; genus Bradyrhizobium; species Bradyrhizobium sp. HKCCYLRH3059. The sequence goes on along the minus strand of NZ_JBNPUF010000011.1, from coordinate 16,808 downwards.
GCGCTCGGAATTCATACCGGGCTCGACATCCGCAACCAGACCCTGCCCTTCCTCCAGCAGCACTTCGGCAAGGCCGGCCACCACTACTATTGGATCTCGCGCGGCATCGACAATCGCCCGGTCCGAGCCAATCGCATCCGCAAATCAGTCGGCGCCGAAAACACCTTCTCGAGCGACCTGACCGACTTCGAGCCGATGCTGGCGGAGCTGCAGCCGCTGATCGACAAGGTCTGGCAGCATTGCGAAACCAGCGGCAACAGGGGCCGGACGGTCACGCTGAAGGTCAAGTTCGCGGACTTCGAAATCATCACACGCAGCAGGTCCATCGCCAACCTGGTCGCGAGCCGGGAGGATCTGGCACGCTTGTCCGTCGCGCTCCTTCAGAGCGAGATGCCCCTGGCCAAGCCGGTGCGGCTCCTCGGCGTCTCGCTGTCATCCTTGCAGCAGCAAGACATCGCAGTGGAAGCCCAGCTGCCCCTGCTGATCTGAGGCGGGTCGACCCCAATGGCGACCGCGGCGGTCCCCCGATCGTTCCAGCACAGGGATGGGTTGACAGCCGAACAATCGAGCGCTTTATTCTGCCGCACGGGGATGTGCGATCTCCCCGCGAGGCGACATGCCCAAGAATCGCGTCCTGGTCACCAAGGGCGCAGCATGTCATCATCATACACCTCGATCTCACCCGAAAAATTGTCTCGACTGATCGGCACGGCGACCTCGCCACGGCTCGTTGACGTGCGTGTCGACGAGGATTTCGCCGCTGACCCACGCCTCATCCCCGGCGCCGTCAGGCGCTCCCATCTCGACGTCCAGCAATGGGCACCGAGCTTCACCGGCCAATCGGTTGTCGTGATCTGCCAGAAAGGCAAGAAGCTGAGCGAAGGTACCGCGGCCTGGCTCCGGTGCAGCAACGTCGCAGCCGAGGTCCTCGAGGGCGGCCACGTCGGCTGGACGGAGTCCCAACTCCCGACCGTGCCCGCAGACAGGATTCCCGCGAGGGACGACCGCGGCCGCACCGTCTGGGTCACGCGATCACGTCCCAAGATCGACCGCATCGCCTGTCCATGGCTGATCCGTCGCTTCGTCGACCCTGCAGCGGTCTTCCTGTTCGTGACGCCGGCCGAAGTCGAAGCCGTCGCCGAGCGTTTCCAAGCCACTCCCTTCGACATCGAGAATGTCTTCTGGAGCCACCGCGGCGAGCTTTGCACCTTCGACGTCATGGTCGAGGAGCTCGGTCTGCGGACACCACCCTTGGAACGACTCGCCACGCTGGTGCGGGCCGCGGATACGGCGCGACTTGATCTCTCGCCCGAGGCTCCCGGCCTCCTTGCCGCTTCACTCGGGCTGTCGCGAATGTACGACGACGATCTGGAGCAGTTGAGCGCGGGGCTGCTGCTCTATGATGCCTTCTACCGCTGGTGCCGGGACGCCACGAAGGAGGCGCACAACTGGCCGTCCAGCAAGGTGAAGTCATGACGGACCTCGTAGCATCGCGGAAGCCGGTTGCGGCCGAGCACGCCCATGGCATCTCCTTCAACGACGCGCTTCTCGTGTGGATCCGGGTGGCCTGTCTGAGTTTCGGCGGCCCCGCCGGCCAGATCGCGGTCATGCATCGCATCCTCGTCGAGGAGAAGAACTGGATCTCGGAGAGCCGCTTCCTGCACGCCCTGAACTACTGCATGCTGCTGCCGGGACCCGAGGCGCAGCAGCTTGCGACCTATATCGGCTGGCTGCTGCACCGGACCACCGGCGGCATCGTTGCGGGCACACTTTTCATTCTGCCCGGCATTTTCGCCATCATGGGCCTCAGCTACATCTATGCGGCCTATGGCAATGTCGGCGTCGTCGAAGCCTTGTTCTTCGGCCTCAAGGCGGCCGTGCTGGCGATCGTGATCCAGGCCGTCGTCCGCGTCGGCAAGCGCGCGCTACGCAATCGGATCATGATCGGACTGGCGGCCGCAGCCTTCGTCGCGATCTTCTTCTTCCGCGCGCCGTTTCCGATCATCATCATTGCTGCCGGAGTCATCGGCTTCGTCGCTGCCCGCCTCGGCCGGCCGGAATTCGCAGCCCTCGAACACGGCGGCAAGAACGCCGGTGCGATCGACAGCATGCTCGGCGAAGCCGTGCCGGATCACGTCCGTCCGAACGCTTCGCGCGCGCTGCGCGTGGCGGCCGTCTGGCTCGCGATCTGGCTCGCCCCCGTCTTCGCACTGCTGATCCTGCTCGGGCCGAACGACGTCTTCGGTCAGATCGCTATCTTCTTCAGCAAGATGGCGATGGTGACGTTCGGCGGCGCCTACGCCGTGCTCGCCTACGTCGCGCAACAGGCCGCGGAGTACTATCACTGGGTTGCTCCGCGCGAGATGCTCGACGGCCTCGGCATGGCTGAGACGACTCCCGGTCCCCTGATCATGGTCGTCCAGTTCGTGGGCTTCATGGCCGCGTTCCGCGGCGCGAGCGGGCTGTCTCCCATGCTCGCAGGCACGCTGGGCGGACTGCTGGCGACGTGGGTGACGTTCGCGCCCTGCTTTCTCTGGATCTTCGTCGGCGCGCCCTACATCGAGGCGTTGCGGGGAAACAAGGCGCTCGGCGGCGCGCTCTCGGCCATCACCGCCGCCGTCGTCGGCGTGATTCTCAATCTCTCGATCTGGTTCGCGCTGCACACCCTCTTCCGCGAGACCTTTCCGATCCAGGGATTCGGACTGTCATTCGACGCGCCCCGGCCGATGAGCATCGACCTGCCGGCCGTTGTCCTGTCGGTTGCGGCCGCCACGGCCATTTTCCGCTTCAACGTGGGAATGCTCGTCGTGCTCGCCGCCTCGTGCATCGCGGGCATCCTGATGCGCTTTGCGGGCGTCATCTGAGAGCACGCTGCGACGGAACACGGGGCAGTGCCAGACCAAAAGGAGCGAACGATGAGAAGCACGATCTGGAGTCTGTTGGGCCTCGGCGCCTGCCTCCTCGCACACGGCGCCGGACCGATCGTCTCGACGGCGCGCGCACAGGACATCGATTGGCAGAAGGTCGACGAGACATTGGGCCGGAAGCCGTCCGTGGCGGGAGACGTCCGCCGGTACGGCTTCCCGCGCACCGATCTCTCGGTGACCCTGGACGGCGTAACCATCAGGCCGGCGCTCGCGCTCGGCGGCTGGGTCGCGTTCAAGCCGGCGCATGGCGCCACCATGATCATGGGCGATCTCGTCCTGCTGGAATCAGAGATCAACCCGGTGATGGCGAAGATGATCGCCGGCGGGCTCGAAATCAGCGCCGTGCACAACCATCTGCTCCGCGCGAGCCCAGCAACGTCCTACATGCATGTCGTCGGTCACGGAGATCCGGTCAAACTCGCGTCCGCCATCCGCGACGCCCTCGCCGACAGCAAGACACCGTTGACGGTTGCGGCGTCGCCGACCACGCCGCCGCCGGCCATCGATCTCGACACGGCACAGCTCGATCAGATCCTTGCGGTCAAAGGACAGGCCAATGGCGGAGTCTATCAGTTCAGCGTGCCGCGACGCGATCCCATCGTCGAGGGTGGACTATCCTTGTCTCCCGTCGCGGCGATGGGCGTCGCGACGGGCATCAACTTCCAGCCGACCGGCGCAGGCAAGGCCGCCGTCACCGGTGACTTCGTGCTGAGCGGGGAGGAGGTGAACCCCGTGATCCGGACGCTCCGTGCCCACGGCATCGAGGTCACGGCACTGCATAGTCACATGCTGGACGAACACCCCCGCCTCTTCTTCATGCACTTCTGGGCGAACGATGATGCGATCAAGCTCGCCAAGGGTTTGCGGGCGGCGCTCGACAAGACGGCAAGCACCAAGAGCTAAGAGCAAAGAGCGAGGAAAGGCGCGGTCCGAGAGTGTGCGGGCCTTGCTCTGCCGGCAGGTGCGGCAACCTTTTGGTCTGACCCACCTGCAACGGCCGCGCATGCGTGAGACGCCGATCGGTTGCAAGGCAACGCGCTGCCGGAGTCCATGCGAGCTCTCTCGTGGTTCCGAAGATTGGGGACGGGGGCAGATCCCGTCCCTCGACCCACGCGCGATCCTATGGCAAGTCTGGACGACGCCGATGTGGCGCAGCCGGATGTCGTGATGCCGTCGAAGCAGGACTGGACGCTCGCTTTCCCGCCGTTGCGGCAATTGCCGGAGGAGATCTTCGCGCAGTTGCGCGAGGCCAGCCTCATTGTCGAGCTTCCGGAAGGCAGCCGGATCTTCGGCCCCGGCCAGGCGCCGGACTCCTTCCTGCTGCTGCTGGACGGGACCATCCGCGTGCAGCAGACGTCCGAGTCCGGCCGCGAGATCGTGCTCTACCGCGTCCAGGCAGGCGAGAGCTGCGCGCTGACCACGGCCTGCCTGATGGGTTACGAGGAATACCAGGCCGAGGGCATCGCGGAAACCCGGATCCGTGCAGTGGCGATCCCGCGCGCGCTGTTCGACGGGCTGATCGCCAGCTCGCGCGAATTCCGCCAGTTCGTCTTCACCGCGTTCAGCCGCCGTGTCACCAATCTCTTCCGCATCATCGAGGAAGTCGCGTTCGAGCGGATCGATGTGCGGCTCGCGCAGAAGCTTCTGGATCTCGCCGGGGCGAAGCAGCAGATCGCTGCGACGCATCAGGAGCTCGCCAACGAGCTCGGCAGCGCGCGCGAGGTCATCAGCCGGCAGCTCAATGAATTCGCAAGGCGCGGCTGGTTGCGAATGGCTCGCGGAATCGTCGAGATCACCGACAGACCGGCGCTCGTCCAGCTGGCCCAGCATGGCTAGGAACCGGCGTCTCTTGGTGACTTAGTTACATACCCGCGCAATGTCCCGCTCTATCGTCTGCATCATCGCAAGCCAAAGGGAGCGCGACATGACACAGAACATTGGCAAGATCGACCGGCTGCTCAGGATCATCGTCGGACTCGCCATCCTCAGTCTCACGGTCGTAGGGCCGCACACCTTGTGGGGCCTTCTGGGCCTGATCCCGCTCGGCACCGCACTGACCGGCTGGTGCCCGCCCTACGCGATGCTCGGCATCAATACCTGCGGAACGAAGTCCAATCCGACGTCTTAGACCGTTCTGGACGACAAAACGGGGCGTGGGCGGCGATGCCGCCCCAGAGCCAAATCGTGGAGCAGCAGCCATGTCCTATCCAATCGATCTCGGCGTGCAGCCGAAGGTGGCCGGATTCTTCGATCCTGACACCAGCACGATCAGCTACGTGGTGAAGGACCCGTCATCGCCGTCCTGCGCGATCGTCGATCCCGTCCTCGACATCGACTACGCGGCCGGCCGCATCAGCACCCGTTCCGCCGACATGCTGATCGACTACGTGAAGATCAACGGCCTCAGGCCAGAGTGGCTGATCGAAACGCATGCGCATGCGGATCATCTCTCCGCTGCGCCCTATATCCAGGACAAGCTCGGCGGCAAGATCGGCATCGGCGAACATATCCTGACCGTGCAGGAGACCTTCGGCAAGGTCTTCAACGAGGGCACGGAATTTCGCCGCGACGGCAGCCAGTTCGACCGGCTGTTCAAGGATGGCGACACCTATCAGGTGGGACAGATGACGGCCTTCGTGATGCACACGCCCGGCCATACGCCGGCCTGTGCCACACATGTGATGGGCGATGCCGCTTTCGTCGGCGACACCCTGTTCATGCCGGACGGGGGAACGGCGCGGGCCGATTTTCCAGGCGGCAATGCGCGCACGCTGTACCGCTCGATCCGGAAGATCCTTGAGACGCTGCGGCGCGAGACCCGACTGTTCATGTGTCATGACTATGCCCCAAACGACCGCGCGGTGCGCTGGGAAACGACCGTCGGCGAGGAGCGACTCCACAACATCCACGCGCGAGACGGGATGACCGAGAACGAGTTCGTCGCGCTCCGCGAGGCCCGCGACAAGACGCTCGGCATGCCGCGCCTGATCATTCCATCACTTCAGGTCAACATCCGCGCCGGACATCTGCCTCCCGCGGACGCGACGGGAAAGACATTCCTGAAGGTACCGATCAACGTACTTTGAGAACCACTCGCTTTGCTCACGCGATGCCGGCTTGGCCGCGAGCTCGCGGTGTCACGAAGATGTCAGTTGCCAAGAGCGGCCGGTCTGCGCGACCAGTCCAAACTGGAGAAATTGATCCAAGATGAGGCGTGCTGATTTCGAGATGCCAGCGATGACACGCCGCCTGATAGCGGCGCTGATCGCGCTCGTCTTGAGTCTGGCGCCTCTGCTCGGAACGTTCGAGGTTGCAACGGCAGACGCCGGCGCCGGTGCCGGTGCGCACCAATGGTCCCGAACGACCACGAGCGCGCCCAAGCCCTGCAGGAAGGCCGTCATCCCGGGCATGATCAACACGTGTCCGTTTGCCGCGGCTGGTCTGACCGCCGTCCCGGCGAGCGACTGTGCGGCGGCGCAGCCGGTTGCCGCCTCCCGGACGCTGTCCTGGCGCCCCTATGACGAGGCGCTGACAACGCAATGCGACGCGTCCTCGCCCTACCGTCCCCCCTGTCGCCACGCCTGATCCTTCCGTCGTCATCGGCTTACGGGCCGCGTAACGTCGTGACTTGAGCGGACGAATATCCACCATCGATCGTGCGTCGTGCAGGTCGGCTTAAGGTGCCCATTGCCAGGCGCGCCTTGCGCCGGGTCGCGCAGCGCAACTGCCACGCAATGCACGATCAGCGCGCGGGAGATCATCATGTCCATCCGTCATCTTGGCCGGCTCGCATGGCTGCTCGGCCTGCTCCATCTTGCGGCGACGACCGCTGTCGCGGGCGAGCTGCGCCCGCAGGCGAACGTCGACACGCGCCTGCTGGTCGGCGACGTCACGCGAGCAGACGGCGGCCCGGCCGCGGCATGGGCCGGACTGGATGTCAGGCTGGATGCAGGCTGGCACACCTATTGGCGCTCACCCGGCGATGCCGGCGCGCCACCCGAATTCGACTGGAGCGGCTCACGCAACGTCGCCGATGTCACCGTCGAATGGCCGGCGCCGAGCCGCTTCAGCGAGCAGGATATCGACACGTTCGGCTACGCTGAGCACGTGCTGTTTCCGTTGCGCGTGCGGCTCGAGGATGGAGCGGCGCCCGCACATCTCACACTGAAAACGGTGCTGTTCGTCTGCTCGGTCATCTGCACCCAGCAGGAGGCCCATCTCGAGGCCGACATCCCCGCCGTCTCGCACCGGCCGAACGATCAGGCGCTGATCGACGAATGGCGGCAGAGCGTCCCCCGCGCGAGCTCGCCGGGGCTCTCCATCACGGCGTTGCGCATCGATCGGCAACCAAAGCCGCATCTGCAGCTCGAGGCGCATGCGACGCCGCCACTGCACGCGCCCGACGTCTTCCTTGATGGGAACGATGCCGTGTCCGGCGGCCGTCCCCAGGTGAGCCCGATGTCGGACGGCGGCGTACGGATCACCGTGCCGGTGCAAGGCTTCGATCAGGCCGGTCCGGGACAACGCCTGCGGGTCACCCTGGTCGATGGCGACCGATCGATCGAGGCCATGCTTCCGGTGGATGCCGATCAAGCTGCTCGCGCTTCTGCGGCCAAAGCAGCCACACCGGCACCGCGTCCTTCGGCGGCATCGATCTGGACCATGCTCGGCGTGGCCCTGCTCGGCGGCTTCATCCTCAACTTCATGCCCTGCGTGTTTCCGGTGTTGTCGCTGAAGCTCGTTTCGCTGGTCGATCACGATCCCGCACACGCGCCCTCGCCGCGCCGGGCATTCCTGGCGACGGCGGCCGGCATCGTCGCCTCGTTCGTGACACTTGCCACCGTCCTCTCCGCACTCAAGGCCGCGGGCGCCGAGGTCGGCTGGGGCTTGCAGTTTCAGCAGCCCGCTTTCCTCATCGCGATGATCATCGTGCTCGCGGCATTCGGTGCCAACCTGCTCGGCCTGTTCGAGATCAGCCTGCCGTGGTGGATCGCCGGCCGCCTTGGCAACGCCGCGAGCCACAGGACGATGGCAGGTCATGCCATCAACGGCTTCGTCATGACGCTGCTGGCCACGCCGTGCTCCGCGCCGTTCGTCGGGACCGCCGTCGCTTTTGCGCTGTCGCAGGCCGCACCGCAAATCCTGCTGGTGTTCACCACGCTCGGGCTCGGCATGGCTGCGCCATATCTGTCTCTGGCCGCGGCGCCAGGCCTTGCCGCACTCTTCCCGCGGCCCGGCCGCTGGATGCTGAAGCTGCGCGTGCTTGCAGCGCTCGCGATGGCGGCGACCGCGCTATGGCTGCTGATCGTGCTCGCCGACATCAGTGGACCCTCGACTGCGGCCGTCCTTGCCGCTGCGCTGCTCGTCCCCGCTCTGATCATGGCGTCGCTCCGTTTCCCGTTGCGGCGAACGATCGCCGGAGCCGGCCTCGCCGGCACGATCGGACTGGCGCTGATCGCCGCCACCTCCGTCAAGCAGCCGGACGGCGCAAGCCGGCCGGCCGGAATCGCCTGGCAGCCGCTGGTGCCCGCCGAGATCACGGCGCAGGTGCGGGCCGGTCACACGGTCTTCGTCGACATCGGCGCCAGCTGGTGCGTCACCTGCAAGGTCAACGAGAAGCTCGTGCTCGACAGCACGGCCGTGCGCAGCCGACTGGCGTCGGGCGTCGTTGCCGTCAAGGCGGACTGGACCTCACCCAGCGACGCGATCGCGACCTATCTCCGATCCTTTGGCCGCTACGGCCTGCCGTTCAACGTCGTGTTCGGCCCCGGAGCTCCTAACGGCATCCTGCTCCCCGAACTGCTGACGCCGCAGACCGTGCTGGACGCCATCGACACCGCCTCGACCATCCCTCATCAGGAGAACGACAAGTCATGACCACGAAGACCTTTGCCGCATCGATCGCCATGCTGCTGCTGTTGACTGCGGCCATCCTGCCGATCCAGTCTCGCGCCGAGGACGACGACACCGACATTCTGAGCGAAGCGCGCATCCTGCACGATCCCGCCATCCCTGCTGTCGGAAACGCCGAGGGCGACATCACGATCGTCGAGTATTTCGACTATCAGTGTCCGTATTGCCGCAAGATCAGCCCGGAGCTCGCCAAGGTGGTTCGCGACGACGGTCACGTCCGTCTCGTCTTCAAGGATTGGCCGATCTTCGGCGGCGCCTCGATCTACGCGGCACGCCTCACCCTGGCGGCGAGATATCAGGACAAGTTCGCCGAGGCCCATGAGGCGCTGATCTCGCTCAATGAGAAGCTGTCCGAGGCCAAGGTCGATGCGGCGCTCAGCGGTGCCGGAATCGACCTCGCCCGCGCCAAGGCCGACCTCGCGGCCAAGCACGCCGACATCGACGCCGTGCTCGCGCGCAATCACGAGCAGGCCACGGGCCTCGGCTTCCGCGGCACGCCGGCCTTCATCATCGGCCATTTCCGCATCCCCGGCGTCCCCAATGCACAGGCTTTCAAGCAGGCCATTGCGGATGCCCGCGCTGCTGCATCCGCCAAGTGAGCAGGCACCTGACGCTCGCCATGGACAGCCGCAGCGCCGCGCCCGCAACGTGCGGCTCAGTAGCTGGCCACAACGGAGAAGGAGATCTCGTTCCGGACGTTTGGGACAGCGGAGCTTCCTGATTCACTTCCGCGATAGGATAGAGTGAGGTCGTGATGCGGTTGGCCGGCACGGTCAGGCCGATCTCGGCATTGGCGAGGTGGCAGCCGGGGTCGTCGGCCGCGGCATGGCCGGCGATGCGCGGCGCACGCCGCGGGCGTATTGCATTGCAGATGTCAACATGTGCGCGGGCACCACGGCGGCCGGCGACTCGGGATTGCATCATCGCTTCGCTCCGCGCATGACGGCCGCGGCAGGCAGTGGCCCCGCCTGATGCGAACCGCCGAGCTGGGCGCGTCTGCCAAGCCGCGGCCGATGATCCCGCCAACATTCCCACGGCACCCAATCGATGCTACCAAGCCCGCACAATCCGCCGTATCCATGCCGAGGACGCATCGATGTTCGACCTCAACCAGCTGCGCTGCTTCGTCACCGTGGCCGAGGAGCTGCATTTCGGCCGCGCCGCGATCCGGCTCAACATGACGCAGCCGCCGCTGTCGCGGCAGATCCAGGTGCTGGAGCACATCATCGATGCGGTGCTGCTGGAGCGCACCAGCCGCTCGGTCAAGCTGACGCCGGCCGGGCGCAGCTTTTTGCCCGAGGCACGGCGCATCCTGAAAATGGCCGAGAGCGCCGCCCAGGTGGCGCAGCGCATTGCCAGCGGCAAGAGCGGCTCGCTCAAGATCGGCTTCACCGCGGCCGCGGCTTACAGCTTCCTGCCCGATCTGGTCGCCGCCTGCCGCAGCGAGCTTCCAGAAGCCGATCTGTCGCTGAAGGAAATGGTCTCCGGCGACCAGATCGAGGCGCTGGCCTCCGGCCAGATCGACGCCGGCCTGCTGCGGCCGCCGATCGCGCGCCCCGAATTCGCCACCCGCCGCGTCGTCGCCGAGCCGCTCTGCGCCGCGCTGCCGCGCCGCCATCGTCTCGCCTCCGCCGAGGCCGTGTCGATCCGTGATTTCGACGGCCAGAACTTCATCATGTATTCGCAGACCGAGGCGCGCTATTTCCACGATCTCCTGGTGTCGCAGTTCATGCGTGCAGAGGTGTTGCCCCGCTACGTGCAGCATCTGAGCCAGATCCACTCGATCCTGGCGATGGTGCGCGCCGGCCTCGGGCTTGCGATCGTGCCCGAAGCTGCCTCCAGCCTGAAGATCGCCGATGTCCGGCTGCGGCCGCTGAAGCTGCGCAACCCGACGCCGGCCGAGCTGTTCCTGGTCTGGCGGCGCGATCACGACAATCCGCTGCTGCCGGCACTGGTCGAGCTGGCCGGCAATCTCGCCGTGCAGCACGCGGAAGATTGATATCTGATCCGCATCAATCGATACCGTCATTGGCTTGGACCGGCATCGAACTTGGTCCTACGACATCGCCCGGGGGAATGCGCGCCGGCGCCGGCCGCGCCCGTTCCCAAGGACATTCGTGAAGGACCCGCGCGATGAGCAAGATGACCCCGACGGAAATGGCTGCGAAGATCGGCAGCGGCCTGCTCTCCTTCCCCGTGACGCCGTTCAAGGCCGACTATTCGTTCGACGAGGCCACCTATCGCGCCAACATGGACTGGCTGTGCGGCTATGACGTCGCGGGCCTGTTCGCTGCCGGCGGCACCGGCGAGTTCTTCTCGCTGACCGCGGCCGAGGTGCCGGAGGTGGTCAAGGTCGCGGTCGACGAGACCAAGGGCCGCGTGCCCGTGCTCGCTGGCACCGGCTACGGCACCGCGATCGCGCGCGAGATCGCGATTGGCGCCGAGAAGGCCGGCGCCGACGGCCTCCTGCTGCTGCCGCCCTATCTGATGCATGCCGAGCAGGACGGCCTCGCCGCCCATGTCGAGGCGGTCTGCAAATCGGTCAAGATCGGCGTCATCGTCTACAACCGCGACAACGCCATCCTGCAGCCGGACACCCTGGCACGGCTGTGCGAGCGCTGCCCGAACCTGGTCGGCTACAAGGACGGCATCGGCGACATCGAGCTGATGACCCGTGTCTACACCAGGATGGGCGACCGCCTGACCTATATCGGCGGCCTGCCGACCGCCGAGACCTTCGCCCTGCCCTATCTCGACATGGGCGTGACGACCTACTCCTCGGCCGTGTTCAACTTCGTGCCGGAGTTCGCGACGAACTTCTATGCCGCAGTGCGCAAGCGCGACCACGCCACCATCCATGCCGGATTGAAGGATTTCATTTTGCCGCTGATCGCGATACGCAACCGCAAGAAGGGCTACGCGGTCTCGATCATCAAGGCCGGCATGAAGGTGATCGGCCGCGATTCCGGCCCTGTCCGCCTGCCGCTGACCGATCTGACCGCGGAGGAGATGGCGGAGCTGACGGCGCTGGTGAAGGCGCTGCCGGGCGCCGTCTCGGCACAGCAGGCGGCGGAGTGATCTTGCTGTCATTCCGGGGCAAGGCCGCAAGGCCTTGAACCCGGAATCTCCGAGTTGATGGATAAGAAGAGACGCAAGCCAATCTCTGGATTCCGGGTTCAGCCCTGACGGGCTGCCCCGGAATGACGGAGATAGGAAGAAGACCGGGAGGAGCACATGAGTCACGCAGCCACCAGCACCGGAATCTCCGGCGCGCCGATCGTCACCGGCATGGAGGTCATTCCGGTGGCCGGCCGTGACAGCATGCTGCTCAATCTCAGCGGCGCGCATGGGCCGTTCTTCACCCGCAACCTCGTCATCCTCACCGACAATGCCGGCCACACTGGCGTCGGCGAGGTGCCCGGCGGAGAGAAGATCCGGCAGACGCTGGAGGATGCGAAGAGCCTGATCGTGGGCAGGAGCATCGGCGCCTGTAACACCATCCTCGCCACGATGCGTACCGCCTTCGCCGATCGTGACGCCGGCGGCCGCGGCAAGCAGACCTTCGATCTGCGCGTCATGATCCATGCGGTGACCGCAGTCGAATCCGCGCTGCTCGACCTGCTCGGCCAGCATCTCGGCCTGCCGGTGGCGGCCCTGCTCGGCGAAGGCCAGCAGCGCGCCTCCGTCGAGGCGCTCGGCTATCTGTTCTTCATCGGCGACCGCAAGAAGACCGACCTGCCCTACGCCACCGGCGAGCGCGAGAAGGACGGCTGGTATACGCTGCGACATCAGGAGGCGATGACGCCCGAAGCTGTGGTGCGGCTCGCCGAGGCGACGCACGACGCCTATGGCTTCGCCGACTTCAAGTTGAAGGGCGGCGTGCTCCGCGGCGAGGCCGAGATCGAGGCGGCGACCGCCATGGCAAAACGCTTCCCGCAGGCGCGCGTTACGCTCGACCCCAACGGCGCCTGGTCGCTCGATGAAGCGATCCGGCTGTGCAAGGACATGCACGGCATCCTGGCCTATGCCGAGGACCCCTGCGGCGCCGAGGCCGGCTTCTCCGGCCGCGAGATCATGGCCGAGTTCCGCCGCGCCACGGGCCTGCCGACCGCGACCAACATGATCGCCACCGACTGGCGGCAGCTCAGCCATGCGCTGCGGCTCGGGGCGGTCGACATTCCCTTGGCCGACCCCCATTTCTGGACCATGCAGGGCTCGGTGCGCGTCGCCCAGACCTGCCGCGACAATGGTCTGACCTGGGGTTCGCACTCCAACAACCATTTCGACATTTCGCTGGCGATGTTCACCCACGTGGCCGCCGCTGCGCCGGGCAAGGTCACCGCCATCGACACCCACTGGATCTGGCAGGACGGCCAGGCGCTGACCAAGGCGCCGCTGCAGATCAAGGGCGGCAGGATCGCCGTGCCCGAGCAACCTGGGCTCGGTGTCGAGGTTGACCGCGGCGCCATCGAAAAGGCCCATGCGCTGTACAAGAGCCACGGGCTCGGTGCACGCGACGACGCCGTCGCAATGCAGTATCTGATCCCCGGCTGGACCTTCGACGACAAGCGCCCCTGTCTCGTGCGATGACGGGGGCGATCGGTTAGATTGTCCGAGCAATCGCGCAAAGTCTGGAGAACAACATGAACGCGATCCTCAAGAATTTCATCGCCGGCGAGTGGGTCGACGGCAGCGGGGTGACCCGCAACATCAACCCGTCCAACACCAACGACGTCGTCGGCGAATACGCCAAGGCCGACAAGGCGCAGACCGAGAAGGCGATCGCCGCCGCCAAGGCCGCCTTCCCGGCCTGGTCGCGCTCGACGCCGCAGGAGCGCTATGACGCGCTCAACAAGATCTCGGCGGAGATCCTGTCGCGCAAGGAAGAGCTCGGCCGCCTGCTGGCGCGCGAGGAGGGCAAGACGCTGCCGGAGGGCATCGGCGAGGTCGCCCGTGCCGGCCAGATCTTTGCGTTCTTTGCCGGCGAGGCGCTGCGCCTCACCGGCGAGAAGGGCGCCTCGGTCCGTCCGGGCCTCGACGTCGAGATCACCCGCGAGGCCGTCGGCGTCGTCGGCATGATCACGCCCTGGAATTTCCCGATCGCGATCCCCGCCTGGAAGATCGCGCCCGCGCTCTGCTACGGCAACACGGTCGTGTTCAAGCCGGCGGAGCTGGTGCCCGGCTCGGCGCATGCGCTGTCCGAGATCATCGCGCGCTCCGGCCTTCCCGCCGGCGTCTTCAACCTCGTCGTCGGCTCCGGCTCGGTGGTCGGCCAGACCCTGCTCGAGCATCCGGATGTTCACGCGATCTCCTTCACCGGCTCGGTCGGCACGGGGCGCAAGATCGCGCAGGCCTGCGTGCTGTCGAACCCGATGAAGAAGTTCCAGCTGGAGATGGGCGGCAAGAATCCGATGGTCGTGCTCGACGATGCCGACGTCAAGGTCGCGGTCGAAGCCTGTGTCAACGGCTCCTATTTCTCGACCGGCCAACGCTGCACGGCGTCCTCGCGCCTGATCGTCACCGAGGGCATCCACGACAAGTTCGTCGCGGCGATGACCGAGCGGCTCAAGGGCCTTGTGGTCGATGACGCCGTCAAGCAGGGCACCCATATCGGCCCGGTGGTCGACGCCAACCAGCTCGAGCAGGATCAGCGCTATCTCAAGATCGGCCAGGACGAAGGCGCCAAGCTCACCTGGGGCGGCGAGCTGCTCAACCGCGAGACGCCCGGCTTCTACATGCAGCCAGCGCTGTTCACCGAGGCCACCAACGCGATGCGCATTGCCCGCGAGGAGATCTTCGGACCGGTCGCCTGCGTCATCCGCGCCAAGAACTACGACGAGGCGCTGGCGATCGCCAACGACACCGAGTTCGGCCTCGCGGCCGGCGTCTGCACCACCAGCCTGAAATACGCCTCGCACTTCAAGCGCAACAGCGAGGCCGGCATGGTGATGGTCAATTTGCCGACCGCCGGCGTCGACTATCACGTCCCGTTCGGCGGCCGCAAAGGCTCGAGCTACGGCGCCCGCGAGCAGGGCTCCTACGCGCGGGAATTCTACACGACGGTGAAGACGGCCTACACCTTCCCGGTGTGAGCCTCGTCCGCCGTGAGCTAACAGACGGGCCGCATCGACGGTCCACTCCCTCTCCCCGTTCTTACGGGGAGAGGGGATGAAAGAAGGAAGTAGGCGGGCACGGCGCTCCGCGCCTTTGCCCACCCACCGGAGCGGAACGGAGCCAGCATGAACCAGCAGGTCGTCGCCAACCAGGAGCCCCGCATCATCAAGCTCAACGCGCGCGACAACGTCGCGATCGTGGTGAACGATTTCGGCCTGCCTGCCGGCACCAAATTTCCCGATGGCCTGACGCTGAGGAGCTTCGTCCCGCAGGGCCACAAGACCGCACTGGTCGACATCGCCGAGGGCGCGCCGATCGTCCGCTACGGCGAGATCATCGGCTATGCGAAGTCGCCGATCGCATCCGGCGAATGGGTGGACGAGGCTCGCATCGACATGCCTGAGGCTCCTGCCCTCGATCAGCTCGAAATCTCCACCGCGGTGCCGGGGCCGCTGCCGCCGCTCGAAGGCTACACCTTCGAAGGCTATCGCAATCGCGACGGCTCGGTCGGCACCCGCAACGTGCTGGGCATCTCGACCTCGGTCCAATGCGTCAAGGGCACACTGGAATTCGCGATCAAGCGCATCAAGAGCGAGCTGCTGCCGAAGTACCCGAATGTCGATGACGTCGTCGCGCTTACCCACGCCTATGGCTGCGGTGTCGCGATCACGGCGCCAGATGCCGTGGTGCCGATCCGAACCCTGCAGAACCTCGCACTGAACCCGAATTTCGGCGGCGAGATCCTCGTCGTCGGCCTCGGCTGCGAGAAGCTCGCGCCGGAGCGGCTGCTGCCGGAAGGCACTGAAGACTCGATCGTCCGAATGCAGGACGAGGCCTTCGACGGCTTCGGCGCCATCGTCGACGCCATCATGACCCAGGCCGATCGCCGCCTTGCCGAACTCAACAAGCGCACCCGCGAGACCTGCCCGGCGTCCGATCTCGTCATCGGCCTGCAATGCGGCGGCAGCGATGCGTTCTCCGGTGTGACCGCCAATCCCGCAGTGGGCTTCGCGGCGGACCTGCTGGTGCGCGCGGGCGCGACCGTGATGTTCTCGGAGGTGACCGAGGTTCGCGACGCGATCCAATTGCTGACCCGGCGCGCCATCAACGAGGACGTCGGCCGCGCGCTGATCCGTGAGATGGACTGGTACGATTCCTATCTCGCGCGCGGCGGCGCCGATCGCAGCGCCAACACGACGCCCGGCAACAAGAAGGGCGGCCTCGCCAACATCGTCGAGAAGTCGCTGGGCTCGATCGTGAAGTCGGGCTCCGGTCCGATCCACGGCGTGCTGGCGCCGGGCGAGAAGGCCAGGCAAAAGGGCATGCTGTTCGCGGCGACGCCAGCCTCCGACTTCATCTGTGGCACCCTGCAGCTCGCATCTGGCATGACCTTGCAGGTGTTCACCACGGGCCGCGGTACGCCCTACGGCCTTGCGGCGGCGCCCGTCATCAAGGTCGCGACCCGCAGCGAGCTGGCGCGCCGCTGGAAGGATCTGATCGACTTCGACGCCGGCCGCATCGCCACCGGCGAGATGACGATCGAGGAAACCGGCTGGGAGTTGTTCAAGCTGATCCTCGACGTCGCCTCCGGCCGCACCAAGCCATGGTCGGACCGCTGGGGCATCCACAACGATCTGACCTTGTTCAATCCGGCTCCGGTGACCTGAGGGAGGGCTCACCCTGCCATGCCAATTGCCTCGCTCAAACCTCTCCCCGTCATTGCGAGCGAAGCGAAGCAATCCAGGGTCCCGCCCACCATCCTGGATTGCTTCGCTTCTGTTCAGCCCGGAGACATAGCTTACACCTGTTCGGGGACATAGTTGACAGTTTTGGGGTCGCGCAGATCAATCGCTG
>NZ_JBNPUF010000010.1:0-237870 GCF_051168035.1 Bradyrhizobium sp. HKCCYLRH3059 | reverse complement strand
CACGGCGTCTAGCGCCAAGGACCCAACGGCTTCCCGCCCACCATCATCATGGCAGACTTTCCAGACACAGGGACCCAACCCCCAGGGCGATGTTTGAGGCAGCTTGGTCATTGGCATCTGCCGCCCCACCTCGGCTGCGGCGTATGGGTCCCGGGTCGGCGCCGTCAGCCACGCTCCGCGTCGCTGACGGCTTGCCCGGGACGACAGCGGAGGACCGCGCGTCGACTTCCGATAAAAATAATCGTCTTGCTATTTTTCGGAATTCATGATTTAATCCGCCCATCCCGCCTCACTGCGGAGGGGCGTTGCGCGCGATCGTCACGACACGCGAGGCGGGGAGCGGTGGCCGCGAGAGATCGCAGCGTCTTCTCACGAGGACGCGGACGAACGATGTCTTGCGGACGTGAAGTCGCAGCGTCCTGATACCCCGAAGCTGGTGTCACGTTCGTGACGGCGCTCGCGCCGCACGGACCATGGTGGCCAACAAGCCGGCGCACCAGGGAGACTGCGTATAAGCGTGAAGCCCATCGCGCGGGGAATGCCGGGATGTCTCGGCTGAACCTGTGGTTCCTGCCGCCTGCATTTTTTTCGCAGGCGGGCCATGGGTGCGGCCAGCGCCCGGCATTCCCCGCGCCCTCTGCATGCTCGCGAGGGACGAACTGATCGCAGACCTCGGGCATCAGATGCCGCGAGAACGCGCTGACATGTCGTCGCCTGCGGCCGCTGTTTGAACCGTGAATCCGCCTCGCACACCGCTGTCGTCCCGGACAAGCTGCGACGCGCGCCAGCGCGGCGCAGATCCGGCACCCATACGCCGCAGCCGACGTGAGGCGGGAGGTGTCAGCGGCCAGCCTGCCCCAAACTGCTCCCTGGGGTTATGGATCCCGGCGTTCGCCGGGATGACAGTGGAGATTCTGGCGGCGGTCTCGGGCCGCCAACCGCGCCTCGCCATGACGCCCCGCGCACACCTCCCCTAAACCCGCTATGGTGGACGCGAAAACCTCGATTCCACTGGTGCCCCATGCTGCGGATCTCCCGCGACCTCGCCATCAACGAAGACGACATCGAGATCTCGTTCGTCCGCGCCTCCGGCCCCGGCGGCCAGAACGTCAACAAGCTGTCGACCTCGGCGCAGCTGCGCTTCGACACGACCCGGATCACCCTGCCCGAGGACGCCGCCGCACGGCTGGCGCGGCTCGCTGGACAGCGCATGACCAAGAACGGCGTCATCGTCATCCAGGCCGAACGCTTCCGCACCCAGGAGCGCAACAAGGCCGATGCGATCGAGCGTCTCGTCACGCTGTTGAAGGAGGCGATGATCCGGCCGAAGGTGCGGCGCCCGACCAAGCCGACCTTCGGCTCCAAGCAGCGCCGGCTCGAAGGCAAGAAGATCCGCAGCGACGTCAAGGCGGGACGCGGTGGGCGCCGCTTCGACGATTAGTCCGCAACGCTGACATATCCTGCGGCTGGACGAGTCCTGCGCACGCTTTGTTCCGGCCGAAACAGCCCGCTACTACCACGGCGCTCTCGCTGCGACCTAGTCTCATCAAAAATGATGAGAGAGGATCGATGTCGGGACGGCGTACGGCGCAAGAGCTGCTGCTTGTTTTAGGACTAGGATGGTGCGGCGCAGTCCTGAGCACCACGATCGCATCGGCGCAGATGGCCTTGCCGTCGCCCAAGCCTGCCGACGGCGCGACCTTGTTCAAGCAGCAATGCGGCGTCTGCCACACGCTGAGCAGCGCCGAGCCGATGCGCCAGGGGCCGCCGCTCTCGAAGGTCGTCGGCCGCCGCGTCGGCTCCGTCGAAGGCTTCCGCTATTCGGCCGGCTTCGCGAAAGCTGATTTCACCTGGGACGAGACCAAGCTCGATGCTTGGCTGACCAACCCGCAAGAGCTGATCCCCGGCGCCGTGATGGCGTATCGCCAGGCCAAGCCCGACGTGCGCGCCGCGATCATCAACTACCTGAAGGACAATTGAGATGGCCAAACCCGTGCATTCCATGATCCGCGTGCTGGACGAGGTCAAGGCGCTCGACTTCTACAAGCGCGCCTTCGGCCTGGAGATCGCCGACAATCTACGCTTCGACGGCTTCGCGCTGATCTATCTGCGCCATCCGTCGTCGCCGTTCGAGGTCGAGCTCACCGTCAACTACGACCGCAAGGAGCCGTATACGCTCGGTGACGGCTACGGCCATCTTGCTGTCGTGGTCGACGATCTCGATGCCGAGCATGCCCGTTTCGAGCGCGAGAACCTGGCACCAGGCCCGTTGCGCGATTTCAAGCACAATGGTGCGACACTCGCGCGCTTCTTCTTCGTCACCGATCCCGACGGCTACAAGATCGAGGTCATCCAGCGCGGCGGCCGCTTCGGATGAGCCGCTGACCACGAAAATACACCAAACAAAAAACCAACGGAGGATACCCATGAGAGAAGTCGATCGCCGCAACAAATACGACCGCCGCGTCTTTCTCAAGGGCGCGGCCTCGACCGTGCCGGCCGCAGCCGTGGCTTCCGCGACCGGCCTCGGCATTGCCGATGCCTGGGCGGAGGATGCCAAGGCGCTGACGCCGGCCACCCTGAAGACGCTGGTGAAGGTCGCGCGCGACATCTATCCGCACGACTTCCTCGCCGACCGCTACTACATCACCGCGGTCAAGCCGTGGGACGGCAAGGCCGCGGAGGATGCCGCCGTGAAGGCAATGATCAATGACGGCGTCGCCCGGCTCGACCAGGACGCGCGTGACCGCCACAAGGTGCCTTACGCCCAGGTGCCGTGGGAGGCCGACCGCGTCGCGCTGCTCCAGGCCATCGAGCAGACGACCTTCTTCAAGACGCTCCGCGGCGACCTCGTGGTGTCGCTCTACAATCAGAAGGAGCTCTGGCCGAAGTTCGGCTACGAGGGCTCCTCCGCCGAGCATGGCGGCTACATCAACCGTGGCTTCTCCGACATCGACTGGCTGCCGAAAGCCTGACGCCGGCGAACAACAGAAAACACGGAGGAAA
The DNA here is from genome assembly GCF_051168035.1 of Bradyrhizobium sp. HKCCYLRH3059. Lineage (NCBI taxonomy): Bacteria > Pseudomonadati > Pseudomonadota > Alphaproteobacteria > Hyphomicrobiales > Nitrobacteraceae > Bradyrhizobium > Bradyrhizobium sp. HKCCYLRH3059. The sequence continues at coordinate 234,864 of NZ_JBNPUF010000010.1, read as the reverse complement.
CCACCATGGCAAAATTCGATCAGAACGATTCGAGCGTCGTCGTCATCATCGGCTCGGGCGCCGGCGGCGGCACGCTCGGCAACGAGCTCGCGCAGAAAGGCATCAAGGTCGTCATTCTCGAAGCCGGCAATCGCTACGAGATTCCCGACTTCATCAACGACGAATGGGAGAGCTTCACCCAGCTCGCCTGGACCGACATGCGCACCACGTCCGGCACCTGGCGGGTGGCAAAGGACTTTGCCAACCTGCCGGCCTGGATCGTGAAGGCGGTCGGCGGCTCGACCGTGCACTGGGCCGGCGCCTCGCTGCGCTTCGACGAGCACGAGTTCAAGGCGCGCACCACCTATGGCGGCGTGCCCGGCACGAGCCTGTTGGACTGGCCGGTGACGCTCGCCGAAATGGAGCCGTGGTACGCCAAGGCCGAGTTCAAGATGGGCGTCACCCGCACCAACGACATTCCGGGCCTACCCGGCAACAACAATTTCAAGGTGCTCGAGGCCGGCGCCCGGAAGATCGGCTACAAGATCGTGCACACCGGCAACATGGCGATCAACTCGCAGCCGCGCGACGGCCGCGGCGCCTGCCAGCAGATCGGCTTCTGCTTCCAGGGCTGCAAGTCCGGTGCGAAATGGTCGACCCTGTACACCGAGATCCCGAAGGGCGAGGCCACCGGCAATCTCGAGGTGCGGCCGGGCAGCATGGCGATCAAGATCGAGCATGACGCCTCGGGCAAGGTCACCGGCGTGGTCTATGCCGACGGCCAGGGCAAGATGCAGTTGCAGAAGGCCCGTATCGTCGCCGTCGCCGGCAACTCGATCGAGAGCCCGCGGCTTCTGCTCAACAGCGCCTCGAACATGTTCCCGGATGGTCTTGCCAACTCCTCCGGCCAGGTGGGGCGCAACTACATGCGGCACATGACCGGCAGCGTCTATGCGACGTTCGAGAACCCGGTGCACATGTATCGCGGGACCACCATGGCCGGCATCGTCCGCGACGAGGCCGCGTTCAATCCGAAGCGCGGCTTCGTCGGCGGCTACGAGATGGAGACCTTGTCGCTCGGCCTGCCCTTCATGGCGGCGTTCCTCAATCCCGGCGCCTGGGGCCGCAGCTTCACCGCGGCGATGGAGACCTATCCGCGCATGGCCGGCATGTGGCTGGTCGGCGAGGACATGCCGCAGGAGACCAACCGCATCACGCTCGATCCGGTCGCCAAGGACAAGTTCGGCATGCCCGTGGCCTCGGTGCATTTCGACGATCACCCCAACGACGTCGCGATGCGCGCCCACGCCTACAAGCAGGGCTCGGCGATCTACGAGGCGGTCGGCGCCACCGTGACCTATCCGACCACGCCCTACCCCTCGACGCACAATCTCGGCACCAACCGGATGAGCGAGAAGGCCAAGGACGGCGTCGTCAACAAGTTCGGCCAGACCCACGACATCAAGAACCTGTTCGTCTCCGACGGCAGCCAGTTCACTACGGGAGCGGCATGCAATCCGACACTCACCATCGTGGCGCTGGCGATCCGCCAGGCGGACTACATTGCTGGCGCGATGCAGAAGAAGGAGATTTGATTACGATCGGTATGGTGACGCAAAACTCTTGCGGCGATCTCGGTCAGCGCCTCCCCCGCTTGCGGGGGAGGTCGTATCGCATCGAAGATGCGATACGGGTGGGGGAACGCTGCGGCGGGACTGCCGCTGTGGCGCCCCCACCCCGCCCTCCCCCGCAAGCGGGGGAGGGAGACGCGAGACCGCCCGAGTGGCTACTCGGCCGCGTCCATGATCGCCGCCGCGGTAAATTCCGGCAGCGTCGCAGTCGCCTTTGCCCGATAGATCAGACAGGAGCAGCGCAGCAGCGACGCAAAATTCTTCACCTCGCCGTGATGGTCGAGCACCTCGGCGTACAGCGTGGTCACGAACTTGGCGAGGCCCATGCCTTCCTTGGCGGCGATCTCCTCGAGCGTGTCCCAGAACGCCATTTCGAGCCGGATCGACGTGCTATGGCCGCCGATCCGCAACGAGCGGGTCTGCGACTCATAATCGCGCTGAGGCTGGTGTGCGAACAGATGGCACATGGGCTTCCTCCGGCTGATCGTTATTTTTGCGAAACGATATACTGGCCCCGGCCGCCTCACAATCCCGTTGGAGAAGGTTGCTTTTCTCTGCCGCAGCGCATGAAAAAAGCTATTCTCGCCCCAGATTTGCAGCGTGAGCGCCGCGCGCCTTCAAGATCCAAGCCAGCCAGCTTTCAAGTTCGTTCGCACCCATGCCCGTCCGCCAGCTTCCCGAACAGATCGTCAACCGCATCGCCGCCGGCGAGGTGGTCGAGCGGCCGGCGAGCGTCGTCAAGGAGCTGGTCGAGAACGCGATCGATGCCGGCGCGAGCCGCATCGACATCTTCACCGACGGTGGCGGCCGGCGAAAGATCGCGATCACCGACGACGGTGGCGGCATGACGGCGGCCGATCTTGCGCTCGCGGTCGAGCGCCACGCGACATCGAAGCTCGACGACGAGGACCTGCTGCAGATCCGCACCCTCGGGTTCCGCGGCGAGGCGCTGCCCTCGATCGGCTCGGTGGCGCGGCTGTCGATCACGACGCGGCACAAGAGCGAGCCGCATGCCTGGGCGCTCGCGGTCGATTGCGGCGACAAGTCGCCGATCGTGCCGGCCGCGCTGAACCAGGGCACCCGCGTCGAGGTCGCCGATCTCTTCCACGCCACGCCGGCCCGGCTGAAGTTCCTCAAGACCGACCGCACCGAGGCCGAGGCGATCCGCGAGGTGGTGCGGCGGCTGGCGATGGCGCGGCCCGACATCGCCTTCACGCTCGCCGGCGAGGAGCGCGCGCCGGTGACCTGGGCCGCCGCGCTGCCCGGCGCGCCGGGCCAGCTGACGCGGCTCGGCGACATCCTCGGCGCCGACTTCCGCAGCCATGCGATCGCCGTGCGCAGCGAGCGCGATCATGTCGTGGTCGAAGGCTTCGCCGCGGCCCCGGCGCTGACGCGCGCCAATGCGCTTGGGCAGTATCTGTTCGTCAACGGCCGCCCGGTGCGCGACAAGCTGATCCTCGGCGCCGTGCGCGCAGCCTACGCCGACTATCTGCCGCGCGACCGCCATCCTGTCGTGGCGCTGTTCGTCACACTCGATCCGCGCGAGGTCGACGCCAACGTGCATCCGGCCAAGACCGAGGTGCGCTTTCGCAATGCCGGCCTGGTGCGCGCGCTGATCATCCACGCGTTGAAGGAAGGTCTCGCCCGCGAAGGCCGCCGCACCGCGGCCAATGACGGCGGCGCGACCATCGCCGCGTTCCGCCCGGCCTTCGCGCCACCGCGGCCCAACGTCGGTCCGATGAATTGGGACTGGCAGCGCTCGCCGTCGGCGCCGGTGATGCCGCATTTCGGCGGCTCCGTCCCTGCGGCGGCGCCCTCACCAGATCTCGGGTCGTTCGGGCTTGCGGAATCCTCTCAAGCGGCCTTCGACGTCGGCACGCCCCGCGCCGATCTTCGTCTGCACGAGCAGCCGGCCGCGCCCGACCTGCTCGACCGTCCGCTCGGCGCTGCGCGCACCCAGATCCACGACACCTACATCGTGGCGCAGACCCGCGACGGCCTCGTCATCGTCGACCAGCACGCCGCCCATGAGCGCATCGTCTATGAGCGGCTCAAGGCCTCGCTCGCGGCGCATGGTGTGCAGCGGCAGATCCTGCTGATCCCGGACATCGTCGAGCTCGATGAAGCCACCGTCGAGACGCTGCTCGCGCGGACTGATGAGCTTGCCTCATTCGGCCTCGCGATCGAATCGTTCGGTCCCGGCGCGGTCGCGGTGCGCGAGACGCCGTCGCTGCTCGGCAAGATCGATGCGGCGGGGCTGCTGCGCGATCTCGCCGAGCACATGGAGGAATGGGGCGAGGCGCTGCCGCTGGAGCGCCGCCTGATGCACGTCGCCGCTACCATGGCCTGCCACGGCTCGGTGCGCGCCGGCCGCCGCCTCAAGCCGGAAGAGATGAATGCGTTGCTGCGCGAGATGGAGAACACGCCCAACTCCGGCCAGTGCAATCACGGCCGCCCGACCTATGTCGAGCTCAAGCTGGCGGATGTCGAGAAGCTGTTCGGGAGGAGATAGCGCCGACGCCCTCCGCAACGAGCCATTCGCAAGGATCAAGAGCCACGCAAGAACACGAACTCCGTGTCGTCATAGGCGCGACGCTCGAGCTCTTCGAACCCCTCGGGCGCCTTGAACGCGGCGGCCTTGGACTCTTCCACCACGAGCAGCGCCGATGGCACCAGCCAGCCGCCGTCGCGCAACGAGGCCAACGCCTTCTCGGCCAGACCCTTGCCATAGGGCGGATCGAGAAACACCAGCGAGAACGGCTCGACCGGGCGCGCCGGACCGAGATTGGTGGCATCGCGGCGGTAGACCTTGGTGACACCGCCGAGGCCGAGCGCCTCGACATTGTTGCGCAGCAGCGCCCTTGCCTCGGCGCCGTTGTCGACGAACAGCGTGAACGCCGCGCCGCGCGAGACAGCCTCGATGCCGAGCGCACCGGTGCCGGCAAACAGATCGAGCACGCGTGCGCCCTCGATCGGATCCTCGTAGGCGTGCACGAGGATGTTGAACAGCGCCTCGCGCAGCCGGTCCTGCGTCGGCCGTATGTCGCGCGAGGCGGGCGAGGCGATGTTGCGGCCCTTCAGCCGTCCACCGACGACACGCATCGCACCACCCTACTCGTCCTGCGGCGTGATATCGCGCTTGCCGTGATAGCCGCGCTTCGGCCGCCGCGGCGGCCCGGGAAAGCGCGCCTCGGCCTCGTGGCGCTCGCGTGCCTCTTCGCTGCCTGTGCGCTGGACCAGCACGCGCCGGCCCTTGCGGTCGGCAACCACCTCGCGCTTCGGCTTGGGCTTCGGATCCGGCAACGGCTCGCGATTACCCTTGCCGGCCGGACCGAGATCGGCGCCCGACTGCGCGATGACCTTCTCGCCGAGCTGCTCGCGCAGCACCCGCGTCTTAACCTCCTGCACCTCGCCCTCGGGCAGCTCCAGGAGCTGGAACGGACCGTAGGAGACGCGGATCAGGCGGTTCACCTCGAGGCCGAGATGGGCGAGCACGTTGCGCACCTCGCGGTTCTTCCCTTCGCGGATCGCAACGACCAGCCAGACATTGGCGCCCTGGTCGCGCTCCAGCGTCGCTTCGATCGGGCCGTATTTCACGCCGTCGACCTCGACGCCTGCAGCGAGCTGGTCGAGCTGCGCCTGCGTAATCTCGCCATGGGCGCGGACACGATAGCGGCGTGTCCAGCCGGTGTCCGGCAGTTCGAGCACGCGCGCCAGCCCGCCGTCATTGGTGAGCAGCAGCAGCCCCTCGGTATTGAAATCGAGCCGGCCGATCGAGATCAGGCGCGGCAGCCCTTCCGGCAGATTGTCGAACACGGTCGGGCGCCCCTCGGGGTCGCTGTGCGTCGTCATCAGCCCGCGCGGCTTGTGGTACAAAAACAGCCGTGTGCGCTCACGCTCCGGCAACGGCGCGCCGTCGACCTGGATCACGTCGTTCTCGGTGACGTCGAGCGCCGGCGAGTTGATGATGCGGCCGTTCACGGTGACGCGGCCCTGCGTCACCATCTCCTCGGCATCACGGCGCGAGGCGAGGCCAGCACGCGCCAGCACCTTGGCGATGCGCTCGCCAGCCTTGCCGGGCTTCGGCGCCTCGTCGGGCACGACGCGCTTGGTGCGCTTGTCGGTCTCGGGCTTGCGCTCGCGATACGGACCGCGGCCGCCGAACGCCGGGCGCTTGGCGAAGACCCGGCTCTCGTCCTCATTGTCGCGGCGCGGCCGGTCGGCGAAATCACCACCCCGACCTTCGCCACGCGGATGCTCCTGCCACTCGCTGCGGCCTTCGGGGCGTTGACGCGGGCGATCGAACTTGCGGTCGTCGCCGCGATCGCGCGGCCGGTCGAATTTCGGACGGTCGGATGTGGGCCGGTCGAACTTGGAACGGTCCCCGCGCGGCCGATCGGAGGCAGAACGGTCGAACTTCGGACGATCGAATTTGGGGCGATCCTCGCGTGGGCGATCGGACTTGGGACGGTCGGACTTGGGACGGTCGAACTTGGGACGGTCGAAGCTGCGCGCACCATCGCGGGGCGGGCGGGCGCTGCGCTCCGGTCGATCGCCGCCCTCACGCTTCTGCCACGGCTTGGACTCGCCGCGGGCCGGACGGTCGCCGAATTCCTTGCGCGGACCGCGCGGGCCGGCGCCGAATTTGCGCTCGCCGCGATCGCCGTCAGCGCCGCGGGAAAATGTCTTCTCGCCGCCGAACTTCCGCTCCGGCCGATCGCCACGCGGCGGCCGGTCACCGAAGCTGCGCTCGGTGCGCGGACGGTCGCCGCGATCGCGGGCGCCCCCGCTGCGCGGCGTATAGGGGCGCTTCTCACCGTCACGCTCGCGTGGCGCGTAGGGCTTGCGTTCGCCGAACTTGCGCTCGGAGGATCGCGCCGCCGGACGGGCCTCGTCGCGATCCGTGCGCGGCGTGTAGGGACGCTTGCTGCCGCCGCCCGTGTCGCGGTCGAATTTCGGCCGATCGCCGCGCGGCTTGAAGGCGCGCTTCTCGCCGTTCTCACCCCGCGGCGGACGCGCGGCAAACGGACGGTCGCCGCGCGGACGCTCATCGCGGTTAAAGCGCGGCTTTTCGCCAAAGGATTTGCGCGGCGCGTCGCCGTCGTCGCGGCGGCGCGGTGCACGGCCCTCGTCGAACGAGCGCTTGCCCTTGGCCCCCGCCGCCTTGTCGCCGAAGCCGCGTTTGGCGAACTTCTTCTCCGGGCCGCGCGCGGCGCCCGAGCGTCCCTTAGTCCCTTCGGAACGCCCCCGCGGGGCGCCGCCGCGGCGGCCGCGGGAATCGTTGTCTTTGTCGGTGTCGCGGGGCATGAAGGTCTCACTTTGAGGTGCGGGACGTCGCGTGGTACGCGCGCTCTGAGCAGCGCCTGTCACGCGGGAAATCGAGGTCCGGTTTTGCTGAAGGGCGATGCAGTACCAGACTTATCCGGGCATTACGAGCCATGAACGCTCCTTCTTTCATGGATCTGGCGTTGAAAGCGGCCGAATCGGCCGCAATTTCCGGTGAGGTGCCGATCGGCTGCGTCGTGGTGCGGGACAATGTGGTCATCGCCACCGCCGCCAACCGTACGCTGACCGACCGCGACCCCACCGCCCATGCCGAGGTCCTGGCGCTGCGCCAGGCCGCGCAGGCGATCGGCAGCGAGCGGCTGGTCGATTGCGACCTCTACGTCACGCTGGAACCGTGCACGATGTGCGCCGGCGCCATCTCCTTCGCCCGCATCCGCCGGCTGTATTATGGGGCCGCCGATCCCAAGGGCGGCGCCGTCGAATCCGGCGTCCGCTTCTTCGCCTCACCGACCTGTCACCACGCGCCGGAGGTCTATTCGGCCGTCGGCGAGCAGCAGGCGTCCCAGATGCTGAAGGAGTTCTTCAAGGCGCGGCGCTGACGAGACCTCGCCCCGGCCGCATCATTCGCGAAAGCGGATGTGGATGGGAAGGCCGCTGACCCCGCTCATGAACGGCGACTCGACCCGGCGCACCCGTCCGGCGAGCGCGATATGCGACGTACGACGGAGCAGCTCCGCGAACATCGCGCGCATCTGCATCCGCGCCAGCTGCAGCCCCATGCAGACATGCGGGCCGCGGCCGAAGGCGATATGCGGATTCGGACTGCGATCGATCCGGAACGTGCCGGCGTCGTCGAACATGGCTTCGTCGCGGTTGCCGGAATGGAAGAACAAGGCCAGCGCCTCGCCCTCGCGAATGACCTGGCCGGCGACCTCGGTGTCGCCGACTGCCGTCCGCATGAAATGGCGCACCGGCGTGGTCCAGCGCAGCATCTCCTCGATCGCCGGATCGAGCAGCTCCGGCTCGGCGCGCAACCGCTCGAGCTGGCCCGGGTCCGCGAGCAGCGCCTCGAGCCCGCCGGCCAAAGCGAGCGAGGTGGTGTCGTGGCCGGCCGTAACCAGCAGGATGAAATAGGAGATCAGCTCGTAATGCGGCATTGCGGCGCCATGCGGCGCGCTCTCCGCGATGAGGCTGGCGAGATCGTCGCGCGGGCTGGCGCGGCGGTCGGCGACCACGGCTTCGAAGTAGTCGCGCAGCGCCAGCATGGCCATGCGCATGGTGTCGCCGGGCGCCTCGGCAAAACGCCGCTGCGGATCCTCGGCGGCCACGAACGCCTGGGCGAGCCGGGCAAGCCGTGCGTCATCGGCTTCGGGCGTGCCCAGCATGCGACCGATGACGCGGAAGGTGAAAGGCAGCGCGACGTCGCGTGCGAAATCGCAAGCATCACCACGCGCAGCAACCCGGTCGAGGATCTCGGCGGCCCATTGCGTCAGCCAGCTCTCCATCGCGCGCAGAGCCGGCGGCGCGAAGGCGCCCTGGATGACCGCGCGATAGGCAGCGTGATCCGGGGCATCCATCTCGGTGAGGCTGCGGACGGCCTGCGGCTTGCCGGTGACCCGCTGCAGCACGGCCTCCGAGGCTTCGCTGGCAAGATAGGTGCGGGGTCCCGCAGCGAAATCCCTGCTCCGCGTCTCGATCGCGACGATGTCGGCGTAGCGCGTGACGGCCCAGAACGGACGCACGCCCGGGCGCTCGACCCAGTGCAGCGGCGCATGCTGGCGCAGCAGTGCGCAGGCCCGTTCAAGCCGCAAGGGGCTGGCGTGACCTTTCGAGGAGATCAGCACATCCACCGCGCGCGCGATCGCGGCAGCGTGTCCACCGGGCTTGGATGAGAGCAACGGAGCTGCGGACATCAGTGCGACGGATCGCCGTCCGAGACGGCCGCCTCGGGTCTGCGGCGCACCAGCAGGGTGAACTCCTTCATGCCGTAACCGCCGATGACCTCGACCGGCGCGGCAAACTCGCGCTCACAATGGGCCACCCAGATCTCGGGCGTGGTCCGGTACAGCCGCGCCGTCGCGGCATCGGAGGCCTCGTCGTCATCGTCACCGTGGGCCCGCATGAAGTTGACGCCGAAGCCGCGGCGGCTGGTGGCGAACATCTGCCGCAACAGGCCCTTGATGTAACTCTCCCAGGCCTGGCGCGGATAGCCGACATTGACGTTCATGATGCCGGACGCGACCGAGTAGTCGGCGATGCGCGGGCTCTCCGCGGCAACGACGAAACGCCGCTGCGGGCCAGCAAAGCGCCGACGGGCGCGGCTGATCATGGCGCGCGACAGATCGATGCCGAGATAGTCGATCTCGCAGGTCGGATAGCGCGCAGCCAGAAAGGGCACCAGCGCGCCATAGCCACAGCCGATGTCGTTGAGGCTGAACGGCGCCGACGCATCGCACAGCTTCATCAGCTGCACGAAGCGCAGGCCCTGCGTCGCCTCGCATGACCAGTCGACGCCCCGCGGCGTCGCGCCATGACGCGCGACGCATGCGGTGTAGTAGGCATCGACGTCGGAGCAAATGGCCTGAATAGAAGGAGCCTTTTGTCCGGCGCCGTCGCCTGCGGTCAGGCTCATTTCTTGCCGCGCTTCTGAACACGCCTAGTGCGAGCAACTTCCGCCAGATTCTGACGCGCCTCTCGTCCGGGAGTGGTCGGGATCGAAACGATCACATGCGTTTCGAGCGAGAACACGACCGGACGGCCTTGCGTAACCGTCACCCGAGGATCGTCCGCTGCCGAATGGCAGACAATCGAAACAGGAAGCGGCTTCTCGGATTCCAGGTCGTCCTTGAACGCCCGGATGACACGGTCGTGACCATTCACACCATCTAGATCGGAGGGATAGGTCCTGAGGTGTTCCAAGAAACGGTACCACCGGCGACGCTCAGTCCAATCCTGCGGCACGATCCCCAGCAAAGCGAACGATTGCTGCAAGCCATGCTGCAATGAAAAAACTCCAAACTCGCGCTGCAGCTCGACCATTTCCGGCAAAGCTTCAGCCTCGAAACGCCTATTCAACTGCACGAGAATATCGAGCGTCGTACTGTCTTTAATCATCATCCCCATGTGCCCAGCCTCCTAATAATGCTTCATGGAAAGCGGGCATACTGCACGGGTCATCTAGTACCTTCAAGGGAGGATCGGCACGCTATCAACATGGGTTTGTAGACCTCGGCACCCGAGACTTCCAGCAGGCGCTCGGCGTCGAGCAGCGATCCGACAGCTTCTGCGTCGTTCCGAAAATCGGAGTCGGACGAACTGATCAAACATCGCAGCAGCACCGCGTGGAGTTCACCGATCCTATCCGTCCTGCGTCGGGCGATGACGCTGGCTTCCTCAGCAACGTCGAGTGCACCACGGAGGTCTCCTGCGCGATAAAGGACGTCAGCCAGATCGCTCATCATGCGCGCTTCGAACTCGAGGCCTGCCCTGGCGCGCCTCGAGTACTCGATCGCTTCCCTGAGATCATACGCGGCGTGAGTGAAATCGCCTGCAGCCGCCCGAGCAAGACCAGCCCCTGCCAACGCCTGCACCCGAATGTACGGCATGCCCGACGCTTCAGCGATCTGAAGCAGCTCGGCCGAGTGCAGAGCCGCGGCCTCAGCACGACCTTGCCATCGAGCAAATTCAACAGCGGCAAAGTGCGGGATAAAACGGACCACCGGAGCCAACTGTTCGGGAGGGGTATTCAACAATTCGAAAAGCTGAATTTCGAGCTCAGCGAAACAGCCGAGCTGGACCAGGATTCGCGTCCTGAGGCACTTGATCCAATATTCAACATCGAATCCCAGGATCTGATTTGGCGTCAGCCCCAGGGTTACACTACTGTCAAAACCACCTTGGTTAGCGATCGTCGCCTGCGCCGTGTTCGCCGCTGCTAGCGCGTCTCGTGCTCTCCCCGACAGCAGAAGCGCCTGCGCCAGCATGGCGTTGACGGTCGCATAGCGGCCGACATCGCCCTCCTCCGAGGTCAGCTTGACCGCATTCTGCACGAGGTTGACGTAGTCGTCGGCTGCGCCGGTCGAGGCGAGGACGCGGCCGTAAGCGCCGAGCAGGATCGGCTCGTGCATCTTGTCCGAGGAGCGCGCATAGCGCAGCGCCTCCTCGGCGAAAGGCCTCACCTCCTCGGCCGAGATGCCCTCCCGCCATCCGCAATTGAGGATCTGGCCGCTGGCAAGCGCCCTGAGGCGATCGACGTGCTCGGATGGCGGCACCGTCTGCAGCATGGAGCGGATCTTTTTCCAAAGCCGCAGTGCCTCGGCCGTATTGGTGCGGCCGATCCAGCGCGCCGCGCGCTGCAGATGCTCGACGGCCTGCATGGTCTGGCCGGCGAATTCGTAGTGCGAGGCGATCAGGGCGGCGAACTCGTCCTGCGTGCCCCAATCCAGCGCCTCGATCGCCTTGGCCACGGCCACGTGCACGCCGCTCAGGCGCGAGCGCAGCTGCATGGCATAGGCCACTTCCTGGATCAGCGGATGGCGGAAGGCGAGCACGCCCATGTCGAACGGCGGCATATCATAGAGAAGATCGGCATGCCTCAGTTGTGCGAGCGCGTCGAACAGGTCCGCCTCGCTGAGCCCCACGACAGGCTTGAGCACGGCGAGCGCGACCGAGCGGCCGATCACAGCCGCTGTTTCCAGGACGCTCTTGGCGGTCTCGCTCAGACGGTCGATGCGGGCCGCTACCACGGCATGCACCGTCGGCGGCAGCGGAATCGGGCCGATCCCGCCCTTCAGCCGATAGGCGCCGCGCTCACCCTCGAACCCGCCGCTCTCCGAGACCGCGCTCGCCAACTCCTCGAGGAAGAAGGGATTGCCCTGCGCGCGCTCGATGATGTCGCCGACCAGCGCCTCGAGCGATGCGTCGTCGCCGAAGACGCCGCGCAGCAGTTTGCGCGCCTCGGCGGATGCGAGCGGCACGATGTGCAGCTCGTGAAACGGAGCCCGCTGCATGAAGGACGCGGCAAAACCAGGCCTGTAGTTCACGACCAGCAGCGTCTTGGTGCCAATCGAGGCCTCCGCAAGCGCCTCGACGAACTCCTCGCTGGCCTCGTCGAGCCAATGCAGGTCCTCGATCATGATCACCACGGCGCCATCCGCCGGCGCCGAGCGGAACAACGTCTTGAACACGTTGAGGAGACGCGTCTTGAACACGCCCGGATCGAGCCGAAGCGCAGGACGAGACGGATCGGCAAGGCTCATGAAGTCCAGCAGCAGCACCAGCGCCGTATCGGGAATGCCGAGGGCTTCGAGTCTGTCGACCACGCGCTGTCGCGACACCTCGACGGGCTCCTTCGCCCGGATGCCGAAGAAGTCGCGCAACAATTCGAGCACCGGCTGGAACGGGGTGGCGCGGCCATGTGCCAGCACGCGCGCCTCGTAGACGCGAATGCCCTGGCGGCGACAGTGCTCGGCGAACTCGAAGCACAGCCGGCTCTTGCCGATGCCGGCCTCGCCGACGATGCCGACCACAGCGCCACGCGCCGCCAGGACGTCGTCGAGCTCGCGTTCGAGCACCGCAAGCTGAGCGTTGCGCCCGATCAGCGGCAACAGGCGTTGGCCGCTGCGGAAGACGTCGCTCGCCGGCGCGTTCAGGCGGCCGATCAGCTTGTAGATCGACACCGGCGAGGCAATGCCGCGCAGCGTGTGGGTGCCGAGCGGCTCGGCTTCGACGAACTGCCTGGCGCCGGTGTAGGTCTCCTTGCTGATGAGGATGGTCCCTGGCTCGGCCATGTGCTCCAGACGATTGGCCAGATGCACGTTGGCGCCGGCCGCATCGTAGGTCTGGTACATGCTGTTCTCGACGACCTGGACGATCACCTCGCCGGTGTGCAGTCCGACGCGGACCTGCAGATGCGGATCCGCCAGGCGGGCGATCGAGTCCTGCATCGCGAGCGCACCGAGGCAGCCACGCACGGCGTGATCCTCGTGCGGCACCGGCGCGCCGAACAGGGCCATGACGCCGTCGCCCTGTGTCTTGTTGACGACGCCGTCATAGCGGTGAACGGCCTCTTTCATGAGGTTGAGGACCGGATCGAGCCGTTGCATCGCGAGTTCGGGATCGCCGAGACTATCGATCAGCTGGGTCGAGTCACGAATGTCGGCAAACAGGATGGTGAGTCGCTTGCGCTCACCGCCCTTGCTGCTCAGGGTCCGCAGCACCCGCTGGGCGTTCTGATCCGGCTGAGCCAGCCGGCCCGGCAACGGCGCGCCGCATTGGCCGCAGAAGCGATTCGACGGGCTGTTGGTCTGGTTGCACGCCTCACATCTGAGGCTGAGCGGCTCGCCGCACCGGTCGCACGAGGCTCTCCCGGGCTGATTCTGCCTGCCGCACCGCGCGCATTCCATGGCCCCTCCGTTCCACGGCGGAACTGATTCATCCCATCACGGCATGAGTCTATGGAACTGCCACAATTCTCGCGGGAAAAATAGCCTTCCGGGGCCGCCTGCGGCGATCACGATGCTCAGCCCCGACCGCTTTCCTGCGCCACCGCCTGCCAGGCAATGTCGCGCCGGCAGAAGCCGTCAGCCCATTTGATGCGGTCGACGGCCTGATAGGCCCGCGCCTGAGCCTCGGCGACGCTCTTTCCCGACGCGCAGACATTGAGGACGCGCCCACCATTGGCGAGAATGGCGCCGTCTTTCGCCACCGTGCCGGCGTGGAAGATCTCCACGCCCTCGATCCTCGCGGCATCGTCGAGTCCCTCGATGACACCGCCCTTTGCGTAGTCGCCGGGATAGCCCTTCGCGGCCATGACCACGGTGACGGCGGCGTCGGGAAACCAGCGCAGGTCGAAATTCTTCAACTGCCCATCGCAGGCGGCCAGCATGGCGGGCACGAGATCCGACATCATCCGCAGCATCAGCACCTGACATTCCGGATCGCCGAAGCGCACGTTGTATTCGAACAGCTTCGGCCCCTGAGCCGTCAGCATCAGGCCGGCATAGAGAATGCCCTTGAAGGGTGTGCCCCGGGCGCTCATCCCGGCAATGGTCGGCTGAATGATCTGATTCATGATCTCGTCATGAATCTCCTGCGTCACGAACGGCGTCGGCGAATACGCTCCCATGCCGCCGGTGTTCGGTCCCTGGTCGTGATCGAACACCCGCTTGTGGTCCTGGGCGGAGGCCAGCGGTATCGCGGTCTCACCGTCGCACAGCGCGAAGAACGACACCTCCCGCCCTTCGAGAAACTCCTCGATGACGACCTCGGCGCCAGCGACGCCAAAGCCGCCCTCGAACATCATCTTGATGGCGTCCTCGGCCTCGGCAACCGTCTTGGCCACGACGACACCCTTGCCGGCCGCCAGCCCGTCCGCCTTGACGACGATCGGAGCGCCGTGCTCGCGGACATAAGCGAGCGCCTCGGGGGCATTGTCGAAGCGGCAGTAGGCGCCGGTCGGGATGTCGTATTCGGCGCAGAGATCCTTGGTGTATCCCTTGGAGCCCTCGAGCTTGGCGGCGAGCCTGGATGGGCCGAACGCCTTGATGCCGGCAGCCTCGAGATCATCGACGATGCCGGCGGCGAGCGGCGTCTCGGGGCCGACCACCACCAGATCCACCTTGTTCGCCCGGCAGAAGGCGATCACCGCCGCATGATCGGCGACGTCGAGCGCGACACATTCGGCCTCCTTGGCGATCCCGGCATTGCCGGGCGCGCACCACAGCTTGGTGAGCAGCGGCGAGCCGGCAATCTTCCAGGCGAGCGCGTGCTCGCGGCCGCCGGAACCAAGGAGCAGAATGTTCATCGTCGATGCCGTCGCAGAGGGGTGGGCCAATTTGGACGCCCCAATTGCCCGGCCCTCGCAACGGAGTCAAATCATGGCTCCGGCGGCTTCGCGGCAGCGCCGGCAATGATGCCCTGCAGGTTCGCGACATAGCGGGCGAAGGCCGCACGGCCGGCCGCGGTCGCCGTGACCGTGGTCTGCGGCTTCTTGCCGACGAAGGCCTTGTCCACGGCGACGTAGCCGGCCCGCGCCAGCGTGTCGATATGCGCGCCGAGATTGCCGTCGGTGGCGCCGGTCAGCTTCTTCAGCCGGACGAATTCCAGCCCGGCCACGGCAGGCAGGGCATTCAGCGCCGCCATGATCTTCAGCCGCAGCGGTTGGTGGATGATCTCGTCGAGCTCCGCCAAACCGTCAGCTCCGCCGCATCCACAAGCCGCCGAGAACCAGGCCACCGCCATTGACGAACGCCATCCACAACGGGAAAGCCTTGCCGATGAAGAGGTAGCCGACCAGGGTCAACGCGGTGACGCAAAGGCCGAACACCGTGAACGCCGCGCCGAACCACAAGCCGGCGAGGCCGTAGAACAGCATGAAATAGATCGGCCAGAATGCGCCCATCTCGCGCGGTCCGAAATGGCCGATCGCTTCGACGAAGAAGCCGAACGCAAAGAACATGACGAAGGCGAGCAGCGCCCGGAGATCGAAGCTGCGTACGCCGGAACGCGCCTTCTCCGTCGCGCCCAACCCCAGCGACCCGGCCAGACCGAGGACATAGACCGATAGCCAGGCCTTGTCGGCGTAGTTGGGCGCGAGATAGGTCACGAGATTGCCGGCGAAGACGAGAACGCCCCAGAGGATCATCAGCAGGCTCGACAGCCGATAGATCTGCGACTGCCGCACGCGCTTCGTCACATCCTCGATGTCGCTGAGCGCCCGCGCGGCTTCCAGGCTGTCAATCATGCGGTTTGGACCTCTAGTGCGTCGCCACGTCCTCGGCGATCGCGCTCACCGCCTGCGGCGCCGACACGATCTCCATGTGATTGACGCCAGCGATCAGCTTCACGTCAACGCCCGGCACGACGGCGTGCACCGCATCTGCATATTTGTCGGCGAGCATCAGCTCGTCATCGGCGCCGGCGATGACGGTCACCGGGTGCTTCGCCGCAGTGAAATCGGCCTTGTAGCCACGGGTCGCGAAATTGCGGAACAGCCGGTAGCTGTAGGTCGGCGCCAGGAATTTCTCCGAGTTCGGCCTGACAGCAAAGGCCAGCACAGGCAGTGCCTCGCAACACGGCATGCCGATGCGCCTGAGCACGCCGAGCGCCAGGATGCGCGGAATGTCGGGACCGGCCCAGCCGCCCGAATTCTCCCGGTTGGTCGGCGCGTCGTAACCCAGATAGGGCGCGAGCAGCACGGTGCGCGTGAACAGATCCTGGATCGGGGCGCTCGCCGCGCGCAGCGCGAAGCCGCCGCCAGCCGAATGGCCGAGCAACACGATCGGTTGGGCCGGAATCGACCTCCTGACCTCGGCGACGAGGTCGGCGAGATCGTCTTCGAGCTGTCCGAGATGGCCGATGTCGCCGCGGGTGCCGGAACCGCCATGGCCGCGAATGTCGGGCGCGAAGGTATCGATGCCGCGCGCCGCCAACGCATCGGCAAGGGCATGCACGGCGACGCTGGAGCCGGAGGAGCCGTGGACCACGATGGCGACCTTGCCGACAGCCGTTCCGCGCGCCGGGTAGTGGCGATAGGCGAGCTCGGTGCCATCGCGGGCACTGAAGCGCTGCAGGCCGGGCATGGTGCTGCGGTCGACCTGGCCGGCCGTCTCCGAGATCGACTTGAGCTCGGGCGGGCGCACCAGTGGCGTCGCGATCATCGCAGCCAGGGCCAAAGCGAGCACGCCCACGAGGCAGAGCCCCCATCCTAGGACCCGAAACAGGAACTTCACGCCGCGTCGCACGCTGTCCTCCAACTTTTCTGCATTATACAGAGTACTCTGTATTATAGAGTTATCGAAAAGGCAATGGCTTGATTGGCGGCGGACGCGGAAAGCCCCTACCTTGGCTGCTGCTCCCCGAACCGAATCAAACAGCGATGCCGCCTGCGGAAGCCTTGCCCAACGCGCCCGAATTCACCGTCACCGAGCTGTCCTCGGCGCTGAAGCGCACGGTCGAGGACCAGTTCGGCCACGTCCGGGTGCGCGGCGAGATCACCGGCTTTCGCGGGCCGCATTCCTCGGGGCATTGCTATTTCGCGCTCAAGGACGAGAGCGCCAAGATCGAGGCGGTGATCTGGAAGGGCGTGCATGGCCGCATGCGCTTCAAGCCCCAGGAGGGGCTCGAGGTGATCGCCACCGGCAAGCTCACCACCTATCCGAACTCGTCGAAATACCAGATCGTCATCGAGGCGCTGGAGCCGGCCGGGATCGGCGCGCTGATGGCGCTGATGGAGGAGCGCAAGCGGAAGCTCGGGGCCGAAGGACTGTTCGATCCCGCACGCAAGCAACTGCTGCCATGGCTGCCCGAGGTGATCGGCGTGGTCACCTCGCCGACCGGGGCCGTCATCCGCGACATCCTGCACCGGCTCGAGGACCGCTTTCCTCGCCGCGTGCTGGTCTGGCCCGTGAAGGTGCAGGGCGAAGGCTCGGCCGAGCAGGTTGCCGCCGCGATTCGTGGCTTCAACGATTTGCCGCAGGATGGCCCGATCCCGCGGCCCGACGTGCTGATCGTCGCGCGCGGCGGCGGCTCGCTGGAGGACCTGTGGTCGTTCAACGAGGAGATCGTGGTCCGCGCCGCGGCCGAGAGCATGATCCCGCTGATCTCGGCGGTCGGCCACGAGACCGACGTGACCTTGATCGATTTCGCCGCCGACAAACGTGCGCCAACGCCGACCGCAGCCGCGGAAATGGCGGTGCCGGTGCGCAGCGAGCTGATGCAGGAGGTCGCAAGCCTCGCGCGCCGTGTCGGCGTCTGCTGGCAGCGCAGCCAGGAGAGCCGCCGCAACGAGCTGCGCGCCGCCGCGCGCGCCCTGCCCGGCCCTAGCGATCTGCTCGCCATTCCCAGGCAGCGGCTGGATTCGGCGGCCGCCGGCCTGCCACGCGCGCTGAAGACCAACACGCATGTACACTTTCGCCAATTCGCGGCGGCGAGCGCCAAGCTCACTCTGCGCGTGCTGCACGCGCAGATCGCGCAATCACGCCATCGTCTCATCGCGTCGTCCGAGCGGCTGTCGCTGTCGTCGCGCGGCCAGTTGCACCGGCGGCGCGAGCGATTCGAGGCGCTCGACGCCCGCTTCAAGGCCTCGCGCCAAGCCTACGCCCAGGCCAAGCGCCAGGCCATCGGTCGCGAGCGCGACCGAACCGAACGTCTTGCCGAGCGGGCCCGGCGCGCGTTGCTGACCCAGCTTCAGCGCCTGTCGGCCCGCGTCGGCCAGAACGAGAAGCTCCTCACCGCGCTGTCCTATCGCAGCGTGCTGGCCCGTGGATTTGCCCTGGTGCGTGACGAGGCCGGCCACCCGCTGCACCATGCCGCGAGCATCGGTCCGGGCGCCGCGCTCTCGATCGAATTTGCGGACGGCAAGGTCGCGGCCACGGCGGGCGCGGACCGCCCGCTTCCGCCGGCAGCGCCGTCATCGCCGAAACCTGCGCGCGAGGCCAAGCCTTCGGCACCGAAGCGCACGCCCGATCCCGCCGACCAAGGCAGCCTGTTCTGAGTAGCCTTCAGCGCGCCAGCCAATCGGCCACGAGCTTCTGCGCATCGGCGCGCGCCTCGGGATCCGAGCCGACATGGCCGCGCTCGGGCGCCCCGGCGTCGGATCCCGCGACCTGATGCAGCGGCAGGTTCACACGATCGAAATCGTGATAGGCGCCGGGATAGATGACGATGCGGGTCAGCGCGCTGCGGCCGCGCGCGCCATCGATCATCTGCCGGCACGCGGGCGGCGAATAGACGTCGTCCAGGCCGCCGATCAGCACCAATGTCGGAACGCGCGTGCTCCAGCCGAGGCCGGACGAGGCGCGGCAATCCGGATAGAACGCCACCGCCGAGCGAAAATCCGGCGAGACATGCTCGGGCAATTGCGGGCGCACCGCCCACAACAGCGCGCTCGCGCCGGCCGCCCAGCCGACCAGGCTGACCCGGTCGGGCATCGCCCAGGCTTGCTCGGCCAACCATTTCTGCGCGATCACGATGTCGGCGACACGCTCGCGCCGGCCGCTGATACGACGCTCCTTGACGCGGCATTGCGGGCCCAACCCGCGCGAGCCGTAGCTGTCCGGCAGCAGGACGGCCTTGCCGTCCCTGACGAGTTCCTCGGCCCAGTCGCGATAGCGCGGCAGCACCGGCTCCGAGCGGCCGGAAAGCCCGCCGCAGCCGTGGAGCGCGACGACGACCGGAAATGGGCCGGCCCCCTTCGGCCGGTAGAGCTGGGCGTGCAGCACATAGCTTCCCGAGGGGATCTCGACCGCGACGGGCGCTGGCAACGGCTCTGCCAAGGCTGGAAACGCCGTGGCGCAGAGCAGTGAGACGACGATGGCGACGAGGGAGCGCATCAAACCAGCCGGGCGGGACAAGCGGCGGATATCGCAATCTAGCTAGCACGGAGTTTCGAGCAGAAGCATCACAAATCAGTGGGTTTGCGCGGGGGGACAGCGTCCCCCATCTATGCTAGGAAATCATCGAAATTCGGCCTGTCGTGTGCGCGCGGCGCCCGCGTAGGGGGACTTCACGTCAAGGAATTGGAGATCGCGGACGTGCTCAACAAGTTTGGTCCCTCGGGCCAGGGCGAGGCGCAGGTGCAGTATCTGGATGGCGATTTCCGGGTGATCTCACCGGGAAGCTATGTGCGCTGCGCGGTCACCGATGTGCGGATTCCGCTGGACGAGCTGAAGTATTGGAGTGTCGATCTGCAGGAAGCCTACGCCCTGCCGAGCGCCGTGCTGCAGCGGCATTATCCTGGCGCATTGAAGGCCAACGGCTGATCTTTGCGCTTCGCTGACAGCCGTTGCACAACCAGCGCGCGCAACGCGGCGAGATCGTCGAACTGCAGTGTGACCGGGAATGCCATGACATCGGGCGCGGCCTCGTGGCCGCGGAACCGCACGAGATCTTTTTCCGTGGTCACCAGGGCAAATCCATCACGCCTGGCTTCGTTGGCGAGGGCCACGACGTCGCCCGCCGTGAACGGGTGGTGGTCCGGAAAGGCACGCTCGCGCCTGACGTCGAGACCAGCGCCGCGAAGGGTGCGGAAGAAGCGGGCGGGGTCGCCGATCCCGGCAAACGCCAGCAACGGCCTGCCCCGCAGCGCCGCAACGATCTGCGGATCTGGCCGCAACGCGGCTGAAAACACCGGCTTGCCGGCCGCCAACACATGTGAGGCGACCGCCTCGCTGGCTCCGCCGCTGCCGATCACGACCAATGCGTCGGTGCGCGCCAGTTGCGGCGGCAGCGGCGCGCGCAACGGTCCGGCGGGAAACACCTCGGCATTGCCGAGGCCGCGCGCGCCGTCGATCACGATCAGCGCGAGATCCTTCGTAATCGACGGATTCTGGAAGCCATCGTCCATCAGGATGACGGTGGCGCCTTGCGCCTTGACGAGACCGATGCCGTCGGCGCGATTGCGCGCCACGACGACCGGCACCCGCGCGGCCATCATCAGCGGCTCGTCGCCGACATCGGCAGCCTCATGGACCGCAGGATCGACGACGACGGGACCGCCCAGCCGGCCGCCATAGCCACGGCTCAGCACCACCGGCCGCTCGCCGAGGTCACGCAGAATATCCGTCAGCGCCAGCACGGTCGGCGTCTTGCCGGCTCCGCCGACGTGGAAATTACCGACGCAGATCACCGGCAGGCCGGCATCGACGCCGCCTTGCGCCATCCGACGTGCGGCAACGGCGCCGTAGAGTGTCGAGAGCGGAGACAGCAGACGCGATTGCCAGGAGGCCGGCCGATGCCAGAAGGCCGGCTCACGCATCGCCGGCGGCCCCCATCTCGAGCCTGACCTGCAACAGATACGGCTCGAGCGCTGACAGCGTCCGCTCCAGCGCGCCACCGAGCTGATCGACCACCCGCGTTCCTGCCGCAACCAGGCTGTTGCCGGCTGCGGGATCAGCGAGCAGTTGCCGGAGTTGGCGGATCAGCGCCTCCTGATCGTGGGCGAGCCTGGCTCCCCCGGCTTTGTCCAGCGACTCATAGACGTCGGTGAAGTTGAACACGTGCGGCCCGTGCACGATGGCCGCACCCAGCTTGACGGCCTCGATCGGATTCTGGCCGCCATGCTCGACCAGCGAGCCGCCCATGAACACGACCGGCGCCAGCCGGTAGAACAGGCCGAGCTCACCCATCGTGTCGGCGACGTAGATGTCGGTGCCGGCGAGCGGCTGGTCCTCCCGCGACCGCAAGGCGCCCCGCAGGCCGGCACTTGCGACGAGCTCGGCGACCGCCGGGCCACGATGCGGATGGCGCGGCACGATCACGGTGAGCAGCGACGGATAGGACACCGACAAGGCCCTGTGGGCCGCAATCAGGATCTCGTCCTCGCCGGGATGCGTGGAGGCGGCGACGACGACCGGACGGCCGCGCGTCATCGCCGTGAGCCGATCGAGCTTCGCCGGATCGGCGGGCGGCGCCGGCACGTCGAGCTTGAGATTGCCGGTGGTGATGACGTTGCGCGCGCCGAGCGCGGCGAACCGGTCGGCATCCGCCTGCGACTGCGTCAGGAAGAGATCAAAGCGTCCGAGCAAGGCGGAGATGGTGCCGGACATGCGGCGCCAGCGCGGGAACGAGCGCGGCGACATGCGGCCGTTGATCACCACCATCGGCACCCGCCGCGAGGCGCCGGCGAGGATGAGATTCGGCCAGAGGTCCGACTCGATGAACAGCCCGAGCGAGGGACGCCAATGATCGAGAAACCGCTCCACGAAGCGCGGCGTGTCATAGGGCACGTATTGGTGGATCACGTCGGGCGGGAAGCGCTTGGCCACGATGGCGGCCGACGTCACGGTGCCGGACGTGATGAGGATGCGGATGTTGAGCTCACGCAGCCGCTCGATCAGCGCCGCCGCCGCCAGCACCTCGCCGACGCTGGCACCGTGAATCCAGACCAGCGGACCCAGCGGGCGCGTGTCATGGCTCAGGCCGCGCCGCTCGTCGGTCCGCTCGGGATCCTCCTTGCCGTGCTTGAGCCGCTGTCTGATCAGTGCCGGCGCAAGCGGCACCGCCGCCGAGGACAACCCGCGGTAGACACGCAGGGCCATCGGCAGCGGGCTAGGCACTCGATGCTCCCGACGCGACCGGCGGAGGACAGGCCTCGGGACGGCCGACGATCTCATAGGCGCGGCGCATGCATTCGTTCAGCGTCGCCTCGAGGTCGAGACGTGCCTCTTCCATCATCGCGGCGTCGGCATCGCGCGGCACGTTGATTTCCTTGATTCCCACCAATGCGCCGCGGCCGAATGGCAAATTGATGGTGGTGCTGTCCCAGTTCTTCAGGCGGATGAAGCGGCTCGTGACCATTGCGAACGGCATGATCGGACGTCCTGATTCGCGCGCGAGCATGATGATGCCGAGACCCGCAATCCGCGCCCGCTTCGGCACATCGGCGGTCGATGCAACATTATAGTTGTCTTCGAGCGCCCGCACCATCTCCTTGAACGCCCCCACCCCGCCTTTCCGGTGGAAGGAGGAGCCATGATCGCCGGAGCCGCGGATGGTTCCGATGCCGAGCCGCTCGGCGGCGATCGCGTTGAACTCGCCGTCGCGATGCCGGGAGATCAGCACCTTGGCGCGATAGCTCGGCTTGTTCTTGATGAAGGGGGTCAGCAGATGCTGGCCGTGCCAGAACGCGAAGATCGCCGGCATCTGCGGCTCGACGATGTCGTAGACCTCCGGCGGCTCATAGGTGAAGCGGTTGGTCAGCCACACCAACCGCAGGTACTCGGCCGCGAGGAACCCGACGGCACGCTGGAACCAGCCGCTACGCAGCGTATTACGGATCAGATGTTTCAAGTCGCGAGCTTTGCGTCTTACTTCGCATCCTGACCGGGATCGAGCAGCCGGTGCAGGTGAACGATGAAATAGCGCATGTGGGCGTTGTCGACCGTCATCTGCGCCTTGGCTCGCCAGGCGGCGTGGGCCGCCGCGTAGTTCGGATAGACGCCGACGATATCGACCTTGTCGAGATCCTTGAATTCGTTCTTGTCGAGATTGATGAGCTCGCCGCCGATCACGAGGTGAAGGAGCTGCTGCGAGGCGCTATCTGTCATCGGTATCGTTTCCTAGTCAACGCCTTGCAGGCGACGTGGAGGGGGCGATCCAGGGCGATCAGTCCGGCGGTAACCTGCGATACTGCGCGACGATGTCGGCATGTCGGTCGCGGCCCGCTGCCACCAGCACCCCGTGCACCACCTCCGGACGATTATAGAGGATCGCCTCGCCGGACAACGCGGTCATTTTACCCCCCGCTTCCTGCACGATCAAATGAGCCGCCGCAAGATCCCAATCGCGGCTTTGCCCGCCTGCAAAAGCGGCATCGAGCCCGCCATGCGCGACACGGCAAAGGCGCAGCGCCAATGATCCGATTCGCGGATGGAGTTCAATCCGCGCAGAATCCGGAGCCAGCCGCTCAACCAACGGTTTTGGACCGGCCACGCGCGAGAATTCGAGCTCTCGTCCGGGCGCCACCCGAACCGGCTGTTCGTTCAACGTGGTGCCGCTACCGCGGGCGGCGAAGAAGAACTCCTCGCTGACCGGGACATGCACGGCGGCGAGTATCGGCGCACCGTGCTCGACCAGCGCAACGCTCACGCACCAATCGTTGCGGCCGCCGAGATAGGACCGCGTGCCGTCGATCGGATCGACGATCCAGACCCGTGACCGGCCGAGTCTTTCCCGATCATCCGCGCTTTCCTCGGACAGCCAGCCGTAATCCGGCGTTGCGGATCGCAGCCTGCGTTCGAGCAGTGCATTGACCGCCATGTCGGCTTCGGAGACGGGCGACGACGCCCCCTTGGTCCATTTGCGCAGCTCCGTTCCGAACATCGAACGTGCGAGCTCGCCGGCTTCGCGGACCGCCTCCTTCAGGAGCCTGGCGTCTGCCGCGAGGCTGGTCTCGTTCGGTTTCTCGATCTCATCGTCCGCCAAGCGTCAATCCTTCGATGCGCACCGTCGGCGCATTGACGCCATAGCGGAATTCCAGATCGCTGGCGGGCGTCATCGACTTGAATATCTCGAACAGATGCCCGGCGATCGTCACCTCGCTCACGGCATAGCCGATCTCGCCATTCTCGATCCAGAAGCCGGACGCGCCGCGGCTGTAGTCCCCGGTGACGCCGTTGACGCCCGAGCCGATCAGGTCGGTGACGTAGAAGCCCTGCTTGATGTCCGAGATCAGCTCCTTGGCTGTCACGACGCCGGCTTCGAGATGCAGATTGAACGGACCGGGCGAAGGCGACGACGACACGCCGCGATGGGCGTGGCCGGTCGTCACCATGCCGAGCTCGCGCGCGGTGCCCGAGTCCAGCAGCCACGTCGTCAGCACGCCGTCGTCGACCAGCGCGGTCTGCTTCACCTTCACGCCCTCGGCGTCGAACGGTTGCGACCGCAGTCCGCGCTTGCGCAGCGGATCATCGATGATGCGGATGCCCTTGGCGAAGAGCTGCGCGCCGAGCTTGTCCTTGAGGAAGCTGGTCTTGCGCGCGATCGAGGCGCCGTTGATGGCGCCGACCAGATGTCCGACCAGCGAGCCGGACACGCGGGGATCGAACACCACCGGCACCTGGCACGTCGCAACCTTGCGCGGATTGGCGCGCGCCACCGCGCGTTCGCCAGCGCTGCGCCCGACGGCCGCGGGCGCCAGCAGGTCGGCGCCGTGCGGAGCCGCCGTGTAGTCGTAGTCGCGCTCCATCCCGGTGCCTTCGCCGGAAATGGCGGTCGTCGAGATGCTCTGGCTCGAACGCAGATAGGCGCCGTGAAAACCGTCGCTCGTGACCAGCACCATGCCGCCGATGCCGGTCGAGGCCGACGCACCACCGGACTTCGTCACGCCCTTCACGCCGAGCGCGGCGGCCTCCGCCTCCTGGGCACGGCGCTCCAGCTCTGCGGTCGAGGGAATCTGCGGATCGAGCAGGTCGAGCTCGGGAATATCGCGCGCCAGCAGCGCCGGATCGGCGAGGCCGACATATTGGTCGTCAGGCGCCACCCGCGCCATCGCCACGGCCCGCTCGGCCAGCCGCGCCACACCGTCGCCGCTGACGTCGTTGGTCGACACCACGGCCTGGCGCTTGCCGACGAGAACGCGCAGGCCGACATCGTCGCCTTCCGAGCGCTCGGATTCCTCGACTCGCCCGTCACGGACCTCGACGCCTTGCGAGATGCCGCGCACCGCGATGGCATCGGCGGCATCGGCGCCGGCCTTCCTCGCGGCTTCCACCAGCCGCTCGGCGAGCGTTCGCAGGGCGGACTGGTCGAGCAGATCTGATTGGGCTGATGTCGACGATGAGGCTGGGGAAGAGGTCACGAACACGATCCGATCGATGTCAGGTGGGCGGCGAAGACGGCTCAATCCAAACGAAATGTGGCCTGTTCACGCCGACTTCAAGCAGGACGGCAGACGGCACATCGGATTGTCGGCAAATCGGCAAGGTCTCGTCAATCATGCGGGGCAAGCGCTTGTCAATCATGACGGTGAGAGGATCATGCGTGAGATCTGATTAACCAGGCTTGTTAAGCCGATACGGGCGATCCGCGTGGCAAGGTCACACGCATCGACCGGGAGCATAATCCCGGCGGGGAGACCAAGCCGTGAGGCGTCAAACAGCAACAGGCGGAAGCAATTCCGCTGGGTCGGGCCGCGTCCTGCGGCTCGACCCTCTTTCCCTACCCGTCTCGTACAGCGCGCACGATACCCGTGCCGATGGCGGGATCCGGCAGATCGAATTGCACCGGGAGCGCGTGGTCCTGCGGCGTGCCGTCAGCGGCATGCGCATGGCCCTGAACCTCCGCGTCAGCGACTTCCTCGGCATCGGCGTGCGCGAAATCGACGCCACGCAGGTGATGCTGGTGCTCGTCCACCGCGACCCCTCCCTGACCATCCCGCTCTGCGTCAGCGACGACCAGAACGAGATCGTTGCTGCGTGGGCGATGTGGAGCGAGACGTTCGCGCTGCCGCAGTTGCAGGACGCGCGCCGCGAGGCGACGCCGCGCCGCCGCCGCCGCAACGCGATCCGCTCGCGCCGCCCGCGCTTCCTGATGCGCCGCCGTGTCGGCTACCAGCTCAATCCGGCCTCGGTCCATCGCGGCGAGCGCGAGATCATCGCGCGCAACTGATCAGGTTGCGCGCAGCACGGCATCGACCAGCAGCGCTGCGAACAGCAGCAGCCCAGCATCGCGGTTCGACTTGAACACCCGCAGGCACAGCGCCGGATCGGCGATATCCAGACGCCAGATCTGCCAGCCGAGATGCGCGGCAAAACCCGCGAGCCCGAGCCACGCCGCGACATGCACATGGGCGGTCGCGAAGGCGGCCCCTATCAGCATCACGGCCAAACTGTAGAAGACGACCAGCGCCAGATGGGTGCGCTCGGCAAACAGGCGCGCGGTCGACTTGATGCCGATCAGCGCGTCATCCTCGGCGTCCTGATGCGCGTAGATCGTGTCATAGGCGATCACCCACGAGATCGACCCGGCGTAGAGCAGCAGCGCGGTTGCATCGATGCGGCCGAACGCAACCGCAAATCCCATCAGCGCGCCCCACGAGAAGGCGAGACCCAGCACGACCTGCGGCCACCAGGTGACACGCTTCATGAACGGATAGATCGCGACGATCAGCAACGAGGCGATGCCGGTGGCGATCGCGAACCGGTTGAACTGTAGCAGCACCACCAAGCCGATCAGGGCCTGCGCCACCAGGAAGGCGAGCGCCTGCTTCACGCCGACCTGTCCGGCCGGAATCGGTCGCGAACGGGTGCGCTCCACCTTGGCGTCGAGATCGCGGTCGGTGATGTCGTTCCAGGTGCAGCCGGCGCCACGCATGACGAACGCGCCGACGAAATAGAGCCCGATCCACGCCGGCAGCATGGACAGGTCCCCGCCGATCCCGGCCGCCAGAGCGGCCGACCACCAGCACGGCATCAGCAGCAGCCAGGATCCGATCGGGCGATCGAAGCGGGCGAGCCGCAGGTAAGGCCGGCTCCACACCGGCGCCAGCGTGTCGACCCAGTTGCCGGTCGCGTCAGCAACGCGGACGGCGGTCGTGCTCATCGGGTGAGAACGTTGCCAGTCATGGTGTCGAAGGCGGAACCGCCCTTCTTCGTCGTGTTGGCCTCAGGCAGCGCAGCCGACGAGCCCAGCACGTCGCTCAGGCTCGGAGCCGCGGGCCTTCCGGCCCCCGACTGCATCTGCGCCGCCACGGCACAGACCTTCTTTTCCAGCGCGTCGGTGTTCTTGTGACCGGCCTTCAGCTGATCGGAGATCTGCTGGGGGATGCCGCAGCTCGCCGCATGCGCCTCGACATATTTGATCATCTTCACTTCGGCCTTGCCGAAATTGGCGATCAGCTTGCAGGCCTCGTCAGGCGAGGCCTTGCGGTCGCTCGCGGCCTTGATCAGCTTGCCGCGACGCTCGGCTTCCTCGCGCAGCGGCATGAACTCCTTCATGCAGCTCTCCGGCGGGCCACCCTGCGGCGCGGCTCCCATCGGGGCCGGCTGGAAGCCGCCACCGCCACCGCCGCCGAACGCCGAGGCGCCTGGACTGGGGAACGGACTTGCCGGGGCTGCAGCCCGGGTCGGCGCCGCACCGTTGATGGGTGGAAACGGCGAATTGCTGGTCTGGGCCTGGCCAGGCATCGGCGCGGGAAACGAGCTCTGCGCGAAGACCTGCCCTGTGGAGAGCACCAGCGCTGCAATGGCGAGCGGCATGAAAGACTGGCGGACGATCAAGGCTGGTTCTCCGGCAAGACCAAGAATCCTCAACACTTCCGGATGAAAGCACGATCCGATCCGGGGCTTTTACGATTCTCGCCCGTCCAGCACAACCGCGGATTTGATCACATCCGCGGCGCAGAGACGCAGCCGGGTTCCAACCGGCGCAAAGGCCCAAAACGAGGCCCTTCCCGAACGTCGGAGCCCAAAAATCCGTTCACTCCGCGCCCTCGCCCAAGCCGGAGTCGCCAATTCGGCGGCCGGCGGGACGGTTCACGTCGCCGTGCACACCTTGCGCATCACGGCCAGGGTGTTTTCGTGATTCGCCTTCAGCTGATCGGTGATCTTGGCGGGGATTCCACATAGCGAGGCATGCGCGACCGCGTAGTCGATCATCTTGGTCTGGGCGAGCTCGTAGTCATGCACCAGCTGACAGGCCTCGCCGGGCGCAAAGCGCCGCTCGGTCGCCGCCTTGAGCAGCTTGGCCCGGCGGGCGGTCTCGTCCCGCAGCGGGGTAAACTCCTTCAGGCAGGTCTCGGGCGGGCGGAAGCCAGCCACGCCGGCACCGCCCGGAACCGCGGGGGCCGCCCGTTGCGGCGGCGCGGCGACCGCCTTGTCATCGGCCCGGGACGGCGCGGCGACCATCACCGCGATGATCGCGACCAGCGCCCAGATCGCAAGCGCCGAAGTCGAATGTCTCAAGATCAAGGCCGTTCTCCGCATCGAGGCTTACGGAATCGTCGGATGTCCGTCCCGGGGGACGACCGGCGGGATCGAAACGGTAAAATCTGTCGACAGCACGGCCGAAAGGCGCCATCGCCGATATCCGATACAACACCACGTGACGGCCCTTCCGGCTTTGCGGCTGGCGCGTGGGTCCGGTAAGCAACGTCCATCATCGGCTCCGCTTCGCTCCATGCCCGCATACGACTTCAACGCCCCGCGCCTGTTCGTCGACGCGCCCCTGCAGGAGGGAGGCTCGGTCGCGCTCGACCGCAACCAGGGAAATTATCTCGGCAACGTCCTGCGCCTTGGCGCCGGCGATCACGTGCTGGCCTTCAACGGCCGCGACGGCGAATGGCTGGCCGTGATCGAGGGCCGCAAGCGGCCGGATGGCCTGACGATCCAGCAGCAGAGCCGGCCGCAGGATCAGCTGCCGGACATCGCCTACGTCTTCGCACCGCTCAAGCACGCGCGGCTGGACTACATGGTGCAGAAGGCGGTCGAGATGGGCGCCGCGCGGCTGGAGCCGGTGATCACCCGTCGCACCCAGGTGTCGCGCGTGAATAGCGAGCGCATGCGCGCCAACGTGGTCGAGGCCGCCGAACAATGCGGCATCCTCAGCCTCGCCGACGTCAAGGACCCGGTGCCGCTGGAGCGCTTCCTCGCGCAGCGGCAACCCGAGCGGCTGCTGGTGTTCTGCGACGAGGCGGCCGAACTGGCCGATCCGCTGCAGGCCCTGCGCGGCGGCCAGAATGCGGCCGGCATCGACCTGCTGATCGGACCGGAGGGCGGTTTCGCCGACGATGAACGGACGCTGCTGCTGCGCCAGCCGCATGTGATCAGGTTGCCCCTGGGCCCACGCATCCTGCGCGCGGATACGGCCGGCGTTGCCGCCCTCGCCGTAATTCAGGCGACGCTCGGAGACTGGGCCGGAGCCCGCGGTTAAGGCATCCGACCAATTGTGGCGCGCCGCGGCCATTCCCAGTCGAAACCGTCAAACGGCCATGCTAAGGGGCAGCCGCCGCTTCCAGCGGGCGCCCAAGCCATTTTGGAACTCGAATCGACATGACCGGACCCGCTCCGACCGGACCCGCCGCGTGGGCGGACACGCTGCTGCAATCCTTCGCCCAGGCCGGCTATGAGCGGGCCGAGCCGGCGATCCTGCAGCCGGCCGAGCCGTTCCTCGACCTCTCCGGGGAGGACATCCGCAAGAGCCTCTATCTGACCAGCGACGCCGCTGGCGAAGAGCTGTGCCTGCGCCCCGACCTGACCATTCCCGTCGCCCGTGACTACCTCGCCTCGGCCCGCGCCGGGCAGCCGGCCGGCTTCAGCTACCTTGGTCCAGTATTTCGCTACCGCGAGGGCCGCCCGAGCGAGTTCCTGCAGGCCGGGATCGAATCGTTCGGCCGCCAGGACCGGCCCGCTGCCGATGCCGAGATGCTGGCGCTGGCGATCGAGGCGACCGCCGCCGCCGGCCTTGCCGCGGTGGATATCCGTACCGGCGACGTCGCGCTGTTCACGGCCTTGATCGACGCCCTCGATCTCTATCCGGTCTGGCGGCGGCGGCTGATCAAGGACTTCAACCGCAAGCGCACCCTGGCGCAGGACCTCGAGCGGCTGGCGATCGCCTCGGTGGCGCCGCGCAACGAGTATGAGGGCGTGCTCGCCGCTCTGGCCGGCTCCGACCGCAAGGCGGCGCTCGCTTTGGTCACCGACCTGATGTCGATTGCCGGCGCAACCGCCGTCGGCGGCCGCACGGTGGCGGAGATCGCCGACCGCTTCCTCGAGCAGTCCACCCTCAAGAGCGGGGCGCTGCCGCGTGACGCGCTGGACCGCATCAAGCGCTTCCTGGCCATCAGCGGCAGCCCGACCGAAGCCGTCCAGCAGCTTCGCGCCCTCGCCGCCGATGCCAAGCTCGACATCTCAGCCGCGATCGACGCGCTGGAGGCCCGCGCGGGCTTCATGGCCCAGCGTGGCATCGACATCGCCAAGGTGCGCTTCGCCACGTCGTTCGGCCGCGGCCTCGACTACTACACCGGTTTCGAGTTCGAGCTGCATCATCCTGACAATGGCGACGAGCCGCTGGTCGCCGGCGGCCGTTATGACGGCCTGCTGAGCCAGCTCGGCGCCGCCGAGTCGATTCCGGCCGTCGGCTTCTCGATCTGGATCGAGCGCCTGGCCCAGAGCAGCGCCGTGGGCAAGTCCCCGGTCGGGAGAGCATCATGAGCGGCCCCCTCGTCCTCGCCGTTCCCTCCAAGGGACGTCTGCAGGAGAATGCCGAAGCCTTCTTCGGCCGCGCCGGGCTGAACCTGTCCAAGCCCGGCGGCGCGCGCGACTATCGCGGCACCATCGCAGGTCTCGACAATGTCGAGATCGCCTATCTCTCTGCGAGTGAGATCGCCTCGCAACTGGCGCGCGGCAGCGTGCATCTCGGCGTCACCGGCGAGGATCTCGTGCGCGAGAGCATCACCGATGCCGACAAGCGCGTGCTGCTGATCGACACGCTCGGCTTCGGCGGCGCCAACGTCGTCGTCGCGGTGCCGCAGGCCTGGATCGACGTCCGGACCATGGCCGATCTCGATGACGTCACCACCGGTTTTCGCGCTCAGCACAATCGCCGGATGCGCGTCGCCACCAAGTACATCAACCTGACGCGCAGCTTCTTCGCCGCCCACGGCATCGTCGATTACCGCATCGTCGAGAGCGCCGGCGCCACCGAGGGCGCGCCCGCGGTCGGCACGGCCGAGCTGATCGTCGACATCACCAGCACCGGCTCGACGCTCGCCGCCAACGGGCTGAAGGTGCTGGACGACGGCGTGATCCTGCGCAGCCAGGCCAACCTGGTCGCCTCGCGCGACGCCGACTGGTCGGAGGGTCCGCGCGAGAGCGCCCGGATCATTCTCGACCACATCCATGCCCGCGCCCGCGCCAGCAAATACCGCGAGGTCCGCACCCGCTTCAAAGGGTGCGACGCAGCAATGCTGACCGAGGCGCACAACCGTTTCGGCGTCGTGGCGCCGTTCGGCGGCCCGACCTCGTCCGGCATGCTCACCCTGCACTGCCCGCCGGCGCAGATCTACGCGCTCGGCAGCTTTCTGCGCGCGCATGGTGCCGAGACCGTCTCGGTCGCCTCGCTCGACTACGTGCTCGACCGCGAGAATCCGCTGTTTGCCCGCCTCGAGGCCTTCCTGCGATCATAAATCGCCGTTCATCGTAGCGACAGGTGAGCGCGACTACCATATGTTGGTAGGAGAACGAGGACTCTGAGCGATGCTGGGAACTGACGTGTCCGACCTGACCACGACCGCGGCCGACGCCGCGTCGCAGGGACTGTCGATCGTTATCCCCGTCTATAACGAGGGCGCGGGACTGACGGCGCTGCACGAGCGGCTGAACAATCTCGCACGCACCCTGCGTCAGCGCTTCGGTCTCGCCTGTGAGCTCGTTTATGTCGACGATGGCAGCCGCGACAACACACTCGCGATTGCCCGGACCCTGCAGGCCGATGCGCTCGATGTGCAGGTCGTGTCGCTGTCGCGCAATTTCGGCAAGGAGGCCGCGCTGATGGCCGGCCTCGATCATGCCCGGCGCGGCGCGGTGCTGTTCATGGACGGCGACGGCCAGCATCCGCCGGCCCTGGTCGAGCAACTCGTCACGCACTGGATCAAGGACGGCTACGACGTCGTCTATACCGCCAAGGCGCATCGCGACAACGAGCCGTTCCTGCGCCGGGTCGCCGTTCACGGCTTCTACGCGCTCATCAACTGGGGGGCGCGGCAGAAGATTCCGGAGGATGCCGGCGACTTCCGCCTGCTCTCGCCGCGCGCGGTGGCCGCGCTACGGCAGCTGCCCGAGCGCAACCGCTTCTTCAAGGGCCTGGCGAGCTGGATCGGCTTCCGTCAGATCCGCGTCGACTATGAGCCAGCGGCCCGCGCCCATGGCGTCACAACCTTCAACCTGACCGGCCTGCTAGGCCTGTCGATCGAAGGTCTCACCTCGTTCTCGGTCGCGCCCTTGCGCTTCGCCAGTCTGCTCGGAATCCTGCTGGCCTCGGCCGCGTTCCTGTTCGGCCTCTCGATCCTCTGGGAGACCTTCACAACCGGCAAATCGGTGCCTGGCTATCCCTCGCTGATGGTCGGCCTGATGACGATCGGCGGCGTGCAGCTGATCATGATCGGCATCATGGGCGAGTATATCGGCAAGATCCTGTCCGAGCTGAAAGCGCGTCCGATCTACTTCGTCGCCGAGCACAGCGAGAAGCGTGCAGCGCTCGATGCGCGGAGCGACGGCGCCGAGAGGAACGCCGCCGAATGAACGCGACGCCGCACCGGCGCATCTGGCTGTGCGCCGATGACTATGGCATCAGCCCCGGGGTCAACAGCGCCATCCGCGACCTGATCGCGCGCGGTCGGCTGAACGCTACCTCGGTGATGACTGTGGGCGCCGCGATCGGACGCGACGAGGTGACGGAGCTGACCAAGGTCGCGTCCGACAGCCCGCGCTGCGCCATCGGCCTGCATGTCACGCTGACCGCGCCATTCCGGCCCCTCACCATGCACTTCCGCCCGTCGGAAGGCGGCATGTTCCTGCCCTTTCCCAAGCTGCTGCGCGCCGGAATGTCCCGCCGGCTCGATCCCGAGCTGATCCGCGCCGAGGTGCTGGTCCAGCTTGCGGCGTTCGGCGAGCTGTTCGGCCGCGCCCCGGATTTCGTCGACGGCCATCAGCACGCCCAGCTCTATCCGCAGGTGCGCGAGGGCTTCCTCGCCGCGGTCAAGGAAGCCGCGCCGGCGGCCTGGGTGCGCCAGGGGGGACGGAACGTACCGCTGATGCAGCGGCTGACGGCACCGAAGGCGCTGCTGCTGGACGTCCTGAGCGCACAATTCCGCCGTCATGCCAAGCGGGCCGAGATCGCCTTCAATCCTGCCTTCGCCGGCGCCTACGACTTCAGCAAGACCTCGGATTTCGCCACGTTGATGGACGGCTTCCTGGACGAGCTGCCCGAGGACGGGCTGGTGATGTGCCACCCCGGCTTCGTCGACGACGTCCTGATCGAGCTCGATCCTTTGACCGTCCAGCGCGAGCACGAGCACGCCTATCTCGCCGGCGAGCATTTTCCAGCGCTGCTCGACCGCCGGCGGATGACGCTGGCCTGAACGGATCTTGCGGGTCTGCGACGAACAAAAGGCCGCCCGGCTGCGTTCCTCCTGTAGTGCGGGCAACATCGAGGTCCAAAACGCTGCGCAAGCCCGAGAGACGCTGTGTCGCATACGGAAATTTAATCCGCGCCCCGGCTGGCCGGGCCACAAAGTCCCCCTAAATCTTGGCCGCGCTTGGCCGGAACAAGGCAAGCGGCAGGAGAACGACATGACACCGCAAGAACGCCAACTCATCGACGATCTGTTCGACCGGCTTGCCAAGTTGGAGAGTGCACCGCGTGATCCGGAGGCCGCCGCCGCCATCGCCCAGGCGCTGCAGCGGGCTCCCAATGCCGTCTACGCGCTGGTGCAGACGGTGCTGGTGCAGGACGAAGCCTTGAAGCGCGCCAATGCCCGCATCGAGGAGCTGCAGCACGCCCAGGCCCCGCAGCAGGCCCAGTCCGGCGGCTTCCTCGATTCGATGCGCGACAGCATCTTCGGCTCGGGCAGCCGCGGTTCGGTCCCCAACGTGCCGCCGCCGTCGCAGAGCCGACCGGTCTGGAACAGCGGTCAGGCGATGCCCCCGGGCTACCAGGGCCAGCCCGGCTATCCCGGTCAGCCCGGCCCTTACGATCAGGGCGGCTTCGGCCAGCCGCGTGGCGGCATGTTCGGCGGTGGAGGCGGCTCGTTCCTCGGCACGGCGGCGGCCGCTGCGGCGGGCATGGTCGGCGGCTCGCTGCTGCTCGGCGGCATCCGCTCGATGATGGGCGGCGGGTCGCATCAGGCGTTCGGTGACACCACGATCATCGAGGAGCGCGGCGGTGGTGCCGGCCCGTGGAGCGGCGACCAGTCCAGCGGCTCGCTGGCGCGCGACGCCGGTCTCGACGACATCGGCCGCTCGGGCGGCGACGGCGGGCGTGCCGGCCTGTTCGACCAGGCGAACTATGACGACAGCGGCAATGACAACGACGCGGCCGACTTCGATGCCGATGACGGCTATGGCGACGACGACGGTGGCAGCGACTACGCTTGATGCTCCCGGGTCGCAGCGAACTGAAGAATGCGAAAGGCCGCCCCCACGGGCGGCCTTTTTCAGTTGCGGATGTCGTGCAGCGGCGGTCGTCAGAGCACGATGACCCGAGCCCCGACGTTCACGCGGCCATAGAGGTCGATGACATCCTCGTTGCGCATCCGGATACAGCCTGACGAAACGTTGGTGCCGATCGTCCATGGCTCGTTCGAACCGTGGATCCGATACAGCGACGAGCCGAGATACATCGCGCGTGCGCCGAGCGGGTTCTGCGGTCCGCCCTCCATGTGCCGCGGCAGGTCGGGCCGGCGCGCGAGCATTTCCGGCGGCGGCGTCCAGTCCGGCCATTCGCGCTTGGCCGAGATCGTCTTCACGCCCGACCAGGTGAAGCCGGGGCGGCCGACGCCGA
Source organism: Bradyrhizobium sp. HKCCYLRH3059 (assembly GCF_051168035.1). Taxonomy (NCBI): domain Bacteria; kingdom Pseudomonadati; phylum Pseudomonadota; class Alphaproteobacteria; order Hyphomicrobiales; family Nitrobacteraceae; genus Bradyrhizobium; species Bradyrhizobium sp. HKCCYLRH3059. The sequence continues at coordinate 199,972 of NZ_JBNPUF010000010.1, read as the reverse complement.
TGCCGTAGCGGAGCGCCCTGCCCTCGCCCTGAACCAGATAGAGGAACTTGTTCGGCGTATCGATGACGATCGTGCCCGGCCGTTCTTTGCCGTCGTAGTCAACGATCTGTTTCTCGTATTTCGGATCGAGCGGCCGCTGCGTCTGCTCATAGGCCTCCTCATCCGGTACTCCCTGCTGCGGGACCATGCCCGGCGCCAGCCGCTGCGGCTCGTAGTAGGACGGCTGCTGCTGGTACATCGGCTGTCCCGGCGGAGGCACGCCGCGGCCGCCTTGCGGATCCCCGAACAGGAATTCGATGAAGCCGCCACCCATGCGCGAGCGTTCGACATAGGCGGTGCGCACCGGCGCGGACTGCTGCGGCGGCCCGCTGTAAATCACGGTCGGCTGCTGAAATCCCTGGGCCGCAGCCCGATCCAGACCTGAATGGAATGCGCATGCGCCGGCCAGCAGCGCTGTGGAGAATGATTTGAACATCGACGTACTCTGTACTGTTTCGTCTGGAGACTGTTCGTCGCGCGAGGCGGCAACGCCGCCGCGTATCGTCAATAAAGAGCAAAACCCGATCGCTTTGGTAAACGCGGGAGGCGCCGGGATTCACCATCGCTGCATACGTCGGCGGTTTTGATCGCTAGCGTTTATTTTGCGTGAAGGCCGGCGCAGCGTGGTTAATAGTTGACGCACGATGCACGCCAGCGTTGCTCAACGGCGGTTCCTGGCGTGAACGCGATGTTAAATAGCCTCTGCGTAGAACTGATCCGAGCAAAAGGTCAGGGATACTATCATGGCTGTTCGCAAGCGTTTCCGTATCGAAGAAGCAATCGTCGGCCATATGCCGGAGCCTGAATTCGTGGGCGGCGAGATCGGCCCCAACCACAAGGAAATCATGGACGAGCTGCGCGCGATCCGCTCCCAGATGGCCAATGCGATCCGCAGCGGCGGCAGCAACACGGCGAACGCCGCCATCGAAGAGTCCGCCGCACGCGAGGTCGCCGAAGCGCGCGCGCTGCTCGAGACCTATCGCGCCCAGATCGAGCAGTGCGAAAAGCTCAAGGTCGAGCTCGACCTGATCCACGACGCGATCAACCGCACCAAGGGCGAGATCGCGACCCTCCATGCCAAGAGCTTCAACGGCGAGGAGATGGCCAAGGTCAACGGCGAGCTCGGCGCGGTCGTCGGCGGCACCGAGCAGGCGACGCAGCAGATCCTCGAAGCCGCGGAGGCGATCGACCAGGCCGCCAGCGCGCTGTCCAAGGTGGACTCGGCCGACCAGCAGAAGATCCTGAGCGAAGAGATCCAGGAGCGCGTGGTCTCGATCTTCGAGGCCTGCAACTTCCAGGACCTGACCGGTCAGCGCATCAACAAGGTCATGACCACGATGAAGTTCATCGAGCACCACATCGTGGTGATGATGGACATCTGGGGCGGCGTCGACGCCATCAAGGCGCATACGCCGCCGATCGTCGACCACCGCGAGGGCGACGCCCGGCTGCTGAACGGCCCGAAGGCGGAAGGCGACGTCGGCCACGCTTCGCAGGACGACATCGACGCGATGTTCAACTGACCTCGTCGGCCAGTCCCAGCGACCGCTCCAGGCAACGTCACCCTACAGGAACGCCGGCGCTATCGCCGGCGTTTTTCGTTCGACTCTCGGCCTTTGCGGGATGTTCGCCCTGATCTCAGGCGCGCGGTCCGCAGCGGACGTAGACCATCGTCTGGTAACGGGTCGCCGCATCCTTGTCGACGAAGCGGGTGATCAGCACACGGCCGTCGAAGGAGACGACCTCGCGGTCCTGCTCGCCGCCGGGCGGTCCGGCCGGGCCGATGTAGTTCTTGCCGCTGGCCGATCCCTTCAAGCGCAGTTCCTGGGGAGTCGCCTGGTCGGCCAGGTGCATCACGACACCACCGGACGTGCCTGCCCCGATGACGTAGGGCTGTTTGCACTGCGCCAAAGCCATCTTTTCGGTGCGCGGGCGGTCATTCGGGTTGTTGTAGGCGGCAAGCCCCCATTTGCCCACGAGATCCTCGGCGCGAATCGTGGCCGGCACCTCGGGCTCGACCGGCGCCTCGGTCTGCTGCATGGGGGTCGACGGCGACAGGCTGAAGCCCGTGCACGCTCCCAGAAGCATCGTGAGCGCCGACGCGATCGCGAGATTGGCAACCGGCCGCGCGCACCGTGAACTCGTCATGGCATCCCCTTAGGAACAAGATCATGGCTGCCCCGTCCGGCAACCAAGCGCAAAACGCTCGTCAGAGCAATGACGTCGGATGACGACGCCGCTCCACTAACATGTCTGGCCCGGGACAACATCCCCTAACAGCCTCAAGAACGGCTTAACGGCTGGCCGTTGCTTGACAGGAACAGCCGCAAGCCATATTTCCCCGAGCGGTCTTTAGCACTCGGAGGGCGGGATTGCTAAGGCTGCGAGCCAGTTGGCGCCAAGTGGGCGTTCAATGTGGCCGCATTCAGATTTCCTCCGACAGCAACACTTATCCAAGCACCCCAAAAGGGATCCGTCATGGCCAAATCGAAGTTTCGTCCCCTGCACGACCGCGTCGTGGTTAAGCGCATCGACGCCGAAGAGAAGACCAAGGGCGGCATCATCATTCCCGACAGCGCCAAGGAAAAGCCCTCGCAGGGCGAAGTCGTCGCCGTCGGCCCGGGCGGCCGCGACGAGAGCGGCAAGCTGATCCCGATCGACGTCAAGGTCGGCGACCGCGTGCTGTTCGGCAAGTGGTCCGGCACCGAGGTCAAGCTGGACGGCGAGGAACTCCTGATCATGAAGGAGTCCGACATCATGGGCGTCGTCGCCTGATCCCGACCTGTCGGGGGCGGCGATCAGCCGCCCCGGGCGAAAATGCTCTGCAACCTCGTTCCGGCGACAGACGGGCGATCACGCCCCTCGCCGTCGAGGTCTACTCCAGGAGAATTCTGAAATGGCAGCCAAGGACGTCAAATTCGCCGGCGACGCACGCGACCGCATGCTGCGCGGCGTCGACATTCTCGCCAACGCCGTCAAGGTGACGCTCGGCCCGAAGGGCCGCAATGTCGTCATCGAGAAGAGCTTCGGCGCTCCGCGCATCACCAAGGACGGCGTCACCGTCGCCAAGGAGATCGAGCTGGAGGACAAGTTCGAGAACATGGGCGCGCAGATGCTGCGCGAGGTCGCCTCCAAGACCAACGACACCGCCGGTGACGGCACCACCACCGCGACCGTGCTGGCCCAGGCCATCGTGCGCGAGGGCGCCAAGGCGGTTGCCGCCGGCATGAACCCGATGGACCTCAAGCGCGGCATCGACATCGCGGTGGCCGCCGTGATCAAGGACATCGAGAAGCGCGCCAAGCCGGTCGCCTCGTCCTCCGAGGTCGCCCAGGTCGGCACCATCTCCGCCAACGGCGACGCCGCGATCGGCAAGATGATCGCCCAGGCGATGCAGAAGGTCGGCAACGAGGGCGTCATCACGGTCGAGGAGAACAAGTCGCTCGATACCGAGGTCGACATCGTCGAAGGCATGAAGTTCGACCGGGGCTATCTCTCGCCCTACTTCGTCACCAATGCCGAGAAGATGACCGCCGAGCTGGACGACGTCTACGTGCTCCTGCACGAGAAGAAGCTGTCGGGCCTGCAGGCCATGCTGCCGGTGCTCGAAGCCGTGGTGCAGTCGGGCCGCCCGCTGCTGATCATCGCCGAGGACGTCGAGGGCGAAGCGCTGGCGACGCTGGTCGTCAACCGCCTGCGCGGCGGCCTCAAGGTCGCCGCCGTCAAGGCGCCGGGCTTCGGTGATCGCCGCAAGGCCATGCTCGAGGACATCGCGATCCTGACCGGTGGTCAGCTGATCTCGGAAGATCTCGGCATGAAGCTCGAGAACGTCACGATCAAGATGCTCGGCCGCGCCAAGAAGGTCGTGATCGACAAGGAGAACACCACGATCGTCAACGGCGCCGGCAAGAAGGCCGACATCGAGTCGCGCGTCGGCCAGATCAAGGCGCAGATCGAGGAGACCACCTCGGACTACGACCGTGAGAAGCTGCAGGAGCGTCTGGCCAAGCTCGCCGGCGGCGTCGCGGTGATCCGCGTCGGCGGCGCGACCGAGATCGAGGTCAAGGAGAAGAAGGACCGCGTCGAGGACGCCCTCAACGCGACCCGCGCTGCGGTGCAGGAAGGCATCGTCCCTGGTGGCGGCGTGGCGCTGCTGCGCGCCAAGAAGGCCGTCGGCCGCATCACCAACGCCAATTCGGACGTCCAGGCCGGCATCAACATCGTGCTGAAGGCGCTCGAGGCTCCGATTCGCCAGATCTCCGAGAACGCCGGCGTCGAAGGCTCGATCGTGGTCGGCAAGATCCTGGACGAGAAGTCCGAGACGTTCGGCTTCGACGCGCAGACCGAGGATTATGTCGATATGGTCGCCAAGGGCATCATCGACCCGGCCAAGGTGGTCCGCACCGCGCTGCAGGACGCCTCGTCGGTCGCAGGCCTCCTGGTCACCACCGAGGCCATGGTCGCCGAGCTGCCGAAGGATGCTGCTCCGGCGATGCCGGCCGGCGGCGGCATGGGTGGCATGGGCGGCATGGGCTTCTGAGCCCTGCTTTCGACATCTCACATTCAGGAAGGCCGCCTCCGGGCGGCCTTCTTTTTGGCCGAGTGTCCGCACCGGGGGTGCAGCGACCGCAAATCGGCGCTACAGCTTAAGGCCGATTCTGCCCCCACAAGGATTTTCAGATGCGCGCGATTTTGCTTGCGCTGGCCGTGATTGCAGCGGCCGCGCCGGAACTCGGTTGGGCCCAGAGCAAGAGCGGGACCAAGGCCCCCGCCAACGAGACTCGGTATTTCACCGCGATCGACGGCCTGATGGACGGCAATGCCGACGTGATCCTGAAGGAGACGCGCCAGGGCAAAACCGTCACCGCCGCCACGCTCGACGTCTGCTATCCCGTCGCAAAGAATTCGGATCGCAAGGACCGCTTCGTGGTCAGCCTCACCGTCAATGGCCAGACCTTGACCGGTGCGACCCAGAGCAACGGCGCCAAGGAGCCGGTCACGGTGAAGCTGAATCGCAAGCCGACCGGCGACACGTTCGAGTTCCGCGGACAGATCGCGATCGGCAAGACCGTCACCGAGGTGGCGTCGACCGACAATTCCGACGTCAGCGAGAAAGAGTTCCAGGAGAGCCAGTCGAGCGACGACGGCATCAGCGCCCAGCCGAAGGACTTCACTGACGTCTCGCCCGAGGCGATCTCGGTCCGGCTCAAGCTCGACGCGGTGACCGATTTCCTCAAGAGCCTGAAGGGCGAGAACGTCGAAGTTTCGCTGTCGAGCCTCATCGTGAGCTGCGACGCACTGCGCGCGGGCGAGCAGACCATCAGCATGACCGTCGACCCCGAACGAGCCGGCGCGCTGATCGCGAAGGCGCGGACCATGAACGGCGTCGTCACTGCCGGCTGGACCGCCGGCACGGTCGAGATGGACCGCACCATCCGCTTTGCGGCGGCCGACTGGCGCGACGGTGACAAGATCAACAAGGACAAGCTGGCGGGCGCCATCTCCGACGTGCTGGCCAAGACCTACAATGCCAAGCCGACGAGTGCGGCGTGGAATCCGGTCAGCGGCAAGCTGAGGCTGACGTTGAAGCGGCCGAGCCAGCTGATGCCGGCGCTCGAGCTGACCGACGTCATCGAGGTCACCGGCCTCGTCTCGGCGGACAAGCCGGGCGGCGCCGACGCGCTGATGCTCTGGATCAGCAGCCCGACGACGACCACCATCGATGAGGCCTCGAGCGCCAAGCTGATCCTGTCGGACGAATCCTCGGGCGACGAGGAAGGCGACACGCGGGATGATGGCGGCGCCATCGACGAGCTGGCGAAGGCCTTCAAGGCCAAGCGCTGGGATGCGGACAACTCGGTCTGGAAGTAAAGCGAGCCATGACGGCATGGTGCCGCGATCTCAGATGCCACCCTCCCCTGGAGGGGGAGGGTCGATCGCGCGCGAAGCGGGCGAGCGGGGTGACGCCGCGGGCACCGGGGCACGTGGAGAGATCACCCCACCCCGCCTCCCATTCGCTGCGCTCATGAGAGGCGACCCTCCCCCTCCAGGGGAGGGTGACCGCGGGGCAGACCTCAAGGGTGCACACTGCGGAAGCGCGAGCGTGCGCAAGGCTGTTTGCTCAAATCATGATGCGGAAAGTGGAACGCATCATGCTCGAGCTTGAGCCCTCGACAGTCCCCACCAGGACTTTGGAAACGGCCGTCTCGGCTCAATTGGTGTTGAGCCGGAAGCGCAGCGTCTTCGGTCCGATGAAGATGATCAGGTCGCCCTGACGCTTCCAGTTCGTCACCGCGCTCAGCGCCGCGATCAGTTCGTCGTCGGCCTGCGCGCGCGCCGCCGGGCAGTTGCGGTCCTCGATCTTGCCGGCGATGAACACGATGGTGTTGCCGGCGACCGAGAACTGCCCCTTGCCGCCCTTGCACCACAGCTCGAGCACAGCATCACCGTTGTCGCCGATGTCGAGATCCGGCACCCGCTTCGAGCCCGGCTGCGGCAGCGCATCCAGCGTCATCTCCATGCCGAAGGGAAATTCCTCCGCCGAGGCGGCGGCAAGGGGCACGGCCGACATCAACAGGGCCGCAGCCAGTTTGGCGCAAGCTCGCTTCACTACTCGCATCGTTCCTCTCGACACATCATCACGTGCAGGGCTCGCCTCTTAAGCGATCGGCCCGGCGACCGCCAGCACGGCTCCCGCACAAATGTGTTCCAAACATAGCAAGCCCCGCGCCGCAGCTACGGCGCGGGGCTTTTGTCGCTGCCGGTGTTGCTACTTCAGCACCATCGCCGTGAACGGATAGACATAGGCCTGCAAGGTGACGAACAGGCCGACCAGACAGGCCAGCACGATCGAATGCAGGAAGACGTAGCGCAGGATCGAGCTCTCGTGGCCGTACCAGTTGGTGGCGGTCGAGGCGACGACGATCGACTGCGCATCGATCATCTTGCCCATGACACCGCCGGAGGAGTTGGCGGCCGCCATCAGGACAGGGGACAGGCCGAGCTGCTCGGAGGTGATCTTCTGCAGGTTTCCGAACAGCACGTTCGAGGCCGTATCCGATCCCGTCAGCGCCACGCCCAACCAGCCGAGTAAGGTGCCGAAGAACGGATAGAGTACGCCTGTCGCGGCGAAGGCCAAGCCGAGCGTGGCATCGACGCCGGACAGCCGGGTCAGCGTGCCGATCGCGAGCATCGCCGAGATCGTGATCAGCGAGATCGCGCAGAGACGGATGGTGCGGCCGTATTCCGCGATCAGTCTGCCCGGTCCGACACCCATCAGGAAGCCGGAGATGATCGCGGCGATCAGCATGCCGGTGCCGGTGAAGGTCAGGTAGGTGAACGAGAACACCGCGCCTTCCGGCGTCGGCTTCGCAGCCACCGGCGGCATCTTGTTGATCAGCTTGTCGAGCTCGGGCACCGGATAGTTCCAGGTGAAGATCGAGTTCGCCCAGGCCTTGAAGGCGCCGTTGCCCCAGATCAGCATGATGACGCAGACGATGATCCAGGGCAGCAGCGCGCCCCAGAGCTCGGCTTGCGTCAGCGGCGTGCGGTCCAGCGGCTTCGCCGCCGTCATCGTGGCGGCCGATTCGTCACGCCCGCGCAGCGCCGGCGACAGCCACAGCTGCTTGGGCTGCCAGACCTTCAGGAACAGGATCAGCGCGCCCATCGAGATCAGCGAGGCGCCGATGTCGACGATCCACGGATTGATGTAGTTCGAGATCAGGAATTGCGGCACCGCGAAGGAGACGCCGGTGACCAGGATCGCCGGCCAGATGTCCTTCATGCCCTTCCAGCCCGCGAACGCCCAGATCACCCAGAACGGCACGATCAGCGAGAACACCGGCAGCTGCCGGCCGACCATCGCGCCGAGGATGTAAGGGTCGAGACCGGTGACCGAGGCGAGGCCCTGGATCGGCGTGCCCAGCGCGCCATAGGCGACCGGGGCGGTGTTGGCGATCAGCGACAGGCCGGAGGCCGCGAGCGGCGAGAAGCCGAGACCGATCAGCACGGCACCGGTGATCGCCACCGGGGTGCCGAAGCCGGACGCGCCTTCGAAGAACGCGCCGAAGGAGAAGGCGACCAGCAACAGTTGCAGCCGCCGGTCCTCCGTGACGCCGCCGATGGCGCGCTTCAGAAGCTCGAACCGTCCGGTGGAAACCGTGACCTGGTAGAGGAAGATGACGTTCAGGACGATCCAGCCGATCGGAAAGAACCCGGTGATGACGCCCAGAAACGTCGCGCGCAGCGACATGTTGGCCGGCATCGTAAAGACGAAGATCGTGATCAGGTTGGTCAGGATCACGGCGATGATCGCCGCGATGTGTGCCTTGACCTTGCCGCTGGCGATCAGCACCAGCAGCGTCACCACCGGGACGGCGGCGGCCAGCGTCGACAGCGCCGGGCTCCCCAACGGGTCGTAGATTTGATTCCACATCGTGACTTCTCCCCCCACGTTCTTGTTGTTGGACCTGAGGCCGGCGGGACGGATCAGGTCTGCTCGCCCAGGCCCCCAAGCCTGGCAAAGGTCGGAAAAGCAGATCACAAAACCGGCAACGCCCAACTCTGCTCAAATTCTCGCGAAATCTGGCGGCGGTCGCAGTCCCTCTCCCCTGCCCCATGCTACGGTTTGTCACACGCGACCGACAAGCCGGCGGCCACCCGCCAGATTACGACTTTAGTCTAGGCAGGCGGTGCCAACCGCGATTTTCTCGTTTTTCGCCAGCCTGTTAAGACCTTTTCTCAGGAGCAGCCCCTCTGTGAACAATCTGCGCTCGACCGTCGCCACCGTCTGGCGGATCGCCATTCCCTACTTCCGCTCCGAGGACAAGGTCGCCGGCCGCATCCTCCTCGCCGCCGTCATTGCGATCGAACTGTCGCTCGTTGCGATCCAGGTGCTGGTGAACCAGTGGCAGAACAGGTTCTTCAACGCGCTGCAGCAGTATGATTGGAACAGCTTCATCTGGGAAATCGGCGTATTCGCCGTACTGGCGACCATCTTCATCATCCTGGCCGTCTACCAGCTCTATCTCAATCAATGGCTGCAGATCCGCTGGCGGCGGTGGATGACCGACGTCTACCTGCGCCGCTGGCTGGACAACGCCACGCACTATCGCATGCAGCTCAAGGGCGACATCGCCGACAACCCGGACCAGCGCATTGCCGACGACGTGCAGCTGTTCGTCGACAAGACGCTGAACATCACCATCGGCCTGCTCAGCTCGATCGTCTCGCTCGCATCGTTCATGGTGGTGCTCTGGGGGCTGTCGACCGATGCCCCACTGCAGCTGTTCGGCACCGACATCGCGATCCCCGGCTACCTGGTCTGGATCGCGCTGATCTATGCGATCTTCGGGACCATCCTGACGCATTGGATCGGCTCGCCGCTCGTCAATCTCAACTTCGAGCAGCAGCGCTACGAGGCCGACTTCCGCTTCAACCTGGTGCGGGTGCGCGAAAGCTCCGAGCAGATCGCGCTGCTGCGCGGCGAAGGCGCCGAGCAAGGTCAGCTCGGAACCCGCTTCGGCCGGGTCGTGCAGAACTGGTACCAGATCATGAGCCGGACCAAGCGGCTGACGGCCTTCACGGCGGGCTATTCGCAGGCGGCCGTGATCTTTCCCTATGTGCTCGTTGCGCCTGCCTACTTCGCCAAGTCGATCCAGATGGGCGGCATCATGCAGACGGCGTCCGCGTTCTCGACGGTGCAGGGCGCGCTGTCGTTCTTCGTGACGACTTACCGGACGCTTGCCGACTGGCGCTCGACCGTCGCCCGCCTCGACGGCTTCGACATGTCCATCGAGAGCGCGCACAAGCTCTCGGGCGAGCCGCAGACGATCGATGTCGTCGACCATGCCGGCGACAGCATCGATCTCGCCCAGCTGCTGCTGAAGCTGCCCAATGGCCTGCCGCTGGTCGCGGCCGACGGGTTCAGCATCGGCAACAACGAGCGCACGCTGCTGACCGGGCCCTCCGGCGCCGGCAAATCGACCTTGTTCCGCGCCATCGCCGGCGTCTGGCCGTTCGGCAGCGGCGCCATCAGCGTGCCCTCGCATGCCAAGCTGATGATGCTGCCGCAGCGGCCCTACTTCCCGATCGGCGCGCTCAAGGCGGCGATCGTCTATCCCGCGGCGGCGGACGCTTTCAGCGTCGAGCAGGTCAGGGAGGCGCTGGTGGCCGTCGGTCTGCCGCAACTGGCGGACCGCCTGGACGAGGACTCGCACTGGAACCGGATGCTGTCGCTCGGCGAGCAGCAGCGGCTCGGAATTGCCCGCGCGCTGCTGCACGCGCCCCAATATCTCTTCCTCGATGAGGCCACGGCCTCGCTCGACGAGCCGAGCGAAGCCAGGCTCTATCGGGTCATCGCCGAACGGCTGCCGCAGACCACCGTCGTCTCGATCGGCCACCGCTCGACCCTGCACGAGTTTCACGATCGGAAGGTCGAGCTGATTCGGGATGGCGACCGGTTCTCGCTGCGGCCGGCCGGACAGGCGGCCGACGCGACCGCGGATGGAGGCAGCTGACGCGAGCGCCGCTGCGCTAGCAAAGCAGAAGGGCGGCAGATTGCTCTGCCGCCCTTCGTGATGAGTTCGATCCGCCTTGCGGTGATTACTTCAGGTTGGTCATCGCCGTCAGGTCGACCGAGAGCTTGGCGATGCCGGTCGCGCCGCACCACTTCGAGCCGACGCCGGTCGGGTTGATCGCGGTCACGTTGGTCGTGCCGCTGCCGGTGAAGTCGCTGGTGAAGGCGTTGCAATCACCCTTGGAGAGGTTGGTGTCGGAGTAGCGCAGGTCCAGCGTGAACACCTTGTAGGTGAAGCCGACACCGATGTTCCAGGTGTTGTAGTCGGCATACTTGATACCATTCGGGAAGGCGGCCGTGCCGTAGAACGAGTCGGAGGTGCCGAACCACTGGCGGCCGAACTCACCCGACACATACATGCCGACGCCGCTGGAGCCGAAGGTGGTGCTGGGCGCGGTCCACTTGCCGGTGACCGATGCGTAGTTGCCCCAGGCGCCGGTGTTCAGGAAGCTCGGCGAGTAGAACTCGGTGATGCCGAACGTCCAGTTATCGTTCACCGTGTAGTTCATCTTGCCGTAGACTTCGAAGAACGAGACGTCCTTCTTCATCACGTTGAGGTTGGTCAGGGTGTTGGCCTGGCACTCGGCGCTCAGGGCGCGGCCGGCGAAGTCCGTCGTGGCGCCACCGCCGTAATAGCAGGTCCCGCCCGGATACAGATAGCCCCAGACGCCGATGTCGAAGGCGAAGGCGCCGAAGGTCGGGCGGACACCGCCGTAGATGTCGATCTCGGCAGCAGCGCGGTTCGGGAAGGAAATGCTCTCGCCGGCGACGCCGACGTAGAACTGCAGGTCCTTGTTGACGTTGAAGCGCGGCTCGAAATAGGCGGCCACCGACGGCTTGTGGTTCGACTGGGTGACGCCACGGAACACGTAGTCGTTCATGATCGCCGCGCCGAACGCGATATCCCAGGGATCGAACGCGACCGGAGGCGGAGCCTTGTAGGCCTTGACCGCCATGTCCGCCGCCGAAGCCGATCCCGAAACCATTGCCAGCGCCGTTGCCAGCAAAGCCCACTTCTTCATGACGATCCCCATTACCTATTTCGAAAAGCCTGCCCCACCTTGGCCCCCCAGGGCGCAAACAAGACCGGCTGCGTCATCCAGACGCAATTTGTGCCAGGGTCTCGCCGCACGTGAAGCAAAAAAGCGCGGCATCTGCCGCCTTTTTGGGCGTTTTGACAATTCTACGGCAGGTAGTCAGCGCGTGTTGCATTTGAACAACAAATCTCCGTGTCCGAACGCACGCCAGGACGCACATTCGGTTGTGCCGACGCGCTGGAATCGTGGTGTCCCAAGCAAAACGACACGGCGTAGCGAGGTCGGATTCGCCCGGCCGTAGATCTGCGGGGGCGACGGCTCCGACGAACAGATCCATCGGCAATTAGGAGCCGACGCAGACGCCAGAAGCCAGACGACAGGCGCCGGCAACAAACGAGAAGGCCGCAGCGTTGCCGCCGCGGCCTCCCGATGTGAATTCGTCTGGTGGTGAGAACGATCCGGACCGGAAAGATCAGTTTCCGGGGGCGGTCCCCTCGCCGTCTTCGTGCTCCTCGGGTGCCGCGCTCGGCATCGCCCAGCTGGTCTCGGCAGCCGATTCGGTCTCGTTCACCGCCGGGATCTCGACCAGCGGAGCCATCTTGGGAGCCCGCTTCTTGGCGGCCTTCTTCTTCGGCGCGGCAGGAGCCTTTGCGGCCGACGTCTTGGCCTTCTTGGCGGGAGCCTTCTTCGCAGCAGCCTTCTTGGCAGGCGCCTTGGCCGCCTTCTTCGCCGCGGCCTTCACGGTCTTCTTCGCCTTCTTGGCGGGCGCCTTGGCAGCCTTCTTGGCGGCCTTTTTCGCGGACTTCGGTGCAGACTTCTTCGCAGCCTTCTTGGCGGACTTCTTCGTCGCCTTCTTCGCTGACTTGGCCTGCGCCATCAGCTTCTTCTTTTCTTTCTTGTCCTTCTTCGCCTTCTTGTCCTTCGCCATCAGAAACCCTCCAGTTGCCGCCGTTCGATCAGCTCGTCCGGCGGGACGGGCCGGCAGTCAGCACGCGCCCATCCGTCAAATCATTCCTGGCCGCGGACCGCCCGTCGCCCAGTCGAGAAGCTCAACGGTGTGCACGACGGGGACAGAGGTGCCGCTGGCAATCTGCATCATGCAGCCGATATTGCCCGCCGCGATCACATTCGGCTTGACGGTCGCGATGTTGGCGACCTTGCGATCGCGCAGCTCCATCGCGATGTCAGGCTGGAGAATGTTGTAGGTCCCCGCCGAACCGCAACACAAATGACTCTCCGGTATATCTTTCACCACGAATCCGGACTTGGAAAGCAATTCTTTCGGAATGCTCGTGATTTTCTGCCCATGTTGCAGTGAGCAAGCCGAGTGATAGGCCACGACGATGTCGTCGCGCCGAGAGGCGGAGGCCAGTTCGAGACCGGCGAGATACTCGGTGATGTCCTTCGCCATCGCCGACACGGCGGCCGCGGCCGCCGCATATTGCGGGTCTTCGCGCAGCATGTGTCCGTAGTCCTTGATGACGGTGCCGCAGCCCGAGGTCGTCACCAGGATGGCGTCGAGACCGCCGCGTTTCATCTCCCCGGTCCACGCGTCGACATTGGCGCGCGCCCGCGCCAGCGCGTCGGCATCCTGCCCCATGTGGTGGGTCAGCGCACCGCAGCATTGCTCGTCCCTGACCAGCACGACCTCGACGCCGTGTCGTGTCAGGACGCTGATCGCGGCCTGGTTGATGCGCGGCGCCAGCGCCGCCTGCGCACAGCCCTGCAGCAGCGCCACGCGGCCGCGCCGCGCGCCCTGCGCCGCGAACACGCTGCCGCCCGCCGGCCCCGGCGGCGGCAGCGCCGCGGCAGGCGCCAGGTCGAGCATCGCCCTGACGCGCCGCAGCAGGCCCGGCGCAGGTGTTCGCGTCGCGGAGGACGCCGGCAGCAGCGCCTTCAACGGCCGGCCGAGCCGCGCCAGGGTCATCGCCAGCCGAAACTCGCGCGGCCGCGGCAGCACATAGGCGAGCACGGCGCGGAGCCACCGGTCGGTCAGCGGGCGCTGGTAGCGCTGCTCGATTCGCACCCGCGCCTGATCGACCAGATGCATGTAGTGGACGCCCGACGGGCAGGTCGTCATGCAGGACAGGCACGACAGGCAGCGGTCGATGTGCTTGACCACGTCGGCGGTCGGGGCCTGATCCTTCTCGAGCATCTGCTTGATCAGGTAGATGCGCCCGCGCGGGCTGTCGAGCTCGTCACCGAGCAGCACGTAGGTCGGGCAGGTCGCGGTGCAGAAGCCGCAATGCACGCAGGCGCGCAGGATCTTGTCGGCGACCGCGATGTCGGGATCGGCAAGCTGCGCCAAGGTGAATTCGGTCTTCATGGCGCAACGCTCCGACGCATCCTGCCGCGGTTGAGAATGGTCTTGGGATCGAAGGAGACGCGCACCCGCTCCTCCAGCGCGGCGACACCCGGCGGCTGCGGGTGGAAGACGTCGACCGCCAGACGCATCTCGTCCCACGCGCGCAGCAGGGTGGCGTGGCCGCCGACGGCCTCGGCCTGCTTGCGCACCAGCGCCGCGGACGCATCAGGCTGCGGCGGCAGCGCGGCCCAGATCAGCCCCCCGCCCCAGTCATAGATCACCTCGCCGCCGGTCTGGCGCGTCAAGGCCTGCCCGATGGCGCCGCCCGACACCGGCGGGCAGACGATCCGCCACACCGTCCAGGCCCCGAGCGGGCCGTTGGCGGCGAACGGCAGCACGTCGCGCACGGCGCTCCAGACATCGGCGGAGGCGTCGTCCGCGATGATCTCGGCCGCACCGTAGGCCGCGAGCTGTTTGGCGAGCGACGCCGCCCGATGCGCCGCGGACGCCGTGATGCCCTCCAGCCTGATCACCGTGACCGCCTCGCGCGGCGAGCCGGTCGGGCTCAGCCCGGCGACCTCCGGCCGCAACGTCGAGGCCGGCAGATGCGCGGCTCCGGACACATCGAACGGCGAGCCGAGCGCCGCCGTCATGGCCCGGTTGGCCTTGAGGTCGTCGAGCCCGCGCAGCACCAGGGTGCGCTCGGATTCCGGCCGCGGCATCACCTTCAGGGTCGCCTCGGTCATCACCGCGAGCGTGCCCCAGGAGCCCGCCAGCAGCTTGCAGAGATCGTAGCCGGTGACGTTCTTGACCACCTTGCCGCCGGTCTTGAAGCTCTCGCCGAAGCCGGAGACGGCATGCGCCCCGAGCAGATGGTCGCGCACCCCGCCGGCGCGGATGCGCCGCGGACCGGCCAGCCCCGCCGCGATCATGCCGCCCAGCGTGCCGCGCCCGGTGGTGCCGAGCAGTGGCCCCGTATCCATCGGCTCGAACGCGAATTGCTGGCTCTTCGAATCGATCAGCGACAGGAGGTCGGCGAGCGGCGCCCCGGCCTGCGCGGTGATGATCAGCTCGTTCGGCTCGTAGGCGACGACCGCGCTCAGCGCCGACAGGTCGAGCACGGCATTGGTCGCGGTGACCTGGCCGATCCCACGCTTCGAGCCATGGCCGATCACGTCGAGCGGCTGCTCATTGGCGATGGCCGAGCGGACCACCTCCTCCACGTCGGCTGCGTTGCGTACTTTCAGGGCGTCCACCACTGCTCGCCTTGCTCGTTGATGATGACCGGCGGCCCAGCGCGACGCGCGGCCACCGGCGTTGCAGCCCTTCTAAAGCGTTGCCGGCCGGACACAAGGGCGGCCACGACGGAACGTTCACGCGCAATCTGCATGGCCCCGCCGTCGTGCTCTGCGGCATCGAGACCTCGCTGCCCTGCAGGACCATCGCATATGACGCCGTCAGAGTCCGGCCGAGCTGTTTCAACGTCGTCATGGCCGGGCTTGTCCCGGCCTGCGCGGCCGAAGCCGCTTCGGCGCGGCGAAGGCCCGGCCATCCACGTCGTCGAACCCGGAGAAGGAAAGACGTCGATGCCGGGCTTCGCCCCGCGAGGCGCCGGGCCGCGCAGGCGGAACAAGCCCGGGCATCGCGTACTCCCCAGCCCGTAGGGCGGGTAAGCGAAGCGTAACCCGCCGCCTTCCGAGACACATGGCGGATGACGCCTTCGGCTAATGCGCCCTACGCCCTCATGTGCACATCCATCCTTCGTCCGCCATCGAAGGATCAGATGCAGGAACTGCGGTATCGTTGCCCTTGCAGCACTTCAACGAAAGGACCGATCCCCATGACCGGATATGCCATCTCAACGAAAACCGTGAACGAGGCCGTCAGCGGCGGCGGCCTGCTGGTGGTGGCGCAATGGGAGGCCAGGGACGGCGAGGCCGACCGCGTCGCCGAGATCCTGTCGCGCTTCCTGCCCGAGGCGCAGCGCGAGCCCGGCGCAAAACTGTTCCTGATCTCCCGCGCCAAGGACAACCCGGCGCAGTTCCTGTTCTACGAGCTGTTCCGCGACGAAGCCGCGTTCAAGGCCCACCAGGAGAGCGATCACTTCAAGACCTACATCGCCGGCCAGGCCCTGCCGCTGCTGGCACGGCGCGAGCGGATGCAGTACGGGCTGATTTAAGCCTGGGAACCCGTCAAGATCGAAACTGGGTGGAGAGCGGCCCGTCCCTTTCCTGCGATGAAGGGGGGCCGCCTTCAGAGGCCGCTTTTTCAGTGGCAACGCCCGCTGAGCCATTCAATAGAGTGCACTGTCACCGTAATTCGCAGCTGTCGTCCTTTCTTCTGCTGGCAGATCAGGCCGGCTACGCCATCGACCTCGACGCACTCGATCCGGACGCTTTCCCGCAGGCGATGATTGCGAGCTTCGACGGCGATGAGGCGCCTTTCAAGACGGCCATTCAGGCGATCATTGACGATGAGGCCCCAAGAGGACTTGGCGTAGATCGGCATCGCTGGTCGCACTACGGTCAGTGCGCTTCGGTATGGCGATCGAAATCAGACAGTGCGAGGCTCGACCCGAGCAAAGAGTCGGAGCCGGTGAAGCTCGTCGGCCACCGGACGAAGGATCTGAAGGAGGCCGAGCGTGAGACGGGTAAGCAGGCCTTTAAGAGTTGGCAAGCGCGAAGGGAGCTTGAGCGGCGGGCAGCGAGAACATCTTTTCGCGCTCCTCTTCTGGTGGTAACTTGATTCCAGCTTTCCTGGAGGGGCGTATGAACGCTGAGGTTTTACCTCGCGCTAGTTGCTGCATATATTGCGGCGCGAGCAACGCTACCGGCTACCTTAAGCCCCTGAGTACGGAACATATAGTACCACTCGCGCTGAATGGTGATCTAATTCTTCCGGATGCAAGTTGTGAGCGCTGCCAAAAGATAACAGGAACGACGGAGCAAATCGTCCTTCGAGGACACTATCGAGGATTGCGTATTCAGCAAGGGTGGAAGCACAGAAAGAAAAACGAGCAGCCGACTGAGCTTCCAATTTTTCTACCTGATCCCGCTGGTGGCCGGGATATAAGGCGAATGGTCCCTCTCGCCGAATATCCCTATGTTAGCTTCTTCTTTGATCTTCCTACTCCTGGCATTCTAATCGGCATCCTTCCTGAATGGGAATATGGCCTGAAGTATCGTTGGCTGAGGCTACAAGCGACTGGTGTTGATCCGCCAGTTACTTCGGAAAACCTCACGACTTTCTCCACACCGTCTCTCGATCTTCATTCCTTTTGTCGAATGATCGCAAAAATTGCGCATGCTTTCGCTGCTGCGAAAGTCGGGCTTCATTCTTTCGTTCCGCTTCTAGAACCGATTATTCTAGGTAACGCTACGAACTTTTATCACTTCGTTGGTGGGTTTCCAGGCGCGACGGAAATGCCCATCGCCGATAAGCCATACGAGATATCATTGTCGAGAGAAACATGCTCTGGCCGAACATATCTCGTCGCCAAGATAAGGCTTTTTGCAAATGTTCCAGGGTCGAGGGCCTATCAGGCTGTTGTCGGTAAGATAGCGTCCTCAAACGAGATTTGAGATGCAATGCTTCGCCGATCCACCCTGCATGGTGAATCACGCCGGGCCGTCAGTAGCAAAATTGGCATCGAGATTTTCTCCTTCCACACCGAGGCGCGGGGTTTGCTGCAATGATCAGTTGGGGGGATGTCGCATCGTGGCTCCTGCAAACGGCGACCGCTACCATCGCCGCCTTTGTCGCTTTTGTCATCCTATTGCCCACAAAGCTTGCAGAGAAATATCTCAGCTTTCATTTTGACCAAAAACTCGAAGGCCTAAAAGGCCAACAAAACCAACAGATCGAGACTCTTAAGGAGCAACTCGCTCATTTTAGCGACCGCGGGAAACGGTCAAACGAAATGGAATTTGCTGCGATTAAGCTGGTCTGGGAAAAGTTTGTCGAGGCGTATCTAGCAACGACCACCTGCGCACTGGCGCTTGTCGAGCATCCCGACTTCACGCTGATGTCCGATGCCGACAAGGAGGCGTTCATCTCTCAGAGCGATTTTTCTGAGCGCGAAAAATACCGCCTGCGTAGAACAGCGGACCAGAACAGAGAATATACAGCGATCGTAACATGGCAGCAAATCTCGCGCGCCGGTCGTGAACAGCATGAAGCGAGATTGTTGCTGCGCAAGCAGCGGATTTTCATGCCAAAGGAACTGCATGATCAGTTTATGGAAGCTATCAGCAAACTCGCAGCCGTTTATATCCAACGAAAAATAGGGTCCCAGACCCCTGGAGCCGATGGATTCGGCGGCCCGATCCCGGAATTTCTGAATAGCCACGAACAGATGTTTGAGCACCTTGCGACACTATCCAACACTCGGCTGTTTCGCGACGAGACACCTCCAAGAACCAAGCTCTACAGAGGAAGATGGTCGTAAGATGCGACATTTTCATTTGTACTTGCGTGACTGGCTAGAAGGACATTCACGCTGGAGCCAACTGAAGTCGCTAGGTAGTTCGAACCTTGTTCGGGCATCCGTGCTTATGCCTGCTTTCGGATACATGCTGCTACTGAACGATCAAGTACACCAGTACCTAGCCGTCAAATATGACGGCTGGCTTCTCAACTACCTTCCCAACGTGTGGCGGATTTGGCTTTTGTTTTATGGAAGCTTTTCCTTGGCGGCTGCGACCATCCTGTACAGCGCCTTTTGTCCTCAAGAGGTCAAGCTATATTCCAGTGCTTTTGAGATGGCCGACGCCGAAGCCAAGCACCATTTCAACATCAATGAAGCTTCAATTGTTCAACGCGAGACCAGGGCAATGTACTTGCAAATGCCTCGATGGATGTATTCTTATTTCGACATGAACAACATGAATCACGAAATCGACGTTGGCACATTTCCGAATCCAGAGGCGTATCTATCAAAATTTTTGATTCTCCGATGGAGAATACAAGACATGCAACGAAGAGGATTGCGGATCCTCTTATATGTGCTTTTCTCAGTCGGCCTGTCGCTCATCGGCGTTCCAGCCGCGCTCACCTTTCTACAGGTCACTTCAATTCCTCTACGAAATTTATGGCCGTGAGGGATTTATCGTTTGATGGCTGCCGAACGCAGAAGGAGTCGACGTGAATTGGAAAGGCAAACTCTGCGAATGAGTAGGCTCATCCCGACACAATGTGAGACTGCGGCCTTCGCGAAATGGATGGAAGCCTTGGAAGAGGGGCCCCTCTCCGGGGCGTCGGGCAAATCACCTCAGCAATTTTGAGCGATTGTCACTGCATAAATTGGCACGCCGACGCCAAATCGCCTCGCGCGGAAAAACTCATTTCGCGAGCACTTTCAATGCCGAACGACCAGCCCGTTCGCAGTGAGGCGATTTTTCTCTTTCGCTTTTACAGAAATAATGTCATCCTCCCCCCATCCCGCCTCACCGAGAGGGGCGTACGCGCGGTCGTCACGATATGCGAGGTGGGGATGCGGTGGCCGTGTCGGGTCGCAGCGTGATCTGATCATGCCGACGAACGACGTCGACGCGGACGTGAAATCGTGTGGGCCTGGCCTCCCGGTGCTGAGGCCAAGCGTGTCGTGCCCTTTGCGGGGCGGGCCGACGACGGGGACAAGAACGCCGATCCCCGGGGCGAGCACGTATAAGCGTTAAGACCGCCGCGCAGGGAATGCCGGTTGATCGGCTGAACCTGTGGTACCTGCCGCCTGCATTTTTTTCGCAGGCGGGCCATGGGTGAGGCCTTCACCCGGCATTCCCTGCGCCCTCTCGATTGGTTTTGGAGGGCGGTGTCGATGGCATCACTCGGGCGGAGCACGCCGCGGGGATGCGGACGTGTGTCTGCGGAGTGGAGATGGATGCGATGAGGACGACTCTTTCCGTCGTCATTCCGGGGCATCGCGCAGCGATGAGCCCGGAATCCATAACCACGAGCGGGCGTTGTCGGAGCGAGATGGAGCGAACCGCGCGCCCCCCACAGCGGCCTGTGGTTATGGATTCCGGGCTCGCCCTGCGGGCGCCCCGGAATGACGCGGGGAGAGAGGTTCGCGTCAGATCCAGCAGACGTAGTTGATCGGGCAGACGTCGGATGAGGCCGCCCTGCCCTCCGCCCGCCTCAGAACCTCGGCAGGTCCGGAAACGCCAGCTTGCCGCCGTGGACGTGCATGCGGCCGAGCTCGGCGCAGCGGTGCAGGGTCGGGAACACCTTGCCGGGATTGAGCAGGCCCAAATGATCGAAGGCGCACTTCACCCGCTGCTGCTGGTTGAGGTCGATCTCGGTGAACATTTCCGGCATCAGGTCGCGCTTCTCGATGCCGACGCCGTGCTCGCCGGTCAGCACGCCGCCGAGCTCGACGCAGCACCGCAGGATGTCGGCGCCGAACGCCTCCGCACGCTCCATCTCGCCCGGCTTGTTGGCGTCGTAGAGGATCAGCGGATGCAGATTGCCGTCGCCGGCATGGAACACGTTGGCGCAGCCGAGCTGGTACTTCTCCGAGAGCTCGCGGATGCGGGCCAGCGCCTTCGGCAGCGCGCCGCGCGGGATGGTGCCGTCCATGCAGAGATAGTCCGGCGAGATGCGCCCGACGGCCGGAAACGCCGCCTTGCGGCCGGCCCAGAACAGGTTGCGCTCGGCCTCCGAGGTCGAGATCCGGCAGGTGGTCGAGCCGCAGCCGTTCGCGATCGCCTCGACGCGGCCGATCAGCTCGTCGACCTCGACGCCGGGGCCGTCGAGCTCGATGATCAGCAGCGCCTCGACGTCGAGCGGATAGCCGGCATGGACGAAGGCCTCGGCGGCGTGGATCGCCGGCTTGTCCATCATCTCCATGCCGCCGGGGATGATGCCGGCGCCGATGATGCGCGCGACGCATTCGCCGGCGGCCTCGACCTCGGCGAAGCCGACCATCAGCGCGCGCGCCGTCTCCGGCTTCTGCAGGATGCGCACCGTCACCTCGGTGACCACGCCGAGCAGCCCTTCCGAGCCGGTGATCAGGCCCATCAGGTCATAGCCCGCGTTCTCGGCGCACTTGCCGCCGATGCGCAGGACCTCGCCGGTCATCAGCACGAGCTCGCAGCCGAGCACATTGTTGGTGGTCATGCCGTATTTCAGGCAGTGCACGCCGCCGGAATTCTCCGCGACGTTGCCGCCGATCGAGCAGGCGATCTGCGACGACGGGTCCGGCGCATAGTAGAAGCCGGCATGCGCCACCGCCTGGCTGATGGCGAGATTGGTGACCCCTGGCTCGGTGACGACGACGCGGTTGTCGAAATCGATCTCGCGGATGCGCTTGAACTTGCCGAGCCCGAGCAGCACCCCGTCGGCCAGCGGCAGCGCGCCGCCGGACAGCGAGGTGCCCGAGCCGCGCGGAACCACCTTGATGCCCTGCCCGTGGCAATACTTCAGGACCTGCGAGACCTGCGCGGTGGTCTCCGGCAGAACCACGACCATCGGCGGCTGGCGGTAGGCCATCAACCCGTCGGACTCGTAGGGCAGCATCTCGGCGGCGCTGTCGATGACGCCTTCGCCCGGCACGATCGCACGCAGTGCAGCAACGATCTCGTCGCGGCGCGCCAGCACCGCCCGATCAGCTTCCGGCATCATGATCGCCATCGCGTTCCTCCGGCCCTCGATTTGTGCTGGCATATCAATCACAACGGAAACGGTTTGGATAGGCAGCGGATCCGCATCGGAGTTTGCGGCAGAGCAACAAGCTCCGCCATTATGCTGATTTGCCTCAGTGCTTCCCCGCTTGTGCGTCGCCTGAGGCCATGCCACAACCTGCGCGCAAACTCGTCTCGTAACCCACAGAGCCTGATCCATGAAGAAAATGACTTTGAGCGCGCTCGTCGTCCTCGCCTCGTCGTCGCTGGCATCTGCCGCGCTGGCGCAGGATGCCGCCGCCGGCAAGACGTCCTTCAACAAGTGCCTGCCCTGCCACGCGATCGGCGAGGGCGCGAAGAACAAGGTCGGCCCGGAACTCAACGGCCTCGACGGCCGCAAGTCGGGCAGCGCGCCGGACTACAACTATTCGGAAGCCAACAAGAACTCGGGCATCACCTGGAACGAGGCGGTCTTCAAGGAATACATCAAGGACCCGAAGGCCAAGATCCCCGGCACCAAGATGACCTTCGCCGGCATCAAGAACGAGACCGAGATCAACAACCTCTGGGCCTATGTCTCGTCGTTCGACAAGGACGGCAAGCAGAAGCAGTAAGCGGCCGCCGGCCGACACGTCACCTCGACTGCAAAGCCCCGGCGGACCGCCGGGGCTTTTTCACATCACGGCGCCAGGGCGTCGACCGGGATCACCGCGGCGACGATCCGGTCGACCTCGCCCGCCACCAGCTCCGGCACCGCGTTCTGGACCATGTGCCCGAGGTCGGGCAGCACGATCAGGCGGCTCTGTGGCACGACCCGCGCGAGCGGGCGGGAATGGATGTCGGTATGGACCGTCCGGTCGGCCTCGCCCGCCACGATCGTGACCGGGACCTTGATCTCGCCATAGCGCGGCGCCTGCTCGATCACCGCCTGCTTCAGGGTGACGAGATCGCGGGCATTGGCCATGAACTCGCGCGGGCGCAGCAGCAGCGGCGTCGCGGTCCGGTCGACGAAATCGTCCGGCATCGCCTGCGGCGCGAACACGCCGCGGGCGCCAGGCGCCATCAGCGCCAGGCCGAGCGGCAGCGTGATCGTGTGCGCCAGCAACGGCCCGACCACCGGCGTCGTGACGGCCTCGTTGTAGCGCCCGACCCCGCCCCGCCAGGGATAGGCGACCGGCGCCAGCATCACGAGGCCCGCAACCCGGTCGGGGAAGTCGAGCGCCATGCGCAGGCCGAGCGCGCCGCTCCAGGAATGCACCACCAGGACGACCTGGCCGACGCCGAGCCGGGCCAGCACCTCGTCCAGCATCCGGGCCTGGGCGGCGGGCGTGGAATCCTCCGGCCGCGCGCGCGGGCTCCAGCCGTGGCCGGGACGGTCGACCAGGAGCACCCGGTGGCGCTGCGCCAGGAGATCACCCAGCGGGCGGCGCATGGCTTCGAGGTTCGAGCTCGCCCCATGGAGCAGCAAGAGCGGCGGTCCAGACGCGTTGCGCGGCCCGATATCCACAAGATTGATGGTCGCACCGGCGACCGGGATCGCCTGCCCTTGCTGCGGATAGCGCTTTTCGACGATCGCTATACCGGCCCGCGTGGCCAGCGCGAGCCCTCCCAGGACGACAGCAATAGTGATTGAAATCATTGATACTTTTCTACGTGTCACGCTGACAGATACGGTGCAGAACGAAGGCGGTTGCGCGGGCAAGCGCGCAATTCCACGTCCCGTCAAGCCAGTCCTGTCATCATGGCGTCGTCGGCCATTTTATAACCATGGTCGGGACATTTCCTCGCAATCGGCTGATGCCCGTGAATTACTTGCGGTCAGATCATTGCGTCGTTTGAACACGATGACCGGCCCTGTGTTTTGTTTGGTGTTTTGGGAGGGGGTTACCGATGAGTTTTCGTTCGAGCGAGGCTGCGATCGACGAGATCGTCGCAAGTTGCAATGGCGATCTCCGCGGCGCGCTGAAGGCCCTGCTGCTGGTCAACGAGCATCTCGAGGCCGAGATCGCGCAGCTGTATGCCGCAGCCGCGCAGTACGGCATGCCGGACCGCCGCAGTACCGCATTTCACTGAGCCGGCTGACCGGGCCGGATTGCGCCGATCAGTCCTCGGACGTGATGTCCTTGTTCGGGCACGCGTTGATCGTCGATCGCGCCAGCTTGGCGTCGTCTTTCGACTTGAACGGCCCGGACGCGAACCAGATGTCACCCATGGTGGGGGTGACGATCGGATTGCTGGTCACGATCTCGCAGCGATTGGTGGCGCGGTTGCCGACCACCCAGAACATATCCGGATCCTCGGCCCAGGCGGCCGTCGCCGTCATTCCGATGAGCGCTGCCGTCAGCACTGCACGCGTCATTGCGCCACCTCCTCGCCGGATGTCCTCCGATCAACGGCAGGTGGGATGGCGCGGATCGGCCGGCAAGGACGGCCGTCCTGACATGGTTAATCGACCGCCAAGGCTAGATGTCGCGGCCTTCGACCTTCTCGGTCAGCGTCTTGACCAGCTCCGGCACCTTGTCCAGGTGCGGATTGACCTCGAGCGCCTTGCGGAACGCGTCCAGCGCCCGCTTCTCCTCGCCGAGGTCCTGCATGATCATGCCGAGACCGGCGAGCGCGCCGAAGTGCCGCGGCTCACGCAGCAGGACCTGCTGGATGTCGGCAAGCGAGCGACCGTAATCGTTCTGGAGGTAATAGATCGTCGCGCGACGGTTCCAGGCCTCGACGTAGTCCGGCCGGAGCTTGATGACCGAATCGAGCAGCTTGAGCGCAACCTCGTTCTGCTTCGCGTCCATCGCCGCCTTGGACCGCGCCATCAGCAGGGCGACGGTGTCACTGGGGGTCTGCAGCCAGATCGCCCAGATCCGCGCCTCGACGTGCTTGGCGCTGATCTCGTCGGGTGCGGCCTTCAGGGCGCCGAACAGGAAATCGAGGCCCTTGGTCTTGTCGGCTCCGACCTTGGGCAGCTTGGCCGGAGCCTCGGGCGGCTTTGGCTTGGGCGTCGCGCGCGGCTCGCCCTGCGCAAAGGCAAGATGCGGTACCGAAATGACGACAACGGCGAGAAGAATCGCCCGCAAGGATCGCTTGGCCATGCTCCAAGTCTAAACGCAGTCGGCGCGTCCTGCAAAGCAGCACGCGCCTCAAAGACCTGTGAGGAGGCCCCTCCTCTCGAGGGGAGATCTACGGGATCAGCCCTGGCGCGCCTTGAAGCGGCGCTGGACCTTGTTGATCACGTAGACGCGGCCCTTGCGGCGGACCAGACGGTTGGCGCGATGGCGGCCACGCAGCGACTTCAGCGAGTTACGGACCTTCATGGGACATCCTGATACGTTGAAAGGCCGTGTTGGACAGGCCGGAAGTGGCAAATACAAAGGGAGTTCCGCAAGCGACCAAGTCGCCCGGATTGGCCGGTTTCTAACCACCAGCCCGCCGGATGTCAATCATGGCGGGCCCCGGCTTCAACAGAACCGGCCGGCGACGCGCCCCTCGATCCAACTTGGCGATTGCCAAATTTGTTATATCCTATAATCAATTTTCCAAAGCCAAGAACCAACCGCCGGGAACGCCCATGCCCAAGCTCGCTCTGCCCAAGATCGACGACGTCGTCGCCATCGACATCCACACCCACGCCGAAGAGCCCTGCGGCATGCATGCGGATGACGGCTACGACGATTTCCAGGCCCAGATGGCCGACTACTTCAAGTCGCCGCACAAGCACCCGCCGACGGTGCCGGAGACGGCGGCCTATTACCGCTCCAAGAACATCGCCGCCGTGATCTTCCCGGTCGACGCCGAGCGCGAGACCGGCTTCCGCCGCTACAACAATTACGAGATGCTCGAGGTCGCTTCCGACCATCTCGATGTGCTGATCCCCTTCGTCAGCATCGATCCGCACAAGGGCAAGCTCGGCGTCCGCGAGGCGCGCAAGCTGATCGAGGAGTATGGCGTCCGCGGCTTCAAGTTCCACCCGACCATGCAGGGCTTCTACGCCAACGACCGGCTGGCCTATCCGCTGTATGAGGCGATCAACGACGGCGGCGCGATCGCGCTGTTCCACACCGGCCAGACCGGCGTCGGCTCGGGCATGCCGGGCGGCATGGGGATGCGGCTGAAGTACTCGAACCCGATGTACATGGATGACGTCGCGGCCGACTTCCCCGACCTCAAGATCATTCTCGCCCACCCCTCCTTCCCCTGGCAGGAGGAGGCGCTGTCGGTCGCGACCCACAAGCCGAACGTGTACATCGACCTCTCCGGCTGGTCGCCAAAGTACTTCCCGCCGATCCTGGTGCGCTACATCAACTCGATCCTGCAGGACAAGATGCTGTTCGGCTCCGACTGGCCGGTGATCACGCCCGACCGCTGGCTCGCCGATTTCGCCAAGCTCGACATCCGCGAGGAGATCCGGCCGAAAGTGTTGAAGGCCAACGCGCGCAGGCTGCTCGGGATCTGAGGCCGTCCGACGGCTCGTATCGTCGAGGATCGTGCTATCATCCGCGGGCGCGGTGGCCATCGGCCATCGCGCCTGCCTCTCTGATGAGGTGAGCGCCGTGCCCTTCAAAGCCGTGGTCTTCGATGCCTATGGCACGCTGTACGACGTCCAGTCGGTAGCGGCGGTCACCGAGCAGGCCTTTCCCGGCCACGGCGACATCATCACCCAGATCTGGCGCATCAAGCAGCTCGAATACACCTGGCTGCGCTCGCTGATGCAGCGCTACGAGGATTTTTCGGTCGTTACCCGCGAGTCGCTGCTCTATACGCTGCGCGTTCTCGGCCTGCAGGCGGATGCGATCACACGCGATCGCATCATCGCCAAATATCTCGATCTCGATCCCTACCCTGATGCACGTGCCGCGCTCGCCGCGATGAAGGACCGCCGGCTCGCGATCCTCTCCAACGGCAGCCCAGCGATGCTCGACGGCCTGGTGAAAGCCAGCGCCTTCGACACGCTGCTCGATGCCGTCATCAGCGTCGATGCCCACAAGATCTTCAAGCCGAGTTCGCAAGCCTATGCGCTGATCGAGGAGACACTCGGGCTTGCGCCCGACGAGGTGCTGTTCGTGTCCTCCAATCCCTGGGACGTCTGCGGCGCCAAGGCCTTCGGCCTCAACGTTGCCTGGATCGAGCGCGTCACTCCCGAAGCCATGGCGGCGGCCTGCATCGAGACCGATCTCGTGTCCCCGCTCACGATGTTCAAGGCGCTGCGGACCCAGATGGACGAGTTGGGTTTTGCGCCCGATCATCGTATTGCTGCGCTTTCCGAATTGCCTGAGATCGTCAACACGCATGAGCCTTGAATCCGTCCGCGCCTTCTTCGCCGAAAAAGCCCCCGACATCGACGTTCTCGTCTCCAGCCAGAGCTCCGCAACCGTGGCGCTCGCGGCGGAAGCCTATGGCGTGGAGCCGGCCCGCATCGCCAAGACGCTGTCGTTGCGCGTCGGCGAGCGCGTCATCCTGATCGTCGCCGCAGGCCACGCGCGCATGGACAACAAGAAGGTGAAGGCACTGTTCGGCGGCAAGCCGAAGATGCTCGGCCTCGACGAGGTCGCCGACATCACCGGACACGAGGTCGGCGGCGTCTGCCCGTTCGGCTTGAAGTCGCCGCTACCGGTGTATTGCGACGTCTCGCTGAAGGCCTTCGACATCGTGGTGCCCGCCGCGGGCTCGACCCACAGCGCGGTGAAGATCACGCCGGATCGCTTGGCCGAGCTGACGGGAGCCGCATGGGTCGATGTGTGCGAGGTGCAGTCCTGATCGGCTGGGATCGGCGGCCGCGATCATCGCTTCTTCCCCTTCGCGAGTTCCTTCACCAGAAACTCCGTCAGCACCTCGACCCGCGCGGGGCGCGGGCCGCCGGGCGGCATCACCAGATGCATTGCGCCTTCGGGCTGGCTCCAGCCCTTCAGCACCACCTCGACCTCGCCAGACGCGATCGCGTCGCCAACGATGAAATCCGGCAGGTCCGCGATGCCGAGCCCGGCGAGCACCGCCGGCAACAGCGCTTCGCCATTGTTGACGCGCAGCTGTCCCGCCGGCCGTACGCTGGCCTGCTCGCCGGCCGCATTGGTGTAGTGCCAGACGCCGGCGGTGGAGAGATAGGCGTAGCCGAAGCATTTGTGCTCGGCGAGATGCATCGGATGCGTCGGCCGTCCGTGGCGCTTCAGATAGGACGGCGCCGCCACCGTGTAGCGCGGCATGGGGCAAAGGCGGCGCGCGACCAGCGACGAGTCCGGAAGCCGCGCGATCCGCAGCGCGAGGTCGAACCCTTCGCCGATGAGATCGACGGTGGCATCGCTCATGTGGAGGTCGATCGAGACCTCCGGATATTGCTCCAGAAACGCCGGCAGCAGCGGCGCGATCTTCTTGACGCCGAACGTCATCGGCACCGCGAAGCGCACCAGGCCGCGCGGCGTCAGCGACTGCGCGAGCGCCTCGGTCTCGGCAGCCTCGCCATCGGCGAGCAGCTGCGCGGCGCGCTCGGACAGGCGCTGGCCGGCGTCCGTCAGCGCCAAGCGCCGCGAGGTGCGGTTGAACAGCCGCGTGCCCAGACGCTCCTCCAGCCGGCTCACCGCCTTGGAGACGGAGGCCTTGGAGAGGCCCAGCTCCTGCGCGGCGCCCGCGAAGGAGCGCAGCTCGACGACCTTGGCGAAGATCGCCATCGCCTCGAAATCCGGAAGTCGCGCCATCGCCTCAAATCTCGTTTTTGGAAACAATAGGTTTCAATAGTTTCTATTTCTATACTCCGGTCGCTTCCTTATTCCAATGCCCAACAGCACGGCGGCCCCGGCCGTCCGTTGCAACCACAGGAGCAGACCCATGATCGAATTGAAGCCCTTTGCGGCGCTGGGCGGCGCCGACCACGGCTGGCTGAAGGCCAAGCACCATTTCTCGTTCGCGAGCTACTACGACCCCAGCAACATGGGCCACGGCGCCCTGCGCGTCTGGAACGACGACGAGATCGCGCCGAACACCGGCTTCCCGGCGCATCCGCACCGGAACATGGAGATCATCACCTATGTCCGCGAGGGTGCGATCACCCATCAGGACAGCCTCGGCAACAAGGGCCGCACCGAGGCCGGCGACGTCCAGGTGATGAGTGCGGGCAGCGGCATCCGCCACTCCGAATACAATCTGGAGCCGACCACGACGCGGATCTTCCAGATCTGGATCGAGCCGACCACCGATGGCGGACAACCGACCTGGGGCGCCAAGCCGTTCCCGAAGTCCGACCGCTCCGGCAAGCTGGTCACGCTGGCGAGCGGCTTCGCAGATGACGGCGACGCGTTGCCGATCCGTGCCAAGGCGCGCGTACTCGGCACCACGCTGAAGGCCGGCGAGACCGCCGAGTACAGCGCCGACAAGGCCCGGCACATCTATCTGGTGCCCGCAGCCGGCAGCGTCGAAGTGAACGGCGTCCGAGTCAACGCCCGTGACGGCGCCGCCATCCGCGACGAGGCCACGCTCAAGATCACCGCGCTCGAAGATTCCGAGCTGGTGCTCGTCGACGCCGCCTGACCTCTCACGCGATCCCGGCCGGGCATCCGGCCGGGACGCTCTCCCCGATCATCCTCGTCCCCACGGAGACTGCCATGACCAAGGTTCTCGTTCTCTACTACTCCGCATACGGCCACATCGAAGCGATGGCCAACGCGGTGGCCGAAGGCGCCCGCGAGACCGGCGCCACCGTCGACGTCAAGCGCGTGCCCGAACTGGTGCCGGCCGACGTCGCCAAGGCCTCCCACTACAAGCTCGACCAGGCCGCTCCGATAGCAAAGGTCGAGGAGCTCGCCGACTACGACGCGATCATCGTCGGTACCGGCACCCGCTTCGGCCGCATGGCCTCGCAGATGGCCAACTTCCTCGATCAGGCCGGCGGCCTGTGGGCCAAGGGCGCGCTCCACGGCAAGGTCGGCGGCGCCTTCACCTCGACCGCGACCCAGCACGGCGGCCAGGAGGTCACGCTGTTCTCGATCATCACCAACCTCTTGCATTTCGGCATGACCATCGTCGGCCTCAACTACGGCTTCGCCGGCCAGATGAAGCTCGACGAGGTGACCGGCGGCTCGCCCTATGGCGCCACCACCATCACCGGCGGTGACGGCAGCCGGCAGCCGAGCGCGAACGAGCTGGCGGGGGCGCGCTATCAGGGCCGCGTCATCGCCGAGACCGCAAAGAAGCTGCATGGCTGATGCGACTGGGGCGGCACTTCCGTAAACGAAGTGCCGCCCCATCTCGCAAAAGTCGGAAGGATGCCAAGGAGTCTGCAATGCCCGCCATGCTCGAACTGGTGACGCTGGCCCGGTTGGCCCGCCATCCCCTGCAGATGATAGCGCGCCGCTGGTACTGCAAGAGCCTCTACCGCGCCAGCCGCGGCCAGCGCCGCTGCCCGGAATGCACGGCCGCTACAGCGGCTTGATCTGCACCTTCCTGAACTTCACGACGCCCGAGCCGTACTGCAGGGCGATCGGTCCCGCCGCGTGCTTGCTGTCGTCGACATCGGCGGTCTTCTCGCCGTTGAGGATCACGGTCAGCCGCGTGCCCTTGGCGGTGATCTCATAGGTATTCCACTTGCCGCCGGCCTTCGGCATCGGATCGACCTTGGACACGTCGACGATCGCGCCGGTGCCGTATTTCGGATCGGGCCGCTTGTCGAAGATGTTGACCTCGTAGCAGATGTTGGAGTCGATCTTCGCCGACTGGTCGCAGCGGATGAAGATGCCGCTGTTGGCGGCGTCATCGACCCAGAACTCGGCCTTGATCTGGAAGTCCTTGTAGCTCTCCTTGGTCACCAGATACGATGGATCCTTGCCATCGAGCTTGTCGGCCGACAGCGCGCCGTCCTTCATCTCCCAATTGGCCTTGCCGACCTCGGTGAAGTCGGCCTTGGTCGTGGAGTCGACCAGGGTCACCCAGCCGTCATCGGCCAATGCCGCTCCCGTCATGCCTGCGCCCGCAATCAATAGTCCGGCCGCGAGCCCTCTCAAGCGATACCGCATCGAAACTCCTCCCTGATTTCTGTTTCGTTCGTCGCCACGATAGCAAAGCGCCGGACAATGCAAACGGGTTTCGATGCTGCACCTGCTCTATCGTCTCCTCCAACTACACCGCCGTGGCGCGCGCAAAATCGACATAGATCTCGCGCAGCCGCGCCGCCACCGGTCCCGGCTTGCCGTCGCCGACGGGCTTGCCGTCGATCGTGACCACCGGCTGCACGAACGAGCTCGCGCTGGTGATGAAGGCTTCCTTCGCCGCGAGCGCCTCCTCCACCGTGAACAGCCGCTCCTCGACCTTGAGCTGGCGCTCCTCGGCGAGCTTCACCACGGCCTTGCGGGTGCAGCCCGGCAGGATCGCGTTCGAGTTCGGCCGCGTCACGATGACGTCGTCCTTGGTCAGGATGAAGGCCGAGGACGAGCCGCCCTCGGTGACATGACCGTCCTCGACCATCCACGCCTCGCCGGCCCCGGCCGCGGCGGCCGCCTGCTTCGCGAGCACCTGCGCCAGCAGCGCCACGCTCTTGATGTCGCGGCGCGCCCAGCGGATGTCGGGCACGGTGATGACGCCAATTCCCGTCTTCGCCGAGGGCGCATTGATGATGTCCTTGGCGGTGACGAACATCACCAAGGTCGGCTTGACGTCGCCCTTGGGAAACGGGAAGTCGCGGCCCTTGTCGGCGCCGCGCGTCACCTGCAGATAGACCATACCCTGGTCGAGCCGGTTGCGTGCGACCAGCTCCTTCTGCAGCTCCTCGATCCGCGCCAGGCTCTCCGGCAGCGCCAGCCCGATCTCGCCGACCGAGCGCTTCAGGCGGGCAAGATGCGGGGCACTGTCGACCAGCTTGCCATCGAGCACCGCCGCCACTTCGTAGATGCCGTCGGCAAACAGGAAGCCGCGATCGAGGACCGAGACCTTGGCCTCGGACAGGGGCACGAAGGCGCCGTTGACGTAAGCGATCGGGTCCAAGGACGTGTCTCCATTCTCATCTGCGCACGCAAAGCCATCTGCGTACACCAATTGTTACTCTCGCCGTCATTCGGGGGCGATGCGCAGCATCGAACCCGGAATCTCGAGATTCCGGGTTCGCCCTGCGGGCGCCCCGGAATTACTCACCGGACTAATGCGACAGGATCTTCGACAGGAACTGCTGCGCGCGCTCGCTGCGCGGCTGGCCGAAGAACTCCTCCTTCTTGGCGTCCTCGACGATCTCGCCGCGGTCCATGAAGATGACGCGGTGGGCGACCTTCCTGGCGAAGCCCATCTCGTGGGTCACGACCATCATGGTCATGCCCTCGCGGGCGAGATCAACCATGACATCGAGCACCTCGCTGATCATCTCCGGATCGAGCGCCGAAGTCGGCTCGTCGAACAGCATCGCGATCGGATCCATGGCGAGCGCACGTGCGATCGCCACGCGCTGCTGCTGGCCGCCGGAGAGCTGCGCCGGAAACTTCTGCGCCTGCTCCTTGAGACCGACGCGATCCAGGAGCTTCATGCCCTTCGCGGTCGCTTCCTCATGGCCACGACCCAGCACCTTCTGCTGGGCGAGGCAGAGGTTGTCGATGATCTTGAGATGCGGAAACAGCTCGAAGTGCTGGAACACCATGCCGACCCGCGAGCGCAGCTTCGGCAGGTTGGTCTTGGAATCATTGACCTTGAGGCCGTCGATCGTGATCACGCCGTCCTGGAACGGCTCCAGCGCGTTGACGCATTTGATCAGGGTCGACTTGCCGGAGCCGGAGGGGCCGCAGACCACCACCACCTCGCCCTTGGCGACCGAGGTCGTGCAGTCCTTCAGCACCTGGAAGCTCGGGCTGTACCATTTGTTGACGTGGCTGATTTCGATCATGGGAGCCGACTATCTGATGATGGAGATGCGCGACTGCAGGCGGCGGACGCCGTAGGACGCGACACAGGAGATGGTGAAGTAGACCAGGGCCGCGAACAGGTACATCTCGACCAGGCGGCCGTCGCGCTGGGCGACTTTCGAAGCAGCGCCGAGGAAGTCCGGAATCGAGAGCACGTAGACCAGCGACGTGTCCTGGAACAGCACGATGGTCTGGGTCAGCAGCACCGGCAGCATGTTGCGGAACGCCTGCGGCAACACGACGTAGCGCATGGTCTGCGCATAGGTCAGGCCGAGCGCCGAGGCCGCGGCCGGCTGGCCGCGCGAGATCGACTGGATGCCGGCGCGCATGATCTCGGAGAAATAGGCCGCCTCGAACAGGATGAAGGTGATCAGGGAGGACGCGAACGCGCCGACCTTGATCGGCCGCGACGAGCCGGTGATCCACTGCCCGATATAGGGCACCAAGAAGTAGAACCAGAAGATCACCAGAACCAGCGGCAGCGAGCGCATGAAGTCGACATAGAGCCCGGCGATAAAGCCCATCACCCGATAGCCGGACAGCCGCATCAGCGCGATCAGGGTGCCGAACACAAGACCGCCCGTCGCCGACAGCGCCGTCAAGGTCAGCGTGAAGGTCATGCCGTCGATGAAAAGATAGCTCAGCGAGCGGCGGATGACGTCGAAATCGAAATTGGCCAGCATCTCATTTGCCCGTGATGTAGCCAGGGACCGCCACCGCGCGCTCCAAGAGCCGCATGCCGATCACGACGATGACGTTGATGACGAGATACATCAAGGTGGCGGCGCTGAAGGCCTCGAACACCTGGAACGAGAATTCCTGCATGGCGCGCGCAGCGCCCGTCAGTTCGATCAGACCGATCGTGATTGCGACGGCGCTGTTCTTGACCGTGTTGAGAAATTCGGACGTCAGCGGCGGCAGGATGATGCGGAAAGCCATCGGCAGCAGCACGTAGCGGTAGGCCTGCAAGGTGGTGAGGCCGAGCGCGGTCGCCGCCAGCTTCTGGCCGCGCGGCAGCGAGCCGATGCCGGCCGCCAATTGCACGGCGACACGCGCCGACATGAACAGGCCGATGCCGACGGCCGCCGTATAGAATGGCGCATTGGGCATCTGCTTCAGCCACAGGCCGATCGTGGGCGGCAACAGCTCCGGCAGCACGAAGAACCACAGGAACAGCTGCACCAAAAGCGGCATGTTGCGGAAGAACTCGACATAGGCGAAGGCGATCCAGGTCGCCAGCTTGGACGGCAAGCTGCGCAGGATGCCGACGATCGTGCCGCAGATCAGCGCGATCACCCAGGCCGACAGCGAGGTCACGATGGTGACCTTCAGCCCCGCCAGCAGCATGTCGAAATAGGTGCCGGCCCCGGTCGGGTTCGGCTCCAGGAAGATGTGCCAGTTCCAGGTGTAGTTCACGGGGACATCCTGAGAGGGAATTAGCTCGCAAGTCGCATTACACAGTCTTTGCCAAAAACTCGCTGCGCTCCCTCCCCCCCTTGCGGGGGAGGGTCGGGGTGGGGGGTCCACACGGGCAGTCTTTCCTGAGACCCCCACCCCCGACCCCTCCCCGCAAGGGGGAGGGGAGCACATCGAATTCGGCGCGAGAGCTGCGGCCTCACGTTACGGCTTGTACGAATCCGGATCCGGCGAGTCCGACGGCTTGGCGAACTCGGCCTTCAGCTCGGCCGACAGCGGGGTGTTGAGGTTCAGGCCCTTCGGCGGGATCTTCTGCATGAACCACTTGTCATACAGCTTGGCGCCCTCGCCGCTGGTGTAGATCTTGGCGGTCGCCGCATCGACCACCTTCTTGAACTGCGGATCGTCCTTGCGCAGCATGATGCCGTAGGGCTCGGGCTTCGAGAACGCGTCCTTGGAGACGACATAGGCGGCCGGATCCTTGGAGCCGGCGACGAGGCTCGCCAGAAGAATGTCGTCCATCACGAAGGCGACGGCGCGATCGGTCTCCACCATCAGGAAGGCCTCGGCATGATCCTTGGCCGGAATGATGTTGATGCCGAGATTGCGCGCGGCATTGGCCTCGGTCAACTGCTTGATGTTGGTGGTGCCGGCGGTCGACACGACCGATTTCCCCTTCAGATCGTCGATCGAGTTGATCTTGCTCGCCTTCTTCGAGACGTAGCGGCTCGCCGTCAGGAAGTGGGTGTTGGTGAAGGAGATCTGCTTCTGGCGCTCGGCATTGTTGGTGGTCGAGCCGCATTCGAGATCGATGGTGCCGTTGGCGAGCAGCGGGATGCGGGTCGACGACGTCACCGGGTTGAGCTTCACATCGAGCTTGTCGAGCTTGAGCTCCTTCTTCACGGCATCGACGATGCCCATGCAGATGTCGATGGCAAAGCCGATCGGCTTCTGATTGTCGTCGAGATAGGAGAACGGGATCGAGGAGTCGCGGACGCCGAGCGTAATGGTGCCGGTCTCCTTGATGTTCTTCAGGGTCCCCGTCAGGTCCTCGGCCTGCACCTGGCCGGCGCAGAGCGCGGCGGCGACGGCAAGACCGAATAGGCGAAGCTGCTTCATAACTGATCTCCTCAATCCGGCTGATCGCCGGATGCTTGCATAAACCACAGCGAACTCAAAATGGCCCCCGCCCCCGGACGATCTCCGGCCGGACGAGCGCGGGCACCATAGACCGCCCCGCGGCGGGACGTCCTCGGACGATTGCGACAAATTGCCTGTCCCGCGTCCCCTTCGACAAGACGTCCGGGCTGAAACGGCAGCGCCGAACGTCGGGATGGTAAACTACGAGGGGCTCGCAGGCCCCGCGACCAGACGAAAGTTGCAGGCGGGTTCCCGCACGCGGCAATGCAACCGCACGGCACACGGACCTCATGGTTCGAGACGCGCCGCGCCCAGCAAGCCCGCCTTCCGTCTTCCTGGCCGGCGCGCGCTCCTCACCAGACGCCAGGCGATGTGTGCTCATGCCTCCTTCTCGGCTCACAGCGGCTTCCGCAATTCACCAAGATCCCAGAACAGCCCGGCCATCAGGCCGAGCGCCTCGTCCGTGACATCCAGCAGGATGTGCTCATCCGGCGCGTGCTGCGAGCAGCCCGGATAGGAATGCGGCACCCACATGGTCGGCATCTTCAACACGTCGGCAAACACGTCATTGGGCAGCGAGCCGCCGAAGTTCGGCAGCACCGCGGGCGCCTTGCCGGTGCTCATCTTGATGGACTCCGCGGCCCATTTGATCCAGGGGCTGTCGATGTCGGCGCGCGAGGCCGCGAAACCTTGCGTCATGCTGACCTCGACCATCGGGAAGCCGTGCGCGGCGAGATGGCTCCTCACGTCCTCCACGATGCTGTCGACCTTGGTGCCGACCACGAAGCGCAGCTGCAGCACGGCGCGGGCGCGGCCGGGGATCGCATTCGCCGGCTTGTCGATATTGCCGGAGGAGATCGCGAGCACCTCGAGCGTATTCCAGGCATAGAGCCGCTCCGCCGGCGTCAGCCCCTCCTCGCCCCAATGGTCCGACAGCGCCGGCTCGTCGGCGGTCGGCTCCACCTTCACGTCGGCGAGGATGGCGCGGATGGCATTGGTGAGGCGCGGCGGCTTCAAGGTATCGAGCTTGATACGGCCATGGCCGTCGACCAGTGTGGAAATGGCATTGGCAAGGATGGTCGCGGGATTGGCGAGCACGCCGCCCCAATTGCCGGAATGGTTGCCGCCCTCGCGCAGGTTGACGTCGAGATGCAACCGGATGCCGCCGCGGCAGCCGAGAAAGATGGTGGGGCGTGCGGTCGACAGCCGCGGGCCGTCCGAGCCGATGAAGACGTCGGCCTTCAAGGCGTCGCGATGCAGATCGGCCACCTTGGCGAGATCGGGCGAGCCGATCTCCTCGCCCATCTCCATGATGAACTTGGCATTGAAGCCGAGCTTGCCGCCGCGGGCCTCGCGCACCGCGCGCAGCGCCGCCATGTTGATGCTGTGCTGGCCCTTGTTGTCGGCGGTGCCGCGGCCATAGAGACGATTGCCCGCTGGCGTCACCGCCCAGGGATCGCGGCCGTCGCGCCATTCGCCGGCCATGCCGTCGACGGTGTCGCCGTGGCCATAGCTGAGCATCGTCGGGGCGCTGTCGCTCTCGTGGTAGGTCGCGATCAGGAACGGCGACTTGCCGCTCGGCGAGGGCACGACCTCGGAGGAAAAGCCGAGGGCGGCAAAGGACGGCGTCAGCTCGTTGGTCAGATACGCCGCGAGCTCGTCCTTGCGCTCGGGATTGAGGCTCTCGGTGCGATAGGCGACCCGGCGACCGAGCTCGGCCAAGAAGTCACCGCTCGTCAGCGTCTGACGGGCACGGGCGATTGCATCAATCCTGGTCATGGCGCTTTTCCAGTCACAACGAAGGCGGCGTCATATCGGGATCGCGCGACGAGCGGAAGGGGCTCGCTTTGAATTCAGTGGGCAAGCGCACGCGTCTCGGATTTTGGAACTGCATGCCCGGGACCTGCCCCGACCGGCTGCATTGTCCCGACCTACGCGCTCTCGTTCTCGCGGTGCGGTCGCGCACCCGAGCTATTGGCGTGAACACCCTCGAAAGACGGAGGGCGCGGGGAATGCCGGGTGAAGGCCTCACCCATGGCCCGCCTGCAGAAAGAAAAGCAGGCGGCAGTCACCACAGGTTCAGCCGAGCATCCGGCATTCCCCGCGCGACGGTTTTCACGTGTATAGCGTGCTCTCCCCGGTGTCCGGCTTGATAGCCACCGTCATCGGCGGGATCATCACCCGCGACTTGGCACCAGCGTCGGGGTGCTAGGACCACACGCCTTTGCGTCCGCCAGATGCCGTTCGTCGGCGCGGGCTTCCCCACGCTGCGGCATGCCGACAGCCGTCGCCCCCACCTCGCGTGTCGTGACGATCGCGATGCGCCCCTCCGTATGAGGCGGGATTTCGGAAATAAAGCATATCTTCGGGTATTCGTAAAGCGATTTCTTTAGCGGCTGCTCATGAAGTCGTCATTCCGGGGCATCCGAGTGCGGGGTGGCGCAGCCGCCCTGCAACTCGGATGAGCCCGGAATCCATAACCACAAGCTATTGTGAGGAGAAACGGATGGTCATGACCAGTTCGCGTCACAACATCCGCCTGTGGCTATGGATTCCGGGCTCACGCGGGTCGTAGACCCGCGTGCCCCGGAATGACGACTGTGGTCGTGGATGGACCGCCCCTCTGAGCTTGACGCCTGCTCAGTTCACCGCGTTGCTCACCATCACCTCGATCAGCTTCGCGCCCGGCCGCCGGAAGGCCTCCGATAACACCGACTTCAGCTCGCGCGGATCACTGACACGCAGCGACTCACAGCCGAGCGACTTGGCCAATCCCGCAAAATCCACCTGCGGATCGACAAAATCCATGCCGATATAGTTGTCGTCACCGTGGAACGACAGCAGCCGCTGCTTGATGATGCGGTAGCCGCCATTGTTGACGATGACGACCGACAGCGGCAGCTTGTGATGCGCCGCGGTCCACAGCGCCTGGATCGAATACATCGCGCTGCCGTCACCGGAGTAGCAGACCACGGGGCGATCGGGATTGGCGAGGCTGACGCCGACCGAGGCCGGCAGGCCCCAGCCGATGCCCCCCGAGGCGAGCGCGTGATAGTTGTAGCGGTCGCGATACGGCCACAGCGCCGTCATGTAGCGCGCCGAGGTCAGGCCCTCGTCGACCATGATGCCGTGCTCCGGCATGGCCTCGGCGACCTGCAGCGCCAGGTAGTCCGGATCGATCGGCGTCCGCTCGCGCGCCGCTTCGATCTGCGCGGCCAGCTTGCGCCGCCGCGCGCTCCAGTTCTTCGAGGACAATTCGGCCACGCGCTCCTGCGCACGCGCCTGCAGGGCCGCGCCGCCGAGCTCGCGCAAGAGCGGCGTGAGCTGAAGCAGCGTCTCGCGAACGTCGGCCTTCAGCGCGATCTCGGCACCGAAATTCTTTCCCAGCTCCCAATCGACGAGGCCGATCTGCACGATCGGCAAGCCCTCGGGCAGCGGCTCGATCTCGCTGTGCACGGACATCCGCAAGGGATCGGCGCCGAGCACGATGAGAAGATCGTGTGGCGCGAGCAGGTCGCGGACCTGCTGCTGCGCGCGCGACAATGAGCCGATGTAGCAGGGATGCTCGGACAGAAAATGCGCGCCATAGGGCGCGGACTGCTGATGCACGGGAGCGCCGATCGCCGACGCGAACTCGGCCGCCTCCCGCAGCGCATCGCTCTTGACGACCTCGTCGCCGGTGATGACCACCGGCCGCTGCGCCTTGAGAATGCGCTGCGCCAGCCCCTGCAAAGCGTCCGCGGCCGGCAACACGCGCGCATCGACCCGGGTGGAACGGCCGAGCTCGATGCCGGCTTCGGCATTGAGGATATCGCCGGGCAGCGAGATGAAGACGGGACCGGTCGGCGGCGTGGTCGCCACCTTGGCGGCGCGCCTGATGATGCGCGGCAGGTCCTCCAGCCTCGTCGCCTCGACCGCCCATTTCACCAGCGGCTCGGCCATCCGCACCAGCGGGCCGTAGAGCAATGGCTCCATCAGGCCGTGGCCCTGCTCCTGCTGGCCGGCGGTGAGGATCATCGGCGTCCCGGTGAACTGCGCATTGTAGAGCGCGCCCATGGCGTTGCCGAGACCCGGCGCGACGTGGACGTTGCAGGCGACGAGGCGTCCCGAGGCGCGACTGAAGCCGTCGGCGATCGCCACCACCAGGCTCTCCTGCATCGCCATGACGTAGGTGAGATCGGGATGATCCTTCAGCGCATGCATGATCGGTAATTCGGTGGTGCCGGGATTGCCGAACAGATGAGTGATGCCCTCGTCCTTGAGCAGCGTGAGGAAGGCCGAGCGTCCGGTGATGCGGTTCTTCATTCAGGTTTCCTCCGAGCAACGCGGCCTCAGTATGCGGGCGAGCTCTCTCTCCGTCATTGCGAGCGAAGCGAAGCAATCCAGGGCGGCGTACGCGACTCTGGATTGCTTCGTCGCTGCGCTCCTCGCAATGACGGTGGAGAGAGCGCGGACTACACCTTCGCCATCTCCTGATACACCGGATAGTCCGTGTAGCCCTTCTCCTCGCCGCCGTAGAAGGTCGGGCGGTGATAGGGCGTCAGCGGCCAGCCGTGCTGCAGCCGGGCGGGCAGGTCCGGGTTGGAGATGAAGGTGCGGCCGAAGGCGATGGCGTCGGCGAGGCCGGCCCGGATCGCGGCGTCGGCCGGCTCGCCCGTGAAGCCGCCGGCGCCGATCAGGACGCCCTTCCACACCGGCCGGAACAGAGCGATGGCCGACGGCACGTTCTGCCAGTTGACGTCGGCGCGGCCGGCGCCGGAGGAGCGCGGCTCGATCAGATGCAGATAGGCGATGCCGAGCTTGTTGAGCGCCTCGATCGCGTAGGTATAGAGCGGCATCGGCTCGGCCTCGCCGGAGCCATTGGCGATGCCATAGGGCGACAGCCGCACGCCGACCTTGTCGGCGCCGCAGGCGGCGATCACGGCCTCGGTCACCTCGAGCAGGAAGCGGCAGCGGTTCGCGATTGCGCCGCCGTAGCGGTCGGTGCGCTGGTTGCTGCGGGTCTGCAGGAACTGCTCGATCAGGTAACCGTTCGCACCGTGCACCTCGACGCCGTCGAAGCCGGCGGCCATCGCATTGCGCGCGGCTTGGCCATAGGCGGCGACAAGCGCGGGGATCTCGTCGGTGTCGAGCGCACGCGGCGTCTCGT
Source organism: Bradyrhizobium sp. HKCCYLRH3059 (assembly GCF_051168035.1). Classification (NCBI taxonomy): domain Bacteria; kingdom Pseudomonadati; phylum Pseudomonadota; class Alphaproteobacteria; order Hyphomicrobiales; family Nitrobacteraceae; genus Bradyrhizobium; species Bradyrhizobium sp. HKCCYLRH3059. The sequence continues at coordinate 159,829 of NZ_JBNPUF010000010.1, read as the reverse complement.
AAGCTGCGCCTTTGCCCTCCGCCGTCATCGCCTTGAGATCGTCGCCGATCGCGATCGCCGACGGCGCCACCGGCAGCACGCCGCCGGGCTGGAACGAGGAGTGCGAGACGCGGCCGACGTGCCAGAGCTGCAGGAAGATGAATCCGCCCTTGGCATGCACGGCGTCGACGACCTGCTTCCAGCCGGCGATCTGCACCGCGCTGTAGATGCCCGGCACGTTCGGGCTGCCGGTGCCGGTCGGCAGCACCGGCGAGGCCTCGGCGATGATCAGGCCGCCCGGCGTCGCGCGCTGCGCATAATACTCGACGTTGAGCGGCCGCGGCGCGAGCGTCTCCCTTGCGGCGCGCATGCGGGTCAACGGCGCCATCACGACGCGGTGCTTGAGGCGATAAGGACCGATCGTGAGTGGTGAAAACAGCGCAGGCAGCATTTCGTCCCCAGATGTCGTTGCGATTGTCGATTTGGATCATCTTGTTCGCAAAACATGATGGTGGCAATGTCCGCCCCACGTCAGTACGAGCAGACCCTCCATGCCGAAAGCGAACGCCCTGCCCTCGCTCAGCCTGCGCATCGATCTCGATGACGGCGGCCGGATCGGGCCGGGCAAGATCGCGCTGCTGGAGAACATCGCGCGACACGGCTCGATCTCTGCGGCCGGGCGCGCGATGGACATGTCCTACAAGCGGGCCTGGGACCTCGTCGACGAGATCAACCGGGTGTGCCGGCAGCCGGCGGTGGCGCGCCAGACCGGCGGCCGCAATGGCGGTGGCGCGGCGCTGACGGCGTTCGGCACGCAGTTGGTCGAACGTTACCGGCGCATCGAGCGTGACGCAGCTGACGCCGTGAGGAAGGATCTCGCCGCGCTGCGCAGCGACATCGAGAAGCCAAGGAAGACCCGCGGGGCCAGGGCCGCGTCGTAAGCCGGTTCCAGCCGACGCGATGCATCCGCGACCGGACTGATGCGCCTCGCGTTGCAGCCGCAAAAAACCGTCTTGCCGTCAGCCGGATGATCTTGCGGCCGCGCCAAGACGTCATACACCAGCATCTCGTCGTCATGCCGGAGAACCTGCCGTGTCTCACCCTGCCTTGTCCGCCGACCACACCGCCGTCGTCACCGGAGGCGCCTCCGGCATCGGGCTCGCCGCCGCCACGCGCTTCGCAGAGCGCGGCATGAACGTCTGCATCGCCGATGTCGACGAGGCCCGGCTGCGCGACGCCGCCGCCAGGCTTGCGGCTGCGGCCAAGCGTGGCGAGGCTGCGGTCATGACCGCCACGGTCGATGTGAGCCACCGGGACAGCGTGGTCGCGCTCGAAACGGCGGTGCGGCAGCGCTTCGGCGCGATCGACGTGCTGATGAACAATGCCGGCATCCAGCCGGGCAGCAAGATGCTTGCCGACGACAATTGGCAGCGCATCCTCGACGTCAATCTGTGGGGCATCATCCACGGCGCGCAGGTGTTCGCAGCCAACATGATCGCGCAGAGCAAGCCGGCGCTGATCATCAATACCGGCTCCAAGCAGGGCATCACCACGCCGCCCGGCGATCCCGCCTACAACGTCTCGAAGGCCGGCGTGAAGGCGTTCACCGAGGCGCTGCAGCACGAGCTGCGCAACACGCCCGGCTGCCAGGTGACGGCGCATCTGTTCATTCCGGGCTTCGTGTTCACGCCGCTGACGGCGAATGGCCGCGTCGAGAAGCCGGCCGCCGCCTGGACGCCGGAGCAGACGGTCGACTTCATGCTGGAGCGCGTCGCGGCCGGCGACTTCTACGTGCTGTGCCCTGACAACGACGTGCCGCGCGCGCTGGACGAGCGGCGCATCCTGTGGGCGGCCGGCGACATCGTCGAGAACCGGCCGCCACTGTCGCGCTGGCATGCCGACTACGCCGACGCATTCGCCGCGTTCGTAAAGAAATCGCCATGATCCGGCCACATCGGAGCGGCGGCGCGTAGCTGCTCCCGGTCTCATCACAAGTTCCCGGACGCGTCGGATCGTCGCAAGGCGGTCCGCGTGCGCTCGGAACGTCTACCATCGACCGAATCGCTACGGTCGAACGCTCTTGCAACTCACTGATTTGCCGCGGGCGCGACATCGTCGCTGAGAGCCGGCTCCCGAAGCGCGCCTCGACCGTCAAGCGGTGAGATGTCGCAGCTCTGCGGGAGCGCCACCCGTACGCCGCACGACAATCTGACGCAGACGCATTCCACAATCCCTGCGCGAAGCAGCCACGAAGCAGGCAGCAGATGGCCCTCATCATCCGCACCCGCGTCAGCCGCGCCGCATTGCTTCGGCTCATCCGCAGTGGTGCGCAGCTTTGGGGAGTACGTCGGACATGTCGCGCCATCACCGTCACCATCACGACAGTCACCACGGTCACCATCATCACAGCGACCACCACCACCACCATCATCATCACGATCATCACTGCCAGCCGGCGCCTGCGCCGATGCCTCCGATGCCTCCGACGCCGCCCACACCCACGCCGCCGACGCCCGCGCTCGGCTTTGCCGATCTCGGCGTCGTCTTCAACGACGCGACGCGCTTTCTCGAAGGCGGGCTGTGGCGCAACGTGGTCGAGGAAGGCGGCCAGGGGCTTGGCAGCGTCTACAACTACACCGGCGATCTCACCGTGATTCAGGATGGTCTGAAGGCGATGGTTGCCGCCGGCCAGTTCACCGGGCAGACGCTCACCAACATCAACAAGATCCTCGCCGACATCACGGTCGCGCAGGATGCCGCGATGGCTTCGGTGACCGGCGGCGGCGCATTCGGCAGCATCGCCGCCGCGGAGACCGCGCTGCGCAACGCGCACCTCGACATCCTCAACGTCGTCAACAACGATCCGAACCTTGCGGGCAATGCGACCAACGCCGACGGCGTCACCGGCTTCCTGCAGGCGCCGGCGCTGCTGCCCGGAGGCGTGACGGCCGCAACCGCCGCCAAGGGCACACTGGCCGAGCTCGGCCTGATCTTCAACGATGCCGCCAACCGGCTGATCGGCGGCGTCAACGAAAGCAACGTCGACGTCATCCAGGACGATGTCGACGCGCTGATCGCCGGCCTCAATGCGCTGGTCGCCGCCAATCCGCTGCAGTTCGGCGGCCTGACCGGCGTGCACGCGCTCGCCATCATCGACCAGCTCGCGCTCGTCAACACCCACATCAACGGCGCGGCCGGCAATGTCGACATCGGCCGCGCGCTGAACGACGACTTCCTCGACATCATCGACATCGTCGCCGGCGACACCAATCTCGCCAACATGGCGCAGCAGAACGGCCTGAACGGCTGGAGCGGCTTCGGCGGCTTCCTCAACCCGACGCCGGCCTATCAGGACAACCAGGCACAGACCGATTTCTGGGCCATGTTCATCGCCCAGTCGAACGCGCTCGGCAAGGCTGCGATCGCGGCCGTCAATTCCGGCGACGCCGCCGCGATGGCGCAGGTCACCGCCGACCTGATGACCTTCAAGAAGGACGTCACCGATTTCGACGCGGCGCAGGGCGGCATCTTCCAGGCCCGCTTCGACAACGAGCTGCTCGGCGACCAGAGCACGCTCGGCGCCGAGATCGCCAAGATCCTCGAGGGCTTCCAGGCCGGCAACAAGGCGCTGGTCGCCGCGGCCGCCGACCAGATGCACCAGAACGCAGCCGATGTCGGCGGCAACAACATCCCGGTCAATGGCGGCGCCTACAATGTCGACGGCACCACGATCGGCCAGGTGCTGGCGACCACCGGCGGCGGCAACAGTGCCGACGCCGCCGCGCTGCTGGCCGCGGTCACCAGCGCGCCGGCCTCGAACGTGATCATGCTTCCCAGCGCCGCGCCGGCAGCACACGCCAGCGCCGCCCCGGCAACCCTGGTCATGGACGGTCCGATGATGGAGGGGCCGATGATGGAGATGTCACAGCATCAGCATCATCACATGTGGGCGTGATCACCTGTCGCTCGGGCGCCTGCACCAGCAGGCGCCTGACGAGCGCGAGCGCGGTTTCCGTGGCCGGATCGGCCGAGATCACGGAGACCGCGAGCACGATGAGATCGACCGGCTGGTGCGACAGCACGATCACATGCGTCGCATGCCGCGCATCCATCAGCGCCACCATGCGCTCGACGGCGGGGTCGGTGGCCGCCCGGCGCCACGGCGCATCGGCCAGGCGCAGCACGCGGCTTGACGCGAGAAAGTCGCGCAGCAGCGGCGGATCATAGGCGGTCAGCTCAGCCTCGCGACAGCGGCGTGCGCTTTCGAAGACCGGCTGGCGCGTGAGCTCGGCGATCAGTTCGTCGGGCGTCGCCGCGATCGACGCCCCGATCGAGTCGAGTACGCCCGGCTCGCGCGCTTGCAGCATCGCGCGCAAGGCATCGCCGATCAGCCCGATCGTGAGCACGCCGGCCACCGCGACCGCGCAGAAGCGCATCAGTTGCGCCGCATCGACGTCCGGCGACAGCGCGGCCGCGGCAGCGCCGAGCAGGGCGGCGCCGAGGATCCGCAACAATGTCAGCAGCCCGCCCTGACGCTGCGTCTCCGCGCTGGCGCCGGCGATGAGGATCGCGGTCACCGCCAGCAGCGCGCCCAATGCGCCGAGCCGCACCGGCATGCTCGGCGCCAGTACGCGAAAATCGGTGATGATGAAGGGGATGACGATGATGGCGCCGAACGCGACGCGATCGATGGCGCGGTTCTCCCAGGCCAGCAGGCGCGCGCGGTCGCGGCGAAGCAGCAGCCAGGCGCAGGTCGCAAAGCCCGCGAGCTGAAAGGCCGACAGCACGACCGTGTGGTGGCTTTCGAACTCGGCCGGACCGAGCGCGCCGGCGAGCGCGAGCACCACGCCGCCGGCCAGCGCGATCGCCTTGAGCGCGCGATGCGCGTGTCGGCGCAGCAGACCTTCCGTCACCACCAGCGCGCCGAGCGGGATCAGCGCCGCCGGAACCAGCGAGATGCGGTCGAGAAAAGCATTGTCCGTCCACCAGGCGACGCCGCGCAGCAGGAACAGCGAGGCGACGGTCCCGAGCAGAACGACGAGCCGCGCCGTCAGCGGTCCCCTCGGGTCGCGCCGGTGCAGCATGGCGGCGGCCACCGCGAGGCCGATCGCGCCGCAGAGGTTGACGACGGAGTCCGCAACGATGCCGGCCGTCATGGCGCGGGCTCGCCGGGCGGCAGGCGCGGACGCAGCGTGCCGAACGTCCTGGTGTCGTCGAGCCAATGTACCAGCGGCAGGATCATCCGCTGCAGCGCCAGCACGCCCGAGGTCGCCAGCAGCGCCGGCAGCGAGCCCGAGGGGATTTCGCGCAGCAGATAGCGCCGGGCGGCGGCGAGATCGATCCGGCCGAGCTGCAGCAGGTCGTCGCCCCTGGTGTAGTCCAGCTCGCGCGCGCAGAAGCCGTTGTAGACGGCGTCGCGATGCTTCGGCGCATCGTCATACGTCTTCTTGAGCGCGTCGGAGCCGCCGGTATAGGCGTTGGTGATGACAAAGCGCTGTTCGTCGAACCCGGCCTCGTCGCCGACACCGAACACCGCGCGATGCGCCCGCATGATGCCGCGCGCGAGCTGAAGATGCGCAAAGCTCTGTCGGGCCTGCGGCAGCGGCGACGGATAGACGTCGGAGAAGGTCTCGCAGACCATGCCGGCCACCGCCGGCACCTGCGTGACGTTGGAGATCCATTTCGGCCGCAGCCCGTCGCGGACGAACAGCAGCAGCGTCGTGAGGCCGTAGAGCACGCCGGACAGGCCTTTGCCGCGCGCTTCCGGATCGACCATGACCAATCCGAGATGGATCACCTGCTGGCTGTCGCCATCGCGCTCGACCTGCATCACCGCGAGCGCATTGAAGGCGATCGGCCGGCCGCCCGCCTCCTCCGACACCACCGTGATGATGGCGCGCGCGAGCGGCTCGCGCGCTCCGGAGAAGATGCCGTAGGTGAGCTCGCCGGCGGGCAGCGTCTTGCCGGCAATGGTGCGGAGATCGGCCACGAGCGCCGCCAGCGCCGCATCGTCCAGGGTCGTGCCCGGGCTCTCGACGATGCGCGTGCGCAACTCCGCATGGGTGCGTAGCGACAGGTCCATCGCCTCCTGGCCGAGCGCGGTCAGCCAGAAGCCGATGCTGCGTCGGATACGCCCCACTGCTGCGACGATGTTCATGCCTCAACCTAGCACGGCGTGATCAGGAAGCGGCGCAGCCGGGATCACGGCCGCCCTGGCCGCCTTATGCCCTGGTGCTGTTAATTCACGATAACGACGCGGGACGGAGCGTGAGCGAGGGTAAACGCAGGTTGAACGACGTGAGCGGCGGACGCCTTCGCGCCCACCGCCTGCCGGCGCTGTCTCGCCGAAGTCGGAGCTTGCCCCGCAAACTTCCCCTCACCCGGATTGCATCTTCGATGCAATCCGGCCTCTCCCCGCATCCGCCTTCGCTCGTCGAGCTACGGTGGACAAGAGCGGGGAGAGGCCAAGAGAGCGAGACGACTGCGGCCGCCCTAAGCTGCCTTCGACACCTCCATCAGCAGGCGCTCGGCGCGAGCGTCTTCGATGCGATTGACGAGCTTGCCGCTCTCGTGGCGGTCGCGCAGCGTCTTGGTCAGGGTGACGCAGGTCTGCACCAGCATGACAATGCCCATCGTCAGATAGCCCTTCATCCAGAGATCGATCGGCATGAAGAAGACGCCGAGAGCGACGAGGAAGGCGGAGGCGGCGAACGAGGCGTAGGAGAAGGTGATGAAGGCGCTGCTGTGCGGCTGGGTGTTCTGGTTCATGGTCGGCTCCTATGATGACGTGGTTGTTGATGCGTTCGATCGGTCGTGACGAAAATCAGTTGGCCGGTGCGGCGCGGCCGGCCTTCAGCCGCGCCAGCACGTCGTCGGCAGTGGTCTTGATGCGTGGGCCAAAGCCCTGCTCGGCGAGCTTCTCGGCCGTGGTGATCGGCCCCGTCGCGGCATCGAGCTCCATGAGCGCCTCGTCGGCGGCCTGCGCCTCGATCTGCCGCTCCCGCAGCCGTTTCAGCGTCGCTTCGGCCTCGGGCAGCGTGCACTCGTAAGGACGCGCCGCCTCGATGCCGCCGCGGCGCAGATTGCGCACGGCCTCGGAGGCGCGCGCAATCCGCCGGCCGCGATCGAGCTCGGCAATGCGCGCCTCGGCGTTGGCGACATGTTTCTTCAGCCTGGTGATCTCGGTCGCGAACAGCGCCCGCGCCGTCCGCGCCGCGTCACACTCGGCCTCGAGGCCGGCGATCGCCTGCGCCGCCTCGCGGGCCAGATCCTCGCGGCCGCCGTCGAGCGCTGCGGTGGCGCGCACCTCGAGATCGGTGATCCGTGCCAAGGTCGCCTCGAGCCGCTTGCCCTCCTGCTGGTCCTGCGCAATGGCCAGCGCCAGCGCGCGCTTGCTGCGATCGACGGCGGCGGCGGCGTCACGCAGCTGCTGATCCAGGATCACCAGCGCGGTCCGGTCCTGCAGCTCCTCCTCCGCGACGGCCACGGTGCCCCGAAACAGCGTGAGAACGGTCTTGAACATTGTGAACTCCCTGTTATGAGCATCGCTCATGACGTTTCTTCTAGCGCACCCATGAGCGACGCTCAAGAATTATTTTGAGCACCGCTCAATATTTTGGTTAACAATGTCCAAGACACTGGAAAGACGTGCGAAACAGCGCGAAGCCTTGATCGAGGCCGCCGAGCGGATGATCCGGACGCGGGGTCTCGCGGGTCTGAAGACGCGCGATCTCGCCCAGGAGATCGGCGTCGCCAATGGCGCGGTCTACAATCTCGTCGCCGACGTCGACGAACTGGTGCTGATGGTCGGATCACGCACCTTGGCGCGGCTCGACGCCGACCTGTCCGCAGCCGAGAGCGCGGGCCCTCCCGGCCCCGAGGCTGCGCTGGTGCGCATCGCGATCGCCTATTGCGACTTCGCCGCCCACAATCTCGAGCTCTGGCGCGCGCTGTTCGAGCACCGCATGCCGCCCGAGAAGCCGCTGCCCGACTGGGCGATCGCCGACCAGATGCACCTGTTCCGTCACATCCACCAGCCACTGGCGGCGTTGTTTCCACGGCGCTCTTTCGACGACATCAGCGTCACCGCGCGCAGCCTGTTCTCGGCCGTCCACGGCATGGTCGCGCTCGGCTTGGAGCAGAAGCTGATCGCTGTGCCGCTCGCGGCCTTGCGCGCGCAGATCGCGACCATGGTGAAGGCGATGGTGACGGGACTGGTGGCGGAGGAGACGACCGGCCGGTGACGCGGAGCTCGGCGTCGGGGGCGCAGCGTCATCGGATGCTGATGCCAACAACAAGTCCGACTGCTTCACGGCACTTCTCTCCTGCTTGCTGTCAGAGCCAATTTGCTGCCATGGCGGCGCGGCTCCCTCCTTGTTCAGCTGGAATTGACGGCGAGAACAAACAACCGCCCCATTGCTTCGCAGTATCATGCCGACGTTCGGACTTGTTCCAGACAACATGTCTGGAACTGCCGTTCCACCGACGCTCGACGACGAGTGTTAGTTCGTGTGACATGTGCAGATCTCGGCGCATGGCCACGCTCATCCGGCCGGCAGAACCTGCAGCGTATGCCGCGCGATCCAGAAAAAACTCCAACGAGTCCATGACGCGCGAGCCAAGGGGAAAATCGTGAGACATCTGCGTGCGCCCAATGACGACCGCGATCCGCCATTCCCGTCCGGCTACGACGACGGCCGGCGTCCGCTGTATGAACAACCGTGGCGCGACGAGCACGATCGGCCTACCCCTGCTGAATTCGCGTCCCGTTACGGCGTGCAGGAGGTTCCTCCGCCGCCACGGGAACGGCGTCTCCTCGGCGCGTTGAGCGTGATGGGGCTCGTGGCTGTTGCCGCGGGCGTGGCCGGCTTTGCAGCGACGAGACTTCCGACGCGGTGGACCGCTGCGCTCTCCGCCAAGAGCAGCGCGGCGGCGACAACGACGGCAACAGTCCCATCGCCGCCGGTCCAAGCCGCGCAGACCGTTGCGCCAGTCCAGGATACTCTCCGGACCGGAGCGCTCGCGAGCGCCGCTCCGGCGGTCGCGCCGGACCAGAACGTGCCGCTGAGGGAGGACGACCGTGTGCCGAAGTTCGACACGCGAGTGGCCAATGCCGCGTCGGCGCAGCCGACCAGCACGCGCGCCCCGGTCCAGGGCGTGACCGATACCGAAATCAGCTTCGGAATGGCGGCGCCGTTTTCAGGGCCGGCCAGGGAGATGGGCCGTCAACTCAAGCTCGGCATCGACCTCGCATTCGCTCAGGTCAACGAGGAAGGCGGTGTGCATGGCCGGCAGCTCAAGCTCTACACGGCCGACGATGCCTATGAGCCGACGCGGACGCTGAACGCGATGAAGGACCTTTACGAGCAGCACAAGGTGTTCGGATTCGTCGAGAACTACGGCAGTCCGACGGCCCTGATCTCGGTGCCGTACGCGCTCGAGCATCATGCGCTGTATTTCGGCGCCTTCACCGGGGCTCCTTCGCTTCGCCGCGATCCGCCGGACCGCTACGTCTTCAACTACCGCGCCGGCTACGCCGAGGAAGCCCATGCGCTCGTGAACTATCTCGTCAAGATCCGCAAGCTGCGTCCGCAGGAGATCGGAGTTCTCACCCAGCAGGATGCCTATGGCGACGCGGGGTGGGAGGGCGTCAGCAAGGCGATGCACGGGCTGCGCGGCGGCGCGGGCGACGCCTTCCGCATGAGCTACAGCCGCAACACCGTCAATGTCGACGAGGCCATCGCGCAACTGCGGCGGCAGAAGCATGCGATCAAGGCGGTGGTGCTGGTCGCCACCTTTCGCGCCGCGGCCAAGTTCATCGAGAAGACCCGCGATCTCTATCCGGACATGACCTACGCGACGATCTCCGGCGTCGGCAGCACCGGCCTCGCCAGTGAGCTGATGGTGCTCGGCCCGCGCTATGCGGACGGCGTCATCTGCACCCAGGTCACGCCGGCGGTCGACGGCTACGCCTCCGTCACCCTGAACTACAAGAAGGCGCTCGACAGATATTTTCCGGGAGAGCCGGCGGATTACTCGTCCCTGGAAGCCTATCTCACCGCCAACATCCTGATCGAAGGGCTGCGCCGCGCCGGTCCCGCGGTGGACACGGAAACGCTGGTCGATGTCCTCGAATCGATGCAGAATTACGAGCTGGGCGTCGGATCGAAGGTGAGCTTCGGCCCCTCCGACCACCAGGCGCTGCACAAGGTCTGGGGCACGCAGCTCGACAAGTCCGGCCAGTATCACGCGATTGATCTCGAATAGGCGGAATGGCTGAACTGGCCTGGGGCCGCGCTCTGCGCAGCGTGCCTGAGCGGGTTGCATTCATCGGCGGTTTCGGCCATATCGGTCGCATGATCAAGACTGAGACCTTGCACGCGAACACGTGGTGGCGCTCCATCTAGGAGCGGCACGGCCTCGTCATTCATTCGCCCGTCGCCGCCGTTCATCGGCCTGCGACGCGGTTCTTGTCATCAACAGCATCGAAGAGTTCGATCGAGCGGCGGTTCTCACTCCTGGAGAACCACGATGCCTCTCTCAATGCCAGAACGTCCCGTCATCCTGACCGGCGACAGAACCACCGGCCCGCTGCACCTCGGCCACTATGTGGGCTCGCTGCAGACCCGCGTCGCGCTGCAATCGACGCATCGGCAATTCCTGCTGCTGGCCGATGCCCAGGCGCTCACGGACCACGCCCACGATCCGGCCAAGGTGAGCCGGAACATCCTGGAGATCGCGACCGACTATCTCGCCGTCGGCATCGATCCGGAGATGACGACCATCTGCCTGCAATCGCACCTGCCGGCGCTGGCCGATCTCACGCTGCTCTACATGAACTTCGTCACGGTGGCGCGGCTCGAGCGCAACCCGACCATCAAGGACGAGATCCAGGCGCGCGGCTTCGGCCGCGATATTCCGGCCGGCTTCCTGTGCTATCCCGTTGCGCAGGCCGCCGACATCACCGCCTTCAAGGCGACCATCGTGCCGGTCGGAGACGACCAGGCGCCGCTGATCGAGCAGACCAACGAGATCGTCCGCCGCATCAACCGCCAGGCGGGCACGGAAGTGCTCCCCGAGGCACGCGCGCTGATCCCGAGCGTCGGGCGCCTGCCTGGCGTGGACGGCAAGGCCAAGATGAGCAAATCACAGGGCAACACGATTCCGCTCTCCGCCACTGCGGACCAGATTCGCGATGCCGTCCGCCGCATGTTCACCGATCCCGGCCACGTCAGGGCCGCCGATCCGGGCCGCGTCGAAGGCAATGTCGTCTTCACCTATCTCGACGCGTTCGACGACGATCCTGCGGCGGTCGCGGACCTGAAGGCGCGCTACGTCTGCGGCGGCCTCGGCGACAGCGTCGTGAAGCAGCGACTTGATGACGTGCTGCAGGCCGTGGTCGCGCCGATCCGCGACCGGCGGGCGGCGTTTGCGCGTGATCCCGGCCACGTTCTCGAGATCGTCAGGCGCGGCACCCAACTGGCGCGCACCGTCACCGATGCGACCTTGCGTGACGTCCGCGAGGCCCTGGGCCTGTTCGCGCTGCATGAGCGGTGCGATGCTAATGCTTGATAACATGAATTAACTAATTCTCGCTCCGCTGCGTCACTGGAACACGAAGCGGCTGTGCGTGTCCCGTTGAAATAGACGCCGCGCTGTCAAGCATCCGCGAAAGGCGCTATGCTGTGTTCGCGCCTGCCCAACCGTGATGCCGAGATCCGGCTTCGAAGTATCCAACACTCGCGTTTCACCCGGGAGAACACATGGCGAAGCGACCCATCGTAAAGCCGCCGACGGCCGCAAAGCCGCCGCCAAAGAAGTAGGCTTTCGATCCGGCGGTGTTCCTCAAGACCGAAGGCCCAGGCCGGACGATCGGGAAATACCGAAAGGACCAGCAGATCTTTTCTCAGGGCGGCCCCGCCGATGTGCTGTTCTATATCATCACCGGCACGGTCAAGATCGTCGTCCATTCCGAGCAGGGCAAGGAGGCGGTCATCGCGCTGCTCGGGCAGGACGACTTTTTCGGCGAAGGCTGCCTGGCCGGCCAGTCTCATCGGCTGTCGGCGGCGTCGGCCATCACGGACAGCGAAATCCTGCGGATCACCAAATCGGCCGCGCTGAGCGCCCTGCGTGAGCAGCCGGCGTTCTCCGAGATCTTCGTTTCGCACATTCTCGCCCGCACGATCCGCGTCGAGGCCGATCTCATCGATCAGCTGTTCAATTCGAGCGAGAAGCGCCTTGCGCGGGCGCTACTGCTGCTGGCCAATTTCGGCAATGACGGCAAGCCGCAGCGGGTCATCGCGAAGGTCAGCCAGGAGATGCTGGCCGACATGATCGGCACCACCCGCTCGCGCGTCAGTCACTTCATGAACAAGTTCCGCAAGCTGGGCTTCATCGACTACAACGGCCACCTCGAGATCAACAGCTCCCTGCTGAACGTCGTCCTGCACGATCAGCCGCATATCGCAGGCGACAAGTCGGTCGGAGGCAAAGGTCCGCTGAAGAGCTTGTGACCGGGCATCGCGAGATCGAGCTGGGGCCGCCCTGCTCGGCTCGATCCACGCCACCATCACATCATTGCCACCGTCACATCACTGCAGCTGACTGCGCACCGCCGTCGTGGGCGGCTGGAGAAACGCATCGAACCGCTGCTTGACGATGGCGTAGCATTCGCACGAGGCTTTCTCGAGGCCGGGCCGGTTGAGCACCTGGATGGTGCCGCGACGATAGCTGATCAGGCCGGCCGCCTGCATGGATTGCGCGGCAAGCGTCACCGACTTGCGATTGGCCCCGAGAATCTGCGACAGGAACTCGTGCGTATACGGAAGCACCGCCCCTTCGGCCCGGTCGTGCATCATCAGCAGCCATCGGCAGATGCGCTCTTCCGTCGAATGCATCGCATTGCAGGCCACCGTCTGCTGAACCTGGGACAGCAGCGTCTCCGAGTAGCTGACGAGAAGATTGCGCACATGTTCGCTGGAATCGAACTCGTGCTGCAGCAGCTCGATCGGACACCGGACGGTATGCCCTTCGAGTTGAACGATGCAACGGTTGAAGGAGGCCCGGCTGTACATGGCGGCGAAGAGGCCGAAGGCGCCCTCGCGACCGATATTGGCCGTCTCGATGGCGTCGCCGTTCTCCAGCACGGTCAACAGCGACAACACCGATCCTCTCGGGAAATAGGCATGCCGGAGATGGCCGCCCGCCTCGCAGACCACGGCGCCGAGCTTGAAATCAACGGGCTCGAGGTGCGGCTCGATCCGGCCGCGGCTGTCCGGCGCCAGGGCATCGAGCAGCTGATTGCTCCGCAGATCGCGATCGGTTTGCGCCTTGATCATTCCAAAACTGACAAGCCACGATGAGGGACGGAGGCCACGGCGCAGAGGCGGCTGTCCGCGCCGTCGCCCCCGTTTCTTGGGCGCTCTCGACCGGCAAGTCTGAGCAAAATTGCTCACGAGCTCCCGCACGCAAGGCTCCCCCGCCGCGCCGCAACAACGGCCCTGCTCGCTCATCGCGCATCCGGCGATTTCACTGACTCGGATCGTCCGATTCCGCGCCGGGATTTCCGGCGGCCCGATCGGTCCAGAAGGCGGCCATCCGCAGACAATGCGCCTGCAGGTCCGGATCGACGGCATCGCGCGCAAGTTGCGTGAAATCCGCCGCCAGACGCAGGCATTCACGGATGAAATTGAGGTCGTTGACGGATTCGGACAGGACACACCCCTTCGACGGGATCCATCTGTCACACGCCCCCCGGCTCGCTGTCGGTGGGCCACACCACCGAGCGGCCCAAAAGAATGGCCGCCGAATGAGCGGATCTGGCCGGCGCGCCAACCCGGCCTGCCGCCCGGCTCAAGGCTGGCCGATCGCGCATATGGCGGTTTCCGTGAGGATGGTGCCGCCCACCCTCTGACGGGCTGCAAGAGCGCGCGTCGCGCCGCGGCGCCGGTGCCCGCTCTCCGTGGAAGGTCCTCTGGATGAGCGCGCGGGCACGGCAAGCGTCAGGTGCAACTGCCAAGCGCGAGCCGGGGCGCCTTTCGCCTCGATCCGGCTCGCGACGAATTGCGCTGCGGCAAACTGGACCATGTCCGCTTTTGCTCAGACTCCGGCCGGTGAACGGCAACACAATAGCCCTACAATATCAAATCGTAAGGAAGAGAGCCGCGGGGAATTTGTAGTCGGGGTGCGTTCTGTTTTGGAGAATCCGCGTGTTGGGACATCAGAGCCAAGATACCGCTTTTCCGATCTTTCTCGAGCGCGCGGGCGTCCGGAATGACATGCGCAGCTACAGGCTCATCCAACAATCTGCGCTCGCCGAATTCAGTCGTGCTGCATTGCAGACCCGCGACATCCACGTCGCTCTTCAGCGCGCCGCCGCGCTCGGTGCCAAGGGCCTCAATGCACCGTTCGCGATGGTGATGGAATTCGTGGCGGACGGAAAGAGACAGCTGGTCCGCGCGGGGTACGGATGGCCGAGCTCGGTCGAACAATCATCGTTCGTCGTGGACAGTACCTCGCCTGCCGGACGCGCCTTCCAGACGGGTCAAGCCATCATCACCGGTCGCGCCCCCCCGGATGGTCGCTTCGAGATACCGGGGCTTCCAGTAGACCGCGGCATCAAGACGTCGATCAGCGTCCGGATCGAACGCGGCGGACGAGGCGGCGGCTATTTCGGCGTGCTCCAGGTCGACAGTCCGGCCCCCCGCCGCTTCGACGAGGCGGACGCTGCCTTCCTCACCGAATTCGCCGACATCGTCGGGATTGCAATCGAGCGCCTGCATGAGGAGACGCGGCTCCGGGACGCCTTGGACCATCAAGCCATGCTGACGCGCGAAATGGGTCACCGCGTCAAGAACAGCCTGTCTTCCGTCGTGGCCATGCTCCGGGTGCAGGCATTCGGGACGGATTCCGTTGAGGCCAAGCTTGCCCTCGGCGAGGCCGGATCGCGCGTAGCAGCCATTGCCCAGGTTCATGATCATCTCTCGCGGGCATCACAGATCGGCTTCATCGACGTCGACGTCTTCCTCATAGACTTCTGCAAGAGGCTGCAACGCGTCGCGGGAGCGCATATCCTGAACTGCGATGCCCATCCGATGCGGCTGTCGGCCGATCACGCCGTGCCTCTCGGTCTCCTGCTCAATGAGTTGGTCAGCAACGCCGTGAAACATTCCTATCCTGGCCAGGACGGACCGATCGACATCTCCGCCCGCGACATCGACGGTTGCCTGCAGCTCAGCGTGTCCGATCAGGGCGTCGGTCTGCCCGATGGTTTCGACATCGATCAACCGCGCACGAGCCTGGGGTTCCGGATGATCAAGGGGATGGTCCAGCAGCTTCGCGGCCGTCTCACCCTGAGCGCCAACCAGCCGACTGGCACGCGTGTCCTGTTCGAACTGCCGATCTTCCCCCGCAATGAAGCGGTTGTCCCGGCAGCCCTCGTCACCACAGAGCGCCCGGTGCTGGAGAAGGCCCGGTGATCCCTTGCGCGATCATCCCAACGGCCACCGCGGCCGATGCGATCCGCTGCTGACAAGGCTGGCCGCTTGCTCGAACGGCGCCTCTTGTCAGAGCACCTCGTCCACGCTTCGCTGATGGCGACCAGCGCGCGACGCGCTCCATGGTGAGACCACCTGCGCAGGCACGGCGGCATTTACCGGGCGGAAACCGTTGCTGTCGTTGAATGCGAGCATGGCACAGTTGCGCATGGAAGTTCGCGATTCGGCCGGCACCATCCTGCCGGGCTATGGCGACGCATTCTTCGACCTCAGGCTCCCCGGCGATCACCGCCGCGTGGCGCAGACCCTGCTCCGGATCATTCGCGGCGACGACTTCCGCTCACCGGTCCACAGCGTCCACTTCTTCCGGGGCGCTTCCGAGATCGGCTGCTGGTCGGTCGACGACGAGCGCGCGGAGATGAGCTTCGCGGACGAGTTCGCCCACACGCCGCCGGCCGCGGCGTAACAGCTTCCCCGACGAGCCCCCGGCACGCGGCATCGGCCTCATGCGATCCGGGGGTGCGCGGTCTGGTGCCAGGTCCAGGCCGAGCGGATGATCGTGCCGAGATCGGACCGATGCGCCGCGAAGCCGAGCTCCTGCTGGGCAAGATGGGGATCTGCGACCAGGACCGGAGGATCGCCGGCGCGGCGCGCGCGCACCACCAGCGGGACCCGTTCGCCGGTCTCCCTGCCGATTGCATCGACGATCTCGCGCACCGAATGGCCGCGGCCGGTCCCGAGATTGTAGGTGCCACCCGAACCGGTCTGCAGCAGACGCTCCATCGCCGCGATGTGGGCTGCCGCGAGATCGTCGACGTGAACGTAATCGCGCACGGCGGTCCCGTCGGGTGTGTCATAGTCGGTGCCGAAGATCGCAAAGTCCGGCACGTGGCCGAGGATCGCCATCAGCGCGCGCGGGATCAGGTGCGTCTCAGGATCGCGCAACTCACCGATCAGGCCTGACGCGTCGGCGCCGCCGGCGTTGAAGTAGCGCAGCACGATGGCCGACAGGCCGTAGGCTGCCTGATAGTCCGCCAGGATCTGCTCGATCATGTATTTCGAGCGGCCGTATGGATTCAGGGCCGATCCCGCGGCGCTCTCGGGAATCGGATCCCGCCCGGCGTCGCCATAGACCGCGCCGGTCGAGGAGAACACCAGCCGCGCGCAGCCGGCCTCGCGCATGCCCTGCAGCAGGCCCAACGTGCCGACGACGTTGTTCAGATAATATTTGTGCGGATCGGCGACGGATTCGCCGATCGTGCTCGGCCCGGCCAGGTGCATCACCGCGTCGACCGCGTGGGCGCGGATGGTGTCAGCCACCCTGGCGCTGTCGGCGATGTCGCCGACCACGAGCGGTCCCCATCGCACGAAGCGGCGATGGCCGGTGGACAGATTGTCGTAACAGATCGGCACGTAGCCAGCCCCGGCGACAGCCTTGCAGCAATGAGCCCCGATGTAGCCGGCGCCGCCGGCAACCAGGATCGCTCCCTTGTGACCCATGCATGAAAGCCTTCTGATCAGCAAACGGCTGGACCCAAGTCGCGGATGAGAAATGTGACCCAGCGAGGCGACCGCTGCAACCGGGCAGCGCGCGCCGGCCGGCGTCACCGACAACCGCTGGGCGGCAGGCCGCTCCGTGCTCTTAACGCTCTCGCACCCAGCCGGTCGTCCAAATTGCGGTCAAGTGACGCCGAATAGCTGATGTCACGCGATGACGGCACGACATCTAGCCGTGAACAGACCTCGTACCGGGCTGCGCCGCTGATTCGGACGCGGTTCGTTCAAGTCACGTTCTGAACGTTAACGTGAGCGCGCGCGACGTCGCATTCTGGGACATCAGGCGCGGGCTGGTCGCGGCAGCGAATCCGGCGCCGATGTCGTTGGCGCGATCCCGGCGCGGCGATCGCGGGCTGTGCCTGTGCTCAACCTGCTGGCCTGTTAGCTGGTTCATCACGGTCCGATCGCCCGCGGGTTCCGTTCGGCGCGCAGATGTCCATGCCCCGCGACGCACGGCTCACAACCCAGAGTCCAGGTGGCACGCGGCGCAGAATGGGATACGAGTCGTCGGACTGATCAGCGTCGGCCGATGCAGGAGGCGTCCCTTGAGTGAAACACCGAGCAACGTCGACGCGGCGGCGCGCGCTGCATCGACGCCGCCCGCCGCGGCGCCCGGGCTCTGGGCGCGTCTCGGCATTCCGCTGCTTGCGGTGATCGCAGCGCTCGCCTTCGTGGCGCTCGCGACCACGCGCTGGAACGCCTGGACCGGCAACGCAACGACCCAATCGACCAACGATGCCTATGTGCGCGCCGACCTGACGCAGCTCTCGAGCCGCGTGGCCGGCGAGGTGACGAAGGTTGCGGTCAGCGATTTCCAGCAGGTCAAGGCCGGCGACCTGCTGGTCCAGATCGATCCGGCCGACTACGAGGCACAGGTGTCGCAGGCCGAGGCCAATGTCGAAGCGGCGCAGGCGGCGCTCGACAACCTCAGCAACCAGGTCGAGCTGCAATACGCGACCATCGCCCAGGCCGAAGCGCAGCAGGTCTCGGCCGGCGCGGCCGAGGTGCAGGCCAGGCAGGAGGAAGAGCGCCAGCAGTCGCTGTCACAGAGCGAGGCAGGTACCAAGCAGCGGCTGGAACAGGCCACCGCCGCCTATGCCAAGGCACAGGCGGACGTGCGCGCGAGCCGCGCGGTGATCGCCGCGCAGCGTCATCAGCTCGAGGTGCTCACCGGCACCAAGAAGCAGCGCGGCGCCGATCTCGCCGGCGCCAAGGCCGCGCTCGCCGCCGCGCGGCTCAAGCTCGGCTACACCAGGATCACCGCGCCATTCGACGGCGTCGTCGGACAGCGCCAGGTGCAGGTCGGCGACTACGTCAATATCGGCAGCAGCCTGATCGCGGTGGTGCCGCTGCCGCATGTCTTCGTCATCGCCAACTACAAGGAAACGCAGCTCACCCATGTCGCGCCCGGCCAGCCGGTCGAGATCACCGTGGATTCGTTCCCGGGCCAGAGGCTGCATGGCCGCGTCGAGCGGATCGCGCCGGCCTCCGGCTCGCAATTCGCGCTGCTGCCGCCCGACAATGCCACCGGCAACTTCACCAAGGTCGTGCAGCGCATTCCGGTCCGCATCGCCCTCGACGGCGACCAGCCGCTGCTCGCGCGGCTGCTGCCGGGCATGTCGGTCGTGACCCACATCCGCACCACCGGCCAGGCCGATGGCGCCAAGTGAGACCGATCGCGGACCGCTGTCGCGCGGCGGCCAGGCGGCGCATCCGCTGTTTGCCGTCGGCGCCGTCCTGCTCGGCTCGTTCCTGGCGAATTTCGACAGCCGGCTGACCTCGGTCGGCCTGCCCGATCTGCGCGGCGCGTTCTCGCTCGGTTTTGACGAGGGCGCCTGGCTGTCCACCGCGGCGATCGGCTCGCAGATCGTGATCGCGCCGGCCGTGGCGTGGCTCGCGACCGTGTTCGGTCTGCGCCGTGTGCTGGGTATTCCCAGCCTGATCTATGCGGTGCTGTCCCTGATCATTCCGTTCGTGCGCGACTATCCGACCTTGATCGCGCTCGCGATCCTGCACGGCATGCTGCTCGGCACCTTCGTGCCGGCCACGCTCATGATCATCTTCCGCAACCTGCCGATCCGCTGGTGGCTGCCGGCGATCTCGATCTATGCGATCCGGGTCGGCTTCGCGCTGGATACCTCGACCTCGCTGGTCGGCTTCTATGTCGAGCATCTCGGCTGGCAGTGGCTGTACTGGCAGGGCGTCGTGCTGGCGCCGCTGATGGCGCTGATGGTCTATCTCGGCACCCCGGCCGAGCCCGTCAACCGCGCGCTGCTCGAGAACGCCGACTGGGGCGGGATGCTGCTGCTCGGCAGCGCCGTGGCGATGATCTATGCCGGTCTCGACCAGGGCAACCGACTCGACTGGCTGCAATCGGGCACGGTGATGGCGCTGCTGTGCGGCGGCGCCGCGCTGTTCGTCCTGTTCCTCGTCAACGAGGCGCTCGCCCCGCAGCCATGGGCGCATTTCAACGTGCTGTTCTCGCGCAACATCGGGCTGTCGCTGGTCGTGATCCTGCTCTACACGCTGACCAGCCTCTCGAATGCGTCGCTGGTGCCGAACTTCCTCGTCACCATCACGCAGTTGCGGCCGGAGCAGAGCGGCTCGCTGCTGTTGTTCTACGGCGCGCTGCCGATGGTCGTGCTGGTGCCGCTGTCGATCGTCCTGCTTCGCCATCTCGATCCCCGCATCGTCGTCGTGCTCGGTCTCAGTGCCTTCGCGGCGGCCAATCTGCTCGGCACTCAGATCACCCATGCCTGGGCGCGCGAGGATTTCATCGTCATCGTCGTGCTGCAGTCGATCGGACAGGCCCTGACCTTGCTTCCGATCATCATCGTCGCGCTGTCGAATTCCGATCCGGCGCGGGCGACGTCCTTTGCGGCCTATATCCAGGTGATGCGGCTCGGCGGCGCCGAAATCGGCGTCGCCCTGATGGGAACGTGGCTGCGGGTGCGCGAGCAGGTGCATTCGGCCTATCTCGGCCTCAACATCCAGAGCGGCGATCTCGACGTCGCGCGCGCGCTGCAACGACTGACCGGCTATTTCGCCGCGCATGGCGGCGGCCAGGCCAAGGCCCGCGCCGTCGGGACCTTGGCCGCGCAGGTGCAGCGCGAGGCCAACGTGCTCGCTTATCTCGATGCGTTCTGGCTGTGCTTCTGGCTCGCGATCGCCGCGCTCCTGCTGGTCGCCCTGATCACGCGCGCGCCTTCGGGCCCGTTCTCGCCAGCACCGATCGGTCTGAGGGCGGCGTGGATGCGACGGTTCGGAACGTCGACGACGTGAGCGGGCCCGCCCGCAGCATGCGGGGTCGTCGCCTTCTCTCCAACAACGCCGGCGCGCCTCTGCGTCTTTAACCTTCTGACGAAAGCCGAGCCGCACGATCAGAATCGCCAGCGCTGCATGTTGCGCGCCATCTCCGAGAGCTACGACATCTAGCCGTGAACAGATCTCAAACCGTGATTCGCAAGCGATTCGGACGCGGTTCGTTCCAGCCGCGTTCCGAACGTTAACGGCGGTGCGATGATCGTCGCATTCTGGGACATCATGCTCGCGATGATTGCGGCAACTCGTCGAGCGGCCATTTCGGACGCTTGATCTTCTTGTAGGGCAACGTCGTGACGTCGCGCGCGACCACGCCGGGCGCATCGACCATGATGATGTCGGCCGCGATCGGCGCAAATGCCGCGCGGAAATGCTGGGCGGATTTCACCACGACGAGCTTGCGCGCGGCAGGATCGCAGCCGAGCTGCGTGAAGAAGTCGGTGCCGAACGCCTGGCAGCGGAACGTGGTGATCACGACCTCGACGCCATTGCTCCCGATCAACGCGCAATCGCCGAGCTTGGCGGGCGTGCCGGCAAGGCCCGTCATCACCATATTCTCCTTCAGCGCCTTGATCTCCCAGGTCGCATCGACGGGATCACCCGACAGCGGCCCGATCTTGCCGCCGATCCGCAGCGGCAGCTTGGCGCCGACGCCGGCATCGAAGGCGATGCGCACCGCGATCGGATCCCAGAGCGGACCGAGGCAGGCATTGCCGATGTTGCGGTCGAGCAGCCGGCGCAGGATGAACGTGGAATCGCCGGGCGCACCGCCGCCGGGATTGTCGCTGGCATCGCCGAGCACGATGGTGCCGTCCTTCGCCAAGGCCTGGTCGAGCGCAGCATCGACGCCGGGCATGCGTTCGGTCACCGCCTCGCGCATGCCGATCAGCTCGTCCGCGAGCTTGCGCGCCAGCGCCTGCGCCTTGGCGCCATCGGGATCGACGGCGGCATCGCTATAGACCAGCACCTTGGTGCCCATGGACGGCGTGTCGCCCCAGCCGAAGCCGTGAACGATCGAGGCCGAGACGATGCCGTCCTTGCCTTCCAGCGCGGTGACGCGGTCGACGAAGCTGCGCACCGGCTCGCGCGTGGTGTGCAGGGTCACGATCATGTCGGTGTCGACCAGGGCCTTCTGCAGCTTCAGCCGCTTCTCGGCGAGCTCGGTGCAATGTTTCACCAGATCCTGGGCCCGCTCGAGAATGTCGGTGTGCGGATATTCCTTCCAGCAGATCAGAAGATCGGCGCTTCTGACCATCAGCTCGCTCATGTGAACGTGGGGGTCGAGCGTCGCACCGATGACCACATCGGGTCCGACGATGTCGCGGATGCGCGCGAGCAGCTCGCCCTCGCAATCATCATAGCCGTCGGCGATCATCGCGCCGTGCAGGCCGATCAACGCCATGTCGACCGGCAGCGCGGCTTCGAGGTCGGCGAGGATCTGGTCGCGCAGGGTTTCGAACGCGGCGCGGGTGACGAGCCCGTTCGGCACCGCTGCGGCGACCAGCCCCTCGATCAAGGTCCAACCTTTCGATGGCCCGACCTGCCGCGCCGCCCATAGTGGCCCGCCATGCATCTGCATCTTGTCCGGATGCGTTCCGGCCGGGAAGTAGGCGCGCTCGTGGAAGGTCGCGAGCCCCGTCGGCATCGGCGCAAAAGTGTTGGTCTCGGTGGCAAGGGCGGCGGAGAAGACACGCATGGAGGAATTGCTCTTGGTTCGCGCGATGACAATGAGGCGGCCGCAGGGGATCGCATCGCGCCCACGAGCACAAGACTTTGCGACGGCAGAGCACCCGTCGCTCAGCGCATGATGTCGATCAGTTCGCCGCCGCCGGCGCCCTCACCGACTGATCCTCGATCGCCTTGATCGCGACGACGGCGACCTGGGATAATGCCTCGCGGTCGGCGCCTGACGACGCCATCACGCTCATGCCGGTGATCACGGCGGAAACATAGCGCGCGAGCGCAGCGGGGTCGGCGGCTTCAGCCAGATCGCCTTCGCGCTTGGCGCGCTCGAAACGGTGCCGGAGCTGCTCCTCGGTCTGCGCGCGGCGGGCCGCGAGCTCGAACGGCACGTTGGAAGAGCCGGAGCCGCAGGCGAGACCGCCCTGCACCAGCAGGCAGCCGGGCGGATTGGAAGGATCGGTCTGTTTCTCGGCGACGCCCATCAGCATCCGCGCGGTGACCTCGTGGGCGGTCGGCGCGCTCAGCACCTCGTCCATCCAGGCCTCCCGTCGCGCCGTGTAGCGGTCGAGCGCGGCCCTGAGCAGGGCCTCCTTGCTGCCGAACGCGGCATAGAGGCTGGGCGGGTTGATGCCCATGGCGTCGGTGAGCTGGGCGATGGTGGCGCCCTCATAGCCATGGCGCCAAAACACCTCCATCGCCTGGTCCAACGCGGTGTCGCGATCGAAAGTCCGGGGCCGTCCGATGCCCATCTGCAAAACTCCTGTTCCGTCTCCGCCCCGTCTGATTCTTATCTAGTTGTTCTTGAACGCGATTTCTTTGATCTGGCGCAGTCCGCCGAAAGTCGGGCTACTATTTTCGTAGTATCCGTTACATAAGTCTCTTGCGAACGGGTTGCCAGCGCCACATTTGTAGCGAGCACTACAAATCTGGAGCGCGCCAATGCCTTCGTCCGAAATTCGTTCTTCCGGCCGCCTGAAGCGGTGGCTGAGCACCGTCGCCGCCGCCGGCTTGGTGATTGCCGCCGGCTCCTACGCCGGCTCCCAATATTTCCACTTCAGTTCCGCGCCGAATGCGGCCCGCGCTGCGGCCCCCGAACAGGCCGTCCCCGTTACGGTTGCCGTCGTCGAGCCGCGCCAGGCGAGCCTGTGGGACGAGTTCTCCGGCCGGCTTGAAGCCGTCGAGCGGGTCGAGATCCGGCCGCGGGTGGCCGGTGCCATTCTCGGCACCAATTTCACCGAGGGCTCGCTGGTCAAGGCTGGCGACGTCCTGTTCAAGATCGACCCGGCGCCCTACGCCGCCGAGGTCGACCGGGCGCAGGCGCAACTGGAAGCGGCGCGCGCCCGCGCCGCCTTCGCCGCCAACGAACTGGAGCGCGGCGCGCAGCTGGTTGGCAATTCCATCGTGACCAAGCGCGATTACGACCAGCGCGACAACGGCAATCGCGAAGCCATCGCCAACGTCAAGGCCGCCGAAGCGACCTTGCAGACAGCCAAGCTCAATCTCGACTACACGCAGGTGCGCGCGCCGGTCGACGGCCGGGTCGGCCGGATCGAGGTCACGGTCGGCAACCTCGTCGCCGCCGGGTCGGCCTCGCCGGTGCTGACCTCGCTGGTGTCCGTCAACCCGATCTATGCGAGCTTCGACGCCACCGAAGAGCTGGTGTTGCGCGCATTGTCGGCGATTGCCGACGGCTCGGGCAAACGCGGCAATCTCGACCGCATCCCGGTCGAGATGACGACCTCGGGCGGCATCACGGCATCCGGCCATATCCAGTTGATCGACAATCAGGTCAACGGGCAGAGCGGCACGATCCGCGTCCGCGCCGTGTTCAAGAACGAGGACGGCCGGCTGATCCCCGGCCAGTTCGCGCGCGTGCGCATGGGCCAGCCGCAGCAGCAATCGCTGGTGCTGCTCGACGAGCGCGCCATCGGCACCGACCAGGACAAGAAATTCGTGATGGTGGTCGGCGACGACGAGCGCGCTGTCTATCGCCCGGTCAGCCTCGGCGGCAGCGTCGATGGCCTGCGCATCATCTCCGCCGGCCTCAAGCCCGGCGAGCGCGTGGTCGTCAACGGCCTCCAGCGGGTGCGGCCAGGTGCGTTGTTGAAGACGCAGGTGGCCGCGATGGGCGCACGCGATGGGGCGGCCACTGACAACAAGCGACTGGCGCAGCGCTGATCATGATCGACAATGGCGGTCACCACACACGCGATGCCCACCCTCCCCTGGAGGGGGAGGGTCGACGCGCGCACAGCGCGCGGCGGGGTGGGGTGACGGTCTCAGTTGGTGAAAACCTGCTCGCACCTCCTCAGCCATCCGTGCGTCGCGGGTTCGTCTCAGTCGAGCACCGCACGCGCGGAGGGGCCGCCACCCCACCCCGTCTCGCATGTCGCTGCGCTCATGCGAGCCGACCCTCCCCCTCCAGGGGAGGGTGGGCACCGCGCCAGCCCTTAGACCAAGTCAGATAACGACGACCGACCTCTCCCGACCACGGGGCCTCCCATGAACCTCTCCAAATTCTTCATCGATCGGCCGATCTTCGCAGGCGTGCTGTCGACGCTGATCTTCCTCGGCGGCTTGATCGCGCTG
Organism: Bradyrhizobium sp. HKCCYLRH3059; assembly: GCF_051168035.1. Lineage (NCBI taxonomy): Bacteria > Pseudomonadati > Pseudomonadota > Alphaproteobacteria > Hyphomicrobiales > Nitrobacteraceae > Bradyrhizobium > Bradyrhizobium sp. HKCCYLRH3059. Next base: position 135,206 of record NZ_JBNPUF010000010.1, on the reverse strand, counting down.
TTCTCCATGCCGATCTCCGAATACCCCGACGTCGTGCCGCCCTCCGTGGTGGTGCGTGCGACCTATCCCGGCGCCAATCCGAAGGTGATCGCCGAGACGGTGGCGACGCCGATCGAGGAGCAGATCAACGGCGTCGAGAACATGCTCTATATGAGCAGCCAGGCGACCACCGACGGCGCGATGACGCTCACGGTCACCTTCAAGCTCGGCACCGATCCGGACAAGGCCACGCAGCTGGTGCAGAACCGGGTGCAGCAGGCCGAGCCGCGGCTGCCCGCCGTGGTGCGCCAGCTCGGGGTGATCACCAAGAAGAGCTCGCCCGACCTCACCATGGTCGTGCATCTGATCTCGCCCAACGGCCGCTATGACACCACCTATTTGCGCAACTACGCGGTGCTCAACGTCAAGGACCGGCTGGCGCGCATCGACGGCGTCGGCGACGTCCAGCTGTTCGGCGCCGGCGACTATTCGATGCGGGTCTGGGTCGATCCGCAGAAGGCGGCCGAGCACGGTCTCTCCGCTAGCGACATCGTCAAGGCGATCCAGGCGCAGAACGTCGAGGCCGCTGCCGGCGTGGTCGGCGCCTCGCCGAGCGTGAAGGGGCTGGACCTGCAGCTCTCGGTCAATGCCGAGGGCCGGCTGTCGAACGAGGACCAGTTCGCCGACATCGTGGTGAAGACCGGCGCTCACGGCGAGATCACGCGGCTGCGCGACGTCGCCCGCATCGAGCTCGGCGCCTCCGAATACGGCCTGCGCTCGCTGCTCGACAACAAGCAGGCGGTGGCGATTCCGATCTTCCAGGCGCCGGGCTCCAACGCGCTGCAGATCTCCGACAACGTCCGCGCCACCATGGCGGAGATCGCGAAGACGATGCCGGAGGGCGTCGAGTATCACATCGTCTACGACCCGACCCAGTTCGTGCGCTCCTCGATCGAGGCCGTCGTGCACACGCTGTTCGAGGCGATCGTGCTGGTCGTGATCGTGGTGATCCTGTTCCTGCAGACCTGGCGCGCCTCGATCATCCCGCTGCTGGCGGTGCCCGTCTCCATCGTCGGCACCTTCGCCGTGATGCATCTGTTCGGCTTCTCGATCAACGCGCTCAGCCTGTTCGGCCTGGTGCTCGCGATCGGCATCGTCGTCGACGACGCCATCGTCGTGGTCGAGAATGTCGAGCGCAACATCGAGAGCGGGCTGTCGCCGCGTGACGCCACCTACCAAGCGATGCGCGAGGTGTCGGGGCCGATCATCGCGATCGCGCTGGTGCTGGTCGCCGTGTTCGTGCCGCTCGCCTTCATCTCCGGCCTCACGGGCCAGTTCTACAAGCAGTTCGCGCTGACGATCGCGATCTCCACCGTGATCTCGGCGGTGAACTCGCTGACCTTGTCGCCGGCCCTGTCGGCGCTGCTGCTCAAGGGCCACCACGAGCCGAAGGATCGCCTCACCCGCATCCTCGACCAGAGTCTCGGCTGGTTCTTCCGCGGCTTCAACCGCGCCTTCGTCCGCGCCTCCAACAATTACAGCGGCAGCGTGTCCAAGGTGATCACCGGCAAGGCCGCGGTGATGATCCTCTATGTCCTGCTGGTCGGCGCCACCGCCGTGCTGTTCAAGCAGGTGCCGGGCGGCTTCGTGCCGGGCCAGGACAAGCAGTATCTGGTCGGCTTCGCGCGGCTGCCGGACGGCGCCACGCTCGACCGCTCCGAGGAGGTGATCCGCAAGATGAGCGACATCGCGCTGACGCAGCCCGGGATCGAGAGCTCGGTCGCCTTCCCCGGCCTGTCGATCTCCGGCTTCACCAACTCCTCCAATGCCGGCATCGTGTTCTCGACCTTGAAGCCGTTCGACGAGCGTAAGGATCCATCGCTGTCCGGCGGCGCGCTGGCGATGGAGCTCAACAAGAAATATGCGGGCATCCAGGACGCCTTCATCGCGATGTTCCCGCCGCCACCGGTCAACGGCTTGGGCACCATCGGCGGCTTCAAGCTGCAGATCGAGGACCGCGCCGGCCTCGGCTACGAGGCTCTGAACGACGTCACCAAGGCGTTCATGGCCGGCCTGCAGAAGTCGCCGGAGATCGCCGGCGTGTTCTCGAGCTTCCAGGTCAACGTCCCGCAACTGTTCGCCGACATCGACCGCACCAAGGCGTTGCAGCTCGGCGTCCCCGTGACGGAGGTGTTCAACACCCTGCAGATCTACCTCGGCTCCTACTACGTGAACGACTTCAACAAGTTCGGCCGCACCTATTCGGTGCGCGTGCAGGCCGACGCGCCGTTCCGCGCCCGTGCCGACGATATCCGCCAGCTCAAGGTGCGCTCCGCCTCCGGCGACATGGTGCCGCTGTCGGCGCTGCTCAACGTGCGACAGAGCGCAGGTCCCGAACGCGCCATCCGCTACAACGGCTTCCTGTCGTCGGATATCAACGCGGCAGCGGCGCCCGGCTTCTCCTCCGGCCAGGCGCAGGCGGCCGCCGAGCGGGTCGCGGCCGAGGTGCTGCCGCCCGGCTTCGCCTTCGAATGGACCGACCTGACCTACCAGGAGTTCATCGCCGGCAACTCCGGCCTGTGGGTGTTTCCGCTCGCGATCCTGCTGGTGTTCCTGGTGCTGGCCGCGCTGTATGAGAGCCTGACCCTGCCGCTGGCGATCCTGATGATCGTGCCGATGGCCCTGCTGGCGGCGATGTTCGGTGTCTACCTCTCGAAGGGCGACAACAACATCTTCACCCAGATCGGCCTGATCGTGCTCGTCGGCCTCTCCGCCAAGAACGCGATCCTGATCGTCGAATTCGCGCGCGAGCTCGAATTCGCCGGGCGGACGCCGTTGCGCGCCGCGATCGAGGCCAGCCGCCTGCGGCTGCGGCCGATCCTGATGACGTCGATGGCGTTCATCATGGGCGTGCTGCCGCTGGTGCTCTCGACCGGCGCCGGCTCGGAGATGCGGCGCGCGATGGGCGTCGCGGTGTTCTCCGGCATGATCGGCGTCACCGTGTTCGGCCTGTTCCTGACGCCCGTGTTCTACGTGCTGCTGCGGACGCTGACCGGCATGAAGCCCCTCACCCAGCATGGCGGCCACGGCACGGTGGCGGCTCAACCCGCGGAGTAAACAAGAATGTGAACGCGCGTGATGTCGAGCGCCCGGAAACGCGATCGTCTCTTGATTCGTAGAGACAAATGGCAGCCGGCGTCCCGATCACGCTCCACGGATGATCCGATTCACGATCAATTCTACACGACTGTGAAACGGATCACAGACCAGCGCAGCGAGATGGAGGACGCCAACTCCAGCACGTTGCGCCGACCCGGCGGCCTGTCCCGCACCAGGCCGCCGGGTCATTTGACCACACGGAGTTGCAACATGGATTTTTTGAATCATCTTGTCGCCGCCAGACTGATGAAGACAGCAGAGGGTTTTGAACGCATCGGCGCCCACGGTGCATCGCGGCGGCTGCCGGCTCCGACCCGTGCGCGGGCGACGAGCACACCGGCGCTCGGTCTCGTCGTCGACAATTCGGCGGGGAGCGAACCGGTGCCGGCGCTTGCCTGCCCGGACGATCAAGGTTGCAGCGCCGGATTGTAGGACCGCAACGCTCCAAACACGTCCCCGGGGGCGTGACCCCCGCCGGACCAGACCATGCGCCGGCAGCGGACGATCTCAACACGCCCTGCCGCAACGCGGCCGGCGCGGCGCCTAGCGCCAAAATGGCATCATCTCACGATCAAAACTCGCGCTTGCCACGGCTGGGAACAGCCGATAGCTTTTTTGAACCTTTCAAAGCGCGACGGATCATCGAGCATGTTTTCACGGCGGACCAGCCCCACGGGTGTGAAGGTGTCGAACGGGACGCCACGCGCGGCCCTCCCCGTCTCGAAGACGGTGCTGGTGGCGGCGGCAGCCATGCTGAGCGTCGCCGCGGCGGCGCAGGCGCGCGATCTCACGGTGGTGTCTTGGGGCGGCAACTATCAGGACGCGCAGCGCAAGATCTACTTCCAGCCGTTCGCCGCCAAGCTCGGCGCCACCGTGCTCGACGAGAGCTGGGACGGCGGCTATGGCGTGCTGCAGGCCAAGGTGAAGGCCGGGGTGCCGAACTGGGATGCGGTGCAGGTCGAGGCCGAGGAGCTCGAGCTCGGCTGCAGCGACGGCATCTATGAGAAGATCGACTGGAGCAAGATCGGCGACAAGAAAGGCTTCATCCCGGCCGGCGTGAGCGATTGCGGCGTCGGCGCCATCGTGTGGTCGACGGGCATGTCCTATGACGGCGACAAGATCAAGGATGGGCCAAAGACCTGGGCGGACTTCTGGGACACGGCGAAGTTTCCGGGCAAGCGCGGCCTGCGCAAGGGCGCCAAATACACGCTCGAATTCGCGCTGATGGCCGACGGCGTGCCGGCGACCGACGTCTACAAGGTGCTGAAGACCAAGGAGGGCGTCGAGCGCGCCTTCAAGAAGCTCGACGCGCTCAAGGCCGACATCGTGTGGTGGGAGGCCGGCGCGCAGCCGCTGCAGCTCCTGTCATCCGGCCAGGTCGCGATGACCTCGGTCTATAACGGCCGCATCAGCGCCATCAACCGCACCGAGGGCAAGCATTTCGGCTTCGTGTTTCCGGGCAGCATCTACGCTGTCGACAGCTGGGTGGTGCTGAAGGGCTCGCCAAACAAGGACGCCGCGATGAACTTCATCGCGTTTGCGAGCCAGGCCGAGAACCAGGCCAAGCTGCCGGAATACATCGCCTATGGCCTGCCGAACATCGCCGCCGCCAAGCTGGTGCCGGAAAAATTCGCCGCCGAGCTGCCGACCACGCCGGACAATCTGAAGCAGGCGATCGCGCTCGACGTCGGCTTCTGGACCGACAATTCGGAAGAGCTGTCGAAGCGCTTCAACGCCTGGCTCGCGCGCTGAGGCTCGCCGCTTCAGCAAACCGGGCGCGCGATGATCGTCGTCGCGACGCGCGCCTGCCCTCCTCGTGCATGAGTCCCGGCGAGGTCCGCGCCGAAAGCCTCCGTCATGGATACCCCCTTCATCTCGTTCCGGCATGTGGTCAAGCGCTTCGCTGCGCTGACCGTGGTCGACGATCTCGATCTCGATATCGCGCGCGGTGAGTTCGTCGCCCTGCTCGGGCCCTCCGGCTCCGGCAAGACCACGCTCCTGATGATGCTCGCAGGCTTCGAGCAGCCGACCAGCGGCACGATCGAGGTCGGCGGCGCCAGGGTCGACGGGCTGCCTCCGCACAAGCGCAACATGGGCGTGGTGTTCCAGAACTACGCGCTGTTCCCGCATATGAGCGTGCGCGACAACATCGCCTTTCCGCTCAGGATGCGCGGCACGTCCAAGCCCGAGATCGCGCAGCGCGTCGCCCGCGTGCTCGACATGGTCAAGCTGTCGGCCATGGCCGAGCGCAAGCCGGCGCAGCTCTCCGGCGGCCAGCAGCAGCGCGTCGCGCTTGCCCGCGCCCTGGTGTTCGAGCCGCAGGTGGTGCTGATGGACGAGCCGCTCGGCGCGCTCGACAAGAAGCTGCGCGAGCAGATGCAGCTCGACATCCGCGACCTGCACCGCCGGCTCGGCCTCACCATCGTGTTCGTCACCCACGATCAGGACGAGGCGCTGACGATGTCGGACCGCATCGCCGTGTTCAACCACGGCAGGATCGAGCAGATCGGCACGCCGCGCGAGATCTACGAGCTGCCGCGCACGCCCTTCGTCGCCGAGTTCATCGGCGAGACCAACCTGCTGGCGTGCAAGGTCGACGAGCACGCGGGCGACGCGGTGCGGCTGACGACAGACTCGGGCCTCACGCTGTCGGCGCATGCCGGCGCCGTCCGCATCGATGGCGGCAGGGTGCAGGTTTCGATCCGTCCCGAGGCCATCCGGATCAACGATCATGCAGCGGCGACCGCGAACCGCCTGACCGCGCGCATCCTGGATGCGGTGTATTTCGGCGATCACGTGCGTCTGGTCGCCACGGTCGGCGCGCAGCGGCTGATCATCAAGGGCGATCGTGCCGGTCAGGCTGCGGAGGTCGGCAGCGAGGTCGCGCTGTCGTTCGCGGCGTCGGACGTCTGGGTGGTGGGATCATGCGACCAGTCTTCCGCCAACGGTTGACGGCATTTCTGCTGCTGGCGCCGCTTCTGGCGTTCATGCTGTCGTTCTTCGTCGTGCCGCTGGTGACGATGATGAAGTCGGCTGTATCCGATCCAGTCGCGACCGAGTCCCTGCCCCGCACCCACAAGGCGCTGGCGCGCTGGGACCGCACGAGCGTGCCTCCTGCAACCGCACAGGCCGCGTTCATCGACGACATCCGCAAGCTGACCAATGACGAGCAGTTCGGCGATCTCGTTCGCCGCCTGAACAGCGCGCAGTCCGGATTCCGCAGCCTGCTTGGTAAGACCCGCCGCGCGCTCGACGGCACCGGCGCGGTCGACCTCGCCGCAATCGACTCGCGCTGGAGCGAGACCTCCTATTGGACGACCATCGCCGAGGCCGTCGCCTCGCCCTGGACCGACAAGAACCTGCTCGCCGCCGTCGACCTCGAGCACAACGCCGCCGGCAATATCGCTGCGATGCCGGAGGGCGCCTCGGCCAACCGCCTGATCATGATCCGGACCTTCGTGACCTCGGCGCTGGTGACGCTGGCCTGCATCCTCATCGGCCTGCCGTTCGCGATGGTGGCCGCCTCGGTCGACGGCTGGCGACGGCAGATCCTGCTCGGCGCGGTGCTGCTGCCGCTCTGGACCTCGCTGCTGGTACGCACCGCCGCCTGGTATGTCGTGCTGCAGGACAACGGCCTGATCAACGCCACCTTGAAGGGGCTCGGCCTGACGTCGGCGCCGATCCCGCTGATGTTCAACCGGATCGGCGTCGTCATCGCCATGACGCATGTGCTGCTGCCGTTCATGGTGCTGCCGATCTTCAGCGTGCTGATCGCGATCCCGCGCAACCTGATGCCGGCGGCGGCCTCGCTCGGCGCCCATCCGCTGCGCGCCTTCGTCCACGTGCTGCTGCCGCTGTCGATGCGCGGCGTCGTCTCGGGCGCGCTGCTCGTGTTCATGGCCGCGCTGGGCTACTACATCACGCCCGCTTTGATCGGCGGCGCCAACGACCAGATGATCAGCTCGGTGATCGCCTACTACGCCACGGGAGCCGCGAACTGGGGCATGGCCGGCGCGCTCGGCCTCGTCCTGCTCGCGATGACGATCCTGCTCTACGCCGTCTACATCCGGCTGACCTCGGCCGAGGAGCAGCGCGCATGAAATGGCTGCCGCTCGTCAAACTGCTGTTCGCGATCGCCGTCATCGTGTTCCTGCTCGGGCCGCTGATCGCGGTGCTGCCGCTATCGCTGACCGACAGCGTGTTCCTGAACTATCCCATTCCCGGCTACTCGACGCGCTGGTTCCGCGAGCTGGTCACGGCCGAGTCCTGGCGACTGTCGATCGTCAACAGCCTGCTGATCGGCTCGGGGACCACAGCCGTTGCAACGTTGCTCGGCACGCTCGCCGCGCTCGGCCTGCGCGGCAGGCGCGCCTCGCTGCTGATCTCGACCTTGCGCACCGTGTTCCTGCTGCCGATGGTGGTGCCGGCGGTCGTGCTCGGCGTCGGCATGCAGCTGATGTTTTCGCGCTACGGGCTCACCAACACCTATCTCGGCGTGATCATCGCGCACACCGTCGTCGCCGTGCCGTTCGTGCTAGTCAACGTCTCCTCGGCCTTGCAGGGCGTGGATATCCAGCTCGAGCGGGCCGCCGCGAGCCTCGGCGCCTCGCCTGCCGTGGTGCTGCGCTCGGTGACGTTTCCCATCGCGCTGCCCGGCATCATCTCCGGCGCGTTGTTCGCTTTCGCGACGTCGCTGGACGAGGTGGTGCTGACGCTGTTCGTCGCCGGCCCCAATCAACGCACCCTGGCGCGGCAGATGTTCGCCACCATCCGCGAGAACATCAGCCCGGCGATCGTCTCGGCGGCGGCCGTGTTCATCGTCGGGACGATCGTGCTGTCGCTCGCGATGCTCGCGCTCCGGCGGCGGATGACGTGAGCGAGAGCTTATCGTAGATGATTGCCCTCTACATCAAGGTCCTTCCAAAGCGGTTCAACCAGGATGCTTCTCCACCTTCGCGGCTTTATTGCGCAACTCCTTAAAGACCTCCGACCGCCGGGTGGGATCGAGAATAATCTGTAGCCGACCGACGAAATGCCTTTTGCAGCCGGTCAATTCATCTCGACGAGCCTGGTTGTTCTGTTTGTTCTGGCAATCGACTCTACCCAAGCTCTTGTAGGCACTCACAAGTCCATCAAGCACCTCATGCCGAAATCCTTGGTACCCAGGCTCCTTATCCATTCCATGATCTTCAACCCGAGTATTGGGGAAGAACCATCGTCCACGATCAATCATCGATGAAATCGCGACTAGGAGTCTATGACGTCGCTCGAAGAAGGACTCTCCCTTGAATCCACTTACCGGATCCAATCGCTTTGGATCGAGATCACAGAGATGAACCGCCTCAGATAGAGCATCGACGACTTCCTCCCCCCACTCTCGAATGTCCTCGAAATAATTGAGCTCGGTGGTCATCACATCAAGCTTCTGCTTAAAGTACGCAAGCCCCAATGTTCGTGTTGAAAACCATACACTCGTAACCGCAGCAAACAGAGCAATCACCGCGCTCAGCACAGGAAGCGCTTGCAGCGTCTCAGCGCGTGAAAGTGGCCACCAATACATCTTTACATTCCAAACAAGTCGGTGAGACCAATTTCGCCGATGCACCCTAACCCTTATCCCACCTTCACATATTTCCGCCAATCATGCGCTTCCTTGAACCCGAGCACCTCGCGCGTCTTGCGGTTCGACAGCGGCGCCTCGTCGTCACCCATCTCGCGGGTCACCGGCACATTCGGGCAATAGCGCCGCAGCAACTCGCGCGTCGGCATCGTTGCGGTGACGGTGTCGTTGACGGCATTGAAGACCTGGAAGCCGAGCCCGTCCTTCTGGATCGCCAGATGCACGATCTCGCCGAGGTCGCGAGCGTCGATATAGGACCAGGCATTGCGCTTGCGCGACGGCGGGTCGGCGAGGAAACGCGGGAACATGTCGTATTCATGCGGCTCGATGACGTTGCCGATGCGCAAGCAGTAGATGTCGATGCCATAGCGCATCGCAAAGGCGCGCGCGGTCTTCTCGTTCACGACCTTGGACAACCCGTAGGAATCCATCGGGTCGGTGTCGTAGTCCTCCTCGAGCGGAAAGCTCCTGAAGTCCTTGTCGCCCTCCGCGAAGCATACGCCATAGGTGGTCTCGCTGGAGGCGATGATGATCTTGCGCACGCCGAGCTTCGCCGCGGCCTCGATGACGTTGTAGGTGCTGATCGTATTCACGCGAAAGGTCTCATTGTCGGGCTCGATCAGCACCCGCGGGATCGCGGCGAAATGCACCACCGCATCCGGCGCCCGTGGCGGCCGGCCGGCGTTGAAGCCGCCGAAGCCATGATGCGTGGTCAGCGCGTTGAAGGCCTGGCCGCTGTCCGTCAGATCCGCGATCAGGGTGTTGATCCCGGGGTGATCGAACGGCTTGAGATCGACGTTGAGGAGCGCGTAGCCCTTGTTCTGCAGATGCGGCAGTACATGCCTGCCCGCCTTGCCTGTTCCCCCGGTGAACACCACGCGCTTGGCTGTCATTGAGCTCGTCATCCCCTGTGAGTGCGTGATCGCTTCTAGCAGTTTCCAGCGAAGCTGCTCCACAAGGAACTTGCAGCCTGCCGCGCGGGACGCGGCCTGCTTTCAATGCCGCGTGGAAGCCTATTGCCGCACTGCGTTGATAGCTCCGCCTCCCGGCGGGTGACATCAGGCCAACCGCCCCGGCCCAGCCTGCGCGCATTTCTGTCGATCCGAAAATCGCGTCCCATCGCGACACGGCAGTCTCTGGATGCGTCGTCGGCACATCACCCGATCGCGATGCAAACGACGATCATTCGCAAAATTTTTTCGGCGCTGAGTAGCCAAGTTTCCCATTTTCGGATAGGTAATATAGTGCGGTCACAATGTATTGGGACGGCAGGTTCGTCCCTGAAGGGATATTGTCATGAGATTGTCGTCGAGTGTCGTCGTGTCCTCGGCTGCCGCCGTGCTGGCAACCGTCCTGCTGTGCGGTCCTGCCGCATCGCAAATCACACCAGGCTCCGCCCCCTCGCTTCCGGGCGTAACGGTCGACGCACCGAAGCAGGCGACAAAGCTCCACAGGTCGAAGACCACGGCCGACACCGGGATCTCGCGCCGCACGCGGTCGACGGCGTCGTCGACGGCGCGCGCGCCGTCAGTTGCGTCGGACTCCGTGGAAGCCAGGATCGCCAAGCTGGAGAGAGCCGCCAGCAGCTGCAACGGCGGCTGCGAGACCAGCTTCAAGTCGGGCAATGCGCCTTGGGTCGGATGCGCCTTGTCTGGTCAAGAATTTTCGCATTTCGATACGACCTGCTCCGACACGCTCAGGTACAAGCACTACGCGGACTGTGCGGAGACCAAGGCGTTCCTGGGCTGGGATCGCAACAAGGTCTGGCTGCATTGCAGCAGCCTGCTGGCCGGCGGCAAGTTTCAGGTCGCCGAGATCAAGCGGTTGAAGCGCGCCCAGTAGTTTGATGGCTTCACCTCTCGGCCTCATCTGAGGTCAGGTCCTGTGAGGTGACGTCCCGGCGGCCTGCGCTTGCGGCAGGCCGCATTGTTTGCAGGCCGGCCGGCATGTCGGCCTGTGAAGGCCCACTGGCCGAGGGAGTCGAGCACGGGCATGCGGCGAAGCGCCCGCCCAAGGGCGGCGCTTTCACGCGAAGATGTTTTCACGCGAGGACGATGGAAAGCCGGTCCATGAGCCCTGCTGCAACGATCCGGCGCCTGCGGGCCGACGATGCGGCATGCTTCAAGGCCCTTCGTCTGGAGGCGCTGACGATCAACCCGGAATCGATGGGCAGCACCTTCGAGCTGGAGAACGGGCTTGGCGTCGAATGGTTCGCCAGGCGGCTCGAGGACACCCACACCCTCGGCGCCTTTCGAGACGGCGAGCTTGTCGGCACGCTGGGCTTCGTCGTCCAGCAGGGGCCGAAGCACGCCCATAAGGGCCGGCTGTTCGGCATGTACGTTAAGCCAGCCTTTCGACGGAGCGGGCTCGCGCGCCTGTTGGCGAATGACATCCTGGATGTCGCGCGCGAGCAGGTCGAGATCGTTCAGCTGATCGTCGTCCAGGACAATGTGCCGGCGCGACGGCTCTACGAAAGCATCGGCTTCGTGGAATTTGGCCTGGAGCTGAAAGCCGCGAAGGACGGCGGCCGATACTACGACGAGGCGCACATGGCGCTCGACTTCAGTCGTGCGGCTGACAGCACCTGACAACCGAGCTGCTGGGATCGATCGGTTCTCCCATTCAAGGCGATGGCGGCATGGGCCGCAGTCACGAGCTGATGAGATGCGCGCAGCACAGGGGAGCCCGACATCACGATCACCTTCGGACGCCACCGGCCGCTGATCCAGACCCCCTGGGACGAAGCGGCCGTTCGGGTCGCGATCGACGACATTGCAGCCGACACGATCGCCCAGTTCGATCCCGACAATTTCTGGCCGGCCCATCCCAGCGACGACGGGACGGCAGACGGTGACCCCAGCTTCTACAAGGGCGCGGCGGGGGTGATCTGGGGGCTGGACTACTTGCACCGTATCGGTGCGACAGGCCGTGCGAAGGACTTCCGCCCCGTGCTGTCGAGGCTAATGGAGCGGACGGTCATCGATCACGCAGCCAACTCGCCTGCCGACTACGAGAAACACGGCTCGCTGCTCCGTGGCGAGGTGGGGGCCGCCCTTCTCGCCATGCGGCTCACGCCACTGTCGAGCCTCGCCGACCTCATTCATTGGCACGCCGAGAAGAACGACGAACTGCCGATCCGGGCAGCTGATGAATTCGTTCCTTTGCACTTGCTCGCCTCAAGACGCCTGACGGCGGGGCTGCCGGCAGAGATTGCGACGCGTTTTGATATTGCTTTGGCTGTTGGCAAGGCGCAATCTGACGACACTGGATGGCCGACTTTTCGTTGGCCTCACGATTTCACCAAAACATTCTTTTCTGGCCCCTTCAATCTCATTCGAAAAGGGAGAATTGTCGTGAGACTTGCGATTTTTGTTGTCGTGGCCCTGTTGGGATCTTCGGGCGCGGCTTTCAGTGAGGCGAGCGATTGCAATATCGAAGCTTTCAAGGCGATGCGCATCGAGGATTCTTCCCTTGCAGTCATGCTCGCCCAACTCAAGTTGATCAATGAGGCGAACTATGAAGAGGCAAAGAAGTCTGCCTCCGCAATCATCCCCGAATATTTCGCTGGAGATTTCAAGAGCTTCGCGGCAAAGCGCGCCAGCATGTACCAAGAGACGCGGTTCAACTATAGCGTTGACGAAGCGAAGCATCTGGTGACGTCTGGCGTCGATGAAAATGGCCTTGCCGCCTACACGGCCTGCCTTCAGTCGAGATCGCCCCTGACCGCTGTGGTGACCAAGAGCCCCAGCCAGCAGATCGTCAGCTTACGAATCCGCTTCGAGCCTAAGAGCGCGATCCCGAACCCCAATCCCCTCATCATTCAGGTCATTGGCGGAGAGTCGTTTGGCGTTGTCGGCGACCAGAAAGACAAGATCGTCGAGGCTAGCGTCGGTCCCGGAGAGCGGATCTACGTCTTCAAGCGAGTACCAAACTCGGAATTTGTCGCCGTCGTACAGATGCCGTCGCTCAGTCTCGCTGCAAATGACGTTTCGTTACCTCCACCACCGGTCTTGAAGGAGATCGTGCAGACAAAAGGCATATCGGTCAATGGCGGACCTATGCATCTCGATCATCCTACAGGCGCGCCGGTCGGCAAATCAGCAGGCCCGGTGCAAACATGCGCTGCGGCGGACGCAGGTTGGGAGCTGATACCCGATACCGCTGCTCTTTCCTTTTCCGAAACACGTCCGGGGTGCTTTACCGGAAAGAGCGCGGTCGCCGACGAAAGCAAGGTCTGCTTCAACGTGACGCTCAGCATCAACGCGGGTGACTCCTGCGACGTCAATTGGACCGTCTCCACCAAACAGCGTCGCACCGTGAAGGTGTTTCAATAAGCGTGCGGCTCCGGATCTCGCAAGAAGGCGGTTGGATGGCGATCAAGCACTGAGCGACCGTCCCACCGTCGGCCTGGCGCTTGGCACGGCGCTCATTGCCGCGGCAGGAGCGACCGTCCTGCGCCACCGCGATTTCCAGCATTTGCCGCCGATCGGCGGTTTCGTCGTCCTGCTCGGGCTTGCCGCCGCCGCGCCTGAGGAGACCGGGCGGCCTTCGTACAGCCGGGACTTCCGCGTCCAATGCCGGTCAGCATCTGTGCCGAGTTGAACCTTCTGCCTGCTGCCTTGACCTACTCAAGGGCGGGAGGAGATCGAGGTCGCAATGACGGCTCTGACCAAGGCATTTCATAAAGCATTTTCCGAAGCATCCGACAGTCCGAAACACGAACTGCTCAAACAGTTCCTTCTGCTCTGTGCCGCCATATTGCTGGTGTCGGCGATGGCGCTGACCTACGGGACGGATCTGAGCCACGGCTTTTTCTGATCGGTCTTTTCTTCCTCCGCGTCGGTGAACAGCGGCCGGTGATCGGCATACCCATGTTTGCCGCGGGCATGAGCGGAAGGCCCGGCCTATCGCGCCTCGACGAGCGCCGCGAGCTTCGCGAGCGCCATCCGCCAGCCGGCCTCGTTGTCGGCGGGCGATACGCCACGGGGCAGTCCATCATGCGTGGCAAGGAGTTTGGTTCCGCATCGGCGAGCGTGATCGTGATCGTCATCTCGCCGCGTAGCGCCGGATCCGTGGTCTCGAACTCGTCCACTTCGACAACCTGCTCATTCGGGACGAGCTTCACAAAGCGACCGCGATACGTATCCGTGTGCGCCGTCGTCTTGCCGGTCCCGGTCGGCACGTCATAGGTAAGCGAAATCCGCAACGCGCCGCCTTCACGGGCGTCGAACGCATGCACGTCGCAGGTCATCCCGTCCGGCACCTTCCATTTTGCGATCGCGCGCGGATCGAGCAGCGCTCGATAGACCGCCGGCCGAGGCGCGGCGATGTAGCACCGTATCGAAAGGGTCTCGCGCATGTTCATTCCCCGCGGACCTTGGGCATCGTCTCGAGCCATCATCCGATAGGACCGATGGTGTACCGACGGCAGGCTTTTGGATAGGCTGGTTGCCAATCATGCGCCCCGCGGCCTGCCTGCTTGACGCGACCGACGGACAGCACCCGAGAGCCCGACACGATGATCACCCTGGGACGACATCGGCCGCTGGTCCAGACTCCCTGGGACGAAGCGATTGCCCTGGCCGCGATCGAAGACATCGCGGCCGATGCGATCGCCCAATTCGATCCCGATCATTTCTGGCCGGCCCACCCCAGCGACGACGGGACCGCCGACGGCGATCCCAGCTTCTACAAGGGCGCCGCGGGTGTGATCTGGGCCCTCGACTACCTGCATCGTGTCGGCGCAACCCGAGCGACCAAGGATTTCCGCCCCGTGCTGTCCAGGCTGATGGAGCGGACGGTCATCGACCACGCAGCCAATTCGCCTGCCGACTACGAGAAACATGGCTCGCTGCTCCGTGGCGAGATGGGGGCCGCCCTGCTCGCCATGCGGCTCACGCCACTGTCGAGCCTCGCCGACCTCATTCATTGGCACGCCGAGAAGAACAACGAGCTGCCGATCCGGGAGCTGATGTGGGGCCTGCCGGGGTCGATGGTCGCGGCGGTCCACATGGCGGGGATGACCGGGGAAGCGCGGTGGCGCCGCCTGTTCGAGGGGCAGGCGGCCCGGCTGTTGGCCGAGTTGGAGGACACCCCGCAGGGGCCGCTCTGGACCCAGGATCTATATGGCGCCAAGGACCGCTTCCTCGGACCCGTTCATGGTTTCGCCGGCAACGTCATCCCGCTGTTGCTCGGATGGGACTGGCTGACGGCGGCACAGCAGGCTCACGTGGCCGCCTTCGTCCCGAAGGCGCTCGCGGCCAACGCATGGCGCTACGACATCGGAACCACATGGGGACCGCGAAGCAAGCGCGAGAAGCGGCTATTCCTCTGTCAGCACTGTCATGGTGCGCCGGGCATGGTGACGACCTTCGCCGACGCGCCGTTCGCGACGCCGGACTTCGACGCGCTGCTGCTGGACGGCGGACGCTTCACCTGGGCCGCCGGACCACTGACCAAGGGCTCGAACCTCTGCCACGGCACCGGCGGAAACGGCTACGCCTTCCTCAAGCTCTATCGCCGCACCCACGACCCGGTCTGGCTCGACCGCGCGCGCCAGTTCGCGATGACCGCCATCGTGCAGGTTCGCGGCGGCCAGATGGTCGCCGGCCGCGGACGCTATTCGTTATGGACCGGCGACGTCGGCCTCGCCGTCTACCTCTGGGATTGCATCACCGGAGAGCCACGGTTTCCGACGATCGACGTGTTCTGAAGCAAGTTGGGGACTGCTATCAATGTCTGGTTCGAGCAAGGAAGAGACAAGCACGATATCATGATGCAGGTCTTCCTGATGTTCAGTTTTCGTGTGAACGAGACCTTCGCCCTTGAAAGTCGCCGGTTGTTTGTTCTGGCTGGCGAGATGGCAGGTGGGCAGATTCAGGCCGGCATGATCGTCAGCGTGCCGCTAAACTCTTCGCTATCTATCTCTGCCCCCATTCACAGCATCGAATTTGCCCGTAGAACCGGTGGGCGAGACGATGTCTGCCTCTGCATTGCCTATGAAGACTCTGATGAACTCGAAATATGGAAGGGACTTGATCTCAAAAACGAGATGGTAAAAGTCGTACCTGCGGCACACTCCGTCTAACCCTCTTGCTGGAGGTCGTTTGCATGACAACGGCGACCTTCCAATAGAGTGCGCCAAGTGCTTTCGTCCGGTTCAGATCGGGGAGCCGGTCTTGTCGGCATTGGCGCGCGGTCGTCTCTTTGCCCCTCATCCGCATCCAGATCGCCTACGCCAGAAAAACTCGTTTTGACTGCGGCCTCAAACACATGTCTCTGTCCAGTCTCCCGAGCATGAAGATTCTTGTTTCTTTTTTCCAGAATTCATGCTTCTATCTCCCCGTCCCGTCTCACAAGAGGGGCGCTTCGCGGTCGTCACGAACGTCGAGGCGGGATGCGGTGGGCGTGTCGATGTTGCAGCGTGGCTGAGCCGCGCCGACGAACGACGTCGATGCGCACGGTCAAGTCGCGTGGTCCTGGCATCCCGATGCTGATGCCCAGCGCAATGTGCGCAAGCACGTTGTGCGATACGGTGGCCAGAAAGCCCGGCGCACCGGGGAGATCGCGAAGCAGCCGTCAAAACCATCGCGCGGGGAATGCCGGGTGTTCTCGGCTGAACCTGTGGTGACTGCCGCCTGCTTTTTTTCTGCAGGCGGGCCATGGGTGCGGCCAGCGCCCGGCATTCCCCGTGCCCTCTTCGACGAAGAGGGTGGTCGATCAGAACAGCTCGGACGCAAAGCGCGCCGCGAGACAGCGAAGCCATGTCTGAAATCCAGACCGCAGCATCCACCCGACACACCCGTCCGACGATCAGCAGGCCGCCGATGAAGCGAAAGAGCGGCACCGCGAAGCGCCCGGGCATCCCACCCTTGTCTGGGCAAGCCCCGCGATGTGGATGGCCGGGCCTTTGCCGCGCCGAAGCGACCGCGCAAGCGGGACGAGCCCGGCCGGGACGACGCGGCGACAGAAGGACAGATGCATGAATTCACGACTATGGTCGCCCTGCCCTGGGGCTGGCGGACCCGCGACGCGAGCCACGGCTGATGTTTGGCTTCGACGTCAGAGGATCTTCAATGATCGTGAGATCGAACGAGGCTGGGTCACCGGCCTGATCGGCCGATGGTGGGCACGACAGGGATCGAACCTGTGACCCCTACCATGTCAAGGTAGTGCTCTCCCGCTGAGCTACGTGCCCTAATCCAATATCCGTTCGGGTGGGCGTCCCTATATCGGCTCCCACGCAGGCAGGCAAGGACGCAAAATGCCGAAATTGGGAATAATCCGCCAGTTCCGGAGGTCTGTCCCTGGCGGCTCAGGCCGCCAGCATCTTGTTGACCTCGCTGACGAGTTCGCGCAGGTGCACCGGCTTGGACAGCACCTTGGCATTCTTGGGCGCCTCCGAATCGGAGTTCAAGGCGACCGCGGCGAAGCCGGTGATGAACATGATCTTGATGTCCGGGTCGAGCTCGGAGGCGCGGCGCGCCAGCTCGATGCCGTCCATCTCCGGCATCACGATGTCGGTCAAGAGCATCTCGAACGGCTCCTCGCGCAGCCGCTGGTAAGCCGACATGCCGTTGTCGTGGGGCGAGACCTGGAACCCGGCATTTTCCAATGCCTTGACCAGGAAGCGGCGCATGTCGTTGTCGTCTTCGGCGAGCAGGATTTTGTGCATGGCGAGGGGTTGTCTGGTCCGGGTGAGAGGCGGAGCGTTGCCGCCACTAAGCCTGACGGGCGGTAAATTTCGGGTGAAAGATTGCGCCTTTTGATCCGACATCGGCAAGGCATTTTGAGGGCTGAAGGTGCGGTCTTCGACCGAAGCAGCACGCCAGCTCAGAGTTGTTCCAAACGCGAGATGAACTTTTTCATTGCTTTTCGCTTGGCAGACCGGCTCGGATTATCGAAGATGCGCGTTGGCAAGAGCAGTGCCTGCGTTGTCCAGAACGAATCGGCCGGAGGATACCGGCGCATCAACGGACGTGACATCGACGCACGTGACCAAGGGGACGGCGCCCAGAGATGACGGACTTTGATGGCGAATTGCCGCCGTTCGAGATCATGGAGCCGACCGAATGGCGCGCGCCCATCATCTTCAATTCCCCTCACTCCGGATCGGCCTACCCCGACGATTTCCTGAGGGCGTCGCGAATCGATCTGCCGGCGCTGCGGCGCTCCGAAGATTCGTTCATGGACGAATTGATCGCCGATCTCCTGTTGCGCGGCTTTCCGGTCGTTCGCGTGCATTTCCCGCGCTGCTATGTCGACGTCAATCGCGAGCCCTATGAGCTCGATCCGCGGATGTTCACCGGGCGGCTGCCGAGCTTTGCCAACACCCGCTCGATGCGGGTGGCCGGCGGCCTCGGCACGATCCCGCGCGTGGTCGGCGACGGCCAGGAGATCTATCGCGACCGGCTGAGCGTCGACGAGGCGCTGCACCGGATCGAGACGCTGTACAAGCCGTATCACCGCGCGCTGCGCCGGCTGATCAACCGCGTGCACCAGCAGTTCGGCACCGTGGTGCTGGTCGACTGTCATTCGATGCCGTCGGTCGGCGTCTCGCGCGACGAGCCGCGCCGGCCCGACATGGTGATCGGCGACCGCTACGGCACGAGCTGCGCGTCGCTGCTGCCGGACCTGGTCGAGGACGTGCTCGGCCGGCTCGGCTATTCGGTCGGCCGCAACAAGCCCTATGCCGGCGGCTTCATCACCGAGCATTACGGCAATCCGGCCACGGGCTTGCATGCGATCCAGATCGAGCTCAACCGCGCGATCTACATGGACGAGCGCCGCAGGGAGCGCGGACCGCGCTTCGCCCAGGTCGCCTCCGATCTCGCCGTGCTCGCCGAGGTGCTGGCGACGGTGCCGCTCGGCGACCTCGGGCCGTTCCAGGCGGCGGCGGAATAGAGGACTGCGCGTTCGGTCCGAGCGATTTCGGCCGGTGGCGTCGGCGCAAAAAAAAGGGCCGCTTGAATGACAAGCGGCCCAAGTCTAGGGAGGAAACGCCCAAGGAGGGCAGCGATAACGCGAAGCGCTACCGCACCGCAACAATATGCAATCGCGCTGCACAAAGCGCAAGAGTTTTTCCGCCTTTCTCCATGCAAAAAAACATAGGCCGGGTTGCGTTCAGCGCGAAACAGATCTTCTTTTCATCATAGAAGTCAATGGCTTGATTGGAGATTCCAAACGATCGGAGGGGGACGCCGGTTTCGCTTTCAGTTTCACATCAGAGGCCCGCGACGGCTCAACCGCGCCCGGCCAGCGCGGCCGGACACCAAACGGTATCCATGATGCCACGCTGGTGTTCCATATCCGGATGCGCCCCCGACCGCTTTGAGCTAGGCATAACCGGGCTTAGAGCCACCCGATTCCCTCACCCAAGGACGCGTTGTGACGGTCATTGATTTCTCCGCCTTCATCGGTCGTCTGGCGACCGCGTCGGGCGAAACCATCCTGCCGTTCTTCCGGACCTCGCTGCTGGTCGACAACAAGAGCAGCCGGCACGATTTCGATCCGGTGACCGAGGCCGACCGGGCCGCCGAGGCCGTGATGCGCCGCCTGATCAAGGCGAACTTTCCTCAGCACGGCATCGTCGGCGAGGAGTTCGGCAATGAGCGCGAGGACGCCGACTACGTCTGGGTGCTCGATCCGATCGACGGCACCAAATCCTTCATTGCCGGTTTCCCGACCTGGGGCACGCTGATCGCGTTGCTGCACAAGGGCACGCCGGTGTTCGGCATGATGCACCAGCCCTTCATTGGCGAGCGCTTCGCCGGCGACAACGGCTCCGCCAACTACAAGAACGGCGGCGGCGAGCGCCGGCTCTCGGTCCGGCGCTGCGAGCGTCTCGGGGATGCGGTGTGCTATACGACGAGCCCGCTGCTGATGAACGAGGCCGATCGCGCCACCTTTGGCCGGGTCGAGGCCGAGACGCGGCTGTCGCGCTATGGCGGTGACTGCTACTCCTATTGCATGCTGGCCGCCGGCCATCTCGATCTCGTCATCGAGACCGAGCTCAAGCCCTATGACATCGCCGCCCTGATCCCGATCATCAACGGCGCCGGTGGCATCGTCACCGACTGGGAAGGCGGCCCGGCGCAGAACGGCGGCCGGATCGTCGCCGCCGGCGACAAGCGCGTCCACGAAGCGGCGCTGAAGCGGCTGGCAGCGGGCTGAGCCCGCCTCCACCGGCCTGGCTCCCCGCCTCTCGCGCGGAACGGAGACATCCGGCCGGTCGTCGGGCGCCTCACGCGGCGGCCCGGCGCAAATGCTCGACGAGCAGTTTCGCCGGACGCGGCAGCGCCTTGAAGCTGCGGGCGCAGATCACGAGCCGCCGATCGGCCCAGGCGTCGCGCAGCGCGACGAGGCTGATCGGCATCGACCGCGCGCAACGCCGCGCCGCCGCTTCCGGCACCACGGCAATGCCGATCCCGGCCGCCACCATCTGGCAGATCGCGTCGAAATCGCGCAGCCTGGCCCGCACGTGCTGGCGGATGCCGAGCCGCGCGGCGTGCCGGCCGATATGGACGTTGAGCGCCGTCCCCTGCGTGAGGCCGATGAAATCCTCCCCCGCAGTCTCGCTGAAGTCGATCTGTCGGCGCGCTGCGAGCGGGCTGCGCCGTCCGGCCACCAGGATCAGCCGGTCCTCGCCGAAGGCGAAGCGCTCGATCGTCTCGGGCAGCGCGTGCTCCGCCGCAAAGCCGAGATCCGCTCTGCCGGACACGATCGCCTCGGCGATCTCGGTGCTCTCGCGCTCCTCGACATCGACGTTGATGTCGGGATGCTCGCGCAGGAAGGCCGCCAGCGCCTTCGGCAGATGCTCGGCGAGGCCGACCGTGTTGGCGAGCAGCTGCACGTTGGCGCGACGGCCGGATGCGAAGCCCGAGAGCTCGCCCTGCATGGCCTCGACATTGGCCATGATGATGCGGGCGTGATCGAGCAGGCTCTCGCCCGCCGCGGTCAGCTCCACGCCGCGCCGGCCGCGCTTGAACAGCTCGACGCCAAACGCGTCCTCCAGACCCTTGATCCGCGCGCTCGCCGAGGCCAGCGCCAGATGCGCCCGGTCGGCGCCGCCGGTGATGCTGCGGGCCTCGGCCACGGCAATGAACAGCCTGAGATCGACCAGATCGAAACGCATGGTCATCCTGCCTCAGCCTTGGACGAAGGCTTGCTCCGTAACCTCCACATTGTGTCGTCGGCGCAGTCTGGTCAATGTGCCGACCATGATCGACCCCATCCTCATCTTCATCGCCTTCGCGCTCACTTTGGCCGGCTTCGTCAAGGGCGCGCTCGGCCTCGGCCTGCCGACCATCTCGGTCGGACTGCTCGCGGTCGCCATGCCGCCGGGCCGGGCGCTCGCCATAGTCATCGTACCGGCCGTGATCACCAACATCTGGCAGACCTTCGCCGGCCCCTATCTGCGCGATATCGCCAGGCGCCTATGGCCGCTGATGCTGGGGACCGCGATCGGCATCTGCCTCAACGCCGGCGCGCTCAGCCATGCCTCGACCCGCTGGGGCAACGTCGCGCTCGGCGTCTTGCTGATGCTCTATGCCCTGCTCGGTCTCACCAAGCTCGCCTTCAAGGTCGCGCCCCCGCACGAGAAATGGGTCGGCGGCATCGTCGGCCTCGTCACCGGGCTGATCTCGGCCGCCACCGGCGTGCAGGTCGTACCTTCTGTGCCGTACATGCAGGCGATCGGGCTCGAGAAGGACGAGTTGGTCCAGGCCCTCGGCGTGTTCTTCACGGTCGCCACCGTCACGCTGGCCTTCAACTTGACGAGCTCCGGCCTGCTCAGCACGGCCACCGCCCTGCCCGGCGCGGTCGCGATGGCCTGCGCCTTTGTCGGCATGTTCGCGGGCCAAGCGGCGCGATCCCGACTGCCGGCCGAGGCGTTCCGCCGTGTGTTCCTGATCGCCATGATCCTGCTCGGCCTGTATCTCGCCGGCACGGCGGTCGTCGAGCTGCTCCGGTAAGTCAGCGCGCCTCGAGCATCGCGATCCGGACGCCGAGATAGATCAGCAGCCCGCCGATCGTGCGGTTGAGCCAGAGCAGCGCGGCGGACGAGTCGCGCACGCGGCGCGCTGCACGGGCCGCGACGACGGCGACGCCGAGACACCAGATCGTGCTGTTGACGATGAAGATCGTGCCGAGCAGCAGGAAGGCGATCGCCTTGTGCGGCGCCTCGGCTGCGACGAATTGCGGCAGGAAGGCGAGGAAGAACATCGCGACCTTCGGATTGAGGATGTTGGTGAGCGCGCCCTGCCAGAACGCTTGGCGCAGCGTCACCACCGGCATCGACGTCGCATCACTCGCCCTGGCGGCGTCCGGCCGCCGCGCCAGAAGCTGCGTGATGCCGAGATAGACCAGATAGGCCGCACCGGCCCATTTCACCGTCGCGAAGGCCGTCGCGGAGGCCGTGAGCAGCGCCGACAGCCCGATCGCACTTCCGAACACGTGAACCAGGCAGCCCGTGCTGATGCCGAAGGCGGCAGCGGCCCCGCCGCGCCAGCCCATCTGCGCGCTGCGGCCAACGATGTAGGCGGTGTCGGGACCCGGCGTGATGTTGAGCAGCAGCCCGGAGACGAGAAACAAAGGCAGATCGTGAATGCCGAGCATGATTGAACATTTCCTAACAATAACGGTCTAACCATACCTGGCCTCGGCATTGCCGTCTCGCGCCGCAGAGGCCGGCGCGGGGCCGCATGGCGAGGTGCCGCGATGGGTTCTGGAAAAGCGTTGGATTTGGCCGCCTCGGCCGTGGTATGCGCGAGGCGGGAGCACGATGTGATGGAAAGACGCCTCGCTGCCATCCTTTGCGCCGACGTCGCCGGCTATTCACGCATGATGGGGATTGACGAGGACGGCACGCACGCCGCCTTCAAGGCTCATCGCGGCGCCATCCATCCGATCATCCTCAACCACGCCGGCCGCATCGTCAAACACACCGGCGACGGCTTTCTGCTGGAATTCGCCAACGCCGCCAGCGCCATCCAGTTCGGGATCGAGATGCAGTCCCTGATGGCGGAGCGCAACGCCGATCTGCCGTCCGACCGCAACATGCGCTTCCGGCTGGGAATCCATCAGGGTGAGTTTACGGTCGATGACGGCGAGGCCTTCGGCGACGGCATCAATGTCGCCGTCAATCTGGAATCGATCGCCGTCCCGGGCGGTGTTGCCGTCTCGGCCAAGGCTTATGAGGAGGCCGGCCTGCAACTCCCCGTCAAGCTGACCAGCGCCGGAAGCTTTCAGTTCAAGAACCTGCGGGAGCCGGTGCAGGCGTGGACATGGGAGCCGGGTAGCGAGGCGGCGATCCGGGCCGGGACGAGCGTCACCGGCCTGCCGCCGCAATATCGCACCGCGATCGTCGGCGTGCTGCCATTCGTCAACCTCTCCGACGACGCCGACGCCTATCTCGCCGACGGGCTCGCGGACGACCTGATCCATGCGCTGTCGCTGCAATCGTTCTTTCGTGTCCTGAGCCGCACCTCGACGTTTCGCTTCAGGGACCGCGGCCTCAATCCCCGCCTGGTCGCACGCGAGATCGACGCGACCTACCTGATTCAGGGAACGGTGCGGCGCTCTCGTCACAAGCTCCGCGTGACGGCGGAGCTGATCGCGCCCGAGACCGGCGCTCAATTGTGGACCGGTCGCTATGACGGCGATGTCGGTGATCTCTTCGCGATGCAGGACGAGATCACCACCAGCCTATGCGCGGCGCTGATGCCGGAGATCTATCGTGTCGAAGCCTCGATTCCAGTCCGCGCGCCGGCGACCGACCCGACCGGATGGGACCGCTTCCTGCGCGGTCTGTCGCACTACTACCGACCGACCAAGGCCGACTACGAGATCTCCATCTCGCTGTTTCGGCAAGCCATTGCGCTCGATCCCACGCTCGGTCTCGCGCACGCTTATCTCGCGACCATTCTGATGCAGGGCATCAATTTCGGCTGGATCAAGGGCTCGCGCGAGCTCTGGCAGGAGGCGAAGAATCTGGCCTTGGACAGCGTGCGGCTCGACGGGCGCTCCTCGTTCGCCTATGCGATCCTGGCCTTCGTGCAGGCCATGCAGGGCGACCATGACGACGGCATGAAGGCGGCGCGCAAGGCGACCGAGCTCAATGCCTACGACATGGGCGCACGCGGCGTGCTCGGGCTCTGCCATATGGTCAACGGCGAGCACCAGCAGGCGATCGATCTGTTCTCGATCGCGGCCCAGCGCGGCAACAGCGATCCGCGCTACCAATGGCCGGCGCTGAATGCCTACAGCCACTACCTGCTCGGCCGCTATGAGGCGGCGTTGTCCTGGGCCCGCGAGGAGCTGTTTCTCTACCCGAACCATCTGCAGGCGCTGACGATCCGCGCGGCGACCCTGGCGCAGCTTGGTGCGACCGACCAGGCGGGCGACGCCGTCGACGTGCTGCACGCGCAATACCCCTGGCTCACGCTCGACCGCCACATCAAGAACATCCGATGGAAACGCCGGGACGACATCGACCACTACCGCGACGGACTGATCAAGGCCGGGCTGACCTGAGCCAATCGGGTCCAATGTCGCCGGCCCGCCACATGGCCTACACATTGCTTCCGCAAATTGATTGGATTCGACCGCTGTTGCCGTGGTATCGCCCTGAGTAGGAGCAAAGACGGAATGGAGAGACGGCTGGCCGCGATTGTCTGTGCCGATGTGGTCGGTTACTCGCGGATGATGGGCGCCGACGAGGCGGGAACCCATGCCGCGTTCAAGGCCCATCGCGGCGCCATCCACCCGATCATCCTCAATCACGGCGGCCGCATCGTGAAATACACAGGGGACGGGTTTCTCCTGGAATTTCCGAGCGTCGTCGGCGCCATCGCGGCCTCGGTCGAGGTGCAGAAGCTGATGGCCGAGCGCAATGCTCATTTGCCGGCCGACCGGGTGATGCAGTTTCGCCTCGGCCTCAACATGGGCGACGTCATCTTCGATGAGGACGAGGTGTTCGGCGACGGCGTCAACACCGCGGTGCGGCTTGAAGCCGCAGCACCGCCCGGCGGAATTGCCGTCTCCCACAAGGCCTACCAGGAAGCCAGCAAGCACCTCACGGTCACCTTCGTCGACCGCGGGCCGTTCCGCTTCAAGAACATCGAAGACACCATCAACGTCTGGACCTGGGATCCGTCCTCGCCGGAGAAGAGCCGCGAGCAGCGGTCCGCCACGACCCTGCCGGCGCAATACCGCACCGCCATCGTCGGCGTGCTGCCATTCGCCAATCTCAGCGGCGAGACCGACGAATACTTCTCGGACGGCCTGGCCGAAGACCTCATCCATGCGCTGTCGCTGCAGTCGTTCTTCCGGGTGCTCAGCCGCAACTCCACCTTCGCCTTCAAGCATGCCGGCATGAGCGCCCGCCTGATCGCGCGCGAGATCGATGCGACCTATCTCATCCAGGGCTCGGTGCGGCGCTCCGGCGACAAGATCAGGGTCACCGCCGAGCTGGTCGCGCCGGAGAACGGCGAGCAGCTCTGGGCCGGCCGCTACGACCGCGACATCGGCGACCTGTTCGCCGTGCAGGACGACATTACCGCCAACCTCTGCACCGCGCTGATCCCCGAGATCTACCGTGCCGAGGCGGCGGTGCCGGTGCGGTCCAAGACCACGGACCTCACGGCGTGGGATCGCTTCCTGCGCGGGCTGTCGCACTACTACCAGCCGACCAAGGCCGACTACGAGAGCTCGATCGCGCTGTTCCGCGAGGCGATCAGGATCGACCCAGGTCTTGCGATCGCCCACACCTATCTCGGCACCATCCTGCTGCAGGGCATCCATTTCGGCTGGATCAGGAACTCACGGGAGCTGTGGGACGAGGCAATGGCGCTGGCCGAGGCCGGCGTCCGGCTCGATTCCCGCTCGTCCTTCTCCTATTCGCTGCTGGCCTATGTCCATGCCATGCAGGGCCGGGTCGAGGCCGGGATGGAGGCGGCGCGCAAGTCGCTGCAGCTCAATCCCTATGACATGGGCGCGCGCGGCGTGCTCGGCGTCTGCCATCTCGTCGCCGGCGAGCACCGCCAGGCGATCGAGCTGTTCTCGGTGGCGGCCCAGCGCGGCAACAGCGATCCGCGCTATCAATGGTCGGTGCTGAGCGCGTTCAGCCATTACATGCTCGGCCAGTACGACGCCTCGCTGTCCTGGGCGCGAGAGTCGCACTATCAGAACCCGAACCATCTGCAGTGCCTCGCCATCCGCGCCGCCGCGCTGGCGCAGCTCGGACGCTCGGTCGAAGCGGGCGAGGCCGTCGCGGCACTTTTGAGCCAGCATCCGTGGATGACGATCGAGCGCCTCCTGAGCAACATCCGCTGGCGCAATCCCGCCGACATCGCGCATTATCGCGACGGCCTCACCAAGGCCGGCATCCCGTTGACCAAGCTCACTCTGGTGGACACCAAGGCCAAGTTCGCGGGCGAATAGCGCGATCGCGACTTGAGGTTGACACTTGGGCGGGTTGCGCCAATCATTCACGATTGCATTGTAGCGTTCAGACGGCGGCCGATCCGCCCGTTCCTCGGCGCAATTCGGCGTCGTCCTCGTTTGTTTGCGTGATTTCGTTTTCATCACTCAGGTGCTTTCCAAGGATGTTCTTCGATGCAAGAAGACAGCGCCCGTGACGCCCTGCCCGGACAGCTTCCGGTCTCGTCCGACAACCCGTGTCCCTTCCTGCGCGCGCTCGTCGCCGGCGGCTTCGTCGACGGCCACAGCGTCCCCTTGAAGACCATCGGCGACCGGGTCGAGGCGGCGAGCGGCGAGACCGGCTTCAAGAAGCGGCTCGTCGGCATCGAGACCTTTGGCGTTGCGCTGATCGCCAACGGCCTGTCGCCGCTGCGGCTGCTGAAGAGCCTGTGGTCCGGCGCCGATCTCGACCAGTTGCGCAACGGCCCGCTCGACAAACATGGCGGCGGATCGCGCATTCTCGACGCCGAGGCCAAGGTTCATCCCGAGGAGATCGACCGGTTCGCGAGCTTCGGCAGCGACTATCCCGATCCCAACGGGGGCACCGAGCGCGGCCTCAACGAGGCGCAGATCCAGACTTTCATGAAGGCCAATCTGACGCGCGACGGCGACCGAGCGCGCTGGTACTTCCCCATTCTGATGCAGGGCGAATGGCCGGTGCTGCTCAACATCCTCGGCAAGGGCGAGGGCGACGGCCGCTATCTCTCCGTTGCCGAGGTCCGCACGCTGTTCGTCGACCGCCGCCTGCCGCAGCGTATCGCCGCGCGGCTGATGGCCAAGCCCAAGCCCGCGAACATCGTCTGGCGTATCGGCAAGGCGCTCGTGGGCACGGCAGTGCTGGCCGGCGCCGCCGTGTTGCTCGCCTGGGTGGCCGCGCCCGACGCCGTCAGCGACAAGCTCGGCAAGGTTCTGCCGAAGAAGGTCGCGGCGTTGATCCCGCCCGCTTTGCCCGAGACCGAGCCGACCAGGGCGGCCTATTGGCTCGATCAGGGCTGGACCACGCAGGACCGGCACTGGTTTCACCACGTGACGCAGGGCACCGCGACCTTCCCGATTCCCTACGCCTGGTTCATGGCGATGGAGCAGCCTTATCTGGCGCCGTTCGGCACGCCCGGCCTGATCTCCGACAGCGCCTATCTCGAACGTTTCGGCTTCATCCCGAGCCCGAAGAGCGTCGACGGCGACCCAAGCGTCCTCCGGCCGTTCGGCTACGCCGCGACGGCTGCCAAGACCGAGCCCGCAGCGCCGCTGCCCGCCGGCCTCAAGCCGACCCCGGCCGGCAACGAAGGCGGCCTGCCGGTCGGCTTTGCCCGGCTCACCGGCGCGACCGATCCCGCCACCGGCGCCGCGCAGTCCGACAAGATCGGCCTGACCTGCGCGGCCTGTCACTCCGGCAGCATCCACTACAAGGGCGTCAGCGTACGCTTCGACGGCGGCCCCGGCATGGTCGACCTGCGCAAGCTTGAAGAGGCCATGGGCTTTGCGATGATCTTCACGCAATACGTGCCCGGCCGCTTCACGCGCTTTGCCGATCGCGTGCTCGGACCGAATGCGTCCGACGCCGATCGCGCGAGCCTGAAGAAGGGCCTGAAGGCCGCGATCGATTTCGCGCTCAACATGCAGGCCAACAACTACAAGACCACGATCGAAGCCAAGGGCCAGACCGAGACGGAGGAAGGCTTCGGCCGGCTCGACGCGCTGAACCGCATCGGCAACCAGGTATTCTACCTCGACATGGCCTCGAGCGGTCTGCCCAACATGCTCGACAACCAGGAGGCCATCGACGCGCCGGTGTCCTATCCGCCGATCTGGACCGTGCCGTGGTTCTCCTGGGCGCAATATGACGGATCGATCGCGCAGCCCCTGATCCGCAATGCCGGCGAGGCGCTCGGCGTCTCCGCACAGATCAACTTCTCGCCGAAGACCGCGAGCGACAGACTGTGGCGCTCGTCGATGGCGATCGATAACCTGCTCTACATCGAGAACATGCTGCGCGGTCCCGATCCGTTCGCGACCACGACGCCCGCGTTCGGCGGGCTGACCTCGCCGAAATGGCCGGAGAAGCTGTTCGCCGGCGACGACGCCTGGAAGATCGATCCGGTCCGCGTCGAACGCGGCCGTAAGCTCTATGCCGCTGTCTGTGTCGAGTGCCATCTCGGCCCGGTCGCCGACACCGTGTTCGACAAGACCTATCCGGACAAGAGCTTCTGGAAGATCAAGCCGGCCGATGACTGGGAGAGCAAGGGCTGGAACGCCAAGGGCCCGATCCTCGACCTCGTGCAGAAGCCCGTCGAGGCGATGCAGACCGACCCCGGACAGGCGAGCATTCTCGCCAACCGCAAGGTCAACGTGGCAGGCTTCCTCGAGGTCGATCCGGCCAAGGACCTGAAGGGCTGCAACCTGCCGCAGGGCTCGACCACGGAGATGCCCTATGCGCTGGCGCTGATGGCCGTCGTGCAGAAGGCCAGCGACAAATGGATGGAGGACCGCAAGATCTCCGAGGCGGAGCGGGCCGCATTGTGGGGCGATCGCAGAAACTGTCCCAACCCGGCCGGCAAGAGCTATCGCGCCCGCCCGCTCAACGGCGTGTGGGCGACCGCACCCTATCTGCACAACGGCTCGGTGCCGTCGCTGTACTGGCTGCTGACGCCGGCTGCCGAGCGGCCGACGTCGTTCTGCCAGGGCGCGCGCGACTATGACCCGAAGTCGGTCGGCTTCGCAGTGCCGAAGGGCGGCGAGAGCACGTGCAAGGTCGGACAGACGCTGTTCGTGACCAGCGATTCCAGCGGCAAGCCGATCAAGGGCAACAGCACGCTCGGCCATTCCTTCGAAGGGCCGACGAAGCCCAACAAGGATTATCCGAACGGCATCATCGGCGGTGCCTTCTCGGAGGACGAGCGCTGGGACCTGATCGAGTACCTGAAGACGCTGTGAGGTCACGCGACGGTGCGGCCTGCTGATCATGGGGCGCACCGCAGGCTTCACGCCGCGGTCCAGCCGCCCGGACGCACGCAACGCCGGATCGCTCCCTGCTCTCCGAGGGAATGCAAGATCACCCAGCCGTTGACGACGAGATCGCGCACGCCCTGGTGACGCTGCAGGACCTCGTCCATGGCGCTCTCCGGCGCGGCGATGAAGACGTTGAGCCTGATGGGTTCGTGGATGAAGCGCGTGCCGTCATGCACCGACTGCCAGGGCAGCCCGACACGCAAGTCGCCGGCGTTGCCCTCGAGCACGCCGAGCTGGCCGACGATGTTGTGCAACACCTTGTTGCCGCTGCCGAAGGCAGCGTTGTTCACGGTCGAGCCGTAATATTGCAGGTTGATCCAGCTCGCGACCACCATCGGCGCCGTCATGATCAGCTCGAGGGTGCGATAGCCGTCGTCACGGGCGGCCTCGTAGGAGTGCAGGAAGGCGCGGCCGCCGAGGTCGAGGCCGCGGGTGAAGGCGCGCGGCGCGGCGATGAAGGCGGCGTTGCCGGCGAGCCCCCATTCGGGCCGCACCTGCGACCAGTCGCGGCTCCGGGCGATCACCGCGTCATCGATGTCGGATACGTCCTTGATGCCGAGCAGCGCGCTGCGCTCCTGCCGCGCCAGCCGTGCAGCGTCCGCGAGCCGTGCCTTCAGCCGGGACAGATCCGGCGCGAGCACGGCCGGAACGTCGTCCTCGTCGAACAAGGTCACGGCATCGGTCGTGGTGTCGTGCAGCGCTCCGATGAACCAGCAATCGGCGGGGATGTCGATGCCCTTGGCGCGCAGACCTTCTCGCACACGCCAGTCGTTGAGAACGGCTGCGGCGACCCGCGCATTGGCCTCGCCGGTATGGCCCCCGCAGGCGCCGCAATCCAACCCCGACGCGTGCGGATTGTTGACGGTGGTGCTGCCGTGACCGGCCAGCAGCACGAGCCGCGCGAACGGCCCGGTCAGCGACATCGCCTTGAGCACCGCCTCGGCCATCGCGACGCGCTGCGGATCGGTGAAGCCGGTGGCCCGCCCGCCGAGCTCGCCCGGTGTCAGCCGCGGCTGGACGCGGGCCGCGATCTCGGGATCGAGACCATCAACGACGGGTGACGGCACGGGACGCGTGACACCTGCGCTGTCGGTTGCGATCTTGGCGGCGAAGCCGAGGCCGGCGGTCTCGACGAAGGAGAACGACGAGACGGCCGAGACCTTGAACGACTTCCAGGCCTTGGCCGCCCGCCGCCGCAGCAGCCGCAGACCCAGCACCTCGGCCGCCTCGACGTCATCGGCATGCTTGACGGCCTCGCAAACGACAAAGGCGGGCTTGAGCAGCACCGGGCATTGCGCGCCGCCCCTGGTATGGCCGATCGGGACGTATTCGATCGGGAAGCCGAAGAATCCGGCGAAGCCGATCGTCTCGGCTTCCGGATAAGCGGTCTCCAGCGCGCGCCGGAAGATCTCCGAGCGCACGTCGATGCAGAACGCGGCCTGCAACGCCGGCCGCGCCGGCAGCCGCGGGATCGCCGCCTCTGCGCCATGCGCGGCAAGCTGCCCGACCAGCCGCGCCCGGAAGGCGATCTCATAGGCCTCGTGCAGCACGAGATCGATCGCAAGCTCCGGCGTCTCGTCGAGCCGCTGATCGGCCGGCAGCTTCGCCGCTTCCGCCATGGCCTCCGCCCAGGCCGCCTTGAAGGCGTCGTCGGTGCGCGCCTGATAGAGCGCGTAGCCCCAGGCGAGCCGGATCGCCAGCAGCTCCAGCAGGGTCTCGTCGCGCCGACCGTCGAGCTGCGCGTTCCAACCGATGTAGCGGGCATAGGCCGACCAGCCGCCGAGATCGAACAGCGCCCGCACCAGATAGTCCTCGACTGCCCGCTCGGGGATGCCGAGCCGGTCGACGATCAGACCGATCGCCTGCACCGGATCGGCCGGCAGCTCCGCGATCGCCTTGCGGAAGCCGGGGAGCCCCATCACCTCGGGATTGCGGTCATAGGCCGCGATCGTCCGCCACGCGGCATAGGGCTTCAGCTTGCGCACCGGGCTTGGCCAGCTCGCCTGGCCTTCGTCGAAATAGGTGGCGCAGAACGCCGAGATCTCGTCGATCATGAAGGCGACCAGCGAGACGTACCGATCGCCCTCGGCGAGCCGGTCGAGCACCTCGGCGACCGTCGCCACGACAGCGGGCGGCGACGACAGCCCGGCCTCGGCGCGCGCCTTCTGCTTGAGCGCGTCGACATCGAGCCCGGTCGAGGGATGCAGCGCGAGCGCCTGCGCCAGCGCTTCATCGTCGATCCGGCCGTCGTCGAGCGCCTGCCGGTAGTAGCCGCGCGGCATCAGCATCCGCGTCCGCACCACGCGCTCGAACGTCGCGGCGGTCGCGGCGAAGCTCTGCGAGGTAAAGCCGAGGAACGGATTGACGGCGACGAAGTGCTTCAGCGGCCACAACGGCGCGACCCGCTGGCAGGCGCTGTCGATGCGGGCCATCAGCCCGGCATCGGCGGTGGTGTCGATCGGGTCGGTCATGGACATGGCAAGGGCAGCCTGGGTCATCTTCATCTCCGGCTCACGGCTTGGACGGAAGGTGCGAGCTCGCGCTTCGCGGCCAAACCGTCAGCACGAGGCGGTTGGCGAGCGTGTTGAGATAGAGGCCGTTGCGCAGGTGGACGTAGGCCGCGATCCAGAACGGCGCGTCGGCGCGGCGCATCATCTGGTTCTGGAACACGGTCACCGCCGCGAACGAGACCACCACGGCCGCCGCGATCAGCATCGGCACGACACCATCGACCGGCCGCGATGCGGGAATGCTGCCGCCGACCAGCCAGGCCGTGCCGGCCTGCAGCGCGAAGTAGACGATCGCGACGCCCGCTGCGGTCACCGCGGCGCGGGCGATGACGAAGGCGTTCGGCCGCTCGTCGATCGCGTTGGCCATCAGGTGCACCAGCCCCATCAGCAGCACCGAGCCGAGCGCGATCTGCGCCGGGTTGCTGCGGAGCGTCATGCCGAAGGCGAGCCCCGTGAGCAGCGCGAGGCCGATTACCGCGACCAAGGCCAGGATCAGTCGTGCCGCGTGCGGCTGGCCGCCGGGGCTCGGCGTCCATGACGCGCGGGCGAGATCGATGATGCTGCCCGACGACAGGAAGGCGTGCGCCTTGTAGAGCGAATGCGCCACGATGTGCAGCAGCGCCGCGGAGAAGGCGCCGAGCCCGCATTGCAGCAGCATGAAGCCCATCTGCGCCACCGTCGAATAAGCGAGCTGAACCTTGACCGAGGTCTGCGTCAGCATCACCAGCGAGCCGAACAGCGCGGTGGCGCCACCGACGACCGCGAGGACGTCGAGCGCGGGCGTGGCCAGCAGCAGCACGTCGCTGAGCCTGAGCACCAGGAAGCCACCGGCATTGATGATGCCGGCATGCAGCAGGGCCGACACCGGGGTCGGCGTCTCCATCACCTCGATAAGCCAGCCATGCAGCGGCAGCTGCGCGGATTTCAGCATCGCGGTCGCGACGATCAGCAGCGCGGCGATCGTGACAATCGCCGATCCCGCCCCTTCTCCGCCGCGGGCCTGCGCAGCGAGGCTGGCGAGCTCCAGCGTGCCGAAGCGGAGGTAGAGAAGCAGCGCCGCGACCGCGAGGAAGGCATCGCCGAGCCGGCTCGCCACGAACTTCTTGCGCGAGGCGCGGACCGCGGCCGGACGGGTGTCGTAGAACAGCAGCAGCTTGCCGAGCGCCAGGCTGGTGCCGATCCAGGCCGCCAGCAGCAGCACCAGGTTTCCGGAGATCAGCAAGGTCAGCACCGCGGCCAGGGTGAGCAGCAGCCAGCGCGTGAACCTGACCTGGCCGGGATCGCCGTCGAGATAGTTGCGGCTGTAGCGCACGACGACGAAGCCGATGAAGCTGACCAGCATGATGAGGATGGCGCCGAGCGTATCGAGCTGCAGCGACAGCCCTAGGCCGTAGCCGCCGAGCAGTGGCGTCCGCCCTGCCCCCATGACCGCTGCGCCGAGGCTCGCGAGAGTGGCAAGGGCGAATGCGAGCGCGGCGGTCGCGATCGCGTTACGTGCGACGGTTCTGGCGCTGCCGCCGGTGCCGGCGAGTGCGACGACCGCGAGCGTGAGCGGCGCAAGCGCCGCAAGACAGGGAAGGAGCTGGTTCATGGCGGCCCGGTCGTTTGATCACAGGGGACGATCTCTCCCTCTTGCTTTACGGGCTGCAGTTCATTCCTAAAATTTCAATCATTGAACCTGATCGTTATAAAATATAGAATGATTGTGTGCCGCATCTGAATTACCACCACCTACGCTACTTCTGGATCATCGCCGGCGAAGGCAGCATGAGCCGCGCCGCGCAGCGCCTCAACGTCTCGCCCTCCTCGCTGTCGGTGCAGGTGAAGGCGCTGGAGGAGCAGCTCGGGCAGAAGCTGTTCGAGCGCATTGGACGCACCCTGCAGCTCACCGAGGCCGGGCGCATCGCGCTCGACTATGCCGGCAGCGTGTTCAAGTCCGGCCATGAGCTGATCGAGACCTTGTCGGGCCTGCGGCCGGGACGGCAGCTGCTGCGGGTCGGCGCCGCGGCGAACCTGTCGCGCAACTTCCAGATCGCGTTCCTGAAGCCCTTGATCGGGCGCGGCGACGTCGAGCTGATCATCCACACCGGTCAGTTCAGCGACCTGTTGGAGCAGCTCGACGCCCACAAGCTCGATCTCGTGCTCGCCAACCATCCGGCGGCGCCAGACATGCGCAGCAATTTCGACAACACGCTGATCGATGAGCAGCGCGTCAGCCTCGTTAGCCGCAAGCCGGCCAAGCCCGCGCGATTCCGATTCCCGCAGGACCTGGCAACGACGCCGGTGATCCTGCCCGGCCGAGGCAGCGCGCTGCGCTCGGCTTTCGATGCGCTGGTCGGATCCAGCGGGATCCGTCCGGTCATCGCCGCCGAGGTCGACGACATGGCGATGCTGCGCCTGATGGCCCGCGAGAGCGGCACCGTCACGTTGGTGCCGTCGATCGTCGTGATCGACGAGCTGCGTACCGGCGTGCTGGTTGAACGCGCCCGCCTGAGCGCGCTGAAGGAGCAGTTCTTCGCCGTAAGCCAGCAGCGCCGCTATCCCAATCCGCTCGTCGCCGAGCTGATCGGATCACGCGACAGGAAGAGCGGTTCACGGCCTGAATGACCTGTCCGTGGCACTTCGTCTTGAAATAGGTTGCAGGCAGCCCGCAAGACATCGGGACGGACCGGTCTTGCGGACCAACTCCCAGTTCGTTCCGAACTGGGGCAAGGTCAGCAGTCGTGAGCCGTCCGATCAGAACATCGCGGGCGGACTGACATTCACCCCGTGCTGGACCAGCACGAGAGAAGCGACCACGCCCGTCAATGAGAACATGGTCACCAGACCAAATCCGGAATTGAGCGCATGGGGACCAACCAGCTTCCGCACAATCATCATCATCAATGTCTCCTCCTGAATGTCGTTAGTGGACTTAACTAGAGGGACGGTGCGTTACCGGGGCGTTTCCAAATTTGGAGAGATCGGCGCGTGGTGAATGCATCCTTGAATGCACAGCATGCCCGGCATGAAGGCCGCTTAACAATGACGGCGGATTTGCAGTTGCATCGAGACGGGGGAAGCGCCGACGCTCGAAGAAGTTGAATCTTCGTATTAGCTCGCCCTGAACGGAGCACGATGTCGACGACAAGGATGGACGACGGCCGCACGCGAGGCGCGGTGGTTCGCGTCGCGCTGAGCGATCGCATCTATACGCGGCGTGAGCAATTCGACGCTTCCCGTTTCCCAGCGGAAGTACATCGTCACCCCGAATGAAGTGGCCACAGCCGTCAGGCGACCCTCGGTCATTCGGCTGGCGACATCCGGCTCGGAACGGATCGCGAAGACGTTCGCGGTCTGCGTCCTGATATGATCCTACTTCGCCTCATTCATCGCCGTCGCTGCGAGCAGCGCCGCCTCGATCGTGTCCCGGGTCTTGTCGAGATGCGCCATCATGAGCGTCACCGCGCGCTCGGTGTCGCGCGCCAGCGCCGCCTCCATCAGTTCGCGATGCTCACGCGCGGCATCGCGGTTGCCGCGATCGGTCTTGCGGGCGAGATCGAGATAACGCTCGTTGTGCGCAAACAGGAGATCGCGCACCCGCATCATCCAGGCGCTGCCACAGGCCTGGGCCAACGCGGCATGGAAATCGGCATGCGCCAGCATCCAGGCCGGCGAGAAGCTGCCGTCATGGGCCGCGATCGGCGTCGCGGCCAGACGGTGATGCGCGGCAACGACCGTGGTCTCCCAGGCGAGATCACCGTTGGCGATGGCGCGGCGCAGGCACTTGGTCTCGATCTCGACGCGCATGTCGGTCAGATCGCGCAGATCGGCCACCGAGACCGGCGCCACGCGGAAGCCGCGCTGCGGCGTCGCCGTCACCAGCCCTTCCGCCGTGAGCCGCGCCAGCGCCTCGCGGATCGCCCCGGTGCTGACGGAGAAGGCTGATCCGAGCTCGCTGATCTTCAGCTTCTCCTCCGGACGATAGAGGCCGGCGAGCAGGCTGGCACGCAACTGCTCGTAGACGGTCTGGGTGGCGCTGCCGGACATCGACTCACTCTCGCGGGACAATCGATTCACACTAGCAAAGCCTAAAAGTATATTTTCATCAAAAAATATATTTTAATTGCACGGCCTCCGCCATGCCCCTATGCTCAGCGCCAAAACGCCGCCGGCAGCGCGGCCATCAGGGAGGTATCCATGCGAAGCGCCATCGCAGCGGCAGGATTGTTGGTCGGCGCGTCCGTCCTCGCCGTACCCGCTCGGGCGCAGGATCAGCCGGGCGTCACCGCCAGCGAGATCCGCATTGGACAGACCATGCCCTATAGCGGGCCAGTGTCCGCCTTCGGCATCCTCGGCAAGGGCGAGGTGGCCTATTTCAAGATGGTCAACGACCGCGGCGGCATCAACGGCCGCAAGGTCAACCTGATCTCGCTGGACGACAGCTACGTGCCGCCCAAGACCGTGGAGCAGACGCGACGGCTGGTCGAGAGCGACGAGGTGTCGTTCATCTTCTCGACCATGGGCACCGCGCACAACACCGCGATCGCCAAGTATCTCCAGGGCAAGAAGGTGCCGCAGCTGTTCGTGGCCTCGGGCGCCTCGAAGTTCGGCGACCCTGCGCAATTTCCGCTGGCCTTGATGGGCGTGATGGCGCCGTTCCGCAACGAAGCGCGGATGTATGCGCGCTACGCGCTGCAGAAGAAGCCGGATTCGACCTTTGCCATTCTCGCGCAGAACGACGATTTCGGCCGCGACTATCTCGCCGGGCTGAAGGACGTGCTCGGCGAGCGCTTCGACAGCACGGTGACCGTCGCAAGCTACGAGTCGACCGAGCCGACCATCGACTCGCAGATCGTGAAGCTGAAATCGACCGGCGCCGATGCGCTGATCATCGCCGCGACGCCGAAATTCGCCGCGCAGGCGATCCGCAAGACCTTCGAGATCAACTGGCGGCCGCTGACGTTCCTGACCAACGTCTCGGTGTGGATGTCATCGGTCATGGAGCCGGCGGGACTGGAGGCCGGCACCGGCATCATCTCGACAGCCTACGTCAAGGATCCGTTGGATCCCGCCTGGGCCAACGATGCCGGCGTCAAGGGCTGGCGCGACTATATGGCGAAATACGTGCCCGACGGCGACATCCGCGATTCCAACTACGTCAACGGCTACAACAACGGCATGGTACTGGAGCAAGTGCTGAAGGCGGCCGGCAACGATCTGTCGCGCGAGAACATTTTGCGGCAGGCGCTGTCGATCAAGGATCTCGAACTGCCGATGCTGCTGCCGGGCATCAAGGTCAACACGTCAGAGACCGACCACCTCCCGGTCGAGCAGGTGCAGTTCATGCGTTTCACCGGCAAGCAGTGGGAGCGGTTCGGCGAGGTGCTGTCGACCAAGTAGCGGCGGCTGCTCCGTGGATCGTCGGCGCGGCTCCGCGCTGACGACAGGCGCACGCATGGGCTGGCACGGTATTGGAGGACGGCGCCTCTCTCTCGCCACGTAAACAAAATCGCAACAGTCGCCTGCGATGTTTCGTCGCAGGTCAACCGAAGTCGCAATCGGCGTCCGCATACATCCACATGTGGTCCCGCGCGCGACGGCGTGACCCTCTGCTCACGGCCGGGGGAGCGGGCGGAGGCGGGCTCCTGCCCGGTTCTCACCGCAGGTCTCCTTGAAGCAGTCGCGGAGATGATCGCCGCGGGGGAACCGCCAACAAGGAAAAGAATACAGGTCCTCACCGCCCCAACGGGATCTTTTGAGGAAGAGCATGACGGATATCAGCCGACCAGCGAGCCGGGCGAGCGCCGCCATCGCGCGCTTCTCCCGCGACAGCAAGGCCAATATCGCGGTCACATTCGCGCTGGCGCTGTTGCCGATTCTCACGGCGATCGGATGCGCGACCGACTACTCCATGGCCATGCGCATGAAGATCAGGCTCCAGTCTGCGGCGGATGCCGCGAGCATCGCCTCGATCTCGGTCAACTCGGCAGGCTATACAGCGGCGATGGCGATGACGTCGGACGGAACCGTTACCGCCGGAGTCGCGGAGGCGGACAACATCTTCAAGGGCAACGCCTCTACCTTTCAAGGC
The DNA here is from genome assembly GCF_051168035.1 of Bradyrhizobium sp. HKCCYLRH3059. Lineage (NCBI taxonomy): Bacteria > Pseudomonadati > Pseudomonadota > Alphaproteobacteria > Hyphomicrobiales > Nitrobacteraceae > Bradyrhizobium > Bradyrhizobium sp. HKCCYLRH3059. Next base: position 97,378 of record NZ_JBNPUF010000010.1, on the reverse strand, counting down.
TACACATTGACGTCCGAGACCAGCACCGTCACCAAGAGCGGGTCCACACTGACGTCGCAGGTGCAATTCACCGCCAACGTGCCGGCCACGTTCCTGACGGTGATCGGCTATCAGAATCTGACGGTCAGCGGCCAATCGTCCTCCTCCGTCACGTTGCCACTCTATCTCGACTTCTATTTGACGCTGGACGTCTCGGGCTCGATGGGCCTCCCGTCGACGTCGTCCGAAGCACAGCGCATGCAGGCCATCAGCCCGGACAACTACAGGCAATACCCCACGGGATGCACGCTGGCGTGCCATTTTTCGCCGCAGAATAGCGCTTGCACCGATTCAGGGACCCAGGGATATCCCACAAACAACTATTGCCTGGGCTATGCGATCTCGCGCGTCAGCCAGAGCGGTTACAAGAACCTGCTGACCACCAACAAGAACTACCCCATGGGCGTTCAACTGCCGTCGTCGATCGTGTCCGGCCTGCCGAACTCACTGTACAAGAACCTGGCGACCGTTGCGAACTGCCCGACCGATGGGACGGATGCGTGCATCCAGCTGCGGCTGGATGCCGTGGGCTATGCCGTGAACCAGCTGTTTGTCACGGCGAACAACACCAAGAAGGTCAACAACCAGTTCCGGATCGGCCTCTACCCCTTCATCCGATATCTCTATTCCTACTTTCCGCTCACCAGCAGCATCAACGGCTCGACGACGGATTCGACCACCATCAACTATGCGGCGGCCAACCTTGCGACGCTGCTCGACACCAACACCAACGCATCTCTCGGCTCGGGCGGAACGCATATCGACACGGCCCTGTCCAGCGTCAACAACCTGATCGTCAATGTCGGGAACGGCAGCGCCTCGACCAATACCCTGCCCTACGTGTTCCTGGTCACCGACGGCGCGCAAGACCCGCAAGTGAAGGGCGTGCCCAATGGCTCATGGTCCGGCAGCAATCATGCCACCGTGATCGATCCGAACACCTCCTGCACACCGCTGAAGAACCGCGGCATCATCATCTCAGTTCTCTACATTCCCTATCAGGTGATCAATCCGGTGAACGCATCCTTCGCCGGTGACGAAGACGACTATGCCAACAGCAACATTCCTTCGATTCCGCCGAGCCTGAAGGCCTGCGCCTCGCCGGGATTCTTCTATACGGCGAACACGCCCGCCGACATCACGTCGGCGCTGAACGCGATGTTCAATCATGCGGTGTCCGAGGCGCATCTGACGAGATAGAGCAGAGACAAGCCCAGGCTCGGCCGTTGGACTTTCGGCGCCGAAGGCGTAGACCTCTACCGTCGACCACGAAAGAGCCGCGGCGCCCATGTCCGAGACTGATCCGCTCACGCTGAAATTTCGCTGTCCGAAGGAGCTGGAAGGCCTCATTCCGCAGCCGGTGCCGGCGCCGATGGGCGTTCCCGACTGGGTCAAGACGATGCCGGCCACCGCGTTCAGCGCGCTCAACCAGGCCGAGGAGCAGACCGTCAAGCGCTGCGCGCCCTTCATCGACGCGATGACGACGGGCTTCCTCATTCCGCTGATCTGCGATCTCACGGTCGAGGATGGCGGGATCAGCTGGGACAACGAGCTGCCGCCGGGCGGCGCGATCGATTTTCCGCGCTCGCCGATCAGCTTCCACGACGCCGCGCAGGTCACGGGCTCGCCGCTGTTCGAGGCCGACCGCTTCCTGCTCAAGTTTCACAATCTCTGGACGATCGAGGCGCCGGAGGGCTGGGCATTGCTGTTCACGCATCCCGTCAACCGCTTCGACCTGCCCTTCACCACCGTGACCGGACTGGTCGACAGCGACCGCTTTCACGACTCGTTCGTGCATTTTCCGGCGCATTGGCACGACACGGCGTTTCGCGGCGTGATCCCGAGAGGAACGCCGGTCGCGCAATGCATTCCGGTGAAGCGGCAGGCGTGGACGATGCAGACCTCGGCCTTCACCGAAGAGGAAATCGCAGAGATCCACGAGGTGCGCGAGGCGCTGAAGCGCGAGACCGGCGTCTATCGCAAGCGGTTCAGGGCTTGAGGGCGGCCGCGCCGTCGACCTGAAGGAACTTCGCCGCATCGCTCGGCCGGAAAAAGAAGCGGCCATGCGAGCTAACGACCATCGTATAGGCCGCGCGGCTCAACAGATGCGGCCGGCCGCGCACCACCGTGCGCAGCGCCGCCTCGGCCCCGGCGCGGTCGCCCATCTCCATCAGGCACATAGCGAGGTTGGCGCGGGTCTGCGTGTCCTCAGGCCGCAGGCCGAGCGCATGGCGGTAGGTGCCGGCGGCCTCGGCATAGTCGCCGTCGAGGAACTGCACCCAGGCGAGCTCGATCAGGATGTCGGGCCGTCCCGGGGCGGCCTCGCGCGCCGCCAACAGGTGGTTGCGGGCCCGAACGCGGTCATTGGCCTGAAGAGAGAGGCGTCCGAGATCGAGCTGGAGGTCGACGCTGTCGGGTGACAGCGTCAGCGCCTCCTCGATCACGGCGATGGCTTCACCAAGCTGTCCCGACTTGGCAAGCCGCCCCGCCAGCTCCTGGAACGCCGGCAGAAAAGCCGGCCGCCGCGCCGCGGTCTTGCGCAACTGCGCGATGCCGTCGGCGGCGCGTCTGGATTCGCACAAGGCAGCGCCGAGCAGTGTCTCGAGTTCCGGATCGCTGCCGCGGAGCGCCGCCTTCTCGAGCGGCGCGATCGCTTCGCTCGCGCGCTGTTGGCCGAGCAGCGCATGGGCCTGGACGAGCAGCGCGGCGCGGTCGGTCCTGGCCGTGCGCAGAATCGAGGCGGCGATCTGCTCGGCGCGCGCGAACTGCCGCGCGCGCAGCGCGTGGATCGCCTCCTGCAGCGCCTGCGCCTGCAATCTGTTCTGCGCCTTGCTCACGACCAGCCGTCACAACGCGAGGGGGGCCGGTAGCTCTAGCCCGCAGGACCCAGGGGTGTCCAGCGGACGGCAGCACGCTCACCCGAACAGCGGCGTGCCCGGCACGAAGGCGTCGAACGCGGCCCAGAACTGCGAGCGGTAGCGGTCCTGCTCCTGCAGGATCTCGTGCTTGGCACCGGCGATGACGAGATGCGAGCCGGCGCGCAGATGATAGGCGAACTCCTCGATCGCAGCCGTCGACACCACGGTGTCGCTGGACGCCGCCAGCATCAGGATCGGCTGGCGGATCTGGGAGGGATAGGTCATGCCGCGGAAGGTCATCATCGCCGAGAACGCCGCGTCGGCCCAGGCGACCGTGGGCGAGGCGATGCCGAGCGTCGGATCTTCTTCGAGGATCGCGGCGTTGCGGGCATAGCGGACCGGATCGGAGGTCAGAGGATTGTTGACGAACGGCGCCAGCCCGCTGATCTCGTCGTTGCCGCCCGGCACGTAGCGGCCGCCCTGTCCGGCGATGCGCATCGCCCGCAGCAACAGCCGCGCCGGCAGCGCGGTGCGGCTGTCCGGAAGGTCGATCATCGGCGCCGACAGCACGACGCGATCGAACCAGCGCTTGCCGGCATGCGCGAGCCGCAGCAGCACCGTGCCGCCCATCGAATGCGCCAGCGCGAAATAAGGCGGCGGACAATCCGGCAGCACGACTTGCGTGACGAAGGTCTCCACGTCGGTCTCGTAGTCGGAGAACGAGCGCACATAGCCCTTGCGGGAATCGCGCAGGCGCCGCGATGAATGGCCCTGGCCGCGCCAGTCGATGATGGCGACCGCAAAGCCGCGATCGCGCAGATCGCGCACCGTCTCGAAATACTTCTCGATCATCTCGCTGCGGCCGGTGAACACGCACACCGTGCCCTTGCGCCCGGCCGGCGGCGCCCAGCGCGCAAAGCGCAGCTCGGCGCCATCAGGGGTCTTGATGGTGCCGGCAGTGACGTTTTCGGGAACGGGATTGGCGGGAATCGAGACGAGCGTCATGAGGCGCCCATCGAATAGGTGAAAGGCAGCGGGAATCAAGGGGTGGAACGGCAAAAAGAGCAGGTCTTGGGCGCCCTTGAAGGTCGAAACGTCCGGCCCATATCGAGATCGTGCAGGCCGCGTCAGGCTGCACGACAGCCCGGCCCGATGGCGGGCGGGTTAGCCAACAGTCGCTCAATGGAGGACTTTGACCATGCGTACCTACGACCTCACCCCCTTCTATCGTTCCACCGTCGGTTTCGACCGTCTGTTCTCGCTGCTCGACCAGGCCACCGCCGAGCCCACCCCCGGCTATCCGCCCTACAACATCGAGCGCACCGGTGAGAACGCTTACCGCATCACCGTCGCCGTCTCCGGCTTTGGCAAGGATGAGCTCTCCCTCGTCGCGAAGGAAAACACGCTGACGATCAAGGGCGAGAAGGCCGCCAACGAGAACGGCAAGAAGAGCGAGGTGCTGTACCGCGGCATCGCCGCCCGGGCCTTCGAGCGCTCGTTCCAGCTCGCCGACCACGTGGTGGTGAAGAACGCCAGCCTCGAAAACGGCCTGCTCCACGTCGACCTCGTACGCGAGATTCCGGAAGCGAAGAAGCCCCGCTCGATTCCGATCTCGACCGGCGCGCAGGCCGCCGAGCAGCCGGTGATCGAAGGCTCGGCCGAGAAGGCCGCCGCCTAACAGCACATCCTCATTCTGGAATAGGAGCGCCCCGGGCAACCGGGGCGTTTTTTCATGTCTCGCTGCAGTGCAGTCAAACGATCGTGACCACTGGTAACGGCCTGCTCTCAGCTCGCGAAGACGCCAATGATCGCCTCGTCAACCGGGCTTGGAGCCGTGACATGGACCTTCTTCGCACCCTTACCTGCGCCGCCGCGCTGCTGATCTCCGCAGGCCCCGCCCTCGCCGAGCCCGCGCTTCCGCCCAAGGTCCACAACGTCGTGCTGGTGCACGGCGCCTGGGCCGATGGCTCGAGCTGGGCCAAGGTCATCCCCTATCTGCAGGCGGCCGGCCTCAAGGTCACGGCCGTGCAGAATCCGCTGACCTCGCTGGCGGATTCTGCGGCCGCCACCCGCCGCGCCCTGGCCGAGCAGGATGGGCCGGCCGTGCTGGTCGGCCATTCCTGGGGTGGCACGGTCGTGAGCGAGGTCGGCACCGATCCAAAGGTCAGCGCGCTGGTCTATGTCGCGGCCCGGGCCCCCGATGCGGGCGAGGATTTCGTCAAGCTCGCCGGGCAATATCCGACACCGCCGGCACGCGCCGGCATCGTCGACCACGACGGCGAGACCAAGCTCAACGAGGACGCCTTCCTGAAGGACTTCGCCAATGGTGTCGATGCGACGACGGCGAAGGAGCTCTATGCGGTGCAATGGCCGACCGCGGCGACGATCTTCGGCAACCGCACCACCCAGGCGGCGTGGCACGACAAGCCGTCATTCTATGCGGTGTCGCAGCAGGACAAGACGATCGATCCGGATTTCGAGCGCTTCCTGGCCCACCGCATGAAGGCGACCACGATCGAGCTGGACGCCGGGCACCTGTCGCTGGTGTCGCATCCGAAGGAGATCGCTGATCTGATCCTGAAGGCCGCCGGTCAGCACGAGTAGTGCGACCGATCGCGCTGGGATCTCATCGGCTGCTCCAAACGACCTGTCATGCCCGCGAAAGCGGGCATCCAGGTCGCCGTGGCAGTCGTGACTGACCGAGATGCCGGGGTTACGTTATCGCCCGGTCGAGCCGGGCGATGACAGCTTTGGTGGTGGCAAGCGGCCGGGCAGACCGTCAGACTGCCTCTATTCCAAACCCTGTACAGCCGGCATCTTTGCCGTCGGCAGGATCTGGGGCACCGGCTTCGCCGTGGGCGCTGCGACGGAGCCCGTCGTCTGCGGCGCGGCCGCGGCCGATTGCACCGGCTTCGGCTCAGAGGGTTTTGCGTCTGAAGCCTTTGCGTCTGAAGCCTTGGCTTCTGAAGCCTTGGCTTCTGAAGCCTTGGCTTCTGAAGGCTTGGCCTCTGAAGCCTTGGCCTCGGCCGGCTTGATGTCCGCGGGGCTGGGCGCGACCGGCTTGACCGCCTCGGCCGGCTTCGGATTGAGCGCGGCGGTCTGCGGTGCCGGAGCACTCGGCCGTGCGGCAGGCGTCGGCACCTTCGGCTGGACCGGCACCGCGGTGGCAACGCGCGGCGCAGCCGGCATCGGCGGCACCAGGCGCGGATCGGCCCGGATCACGCTCGGCGGCGACAGGCGGTCGAGGCCGCCGCGCGGGCTCGGCTCATAGCGCATCCGCTCGTACTCCTCGCCCCATTGGAACGCCGGCACGAAGCGGAGGATGCGGCCGGAGCGCGCATCGACCACGAGCTTGCCGTCCTCGCCCTGCCGATCGAGCACCGCCACGACCCAGACATTGCCGCGCTGGCGCGGTGCGCCGAGCGGCGAGAAACCGTTGTCGCGCAGAATCGCATAGACCTCATGCACCGGCAGGAACGCCGGTGCATAGCCATACTCCTGCTGGTAACCGTCCTGACGGTAGACCGGCGCCGGCGGCACATAGCGCTCGTCGCGGTAGCCGTAGTCAGGGCCCGGCCGATAGCCGTAACGCGGCGGCGGTGCGGGCACGACGGCCGGCGGCGGCAGGTCCGAATAAGGCGTATCGAAATCGGAGACCACCGTGTAGGGCGCACGGACGCCCTGTGGCGGCAACGGCTCGGCCTGCGCGGCAAACGGCGCGATCAACGCGGCCGAGACGACTCCAACTAGCAACTTCATGGCTCAAAGCTCCTGCATGCCCCCGCACGTGAAGCTGTTCGCTTCTTCTCAAGTGCCGCGGAAGTTCTGCCGTGATTCCGGCGGTCCTGGGTCGGCGAGAGGGCGGGATCGGGGCGTTAGGTTTCAAAATCGAGCGCGGCGCGTGATCGCCGGCCCGGCCGGATCGATCGGTCAGTGGCAGAAGCGGAAGATTTGCCGGGGAATGAGCGTGTGCGGCGCCCGGACCTCAGGACTCCGCAGTGCTTGTGTGATAGGTTAAAGTTTGGCATCTTGCGGTTTAGGACAGAAATGCTGTCTAAAATTTCGTTGCAAAGGTGACCGAGACTTTGCAATGATGTTACGGCGCCTGAGGGCGCTGCGACATGAACAGGCCGCGGTCGTCCAGCGGGGACATGGTCCCCCGGACACTGGCCTGAATTCTGCAAATGCGGCTCGCTGAGAAGGACGAGCGTTGGCTCCGGAGAGGGGCCCGCGCAGCGCCCGGGGTGCGCCGGACGGACTGTACCGGACTGTGGTGAAGGCCCTGACCAATAATTTATGGGGACGGATATGAGCGGATCGAAGGTCGAGCACGGAATTTTGGGCGGCGCGGTGCTGGCTGTGGATTCGCATGAGAAACCGGCCGAAATCACCCGCGAGCTGCATACGTGGCGTCCTGAAGCCGAAGGTCTGTACGACCCGAGCCAGGAGAAGGATTCCTGCGGCGTCGGCTTCATCGCCAACATCAAGGGCCAGAAGTCGCATCAGATCGTCGCGGACGCGCTCAGCATCCTCTGCAATCTGGAGCACCGCGGCGCCGTCGGCGCCGACCCGCGCTTCGGCGACGGCGCCGGCATCCTGGTGCAGATCCCGCACGCCTTCTTCTCGCGCAAGGCGAAGGAGCTCGGCTTCACGCTGCCGGCTCCGGGCGAATACGCCATCGGCGCGCTGTTCATGCCGCGCGACGAAGCGTGGCGGAACGTCATCAAGAGCATCATCGCCGACCAGATCGAGGACGAAGGCCTGGTGCTGCTCGGCTGGCGCGACGTGCCGACCGACAACTCCTCGCTGGGGGTGACCGTCAAGCCGACCGAGCCGCGCAGCATGCAGGTGTTCATCGGCCGCAACGGCGCCGCCAAGACCGAGGACGAGTTCGAGCGCAAGCTCTACATCCTCCGCAAGTCGATCTCGCAGGCGATCTATCAGCGCCGTGACCGCGGCATGTCGGGCTATTACCCCTGCTCGATGTCGTGCCGGACCGTGATCTACAAGGGCATGTTCCTGGCCGACCAGCTCGGCAAGTACTACGCCGACCTGCACGAGCCGGACTTCGAGAGCGCGCTGGCGCTGGTGCATCAGCGCTTCTCGACCAACACCTTCCCGACCTGGTCGCTGGCTCACCCGTACCGGATGATCGCGCATAATGGCGAGATCAACACGCTGCGCGGCAACGTCAACTGGATGGCGGCGCGGCAGGCGTCGGTGTCTTCGGAGCTGTTCGGCAAGGACATCAGCCGGCTCTGGCCGATCTCCTATGAAGGCCAGTCCGACACCGCCTGCTTCGACAACGCGCTGGAGTTCCTGGTGCAGGGCGGCTACTCGCTGCCGCACGCGGTCATGATGATGATCCCGGAAGCCTGGGCCGGCAATCCGTTGATGAGCGAGGAGCGCCGCTCGTTCTACGAATATCACGCCGCGCTGATGGAGCCGTGGGACGGCCCGGCCGCGATCGCCTTCACCGACGGCCGCCAGATCGGCGCCACGCTCGACCGCAACGGCCTGCGGCCGGCGCGCTACCTCGTCACCAAGGACGACCGCATCGTGATGGCGTCCGAAATGGGCGTCTTGAAGATTCCGGAGGAGCAGATCGTCACCAAGTGGCGGCTGCAACCGGGCAAGATGCTGCTCGTCGATCTCGAGGAGGGTCGCCTGATCCCGGACGACGAGATCAAGGCGCAGCTCGCCGCCAGCCATCCCTACACCGAGTGGCTCGCGCGCACACAGATCCAGGTCGAGAAGCTGCCGGATGCGCCGACCACGGGCGCGCGCACCAACCTGCCGCTCTTGGACCGGCAGCAGGCGTTCGGCTACAGCCAGGAAGACATCGCGATCCTGATGACGCCGATGGCGGCGACCGGCGAGGAGGCCACGGGCTCGATGGGCAACGACACGCCGATCTCGGCGCTGTCGGACAAGCCGAAGCTGCTTTTCACCTACTTCAAGCAGAACTTCGCCCAGGTCACCAACCCGCCGATCGACCCGATCCGCGAGGAGCTGGTGATGAGCCTGGTCTCGATCATCGGTCCGCGGCCGAACCTGTTCGACCTTGAAGGCGTCGCTTCGACCAAGCGGCTCGAGGTGCATCAGCCGATCCTGACCGATGCGGACCTCGAGAAGATCCGCTCGATCTCGCAAGTGTCCGACAGCCACTTCGTCTCGCGCACGCTCGACACCACCTTCGATGCGAGCCTGGGCGCGGCCGGCTTCGAGCAGGTGCTCGACGATCTCTGCGGCCGCGCCGAAGCCGCGGTGCGCGAGGGCGTCAACATCATCATCCTGTCCGACCGCATGGTCTCGGCCGACCGGATTCCGATCCCGTCGCTGCTCGCCTGCGCCGCCGTGCATCATCACCTGATCCGCACCGGCCTGCGCACGTCGGTGGGTCTCGTGGTGGAGTCGGGCGAGCCGCGCGAGGTGCATCACTTCGCCTGTCTGGCCGGCTACGGCGCAGAGGCGATCAATCCTTATCTCGCCTTCGAGACCATCATCGCGCTCAAGGACAAGCTGCCGGGCGCGCTGAGCGACTACGAGGTCGTCAAGCGCTACATCAAGTCGATCGGCAAGGGCCTGCTCAAGGTCATGTCGAAGATGGGCATCTCGACCTACCAGTCCTATTGCGGCGCGCAGATCTTCGACGCGGTCGGCCTGAAGGCCGAGTTCGTGCAGAAGTTCTTCTACGGCACCCACACCCGCATCGAAGGCGTCGGTCTGGCCGAGATCGCCGAGGAGACCACGCGCCGCCACCGCGACGCGTTCGGCGACGCGCTGGTCTACAAGACCGCGCTCGATGTCGGCGGCGAATATGCCTTCCGCACCCGCGGCGAGGACCATGCGTGGACCGCGGAGTCGGTCGCGACGCTGCAGCACGCCGTGCGCGGCAATTCCAGGGAGCGCTACCAGGCGTTCGCGAGGCTGCTCAACGAGCAGTCCGAGCGGCTTCTGACCCTGCGCGGTCTGTTCCGGATCAAGTCGGCCGAGGACGACAAGCGCAAGCCGGTCCCGCTCGACGAGGTCGAGCCGGCCAAGGAGATCGTCAAGCGCTTCGCCACCGGCGCGATGAGCTTCGGCTCGATCTCGCGCGAGGCGCACACCACGCTCGCGATCGCCATGAACCGGATCGGCGGCAAGTCGAACACCGGCGAGGGCGGCGAGGAAGCCGACCGTTTCAAGCCGATGCCGAACGGCGATTCCATGCGCTCGGCGATCAAGCAGGTCGCCTCGGGCCGGTTCGGCGTGACGACGGAGTATCTCGTCAACTCCGACATGATGCAGATCAAGATGGCGCAGGGTGCGAAGCCCGGCGAAGGCGGCCAGCTGCCCGGCCACAAGGTCGACGCCACCATCGCCAAGGTGCGTCACTCGACGCCGGGTGTCGGCCTGATCTCGCCGCCGCCACATCACGACATCTACTCGATCGAGGATCTCGCGCAGCTGATCTACGACCTGAAGAACGTCAATCCCGACGGCCAGGTCTCGGTCAAGCTCGTCTCCGAAGTCGGCGTCGGCACGGTTGCCGCCGGCGTTGCCAAGGCGCGCGCCGACCATGTCACGATCGCGGGCTTCGAGGGCGGCACCGGTGCCTCTCCCCTCACCTCGATCAAGCATGCCGGCTCGCCGTGGGAGATCGGTCTCGCCGAAACGCACCAAACTTTGGTGCGCGAGCGGCTGCGCAGCCGCATCGTGGTCCAGGTCGACGGCGGCTTCCGCACCGGACGTGACGTCGTCATCGGCGCTCTGCTCGGCGCCGACGAATTTGGCTTCGCCACCGCTCCCTTGATCGCCGCCGGCTGCATCATGATGCGCAAGTGCCATCTCAACACCTGCCCGGTCGGCGTCGCCACCCAGGATCCGGTGCTGCGCAAGCGCTTCACCGGCCAGCCCGAGCACGTGATCAACTTCTTCTTCTTCGTCGCCGAGGAAGTCCGCGAGATCATGGCGAGCCTCGGCTATCGCTCCTTCAACGAGATGGTCGGCCAGACCCAGATGCTCGACCAGTCCAAGCTGGTCGCGCATTGGAAGGCCAAGGGCCTCGATTTCTCCAAGCTGTTCGTGAAGCAGAAGGAGGCGCCGGGCCAGAAGATCCATCACGCCGAGAAGCAGGACCATCATCTGGAAGCCGTGCTCGACCGCAAGCTGATCGAGCAGGCCAAACCCGCGCTCGACCGCGGCGCGCCCGTCAAGATCGAGGCCGAGATCAACAACACGGACCGTTCGGCGGGCGCGATGCTCTCGGGCGCGGTGGCCAAGATCTACGGCCATGCCGGCCTGCCGCAGGACACCATCCATGTCAGCCTGAAGGGCACCGCCGGTCAGGCCTTCGGTGCCTGGCTCGCCAACGGCGTCACCTTCGAGCTCGAAGGCGAAGGCAACGACTACGTCGGCAAAGGCCTGTCGGGCGGCCGCATCATCGTCAAGCCGCCGCGCAACTCCGGCATCGTGCCGGAGGAATCGATCATCGTCGGCAACACCGTGATGTACGGCGCGATCTCCGGCGAGTGCTTCTTCCGCGGCATCGCCGGCGAGCGCTTCGCGGTCCGTAACTCGGGGGCGGTCGCCGTGGTCGAAGGCGCGGGCGATCATTGCTGCGAATACATGACCGGCGGCATCGTCGTCGTGCTCGGCAAGACCGGGCGCAACTTCGCGGCCGGCATGTCGGGCGGCGTCGCCTATGTGCTCGACGAGGCCGGTGACTTCGACAAGCACTGCAACATGGCGATGGTCGAGCTCGAGCCGGTGCTGTCCGAGGAGATGATCGCAGAGGACACCTATCACCAGATGGGCGATCTCGAGGCGCATGGCCGGGTCGACGTGTTCAAGAACCTGCTGGCGTCCGACGTCGAGCGGCTGCACGTGCTGATCTCGCGCCACGCCAAGGCGACCGGCTCCAAGCGCGCCGCCGACATCCTGGCGAACTGGAAGGACTTCGCGCCGAAGTTCCGCAAGGTGATGCCGGTCGAATACCGCCGTGCCCTGAAGGAGCTCGCCGCCAACGCCGACGCCGAGCCCAAGATCGCGATCGGGGCCTGAGGCGCAGGCCACAACCAAGGCGTCATTGCGAGCGCAGCGACTTGTCCGCCGGAGCCCCTTGGGGCGTAGGCGGAAGCAATCCAGGGCCCAGGAGAAAGTCTGGATTGCTTCGTCGCTGACACTCCTCGCAATGACGGAGCGAATGAGAGACGGCGTCATTTCGGGGCGCGCGAAGCGCGAACCCGGAATCTCGCCCCACAACTTCGAGATTCCGGGTCCGGCGCTAACGCGCCGTCCCGGAATGACGGAAACGATGACAAGGGACGTCGTAGGTCATGGGCAAGGTCACAGGTTTTCTCGAAATCGAGCGGCACGATCGCAAGTACGCGCCGGTTGCCGAGCGTCTGAAGAACTTCAACGAGTTCGTGGTACCGCTCTCCGAGAAGGAGCTGCGCGACCAGGCGGCGCGCTGCATGAATTGCGGCATTCCCTATTGCCACGGCACCGGCTCGGCCGCACCGGGCACCACCGGCTGTCCAGTCAACAACCAGATCCCGGACTGGAACGACCTCGTCTACAACGGCAATTGGGAAGAGGCGTCGCGAAATCTGCACTCGACCAACAACTTCCCCGAGTTCACGGGCCGCATCTGCCCGGCCCCGTGCGAGGCGTCGTGCACGCTGAACATCGACGACAATCCGGTGACCATCAAGACGATCGAATGCGCCATCGTCGACAAGGCCTGGGAGAACGGCTGGCTGAAGCCGGAGCCGGCCGCTGTGAAAACCGGCAAGAAGATTGCGGTCGTCGGCGCCGGCCCCGCCGGCATGGCCTGCGCCCAGCAACTGGCGCGCGCCGGTCACGACGTCCATGTCTTTGAGAAGCACGCCAAGGCCGGCGGCCTGCTGCGCTATGGCATTCCCGACTTCAAGATGGAGAAGGGCATCATCGACCGCCGCATCACCCAGATGGAAGGCGAAGGCGTTACCTTCCACTATGGCGTCAATGTCGGCGGCAAGGACGGCCTCGATGCGACGTCGCTGCTGAAGGATTACGACGCGGTGGCGCTGACCGGCGGTGCGGAAGCCCCGCGCGACCTGCCGATTCCCGGCCGCGATCTCACCGGTATCCATTACGCGATGGACTTCCTGCCGCAGCAGAACCGCCGAGTCGGCAACGAGCCCGTGAACGCGACCGACATCCTGGCCGGCGGCAAGCATGTCGTCGTGATCGGCGGCGGCGACACCGGCAGCGACTGCATCGGCACCTCGCTGCGCCAGGGCGCGCTGTCGGTGACCCAGCTCGAGATCATGCCGGCGCCGCCGGAGCGTGAGAACAAGGCGCTGACCTGGCCGAACTGGCCGCTGAAGATGCGGACGTCGTCGAGCCAGGCCGAAGGCGCGGCGCGCGAGTTCGCGGTGCTGACCCAGAAGTTCGAAGGCGAGAACGGCGCGGTCAAGAAGCTGCATTGCGTCCGCGTCGACGCGCAGTTCAAGCCGATTCCCGGCACCGAGTTCGTGCTCGCGGCCGATCTGGTGCTGCTGGCGATGGGCTTCGTCCATCCGGTGCATGAGGGCCTGCTCAAGAGCCTCGGCGTCGATCTCGACCCGCGCGGCAACGTCAAGGCCAACCTGACGGACTACCAGACCTCGCTGCCGAAGGTCTTCTCCGCCGGCGACATGCGCCGCGGCCAGTCCCTGGTGGTATGGGCGATCCGCGAGGGCCGCCTGTGCGCCCAGGCCGTCGACAAGTTCCTGATGGGCAAGACCGAGCTGCCGCGCTGAGCCGTGGCGTGAACACCCTATTTCGCTAACTGGACGGGCTTGCACCGACTGTTGGGTCAAGATCGCATCCAGTCAGCAGAACGTGAAACAAAAAAGGGGTGGGGGCTTCCTCGACATGAATCTCCGCACGGCCTGAAGTGGCAGGTCAGGTCGACGGTCCTTGATCGATCGGATGAGCGTCGAAGCGTCAGGGTCGACGTGTCACCGTGAAGCCCCCACCCGTTCTGGCCATCGGGCCAGCTCGGATGAGCCGCGCCTCGCGCGGCTCCGATGTCAGGCGGGATGAGGCCGCGTGCAGCGACAGCGGCCCGGCTCGGCAGCGGGCGTGCCTTCGAGGATTGCGCGCACCGCGAGCATCACGATGTCAGCCATGTGGACGGTCCCCACTGTTCGACGGCAGGACGCCGCGAGCCCCCTTGGTTCCCGCAACCTAAAGCTGCGACTCTTAAGATAAGCACAATGGCCGCGCCGGCATTCCATTCAAATGCAGTTCGCGCGTGATCATGTCCGCGCTGATCACGCGAATACGCGTTTTGACTCGCGTCATCGGAGAGTGATCAGGCCTTGGTCCTTGCCCAGATGTCTTCGACCGGCACCGGCGGCGTCACCCGGAATATCTCGTCGATGACGCGGCCGAGTTCGGCAGCGCTCTCGATCAAACGCTCCTCGACGACTTCGCCATCGCGCGCCTGCCGCTGATAGCGGCGGGTGACCAGCTTGTGACGTATGCCGGGCTCGACACGCTCCATCATCAGCGTATGCGTGGCCGGCACGTTCGGGCTGGTCGAGGTGTACCAGCTGCCGAGCACATAATCGGCATGGATCTGCGGCGCGAGGTCGAACGCATACATCATGCGCCAGCCCGTCGGCTGCTTCGCGCTGACCGTATAGAGCCCGTCCCACGTGCCGACGCGGAACGTTCCCATCGGCGTCTGCTGCTCGGGTCCGAGCTCGAGACGAATGGGCGCATCCATCATGCAGATGCCGAAGCCGACATCGACGAGATGCGGGCGGCCATCGACCTCGACCAGCAGCATCATGTGCTGGCGCGGCCCGAGCGGATCGGTCGGCGCCGAGCGCCAGCGCACCCGGCCGGCCAGGCCGGTGGTCTTGAATCCGATCGCCTCAAGCACCGCCTGGAACAGCACGTTCTGCTCGAAGCAGTAGCCGCCGCGGCGGCCGAGCACGAGCTTCTGTTGCACGGACCGCAGGTCGACATGGACGGGACGGCCCATCAGCGGATCGAGCGCCTCGAACGGCAGCGCGTCGACATGCGCGGCCTGCAGCGCTGCGAGCGTCGACAGGTCGGGCGCGAGCGGCCCGCGATAGTCGATGCGGGCGAGATAGGAATCCAGCTGAAGCTCACCGGCCATCGCAACGCTTTCCCGTCAGCTCTCGATGCGCTTCCAGATCACATCGACGGGCACCGGCAGCGTGAGCCCGAACACCTCCTCGATGACGCTGCGCAGCGTCTCGGGCGTCTCGATGATCTGTTCGCTCCTCACCTCGCCATCGCGCGCTTCGATGACCAGGCGGCGATTGACCAGCTTGTAGCGCGCCTCACGCGTCAACCGCTCCAGGATCAGCATCGAGGTGAACGGCGTCAACGGGCTGGTCGAGGTGAACCAGTTGCCGAGCACATAGTCGGCATGAATCTGCGGCACCAGATCAAACACATACATCGTGCGCCAGCCGGCCGGCTGCTTCGCCGCGAGCCAATACAGCCCATCAGACAGCGTCAGACGGAACGTACCCATCGCGGTCGGCTGCTCGATGTCGGCAACCATCTGAAGCGGCGTATCGAGCAGGCAGGAGCCGAAACCGACATCGGCGAGATGAGGCCCCTCCGGCAGGTCCACCTTCAGCATCATGTGCGTGCGCGGCGTCAGCGGCGCATCGGCATCGAGCCGCCACCGCACCCGCGCCGAGAGCGGCGTCACCGCAAAGCCGATCGCCTCCAGCGCCGCTTTCAGCAGCGCATTCTGCTCGAAGCAATAGCCGCCGCGGCGGCCGTCGACGATCTTGGCCTGGACCGAGGCGAGATCGATGTTCACGGGCCGGCCGAGCAGCGGATCGATGCCTTCGAAGGCGATCGCATCGACATGGGCGGCCTGCAATCCGGCCAGCGTCTCGAGCGTCGGCGCCAGCGGCCCGCGATAGCCGATGCGCACGAGATATTTATCCAGATCGAATGCGCCCGGCATCGGCTCTGCTCCCTGTCTCGGACGAGCCCATAGCACGACGCCGCCGTGCCCGGCCAGAACGGGACCGCGCACGTGCCCAAGCTCGGCTCATCCCGTCTGCCGGCTCCAGCGCTCGGCAAAGCGATGCAGCGGCAGGAAGGTCTCCAACAGCTCGCGCCCCAATGGCGTCAGCTCGTAGCCGCTGTCGCCCAGCACGATGAAGCCCGCCTCGCGCAGCTCGTCCAGCCGCGCCTGCAACACGGTCGGCGAGGCCTCGTCGCAGGCCGCGCGCAGCGCCCGGGAGGTCAGGGCGTCGTCGCGCAGCTCCCAGACGATGCGCAGGCACCAGCGCCGGCCCAACAGATCGAGCAGCGCCATGACCGGCCGGCCCGAGCGCGAGCCGCGCACCCGGCGCGGTTGAACGTCTTTCGGCACGAAAACTCTCCAACAGCTTGCCAAGCGCTACGGAAAGCGTAGCATACTGCTACAGTAAATGTAGCACCGCACAGGAGGAACCGCCATGCCCCGGATCGCCCCGCTGCAGCCGCCCTACCCGGCCGACATCCAGGCGCAATTCGACCAGATCATGCGCGGGGCGCCGCCCTTGATGCTGTTCCGGGTGATGGCCGGCCATGCGCGCGCCTGGACCAAATTTCGCGGCGGCAGCCTGCTCGACCGCGGCCCGCTGTCCCTGCGTCAGCGCGAGATCGTCATCGATCGGACCTGCGCGCTGAATGCGTGCGAGTACGAATGGGGCGTGCACGTCCGCATCTTTGGCTCAGACGCCGGCCTGACGGCGCAACAGATCGACGCCACCGTGAATGCACCGGCCGACGCGGCGTGCTGGTCGGCCCCCGAACAGGCCCTGATCGCTGCGGTCGATGCCTTGCACCAACGGTCGACCTTGAGCGACGACGAATTCGCCCGCCTCCGCCTGCATCATGATGAGGATCAGGTGCTGGAAATCATCCTGCTGTGCGGCTTCTATCGCACCGTGTCGTATGTCGCGAACGCACTGCAGCTGCCGCTGGAGGCCGATGCGGCACGATTCAACGCAGGCTGACCGGTCTTCCCAAGCGCGCGGCAGCCGGGCGCCCGCAAACGACGCTTCGAGCTAGGCCACCCCGGCCCGCAACAGATCGTGCATGTGCAGGATGCCGACCGGCCTGGCGCCGTCGGTGACGATCAGCGTGGTGATCTTGGCGCAGTTCAGGATCTCCAGCGCCTCGGAGGCCAGCGCCTCGCGGCGCACGGTGCGCGGGTTCGCCGTCATGATCTCCTCGACCGATGCGGACAACAGATCGGCGCGCATCTTCCGGCGGAGGTCGCCGTCGGTGATGATGCCGGCGACGTGACCACGAGCATCGACGATGACCACGCAGCCGAGCCCCTTGGCCGACATCTCGGCCAGCGCATCCGGCATGCCGGTGCCGAGCGGCTTCAGCGGCACCGCGTCGCCCGAGCGCATCAGGTCCGAGATGTGCTTGAGCATGGCGCCGAGCTTGCCGCCCGGATGGAAATTGGCGAATTCCAGCGCGGTGAAGCCGCGGCCTTCGAGCAGCGCGATCGCGAGCGCATCGCCGATCGCGGCCTGCATCAGGGTCGAGGTGGTCGGCGCCAGATTGTGCGGGCAGGCCTCGCGCGCCTTCGGCAGCTCCAGCACGATGCGCGCCGCCTGCCCCAGCGACGATTGCGCATTGGAGGTGACCGCGATCAGCGGGATGGCGAAGCGCTTGGTATAGTTGACCAGCGTCTTCATCTCCGGCTGCTCGCCGGACCACGACAGCGCGATGACGACGTCGTCCGAGGTGATCATGCCGAGATCGCCATGGCCGGCCTCGGCGGAATGCACGAAGAACGCGGGCGTGCCGGTCGAGGCGAGCGTGGCGGCCATCTTGCGGGCGACGTGGCCGGACTTGCCGAGACCGGTGAGGATCGCCCGGCCCTTCGCCTGGCGGATCAGTTCGACGGCGGCCGCGAAGGCCGCTCCCAGAGGTCCCGACAGCGCCGCGGAGATCGCGGCAATGCCGTTGCTGCCGGCATCGAGCGTGCGCAGTGCCGACTGGATATCTGCGTTGGCGGGAGCGGTGTCGGGCAACGGCTTCGATCTCGGCATGCGGACTTCCAAGGCTGAACAGTCAGGCGCCGCTCTTTAGCATGGGTAAGGCAGCAAGGCGCCATCAACAGCCCATTAACCATATTTGTTTTTACTCCCTTAACGACGCGGTTTGCCGGGCGGCGCGGGTGTCCCGACGACGCAATTGATTTTGTTGGAGTATTTTCATCGTGGGGTGGAGGCCTGACAGCGGCCGCGCGAGGCGCGCGCGAAGGCGCGCGGTGTGGCGCGGCGCCTCCGCCGCATGCCTGCTGCTCGGCGCGCTCGGCCCCGATGCGGCGCACTCGCAGACCATCGACGTGTTCCGGCCGGTGCGCGACGGCTTCCTGGCTCCGCAGGACTCCCCGTTGCGGCGGACCGTGGTCAGCGGCCTGACCGATGCCGTCCCGACGCCAGGGCTGCCCGCGACGCCTGCGCCGACCAGCTCGGCCGCACGACGAAATCTGGTCCCCCTGCCCGGTGTACCCGCGGCCAGCGGCGCATCCGATGTCGGCTATGATTCGCTGAATCGCACCCGCAAGAAGCCGAGATACTATCCCGCCCAGGCGCGGCCCAAGCCGGCGCCGGGCCCCGGCACGCGGCCGTCCGGCGAGCTCACCGGCCAGTTGCGCCCGACCCTGCCGCCCTCGGCCTCCGCCAACCGGCAGCCGCTCCCGCCTGCCATGGCCGGCACCGTGCCCGGCCAGCCGCCGCGCAAGCGCCTCAGAATCGACGACGACCCGTTCGGCGCGGTCGGCGATTACGCCGGCCCGTTCCTGATCAAGGGCGCGGTGGAGCTCTCGGCCGGCTATGACAGCAACCCGGCCCGCCTCGCCAAGCCGCGCGGCATGCCGGCCTGGGTGATCGCGCCGGAATTCCTGGCGGTGTCGAACTGGGAGCGTCACGCCCTCGTCGCCGACCTGCGGGGCTCCTTCACCGGCTATGGCAGCACCCTGCCGGCAACGATGGATGGCGGCATCAATTCGGCGCCGACCACGCTCGACCGCCCCGACTTCACCGGCCATGTCGACGGCCGCCTCGACGTCAGCCGCGACACCTCGGTCGGCGCCCAGCTCCGGCTGCGTGCCGCGACCGACAATCCCGGCAGTCCCAGCGTGCAAGCTGGATTGGCGCGCTATCCGGTCTACACCACGCTCGGCACCACCATCGGCATCGACCAGCGCTTCAACCGGCTGCAGATTTCGGCGGGCGCCACCGCCGATCGCACCAGCTATCAGCAGAGCAAGCTGACCGACGGCACGATGACGTCGAACGACGACCGCAACTACAATCAGTTCGGCGGCATCGGCCGGGTGTCCTACGAGGTCATGCCCGGCCTGAAGCCGTTCGCCGAGATCCAGGGCGACAGCCGCGTGCACGACCAGCGGGTCGATCGTTCGGGCTATCAGCGCGACTCCTCGGGCGGCTATGCCAAGGCCGGCACCTCGTTCGAGTTCACCCGGCTCCTGACCGGCGAGGTCTCGATGGGCTATGCCACGCGCAGCTATGTCGACCCGCGGCTCAACCGGCTGCAGGGCTTCCTCACCACGGCCTCGCTGGTGTGGTCGGCGACGCCGCTGACCACCGCGCGGTTTCTCTCCGACACCCAGCTCGCAGAAACGACGGTGGCCGGCGCCTCCGGCGTGCTGGTGCGCACCTACACGGTGCAGGTCGACCACGATTTCCGCCGCTGGCTGACCGGCATCGGCAAGTTCAGCTTCGGCACGCTCGACTATCAGGGCTACGGCCGCAGCGACCGCACCTATTCGGCCGAAGGCAACCTCGTCTACAAGATGTCGCGGAACGTCTGGGTCAAGGGCACGCTGCGCTACGACAAACTGGATTCGAACATCACCGGCGCCGGTTCTTCCGGCACGGTGGTGATGGTCGGCGTGAGGCTGCAGAATTGAACCCAGCTCTCGCCCCGTCATTGCGAGGAGCGCAGCGACGAAGCAATCCAGGGTTTTGGAAACGACTCTGGATTGCTTCGCTGCGCTCGCAATGACGCGGTGGGGCTGTCGCTCAAAGCGGTCAACTCGCCCGCAGGACTACGCGGCGGCCACCGTGAGCTGCGCGCCGTCCGCCTGCACGATGCGGACGCGGCTGCCGGCCGGCGTGTCCGGGCCCGCCACGCGCCACACCGTGTCGTCGATACGCACGGTGCCGTTGCCACCGACGATCGGCTTCTCCAGGGTGAACTCGCGACCGACCAGGGCCGCCGAGCGGCGGTTGAGGAATGGATTGTCCTGCGACGGCGCCGCGCTCGCCCGCGCGAGGCGCCGCCACAGCGGCACGGCGGCGAGCGCGAACAGCGCGAACAGCGCGAACAGCAGGATCTGCAGTTGCCATCCCGGCGCAAACGCAAACGACAGCAGCCCGACCAGCAGCGCCGCGAGTCCCAGCCAGAACAGGAAGATGCCCGGCGCGAGCAGCTCCAGCGCCATCAGGATGATGCCGAAGATCAGCCAGTTCCAGGTGCCGAGCGTCACGAACATGTCGCTCATCAGTGTCCTCCCCTGCGTCAAGCCTGCGGCGGCGTCGGCGGTTTCGGCGCCGTCCCCGCTGACGGCACCGAGCCGCCGCGGCGCGCGGCTGCCACGGCCGAAGCCGCGCTCTCGCCGAACGTCGCCTTGGCGATCTCGCCGATGCCGGCGAGCGAGGCCAGCATGCCCGTCGCCTCCAGCGGCAGCATGATCACCTTCTGGTTCGGCGAGTCGGCGAGCTGGCCGAACGCCTTGATGTACTTGTCGGCGATGAAGTAGTTGAGCGCGGCGACGTCGCCCTTGGAGATCGCGTCCGACACCATCTGCGTCGCCTTGGCCTCGGCCTCCGCGGCGCGCTCGCGCGCCTGGGCATCGAGAAAGGCCGATTCGCGGCGGCCCTCGGCCTGCAGGATCTGGCTCTGCTTGGCGCCTTCCGCGCGCAGGATCTCCGACTGCCGCTGGCCCTCGGCCTGCAGGATGTCGGCGCGCTTGACGCGCTCGGCCTTCATCTGCCGGCCCATCGCCTCGACCAGGTCGGCCGGCGGCACGATGTCCTTGATCTCGATGCGGTTGACCTTGAGGCCCCATGGCGACACCGCGGCGTCGACGACGCGCAGCAGCCGCTCGTTGATCTCGTCGCGATGCGACAGCACCTGGTCGAGATCCATCGCGCCCATCACCGAGCGGATGTTGGTCATGGTCAAGGTGACGATCGCCTGGTTGAGGTTCGACACCTCGTAGCTCGCCTTGGCGGCGTCGAACACCTGGTAGAAGGCAACGCCGTCGACCGTCACGGTGGCGTTGTCCTTGGTGATGACCTCCTGCTCGGGGATGTCGATCACCTGCTCCATCATGTTGATCTTGCGCCCGATGCGATCGAAGAAGGGCACGATGATGTTGAGGCCCGGCGACAGTGTGCGGGTGTATTTGCCGAACCGTTCGACGGTCCAGTCGAACCCCTGTGGCACGGTCTTCACGCCGGAATACAGCGTGAAGATGACCAGCAGCACCAGCGCTATGGCGAAAATGTCGAAACCGCTCATGGATCCTCCAAGGGAGGAGACGATCGTCCCCTCACCAGCCTCTGCAGCCATCACAATCTAGGGATTACTGCATGATTTGGTCGGGGGTCCGCTAGGCGCGGTTCAGGAAAGTATTTTCGACGGGCGGACGGTCGTCCGCCTTGCGCCGGCGGGCGGCTCACCTAGCGGGCCGGCAATACCGCCGGCGGCTCAGAGCCAGCCTTTTACACCCAGCCCTGCAGCTCGCGCAGCACGAGCTGCCGCAGCACCTCCATGCCGGGCGCGCTATCGTTCAGGCACGGCACGGCGGAGAATTCCTCGCCGCCATTGTGCTTGAAGATCTCGCAATTCTCGCCGGAGATCTCCTCCAGCGTCTCCAGGCAGTCGGCGGCAAAGCCCGGCATCACCACGGCGATGCGCTTGACGCCGTCCTTGGCGAGCTTCTCGATGGTCTTGTCGGTATAGGGCTGCAGCCACTCCGAGAAGCCGAAGCGCGACTGGAAGGTCAGCAGCAGCTTGGTGTCGTCCATGCCGAGCCGCTTGCGCAGGAGCTCGGTGGTGGCGACGCACTGCTCGCGATAGGGATCGCCCTTGTCGACATATTCCTTGGGCATGCCGTGGAACGAGGCCACGATCAGCTCGGGCTTGTACGCCAGCGTCTTCAGATGATCCTCGATCGAGACGGCCAGCGCCTCGATGTAGAAGTCGTCGTTGTAATAAGGCGGCGTCACCCGCAGCGTCGGCTGCGCGCGCAGCTCGGTCAGCACGCGGAACGCCTCGTCGCACACGGTCGCCGAGGTCGCGGCTGAATATTGCGGATAGAGCGGCACCACCAGGATGCGGTCGCAGCCCTGGGCCATGAGACCATCGACGCCAGCCTTGATCGACGGATTGCCGTAGCGCATCGCCCAGTCGACGATGACGTGGCTGCGGTCGGTCAGGCTAGCGGCCAGCTTCTCGCTCTGCGCGCGGGTGATCGTCTTCAGCGGCGATTCGTTCTTCTCGGTGTTCCAGATCGACTGGTAGTCTTTCGCCTTCTTGCGCGGCCGGACATTGAGGATGATCCCGTTGAGGATGATCTTCCACAACAGGCCCTGGTCCTCGATGACGCGGCGGTCGGACAGGAACTCCTTCAGATACACCCGCACGCCGGCGGCGTCGGCCGTATCCGGCGTCCCGAGATTGACCAGCAGCACGCCGACGCGGGACGTGCTCGCGGCCGGCAACGGCCTGACGTCGACAGGCCTGGCATTGTCCAGAGAGATGGCGGCGGTCATGATGCCCGTGACTGCTGAAGGGCGTGGCTTGGCGGCTTGTTTCGACATTGTCAAGATAAGGGCCATTTCACTGTTGTCATCGGGCTGGAGGAGCCATGACGATTGCCGAATTGTGCATTTTCGCCAGCGTAATGCTCTATCTCTTAACGATCGTGCCGGCGAAATGGATCAGCGTCGACGGTGGCGGGCGCTATGACAACGCCCGGCCGCGAGATCCCGCCTTCTACGCCGGCGGCATCCGCGAGCGGGCGCTGGGCGCCCATCAGAACGGCATCGAGGCGTTCCCGTTCTTTGCCGCGGCGGTGCTGCTGGCCGAGTTCCGCGGCGCGCCGCAGAACCTGATCAACGAGCTGTCGGTGCTGTTCGTGATCGTGCGCACCGCCTATGTGCTGACCTACGTGGGCAACCGGCCGTCGCTGCGCTCGATCCTGTGGGCGATCGGGTTCCTGATCACCGTCGCGATCTTCTTCCTGCCCCTGCTGCGCCAATACCTGCCGGTTTGAGTGGGCCCAGTTTCCGGGCGTGAGAAGCGTCACATCTCCATGCCCATCCGGATGCTAACCAAAACGGCCATGCGGCCTCCGTCTGTACGCCATTCGTTTCTCCTTTGATCCGGTCTGCTGCGGCCAGTTGATTGGATTTGACGGCGAAATTCCCTATAGGGCGGAGTGAATTGGACTGCCGCAGCGGCACTGTGAGGCCGCCAGAGGGATCGTGATGACTTTGACCAGCTCGGCCCCCGCGCGCGCGCCGCGCGACCCGGGAAATTACCAGACCGCCCTGCAATCGACGGTGCGGGCGGCCGCGGACTGGCTGATCGCCAACCAGAAGCCCGACGGTCATTGGGTCGGCCGCGCCGAATCCAACGCCTGCATGGAGGCGCAATGGTGCCTGGCGCTGTGGTTCATGGGGCTCGAGGAGCATCCGCTGCGCAAGCGCCTGGGCCAGTCGCTGCTCGACAGCCAGCGCCCGGACGGCGCCTGGCAGGTCTATTTCGGCGCCCCCAATGGCGACATCAACGCGACCGTCGAGGCCTATGCCGCGCTGCGCTCGCTCGGCTTCCGCGACGACGAGCCGCCGGTGCGCCGCGCCCGCGAATGGATCGAAGCCAAGGGGGGCCTGCGCAACATTCGCGTGTTCACGCGCTATTGGCTGGCGCTGATCGGCGAATGGCCGTGGGAGAAGACCCCCAACATCCCGCCCGAGGTGATCTGGTTTCCGCTCTGGTTTCCGTTCTCGATCTACAATTTCGCGCAATGGGCACGCGCAACCCTGATGCCGATCGCGGTGCTGTCGGCGCGGCGACCGAGCCGGCCGCTGCCGCCCGAGAACCGGCTGGACGCGCTGTTTCCACATGGGCGCAACGCGTTCGATTATGACCTGCCGGTCAAGGCCAATGCCGGCGGCTGGGACAAATTCTTCCGCGGCGCCGACAAGGTGCTGCATGCCCTGCAGAACCTCGGCAACAAGCTCAATCTCGGCCTGTTCCGCCCGGCGGCGACCAGCCGCGTGCTGGAATGGATGATCCGCCACCAGGATTTCGACGGCGCCTGGGGCGGCATCCAGCCGCCCTGGATCTACGGCCTGATGGCGCTCTACGCCGAGGGCTATCCGCTCAATCATCCCGTTCTCGCCAAGGGCCTCGATGCCCTGAACGATCCCGGCTGGCGAGTCGATGTCGGCGACGCCACCTACATCCAGGCGACCAACAGTCCAGTGTGGGACACGATCCTGACGCTGCTCGCCTTCGACGATGCCGGCGTGCTCGGCGATTACCCCGAGGCCGTCGACAAGGCGGTCGACTGGGTGCTCGACCGCCAGGTCCGCGTGCCCGGCGACTGGTCGATGAAGCTACCGCACGTCAAGCCGGGCGGCTGGGCATTCGAATACGCCAACAACTATTATCCCGACACGGACGACACCGCCGTGGCGTTGATCGCGCTGGCGCCGCTGCGGCATGATCCGAAGTGGCAAGCCAAGGGCATCGACGAGGCGATTCAGCTCGGCGTCGACTGGCTGATCGGCATGCAGAGCCAGGGCGGCGGCTGGGGCGCGTTCGACAAGGACAACAACCAGCAGATCCTGACCAAGATTCCGTTCTGCGACTACGGCGAGGCGCTCGATCCGCCGTCGGTCGACGTCACCGCCCACATCGTCGAGGCGTTCGGCAAGCTCGGCATCTCGCGCAATCATCCGGCCATGGTGCGCGCGCTCGACTACATCCGACGGGAGCAGGAGCCGAGCGGCCCGTGGTTCGGCCGCTGGGGTGTCAACTACGTCTACGGCACCGGCGCGGTGCTGCCGGCGCTGGCCGCGATCGGCGAGGACATGACGCAACCCTATATCGGCCGCGCCTGCGACTGGCTCGTCGCGCATCAGCAGCCGGACGGCGGCTGGGGCGAGAGCTGCGCCTCCTACATGGATGTCAGCGCGGTCGGCCGCGGCACCACCACGGCGTCACAGACGGCGTGGGCGCTGATGGCCCTGCTCGCCGCCAACCGTCCTGATGACAAGGAGGCGATCGAGCGCGGCTGCATGTGGCTGGTCGAGCGCCAGTCGGCCGGCACCTGGGACGAGCCGGAATTCACCGGCACCGGCTTCCCCGGCTACGGCGTCGGCCAGACCATCAAGCTGACCGATCCCTCTTTGCAGGAGCGGCTGATGCAGGGCCCGGAGCTGTCCCGCGCCTTCATGCTCCGCTACGGCATGTACCGCCACTACTTCCCGCTGATGGCCTTGGGCCGCGCGCTGCGGCCACAGGGGCATGGGTAGGGGCCATCAGCTCTCGGCCATGTTGGATGCTGCACCCACTCGGTGTCGTCCCGGCCTTGAGCGTTGAGCCGAGACCCGTGACCACTTGGAGCGGTTGGAGGCAACGTCCGACGAGCCGGTCGCACCATCAGAATTGCCGGAGCGCTGTATCTATTGCTGATTCCCCGAAGAAAGCGACTTAACTGACGGCGACAGACCTAGGCTGGCTCCACACTCCATGCCCGAAGCCCTTCATAACTAAACCCGATATAAGCTCGGACATTTCGATTGGTGTCGCTGATCTTTCTGAAGTCTGATCGTGGCGTAAAAAACGCGGGCAGTCCGCTCACAATGATAGTTCCTGATTGCGGGGATCTAATCTCGTCGATCCGACCTTCTACTTTTTCCAACATACCTCGCTTCCGAAAAAAATCTTCCTTTTTAGACCAACCACCAAGCTCGGAGTGATGCGCTAACTGCAAAGTTCGATCCAATTTTCTAGTGGAAATCCATTCATACGACTTTTTTGATATAAGGGCACTCGCCCTACGACGACAAAGATCCAAATACTTCCGCGCTTCCGGCAGACCCGACTGTATTCCCGCCCGGTAAGCCATAAAGTTGATTATCATCAGATAGTAGATCGGCTCGATACTATCACTGACAAGAGACGCCCTTGTCACGCGATCAATTGCAGTTGAAAATGAAAAATCGGGCATCATTCTGTATGCCCTCAACCAATTGCGCAAATCGTGCACGCTGCCTGGATTATCGTTTAAATTATCAAACGAAAGCGCGACAGCTTCACGGACATGTTTCATTTCTACATTATTAGCAATAGACAGCCTTTCAAGATGCCACTTCGATATCAATCGCCGAACCGGCCCTTTACTTACATCCGAGCGACCCAAGAGCGACCTGAGCTGTTGCAACATCTGCCCAACGTTCCCGAGAAGACGACTCCTCTCAGAATCGCATCGAACCCGACGTTCAGATGGCTGACTATCCGCCTCCAGCTGATGCAATTCATCAAAGAGGTCATCAGCATAGTCTAGCTTTGCCCGACACCACGAGGCAGCACCACTCTCCCCGTTGATGAACTCGATAAAATTTTCACATGCCGACAATGAAAACAAACTCTCCAAAACGTAGAGCGACATTTGTATTGGCGTAATTAGTGGAAACTGATTGTCTACCCTCAGCGCCCTAGCCCTACTAAACGACTCAACGGCGCGACTAAAGAGATCGTCAATAGACGAAATAATTCTATCTAAATTAGCCGGACGATCGTAATCAGACGAAATCCTTCTTTCAATTTCAAACCTGTATATCATCCCCAAAACATGATGATGGTCGTCATCACTGTCATCTAAAGCTATCGCCTTTTCTGCAAATGATTTCGCCTCTTCGAAAGAACCAGTTTTTCGATAGTTCAGATTTCTTGCGAGATGGCTCATAAAATACGGATTATCGGGAATTAGCTCGCAAAGCGCCTCCAACATCATTTTCTCGCCTTGCGGCGAACCAAATTCCTCCATCAGGGCGGAAAACTGCTGCTTCGTCGTCCCCTCAGACGTTTGACGCTCCAAAAACAGATCATACAAAATCTCGAGCACATGACTATTCTTTGACAGACCTTTAGCTACTAATTTTCTGACGGTCGCCATACAAAAATCGTTAAGCGGCCCCCGCCACGCGTCCGGATTTCTGTTCTCTAAAGGTTGCAGCAGATGCTTCAGAAGAGCCTCTGCCAACAACGGGTGCTTCACACCGATTGTGCGCCCATCTGAGAACATTAGCCGAGCGACGGAGTCGCCGATAATCCGCTCCAAATCCGCCTTCGTTGAAGTGGCGTCGAGCCCAGCAAGTATATTGACAACCGACAATGGCAAACGTTCTTGGGAGTAGCGCGATACGAGAGCCAAGACGCACGCAAGCTCCTTAACGTCTTGCGAAGCCCCTTCCATCGAGCCCCGGACGTAGCTATCAACTTTTACGAAATCGCGCTCGAAAGCATAGAGTCCAAAGAAAAATGGAGACCTATATGCCGCATGCGATCGATCTTCTGGCCTTTCGGAGACGAGAAGCGCCAGGCTCTCTCTTTTAGATTTTTGCGCGCGAGCAGAATAGACTGTCAGAAATCGACGAGCTTCATGAAGCGGCATCGGATCCTGAAGTGCAGCGCCATGTGAAGTACGTGTCGGCTTAATTCGTCTTTTAACGTCAAAAAGAAGAAAACGCACATTTCGAGCCTTTAGCTGACTGAACAAAAGGTCTCTTTGGTTTACGGGGACAAGGCCAGCCTCAACTATTCCCAAGATAGGCAAACCAGTTCGCTGAAAGAGAGACTCAAGCGCATCGAACAAGTCGCTATTCACGCGAGCTATCGACACACACGGAAATTCATCACGAAGCTCCCAACAAATCCTTCGCGCTACTGTCGATCCGCCCGCCCCCGGGGTGTGCTCGATGCTGTACGAGTCATTTGGCGACCCCGCCAAACGCTCTCTAAGAACAGAAACGACATTCCTTGTCAGTTCACGATCTGCATCCGCGTGCGTATCGAGCCCGTGCCAAGTTATTGTGTTTCCGTGCAGAAACGAGTCAACCTCTTCCGAATCGCCGAAGCCAAGATTTGACACGCTTGAAGGGAACAGCTCAAAGCTTGCGGCGTAGCGAGCATTCTCAGCATCGGTTAATCTCTCGAACCGCACCCCCGCGGGATTACCTCGCGCGGGCACCCAGATAGAACGCTGACCATCGACATCTCCGATGTCCTGATAGGCGCCAAGCATCAGATCATCGATCTTGCATTTTACTATACGCAAAGACTCGACTTCCTCGCCAATCGACGCAGGGGCTTCGGTGCAGGCCTCCTCTGAAATCCAAACTACAGACAAGCCTCTGGGAACCGCCTCTTGGACGGCAGACAGGATGCTACGAAGCTTGACCGTCTGCTTGCCATCACTTATGGCGAGCAAAATAATCGGACTTGGAACAATGCTGTCATACAAGCTAGCAACAACTTTCCTTAACGGTCCGAGAGTGCGAGCCTTCCAGGTTGCGATAGTCTCCGGAACGTTTTGGGTCTTGTCGTCTTGTGTTTCAGTAGCTATCCAAATGCTCGAACTAACAATATCCGCTGTCAGAACTTGATGCGGAAAGGCGTGAAATACTGACCGCTCTCTCCTAGCCTCCTCCAATCCGATGCTCGCTAAACGGGATGATATTCCCGCAAGACTAGCATCTATTACCAACTTCCAGGGAAGGCGAGACAACATCTTAATTGCAAATTCGCCCTGATCAGCCAGTTCGGTACTCGAAACTAAGATATATGAAGCGCTAGTTTCATTAAACGCCCGACAAGAGTCCCACGCCTCTCTCCAGTCATTGGAACTCGGAAGCGGCATTTCTTCATTATAGCGCACAGATGGCCCGTCGGAAGGAACCTCTTCTTTCAAGTAGAGCGAAAGCGATCTCGCAAAAGTAGCTGCGTAAATGAATGAGAAAAACTTAAGTTTGTCAGATTGAACGTCGTCTTCGCCAAGCGAACGCTTGTTGCAGAAGTTAATCCCAGCTGCAATTCTCGCCAGCAGTATTTGCTTCTTTATATCTTCTGTTCGCCCAGCATGATTGTTTTTTACCCAAGTTGATAGCGGCTGTCGAAGCATCTTGCAGGTCCACAACAAGCCAGCATCATCTCGATGAAGAGCTCCGCGCGGATCAGCTGGCTCGAACGCATCTGAGATTTGATCACACAAGTCCTTCCATCGCTGAGGCGTGGCCTCCGACCTCGCGGACAACAGCAGATTTAGCTCAAGATACGCGTGATCGAATAGAAGGGGTCCTTCTGACTGGAACGTATCAAAATCAATTAAGAAAACCTTCTTTCCCTGGTCTCCACCGTATCGACTCATCAACACGTTACCAGCGTGAAGATCGCCATGAACAGCACCACGCGGACAGCATAAAGTTGTCGATCCAAGTCTCGTATCACTCTTCGCAATAACAAGAGGATTTGGATAGTCGGTCCCAAGATACCGGAAATAGTTCGCCTGTGAAGATAAATTGGTATGGGTATGAAGATACAAGGGTATGCGACTATCGGGGCCTACTTGACGCTCCACCATATTGATCAGAATAGACGATACAGTAGTCGTAGCAGGATCGAACTTGACCTGCCTATTAAAGGCCGTAAGCAGAAAGTCTGATACCAGCTGACACGCGAGGTTTAGATCGGGCCCCTTAAGATCGATCATCGAGTCGACTTCGAGCAAGCTCCAAGCTGTCACGGTCATCAAGCAAAGAGTGCATTCCGACAGGTTACAAGATGCGATTATTTGGGGGATTGAAGCCGAAACATTGGGCGATATTCGCCGGACGGCGTCGTAATTTTTCAGCTCTCGATCCAGATCGACTGAACTACCGAACTTTAAGACAGCGACGCCTTCGTAGGCTTTTGGCGAGATCAGTTTGACGTCAACCAACAGGGCAAATGCTCCTGACTTGCCCGAAAGAGCTTTTCTCACGTAAAACGATGTTGCTTTCCACTCTGAGAGAGCCGCCGTTACGTGGTCACGCTGAGCTTCCGGCACACGATTCAAATTCATGTGTGACTGAGAAAGTTGAGACATGTTGTTCCAACCGATGCTGCCGTACATCAGCCCGCTCGCTGTGGTTGAAACACTGCAAAGATTCTAATTAATTTGCAACACGGACTTACAGCAACAGCAGCAAATACCATCCTCTGCCAGTCTCCAGCGGAGGTGCCCTAGTAGCGCTGAGCCGCTCAGAAGCAGGTCGTGCGTTCCGCCGCGATGTAGCCCAGCAACAAGCCCGCGCCGAACAGCAGCACCAGACCGGCGGCGCCGAATTCCAGGCCGCGCATGATCAGGGCGCCGCCGCCCTCGCGGCCGGCGCTGAGCCGGCGGGCGACGTTCTTGGCGGCGACGGCGAGCACCGCGATGGTCGCGACGGTCACCGCCGTGCCCATGCCCATCACGAAGGTCGCGGCGACGCCGGCCCAGAACATGCCCTGGGCCAAGGCGAACACCAGCACGAGGATCGCGCCCGAGCACGGGCGGATGCCGGCGGCGAAGATCGCCTGAAAGCCGCGCTGCCAGCCGCCGGGACCGGCGAGTTCGCTCGGCGCGGGCCCGTGGGAATGGCCGCAACCGCAGTCATCGCCGTGAACGTGATCGTGGTGGACGTGATCGTGAGCGGCGGAACCATGCGCCGCCGCAGCATGGGCGTGCGCATGATCGTGGTGATGATGATCGTGGCCGTGGTGGTCGTGACCATGATGGTCATGACCGTGATGATCATGATGAGGCGCGCGATGCTGGTGATCATGCGCATGGCTATGATCATGGGTCGACGGCGCCACCGCGGCCGCGGGCGCACCGGCCAGCGCCAATGCCGGCGCCGCCGGCTGCCAGGTGCGCAGGAACGCCGCGCCCTTGACCCAGACCAGGCGCGCGCCGAGCAGCGCGATCAGCCCGTAGCTCGCGATCTCCACCACCTTCTCGGCGCTGCACATCGTGGCCGCGGTGGCATTGAGCACCACGGCGCCGATGCCGACGATGACGACCGCGACCAGCGCCTGCATCAGGCCCGAGGCGAACGACAGCACGATGCCGCGCTTCGCCGTCTCCTGGTTGGCGACGAGATAGGACGCGATCACCGCCTTGCCGTGGCCGGGGCCCGCAGCATGAAAGATGCCGTAGGCGAACGAGATCGCCAGCAGCCACCAGACCGCCGAGCCATCTTGCTTGGCCGAGCGGATCGCCCCCGACATCTGCCGGTAGAACTCCGACTGCTTGGCGAGCAGCCAGCCGACGATGCCGCCGACCTGCGGCTCCGCCGGCGCGCCGAATGGCGATTTGGCGAACAGCGCATGCGAGGCGGCGTCGCCGGCCAAGAGCGCGGAAACGAGCGCGGCGACGATCGCGGCGCAGGTGAGGAGCGGTCGGGCAGAGCTGGGGCGAGGCGTCATGGACATTCCACTGAGATCTTGTTGGCGAAATTCATTCCGAAATTGGCGTTCGCCCCGCCGCTCAGGAATGTCTGTTCGTTCATGGTCTGCGCGACGGAGCCGCCGTCGCTCGGTCTCACCAGGCCGAACTTGCAGCCCGAGGGAGCGCTGACCAGCGTGACGGGATCCTTCTCCGCCATCTGGAAATCGATGAAATAGCTGGGATCGTAGACCTCGACTTGGAGCTGCTTCGTCTTCACCGGCGCCTTCAGCGGCAGGGTGAAGTGCAGGGTCAGCTTGGTGTCCTTGTATTCGAGGTAATAGTCGACGGGGTCCTCGAGCTTCTGCTTGCGCCCGTCGGCCTTGAGGAAGGTGAAGTAGGCATATTCCTTCAGCGACTCGGCGTTGGTCTGCGCCAGCGGCGCCAGCTCCTCGCGGGTGTAGACGCCCTTCTGCTTGGTCTCGAGCCCCTGCAGCGCATAGGTCGCGAACATGTCGTCGAAGGTCCAGGCGTGCCGCACGCCGGTCACCGAGCCATCGGCCGCATAGAGCAGCTGGCTGGTCGCGGTGACCCAGACATGCGGATGGGCGCTCGCCACGCTCGCGCCGAGCACGAGCGTCAGCGCAGCGAGGACGAACCGGACCAGCGCCATCCCCTTCATCTCAAGCCGCCTTGGCAACGTCGAGCAGGCCGCGCCGGCGCAACAGCGCGTCGGGCTCGGGCTCGCGGCCGCGGAACGCGATGTAGGCCGCTTCCGGATCGACCGAGCCGCCCGACGCATAGACGTTGTCGTGAAGCCGCTTGGCGACCGCGGGGTCGAAGATGTTGCCGGCTTCCTCGAAGGCGCCGAAGGCATCCGCATCCATCACCTCCGACCACATGTAGCTGTAATAGCCCGCCGCATAATGGTCTCCCGAGAAGATGTGGCCGAATTGGGTCGGCCGGTGGCGCAGCGCGATCTCCGGGGGCATGCCGATCTTCTCCATCTCGGCCTTTTCGAAAGCGCGGACATCCTTGGAGGCCGCCGCCGGCTGGGTGTGGAACTCGAGGTCGATCAGCGCCGAGGAGACGAACTCGACGGTGGCAAAGCCCTGGTTGAAGCGGCGCGCGGCCAGGAAGCGCTCGAGCAGGTCCTGCGGCAGCGGCTCGCCCGTCTGGTAGTGGCGCGCGAAGGTTTGCAGCACCTCGGGACGCTCCTGCCAGTGCTCGTAGAGCTGCGACGGCAGCTCGACGAAGTCGGTGAACACCGCAGTGCCCGACAGCGACGGATAGGTCACGTTGGACAGGATGCCGTGCAGGCCGTGGCCGAACTCGTGGAACAGCGTGCGGGCATCGTCCGGCGACAGCAGCGAGGGCTGACCGTCGGCCCCCTTGGCGAAGTTGCAGACGTTGATGATCAAGGGCGCGGTGTCGCCGTCGAGCTTCTGCTGGTCGCGCAGCGAGGTCATCCAGGCGCCGGAACGCTTCGACGAGCGGGCAAAGTAGTCGCCATAGAACAGCGCCTTGTGGCGGCCTCCCACGTCCTTGATCTCCCAGACCCGGACGTCCGGATGCCAGACCGGGATGTCCTTGCGCTCGGCGAAGGTGATGCCGAACAGCCGCGTGGCGCAGTCGAAGGCGGCCGCGATCATGTTGTCGAGCGAAAGATACGGCTTGATCGCGGCGTCGTCGAAGTTCGCCTTCGCCTGGCGCAACTTCTCGGCGTAATAGCGCCAGTCCCAGGCCTCGAGCTTGAAGTTGCCGCCCTCCGCCGTGATCATCTCCTGCAGCTGGTCGCGATCGGCCAGCGCCTTGGCGCGCGCCGGCTTCCAGACGCGCTCCAGCAGCCCGCGCACGGCCTCCGGCGTCTTCGCCATGGAATCCTCGAGGCGATAGGCGGCGAAGTTGGGAAAGCCCATGATCCTGGCGGCCTGCTCGCGCAAGGACAGGATCTCGCCGATGACGGCGTTGTTGTCGTTGGAATTGCCATTGTCGCCCCGCGCGGTGAAGGCCTTGAACACCTTCTCGCGCAGGTCGCGCCTGCCTGAGCTCTGCAGGAACGGCTCGACCGACGAGCGCGACAGGGTCACGATCGCCTTGCCGGGCATGCCGCGCTCATCCGCCGCAGCCTTGGCGGCAGCCACGAAGCTCTCGGACAGGCCGGCGCGGTCGTCCTCGCCGAGCTCGAGGTACCAGTCCTGCTCGTCGCCGAGCACGTGGTGGCTGAAGGTGGTGCCGAGCTGGGCGAGCTTCTCGTTGATCTCGGCCATCCGCACCTTGTCGTCGTCCGAGAGGCCGGCGCCGGCACGGCGGAAGCGGGTGTAGGTGCGCTCCAGCAGCCGCTGCTCCTCACCGGTGAGCTTGAGGTCCTTGCGGTTGTCGTAGAGCAGCGCGATGCGGCCAAACAGCACGGCATTCATCATGATCGGGTTCCAGTGCCGCGCCATCCGCAGCGACACGTCCTTGTCGATCTCCAGAATCGCCGGGTTCGAATGCGCCGACACCAGATCGTAGAAGACAGCCGCGACCTTCGACAGCAGCTTGCCCGAGCGCTCCAGCGCCGTGATGGTGTTGGCAAAGTCCGGCTCGGCCGGATCATGGGTAATCGCGGTGATTTCGGCGGCGTGGTCGGCGAAGGCGCGCTCGAAGGCCGGCAGGAAGTGCTCGGGTTTGATCGCGTCGAAGGGCGGTGTCTGGTGCGGGGTCTCCCAGGCCACGAGCAGCGGATTGGTCTGGGCGTCGATCACAGCGGTGGTGTCTGACATCGGCTGGGGTCCGTCCTCTCCCGGAAGTTCGATGCGCCCCTCATATCATGGAGCTGGCTCTTTTTGGGTCATTTCCCCTTGAAGGGCCGGGCCTTTTCGGAGAGATTGCGGCCCGCAACAGGACCCTGGACCATGAACGCAGAGACCACCTCCAAAGCCGGCCGCCAGATCGCCTGGCCGACCGTGATCACCGTCATCTCGGCGGCGATCCTGATCGGTGCCGAAGTGTTCGGTGCGGCCTTCGCCGGCGGCTGGGCGCTCGCGATTCTGTTCGGGCTCGGCGATGGCGGCGCGCACATCGTTCAGGCCGTGCTGTTCGCGATCGGCGTGTTCGTGATGATCGGCTTCATCCGCGGCGCGCAGCGCATCGAGCCGTTCACCAGGCGCGCGTGAACAGCGTAAAAACACTGTCCTGCAAGCGTGAGCGCGTTACGAAAGTTTAAGCTCGCTTAACGCTCGTTCAGACATCAGCGCAGCATGTGTGTCGCGTAAGCACAGATTAGGGAAATCTTTCCCGGCGCCCAAAAATTCCTTGCGAACGAAATTCAAAACGCTTATTTCCGCTTCTGCCCAATTTCGCACGTGCCTGTGGTCGTGTGTCAGTCGGTAGGTATCCGGACAAGAGGCCGGACAGCCGCCAAGGGATGAGGAACCGAGGGGCCCTCGGATCGTTGCGATCAAGATCACCATGATCGAGATCGTCATGCTCCAGAGCCCAGCATCTCTCTCAAGAGATGCCGCTGAAGGTCACCCCATCTTTTGCAACCGTGACTGGCAGCCGGAGGCGAACCGGCGCACCCCGCTCTCAACGGGGGACGCGACTTAAAGCAACGACGGATCGGGCTTTTTTGGTCTCTACCGGCAGTCCAAAGCCGGCGCGGGCTACTGAAAAGGCTTGTCCTTCATTGCCAGGTGTGCGGGCGGGAAATTCCCAACCAATCCACGGCAGCACAATTCGGCTACGGGTTCGAGGTTTTGTCGCCTTTCCATCGGGCGGCAACGCCAAGGCACCCGTGTCGGGATCATTTTGAACGGGTCTCCGTCGCTGGGGCCGTTTGGAGGGTGCTATGACCGAACGTATCCGGGAATTCCTGCGCAACCGCCGCGAGGAAGGTCTGGACCACGAGCCCTGTCTCGTCGTCGACCTCGATGTCGTGCGCGACAACTACACCAACTTCGCCCGGGCGTTGCCGGACAGCCGCGTGTTCTACGCGGTCAAGGCCAACCCGGCGCCGGAAGTGCTGTCGCTGCTCGCCTCGCTCGGCTCCTCCTTCGACACGGCGACGGTCGCCGAGATCGAGATGGCGCTGGCCGCCGGCGCGACGCCTGACCGCATCTCCTATGGCAACACCATCAAGAAGGAGCGGGACATCGCGCGCGCTTATGCGCTCGGCATCCGCCTGTTCGCGGTCGACTGCGCCGCCGAGGTCGAGAAGATCGCGCGCGCAGCGCCCGGCGCCAAGGTGTTCTGCCGCATCCTGTACGATTGCGCCGGCGCCGAATGGCCGCTGTCGCGCAAGTTCGGCTGCGATCCGGAGATGGCTGTGGAAGTGCTGGACCTGGCCAAGCGGCTGGGCCTGGAGCCGTGCGGGATCTCGTTCCATGTCGGCTCGCAGCAGCGCAAGGTGAAGGCGTGGGACCGCGCGCTGGCTATGGCCTCGACGGTGTTCCGCGACTGCGCCGAGCGCGGCATCAACCTGACCATGGTCAACATGGGCGGGGGCTTCCCGACCAAGTACCTGAAGGACGTGCCGCCGGTCGTGCAGTACGGCCGCTCGATCTTCCGTGCGCTGCGCAAGCATTTCGGCAACCAGATCCCGGAGACGATCATCGAGCCGGGCCGTGGCATGGTCGGCAACGCGGGGATCATCGAGTCGGAAGTGGTGCTGATCTCGAAGAAGAGCGACGAGGACGAGCTGCGCTGGGTCTATCTCGACATCGGCAAGTTCGGCGGCCTCGCCGAGACGATGGACGAGTCGATCCGCTACGCGATCCGCACCCCGCATGAGGGCGCGGAGATGACCCCGTGCGTGCTCGCCGGCCCGACCTGCGATTCGGCCGACGTGATGTACGAGAAGCTGCCGTATCCGCTGCCGGTGACGCTCTCGATCGGCGACAAGGTGCTGATCGAGGGGACCGGGGCCTATACGTCGACCTACGCGTCGGTGGCCTTCAACGGCATCCCCCCACTGAAGACCTATCACATCTGACCTGGCTGCCCTCGCCACCCGAGCGCGGGTGAGACCGGCAAGAGGCTCGGGTGGGGCGTTCCCCCACCCCGACCCTCCCCCGCAAGCGGGGGAGGGAGCGATAGACCGTCACCTTCAACCTGACATCACGTGTTTGCGCGCGGGCGAAGGCTTGCCGCGCAGGCCGGGGACTGACGTGCCATGACCGCTTTTTGCATCCCTTCGACTGCGCCCTCTCGGACTGCCGCTCCGTTCGTGATCCGCAGCGAACGGGCCTCCGACGTCGCGGCGCGCGAGACGCTGCTCGACCTGTGCTTTGGCGAGAATCGCCATGAGCGCACCTGCCAGCGCCTGCGCGACGGACGCGCGCCCGCCGCGGGCCTCGCTTTGTCGGCGGTGCGCGGCGGCACGCTGGTGGGAACGCTGCGGTTGTGGCACGTCAGCGCCGGCGGACGCGACGCGCTGATGCTGGGGCCGCTGGCGGTCGCGGCCGAGGCGCGCAGCCTCGGCGTTGGCGCTGCGCTGATGAATGCCGCGCTGATGATCGCGGCGTCGCGCGGCCATGGCGCGGTGATCCTGCTCGGCGATGCGCCCTATTACGCCCGCTTCGGCTTCTCGGTCGCGCAGACCGCCGCGCTGGAGCTGCCCGGCGCGTTCGCGCGCGAGCGCCTGCTCGGGCTCGAACTGGTCGAAGGCGCGCTGGACGGCGCGTCGGGCATGATCGTCGCGACCGGCGCTGCCGAACGCAAGGCCCGCCGCTCGCGTCGCGAGCGGCCGCTGCGATGCGCAGCGTGAAGGCCAGGGCGACAGCGCCGCAGCGGCGGACACTGCTGCCGACGCTCGTGCTGATCCTGCTCGGGATCATGATCGTCCGCGACATCGTGGTCAGGCGCTGGTCCAGCACGCCGCCCGCCGGACCTGACGTCACCCGCCCGCGTTAGGCATGCCGGCAGGCCGCACCCTGCCCGCCCCGCCAGGGGTTGCGCAGGTGCAGCAAAAGCTCTTTAACCCCCGAAAATCCCCCCACGAGGTCCGCCATGTCCCGCCGCCTGATCTCTACCGGATCACCGTTCGAGAAGACCGCCGGCTACAGCCGCGCCGTCATCGATGGCGACTTCGCCTTCGTCGCCGGCACCACCGGCTATGACTACACCACCATGACGATGCCGGCCGATGTCACGAGCCAGTCACGCAACTGCTTCAAGACCATCGCCGCCGCCCTGCAGGAGGGCGGCTTCGAGATGGCCGATATCGTCCGCGCGACCTACTACCTCACCGACGTCAACGACGCCGATGCCCATTTTGCGGTCTGCGGCGAAGTCCTCGGCGACATCCGCCCCGCCGCAACGCTGCTGGTCGTCGCGGCGCTGCTCAAGCCGGAGATGAAGGTGGAAATCGAAGTCACCGCCAAGCGCCGCAGCCGCTAACGCGGCGCGGCATCCGAGGGCGGCGCGCCGCCTGAATCCATCCATCCCACGCACCTTTCGCGGAGAACCATTCATGAGCTCGCAGATCCACGCGAAGATCACCGGCCCCATCGTGATGATCGGCTTCGGCTCGATCGGCAAGGGCACCCTGCCCCTGATCGAACGCCATTTCGACTACGACAAGAGCCGCTTCGTCATCATCGATCCGCATGACGACGGCGCGCTGGCGAAGAAGCATGGCGTCCGCTTCATCCAGCAGGGCGTGACCCGCGACAATTACCGCGAGCTGCTGGTGCCGTTGCTGACCGCGAGCGGCGGCCAGGGCTTCTGCGTGAACCTGTCGGTCGACACCTCCTCGGTCGACCTCATGACCATGTGCCGCGAGATCGGCGCGCTCTACATCGACACCGTCGTCGAGCCGTGGGCCGGCTTCTATTTCGACAAGCAGATGGGGGTCGAGCAGCGCTCCAACTACGCGCTGCGCGAGACGCTGCTCGCCGCCCGCCGCAAGAGCCCCGGCGGCACCACCGCCGTCTCGACCTGCGGCGCCAATCCCGGCATGGTGTCCTGGTTCGTCAAGCAGGCGCTGCTCGACATCGCCAAGGACACCAAGACCGAGATCGTCGAGCCGAAGAGCCGCGAGGGCTGGGCGCAGCTGATGCAGAAGCTCGGCGTCAAGGGCGTCCACATCGCGGAGCGTGACACGCAGCGCTCCAGGAATCCGAAGCCGATGGACGTGTTCGTCAACACCTGGTCGGTCGAGGGCTTCGTCTCGGAGGGCATGCAGCCGGCCGAGCTCGGCTGGGGCACGCACGAGACATGGATGCCGGAGAACGGCCGCCGCCACAGCGAAGGCTGCGGTGCCGCGATCTATCTGCTGCAGCCGGGCGCCAACACCCGCGTGCGCTCGTGGTGTCCGACGCCGGGCGCGCAATACGGCTTCCTGGTGACCCACAATGAGTCGATCTCGATCGCCGACTACTACACCGTGCGCGACGGCGACAAGGTGGTGTACCGCCCGACCTGCCACTACGCCTATCACCCGGCCAATGACGCGGTGCTGTCGCTGCACGAGATCTTCGGCGCCACCGGCAAGATGCAGGGGAAGTGGCACATTCTCGACGAGAACGAGATCGTCGACGGCATCGACGAGCTCGGCGTGCTGCTCTACGGCCACGGCAAGAACGCCTATTGGTACGGCTCGCAGCTCTCGATCGAGGAGACCCGCCGCATCGCGCCGTACCAGAACGCGACCGGCATGCAGGTGTCATCCGCCGTGCTCGCCGGCATGGTGTGGGCGCTGGAAAACCCGACCGCCGGCATCGTCGAGGCCGACGAGATGGACTTCCGCCGCTGCCTGGAGATCCAGTCGCCCTATCTCGGCCCGGTGAAGGGCTATTACACGGATTGGACCCCGCTGAACGACCGCCCGGGGCTTTTCCCGGAGGATATCGACACGTCCGATCCGTGGCAGTTCCGCAACATCCTGGTGCGATGACTGGCTGGGCCGCACTCGCTCCTCAGTCATGGCCGGGCTTGACCCGGCCATCCACGAAGCCGCGCAGTTGAACGACGTGGATGCCCGGGACAAGCCCGGGCATGACGACGTGGAAGCAGCACGCGAACTCTCTCGCGCTCTGCCGTTGCTACAGCGAGCTACTTCCGCTCCATCGTCGGCGCGATCTTCTCGGCCGGGGCCGGCGGCAGCGCCGGCTTGGCGCCTTCCTTTTGAGCTTCCACGTCAGGGCGCGCGGGCTCTGGCGCCGGCGTCGTCGGGCGCGTGCCGCCGGGCTTGGACTCGGCCGGGGTCGCTGACGGTTCAGGCGAGGCCGAGGGCGTCGCCTGCGCAACCTGGTCGAGGTGATTGGCCTTGATCTCGGTCAGCGAGACCACGGCCACGAGCACGCCAAGGACGAACAGGCCCGCCGCCAGCAGCATGTCCCGGCGCAACGTCTGTTTGCTGTTGATCGAGGCCATGGCTTATCATCCGCATCCTATGTGTGCGGAACAACGGTCACGCGCCTGCGAGGTTCCATCGGGGTCTGCGCCCCAGTGCCTCATCAGAGCCGCAGCAGCCCGGCCTCGCCGCTTTCATCGGAGAAAGCGAGCCACGTTCCCGCGGCATTCCAGCCCAGCGCCACGATCGGCGGCGTCTCGTTCCGCCGCACCAGGATCTCGGCGCCGTCCTGCATCCGCACCATCAGCACGGTGCCGTCCTCGTAGCCGCAGGCCAGGATGTCCTGCTTGGGATGGCAGGCGACCGCGGTGACCTTGGCCTTCATCGGCGCCAGCATCGCCGGCTCCTTGCCCATCGGGCCGTCCTTGCCGACGAACGGCCAGAGGATGACCATGTCGGCACCCGAGGTCGCCAGGAAACGGCCGCCGCTGCCCCAGGACATCGACTTCACCCGCGAGGGGTAGCCGGTCATCCGCATGTGCCTGCTATCAGCGAGCCGCCAGCCATGCAGCGCCGGCTCGTGCATCGCGGTGACCAGGAACTTGTTGTCCGGGCTGAAGGTGACGGCGTGATGCGAGCCGGCCCAGCCTAAAAATTCCGGCTCGCCCGCCATGTTGGGAAACCACAAGGTGGCGCCGTTGTAGTGCGCGATCGCGAGCCGCAGGCCCTTCGGCGCGAACGCAAGTCCGCCCGCAGTCGACGGCACCTCGAGCGACTTCTCCTCGCCCTTGGGCTGACGCACGAACGCGGTCTTGCCGACCGACCAGGCGATCGCACCATCCGGATGAAGGGCGACGTTGTCGATCCAGCGCCGCTTCGGATCGGTCACGAGCACGCTGACGCTGCCCGCCTTGTCGAGCGACGAGACCTTGCCGTCATCGCCGCCGATCAGGATGCGCGATCCGTCCGACACCGCCGACAGGATGCCGCCGCCGGTGACATCCACCTTGCTGATCTCGCCGTCGCCGTCGACGACAGCGACACTCTCCTCGGTGCCGACGAAGGCGGCGCGATCGCCGAGATAGTGCACGGCCGTGACGGCCATGCCGAGCGAGACCGGCTTCACCTTGTCGGTGACGGAGACGATCGATGCGGCCTCGCCGCCCTGGTCGAACGACGTCATCAGGTCACGATGCAGCGTTCGAAGCCTTCGCGGATGGCGTCTTCCGGCAGCTCGCGGCCGATGAAGACGACGCGGCTCTGGCGCGCCTCGTCGGGCTTCCACTTCCGCTGATGATCGCCTTCGAGCATCATGTGCACGCCCTGGAAGACGTAGCGGTCGTCATCGTCCTGGAACGACAGGATGCCCTTGGAGCGCAGGATCTTGCCGCCCTCGGTCTGCACCAGGTTCTGCAGCCACGGCATGAATTTCGACGGATCGAGCGGCTTGTCGGAGCGCAGCGACAGCGACTGCATCTCCTCGTCGTGATAGTGCTTCAGGCCGTGATCGTGATGATGATGGTGATCATGGCCGTGGTCGTGATCATGGTGGTGATGATCGTGATCGTCGCCCGCTTCGAGGAATTGCGGCTCGATCTCCAGAATGCGGTCGAGATCGAACGCGCCGCGCTCCAGCACATCCGAGATCGCGATCTGGCAGCGCTCGGTGCGATGCAGCTTTGCGTAGGGGTTGATGGCGCGGATGCGCGCCTCGACCTCGGCGAGCTCCGGCTTGGTGACGAGGTCTGTCTTGTTGAGCACGATGACGTCGGCAAACGCGATCTGGTTCTTCGCCTCCGGCGCATCCTTGAGCCGGTCCGAGAGCCACTTCGCGTCGGCCACCGTCACGACCGCGTCGAGCCGCGCGTTCTTCTGCACGTCCTCGTCGACGAAGAAGGTCTGCGCCACCGGCGCCGGATCGGCGAGCCCCGTGGTCTCGACGATGATCGCGTCGAACTTGCCCTTGCGGCGCATCAGGCCGGAGATGATGCGCACGAGATCGCCGCGCACGGTGCAGCAGATGCAGCCATTGTTCATCTCGAACA
Organism: Bradyrhizobium sp. HKCCYLRH3059; assembly: GCF_051168035.1. Taxonomy (NCBI): domain Bacteria; kingdom Pseudomonadati; phylum Pseudomonadota; class Alphaproteobacteria; order Hyphomicrobiales; family Nitrobacteraceae; genus Bradyrhizobium; species Bradyrhizobium sp. HKCCYLRH3059. The sequence continues at coordinate 55,624 of NZ_JBNPUF010000010.1, read as the reverse complement.
CTTCCTCATCGGCGCCGACGATGAGGTCGTTGTCGATGCCGATCTCGCCGAATTCGTTGACGATGACGGCGTACTTCTTGCCGTGGTCTTCCGAGAGGATGCGGTTCAGAAGCGTGGTCTTGCCGGCCCCGAGATAGCCGGTCAGGACCGTCACTGGTGTCTTGCTCGCGTCGGACATGCTCACTCCGAAAACCTCAGATCGCGTCGAAAATGGCTCAAAAGCGCACTACCGCGAGGGCTCGAGAACCCTAACGGACCAGCGCGCTCGTCAGAGCCCTTATATTGTGCCGGACCATGGCAATGTAAGTGGGAACGGGACCCTTTTCCTCGCTCAGGGCATCGGAATACAGCGTGCCGCCGATCTTCGCGCCGGTCTCGGCGGCGATCCGGCCGACCAGCCGGTCATCGTTGAAATTCTCCAGGAAGACGGCCGGAATCCCGGCTTTTTTCACTTGGCGGATGATCTCGGCGACGTCGCGGGCCGACGGCTCGGTCTCGGTGGAGACGCCGAGCGGGGCGATGAACTGGACGCCATAGGCATCGGCGAAATAACCGAAGGCGTCATGGGTCGAGATCACCTTGCGCCGCTCGGCCGGGATCTTGTCGATCTCGGCGCGGACCTCGCGGTCGAGTGCATCGAGCTCGCCGAGATAGCGTTCCGCATTGGCCTTGAAGACCTCCGCGTCTGCGGGGGCGGCCGCGACCAGCGCATCGCGGATGTTCTTCACATAGACCTTGGCATTGCCGACCGACTGCCAGGCATGCGGATCGGCATCCGAGCCGCGCTTGCGTGGGGTGATGCCCTGGGTGGCGACGACGATCGGCGCCTTGCTGCCGGAGGCCTGCTGCAGCCGCGGCAGCCAGCCCTCCAGCCCGAGGCCGTTGACGATCAGGAGCTGCGCGGCGCCGACATCCTTCGCATCATGCGGCGTCGGCGTGTAGACGTGCACGTCGCTGTCCGGCCCGACCAGCGAGGCGACATTGACCTTGTCACCGCCGACCTGGCGGACGAAGTCGGCGAGGATCGAGAAGCTGGTGACGACCTTCAGCCGGGTCTCGGCCGATGCGGGGACGATCAGAACAAGGCCAAACAGCAGGCTCAGGGTGGGCAACAGGCGTTTCATGGGCATCGACTTCAGGCTTCGAGGTGACGTCCCGGAAACAGTTGCGGAAGCACGCCGCCCACGCGTCCGAACAGCACCGAGGCGAGATAGAGCAAGGACGCGACCAGGATGATCGCAGGCCCCGAGGGAATGCGGGTCTGGAACGACAGCACCAGCCCGACATAGCCGGAGACGATCGCAGAGGCGACCGCGATGCAGATCATCGGCGTGACGTCGCGCGACCAGAACCGGGCGATCCCCGCCGGCAGGATCATCAGGCCAACCGCAAGCAAGGTGCCGAGCGCCTGGAAGCCGTTGACGAGGTTGACGACGATCAGGGCGAGGAAGATCAGATGCGCCGGCGCGCCCGCCCGGCTCACGGTGCGCAGGAACAAGGGATCAACGCTCTCGACGACCAACGGGCGGTAGATCACGGCGAGCACGACGAGCGTGATGGTGGCGTTGGTCGCGACCATCAGCAAGGTCGGGTCGTCCATCGCCAGGATGTTGCCGAACAGCACGTGCAAGAGATCGACGTTGGTGCCCTTGACCGAGACGATGGTGACGCCGATCGCCAGTGACGCCAGATAGAAGGTCGCGAGCGACGCGTCCTCCTTCAGCCCGGTCGAGCGCGAGACGAGGCCCGATAGCAGCGCCACGGCAAAGCCGGCGATCAGGCCGCCGGTCGTCATCGCAAACAAATTGAGACCCGACAGCAGGAAACCGATCGCCGCGCCGGGAAGAATCGCATGTGCCATGGCGTCGCCGACCAGGCTCATGCGCCTGAGCATCAGGAAGACGCCGATCGGTCCGGAGCCGAGCGACAGCGCGACGACCGCGGCGAGCGCGCGGCGCATGAACTCGAAATCCGAGAACGGAGCGAACAGCACCTCGCGCAGCATCATGCCGCCTTGGAGGCTTGCGCCGGCACGCAGGGCGCGGCGGCATCGTCGAACGCCTCGCACATCCGACGCGCCTGCGACAGGTTATCGGCGGTCAGCACCTCCGCCGTCGGTCCCCAGGCCACGGCCTCGCGCGCCAGCAGCAGGGTCTGCGGGAAATGCGCGCGCACCATGTCCATGTCGTGCAGCGCCGCCAGCACGGTGCGCCGCTCGCCATGCCAGTGCTCGATCAGTTGCAACAGGTCGGCCGAGGTCTTCGTGTCCATCGCATTGAACGGCTCGTCGAGCACGATCACGCGGGCATCCTGCAGCAGCACGCGCGCGAACAGCATGCGCTGCATCTGGCCGCCCGAGAGCGTGCCAATGCCGCGACCCTCGAAGCCGGTGAGGCCGACGGCCGCGATCGCCTGCGCGATCTTCTCGCGCGCGGCCGCGCCGATGCCGCCGAACATGCCGGTGCTGCGCCACAGTCCGGTGCTGACGAAATCGAACACCGAGATCGGGAAGGAGCGGTCGATATCGGCGATCTGCGGCAGATAGGCGATTTCGCGCGGCTTCAGGCCGGCCGCGGCGATGGTGCCGGCGAGCGGCTTCAACAGCCCGACGATGCCGCGAAACAGCGTCGACTTGCCGGCGCCGTTGGGGCCGACCACGGCGAGCAGCGCCCCTGTCGCGACCTCACCGGTAAGGTGATGCACGGCGGGGTGGCGGTCGTAGCCCAGGGTCACGTCGCGGAATTGCAGCTGGGCCATGACCGTCATCACCGCATCGCCAGCCAGACGATCAGCCAGAGCACCGCGCTCGCCGCGAGCGCCGCGCCGAGCCGCGTCGTCACCGGCATGCGCAGGATCGACCACGGCGCGGGCTGCGCCGGATGCGGCGCCGCGGGACCGTGGCTGTGGGCATGGCCGTGACCATGCCCGTGCGCGTGCGCATGCGCATGCGAATGGCCGTGGCTATCGAGGGCAGACTGCGTCATTTCGTCATGATGTTACATTATAACATCACCGCTGTCCACCGCAGGCGGGGCGTTTGTGGCATCGGAGGTCGTGGTTCTCACCCCGTCATTGCGAGCGCAGCGAAGCAATCCAGGCTGCCCAAGCGGAGGGATTCTGGATTGCTTCGCTGCGCTCGCAATGACGGCGGAGACAGACCGCCGCGCGTCAACCAGCGCGTCAGCTGAAATACCGCACCAGCGCCAGGCCGGCGAACAGGCCGGCGATCGAGATCCCCACCGACCCCAGCACGTAGACCGCAGCCAGTCCCAACGCGCCCCGCTCATACAGCAGCGCGGTGTCGAGCGAGAACGCCGAGAACGTGGTGTAGCCGCCAAGAATGCCGGTCATCAGGAACAGCCGCCAATGCTGGGGCGCGCCGCCCTTGAAGGCGAGATACCCGGCGATCAGACCCATCACGGTGGAGCCGGTGATGTTGATGATGAAGGTGCCGTACGGGAAGTCCGTCCCGAATGCCTTGGCGCTGGCCATGTTGATCGCGTGCCGTAGCGAGGCGCCGCAGCCGCCGCCGAAGAAGACGAGAAGAAATCCGACCAGTTGATTCACGGGACCTTACCTGCAGACCGCATCGAGAGACGGAATGCCCTGCCCTCGTCGCGAATGGAGCAAAACTCTTGCCGCAAGGGCGCCGCTCTTGCAAGGATCGCCCTCGTCAAAAGCCTTGCCATGAAAAAGGGCGGCGAGCCGAAGCCGCCGCCCTGGTCACTTGCTTGCGTCAGCGATCAGATCGCCTTGCCGTAGAGCTCGTCGACGTAATCCCAGTTGATCAGGTTCTCGACGAACGCCTTCAGATAGTCGGGACGGCGGTTGCGATAGTCGATGTAGTAGGAGTGCTCCCAGACGTCGCAGCCGAGGATCGGGGTCGCGCCGTGCACCAGCGGGTTCTCGCCGTTCGGGGTCTTGGAGATTTCGAGCTTGCCGTTCTTGACCGAGAGCCAGCACCAGCCCGAGCCGAACTGGCCGACGCCGGCGGCCGCGAAGTCGGCCTTGAACTTCTCGAAGCCGCCGAGATCCTCGTCGATCTTCTTCTCGAGCCGGCCGGGCAGCTTGGAGCCGCCGCCGTTCGGCTTCATCCAGGACCAGAAATGGATGTGGTTGAAATGCTGGCCGGCATTGTTGAACACGGCGGGGTTCTTGCCGAACGAGCCCTTGACGATCTCCTCGAGGGACTTGCCTTCGAATTCGGTCCCCTTGATCGCATTGTTGCCGTTGGTCACATAGGCCTGGTGATGCTTGTCGTGGTGGTACTCGAGCGTCTCCTTGGACATGTAGGGGCCGAGGGCTTCATAGGCGTAGGGCAGAGGGGGGAGCGTAAAGGTCATGGGGTCGGTTCCGCAACTTGTGAGAAGACGGGATTTAACGGGACCTCCTTATAGAAGGTTCCGACGCCGTAAAACACCGTGATTCTGGAAAAAGCGAGCCGATTTGATGAGCATCGAGATCGAGGTCCTGAATGGAGACACGTCCTGGCCGCTGGCGAAGCCGCTGTATGACGCGATCTGGCCGCCCGAGGTGGTCGCGAGCCTACCCTGGGCAGGTATCACTTTTGCGCATGCCGATCTGCGCGTGCTGGTGCAAGACGAGAGCGGCGACCTGCTCTGCCACGTCGGCATCTATCGCCGCCTGGTGAAATGGAACGGGCAGAACGTCAACATCGGCGGCATCGGCGGCGTTTTGACGCGCGCGGACGTGCGCAATCGTGGCCTGGCCACCGTGGGACTCAACGCCGCGATCCAGACCCTGCGGCACGAAGACTCGATCAACTACGCCGTGCTGTTCTGCGCGCCGGATCGCATCGCCTTCTACGGCGCAAGGGGCTTCATCCCGTTCGACGGCGACGTCTACGCCGAGCAGCCCGACCAGGGCCGCATCCGCTTCGACACGCTGTCTGCGCTCGTGCACGACGTCAAGCGCACTGCGCCGACCCGCGGCACCATCGACCTCTGCGGATTGCCGTGGTGAGGCCGCTCTCCCCTGTCGTCCCGGACAAGCGCGCGGTACGCGCGCGCAGATCCGGGACGACCTACCCCCAGGCAGACGTTTGAGGCACGCTGGTCATGGCACTTTGCCCATGATGTCCGCTGCGGAGGATGGGTCCCCGCTCGAGGCCGGGACGACAGCGGATCACATGGCCCGTATTCCGAAAAAAATAATTCTCTTGCGTTTTTCAAGAAATCATGCTTGTATCCCGGCATCCCGCCTCACCGCAGAGGGGCGTAGCGCGCGATCGTCACGACACGCGAGGTGGGGATGCGATGGCCGCGTTGCTGCCGCAGCATGCTTACTCGGCGTGCGGACGAACGGTAGCACGCGGACGTGAAGTCGCAGCGTCCTGACACCCCGAAGCTGGTGTCAACCTGGCGCAATGCTCACGCATGGCGCTGGGGATGGTGGCCAACAAGCCCGGCGCACCAGGGAGACTGCGTATAAGCGTGAAGACCGTCGCGCAGGGAATGCCGGTTGAATCGGCTTTGCCTGTGGTACCTGCCGCCTGCATTCTTTTCGCAGGCGGGCCATGGGTGAGGCCTTCACCCGGCATTCCCTGCGCCCTCTGCATTTCGAGAGGGACGAACTGATCGCAGACCTCGGGCGCGATGCGCCGCGAGACTGCAAAGCCATGTCCATCGCTGTTTGAACCGTGAAACCGCCTCACCCGCCGTCGTCGTCCCGGACAAGCCGTGACGCGCGCCAGCGCGGCATGGCGCCGATCCAGGACCCATACGCGGCGGCGACGCGAGATGCGAAAAGCCAATCGCCGGCGCGTTTCGAACCGCTCCCTGGGGGTATGGATCCCGGTTCAAGGGCCGGGACGACAGCCGAGTTTGTTGCCGCAATCAAAACCATTTCCCGGCACATGCATGAGACAACCGAACAAGGAATTGAGACGGCTCGGCAGCCATGCACCTGATCGTGATGATCCCGCTTTGGACAACCGCTCCTCTGCGATTGCAACTGCGCCGTTTGCTGTTATGGAAACGCGGCTTCAACGGGGGGTAAGATGATTTGGAAATTGCGTTTGGCTGGTCTTGCGCTGGCGACCGTCGTGATGGCGCAGCCCGCTTTGGCCGCCGATGATCCGACCGGCACCTGGCTGACCCAGGCGGGCGACGCCAGGATCAAGGTCGCCAAATGCGGCGCCAATCTCTGCGGCACCGTCGTGTGGCTGAAGGAGCCGATGGACACCGACACCGGCAAGCCGGCCGTCGACAACAAGAATCCCAATCGCGCGCTGGCCAACCGCCCGATCATCGGCCTGCAATTGTTCGAAGGCGTTCACTCGGAGGGGCCGAACAAATGGTCCGGCAAGATCTACAACGCCGATGACGGCCAGAGCTACACCAGCCACATCTCCGTCTCCGGCCCGGATACGCTGAAGGTGGAAGGCTGCGTCGGATCGCTGTGCGGCGGCGAGACCTGGACCCGCGCGCGCTGATCACTCTCAGGCGACCGCGGCCTTCAACGCGGTCGCAGCCGATGCATAGCCGCCTCGCGCGCCGTCGATGAAGTGGACGTGATCCGGCCGGATCGCGGACGGCGTGAAGCAGGTCATCATCGCGGCATCTTGCCGATGCAGCCCGTAGCGGACGATGCCGCGCGAAGCCGCCGCGCCGAGCCGGCGCTCCAGCTCCTGCGCGAGCTCGTCGGTGCAGTCGAGGATCATGCGCAACGCATCGTCATATTTGCGGAAGTCGGAATTCTCGACCACCTGCTGCTTGTAGAGATCCGGCACGAAGCCGCCGATGCTGATGTTGAACCGCATCACGGCATAGACGAACAGCGTACGTCCGAGCACGCGGGCCCAGCGCGACAACAGCGGTCCGCGCGCGGCGCGGACCTCGTAGCCAAATCCCTGCGGCGGCCATCGCAACGCCGGCGCGCCGGCCGGCACCGGCCGCCCGGCATCGGGGCTGCGCTCGGTGAGGGTGATGATCTCCTCGATCACCTTGCGATAGGCCTGCGCATCCGCGCCGGGAGCCGGCAGCACCAGCACCGACAGGATGACGCCGCGCGCCGCCGGAATCTCCTCGAAGCGGCACGAGAGTCCGGACAGATCGGGCTGCGCACCGGACGGCGCCGGGGGAATCGCGAACTCGCCCCGCTTCATCGCGGCCTCGGCCCAGCCCACTCCGCCGCCCGCGAACATCGCATAGGACAGATTGGCCGACGGACCGTAGCGCGCCACGCGGACGTCGAGCCCCTGCGCGCGGATCGCCGTCACGGGCACCAGCGCGACGCGCATCGCGAGAGCGAGATCCTCCCTGACCCAGGTCGCGGTGGCGGCAAGGGCTTCGCGCGCGGCCGCTTCGTCATCCGGGCTGACGGCGAAGCTGGCGCCGTCACCGCCGAACACGAACGGGAATTCGCGCCCCTCCAAGGCATTGGTGACCGCGGCGATGACCGCCGCCCCGGCCATGTTGACCGCCTTGTAGCGCCTGTCGGCGATCGCCTTGGTCGACTCGACGATGTCGGCCGTGCCGATCAGCCAGTCGTCCGGCACCGGCTGGTAGAGCTGCGGCTCCATCAGGCGCGCGAAGCCGCGAAACACCGGGATCGAGGCATAGTAGTCCGCAGCACTGGTCTTCGACATCGAGAGGCATCCATCCGGGGTGCGCGTCCAATGAGGAGCTACGTTCCTTCCTGTCAAGCGGGTTCAGGCAGCGATATTCGGCAACGGACGTGTCGCCAGGCTTGCGCCGCGTTATCGTTCTGTCGGGCTCGACGTGCTAGCCTTTCACCATCATGGCCGACTCCTCCCCCGTTCCACAACTCGCCGCCCGCGCGCTCCAGATCGCGGACCGCATCAATACCGCCGGCTTCGAAGGCCAGGTGCTGTCGGCGACGCCGCTCGCGGTCCGCATCGGCGAGACGGGAGTAGCCGTGGTCTTCCGCTACGGCGTCGTCGTCTTCATCGGCCTGTCGGTGGCCGAGGAGATCAACTTCCTCGACCGGCTGAGCGCGCGGCTGTTCGGCCCGATCGCCCCCCACGAGGAAGAGACGGCCAAGGTCCAGGTCGCGCGCGAATCCGACGAGCCGATCCCGGTCGGCGGCCCGGTCCTGGTCAAGGAATTGTCGCTGGAGCGGCTGCTCATCGTCGCCGATGCGCTGGCGAAGAGCGTCGTGCTCGGCCGCAGCGAGCGCGAGATCGCCAACGTGTTCGACACCATCGAGCCGTTCGCGCGCGAGCTGGCGATGCTGGGACGAACATCGAAGAGCCGGGTGGCGATGCTCAAGCTGCTCGGCGAGGCGCTGCTGGTGCAGCACCGCGTCTCCGGCCGCGTGGCCGTCGGCGAAAAGCCGGACGTGTTGTGGGACCGGCCAGATCTGGAGCGGCTCTATGCGCGGCTCGAGGACGAGTATGAGCTGAAAGAGCGCGAGGACACCCTCAACCGCAAGCTCGCGGTGATCGCCGAGACGGCGACCACGCTCGCCGACATCATCGACACCAAGCGCTCGCTGCGGCTCGAGGTCATCGTCGTCATCCTGATCGCCTGCGAGATCGTGCTCGGCTTCTATGAGATCTTCGCCCGCGGCGGGCACTGACGATGGAGCTGCCGCGCGCCTGACGACTGACGGCGCTGCATTCAGCGATGGTTCAGGCGCGACATGGAACTTTCGCATGGGCGCGATGAGCGATGCAGGGGATATCGAACCATGACGTGGGTGGGGAGCTTGCCACGGCCGCCGGCGGCCGGCAGCCACGAGGTGTGGCGAGCGCCCCGCCGCCGGTGCGGCGATGCTGGTCCGGCAATGCCGTCACACCAACGCCCTGACGTTCCAGGTCGCATGACGGACCCCGGCGAGCTTCGCCAGCTCGGACACGACGCGGTCGAGATCGACCGTATCGACCGCGAGCGGCACCAGCGTCGCGACGATCTCGACGATGTCCTCGGAGCGATAGACGACCTCGGTCTCCCGCACCGGGTATTTGGCCGCCTCCAGCCGCTCGTCGAGCGCCTCGCGCAGCTCGGCGGCGCGCGGCCCGTCGGTGGTCAGGACGATCTCGTAGTGCGCCTCCGACGTCTGCGCATTGAGCGGGATGCGATCGATCGCGTTGACCAGCGGCCGCAGCAGCGTGTTGCCGGCCAGCACGAACACGGTCAGCGCCACCGATTGCGCGATCAGGTCGGCGCCGGCGCAGGCGCCGACCGCGGCGGACGCCCACAGCGTCGCCGCGGTGTTGAGCCCGCGGACGTTCATGCCCTCCTTCATGATCGTGCCGGCGCCGAGGAAGCCGATGCCCGACACCACATAGGCGATGATCCGCACCGCGCCGTCGGCGCCGGTCAGGCGGTTGCCGAGATCGACGAAGGCGGCCGCGCCGACGGCGACCAGCACGTTGGTGCGCAGGCCGGCGCTGCGCTGCCGGTATTGCCGCTCGGCGCCGATCAGCGTCCCCAGCACGAAAGCTGCGAACAGGCTGACGAGCGTGTCGAGGAAATCATAGACTTGGAAAGTGTGGAGGAATCGCATGGGCTTGCTGACTGTCTGCAGTATTAAGCTCCGTGGCCTGCCTGGCAGCAGCGACACGCGTGGCATCCGGCGGCGGAACCGCCGCGAGAGGCCGCTTTCTTAGGACGTCCTTGATCGAAATCAAATCCCAGTCCCTCCCGCATACTTTAGGCTGATATGATCAACAGGCAGATGACGTCCGGCAAACACATGACGCCATTCTCCGACGTCCGCAGGGATCACAGCCCGGCCGTCCGGCTGGGACATGATGCGGTGAGTGCGGTGAAGCTGTCCCAGGAGCTCACCGCCGAGATCGACGCCTGGGCGGAGGCTCACCAGATGACACGCTCCGACGCCATCGGCCAGTTGCTCACGATCGGCCTGCATGCATCGCGGCCGGCAGCAGCCGGGCAGCCCACGTCGCGGGATCCCGTCGCCATCGAGCAGAATGCGATCCGGCTGATCGATCGGATGCTCGATCCGAGTCTGTCGGCCGAGGAGCGCCAGCGGCGGATCCGCCGCCTGATCGAAGGTCCTGCGGAATTCGCCAACGAACGGATCGACCTGCCGCGGCATCCGGGCTGACGCGAACGGTTCAGGCGGCCGAGCGCGCCACCACGGCCTCATAGATGTCGTCCTCCTGCGCCGTGTGCATGCGCACCAGCGTCTCGATCGCCTCGATCACCCGTTGCGCATCGCGGATCAGATAGCGGTCCACATGCTCGGACGGCAGATCCTCGACCAGCCGGCCGAGCAGGCGCGCCAGATGCAGGATCTCGCGATGCGCCCGGCTCATCGCCGACAGGCCATGGCTCTCCTGCAGGAGCCGCGCGAGCTTCGGATAGACCGATCCTTCGTCGTCGCGCTCATGCGCCACGACCTTGTCCTGCACCAAGCCGTTTGCCTCCATGATCAGCGCCACGGCGCCGTCCGGCGAGGCTTCGTCGAGCGCATCGACGATCGAGCGCAGGCGGTCGAGGCCGCGCAGCAGCGCCTGGTGATCATGCCTGAGCCCTCGGCCGTCTTCGGCCGTGATCCGGCCGGCCTTGCCGCGCCTGGCCGGGAACAGAGCGCGGAGCGCGTTCAGGATGACGGCGACGTCGATGGCCTCCTGGACCAGGGCCGCAGGCACCGGCTGCAGCAGGCCGAAGGCCGCTGCGCCCATCGCCACGAACGACAGGCCCATGCCGACGAAGATGCTCTCCAGGGCGATGCGTCGGGCGCGCTGCGCGATCACGATCGCCTCGCCGACGCGATCGAGCCGATCGGCGAGAATAACCACGTCGGCGGCTTCCGACGAGGCGCTGGCACCACGGGCGCCGAGCGCGATGCCGACGTCGGCAGAGGCCAGCGCCGGGGCATCGTTGATGCCGTCGCCGACCATGATGGTGGGATGCAGCCGCTGCTCGCTCTTGACCGCCTCCACCTTGTCGGAGGGGACACGGTCCGCCAGCACGGCGTCGAGGTCGAGCGCCGCGCCGATCGCCTGGGCGGCCGCGGCGCGATCCCCGGTCACCATGACCATGCGCGCGATGCCGGCCTCGCGCAGCCAGCGGATCGCCCGCGGCGTATCCGCGCGCAACTCGTCGGCCAGCAGCAGCGCCCCGATCGGGCGCCCCTCGACGGCAACGAAGACGATCAGGGCCGAACGCCACGACGCCCGGCGGATCGCGCGCGCCGCCCAAGCCGGCGGCGTGCGGCTGCCGAGCACGAGGTCGCGCGAGCCGGCCATCACAGGGCGGCCATCGATCAGACCTTCGAGGCCCGAGCCCATGGTTTCCCTGACCTGTTCGGGCACCTTCAGCTTCAGCCCGCGGGCCTGGCCGGCCTGAACGATCGCGTGCGCCACCACGTGGTGCGAGGCCTGCTCGAGCGATGCGCAGAGCAGCAGGACCGCATCGGCGTCCTCGCCCGGTGCGGCGTCGACCGAGAGCAGCCGCGCGCCGCCGACGGTCAGCGTGCCCGTCTTGTCGAACAGCACGGTATGGGCACGCGCGAGCGCCTCGAGCTTGCCGCCGCCTTTGACCAGAATGCCGCTTCGGGCCGCCTGCGCCACGCCCGCAATGAAAGCGACGGGTGCGGCGAGAATCAGCGGGCACGGCGTTGCCGCCACCAGCACGGCAAGACTCCGGATCAGATCGCCCGAGGCCAAATAGGCGGCCCCCGCAATAGCGAGGCTTACGGGCAGGAAGATCAGCGCGTAGCGGTCGGCAAGCCGCACGAACGGCGCTTTCGCGGTCTGGGCCGTCGTCACCAGCTTGACGATGCCGGCATAGGTGCTTTCGCCCGCGGTCGCCGTGACCGCCATTTCGAACGTGTCGCCGGCGTTCACCGATCCCGACAGGATCGCCATCCCGCGCGTCTTCATCACCGGGATGGGCTCGCCCGTGAGCGCCGACTCGTCGACGACGGCGATGGTTGTTTCGACCATGCCGTCGACCGGGACGATCTCGCCGGCGCGGACCATCAGGCGATCACCGACCGCGACGCTGGCGATCGGAACGTTGTCGATCTCGTCGCCACGGCGGCGATGCGCCTCACGCGGCGCGCGATCGACCAACGCGCGCAGATCGTGCTCGGCGCGGGCGACGGCAATGTCCTCCAGCACGTTGCCTCCGGAATACATCAGCGCCACGACAGCGCCGGCCAGCGGCTCGCCGAGGATGATCGCCGCGCTCATCGACACCAGCGCGATCGCGTCGACGCCGATGCGGCCGGCCAGGAAATCGCGGACGATCGAGACGATCAGCCCCAGGATGACAGGAACGGTCGAGGCCGTGAACGCGATCCCGGCAAGATCGGGGCGACCGAGCACATGCGCGAGGCCGCCCGCGGCGAGGCCCGCGATTGCGATCACGACGAGGGTCCACCGCAGAATGCGCTCGAACATGGATACCGGTTCCGGATTGCGCCGGCACTATCGCTGCTGCCGCGCGTCGGACGCTTGAGCGAAATCAACGGCGAGAGCGACCGATCGCCGCAAATGGCCTCAGGCGGTATTGCCTGCGTCGACCGTCAGCACGGTACCGGTGACATTGCGCCCGCCGTCGCTGAGCAGGAATTCAACCATCGCGGCCACGTCATCCGTTTCCGGCAGCCGCCGCAACGCGCTGCGGCCGGCGATGCGTCGCTGCTGCTCCTCGTCCATGCTCTGCGTCAGCTCGGTGGCGATGAAGCCCGGCGCGATCGCGTTCACGGTGATGCCGACCTTGCCGACCTCGCGCGCCAGCGAGCGCGTGAAGCCGTTGGCGGCCGCCTTGGTCGCTCCGTAGACGGACAGGCCCTTGTAGCCGGTAGAGGCGATGATCGAGGAGATGTTGATCACCCGGCCTTCGCCCGCGGCCATCATGTGACGAACGACGTATTTCGTCAGGATCATCGGCGCCAGCACGTTCAGCCGCACCAGTGCCTCGATCTCCGAATTATGCATGGTCGCGAGCAGGCCCTCGGTGCCGAGACCGGCATTGTTGACGAGACCATAGAGCGGACCGAACTCGTCGCGCACCGACTTCACGAAGGCCGGTAGTTCATCAACGATGCTGAGGTCGCAGGCGCGGAAATGAATGCCGGCGCTGCTGGCGCTGAACTCGGCCATCGCGGCGCGCAGCTCGTCGCTCTCCCGGCGGGCCACCGCGATGACGTCATAGCCCGCTCCCGCGAGCCTGCGCGCGATGGCGAGCCCGATGCCACGGCTGCCGCCGGTGACGAGAACATTATGCATCGGCGCGCGCCAGCTTGCCGGCCGGAGTGACGTCGAGCGCTGGCACGACGCGGATCATCGCCGGCACCTTGTGGGCCGCGAGACGCGCGCGACACGCGGCCAGGATCTCATTGCGGACCGTCTCACTCCGTACCGGATCGGCATCCGCCGTCAGCACGACCTCGGCGACGACGATGCCCCCGGTGATCGGGCTGCGCCGCGACTTGGCGCGCGACATCCGCACCTCGGGATGGCCATTGATCACGGCTTCGATCTCTTCGGGATGGACCTTGAGCCCGCCGACATTGATGATGCCGTTGCGGCGTCCGACGAAGTAGTAGCGATCGCCGCGCAGCTCGACCATGTCACCGGTGTCGACATAGCCATCCGTGTCGGTCAGGGCGGCGGCAGAGCGTCCGACATAGGCGTGCGCGGCACGCTTGGAGCGGATGCGCAGCGAGCCGTCGACGACCTTCATGTCGACGGCCCCGCGGCCCTCGCCGAGCAGCGTCGCAGGAAAACCCTCCAGCCCATCATTGACCGCGAAGCCGACGCCGGCCTCCGTCGAGGCGTAGGCATGACCGATCGAAGCGTCGGGAAATGCCTGCTTCAATCCGTCGAGCACGGCCTGGTCGGCGATCTCGCCGGAGAGACGCACATAGCGCGGCGCAAAGCCTTCGACCGATCCGCTCATCAGCAGCTTGCGCCAATGCGACGGCGTTCCGGACATGTGAGTGACGCCGCGCGCGTTGAGACGCGCGATCTGGTCCGCGAGCCCCTCGCCGGGATCCGACAGCACCATCGAGCCGCCGCCGACGATGGCGCGCAGGAAGATCTGCAGGCCGCCATAGCGGCGGATGTCGTAGAAGGTCGCCCACACCGGCATGGCTTCGCCAGGACCCGGACGGTCGCCGATGATCGCGCCGCACAGGCCATCCAGAGTATGCCCGACAATCTTCGGCACGCCCGACGTGCCTGATGTCAGCATCAGCCATTCGGTGGCGCACACCGTCTGCACGACCACGGCAGAAGGCCGCGGCAGGGCGACCTCGATCACGAGATCGACGCCGCAAGCGCCGAAACGCTGGACCTCATCGGTCACGATGACGTCGATTTCAGCATCGGCGATGATGCTGGCGAGATGCTCGCCCTTGAGATCCGGCGGACACAACAGGATGCGTCGTGCGACGCCGTCGATCTCGATCAGCGCGAGGCCGGCGAGGAGCTGGCCGGAGGTCGCCAGCAGCACCGAACGTCCGTTGAGCTCTGCGGCGCGGCCGCCGAGGCAGCTTCCGCGCGACAGCTCGGCGAGCGATATGACGTGACGCGGATCGGAGATCGTCCGTTCGGTCAGCGCCGCCCCGAGATGGTCGCGAAGGGCGAAGATCTCACGCGGGGACATTCTCATAGGCCCCGATGAAGTCGCCTATCGTGTTGGGGAACGTCACATCCTCGGACAGGGTGAACGGATCGACGCCGAGATCGTCCTCGAGACGGGCGACCAGGATGGCGAAAGCGAGCGAGTCGAAGCCGGTCTCGTGCAACGTCAGCTCGTCGGTCAGCGGCGGCAGCTTGACCTTCTGCTCGTCCGCAATCTGCTTGATCGCTGCAATGATTCTTAACCGTACCGACATGGGCCAATCCGCTCACTGTTCAAACGATGAAACCGACCATAGGACGAGAAGGTGAAGGAAGCCGGACTTGCCAGCCATCTTTCGGGACCGTTGGTAAATACCCATCATGGCCTATGATTAAAATCATCTACAAACGAACCTCGCCGGCGAGGATCCGCGCATGGAGATCCCGATCGAGCAGGCAATAGGCACCCGTCCCGGCGTCGCGCACGTAGAGCGGCTCATGCACGATCGACGGATCGAAGCCGTCGCGCATCAGCGCCTGCTTCTTCTGCTTGAATGTTTCGGTCGACTGCAGCGACGACGTGATGCGGAGCGCCACCGGCCGAGCATAGGGCGGCAATCGGCGGGCAAGTTCTAGAGAGAGGCGATCGAGATCGAAGCTGTCGCCGACGACGAGCGCAGCCATGCCGGCGCGTCCGTCCCTGCCGGGCACGACGACACCATAGGTCGATGCTTCCAACACGCCGGGACATTGCAGGATCGCCTCGTTCACCTCGCTGGTCGCGACGTTCTCGCCCTTCCAGCGGAAGGTGTCGCCGAGACGATCGACGAAATAGAAGAAGCCCTGGTCGTCCTGGCGCATCAGGTCACCGGTGCGGAACCAGGCATCGCCCTTGGCGAAGACGTCGCGCAGGATCTTCTTCTCGGTCTCGCCCGTATCGGTATAGCCTTCGAAGCGGCCGCCTCCCTGGTCCGCCGTACCGATGCGGCCAATGGCCTCGCCGATCTCGCCGCGCGCGCAGACCAGGCACCGCCCGTCGGGTCCGCGCAAGGGTGCGCGCTGGTCGGCATCCAGCTTGATGATTTCGGCGGGAAAGCGATGCGCAAGCAGCGACGGCACGCGCCCGATCGATCCCACCCTGCCCTCGACATTGTAGAGTGAGAAGTTGCCTTCGGTCGCGGCATAGAATTCCAGCACCTGGGGGATGGCGAAGCGCGCCTGGAACGCCTCCCAGACGTCGCCGCGCATTCCGTTGCCGCAGGCGAGCCGCAGCCGATGGGCGCGGTCGAAATCGGATGGCGCGGCGGCCAGCAGATAGCGGCAGAGCTCGCCGATATATTGCACCAGCGTGCAATCGTGACGGACGATGTCGCGCCAGAAATTGCTCGCCGAGAATTTCTCCGCGAGCACCGCCGCACCGCCGGCGCGCAGCATGCTACAGGGCGCGACGATGCCGCCGACGGAATGATAGACCGGCAGACAGTCATAGAGGCGATCGTCGGGACCTGCGCCGGTGAGGCCGGCAAACCAGCCGCCCCAGTTCATGATGCGGCGATGGCTGATACTGGCGGCCTTGGGCAGGCCCGTCGTGCCGGAGGTGTAGATCAGCAGCGCGCGGTCGTTAATCGTCACGGCGCGGCGCTCAGTCGCGTCGAGCGCGTGCGTATCCATCGCGGCGATCGCGACGTCGAGATCGCCGCCGCCGGCAATCCAGACACGCGGCCCGCCCGCGATCAACGGCGCAACCTCCGTATAGGCTTCATGGAAGTCCTTGGAGACGATCACATGGACTGGCCGAGCCACATTGATGCAATGCGCAAGCGACGGGCCGATGAGATTGGCATTGATGAGCGCAACCACACCGCCGACGCGACTGATCCCGAGCCAGGCGGCCAGGTAGTCGGGCCGGCTCGGCATCATCAAAGCGATCGTGTGGCCAGGCCCGATGCCATTGGCCAGCGCCCAGCGGGCGTATCGGTTGATGCGCCCAGACAGGGCGGAATAGCTCAGCGTCTCGCGATCGGAGATCAGCGCCGGCCGTTCGGGCTGCTTCGCGGCCCAGTCGTCCACCACGTCGGCGAACAGCCGCGCCGGCTCTGCCTCGATGCGCGAGGTCAGCTCGATCGCCTTCAGCCAGATTTTCGCCGCCGACGGCTTCCGAGGGGCCGTGCTGAGTTCCACAGATCGATCCGACTGCCCGGAGTTCATGAACGCCCTCACCCCAATTCGGCGTGCTTATAGGCCGGGTGGCCTGACCGGCCGTTAAGCGGGAGGGTTAACCGGCCGAGAGTGCGTCGCTGTTGATGCGAATGCGATCCTTTACGAAGTTCTCGGAAATGCCGGTTATCCTACCGCTCCCAGAACATGCCAACGCGAAGGCCGGCATGCCCAAGGACACGATGACACGACGCGCATTGCTGCGCTGCGCCGCCTGGAGCAGCGTTGCAGCCGTGACCTCGACCACGGCGTTCGCCGGAGTTGATGCGCCCTATCCGGCTCAGCCCGTCACCTGGGTCATTCCGTTTGCCCCGGGCGGAGCCACCGGCCGGCTGTCGCTCCTGATCTGCGATCGGCTGACCCGCCGACTGGGCCAGCCCTTCGTGCTCGATCACCGGCCGGGTGCGGGCGGCGCGACCGCCACCAAGAGCGTCGCGAGCGCCGCGCCGGACGGCTACACGATCCTTGCGACCTCGACCGCCAACGTCATTACGGCCTCGACCGACCGCTCGCCCGGCGCCGAGGGCGATCTCATCCCCGTCGCCGGCATGGCGCGCATGCCGCTGCTGCTGCTGGTCAGCCGGCAGCTGCCGGTCGAGACGCTGCCCGAATTCCTGGCCTATGCCAAGGCCAACCCGGGCAAGCTCAGCGTCGGCTCCGCCGGTCCTGGCACCGTCCAGCTGCTGTCGGCCGAGCTGTTCCGGACGCTCGGCGGCATCACCTGGTCCGTCGTGCATTATCGTGGCTCGGGGCCGGCCCTGACCGACCTCGCCTCCGGCCATATCCACGCGATGTTCGACAACGCCGCTTCCGCCGCCGACCTCCTGCGCACCGGCAAGGTCCGGGCGCTGGCCGTCACGACGCGCGAGCATGCCGCCGCCTTCCCCGATCTGCCGCCGGTCGCCGACGTGCTGCCGGCGTTCGAAACCTCCGGCTTCTATGGCGTCGCGGTGCCGCACGGCACGCCGAAAGCCATCGTCGAGCTGCTCAACCGCGAGATCAACGCCGCGCTGGCCGATCCCGACATCAGCAGGCAGTTCGCCGAGGTCGGCGCCACGCCGCTCACCGGCGACGTCGGCGTCTATGCCGCGACCTACCGCGCCGAGATCATGCACTGGCGCAAGCTGGTCCCGCAGGTGAGCGCGAAGAACTGACCTCCGCGCCCGGCGACCCGCCTGCCTCAGGCCCCCGCGACGCCCTGCAGCACCAGCCGGTTGAGACGGGCCGCGAAGGCGGCCGGATCCTCCGGCAGTTCGCCGTCGAGGATCTGCGCCTGCTCGAGCAGCAGGAACGACAGATCGTCGACCTTGGCCTTGTCGGCGGCGGCCTTGGCGACGGCGACGACCAGCGGATGGCGCAGATTGATCTCGAGGATCGGCTTGGTGCGCGCCCCGCGCGCCTGCTGCGACAGGATGCGCTCCAACTCGCGATCCGGACCATGGCTGCCGGCCACCAGGCACGACGCGCTGGTGGTAAGCCGGGTCGAGACCTTCACGTCGGTGACGTGGTCGCCGAGACTTGCCTTGATCAGCGCGATCGTATTGGCCTCGTCGGCCGCCGGCTGTGCCTCGTCCTCGGGCTTCGGCTCGGTCACCGGGATCGGATCGAAGTTGATGTCGCCCTGGCTCAGCGACTTCAGCGGCTTGCCGTCGAACTCCAGCCGTGCCGAGGTCCAAAACGCATCGACCGGATCGGTGAGCAGCAGCACCTCGACGCCGCGCGCCTTGGCGGCTTCGAGCCGCGGATTGGACTTCAGCCGCTCGATGCTGTCACCAACCAGGAAATAGATCTCGGTCTGGTTCTCCTTGAGACCTTCGACATATTGCTTCAGCGAGCGCCGCTCGCCCGATGTCGTGGTGAAGCGCGACAGCGCCAGCAGCTTGTCGCGGCGCTCGAAATCCTCGTACAGGCCTTCCTTGATCACGGCGCCGAACGAATCCCAGATCTTGTCGAAGTTTTCGGCATCCTTGTCGGCGAGCTGCTCCAGCTCGCCGATCACGCGCGTGGTCACGGCCTTGCGGATCTGCGCCAGCTGCGGATTGTTCTGCAGCATCTCGCGCGACAAATTGAGCGGCAGGTCCTCGCTGTCGATCACGCCGCGGATGAAGCGCAGATAGGCCGGCATCAGGTCGGCGTCATCGGTGATGAAGACGCGGCGGACATAGAGCTTGACCTTGCCCTTGCGCGCCGGCTCGAACAGGTCGAACGGCTTGGTCGACGGCGCGAACAGCAGCACCGCGTAGGAATAGCGGCCCTCGGCCCGGTAGTGCAGCGTCATCGCCGGCTCGTCGAACGCGTGCGCAATCGACTTGTAGGCCTTGCTGTAGTCGTCGGACGTCAGCTCGGACTTCGAGCGCTGCCACAGCGCGCTGGCGGAGTTGATCTGGCGCGGCTCGCCCTCCTCCGGCACCAGCATGATCGGAAACTGGATGTTGTCGGAATAGGCGGTGACAATGCGCTCGATCTCATAGGTTTCGAGATATTTCTTGGCGTCGTCCTTGAGGTGCAGCACGATCTCGGTGCCGCGCGTCACCCGCTTGGCATCCTCCTCGGACGCGGGCGCCACCTCGAAGCCCGCGCCGCCCGACGAGGTCCAGGTCCAGACCTCGCTGCCGCCGGCGCGCCGGCTGATCACGACGATGCGGTCGGCGACCATGAAGGCCGAGTAGAAGCCGACGCCGAACTGGCCGATCAGGCCGGTGCCGTCCTTGGCCTCGGCCAGCTTCTGCACGAACGCCTTGGTGCCGGAGCGGGCGATGGTGCCGAGATGGTCGATCAGTTCCTGGCGCTCCATGCCGATGCCGCTGTCGGCGATGGTCAGCGTATCAGCGGCCTTGTTCGGGATGATGCGGATCTGCGGCGCCTCGCCGTCGCCGATCAGATCGGGTCTGGCGATCGCCTCGTAACGCAGCTTGTCACAGGCGTCCGAGGCGTTCGAAATCAGCTCGCGCAGGAAAATGTCGGTCTCGGAGTAGACCGAATGCACCATCAGATGGAGCAGCTCGGAGACTTCGGCCTGGAAGGAATGGCTAACGGTGGCGGTGTCGGTCATCGTCGTACGTTGGCCCATGCTATCAGGGGTGGAGAGAGACCGTCGATATAGCGCGGCGGCGGCACCGATCAAGCCTTTCGGCCGGGAGGATCATCGAGCGATCGTTCGGCGGCCGCGAGCAGCTTGTCGATGACCGTGTCGAGGGTCGCGATCTCGGCGGCCGAAAGCACGCTGAGCAGATCGGCCTCGCGCGCCAGCGCATGAGGCACGATCCTGCGGTACAGAGCCCGCCCGGCGGCCGTCAGCGCCACGATCCGCTCCCGTCCATCCTCGGGATCGCGGCTACGGCTGACGATCCCGCGCGCCTCCAGGCTCTGCATGGCGCGGCTGACGTTCATCTTGTCGAGCGTCGTCAGCCGGCCGATCTGCTTGGTCGGCAATTGCGGCTGCTCGCCCAGCGCCGCCAAGATGCGCCATTCCTGGCGCGACAGCGCGAAGCGGTCGGCATAGACCTCCGCCACCGCCAGCGACACCTGTTCGGCGAGCCGGGCCAGCCGGTAGGGAAAATAGCGCTGCAATCGGAGCTCGCGCTCCGTGGCCGCCTCGCCCTGCTCGCGGTCGCGCATGTCGGTGGCCGGCTTCGTCATTGCGTCTCTGTCCTCGTCCTTCCAGCCCCTGGCGACCTCGATCCGATCCCGGTCGGGTTGATCTGGATCAATGCCGCGCAATCGTATCATTCGTTACTATCCTGCCAACAACGGGAGGACAATCATGCAGATCGAGAAGATCCATCACGTCGCCTATCGCTGCGTCGACGCCAAGGCCACGGTCGAGTTCTACAAGAAGGTCCTCAACATGGACCTGCTCGGCGCCATCGCCGAGGACAAGGTGCCCTCGACCAAGGCGCCCGATCCCTACATGCACATCTTCCTCGATGCGGGAAACGGCAACATCCTCGCCTTCTTCGAGCTGCCGAACTCGCCGCCGATGGGCCGCGATCCGAACACCCCGGAATGGACCCAGCACATCGCCTTCCAAGTCAAGGACATGGAGGAGCTGGAAGAAGCCAAGGCGCGCGCCGAGGCCGCCGGCCTCGACGTCGTCGGGATCACCGACCACACCATCTTCAAGTCGATCTATTTCCATGATCCGAGCGGCCATCGGCTGGAGATCGCGGCCTGGACTGCAACGCCCGAGCAGATCGCGCGGATGAAGTCGGTCGCCCACGCCATGGTCGACGAATGGGCGACCACCAAGAAGCCGCCGCGGCACACCGCCTGGATGCACGAGAAGGAATTCGCAGGCAGCGACTGAGCGATTGCTCGTCCCGACAGTCCCGACCGCAACGCGCCAGGCGAGGCAGCCATGAGCAACTATGTCTATCCGCGATTTCCCTATGTCTGCTCGGTAGAGCAGCGCAGCGGCGAGACCCGCCGCCATCCGATCGTCGTGATCGGCGCCGGGCCGATCGGCCTGACGGCGGCGCTCGATCTCGCCGCCCGCGGCCAGCCGGTGGTCGTGCTCGACGACAACGACACCGTCAGCATCGGCTCTCGCGCCGTGTGCTACGCCAAGCGCCCGCTCGAGATCTGGGATCGGCTCGGCTGCGCCGCGCCGATGGTGGAAAAGGGCGTGAGCTGGAACATCGGCAAGGTGTTCTTCCGCGACCAGCTCTCTTATCAATTCGATTTGCTGCCCGAGCCCGACCATCGCTGGCCGGCAATGATCAACCTGCAACAATACTATCTCGAGGAGATTCTGGTCGATGCCTGCAACAGGACTCCGCTGATCGATCTGCGCTGGAAGCATCGGCTCGTCAGCCTCAAGCAAACCGACGAGTGCGCTGTGCTCGCGGTGGAGACGCCCGACGGCATCTTCACCATGGAGGCGCAGTGGGTGATCGCCTGCGACGGCGCCAATTCCGATACGCGGCGCATGGTCGGCGCCGAGTTCACGGGCCAGTTCTTTCAGGACCGCTTCCTGATCGCCGACGTCAGGATGAAGGCGGAGTTTCCGACCGAGCGCTGGTTCTGGTTCGATCCGCCGTTCCATCCGGGGCAGTCGGTGCTGCTGCATCGCCAGTCCGACAACATCTGGCGCATCGACTTCCAGCTCGGCTGGGACGCCAATCCGGACGAGGAGAAGAAGCCCGAGCGCGTGATCCCACGCATCCGGGCCATGCTCGGCGAGAGCACCGAATTTGAGCTCGAATGGGTGTCGATCTATCAGTTCGCCTGCCGCCGGATCGACAATTTCCGTCACGGCCGCGTCCTCTTCGCGGGCGACGCGGCGCACCAGGTGTCGCCGTTCGGCGCCCGCGGCGCCAACACCGGCGTGCAGGACATCGACAACCTCGCCTGGAAGCTGGCAATGGTGCTGCGCGGCGAGGCGCCGGAGAGCCTGATCGGCAGCTATCACGAGGAGCGCGCCTTTGCCGCCGACGACAACATCCTGAACTCGACGCGCGCGACCGACTTCATCACGCCGAAGACGCAAGCGAGTCGCCTTTACCGCGACGCCGTGCTCGACCTCGCACAGAACCACAGCTTTGCGCGGCCGCTGGTCAACAGCGGCCGGCTGTCGACGCCGACGCCCTATGTCGCGTCGTCGTTGAATACGCCTGACGGCGGCAACGTCCCCGGCGCGATGACGCCTGGCACCAATGCCGCCGATGCACCGGTGACGATCGCGGGCGAGCCCGGCTGGTTGCTGAACTGTCTCGGCTCCAGCTTCACCGTGGTCACGTTCGACCCCGCCGTGACGGCCGAGCAGCTCACCATCGACGGCATCACGGCGCAGGTGATCGTCGTCGGTCGCGACATCGCCGATGCCACGGGCCTGCTCGCGGCACGATACGGCGCCTCGGCCGGCACGACCTATCTGTTCCGTCCCGATCAATATGTCACCGCCCGCTGGCCGCAGTTCGACGGGGACGCGATCACGGACGCGGTTCGGCGCGCCTGCGGCAGGCGCGGCGCGGTCCAGCAGGAGCTTGCAGCATGAGCCTGACCCTCACCCCGAACATCAGCGATCCCGACGACTTCTATGCCGAGCTGATCGGCGGCCAGCGCGACCTCGGCGAGGACGAGGCGCTGCGCATGAACGCCAGGCTGGTGCTGCTGCTCGCCAACCATATCGGTGACCGGGCGATCCTGAGCGAGGCGATCCGGCTGGCAAGGTCGCCCGCCGGCTGACGCAGGCCGCAACACGTCACATCGGCAGCCGGCTTTGATCCGGATCAAAGCCGTTTCTCCGCATTTTGCGGCAGACAGAGAGACCAGCCGGCGAGTCGTGCGCCGGCGCAGAGTCCGCTCGCTTGCGCACATTGCGGCTCCCGATCCGATCCCGGTCGGTTTCATTGTGACAACATCATAATGTCACGCCACCTTCACCGAGGCCCTCTACGTCTTCGCCTCGTTCCACAACGGCACGGGGATTCGCATGTCGCGCTACTACAAGACGCTGCAGACGCAGCGCTTCGACGACTATCGCTACTATCATCAGAGCCGGATCAATCAGACGCTGCACCTGGTCAGCGCCGTGATCTTCCTCGTGTGCTATGCGCTGCTGTTCAAGGATCCGGCGATGGCCGGCCTGGTCGGCTGGCTCGCGATGCTGACGCGGCAGACCGGGCACTTCTTCTTCGAACCGAACGGCTATGACCACGTCAACGGCGTCAGCAACGACTACAAGGAAGCGGTCAAGGTCGGCTACAATCAGACCCGCAAGATCGTGCTGCTGACGGTGTGGGGCCTGGTGCCGGTGGCGCTGTTCGCGTTTCCGACGCTGTTCGGCCTGTTCGCCGAGCCGACCGGCCGGATGGACTTCGTCCGCCACGTCGGCCTGCTCTGGCTCGCGGTCGGCATCGGCGGCGGCCTGTTTCGCGTCATCCAGCTGTTTGCAATGCAGGATGTCTCGACGGGCCTGATCTGGGCCTTCAAGGTGCTGACCGACCCGTTCCACAACATCGCGCTGTATTGGAAGTCGCCGCTGGCGCTGCTGCGCGGCGAGCTGATCGATCCAACCATCAAGGACGCCTCGCATTGGGGCGCCGCCGAGGACGAGGCCGAAGAAGCTGCGCATCTCACCTGATCGCGAGTTCCCGCCGCCGGCCGGTCCCGCGGCGGGAGTCCTTGAGCAGACGGGCTGCAACAACATGGAACAACTCTCCTGCTGCGCCGTTGCGGCCTCAGTGCTGGCGGCCTTCAGGAGCTCCCCATGTGTGACTACAGCCTCCATACTGTTGCTTCCCGCGATGCCAAAACTGCCGACGTGCTGGTCTCCTGTCGATTTCCCGGCACGGAGACCCGCGGCTTCTGCACCAAGGACGACCCGTTGACCGCCGTCTGCCTGCGGCCGGGCACGGAGCTCGCCTTCGAAGACGATGTCCGCATCAAGGGCTTCTTCTTCCGGCGCAAGGTCGGCGCCCATCTCGCCCGCTTCCGGCAGGTCGACACCAACAAGCCGACCGAACATCACGATGCGCTCGAATTCTCCAATGGCCGAATCGTCAAGGTCACCGACCTCGCCACCGGCCAGCGCGCCCGCGTGCTGCAGATGCCGGCCGATCCGGCCGCCAAGCGCACGACCGTACCGCTCACGATCGAGCTGCGGGCGACGCAGCTCTGAAAACGTCGACATGGCCGGCGTCAGCGCCGCGGCGGCGCTGGCGTCGGGCATGACCAGCTGAAGACAATGCGCGTCGTCGGAGGCTGCGGGCCCGCCCCCTGATGACATCCTGAACATGTGATCTTGCATGCGTGTTCGCGATCCCGCGGCACGATCGGTGCCCGAGTGATGCGGCAGTCGTCCCTCTGAAAATGAGAGGGCGCGGGGAAGGCCGGGTGCTGACCGCGGCCCATGGCCCGCCTGCAACAAGAAAGCAGGCGGCAGTCACCACAGGTCGGGCCTGACAACCGGCCTCCCCCGCGCGATCGGTTTTAACGGTGTCCTTCGCGCTCTCCCTGGGGATCGGCGTTCTTGCCCCCATCGCCCGCCCCGAGCCGTCACAGCATCGAAAGCGAACTTGACCTCAGCGTCGAGAGGCCAGGACCACACGACTTCGCCGTCCGCGCCGAACTGCGCTCGTCTGGCGCAGCCGTCACGTCCATCGCAGCCCACCTCCACGTTCGTGACGACGCGTACGTCCCTCTGCACGAGGCGGGATGGGAGGAGATAAGCATTGTTTCGGAAAAATAGCAAGAGCAATTTCGCAAAATCCGCAGATCACGCGGCGGCGGCGGTGCGCTCCCCTCCCCCTTGCGGGGAGGGGTTGGGGGTGGGGTCCGCGGGCGCGGAGTTTCGTTTGGGCTCGTCGGCTCAAAAGGTCCCGAGTTTCTATCGACACCGCCCGAGGGGACCCCCACCCCCGACCCCTCCCCGCAAGGGGGAGGGGAAAGGAGAGAGCGGTGGTGTCGATGGAAAATGCTGACACGCTTCAATGCAGAACGCCGATGAATGCCTGCTTCAATCAATCAGGCAGGTTGGTAAACCTCGGCCGCCAGACGCCGAGGATGACGTTCACGGTGGCGACGCCGAGCATGACCCAGATGGCGCCCTGCTCGGTGCCGAAGTTGGGCGCAAGCGTCGCCGGATCGATCTGGCCGGCGACGGCGCGCGCGGCCTCCTCGGCGGCCTCCTGCATCGGCCCCTGCACGGCGGCAAAGCCCCATTCGAAGACGAGGATGCCGGAAGCGAGCTTGGCGAGCGCCCAGCCGGCGCTGTGCAGTGCGCGGTTGACGGCGATGGCAAGCAGGCCGGCGACCAGGGTCAGGCCGAGCGAGGGGAAGAACACGTAGCGCACGATGGCGCCCATCGCCGCGCGCATCTCGGCATAGTGCGCCAGCGACACCGAGGGCTGCGGGATGAAGCCGAGCAGCACGACGAGGCAGGCCATCGCGCCCATCATGCCGATCGCGCCCATCGTGTGCAGGAACTTCATCAACCGTCGCATGGCATTCCCCCGGCGTCGTGAAGATGAGATCTGGTCCGGCAGGGATCGCGGCCCCTGCCAAGTCAGGCCACTCTGCATGCACAGGCTGCCGTCACCATCCATCCATACGATCAGGATCGGCGGCCGGATCATGCATCGGGACGGGAGCCTGTCTACCAGTGCCGCGTACCCGGCCCGCCCTTGAACGGTCCGACGACACGAGAGGTGATCCAGCCGCCGTAGAAATCGCCCTGTTGCGCGGCAACGCGCTCGTCGCCGACGAAGCAGGCCTCGACCCGCGAGGCATAGAACGCCAGATGGCCCGCGATCGGCGCGAATGGCGCCGTCGGCTGCTCGTAGCTCCAGGCGGCCTGCTCGGACACGCGGCCGCCGACCTCCAGCGTCCAGTAGCCGGCGACGCCCTTGAACTCGCAGAACGACCGGCCGGGCGCGCGCCGCAGCCACTGCATCGCGACATGCTGCGGCGGGATGTAGTAGACTGGAGGATGGCTGGTCTCGAGCACGCGATGGCCATCCTGCGTGTCGGCAATGGTGACGCCGGCAAATGCGACGCGCAGCCGCGCCATGCAGCGCTCCAGCCGCGGCGGCCTCGGATAGTCCCATACCGATTCCTGGCCCGGCCCCGGCACGATGCGTTGCATGTCGCTTCTCCGTTGTGGCGCCACCGACCGCGCCTAGCGACCGGCCAGCGCAAGGCAACGGCCGAACGGAGACAAAGGATCACCGGAGACGGATGGGGAGCGGCGGCCGTCGTTCCGGTTTCACGAAGGTGAGGCCGCCGGCGGAGCGGGCTGAGGCTCCTGCACAGCGGTGGTGCCGGTGCCCTGCCCGATGCGGAACAGTTGGATGTAGCTGCCGAGATAGAGCGGCGTGAGTCCGGCGACCGGCTGCTCAGGGACTGGCGGGTCGAGCAACAGGACAGCATCGAAGTTCGACCGCCAGCCGGCCAGATAGCGCGCGAGCGGCAACACGTCGGCGGGCGGCGTGTCAGGTTGCAGCCAGCGCCACGCGGCGGGCTCGGCCAGCGGCTGCGCAAGACGAGCGAAAGAGGGACGGACCGTGATGGGCTGCTGGTTCGGATGGGCGAACATCAGCGGCCAGAACGCCCGCCGCTCGATCACGAGCAGCGCCGCCATATGGGAATCGACGTAGCGGAATCCGGGCAGTATCCGCTCGCGCCGGCTGGAGACGGGCTGCTCGTGGCCATGCGCGGCGATGACGCGCGCGCCGGGCTGCACATGCGCGATCGCCGCGCGCAGTTCGGCGAGGTCCACCCTGTGATCGATCCATGCCGATGCGATATCCGCGGTCCGAATCAACATCAGCCCCGAGAGGACGATGCCGACGAGCACCGCCTTCCTGCCGGACACGACCGGCTGCAAGCCGGCGAACAGCAGCAGGCCGCACATCGCGGCAAAGCGCATGTCGATCAACGTTCCTCCCAGCGCCGTCCACGGCGCGGCGACGAAGGCGACGAACAGCGCCGCCAGCGCCAGCGGAACGCCCGGCGCGACGACGAGCTGGCGCCGGACGAGGACCAACACAGACATCACCACGACCGTCGTGATGATCGTCAGCTCGGCGCTGGTTGTCAGGAACGGCGTCATGATGCGCCACAGCTTCGGCGGTCCGTCCCAGTCGCCGAGTTGCAATCCACCCTCGCCCAGCGGACAGAGCCCATAGAGCAGCACGGCCGGGCTGAGCGTGACTCCGAGCGCACAGGCAGCGACAGCGAACTCCCGCGCCAGGACCGGCGACCGGCGCAGCCGCCACAGCCGGTCGGCCTCTCCGGCGCCGATCAGGACCGCGAAGAACAGCAGGCCGAAGATGTGGCAGAGGAAGGCGGCCGCCGCGGCGATGGCGCCCCAGGCGATCGCGGGCAGCCAGCCGCCCCGACGGCGCAGCGCCACCCAGCCGGCGGCGCCGCCGAGGGCCAAGCCGAGCGAGAGCTGGAAATTCATGAAGCCGAGCAGGAAGACGCCGTCATAGGCGACGATGCCGGCCGCCAGCGGCCACAACGACAGCCGGCCGAACACCGCGCGGTGATAGGTGATGACGCCGACGAGCGGCGCGAACAGGCTGAGCGCGAGCAGGATGCGGCCGCCGACATGAACGTCGGTGACGCGCAGCAGCGCGACGCCGATCACGTCCATGCCGAGATTGGGCAGGATGCGCCAATTCGGCGCGTATATCTGCGACAGCACGGGATCGTCGGGATGCGCCAGCACGAACAGCCGCGCGAGGTGGTTGGGATAGTCGAGCACCGGCGGGACATCGACCAGCAGGAACGGCACCGCGAGCACGATGGCGAGCACCAGCGCCAACAGAATCCAGCGCCAGGACAGGTCGCCGGCGCTGGAGGCGGACACCGGATGATGGGGAGCTGATCGGAGGTCTGAATGCACGAGGAGCCCGGCCGGCACGATGGCGCCGGTCGCCGACGAGCACGATGGCAAATGCATTGAGGTACCCCATTCCGCCCGGGATACTTCGATACCATCCGACCAAAGACTGCAAGATGCCCTGAAACAACCTTCTGGTTGTGCCTAATGCCCCGTTACTTTACGGGGATTCCGCAAAGCTGGCGGCTCAAGCGATCGCCTGAAGATAACGCCGCACCGAGCGATCGAACGCCGCCTTCGCATCGTCGGCGATGTTCTTCTGCCACCAGGCGCCGTAGATGCGATCGAAGGCCAGCGGCGCGACCGCATCGGCGATGCGGCGCACGGCGGCCGCGCCGAGCGGGATGTAGTTCGGATAGGAGTACATGAAGCTGACGTGGCGGCGATCCATCGCCACCATCGCGATGTCACCGGTCAACAGCGCGCCCTTGCCACCGGCACCTTTGCGCCAATGCAGGATGGTGGCGCCGGCAAAATGCCCGCCGGTCCGCAGCAGCACGACGTCATCCGAGATGGCGAGGCGATCGCCCGTCCATGGCACGATCGCCGGATGCGGCCGGGTGACGAAGGCGCGGTCGTCGCCATGGAGATAGACCGGCGCGTTGCCGAACGCGGCGCTCCAATCGGCGACCGCGCCATAGTAGTGCGGATGCGACACCGCGATGGCCTTCAGGCCGCCCAATGAGCGGACGCGGGAGATGGCCGCATCGGTCGCCAAGGGAATGCAGTCCCACATCACGCAGCCGTCCGGCTCGGGAACGAGCAGCGCGCGCTGGCCGATCGCAAAGCTCGGGTCCAGAGCGAGGCCGGTCAGGCCGTCATCCTCGCGCCAGATGACCTGATGCCGGCCAGCAAGGTCGTCGCGGCTGAGGAAGCTCTGTCCCTTCCAATTCACATATTGCCGCTCGTCCTCGCAGACGACGCAATGGCCGGGCGGCGCTACCGTATCGGGAAACTGCGCGCCGCATTGAAAGCAGGTCCAGAGAGGCATGGATCACCGGTCGTCGAGATGGGATTGCGGAGGATAGCACGCGGACCATCCCGGAACACCGTCGCGCGCGGCTTCGTGATTGCCTAGTGTCGCCGGACGCCCGACAGGAGTTCTCGACATGCCGACCACGCTGCGCCGCGCCTACGTTCACCGCCTGCCGATGCGGAGCCCGGACGATGTCGGCGCGCTCGAGACCGGAATCGCGCAAGGCGCGATCGATCCCGCCGGCATCGTCGCCATTCTCGGCAAGACCGAGGGCAATGGCTGCGTCAACGACTTCACCCGCGCCTTCGCCGTGCGCTCGCTGGAGACGCTGCTCGGCCGCTATCTCGCAGCCGACGCCGTGCGGCAGATCGCGATGGTGATGTCGGGCGGCACCGAGGGCGCGCTGTCGCCGCACATGATCGTGTTCGAGGCACGCGACGGGGATGACGCCGCGGCGCCGCGCGCGTTCCCGGCATCGCTGGCGCTGGGGCGCGCGCGCACGCCGGCGCTGCCGGGCGAGCATCTCGGCCGCATGCCGCAGGTCGAGCTCGTGGCCGCCGGCGTGCGCGCGGCAATGACCGACGCCGGTATCAGCGATCCTTCCGACGTCCATTATGTGCAGGTGAAATGCCCGCTGCTGACGATGGAGCGCATCGAGGCGGTCGAGGCCCGGGGACAGCGCACCGCCGTGCGCGATACGCTGAAATCGATGGGCTTCTCGCGCGGCGCCTCGGCGCTGGGTGTCGCGATCGCGCTCGGCGAGCTCGCCGCCGCCGATGTCTCCGACGCGACGATCTGCGCCGACGTCTCGCGCTACAGCGCGCGCGCGGCCACCTCGGGCGGCGTCGAGCTGCTCGACCACGAGATCATGGTGGCCGGCATGTCGGCCACGTGGAGCGGGCCGCTCGCGATCGATCATGCCGTCATGGGCGATGCCATCGACATCGAGCCGGCCCGGCAGGCGCTCGCCCGGCTCGGCCTGAACGTGCCGGGCCAGGTGGCGGCGGCCGATCGCAGCCGCATCGCCGCGGTGCTCGCGAAGGCGGAGGCGGCGCAGAGCGGCCGGCTGCGCGGCCAGCGGCATACCATGCTGGATGACAGCGACGTCTCCTCGACCCGCCATGCCCGCGCCTTCGTCGGCGGCGCGCTGGCCGGGCTGTTCGGCTTCACCGACCTGTTCGTCTCAGGCGGCGCCGAGCATCAGGGTCCCGACGGCGGCGGGCCGGTCGCGATCATCGCCGAGCGCCGCTGATCTCACGGTCGAGACCGCTGCAGATGCCGGCCCCCGCATGAAGGTCTACGCTCGGAACCTCACCAACCGCTCCATTCCGACACCTGCCACCGCGGCAACGTCCCGTTCACCCAGATCGCTCCGGGCGCCGCGTTCTACCTGATCACCACGGCGAAGTTCCGAGCCGCACACGCGCCCCGATCAGGCAACAGATTTGCCAGATTCCCGCCGCATCTCGCGACGCGGCGGGGAGCAGCTCGAACCGAAGATCGACCGAAGTGATCGTCAAGCGAACGATCCACCTCGCGAGACGACGTGAAAGACCACCAATTCTCTCATCAGCAATTGAATGACGGAGATCGGTTCAACCAGGAGGTTTCAACTGTTGCTACGGGGCGACAGTCTGCAAACAACTCTCATTCTCAGAAATGGATGGAAACTTTTCGCATTCCGGCCACCGGCGGAACCAGCTTTGGGCCGCTTTCCCCCGCTTCTTGACTTGCATTCGCAACAAGCGCGCGCCGGTTGCGGGCGTTGAAACGAACCCAAGTCAAAGTTTTGCGTAACGAATGGGGTGGTCGAGTATGGGTAAGGCAGTCTTTCCAAGGAGCTTGCGAGGGGCAAGCGGACACGAGTGGGATCCATCTCCCGAGATTTCCGGTGTGAAAGTCTCGGCAGTCGCGAGCCTGATCGCGGTTGCCTCGTTCTCCGGTGCCGAAGCCCAACAGGCGCCGCTGCCGTCCGTCACCGTCGAAGCCCCGGTGGCGCGCCCCAAGCCGGCCGCCTCGCGCCCGACCGCGGACCAGGTCCGCGCCCGCGACGCGATGCGCCGCGCCGCCCGCCAGCAACAACAGCAGCAGGCCGCGGCGCCGAAGAGCAATCTGCCGCCCGACCGCAACCCCTATTCCAGCCCCGCCTCCGACTACAAGGGCGAGCGGCTGCAGGCCTCCGGCAAGTTTCCGGAGAAGCTGCTCAACACGCCGAAGACCGTCACCGTCCTGAGCAAGGAGATCCTGGCGGACAAGAACTCCACCAGCCTCAAATCCGCGGTGCTCTCCACCGCCGGCGTGACGCTCGGCACCGGCGAAGGCGGCAACGCGTTCGGCGACCGCTTCTTCATCCGCGGCTTCGACGCCCGCAACGACGTCTTCATCGACGGCGTGCGTGACGCCGGCGTCTCCGTGCGCGAGAACTTCTTCACCGAGCAGGTCGAGATCCTGCGCGGCCCGGCGTCGTCCTTCGCCGGCCGCGGCACCACCGGCGGCGCGATCAACATCGTGACCAAGCAGGCCACGACCGAGAACAGCTTCTACAACATGGACACCACGCTCGGCACCGACAGGACCAAGCGCGTGGTGATCGACGTCAACCAGAAGATCACGCCGACCTTCGCTGCCCGCGTCGGCGGCCTGTTCCAGGATGCCGGCGTGGCCGGCCGCGACTACGTCACCGACAACCGCAACGGCGGCTTCGTCGCCACCAAGTGGACGCCGCTGGACACCGTGACCCTGTCCGCCAACTACATCCACAACGAGGTGACCGGCCGTCCGGACTTCGGCGTTCCCTACTATCGGCCGAGCACGCTCACCGCCGGCGCGCCGTTCCCCGAGGTCGGCTCGCCGCGCAACGCCTGGTACGGCTTCGTCAACCGCGACTTCTCGCGTGTCGGACAGGACATCGGTACGTTCAATGCCGAGGTGAAGGTCACCCCAGACCTGACTATCTCCGACAAGATCCGGGTGTCGCGCTCGACCCTGAACTACATCGGCACGCTGCCGGAAGGCCCGACGCTCACCAACCCGCTGTCGAATTCGACGATCCGGGCCAATCCGCAGAGCCGCTTCCAGCAGACCGACGTGCTCGCCAACCAGCTCGAGGCGACCTACAAGTTCGATACCGGCAACTTCAGGCACACCGTGCTCGCGGGGCTCGAAGTCTCGCAGGAAAAGGCGCGCATCAACAGCTACACCGGGTTGACATCCGAGCAGCAGGGCCTGGCGTTCGCGGGCAGCGGCTCGCTCTCGGGCGTGAGCGTGTTCAACCCGCAGTTCACCAACCTACCGTTCGGCATTCCGTCGCTGGGACAATTCCCGACGAACGTGAAGATCGACTCGGCGAGCGTCTACGCGCTCGACAGCGTCAACTACCGCGATCTCGTCATCCTCAACGGCGGCGTGCGCTACGACAAATACGACGTCCGGGTCGACGGCTTCGGCACCGTCAACGGCGTCGCCAACACGCCGGGTTCGACGGCGGCCTCCAGCGGCATGCCGAACTTCAACGTCGGCATGACCTTGAAGCCGGTGCCCTACGCCAGCTTCTATGCGGCCTACGCCACCTCGTCGAATCCGGTCGGCGCGGAGTTCGACGGCCTCAGCCCGCAATATGGCGGCCTGTCGGCGGTCACCAATGGCGGCGCCAACCAGATCTTCGGGCCCGAGAAGAACACCTCGATCGAGATCGGCACCAAGTGGGAGCTGCTCGACGGTCGCCTGCTGGTCACCGGAGCGCTGTTCCAGACCGAGAAGGAGAACGCCCGCGAGTCACGCAACATCACCAGCGCCGCGCAGGCCACCGCGGACTGCCCGTATCCGGCAGGCACCATCGGCTCCGTGCCGTGTCTCTCGGCCGGTGCCGCCTACCGCATCCGCGGCATCGACCTGCAGGCGGGCGGCAAGCTGACCGACAAATGGAGCATCTTCGGCGGCATCGTGCTGATGCAGTCGGAGGTGACGAAGTCGAACATCCCGCCAGCCAACACCGCGCTGTTCACCAGCAATGTCGGCCTGCAACTCGCCAACACCGCGCACCAGTCGTTCAGCCTGCTGACGAAGTACCAGATCAACGACACCTGGGAGATCGGCGGCCAGGCGGTGTACCGCTCGAAGATCTTCGGCGGCACCTGGCTGGCGGCCAACCAGGGCACGGAGCTGCCGAGCTACTGGCGCTTCGATGCGTTCGCGGAAGCCAAGCTCGACAAGAACTGGACGGCGAAGCTGTTTGTTGCCAACATCTTCGACAAGCTCTACTACGACGCTCTCTATCAGAGTGCCACCCCGTTCGTGCTCGTCGGTCCGGGACGAAGCGCGTCGATCGTCCTGTCCGGGCGGTTCTGATCGCACACCCAAACCTGGGCATACATCAAGTGATGAGTTCATGCTGATCTGTGTCCCCGGAGTTTTGAGCAAAGACGATGTGGCGGACTTCCGCCACATCATGGACGACAGCGACTGGGAGGACGGCCGCTCGACGGCCGGCGCCCAGTCGGCCATGGTCAAGCGCAACGAGCAGTTGCCGCCCGACAGCGAGGTGGCGCGCAAGCTCGGCCACCGCATCATTTCGGCGATGACCGCCAATCCGCGCTTTCTCGCCGCCGCCATCCCGCAGCAGATCTTCCCGCCGCTGTTCAACCGCTACAGCGCGGAGTCGGGCCACCATTTCGGCATCCACGTCGACAACGCGGTCCGCGGCGACAAGCTCACCGGCCTGCGCATTCGCACCGACCTTTCGGTCACGCTGTTTCTGTCCGAGCCGGAGGATTACGACGGCGGCGAGCTGGTCATCGAGGATCTGTACGGCTCGCACGAGGTCAAGCTGCCGGCCGGCGACCTCGTGCTGTATCCCGCCTCGAGCCTGCACATGGTCACCCCGGTGACGCGCGGCGTCCGCGTCGCCTCGTTCTTCTGGCTGCAGAGCATGATCCGCGATCCCCTCGCGCGCAGCATGATCTTCGATCTCGACACGACGATCCAGGGATTGTCGCAGCGGATGGGACGCGACGATCCGGAGATGGTGCGGCTGACCGGCCTCTATCACAACCTGATCCGCTACTGGGCCGAGAACTAGACGACCGTTTTCAACGTTCCAGCCCTATTGATGCAGATATGTAGACCCTCACTGTCATCGTCCGCGAGCGCGGACGATCTGGTACGCCGTGACATCTCGGTTCATCATCTTCGCGGATTGCTGGATGCACTGCCTTCGCGGAGCATGACAGCGGTCGAGATGGCAAGCGATAGACCCGGCATCGACCGCTGCTTCCAAGGAAACGCGCGTCTCAATATCCGCCTTCGGTCGCCATGCTCACGTTGTTTTCGATCGTCTACGAGCCGGGTTGCACACATGCAGCCCGGCTCATTCGTTCGGACGATGACCACATCGCTGCGGAGCCGTTCTCAGCCTTCGCGATGGACCACCGTCCAATCTCACAAGCGGCCGCCTGTCTCTTCCTTGAGCTGTCACACGTCCTTGACTGCCGGCAGACCGCCGCTTGCGAGCAGCACGATCTTTCTACGCCGGCAAGCGTGTGCGATTCGCGAACTTCAGCCACCGCTCGCGGCTTGACCAGATCGCGCGGGGCCCGTTTTTTCAAACAAACCTGATTCCACCGCACCCTGATTCGGATCTCGACGCTTTCGAGCCGTTTCCGGCGGCATCACGTCTCGAAGAACGCGCGTGATGCCCTCGCTCCCACCGAACGGGACCATCACGCCGGCGCCGACTAATTAGAATTGATGGAAGACCGAACGGCGGCATTTGCGTGACAGGCAGCCGCGTTGGCGGAACCGTGCACGGCTCGTCGCGCCCCAGGTCAGGACTTTCAGGGAGTTATGACGCGATGGGCAGCATCGCGAGCTCTTACGCAGATCACACGATTCGATTTTTCATCTGGCATCGCACTCACCGGAGTGACTGCCGACATTGATGTTCCCGCTTTGAGTCAACGCGCCGTCTCAAAACAGCCGGGTTACGACTAGAAGCATTACAGAGAAGATAACTACCAAGGGGTACGCAGCAACATGTTCAGGATCGTTCTTCATGTAGGAGCGGTGATCGCAGCCGTTTCGGCCGGCGCCATGGCGCATGCCGAGCAGCCGGCCACGTCGCCGAGACCTGGCCAGGCTGCCACCGCCCCGCAGACCACAGCACCGAGTCCCACGACTCCGACCGGCGCGAAATCCGTTCAGGCTCCGACGACGGCGGCCGCCACGCAGGCGCCTGCAGCTGCGCTCGCCAACGCCGCCAGTGCGCCGGCTCCCGTCGCGCACGCAGCTCAAGCTCAGGGCGCGGCTCCGAAGCCGATGACCGTCGGACAGGCGCAGACAGCCCCCGCCGTTGCCCAGCCCGCGCCCACGGCGCAGGCGGCCGCGCCTTCGCCGGCTCCGGCCGCGACCACGCCGCAAGCTGGTGCAACGAACCCGGCACCGGCCGCCGCAACGAACGACACCCAACCGTCGACCGCGACCGAAGCCGTCACGGACACGGCAGCGGGCGACAAGGCGAAGGACCAGGCAGAGAAGCCGGCCCAGGGCGCGGCACAAGGCGGTGCGCAAGCGGCATCACACGTGCCGCATGATCTGTCGCCATGGTCGATGTTCCTGGCCGCCGACATTCTCGTGAAGTCGGTCATGATGGGGCTCGCGCTCGCCTCGCTTGCGACCTGGACCGTCTTCATCGCCAAGACCATCGAGTTCTCCATCCTGCGCCGGAAGCTGAGCGGCGCGCTGCGCAAGGTCGACGACGTACGCTGGCTGTCGGAAGCCAAGCTCGCGCTGGGATCACGCCAGAACGTGCTGACGGCTCTGATCGACGCCGCCATGCACGAGATCAGAATGTCGTCCGAACTGCCGTCTCACGGCGTCAACGAGCGCGCCGCGTCGAGCTTCTCCGAGATCGTACGTGCCGAGGGCCGGCGTTGCCGGACCGGCATGGGCCTGCTCGCCACGATCGGCTCGATCTCGCCCTTCGTCGGCCTGTTCGGCACGGTCTGGGGCATCATGAACAGCTTCATCGGCATCTCGAAGTCGCAGACCACGAACCTCGCGGTCGTCGCGCCCGGCATCGCCGAAGCGCTTCTCGCAACCGCCATCGGCCTCGTCGCCGCGATCCCGGCCGTGATCATCTACAATCACTTCACACGGGTGACGAAGGGCTACATGGAGCTCGTGAACCGGTCCTCCGGCGCCACCGCCCGGATGTTGTCGCGCGATCTGGATCGCGGCCAGAGCCACCACAGCAGTCATCACGGCGAGCGCTTCGAGCCCATCCACGTCCACTCTGCGCCTCCGATGGCGCTGGCGGCGGAGTAGCTCCATGGCCGTCTCTCTCTCGGAAGGCGATGGCGACGATGATCTCGGTGAGACGAGCGACATCAACGTCACGCCCTTCATCGACGTGATCCTGGTGCTGCTGATCATCTTCATGGTGGCGGCGCCGCTGTCGACGGTCGACGTGCCGGTCGATCTCCCGACATCGACGGCCACGCCGCAGAAGAAGCCGGACAAGCCGATCTATGTCAGCATCAAGCCGGATCTGACACTGTTCGTCGGCGAGGAGCAGGTGAAACGGGCGAGCCTGGTGAGCACGCTCGAGCACATCCCCGAGGCGGCGAAGGACAAGTTCATCTTCCTGCGCGCCGACCGGGGCGTGGCGTATGGAGAGCTGATGGACGTGATGGAGCTGCTGCGGACCGGCGGCTATCCGAAGATCAAGCTCGTGACTGTCGAAGGCGTCTCACAGGCCGCCGCCCAGGCTGCACATTGAAACCAGTGAAACGACGGAACTGAAGAATGGTCGAACACAAGTATCAGGGAGCGTCGCGCCGCTTGTGGATCTCAGCCGCGATCGGCGCCCTCATGCTGCACGGTGGCGGCGCCGCGCTCGCGGTCGTCCATCTCAGCGGCAATGACGCGGACGGCGGTCTCGGCGCGGCTGGCGCCGAATTCGCGCTCGAGATCGCCTCGCCCCAGGTCGAGGACAACGATCTTCCGCCGGGTCCCGACAGCGACGCGGCCGAAGCTGCGCCGGAGCAGATGCAGCAGACCGCCGAAGTCAAGGAGTCCGACGCCGTCAAGGACAAGCCGACTGAGACAGAGGAGGAGGCCGATCGGGTCGTCACGCAGAACGATCCCAAGAAGCCGGAGAAGGAGGAACAGCAGCAGGCGACCCAGCAGGCCGAGGCGTCGGTCGCATCTGCTGCGCAGGAAGAATCGGCCCGCAAGGCGCTGGACGAGGCCGCGCCGCCGGCCGAGACGGCCAAGGCCCCCAATCCGGGAATGGGCAAGGACAAGCAGAAGCTGACCAACGATTGGGGCCGAAAGATCAGCGCCTATTTCGAGCTGCACAAGCGCTATCCGGAAGGCAAGAAGCACAATGGCACGGTCAAGGTGGCGCTGGTGCTGAGCCGGGCCGGCAAGGTGGTGTCTGCGTCCGTCATGCAGTCGTCCGGCGACTCGATGTTCGACGATGCCGCGCTGGCGATGATCCGCCGCTCCGACCCTGTGCCTGCGCCGCCGTCCGGACTGACGGACGATCAGTTCAGCTTCAGCCTCGACGTGAACTTCAACCAGAAGAAGTAGACCGTGCGTCGTTCGACGCGTGTATCTTGAAGACTTGGCAGCGCTCGCAATGGCGCGAGCGCTGCTTTTTGCGTCTGCTGGGCCGAGGTCGCGCGGACGAAGGAACCCGAGACCTTTCCATATCCGGCCGGAATTCCCGCGGGACGACCTTTTCCAACGTCTCCTCTCATATTCATACGAAGACGGGTATCCTCGCCGTCATCGTCCGAAGGCGGACGATCCAGCACGCCGTGACGTTTCGGTTCGGCATCTGCTGCCGTGGAGTATTGGATGCCCCGCTTTCGCGGAGCATGACAGCGTTGGAGACTGTAGGGCTCAGCCCACCGCGCGTGCCGATTGGATGGAAACGTTCGTCTAGTACTGTACCCGCGCGCCGACCTGCACCACGGTCGCCGACAGATTGTTCTCGCGGAAGTTGGAGCGCGTCTCCTCGCGCCGGACGCTGGCCCTGAGCTGCAGCAGGCGTGAGAATTTGTAGAGCATGCCGAGCTCGACCAGATAGCGGTTGTCGACCCGCGTCGTGCCGGTGAACGCGTCCTCGCCATAGCCGGCGAGGAACGTGCCGACGAGCCAGGGCTCGAACTGATGCTCGATGCCGACGGTGACGTCGCGCTTGAGCACGCCGGAAATGCCGGGCTCGGTGATCTCCACCACCTGCGACTTGGCCCCCAGCGCGATCGCCGTCTCCTTGGCGAACTGCCATGTCAGATTGGCGTCGGCAATGAAGCCGTTGACCGGCTTGAGCATCGGATCCTGATAGCGGCGCGTCAGATAGCCGACGGCGACGTCGCCTGTCAGCTTGTCGGCGTAGTTGAAGGTCACGCCGGCCTCGACCGCCGTCCCGGTGGAGTCGCGGCGGAAGCCTTCGGCATCGACCGCGATGTCGTGAACGCGGCGATCGACGGCGACGTCGACGAAGGGACGGATCTCCGGCGTCAGATTGTAGGTGATGCGGCTCTGCGAGCCGTATTGGACGAAGTTGCGATCGGCATTGCTGACGATCTGGCCGTCGACGAGCGGCGCGTTCTGGAACGCGACGCGGTCGATGGCGGCCTTGGTCGAGACCTCGACCTCCTCGAACCGCTTGGTGACGCCCGCCGAGCCGCCGACGGTGGAGGCGAGCGGAATCCTGGCGAACCGGCCGGCGAAGCGCGGCGTGCCGGGATCATCGGCATCGACGGCAACGTGGCCCTCGCCGTTGAGCGCAAACGTATCGGTGATGTCGTAGCGCCCATTCACCTTGGCGTCGACGGTAGGCCTGCTGAGCTGCCGGAGCTTCGCATAGTCGATGTAGCCGACGCGCACATCGGCGTTGAGCAGATGCCGCTCGAACTGAGAGCGCACGAGCAGGACCGGCGCAACGCTGACGAAGGCCGAGCCCTTGCCTTGCGGCACACGGCCGGGATTGCTGTCGAAGCCTGAGGACATTTCGAACGCAGGCTTCAGGATGAAGTTTCCCACCGTGATGCCCTTGGGCTCATAGGGGTCTTCCGCCATCATCGGCGGCTGCGGCTGCTCCTGCGGCTTCTGCCCCTTGTTCACCGGCGGCAGCCGCATCTTGGGCTTGTCCGCCAGAACGGGCGGAATCGGCTGCGCATCCTGTCGCGGAATCGGCGGCAGGTTACGCGGCAGCACGCCACGCGTCGCCGGCGGCGGACTGACGGCGAACGCCAGCGCGTCCAGGCAGCGATTGGGCACGTTCGTGACCGACAGCCGGCCTGGCGTCGACAGGCAGCCGCCGACCAGGAGGCCGGCGGACGGTGCACCGAAAAAGCCGTTTCGAACCGGAGCCAGACGCGGCGCCGGCTCGCGGCGCGCGGCCTGCGGGAGCGCGCCCGCGCCCGCATCGATCGGAGACCGCGGCCGCGGCGGTGGAGCCTCCTCCACCTGCGTGGCCGCCTTCGGCTCCGGCTCGACCCCGCCCGGCGAAACGATCACCTGCGGAATGACCAGCGGTCCATTGCTGTTCGCCGGCCTCACCGGCTGGCGGCGGCGATTGGGTACGACCACCACCGGTCCGGCGTCGTTGGTCCCCGGATCTGCATAGGCCCTGACCTGGCTCCCCGGCGTGACGGTCTGACCGTAGGACGGCGCGACTCCGAACAGCGTCACGAGCAGCACGGTGATCGCAACCGTCTCCTGCTGGCACCGTGAGACGTCGCGACCGATGCCACGTCTGGAAGCGACCGTCTCTCGTGCTGCCCGTTCCAAAGAGCCTCGTCTCCGTCGAGTTCGGCAACCCGCGAAGCGCGGCGCCCGCGGCGTGACGCATCCCGGCATCACGGCGTCGAAGGTCGGATCACTCGATGATCAGCGCGCCCTTGTTGCCCTGATGGAAGTCGTCGAAGAATTCGTAGCGTCCCGGCTTCTGCGCCTTGACCTTCACGACGCCTTCCATGTTGGGCTTGATCACCGTCTCGAACTCCAGGGGCTCGCTCTCGAACTCGACCGGCGCGCCATCCAGATTCTTGACCTTGAACACGATCGGCGTGTTGGCCGGCGCCTTCATCTCCGCCGGCTGAAACTTGTTGTCCTTGACCGATATCTCGATGGTCGTCTCAGCCGCCCCTGCCGGCAGCGCGAACGCCGCGATCAACAGCACGGCGGCTCCTGCTGCCTGTACCTTCCCAAAGAGATTCATGCTGTATGTCCCTGTCCCGAATTCACCCGAATGTGCCGAACGTCTTCCCGCGCTCGCCTGTTTCGACGAGTCTTCGACACTTCATAGAACGACTATAAAGTCCCGAATGCGGCAATTTGCCGTGTCGAAATTTGACAACATCTGTGTGTGCGACAAAGCGCGCGAATTTATTAGTTGTACGGCGTCAAGTCGCCGCGCAGACGCGTGGGCTCGATCATCGCCGATGCACAGCGCCGAATGACAACGACGAAAATCGGCGGTCACTGCGGTCGGTAGCAGCACAATCGCCTTAGTTCGCATCTGTGCTGATATGAGACACGACAGGTCATGCAGCGCCGTCGCGCGCCGCGAACCACACGAGACTCACGATCGACCGCCTACGCTGCGCACAGCACATGCATGATCCTCATGCGCCCGCTCATCGAGACGAGTGCGAGCGAGATGCACGAAGGGACACGCTCGTGCTGGTCTCACGCGGCATGGACCGCAATATGCGTGTGCGTCCATCCAGTTCGAGCCGTGCGCGGACAAGCCTTGCGCGCACTAGAAATGAAATCAGGCGCGGGCCTGCACGCACATATCGCCGGCGAGCGCACACGACCGATGCCCGCCGTCTCACCTGCCGACCCCCAGCCGCCTGTCGTGAATGCTGAGGGATCGCGGCATACGCGCAGGCTTCGCGGCGCCGGGGGCCGGATTCACGCGCAGGGGCGGCAGATCGGGTACAACGGATACGTGCTCTTCGTCCGCCATCGGCTCGGGCTCCGGGCTCTGGCGTGCGACGCTGCGCGCCACCGCAGGCGCGGCGCGCATGATGCCAGGCACGCGCTTGCGTCCCGTCACCATCGCGCGCATCAAATTCTCCCGCTGCAGCACGCTCATCCACACCGTGCCGAGCACATGCACGGCGATCAGGGCGATGATGGCATTGGACGACAGCGCATGCGCCTGCTCGATCCAGCCGACGCCGAAGAACCGGATCGAGACCTGCATGACGCCGCTGATGGTCGAGACGATCAGAAGCGCAAGCATCACGACCAGCATCGCGGCCCCTGCCGGGTTCAGGCCCAGATAGCGTCCCGTCTCTCCGCGCAACATGCCCACGATGTACTGAGGCGCCGCCCGCAGCTTGAGGCTGATCCGCGCAAACAGCGAATGACGGCTGCCGATCAGTCCCCAGATCAGCCTGAAGGCGAGAAGACCGATGACGGCATAGCCCGCCAGGCGATGCAGGCGATCGAACGTGTTGGGCGTGACGCAGGCGACGAGCACGAAGGCCGCGAGCGACCAGTGCCAGACGCGCAGCGGAA
Organism: Bradyrhizobium sp. HKCCYLRH3059; assembly: GCF_051168035.1. Lineage (NCBI taxonomy): Bacteria > Pseudomonadati > Pseudomonadota > Alphaproteobacteria > Hyphomicrobiales > Nitrobacteraceae > Bradyrhizobium > Bradyrhizobium sp. HKCCYLRH3059. The sequence goes on along the minus strand of NZ_JBNPUF010000010.1, from coordinate 14,014 downwards.
AATCCCAGACCGCTACGGTCCCCGAACCCGAGTTCGCCGGCGTCTCGGAGAAGACGCTCCGCTGTGCCTGGCCTGCGTCACGCATGACCATCAGATCACTTCGCCTTGGTGTGCTTCAGCGCGAGGTCCTCGGGGCTGTAGAACAGCTCATAGAGCTTGCCGCCCTTGACGCCGTAGACCTCGTAGCAGGTGCCCTCGATCTTGGTCTGCCGAACCTCGTAGCCCGCGGCCTTCGCCTTTGCCTCGGCCTCGGCGGTGGTCTTCCACGACGCCTTGTCGAGCTTGGTGCAATCCTTGTAGCCGTCGGCGAGCGCCGCGGAGCCCGACGCCAGACCCGCAGCCAAGACCACGCCCATCAGCTTGATGACCTTCATAATCAAATCCCTCCTCGAAGACTGCGCCATCGGCGCCAACAGCGCTCGATGCGCAGGCTACAAAGGGGAGGAGATTTCAACGAAACTTGGACATCATCATCCGCGGCGGATGGCCTCGATCACGCAGGCGCGGTTCGAAACGTTCCGCATCCGGCCGCAATGTCGCTGAGATGCGAACTCACATGCGGTCCCGTCAGGATCGAACCGTGTCGGCAGACTGCTGATCTTTTCAGGACTCGACAACGCGCGCGGTTCCCCGCGCATTGCAACTGATATTGATTCGCAAGGATGTAGCAGCATCATCGCGAGGCGCATGCGCTTTGCTCCCGCACAAGGCGTGGACGGCGCTGTGTGCGGGACCACACTCCTGCCCGATTGCCGCTGTGACCATGGTGAGGCGAGAAAGGAACCGACAGCTACAAGGCTGCGACCTTAAGCCTCAGAAATTTTTTTTTGAGCGTCGCCATCGTTCGCACGACCGGATCGAGATCGATGGTGGATGATGACGATGCGGCTGCTTGCGCACGCATCGTCCGGCCGTCAAACGCACATCCGTGCGGACAGCGGCGCAGCCATCCTGATCCTGGGCGCGGGCGATGCCCTTGCCGACACTGACTGCCGACCAGGATGGCGAGTCGTTGCAGGAAAACGACGTGTCGGATGCCTCGGCAACGACGTCCCCGCTTGCGTCGGGATCTGCCATGGACGCGCGCCAGGACGAGCGGCCATTGCCGGGTGAGCTGCGCTTGCGCCGCCCAGTGCGGCGCATGCCTCGCGAGCCCTGGCGCGGATTTCGACATGCGTCACTCCATCGCTGCGGCAGGGGCAGGATGATGATGGATCGTCCTTGCCGCCATCGCGCGACAAGCGCCGCCCTCAGCGATGGATCCTCGAGGAGCGAGCGAGCTTGCGTCCCACGGTCGCGCGCAAGGCGACGCGCATCACGCGCCCGGCCGTCGGGAATGGAAGGCTCGTCACTTCGTTCCGGAGAAGACGCGGCTGATGAAGTCGGAGCTCTCGGGCGACTTCGTCATCTCCGGCGACGGCTCGGGCTGGGCCGGCGGCTCGGTTGGTACGGATCGGATCTGCGGTCGGCTTCGGACGGTGACGCTGCGCGTCGCGCGCGCCTCCTGCTCGCCTCCGTTCGGCTTGCTCACCGTGATCATGATCTTCTCGGAGATCACGGGCGGATCGAAGTTGAGATGCCTGGTGTCGCCCAGCACGAGCTGCAGCGTGTGCTTGCCGGGCGACAATTCGATCCGCGCCTCCGTCTCCCCCGCTGCGTAATGAACGTGTTTCTTGTCGCGCGGAATCTCCTCGCCGGCCTGCATCGTCTCGTCGACGTCGACCAGAAGATGATGATGGCCACTGCCGGCGAAATCGTCGCCCGCATGGGTAACGCCCATGTTGCGCAGTCCGAAGCGAGCGATGAAGGGCCCGGTCACCGTCTCCCCGTCCGCAGGAGAGATGAAATAGACGCGGGCATCCTTCGCAGCCTTCGTCCCCTTGGCCGGCGCCAATGACGGCGCGAGCACGAGCGATGCGGTCAGGATGAGGCAGAGTCGCGCAGACCTCGGCAGCATGCAAATCCCCTATGGTGAGAGCGCGATGCGGAAACCCAGGGTCGGATGCCGGATGCGGCCGTCATAGCGGTCGCGGCTGCCGGCCCGCGCATCGGCGGCGCCGTTCTTCCACGATCCCGAGCGGATGACGCGGGCATAGCTACCTTCCTCGAGCCAGGCCGATCCGTCCGCCGGCGCGCCCTTGTAGTTCTTGTGCCAGCTGTCGGCGACCCACTGGCCGACGCCGCCGCCCATGTCGAACAGGCCGTAAGGATTGGCCTGGACGCTGCCGATCTTCGGCGGCTGGTCGGTCTCGGCGTCGCCCGTGCCGTTGCAGCCCTTGCAACTGGCCATGCCGGGGCGCATGCGATCGCCCCACCAATAGCGGGTGCGCTGGCCGCCGCGCGCGGCATATTCCCACTCGGCCTCGGTCGGCAGCCGGAACGACTTGCCGGTCGCCTTCGACAGCCAGGCGAGATAGGCCTGCGTGTCGTCGTAGCTCAGGTTGGTGACCGGACGATCATCCGCACCGGCCGCGATGTCGGCGCAGCTTGCCGCGGCGACACACTGCTTCCACTCGCCGATCGTCACGGGATGCTTGCCGAGCGAGAACGGTCGCACGCTGACCTGATGCGCCGGCTGCTCGGACTCGTCGTCGCCGCCCATCGCAAAACTGCCACCGGCGATCGCAACCAGCTCAGGAACGCGCAGCTTCGGCCCGGCTTCCGGCGCCGGCGCGGGCCGCGGAATGGCTGCCGTGTCGGATGATCGCGCCAGCGTCGCCTCGAGTGCCGGAGCATCCTGGCGCGGCGCGATGAAGGCGCTGGACGGCGATCGCGCGGCGTCCTGGCGCGCGCCGGCGGCTTCCAGCAGGATCCGGCGCGGCGGAGGCAGCGGCGCGGCGGACTGCGCCTCCTGCTGCGAGCTCGACGATCCGGCCGACCCAGGCGGCGCCTGAATCAGCAGCCTGATCTCGCGTAACGGCAACAGCACGCCGCCGAGGAAGACGATGCCGAGGACCACGACGCCGAGCGCTCCGCGGATCAGCTTCTTGCGCGCACCTGCCGCCGGTGCGAACACGGCCTTCAGCCGGCCGCCCTCACCCGCCTCCTCCTGATCACCGTCGCTGCCGTCGTCCCATCTGTCTGGAAGGGACGCCGCCGGCGCGGGTGACGGGCGCACCGGAGAGACTGGTGCAGGTTCTCGTCGAGCCGCACTCTCCGGCTCTGCGATCTCCCATTCGGCATCGAGCGACTGCTCGAGCGCGCCGCACATCATCAGCAACAGCCCGCCTTCGCTCTTGCCGGTCCAGCGCTCCTGCACCTCGGGACACTCGACCTGATCCTCGACGCGCAGGAAGCTCGGCGGACGCATCGGGCTGAGCGAGACCTGCACCGTGCGGCCGCAGCGCCGGCAGGCCACCGCGCGGGAATCCTCCGGCAGCGCATCCTCGGCGAGCTTGGGAGCCCGCAGCCATTGCAACGCTGAACTCTCGCTCATGCTGTCCTCGCTCGTGATGCCCGCCAACCCCGTCACTGACCCCAGCTGGCGAACACGTCCTTGAACACGCGGTCGCCGTCGGATCCCTTCTCGATCGACAGCAGCGCCCGGTTGCCGCCCTCGTAGACGATCGGAATGTCGAACCACTGCTTGCCCTTGAGAAGCATCAGGTTGCGCTTGGTATCGACCTCGTTGGCCGACAGCGCGACCATGAAGTATTTCGGTGTCACCCGGGCGGTCTGGGTCACCAGCGCCGTCCCGCGCTCGGCCTCCTCGCCCTTCAGGCCGATGCCCCTCAGGCTGGTCAGGCCGCTGACCGACTGATCCGGCCAGTCGAACTTGAGCTCCATGATGTGACTCGCCGGCATCTCCATGTCGGCGTTCCGCCGCAGCGAGATCGTGGCCTTGGTGCCGTTCTCGATCTCGATCTCACCCTTGATCGCCGGCGCCGTATCGAGTCGCGGCCCCTTGGTCTGCTCGATCGACCAGGTGACCTTGCCAGGATAACGCTTGCCCTTCGGATCCTGCGGATCCTCATGATAGAGGAACGCCTGCGCCGGCGTGCTGACCGGCACGCTCATGCCGACCGTGGCATGCTCCTCTGCCGCGGCGACAACCACCGGCTTGGCCTCAACCACCGGCTTGGCCTCCGGCGTGATCCGCTCTGCACTGACCTTATGGGCGCCCGGTTCGCTCGGCAGAGCCGACGCTGCCGTCGCACCGCTCAGGGACAGCTGGATCCATTCCGACGCGCGCTCCCAGGACACTGCCGCACCGACGACTGCCAGCAATCCGGCCGCGGCAAACGCCATCACCCGCCGGCTCGGCCGGCGGCGGTGCGGTGCCGCGGCGTTCTCCGTCGCCTTGAACGCCATCGCGACGAGGGAGGGATGAATCTTGATCTCGGTCGCCGGCGCTGCAGAAGTCGCAGCAGAGGCTGTAGCCGCAGCAGCGGCGGCGGGCTCAGTGGTGGCAGAAGCCGCTGCCGCAGCGGGTGTCGCAACGACGGCAGGCTTCACGGGCTCTGCCGGCGCGGCGCCCGTGGACTCCGCCTCGATCTCCGCCGTGACCACCTTTTTTTCGGCAGGGCGCTGCGGCACCGCAGCCCGATCGGCGACGATGACCGGCGCTTCAGCGACGGCGGCCGCGCTCGGCTGGGTCGGCTCGACCGTGGCTGGCTGCGCGACGGTCGGCAGCGCAGGCGGAGCCGGAGTCACAACCGGCGTCACGATGTCCGCGGCCGGATCGCGCGGCGGACGCCGGCGCAGCACGCGAATCTCCGGCGAGGGCTTGGGCGCAGCCGCGCGGCTCTCGGCACGCTGCGCTATAGCGGGCGCGCCCGGCTTGCCGGCGGCAGCCGTGACGATGTCCGTCCCCGAGCGGCGAGCCATCGAGAGATATTTCGCGACGGTGGCGATCTCCTCTTCGAGCGAGTGCGTCGTGAAGACCTGCCGTGGCTGCGGCCGCTGCTTCGGCGCGGGCGCTGCCGCGCGGGCCGGCCGCGGCAGCTCGGCGGCTGGTGCATCGGCCGGTCTGGAGGTATCGGCGGGCAGCAGCGCAGCTGTGACCGAGGCTGCCTCGACGCCGGCAGGGCGCGCGCGCAGCTCGATCATGCGATCGGGAAACAGGATCGCGGCGAGATCGCGCAGCGAGGCACCCGGCATCAGCAGCCGCCGCAGAGCTGGTGGAACGCGGCGCAGCGTGTTCGTCTCGGTGCGTTTGACAACAGGATCGTTGCGGCCGGCTTCGACCAAGGCTCCGTCGTCGTGACGCTCGTCGCTGATCAGAACCTTGCGGGCCCGCAGCATCGCCGTCAGTTCGCGCAGATCGGAGCGCGAGGCGTGGTCGACGACCAGAAGATCGAAGGTGCCGATCCGGGCCGGCAGCAACTCGGCGACACGCCAGGCCGGCATCACGTGACAGGGAATCTCCTCGAGCCAGCCGTCGAGAGACCTGCGCGCAGCAAGCCGAAGTCGGCGTGCGGTCGGACCGGAGCAGGCCGACGCCATCTTCTGCATCGAGTCCCTGAACCGCCTCACCGCTTGCCTGACGGCGACGCCCGCATTCTGCGCGATGCCCAGCGACATGCGGGCGCCGATCACCGCTTCGAACAAGGCCAGCGACCGCGTCTCCAGCCGCGCGCGCTGAGCCGCGAGGTCATGCAGCAGCTGCCGCTCCTCCGGACTTTCGATCCGCATCAGCACGGCCCAATTCCAGGCCGCCACCCATTCCGCGAGCGTCGCCGCATCCTTCGCCTCGCCCGCGCCCGGCGCGGACCGCAGCCGCTGCGCCAGACTCGGCGCGCCCGCTGCAGTCACCATCCGGCAGGCGGTCCTGACGAGTTCGTAGTCCGGGCTGGCCTCGCGGATCTTCTCCATGGTCGCGAGAATGCCTGTCCACCGCGTTTCGAGCTCCTGCGGCTCCGTCTCGGCGTCACCGACCCGCGACAGCACGTTCTCCTGAACGGAGACAGCGAGTTCTCCCGCCCGGGCGAACAATTCGCCGAGGCGAGCGAGTTCGATCAGCGGTCCCGATACGCGCGTCATGACGGTCCGAATCGCCGCGCCGAACGCGGCCAGCCGCTGTGCATCGGCCAGCATCGCCCTGACGTCGCCGTCCGGCACCGACAGCTTGGAGCAGGCATCGGCCACGCTGCGGACGGCGAGCGCGGCCGTCACGATGGCGGCCTCGACGCTCTTGACGATGTGCTCGAGGTCATCGAACGCCCGCGCCGATTCCAATTGAAGCGCGGGTGCACCGATCTGCGTTGCGATCGACGTCCAGCGCGCGCGCAACGCATGCAGGTCGTGGCGCCACAGCAGGAAGCGCCCGACATATTGCCAGTCCGCCGGCTTCGACGGCGAGGCACCGTCCACCGTGATCGCTTCGACGGCGGCCTTCAGCGCGCGGCGCGAGGGCGAGAACCGCGCGAACGGCTTCTCGCCGGCCGCAAGCCGCTCGACCACGCGGATCGCGTCCTTCCTGGTGAACGCCTCGACCGGCGCCTGCACCTGGCGCCTCGCGAATTCGGCACTCCGCGACAGCTGGAACGACGCATCACGCGCCCACCCCACGACCTTGTCGAGACCTGCGGGAGCGTCAGCCTTTGCGGCGCCGAGCGGCGACAGCCGTGCAAGCCAGGTCTCCTCGGCAATGGCGCGATGGCCAGCCACCAGCGCATCGAGATCGGCCGCCAGGCGGTTGGTTGCGTCGAGCCCGAAGGTCGCGATGGCGTCGAGCGCGAGATCCTCGTCGCGGCCAGCGTCCGACGTCAGGCCTGCCTGGTGCTGCAGCTCCGCGTGCAGACGCAGGATAGCGGCGGTGTCGGGAAGCGCCGCGAGCTCCGGCAACTCGACATCGATGTGCTTGAGATCAGCGGCAAGCCGCAGCCGCGCCTCGCGTGCCTTGTCGATCGCCGTCACGAGCGAGTCGGTGGCCGCGAGCAGGTGCTTCGGCCGGTCGGTGAACCAGGCATGCGCGTCCTGCTCGCCGATCAGCGCCTTGAACAGATCGAACGGCAGCTCCGGCAAGCCGCCGGCGAGCCGCAGATTGCGCCGGACGATCTCGGCGATCTCGTCGTCGAGCGATGCGATCTGCGTGCGCTTCGAGATGATGTCGCGTTCGAGCCGGCCGATCTGACCGACCTGATCGCGCAGATTTGGCGTATCCAGGATCGATTGCAGCCGGCCCGCCAGGGCTTCGGCCTTCCTGAGCACGTCCTTGTCGGAGCCGGTCGAGCTGACGGTCAGCTCGCGAATGGCCGGCGGCAGCTTCTGATGCAGCAGCGAAAGTGCAGCCTCGTCCCTGGACACGACGAGGACGCGCGAGCCGAGCGCGAGGTGATGGCAGACGACGTTGACGAGCGCCGTAATCCGATCGTCGCGTTCGACAGACTGGACCATCAGGCCATCCGACCGCGACAGTTCGCGTACGACCTCGACATCCTCCGCGACAGCGGGCAGCGGGAAGAACAGATCGCCCTGCTCGACCGCAGCAGGCTTGGGCGCAGGCGCAAGGTCGATCGGGCCGCCGACGATGCCGGACAGGTGCCGGCGCGCATTGGCGTGGCCACGTCCATCCGGCTGCGAGAGCAGCGCGCTCACGGCTCCCGACAGGCAGCACTCACTCTGCGGCGCATGCTCGATCGCGTTCTTGAGACGGTCGATGTCGCGCAGGGCGAGGCTCTCCGGCCGCCGCCGCGCGGATATGACCCAGCGTCCCGACGTGAGCGCGGCCTCCGAGGCCTCCATGGCCGGCGCATCGTCCGAAGACGCGAATTTGCGCGACGTCTTGTAACCGGATTGCGCGCCTGCGGCGCTCAGGATCTGATCGAGGCCGATCGGCGTGAACGGCGACAGCTCTGCGCGCTGCTCGAGCGCCTCGACCAGGCGATCCGGCTTGTCGCGCACAGCAAGCGCCACGTCCGGCGCCACGGCATCGAGCGCCCTCAAATTGACGGTTGCGCCGACGAAGCGCGGCCGGACCCTGACCTCGGCATCCGGACGCGCAATGATCTCGATCTCGACCGCGCGCTCGAACAGCGGCAACTCGAATTCGCGCCCGCCCTGCCGCCACGATGACAGCGCGATGCCCCACATGACCTCGATCGCCTGATCGTCGCGGGCCGTGGCCGCCATGTCGCGCAGCCGCTGATGGATCGCCATGGTCCGGCGGCGCATGCGCTCGGTGTCGGCCCAGGCGGTCCATGGCCCGCTGATATAGCGCTCGATCCGCTGCACGAGGTCAGGACGCTGCTCCAGACGCAGCCGTCCGGTCCAGGCGCCCAGCGCCGGGGCGGGCGAAAAATCCTCGGGCCGTGCGTGGCGGGCGAAGGTGAGGCGGTTCTTCTCGATCTCATCGACCGTCACCACGATGCTCTCGTACGGCGATGGACGACGGTCGGGCTCGGACGACGGCTCGACCCAGATCTTGAGATCGTAGTCGATGGCGGGGGGCTGCGTCGCAGCAAGCGCCTCGACGGCGAGCCACACCGGGCCGTCAACATCGAAGGTATTGAGCACCACGCCCGGCAGACCCGCCAGCTCCTCCTGGTCGAGCGCGAAGCCATGATCGTCGGCGAATGGATGATCCGGCTGCCGCTCCGCCGGGGAGCCCTCGGCCCGAATGATCTCGGTCAGACTGCCGAGCACGTCCTGCAACGGCTCGACCACCGATCCCGTGCCGAGCGCTTCGCTCGTCGAGAACGCCCAGGCGTCGGTCGGCGACTGCGGCTCCAGGGCCGCCGCGCCGATAGCACCAAGCAGCCGCATGCCGTGATCGGCTGCACTGCTCTGCGCCTTGCGATCGCCCGCGCCGGCCTCGTTGGGCCGCACATTCACCAGCTGGCTCATCGCACAGATCCTTCTCTGAAGTCGGCCGCGACGTCGGCGGGAGCTCGGCGAGAGGCTGACCGACAAGGATGGCCCTGCGCGTGATTGCGGTGCGCCGGGCGATCGAAGGGTGGGTTCAGAGTGGACAAGCTTGCCTCGCTGCAACGTCGACGGAACTCCCGACTCGTTGCGGAGGGGTATGGCGAAGTGAGGTCACATCAATGACCCGACAGGTAGATGAATGTGACGATTCTCGCCCCTGTCGGGGAATCGGGAAAAAATCCCGGGTCATTCGATGAGGAAAATCGTGCCTAACAAGTTTGTTAGTCTGGGCTTTTTGTGTAGCGCGGCGCGCGTGGCCGGCAACAAGCTTGGGTTGCGGACGAATACGCTGGAATGTGTCTAAGAATACTTCTAACGCTCAAGAAGAAATATCCCGACGCATGCCGAACGCCCGATCTCCACGCCGCAGCGCGGCTGCGGTCCATGTTCGGCCACGAACCCGCCGCGCATGCGGCTCGCTTGCAAGGCAGGCGCCACAAGCATTGGCGACTGCGTGCATTGCGCTGCGCGCTCCCCTCCGCAAGTACCGGGCTCGCATCCGACGGAAACGGCGCTGGCAAGCGATAGCCGGACAGAGCCCGGGGAGTTGCCGGATCCGACGCGACCGTCCTGCAGCGAGCGCTGCTTGAAACACCCTCGAAGCTGAAGTAGCTGTTGTTGTAGAGACATCAACGTCATCCAGACGTTTCCCCGATCGATGGGGCTGGGACTGCATGGTGAGGCAACGGACGAGAGCTGCGGCCGCATGCGGTGCCGTGCTGTTCACGGTGGTTTCCCTGTCGTCGCGCGCGCAGACGCAGTCTGACGGCGCGGCAGGCCGGGAGCCGGCAACGGTCAGGCTTTCCGCAACGCAACAGGAGCAGATCGGACTCCAGACCGCCGTCCTGGCGGCGGAATCCCATCCCGAACAGTTTCGCGCTTACGGCACGGTGCTGGACGTCGCCAGGCTGACCGACCTGACCAACAACTACGCCAATGCCCAGGCGCAGCTGCAGACGGCACAAGCGAAACTCGACGTCGCAAGACTCGCATTCGAGCGCGCCCGCGACCTCGTGCAGTCGGCGGCGATGCCGCGGAAGGATGCGGAGGCGGCGGAGGGCACGTTCCGGACCGATCAAGCCAGCCTGGCTGCCGCCGAATCGCAAGTGAAGACCCTGATGGCGACGGCGCGGCAGGAATGGGGCGCGGTCATCGGAAAGGGCATCATCGAGCGTTCGCCGCAGGTCGTGCAACTGATCGAACGCGAGCAGCTGCTGGTGCAGGTCACGCTGCCGCCCGGCGTGACTCTGGCCGGGCCGCCGCGCGGCGCGCTGGCGCAGGCGCCGACCCGCAGCGCCAACATCGATCTGCGCTATTTGTCGGCTGCGCCGCGAACCGATCCGCGCATCCAGGGCGTGAGCTATTACTTCGTCGCCGCCGGCGACAGCGGGCTGCTGCCGGGGATGAACACCACCGCCTACGTGCCCTCGGGCAAGTCGTTCGACGGCGTCTTCATCGAGGACACCGCGATCGTGCAATGGCAGGGCCGCTCGTGGGTCTATTTGCGCGCCGGTCCCGAGATCTTCAAGCGCCACCCGATCCGCACCGACCAGCCAGTGTCCGACGACGACTATGTCGTGCAGGACATTCCGTCGGGCTCCGAGATCGTTCTGCGCGGCGCGCAGGTGCTGTTGTCGGAGGAGGCCAAGAGCGAGTTGCGCGGCGGCGGTGACGATGATTGACGGCGTTCGCGGCGCCGCGACCGGCCCCCAGGCGGCGCTGATCTCGTTTGCCATCCGCTTCCGCGGCATCGTGCTGGGGGTGGCCTGCACCATTCTCGGCTACGGCATCTTCTCGCTAGGCAGCGCCAATTACGCGGTGTTTCCCGAATTCGCGCCGCCGCAGGTCTCGATCCAGACCGAGGCCCCCGGGCTCAGTCCGGAACAGGTCGAGGTGCTGGTCACGCAGCCGATCGAAATCGCGATCAACGGTCTCGCCGGCGTCGAGAGCATGAGGTCGTCGTCGATCCAGGGCCTGTCCGTCATTTCGGTTATCTTCCAGCCCGGCACCGAGGTCTTCCGGGCGCGGCAATTGGTGACCGAGCGACTCGCGGTCGTCGCCGGCAGCCTGCCACAGGGCGTGCGGGCGCCATCGATGACACCGCTGGTGCCGGCGGCCGGCACCGTGCTGGCGATCGGGCTGACCTCCGAGCAGCGCTCGCTGATGGATGTGCGCACGATCGCCGATTGGACCGTGAGCCGGCGGCTGCTGGCCGTCGCGGGCGTGGCGCAGGTCACGACCTATGGCCGGGACATCCGGTCGCTGCAGGTGCAGGTGCGATCCGACGACCTTGTCCGCTTCGGCGTCGGTATGAACGACGTCGTCGCCGCCGCGCGCAAGGCCACCGGCGTGCGCGGTGCCGGCTTCGTCGACACCGCCAATCAACGGGTCATCCTGCAGACGCAGGGCCAGTCGCTCACACCCGAGCAGCTGGCGCGCACGGTCCTGCTGCACCAGGGCGGCGCCAGCGTGGTGCTCGGCGACGTCGCGACGGTCGTGAACGCGCCGGAGCCGCCGATCGGGGGCGCGCTGATCAACGGCCGGCCCGGCATCATGATGATGATCAGCCAGCAATTCGGCGCCAACACGCGCACCGTCGCGGCGCGCGTCGAGGCCGCGCTGCGGGAGCTGCGGCCGGCGCTCGACAGCGAGAAGGTCAGGCTGCACGCCGATCTGTTCCGTCCGGCGACCTTCATCGATGCGGCGACGCAGAACGTGCTGTTCGCCCTGCTGATCGGCGGCGCCCTGGTCATCATCGTGCTGTTCGTGTTCCTCTATGACTGGCGCACCTCCGTCATCAGTTGCACCGCGATCCCGCTGTCGCTGTTATCGGCCGTGCTGGCGCTGCAATGGATGGGACAGAGCCTGGACACGATGACCCTTGGCGGCCTCGCCATCGCGATCGGCGAGGTCGTCGATGATGCCGTCATCGGCGTCGAGAACGTGGTGCGCCGGCTGCGTGAGAACCGAGGCCTGCCGTCGCCGCGCAGCGAAGCGCGCGTCATCTACGATGCCATGCTCGAGGTGCGCGGCGCGGTCGCCTATGCGACCTTCGCCGTGCTCCTGGTGTTCGTGCCGATACTCGCGCTGCCGGGCCTCGCCGGCCGGCTGTTCGGACCGCTCGGCATCGCCTACATCCTCGCCGTGGTGGCCTCGCTGATCGTCGCGCTGACGGTCACACCGGCGCTGTCGATGCTGCTGCTGGCCGGCCGGAAGCCGCGCGAGGAACGCGAGCCGCCGCTGGTGCGCTGGTCGCGCGGCTCCTACGAGATGCTGTTGCGGCGGCTCGGCCGCTTTCCCAAATCCGTCATGTTGACGGCCGTGCTGGTGACCGCCGGCGGCGCAAGCCTGGTTCCGTTCTTCGGCGGCACCTTCCTGCCCGACCTGAAGGAAGGTCACCTGATCCTCCACGTCTCGACGCTGCCGGGCACCTCGCTCGACGAATCGCTGCGGCTGGGCACGCTGATCGCCGGAGCCCTGCAGGGCGTGCCGGAGGTCCGCAGCGTGGCGCAGCATGCCGGCCGCGCCGAAGCCGGCGTCGATACCGCGGGCACGCATTCGAGCGAGATCGAGGTCGACCTGAAGCCGGGCCTGTCCGGCGAACAGCAGGAGCTGGCGCAACAGCGTATCCGCGCCGCGCTCGCCAACTTCGCCGGCATCAACCTGTCGATCAAGACCTACCTGACCGAGCGCATCGAGGAGACCCTGTCCGGCTTCAACGCCGCCGTGGTCATCAACGTGTTCGGCCCCGATCTCGACGATCTCGAGCGCGCGGCGCGCGACATCGCGCGCGAACTCGGCGAGGTCCGGGGCGCGATCGACATCCAGCAGCAGTCGCCGCCGGGCATGCCGCAGGTCAACGTGACCCTGCGCCCGACCGATCTGCAATCCTGGGGCCTGGATGCGGTCGAGGTGCTGGAGCTGATCCGCACCGCCTATCAGGGCGACGTGGTCGGCCAGGCCTATGAAGGCAACGTGGTCTTCAACGTCATCGTCAAGCTCGATCCCGATGCGACGGCACGCCCGACCGAGATCGGCAACATGCCGATCCGCACGCCGAGCGGCGCCTACATCCTCCTGAAGCAGGTCGCGGACGTCTACGGCACCGCAGGGCGCTACGTCGTGCTTCATCGCAATGGGCAGCGCGTCCAGACCGTGACCGCCAACGTGGCCGAGCGCGATCTCGAATCCTTCGTCGCCGCGGCCAAGCGGAAGATCGCCAAGGAGGTCAAGCTGCCGCCGGGCGCGCATGTCGAGTTCACCGGCGCGGCCGAGGCGCAGGCCAAGTCGCGCCGCGACCTCTTGGTGAACTCGCTGCTGGCGACGATCGGCATCGTGCTGCTGCTGTCCTTCGTCACCGGGCACTGGCGCAACCTGGTGCTGGTGCTGATCAACCTGCCGTTCGCCTTCGTCGGCGGCGTCATCGCGGTCGCATTGACCGGCGGCGTGCTGTCGCTGGGCTCGATGGTCGGCTTCGTGACGCTGTTCGGGATCGCGCTGCGCAACTCGATCCTGATGATCTCGCATTACGAGCATCTGGTCGTCGCCGAAGGCCGCGCCTGGACTCTGGAGACCGCGATCGCCGGGGCCGCCGACCGCCTGGTGCCGATCCTGATGACCTCGCTGGTGACCGGCCTCGGCCTGCTGCCGCTCGCCCTCGGCGCCGGCGAGCCGGGCCGCGAGATCGAGGGGCCGATGGCCGTGGTCATCCTCGGCGGTCTCCTGACCTCGATGGCGCTCAACCTGCTGGTGCTGCCGACGCTGGCGCTGCGCTTCGGACGGTTCGCGCGCGGCGTGCACGCCTGCGGAGATGTCGCGGCAAGATGATCTTGGGCGTTAGACGTCCGCGACGTTCGCCGCACGTGGCTGCTCGACGCTTCACCGTGCGAGCCGGATGAAGACGATTGACTTCCGACCCGTGTTGACGAGCTTGCCACTGGTCAACTGCAGACCTTCGCGACCGAATGACCGGCGTCCGCATTCAGCCGATTCCGTTGAAAAAGTCGGCAGTAGTTTCGTCGTGAACGCCATCTGTTTCGAGGACGAATTGGCGCGTTGTGGTTCACGCGGGCGTCAGCGCGGGCATCGGGATCAGCTTGGCCATCTTACGAAGGTTCTGAGCGGCTGCAGCGAGGGTGAACTCGTC